>NZ_FBQX01000001.1 GCF_001492295.1 Campylobacter coli | reverse complement strand
CATAATCTCTCTTTAGTCTTTGTAAGCTTATAAATTTTATCTTAAATTTTATAAAAAAAGGTTAAAATTTATTTTTTGCATTTCATTAAATACAAAGGAAAAATTTGAAAATTTTAGGTATAGATCCTGGTTCAAGAAATTGCGGTTATGCTATCATAGAGGCAAATAAGGGTAAAAATACTTTAATCGAAGCAGGACTTATAAAGATACAGCCTAGCACTTTACAATACCAAATCACAGAGCTTTGTGAGGGTTTGGATTTGATTTTTAAAAATCATTCTTTTGATGAGGTAGCCATAGAGGATATCTTTTTTGCTTATAATCCAAAAACCGTTTTAAAGCTCGCCCAATTTCGCGGGGCTTTATCCTTAAAAATTCTCCAAATTCATGGAGACTTTGCAGAATACACCCCCTTACAAGTAAAAAAAGCCGTTACAGGCAAGGCAAAAGCGACTAAAGAACAAGTAGCCTTTATGGTAAAAAGACTTTTAGGACTGAGTAAAGATATCAAGCCTTTGGATATCACTGATGCCATAGCAGTCGCCTTAACGCACGCAGCAAATTTAAGAGTTAGGGTATGATTTTATTACACAAAAGCCCCAAGCTCCATAAATTCTCAAAATACCTTTAAATTTTTCCATATTTTTAAAAAATTTCATAAAGAATTTCTAAAGTTGGAACAGAACTTGCTTATAAACTCTACATAAACGCAAAAAGTTTTTCGAAACTTCAAGCGTCATTTTAAAAAAGCAATATTTTATAAAGGATTTAAAATGATGAGATCACTTTGGTCTGGCGTAAGCGGACTTCAAGCACACCAAGTTGCAATGGATGTTGAGGGTAATAACATTTCAAATGTTAATACTACCGGTTTTAAATATTCTCGTGCAGATTTTGGAACAATGTTTTCTCAAACCGTTAAAATCGCTACTACTCCAACGGATGGAAGAGGAGGGCAAAACCCACTTCAAATCGGACTTGGAGTTTCGGTGAGTTCTACAACAAGAATTCATTCTCAAGGTTCGGTTCAAACTACAGATAAAAATACCGACGTAGCGATCAATGGCGATGGCTTTTTTATGGTAAGTGATGATGGCGGACTTACAAATTATCTTACAAGAAGTGGGGATTTTAAACTCGACGCTTATGGTAACTTTGTAAATAACTCAGGCTTTATCGTTCAAGGGTGGAATATCAATTGGGATGATCAAACCATAGACAGCTCAAGAACTCCGCAAAATATCTTCATCGATCCAGGTATGCATATCCCTGCGGCAAAATCCACTGAAGTAGCTATCAAAGCAAATTTAAATAGTGGTTTAAATATAGGAACTTCAAGTAGAAATCTTTACGCATTGGATTCAGTTCATGGTTACAATAATAAAACTCAAAGACCTGAAGATGAAAACGATACAGGAACAACTCAATTTTATACCACTTCTAAAAATTCTGTTGAAGTTACAGAAAAAGGTGTGGATGCAGGCTCGCTTTTCAATGCAAGCGGAACAGGGCTTAATCTAAGAGATGGACAAGGAATTTGGGTTTCTTATGCGGATGCGAAGTATTCGACCAATAAAGTAGGTGTTAATGCCTTTGATCCAAATTTACAGCAAAATCAAACTGCAGCTTTTTGGGGAAGTGCAGATCAAGCAACTACTTTAGATATCACTTTAAATGGAGTGAGAATTACTAGTGATTCTATAAGAAGCATAGATGATGCTATCGCTTATATCAATACCTTCACCGCTCCAACCGACACAAGAGATGGAACAGGGGTAAGAGCGGTTAAAAGTGCAGATGGCTCGGGTATAGAATTTGTCAATGATAATGCTGATGGCACTACAGATAATATGAAAAATATCAATCTTAGTGTTTTAGATACAAACACAGCAGGGGAACTTTGGAATGCTATATGGGATGGTGTTAATCAAACATTTACTTTTAATAATGCAGGTGATGGCGGTGCTCAAGGGCCTACTATAAATAATAATGGTAGTTCTTTATGGACAGCTACGAATATTGAATATACTGGTGGTAATCCTGCGACTGGAGTTACACTCACTGGAAATCGTCAAGCTGAAGTTATCACCGCTCATAAATATATTTATAGTTCAAATCCTGTAGATATAGGCCCTATGTATAATCCTGATGGAGGCCCTGCTTTTACAGATAATGATAATGATAATGGAACAAGACCAGATGATCCTGCTTCAGCAGCTTACTATGATGCTGTAAATGGCGGACTTTTAAATACCAATGCAAGAACCTTTAGAACCACAGAGGATTTAAGAGAGCTTTTACAAAGAGATGCTAGATATGGGGTGGATTATGATGGAAGTGGATCTTTTGCTTTAGAAGATATCAATCAAGCTGTAAAGGTTGTTGTAACAGAAAATGGAAATTTTGCTATCTCTAATGCTAATGAACCATCGACTATCCCTGCTAATGCTTTTAATACAGGAGGGGGAGCAGGTACAGCTCAAACTACAAATCCAAAGGCAATGAGTTTTAATATCACTGCTTATTCTGATAAAGCTGGCACAGTAAGCACTAACGATGCTTTTACGGCTATCTTTAAAGCTTGGGATGGTCCTTTAACAGTGGGTGGTTCGATCAAAGAAAGTGAGCAACTTAAGCTTTCTGCTTTTTCAGCAGGACTTGAAATTTTTGACTCTTTAGGCTCAAAACATACTTTAGAAGTGCAATTTGTCAAGCAAAATACCACTCAAGATGGGGGTAATGAATGGCAAATGATCATCCGCGTTCCAGAGCCTGCAGAGATCAACACCACAGGCGAAGGCCCAAATAATATCATCGTAGGAACAGCAAGATTTAATAATGATGGTTCTTTGGCAAGCTATACACCAAGAACGATTAATTTCTCGCCAAATAACGGTGCTGCGCCAAATCAACAAATCAAGCTTTCTTTTGGAACAAGTGGAAGCAATGACGGGCTTGTAAGCTCAAATTCAGCTTCAACTCTAACAGGACAAGCAACTGATGGTTATGCTTCAGGAAACTTAAAGCCTGATGCTATACGCGTAGATGAAAAAGGAAATCTTTTAGGTGAATTTACCAATGGTAAAACCTTTGCAGTAGCTAAAATCGCAATGGCTTCAGTAGCCAATAATTCAGGTCTTGAAGAAATAGGTGGAAATCTTTTCAAAGTTACTGCAAATAGTGGTAATATAGTAGTAGGCGAAGCAGGAACAGGGGGTCGTGGTGAGATGAAAACCTCAGCGCTTGAAATGTCAAATGTGGATTTAAGTCGTGCTTTAACAGAGCTTATCATTATACAAAGAGGTTATCAAGCAAACTCAAAAACCATTTCAACAAGCGATCAAATGCTTCAAACCTTAATCCAGCTTAAGCAATAATTATCTTAAGCTTTTTAGATTCTTTATAAAATTTCCCGCCTTGTGCGGGATACAACCTTGCTTTACAAGCCTATCTTGGTAGCCTTGTAATACTAGGTTAGGCTTGAACTGCCTTCAATTTATTGCTAACTCGCTCTTTTTAAGAGTGAGTTGCAATAAAATTTTAAGCAATGTGATATAAATTTTTTAAAATTTAATTTTATTTTTATTTTTTAAAGATAAAATAATCAATAATTTTTTAGAAAGGAGAAAAAATGTCTTATATTAGTTTTAATTTAATGCTTTCTTCTTTCTGTATGCGTGCTTGGCACGCTTAATCTACTCGTATATACTCATATTCTATAAATTTACATTTCCAAACAATCTAGTTTAAAGCCGATAAAAGGCTTTTTAGTATTTTTTTTAATTTACAAAAAAGGATAAAAAATGAATTTTACTAAAGAAACTTTAGCATTACACGGAGCTTATAATTTTGACACTCAAAGAAGTATTAGTGTGCCTATATATCAAAACACTGCATATAATTTTGAAAATTTAGATCAAGCTGCAGCGAGATTTAATCTTCAAGAACTTGGCAATATTTACTCAAGGATAGGCAATCCTACAAGCGATGTTTTAGGACAAAGACTTGCTAATGTCGAGGGTGGGGCTTTTGGAATTCCTGTTTCTAGTGGTATGGCAGCTTGTTTTTACGCACTTGTGAATTTGGCAAGTTCGGGGGATAATGTCGCGTATTCAAACAAAATTTATGGCGGAACTCAAACCTTGATTTCTCATACACTTAAAAATTTCGGTATAGAAGCTAGGGAATTTGATATAGATGATTTGGATAGCTTAGAAAAAGTTATAGATCAAAACACAAAAGCGATTTTTTTCGAAAGTCTTTCAAATCCTCAAATTGCCATAGCTGATATAGAAAAAATAACCCAAATAGCAAAAAAACATAAAATCGCTACCATTTGTGATAATACCGTTGCTACTCCTTTTTTACTCCAACCTTTTAAACATGGTGTAGATATAATCGTGCATAGTTTAAGTAAATATGTAAGCGGTCAAGGCAGTGCTTTAGGCGGCGCACTCATAGAAAGAAAAGATTTAAATGACTTGCTTAAAAATAACGATAGATATAAAGCTTTTAACACTCCTGATCCAAGTTATCATGGACTGAATTTAAATACACTTGATTTGCCAATTTTTAGCATTAGAATCATCATCACTTGGCTTAGAGATTTAGGAGCTAGCTTAGCGCCTCAAAATGCTTGGTTGCTTTTACAAGGACTTGAAACTTTAGCAGTGCGTATAGAAAAACACAGCCAAAATGCTGAAAAAGTTGCGAATTTTTTAAATTCTCATCCTGATATCAAGGGTGTAAATTATCCTACTTTAACAAGCAATGCTTATCATAATTTATTTAAAAAATATTTTGATAAAAATTTTGCTAGTGGACTTTTAAGCTTTGAAGCTAGAGATTATGAGCATGCTAGAAGAATTTGTGATAAAACTCAACTTTTCTTACTTGCTGCAAATTTAGGTGATAGTAAATCTTTGATCATCCATCCTGCTTCTACTACTCATTCGCAACTAAGCGAAGAAGAACTTCAAAAAGCAGGCATTAAGAAAACCACTGTGCGTTTAAGCATAGGACTTGAAAATAGCGATGATTTGATAGCGGATTTAAAACAAGCTATAGAAAGTTAAAGAGTGTGTTTATGTTAAGTGGAATTATAGTTGGTTTGTTATTAGGCTTTGTTTTGCAAAGGGGACGATTTTGCGTTGTAGGAGCTTATAGAGATGTATTTTTAAGTAAAAAATTTACAATTTTTATAGCACTTTTTATCGTCGTTGCATTGCAAAGCATTGGTGTTTGGGCTCTTCATTCTTTAGGATATATTTCGATTAAGCCTCAAGAATTTTATTGGCTTTCAACGATTATTGGTGGGATTGTTTTTGGTTTTGGTATGGTAATCGCAGGTGGCTGTGCCACAGGAACTTGGTATAGAGCAGGAGAGGGCTTGATCGGTTCTATCGCGGCTTTATTGTTTTATGCTTTTAGTGCAAGTGCTGTAAAATATGGAGTTCTTTTGCCTTTGCAGGATAATTTAAATACTTTTAAAATTTCTGATGGAACTTTTTATCAAAGTTTGGGAATTTCTCCTTGGATTTTGGTGCTTGTATTGAGTTTGGTTGTCGGCTTTTTTGTGATTAAAGAATTACGCAAACCGCGCCTTAAAGTCGCAAGATTAAAGCCTAGAAAGCAAGGAATTTCACATATATTGTTTGAAAAATCATGGCACCCTTTTGTTACGGCTGTTTTGGTTGCATTGATCGCCATTTTAGCTTGGCCTCTTTCAAGCTTAAGTGGAAGAAATTATGGTTTAGGGATTACAACTCCTTCGGCAAATCTTGTGCAATACCTTAGCACAGGTGATATTCAGTTTGTTGATTGGGGAGTTTTTTTAGTTCTTGGAATCGCACTTGGATCTTTTTTAGGTGCTAAATTATCAGGAGAATTTAGATTTCGTCTTCCTGATAAAAAAACCCTAGCTTATGCGAGCATAGGAGGAATTTTAATGGGAGTTGGAGCTTCTCTTGCTGGAGGCTGTACCATAGGTAATGGATTAGTAGAAACATCACTTTTTTCGTATAAAGGTTGGGTTGCTACGGTATTTTTCTTAATAGGTGCTTATATAGCTACTTTTTATACAATTATATTGCCTACGCGTAAGGCAACACAAAAAATACAAGGATAAGATATGGTAACTTTAGATACTAGAGGAAAGGTTTGTCCCTTTCCGCTCGTTGAAGCAAAGAATTTGGTTCAAACTTTAAAAAGCGGTGAAGAATTAGAAATTCTTTTTGATTGTACACAAGCTACTGAAACAATCCCACAATGGGCTGCTGAAGAAGGGCATGAGATCGTTGATTTTGAACTTTTAGGCGATGCAGAATGGAGAATAAAGCTTATTAAAAAATAAAGGAGAAAAAATGCCACTTATTATTCCAGAAAATATACCCGCTTATGAGCTTTTAAAAGAGCATGCTTTTATCATGGGATCAAGGAGGGCAAAACATCAAGATATCCGTCCGCAGGAGATTTTAATCATCAATCTTATGCCAAAAAAAATTGAAACAGAAAATCAAATTTTAAGCTTACTTGCAAATTCTCCTTTGCAAGTAAATATCACACTTTTAGCTACTACTAGCTATGTGGGTAAAAACACTCCTTTTACTCATTTGGAAAAATTTTACAAAGGTCTTGAAGAGGTTAAAAAACGCAAATTTGATGGTGCTATTGTAACAGGAGCTCCTGTGGAACAAATGGATTTTGAAAAGGTTGCTTACTGGGAAGAATTGCTAGAAATTTTTGATTTTTTACAGCAAAATGTAACAAGTTCTATGTATATTTGTTGGGGTGCTATGGCTGCTTTAAAACATTTTTATGGCGTAGATAAAATCGCTTTAGATAAGAAAATTTTTGGAATTTATAAGCATGATAAAGTTTCACCCGATTTACTTTTAACGAATTTAGATGAAAAGGTTTTAATGCCTCATTCAAGACATTCTAGTATGGATGAAGAGCAAATTTCGGCACTACAAAAACAAGGAAAATTGAAAGTTTTGCTTAGAAATAAAAAAATTGGTTCGGCTTTGTTAAGAGATGAAAAGAATATTTTTATTTTAGGCCATTTGGAGTATTTTAAAGATACTTTACACCAAGAATATGTAAGAGATAATTTCATACAAAAAGCTAAAAATTATTATGATAAAAAAGGCAATATAAAATACAATTGGCGTTCAAATGCAAATACTATTTTTGCAAATTGGCTCAATTATGATGTGTATCAAAGCACACCTTTTGTGCTTTGATGAATTAATTTCTTGTAGTAGGGGTATCATGATATACGCTTACTACGCCTTTGATATCGCTCAAAATCGCGCAAGCTGCTTCATTGGCACTTCCCATAGCGCAAGCTACCATGGTGGTAACACCTGAAGCAAGTCCTGCTGCATAAATTCCTTCTTTGATCATTTGTCTTCCATGATGTTTGAAACAAAATTTGTTTGGTTTTGGCATAAGTTCATGAGGTATGACAAAGTCTTCAAGCCCTTTGATTTCACTTTTAGTTGCTCCTGTTGCTACGATGATATAATCTGCTTTTATACCCAAACCTTGCTCATCACTAACCGTAAAATCGCCTTTTTCTCCACTAATGCTTACTACTTTTGAATCGATATATTTTACCTCAAGCATAGAAGCAATTTGTGCTTTTATGTGAGTGTAAATTTCATCTGCTTTTGCACCTTTTGGAAAAAAAGGAACATTATAAATTGCTGCTGCTTTTAAATCCGCTTTATCATCATCAAAAATAGTGATATCAAAATCAAGCTCATCATTTTTAGCTGAAGCAAAAAATAAAGCTGCGCTAAGTCCTGCTACACTGCCACCTATAATTACAATTGATTTTTTCATTTTTTTCCTTTTTTAAAGATTTGTCTTATTCTAGTATAAAAAGCTTTATTTAATCTAATATCTATATTTTTTATGTAATTTGCTAAAAATATTTATTTTTCAATTGCTCTAAAAGTAATTTTTTATATAATTTTTAAAATTTTTAATAAGGAAAATTCATGCGTTATGGTGAAAAAGAAATTAAAGAATTTGATGTAGAAAATATGGAAATTTGGCCTAATGATGCGAAGAATGATTATATTATAAAAATCACTTTGCCTGAATTTATGTGTTGTTGTCCGCGTTCGGGTTATCCTGACTTTGCAACGATTTATCTTGAGTATATACCTGATCAATTTGTGGTTGAACTTAAAGCAATAAAACTTTATATCAATACTTTTATGCATAGAAATGTTTCACATGAAGCAAGTATCAATGAAATTTACAATACCTTAAAAGACAAACTCAAGCCAAAATGGATTAAGGTTGTAGGGGATTTTAATCCACGCGGAAATGTACACACAGTGATAGAATGTCGTAGCGATATGGTGGTGCCAAAATAAAGACAAAGCTTTTGCATTTTAAAGTTTTAAATAGCTTTTGAAAGTGCAAAAGTTTAAAAAACTCATTTGATATCTTAAATTTATAACCATTTTTAAAAATATTTTTTATTTTTCTTTCACGCTCACTTCACAAAAAAAGCATAAACTTGCACTTACTAAAACATTTTAAGGAGAAAAAATGAAAACAAAATTTATCCCTGCTATTTTGGCGTGCTCTGTAATTCTTGCAAGTGCAAATATAGTCCCTACTGCTTCGGCTCAAACTCCTGCAGCTGCGCCTGCTCCGGTTCATCCATATCCTGTATACCCACAACAAGCTGTGCCGCCACAAGATTATTTTAATGGCTTGCCAAAAAACATTACCAGTCAAATTCAAAATCTCTATCCAGGTGCTTTTATCGTTGATATAGATTGGGAAGCATATGGTTATGAGGTTAAGCTTAATAACTACATGGAGCTTTATTTTGATCGCAATGGTAATTTTTTAGGACAAGAATTTGATGATTGATAGATTTTAATCAAAGCTTTTTTGCAAAGGGTAAACACTCACTCTTTGCATTTTTTACTCTTTTTTAGACAAAATTATATTATAATTACACGATTTTAAATACAAGTTATATTTGATACTAGTTATATCGTTGAGGTAAAAAGTCTAGTATTTTTAGATATTGAGTGATTTATGTTGAGCTTGCTTTTTAAAACAAATCTTTAAAAAATATGGAAAATATGATTTAAAAAACCAAATTTATAAGCGTTTCAAGGCTGATTCTTCTCGAATTTGCAAACAAGATCAAACCATAGAATACTTACATATCTTAGAAAAAAAATGAAAAAGTAACAAAAATAATACTATATTAATTATCAATATAATATAATGCGTTTTGCAAATCCAATTTAAAGGAAAGATTATGAATAAAAAGCTTTTAAGTATAATTGCGGGTGTTGCGTTATTTTCAAGTTCAGCTTTAGCTGCGGAAGAATCAGGTTTTTTTATAGGTGCGGATGCAGCTTATGTTCAAACTAAAGTTAAAGGAGATTTAAAACATAATAAAACCGGTGCTGTTTTTAATGGTGATTTATCTAGTAGCATTCCTATTTTAGGTTTAAGAATGGGTTATCGTTTTAATGATTTGCATAGATTGTATGCTGCTTATAATTACTCTGATGAATTCAGTGATATTATAAGAACTCCTAATCTTAGAATAGAGGGTGATTTTAACACACATAAATTCTTATTAGGTTATGATTTTACTCCAGAAATTTTTAAAAGAGTAAGAGCTGTTGCGGGTGGATATTTAGGCTATGCAAAAACGAGTCTTGATTTAAAAACATCTTTATTGTCTTTATCTCAAGATTTTGATGGTTTTGTTTACGGAGCAAAAATAGGTGCTATATTTGAATTAGGTACTTCTAATGAGCTCGAAGTAGGTTTTAAAGCAGAACAAATCGAATACAATACTAGAAATTATTACCAAGAGACCATAGGATCGAATTTTTATGATCCAAGACAAACAAATTATGGCTTATATTTAGGTTATACTTACAAATTTTAATGAAGTATTTTATCGGTAGGATCTCAACCCCCACCGATAAAATATCTTTCTACATCATCTAACAATTTTTCACAAATTTGAGAATCGGTATTTTTATCCACTACAAGGTTGATATAAGTTCTAGTATCTCTAAAACTTCCTGCTGATTTTGAATTGTCGCGTGTTAATTTTTGATTTTCTTTAGTGTATTCTATGGTGATGTTAAATTTAATAGCTGAACTTGCTTCTCCTAGATTGGTTTTTATTAAAACATTCATTTTCGAAGCTTTAGAGAGGGTAGCTTGGGTTTTAGATATAATTTCTTTAAATCTTTGACAAGAGCGGATGAGTGTCGCAATGAATGTATTATCAAGTCCTTCATAAGCTACTTTAAGTTTATTTTTGATGTCTTTTGTACTTTCTTTTTCAGGAGCAACAAAAACCATGTAAAAACCTGTTTTGATTGGAACATTATCGGTTTTTACATCACGCCCACTTGACATAACTTTAACATAAATTGCATTATCAAGATAGACACGATCCACCATAGGTCCGTAAATTTCGTACTCTTTTCTACGAACTA
This sequence comes from Campylobacter coli, assembly GCF_001492295.1. Taxonomy (GTDB): domain Bacteria; phylum Campylobacterota; class Campylobacteria; order Campylobacterales; family Campylobacteraceae; genus Campylobacter_D; species Campylobacter_D coli_B. Next base: position 1,800,415 of record NZ_FBQX01000001.1, on the reverse strand, counting down.
TTACTTCACGAGCTAATACATTTAATTTTACATTAGCTTCATGGATAACAGGCTCCATTTCTTTTTTGATCTCTAAAAGCTCTTTTAACATCAACATCCTTTTTGTTACTTAAAATTACAATTATAACAATAAATTTCTTAATTTGTAAATTTTTATTTTGTGTATTAACTAAAAATATGCTAAATTCAAAACTATATAATTTTATGAAGGAGGCGACAATGACACAGGTTTTTAAAAATTCAATTCAAGTCAAAGAGCAAAAAAATAAAGAAAATCACTTTAACCTGATGCTGCAACTCTCACTCACCCTAAACTAAAATTTTTATTTTTAATCATTTTCTAAAATTTTTATTTTACTATTGTTTTTAAGTTTTTGAATTTTTAATAAAATTCATTCAGTTTATTTCATTTTTTAAGGATTAAAATATGAAGAATAATAAAATTATCATCTTTGATACAACCTTACGCGATGGTGAACAAGCTTTAGGCAGTTCTTTAAATATAAATCAAAAATTACAAATTGCCTTAGCGCTTGAAAATTTAGGTGTTGATGTGATAGAAGCAGGTTTTCCTGTATCTTCACAAGGAGATTTTGAAGCAGTAAAAAACATAGCCTCAAAAGTAAAAAATTCAACCATTTGTGCGCTTTCTAGAGCTTTAGATAAAGATATAGATACAGCTTATGAGGCTTTAAAAGTGGCGGATTCTTTTAGAATTCATACTTTTATAGCCACTTCGACTTTGCATATACAAGATAAATTAAAAAAAGATTTTGATGAAATTTTGGCTATGGCACAAAGAGCGATCGCAAGAGCTAGAAACTATACTGATGATGTGGAATTTTCGTGTGAGGATGCAGGAAGAACTCCTATTGATAATCTTTGTTTTATGGTAGAAAATGCTATCAAAGCAGGGGCTAGAACTATCAATATACCTGATACTGTGGGTTATACCTTACCTAGTGAATTTGCTAATATCATCAAAATTTTATTTAACAAAGTGCCAAATATAGACAAAGCCGTCATTTCTGTGCATTGTCACAATGACTTAGGTATGGCAACAGGCAACAGCTTAAGTGCTATTTTACAAGGTGCAAGACAAATAGAATGTACTATGAATGGACTTGGCGAAAGGGCTGGAAATTGTGCTTTAGAAGAAGTTGTAATGGCGATAAAAACAAGAAGCGATTATTTAAAAGGTTTTTATACAGATATCAAGTGTGAAAATATTTCTAAAACTTCAAAATTAGTTTCAGCCATTACTAATGAAAGTATACCTTCGCATAAAGCCATAGTAGGAAGTAACGCTTTTTCTCATAGTTCTGGAATTCATCAAGATGGAGTGCTTAAAAATAGACAAACTTATGAAATTATCAGCCCTAGCAGTATAGGACTTCATGAAAATCGTATGCTTATGACTGCAAGAAGCGGTAGGGCTATGATTAAAACTTGTCTTGATAATTTAGGATATGATGAAAAAACTTATAATTTAGACGAAGTTTATGAGAGTTTTTTACGCCTTGCGGATAAAAAAGGACAGGTTTATGATTATGACTTAGAGGCTTTAATGTTTTTAAGTTATGAAAATGATGAAGAGAATGAATTAGTACTTGAAAAATTAAGTGTAATCAGTGGCACTATCCCAACAGCTTGTGTTTGTGTGCGTATAAAAGAAGAATTAAAAACTGAAGCTTGTACCGGAAATGGGCCTATAGAAGCGGTGTTTAATTGCATCTCTAGAATCACAGGCTTAAACCCTGTTTTAAAAGCATATAGCATTAATGCAAAAAGTTCAGGTGTGGATGCACAAGGGCAAGTGGATGTGGATTTAGAATTTAAAGGGAGAAAATTCCATGGCAAAGGGCTTTCAACAGATGTCATAGAAGCATCAGCACAAGCCTTTATCAGTGCTTACAATGCAATTTATCGATCTTTAAAAGTTGAAGAAAGGAAAGCAGTATGAATACTTATAAAATAGCAGTTTTGCCAGGAGATGGCATAGGGCCTTCAGTGATGAAAGAGGCTTTAAAAATTTTAGATTTTGTCGCCCAAAAACACGGCTTTAAATTAGAAACAAAAGAAGCGAAGATAGGTGGGGCAAGTATAGATGCGTATGGGGTAGCATTAAGCGATGAGACTTTAAAGCTTTGTGAGCAAAGTGATGCTATTTTGTTTGGTTCAGTAGGAGGGCCTAAGTGGGATAATTTACCCATAGATCAAAGACCTGAAAGAGCTTCGCTTTTGCCTTTAAGAAAGCATTTTAATTTATTTGCAAATTTGCGTCCTTGTAAAATTTATGAAAGTTTAAGACATGCCTCACCTTTAAAAGATGAAATTATCCAAAAAGGTGTAGATATCTTATGTGTTAGAGAGCTTACAGGTGGGATTTATTTTGGTAAGCAAGAATTAGGCAAAGAAAGTGCTTATGATACTGAAATTTACACTAAAGCAGAGATAGAAAGGATCACACGCCTTGCTTTTGAAAGTGCAAGAATAAGAAATAAAAAAGTGCACCTAATCGACAAAGCAAATGTTTTAGCAAGTTCTATTTTATGGCGTGATGTAGTAGGACAAATTGCAAAAGAATACGAAGATATTAAGCTAGAATACATGTATGTAGATAATGCAGCTATGCAAATTATTAAAAATCCTAGCACTTTTGATGTAATGCTTTGTTCTAATCTTTTTGGCGATATTTTAAGTGATGAATTAGCAGCTATAAGTGGATCTTTGGGCTTGCTTTGTTCTGCGAGTTTAAATGATAAAGGTTTTGGGCTTTATGAGCCGGCAGGTGGTTCAGCTCCTGATATAGCTCATTTAAATATAGCCAATCCTATAGCTCAAATTTTAAGTGCAGCTTTGATGTTAAAATATAGCTTTAAAGAAGAAAAAGCTGCACAAGATATAGAAAATGCCATAGCCATAGCTTTAGAGCGTGGAAAAATGACTAAGGATTTAAATGCGAATTCTTATTTAAGTACCGATGAAATGGGGGATTGTATAGTAGAAATTTTAAAGGAGAATAACAATGGCTAAAACTTTATATGAAAAAGTGTTTGATTCTCATGTGGTTTATCAAAAAGAAAATGAACTCCCTATACTTTATATCGACAGACACTTAATCCACGAAGTAACAAGCCCTCAAGCTTTTTCAGGTCTTAAAATGGCAAATCGTAAAATGGCAAGATCGGATTTGACTTTAGCGACTATTGATCATGATGTATCGACTAAAAGCACAGATTTAGATGCTTGTTCGGGTATGGCAAAAGAGCAGATTACGACTTTGATGCAAAATACTAAAGAATTTGGAGTCAGACTTTTAGGCTTAGGCGATAAAAATCAAGGTATAGTACATATAGTAAGTCCTGAGCTTGGTTTTACCTTACCGGGTGTAACTTTGGTTTGTGGGGATTCTCACACCGCAACACATGGAGCTTTTGGAGCTTTGGCTTTTGGTATAGGTACAAGTGAGGTCGAGCATGTAATGGCTACGCAAACTTTAAAACAAGCAAAGCTCAAAACCATGAAAATAGAATGCAAGGGTCAGTTTCAAAAGGGTGTTTATGCTAAGGATTTGATTTTATATCTTATAGCAAAATACGGCACCGCAAAAGGCACAGGCTATGCTATAGAATTTTGTGGAGAGTTGATAGAAGGCTTGAGTATGGAAGCTAGAATGACACTTTGCAATATGGCTATAGAATTTGGAGCAAAAGTCGGTATGATAGCTCCTGATGAGATTACTTTTGAATATATAAAAGGGAAAGAATTTGCTCCAAAGGGAGAAGAATTTGAAAAGCATTGTGAGTATTGGAGAAGTTTAAAAAGTGATGAGGGCGCGCAATATGATGAAAGCATAGTTCTTGATGCAAGCCAAATTCAACCACAAATCAGCTATGGAACTAATCCTTCTCAAGTTATTGCTATAAATGAAAGAATTCCAAAAGTCAGTGATTTTAGCAACCCAAGCGATCAAAAATCCTTACTTGATGCCTTAGATTATGTGAATTTAGAGCAAGATCAAAGCTTAGAAGGGGTAAAAATCGATATTGTTTTCATAGGTTCTTGTACAAATGGGCGTTTAGAAGATCTTAAGATAGCTGCGGATATTTTAAAAGGGCGTAAAATTCACAAGGATGTTAAAGCTTTAATCGTGCCTGGTTCTATGCAAGTGAGAAAAGAAGCTGAAAATTTAGGACTTGATAAAATTTTCATTGAAGCAGGGTGCGAGTGGAGATATGCAGGATGTTCAATGTGTCTTGGCATGAATGATGATAAAGCAAGTGCAGGACAAAGAGTCGCTTCAACTTCAAATCGTAATTTTGTGGGCAGACAAGGTAAGGGTTCTATCACCCACTTAATGAGTCCTGCAAGTGCAGCAGCCTGTGCCATAGAAGGCTTTATTTGTGATAATAGAAAATATTTAGGAGTTTAAAATGCAAAAATTTACTACTCATAAAGGTATAGCTTGTCCTTTAGAATATGCCAATATCGACACAGATCAAATCATTCCTAAGCAATTTTTACTTGCTGTTTCAAAGCAGGGCTTTGGTAAGCATTTGTTTCATGATTTGCGTTATTTAGACGATAAAGAAAGCGTTTTAAATATGGATTTTAATCTCAATAAAAAAGAATACCAAAACGCTTCTATTTTAGTAAGTTTTGAAAATTTTGGAAGCGGTTCTTCAAGGGAGCACGCACCTTGGGCTTTGGTGGATTATGGTATAAGAGCTATTATCGCGCCTTCTTTTGCAGATATTTTTAAAAATAATGCTTTAGGAAATGGTTTGCTTACTATAGAGCTTGCTAAAGATGAGGTTGTAAGCATTATAAAACAACTAAAAGAATCTGAAGATAAAAATATAGAAATTTCTTTATTTGAGAAAAAGGTGTTTTTTAAAGATCGGGTTTTTTCTTTTGATTTGGATGAATTTCGTAGAACCTGTTTGCTAGAAGGGCTTGATAATATAGCTTTAACTTTAAAATATGAAGAACAAATCAAGGCTTATGAGAAAAACTCAAAAAGCTTTTTGGTTTAGGATTTTTTCATAAGCTAAAAACTCATCTTCATAGCAAGGGATATGAAAAGCCCCGCAAAACTCAAAATTTAACTTTTTAAAGAGCGAATTCATAGGGATATTTTTACTATGAGTATCCGCTCTTAAGCTATATTTTCCTTCATTTTTAGCATAAGTTTCACAAAAATTTAAAAGCTTTTGCGCCACGCCTTTGCCTTTAGCATTTTCTTTTATGGCCAAACGGTGCAGATAAAAAGCTTGATTATCGTAGGATTTTTTAAAGTTGATTTGCTCGTAAAATTCGGGTTCGAATTTTTCATTGATGCAAATAAAGCCTAGAATTTCATCCTTTTCTTTATAAAGATAAAGCTCTTGTGCTTTGATATCTTCTTTAAAAATTTCTTCATTAGGGTAATTTTCATCCCATTGATTAAAATTCATAGCTTTCATGGAATTTAGAGCGTCTTTTGTTATGTTAAGTATGGATTTTAAATCTTTTTGTGTAGCTTTTTCTATAGCGAAATCTTGCATAAAAATCCTTTTTTATAAATGTAAAAGAGCGTTTGATTTTAATATCTTTGGTAAGTTTTAAAGAATCCTATTGGGTTTTAAAAACCCCAAAAAGAACCCTATTAAAATATAAAGAGGAGGAACTTATCTTGCTACTATAGTTTTTTATTCTGATAATTTAATAAGAAAAATTTATTTTTCTTTTTGGTTCTTTTTATTCTCTTTTTAACAAAATTAAAAAGAGAATAAAACTATATTTTCTATATATTATATTATATTATATAATGTATACTTTTTAAAATATTTTATGTATCTCGATATATTATGGAATGCATATCTAATTCATGTTACAAAGCACTATCGCATAGTATTTTTAAATTAAAAAGAGCGGTATATAATTTTTTAAGTTCAAGAAAGGATGCATATTATTGAAAAGCGAAAGAGAAATTGAGCAAAGTTTTATTAAAAAACTTAAAAATTTAAAATATATATACAGAGAAGACATTAAAGATAGAGCCTCTTTAGAAGATAATTTCAGAAAGCATTTTCAAGAACTCAATAAAGTTAGCTTAAGTGATTCTGAATTTGCAAGATTAAAAGAAAGTATCATCACGCCAGATGTGTTTTTAGCAGCAAAAATCTTAAGAGAAATGAATACTTTTAAGCGAGATGATGATACGCCTTTGCAATATACCCTTGTAAATACAAATGATTGGTGCAAAAATGAATATGAGGTAATTAGCCAGCTTCGTATAAATACCGAAAATAGCCATCATAGATATGACGTAATCATTTTAATTAACGGTATTCCTGTTGTACAAGTTGAATTAAAATCATTACAAATCACTCCAAAAAGGGCAATGGAGCAAATTATTAATTACAAAAACGATATAGGAAACGGATATACGAATTCTTTACTCTGTTTTATGCAACTTTTTATTATTAGTAATGAAAGTAACACTTACTATTTTGCTAACAACAATAAAGAGCATTTTGCCTTTGATGCCGATGAACGCTTTTTGCCTATATATCAGTCTGCTGATAAAAATAATAAAAAAATCAATCATTTGCATAGTTTTTCTGATGTTGTGCTAGCTAAATGTAGCTTAGGAGAATTAATTAGTAAATATATGGTTTTAGTAGCAAGTGAGCAAAAAATGATGATTATGAGACCATATCAAATTTATGCTGTTAAAGCCATTATGGATTGTATTGAGCAAAATAGAGGAAATGGCTATATTTGGCATACAACAGGAAGTGGCAAAACTCTTACATCTTTTAAGACGTCTACTTTATTAAAAGATAACAAAAACATAGCAAAATGCCTTTTTGTAGTAGATAGAAAAGATCTTGATCGACAGACTAGAGAAGAATTTAATAAATTTCAAGAAGGATGCGTAGAAGAAAACACTAATACAGAGACCTTGGTAAAAAGACTTGTTTCGAAGGATTATCGAGATAAAGTTATTGTAACTACCATTCAAAAGTTAGGGTTGGCACTTGATGACGATAATAAGAGGAGTAAAGAGAAAAAGAAAAAAGGTGAGCTTACATATAAAGAGAGATTGGCGCCTTTAAAAGATAGCAGAATTGTAATTATATTTGATGAATGCCATCGCTCACAGTTTGGAGAAAACCATAAAGCAATCAAAAACTTTTTTCCAAAGGCTCAGCTGTTTGGATTTACTGGCACACCTATTTTTGAAGAAAACGCAACTTACAAGCAAATTGATGGAACAATCGGTTCTTATACAACCACGAAGGATATTTTTGAAAAAGAACTGCATGCTTATACGATTACTCATGCCATTGATGATAGAAATGTATTGCGATTCCATATTGACTATCTCAAGCCAGAAAATGATAGAGATGCTTCAAGAATCAATAAGGAACAACAAAAAAAGGCTGTAGTGCAAACTATTCTGTCAAAACATGACACTATAACAAATAACAGAAGATACAACGCTATTTTAGCTACATCATCGATCAATGATGCTATTGAATATTACAACTTGTTCAAAGAAGTACAACAAAATTGTATTGATGCTGATGACGGTGAATTTACGCCATTAAATATCACCTGCGTATTCTCGCCACCGGCGGAAGGTAATAAGGATGTTCAGCAAATTCAAGAAGATCTTCCACAAGAAAAAGAAGATAACAAAAAAGAACCTGATAAAAAGAAACAAGCATTGACAGATATTATCAAAGACTATAACAAACAGTATGGAACTAGTCATGACATTAATAATTTTGATGTGTATTATCAGGATATACAGCAAAGAATTAAAGACCAGAAATATACTAACGCAGATTATCCTCATAAAAATAAAATTGATATTACCATAGTTGTGGATATGTTGCTGACCGGTTTTGATTCTAAACACCTAAACACTTTATATGTGGATAAGAACTTAAAATATCACGGATTAATTCAAGCATTTTCTAGAACAAATCGAGTTTTAAATGATACAAAGCCCTATGGTAATATTCTTGATTTCAGAAGTCAGTCTGATGAAGTAGATAAAGCTATTGCTCTGTTTTCCGGCGAAAATAACAGTAACCTAGCAAAAGAAATATGGCTTGTTGATCCTGCTCCAAAGGTTGTTGAGAAGCTGGATAAGGCAGTAAGTGAATTAGAAAAGTTTATGGAATCTCAGGGATTGGAGTGTAAACCAGAAGAAGTAAACAACTTGAAAGGTAATGCTGCAAGATGTGAATTTATAAATAAATTCAAGGAAGTACAGCGTTTGAAAACGCAGTTGGAGCAGTACACGGAAATTGAAGAAAAAGATGCAGAAAAAATCGAGGAGCTGTTGCCGGAGGATACCCTGCGTGCGTTCCGTGGTGTTTATATTGATGTGGCACAAAGGCTGAAATCTGAGCAAGGAAAAGAGAACGAGGATAAAAATCCTGAAGTTGAACAGCTCGATTTTGAGTTTGTTCTGTTTTCGTCTGCAATTATCGACTACGACTATATCATGGCATTGATTGCGAAATACACCCAGACCGAACCGAAAAAGCAAAAAATGAGTAAAGAACAACTCATCGGCATGCTTTCGGCTACTTCCAATTTGCTTGATGAAAGAGAAGAAATAATTGAATATATTAATTCGCTTCAAGTTGGCGTGGCTTTGGCTGAAAAGGAAATCAAAGCAGGGTATCAGAAATTCAGAGAGCAGAAAAATAATCAGGAAATCAATATCATTGCGAAAAAACACGACATTGAAATTCAAAGTTTGCAAGCGTTTATTCAGGAAATCATTGACCGAATGATTTTTGACGGCGAAAAACTCAGCGATCTTTTGGCGCCGCTTGACCTAAGCTGGAGAGAAAGAACACGAAAAGAACTGGATTTGATGGATGACCTGATCCCGTTGTTAAAAAAACTGGCAGATGGTCGTGAAATTATAGGGTTAAGTGCGTATGAATAAGAAGAAAGAAATATTTCCGCTGCTTAGATTTAGAGGGTATAAATCTAAGTGGATTATTGATGGTTTTGATTTTGAATTCTTGCAAACAAATAGTTTTTCAAGAGCAGAGATGGATGAGAAAAAGGGGAGTGTAAAAAATATACATTATGGTGACATATTAACTAGATATAATGATATCTTAAGAGATATATCAGTTGTGCCATTTATTAATAAAAATATTAATTTATCCAAGTTTAGAGAAGAAAGTTATTTGAAAAACGGAGATATTGTTATAGCTGATACAGCAGAAGATTTTACTGCTGGTAAAGCTGTAGAAGTGCTGAATGTTGATTTTCCAGTTTTGGCTGGGCAACACACATTCTTGTGTAGACCTAAAATCAATTTTGCACCTGGATTTATTGGATATTATCTTAATTCTCCGGCATATCACAATATATTAATTCCTTTATTAACAGGTACAAAGGTATATTCAATTAGTAAAGCTAATATCAAAAATACATTTATTTTATATCCCGAAAATTATGAAGAACAACAAAAGATTGCTGATTGCCTATCCTCTATTGATGGGCTGATTGACGCAGAAAGCAGAAAACTAAAAGCTTTAGAAAAATACAAAAAAGGCTTGATGCAAAAGCTTTTTCCTGCTGAGGGGAAAACTCTGCCTGAATGGAGGTTCCCTGAGTGTAAAAACACTTATGAGATAAAAAGAAAACGATTGGCTGATGTTTGTTACTATAAATCATCTGCATTAACTACAAATGATGTTAAAATGGATGGTAAATATAATTTATATGATGCAAATAAAATAATTGGTAAAGTAAATATTTATGCTTCTGAAGATAGATATATTACAATAATAAAAGATGGTGCTGGTGTTGGTAGGGTTCGTTTAATGGATGGTTATACAAACTTTGTTGGAACAATGGGAATGATAAACAATAATGAGTTTGTTACAATAGATTATTTATATTACCTATTGCAAACTATTGATTTTAGGGTATATGCAATAGGAGGAACTATTCCACATATTTATTTTAAAGATTATTCAAAAAAAGAGATATTTCTGCCACATATAGGAGAACAACAAAAAATTGCAGATTGCTTGTCTGAGATAGATACCATAATTACCGAGCAATCAAATAAAGTGGAACAGTTAAAAATACATAAAAAAGGATTAATGCAGGGATTGTTTCCTTCTCTTGAGGAGGCAGATGTATGAGTGATATGGCTACTTGTACTGATGGGAATTTCAAGACTTTAGCTGAGCAAATTATTCAGCTAAGAGAAAATATTATACTAATTTTTGCGTTCAACGGAACAGGGAAAACCAGATTATCTATTGAATATAAAAATGTGACAAAACAGAAGAACGAAAATCAACACACAGGGGTCTACTATAACGCATATAGCGAAGATTTATTTGTATGGGATAATGATGTGGAGAATATAGGGAATGAAATCAAATTGAATATAATTCCTTCGAGCTTAAATGAATATCATTCCCTGATAAATGAAGATAATGTGCGTGATAAACTTTCAATGTATAAACCCAAGTTTGATTTTAAATTTAATACATTTTCAGATTCTTCAATGGGAATTGAATCCATTTCTTTCTATGCAAATGAAGATGATGCAAATGAAAATCCGATCAAAATTTCACGTGGTGAAGAACAGTCATTTGTTTGGTGTTTTTTTCTTGCTTTATTTGATGTGCAGGGCTGGACTGACCAACAAAATAGTCACTTTTTTATAGATGATCCGGTATCTAGCTTAGATGAGCATAAAATTTTTATTACTGCATTTACTTTAATGGATTTGATTGAAGAGCATTATGAGAAAAGAAAAATTATTATTACAACACACCATGTTGGTCTTTTTTCCATACTTTCGGATCAGTTAAAAAAAGGTGAAAAAGCCAGTAAATATAAAAATAAAATTAAGCAATACATACTAAAAAATGATAATAAAAAACTGCAATTGCTCGCCTGTAACAAAGATGTATTCCTGTATCACTTGGAATTGCTTCAAACTTTGCAAACAGCTATTGATGAGCATAAATTATCAGCATATCATTTTGCGATTTTAAGACAAATATTGGAAAACATATCCTCCTTTTTAGGTGTAGGGCGTACTTCGTATGTACTTGAACAAATAGGAATAGATAATGCCGAGCGTATTACCGAGATAGTTAATACACTTTCTCATAAAAATATATTTCGGTATGAAACAGATACAATAGTTCAAGAAAACGAGGAACTTTTATCAGAAATTTTTAATAAGATTCAAGGGAAGTACAATTTTGTGATTCACGGAGGTGCAAGAAATGAATGATATACAACAAAAACAGTTAGGCTCAACCTTATGGGCGATTGCTGATAAACTGCGTGGTGCAATGAACGCCGATGATTTTAGAGATTATATGCTGTCTTTTCTCTTTTTGCGCTACCTGTCCGATAATTATGAACAGGCAGCAAAAAAGGAATTAGGCAGCGATTATCAGAAAAGTGAGCTTGAAATTCAAAAAAATGCAGAGAATCTTGATATCTATATTGGCGAGCTTAAATCCATTATTACCCAATACAGCAGATCGCTTTCTCCTGAAAAATTAGGGTTACATGAAGACGAAAAAGACCATCAAAAAATTGAAAAAGCAAGACAAGATTTTGTGGATGATAATAATAAGATGCTCTATAGCCACAATGTAATCCCGCTTGCAGTCTGGTATATTCGCAATTTGGATCAAGTTGATATGCTTGAAAAACAAATGCGCCGTAAAATTCATTATGTGATAAAACCGGCATATTTGTGGAGTAATATTCATGAATTGGCAAGGACTCAAAATAGTCAATTACTGAAAACTTTACAGAGTGGCTTTAAATATATTGAAAATGAATCATTTGAAAGTAATTTTCGTGGATTATTTTCAGAAGTAAATCTTGATTCTGATAAATTAGGAAAGAATTATGGTGAACGCAATAGCTTACTATGTTCAATTATTACAGAAATCGCAAAAGGACTTGCTGAATTTCCAAATGAAACAGATATTCTGGGTGACGCCTATGAATATTTGATTGGTCAGTTTGCTGCTGGTTCTGGCAAAAAAGCGGGTGAATTCTATACCCCGCAGCAGGTTTCAACTATCCTCTCCCGAATTGTATCTCTTGATAGTCAAGATCCAAGCACCGGAAAAAAGAGCAAGCTAAAAAACGTGCTTGACTTTACTTGTGGTTCGGGATCTTTATTAATCAATGTAAAAAAACAATTTGGTACAAATGACATTGGTCAAATTTATGGACAAGAAAAAAATATTACTACCTATAATCTTGCTCGTATGAATATGCTACTCCACGGTGTAAAGGATTCTGAATTTCAGATTTTTCACGGAGATTCTTTGTTGAATGACTGGAATATCTTAAATGAAAGAAATCCCGCAAAAAAGATGCAATTTGATGCAATTGTAGCAAATCCTCCATTTAGTTATAGGTGGCAGCCAAAAGAAGAAATGGCAGAAGATTTTAGATTTAAAAACTACGGACTTGCTCCAAAATCGGCTGCGGATTTTGCTTTTTTATTGCACGGATTTCATTTTTTGAGTGATGACGGGACAATGGCTATTATTTTACCGCATGGCGTATTATTTCGTGGCGGTGTTGAAGAAAAAATTAGAACAAAACTTCTTGAAGATGGAAATATTGATACTGTTATTGGCTTACCTGCAAATTTATTTTTTTCTACAGGGATTCCTGTATGTGTTTTAGTTCTGAAAAAGTGTAAAAAGTATGATGATGTGCTGATTATTAATGCTAGCGAATGTTTTGAAAAGGGAAAACGCCAAAATATGCTTTTGCCTGAGCATATTGATAAGATCGTTGAAACATATCAATACCGAAAAGAAGAAGATAAAAAATATTCTCGTCGAGTTTCTATGGAAGAAATTAGAAAAAATGGATATAACCTAAATATTTCCAGATATGTAAGTACTGCACCTAAGGAAGAAGTTGTTGATATTGAAGAAGTGAGAGAAGAGCTTGAAAAAATTGAGAATGAAATTAAGCAAGCAAAGACTAAACATAATGAATTTTTAAAAGAGCTTGGATTAAAATTAATTCCATAAAATTTTATTCTGATATAAAAAATACTGGACACAAAACAGTATTTTTTATAAATTTTTATTCTTGTTTGGTTATTTCATGTTGTAAATCCATAATTTGTGTTTGTAGCTTCCAGTAATCATCGTTAATATTTTCTTCTAGCTTTTGTGCTTTATCTTGTTGCATAGTTTCTTGAAAAAGTGGAGAATAAAGTTGAGGATTTGTTTTTATATAATAGTTTAAATCTATTTCTGATTCTTGCAATATTTCCATAGCAGTTAAACCATTTTCTATTTGTTTTTTTGAATTTATACTAGATAAAATTTCCATTTCCATTTTTTCTTGTGGTAACACCAAAGTCATTAGATCTGACATTTCTAAAGTTTTGATTGTATTTGGATAATTTTCAGCCCATCTTTCTAATATTTTTAAAGCATAATGAATTAGAGCCTTATGCAAAAAATGGTGATATTTTGGTTGTATCAAATAATAAAATTGCTGAAAATGTAGATAAGATTATCATTAATTACAAAGAAAATGTTCTTATAGTTCAATATTTTCATGAGTTTGATAAAATAATACTTAAAACTATGAGCGGAGAAGAAATAAAATTTTATAATAGTGAATTTAGTGATTGTGTGGAAATTTTAGCAATTATAAAAGGTAAATTTTATTTTGAAGTATGATTTTATTTATTAAAGAGATGGAAATCAATAAAGGATTGGAATCTTTAGACTTTGCAATGTGTTAAGAAAGCTTTTGCAAAGTAAAGGAATGCTTGATTATTTAAAAAAATTTGTGCTAAACATCCTGAAAAATTTAATAATCTAAAAAATTATTGATTTTGTGGATAATTTTCCTACAGAAAGTAAAAAGAAAACTTTATAATCTATTTTAATTTATGTAATATAAGGCTTTATACTCTTTTTAACAAAATTAAAAAGAGTATAAAAAATTATGAGAAATAAAATAACTCTACCATTAAAAATATATTTATACTCCTAAAAATTCTAAATCATTTAAATAATCATCATACCATTGCAAAAGTTTCCTTTTTTGTGCAATGGTTGCTTTTTCTCTTTCATAAGAAAATTTTATTTGATTAAGTTCTTTGTGTGCTAAAATGCTTTCTATTACTTCTTCGCTAATATTTAGTTTTAAAAGCTCTGCTTTGTGTTGAGAACAGATAGTTCTAAAAGTTGCTCTAAATCCGTGAGAACTTGCTTTTTTATGCCATTTATTTTTGCCCCTAAGTTTTTAATTGCTTTTCCTATGCTATCCCTATTTATATGTCCTTGTATGGTTCTAGCCGGAAAAACAAAATCGCTAATCTTTCCACTGAATAAATATTGTTCTTTTAAAATTTTTATCATTAAATTTGTAAGTGAAATTTTGTGTGCCATTTTTGTTTTCATTTCGTGTGCTGGTATAGTCCAAATTTGTTTTTCAAAATCTATATGTTCCCATTTTGCACTAGCAGTATTAAAAGGGCGATTAATGCTAAGAATTTGTAAATACAAGGCTCTTTTAGTTTGTTTTTCTATTCTGTTGTCATTTTTTAAATCTTGAATAAAATCCGCTAAATCTTCAGTGCGAGTAAGTGCAGGATATCTGGTATCAATATTGTGCCTATTTTGAAATCTCTTTGGAGAAATAAATTCATCTTTTAAATTACTGCTCGGATCAAAGTCTAAAATATCTATCTTTTAAAGCTATTTTAAAAACACCTTGTAAATGATTAATCAAGCGATGTATTGTTTCTAATCGGCTTGTATAGGGATTATTTGGATTATAGATAGCATTAAATATAACAAGTAAATCAGTGTATTTTATGTTTTTTACATCTAAATCACCCAAACTAGGCAAAAGATATTTTTCACCCATTTGAATAATTTTTTTAATATAGCTTTCGCTTAGGTATTTTTTGCGTTTTTGCTCTATGTAAATAGCAAAAAGATTTTTAAATTTATACTTTGCATCCCCATTTTTTAGCATTTGTATATCTTTGCCGTCTTGCAATGCTTTTAGGAAGCCAATAGCTTCTTTTCTTGCTTCTGCCACACTATAAATGCTTTCTCTAAATTCTTTTAACTTTATGTATCTGTCATTAATTTTGATACTAAAAGTTTTTATACCACTTGGATATATAAAAATATAAAGCTCTTTTGGATTGCCTACGGCTCTTTTGTATCGCTTATTGTTTGGTTTTAAATTTCTAATATCTTTATCTTGTAAGCTTTGTTTTGCTATATTTGCCATCATTTTCCTTTAAAGAACCCTAATGGGTTTTAAGAACCTTAATAATAACCTTAATTAATCAGAAATAATTATAACACAAAAGAAATTAATTGAAATCAAAAATCATTAAAATGACTTATTTATGGTAATTAAAGAGATATTTTTAAAAACAAGAGAAAATCAATGGAATATAATATGGTGGCTCCGATTGGACTTGAACCAACGACCACTACCATGTCAAGGTAGTGCTCTACCAACTGAGCTACGGAACCATGGTGGAGCATAGCGGGTTCGAACCGCTGACCCCAACGCTGCCAGCGTTGTGCTCTCCCAGCTGAGCTAATGCCCCTTAGAGTTGTGTTAAAATTCTAGCGCAATATTACTTTTTTTTGGCTGAAAACCAAAGTTAAAATCACGATTTAGAAGCAAAGAACTATAAGAATTTAAGACATGAAGATAAGAATGGGTTAAAAGAATTTAAACTATTTGATTAATTCTAAAATTTCTCTTTCGCATTCATCTTTGTTAAGATCGAGTTGCCCAGAATAGTAAAAATATTTAGTCAAAACTAAAATCCCTATATAAAATTCTTTTTTCTTATCTAAGAATTTCTTGATATATTGATGAGCATTATTAATAATTTCTAGTGCATCTTTTGGATGGTTGTTAAAATATTCGATTACCGTAGCTAGGTTATCGTTATCAATTAAAGCAAAATGATAATTTGGTTTTAAAGTCCCTTCCATGAACCAAGTTTCGCAAGTTATTTTTGGGGCTAAGACTAAAGAATTGGAATTCATTGCCCATTTTAAATTGCTTGCTACATCGTTGCCTTCTAAAGAGATTATAAATTTATATTTCATTTGTTCTTTTTTACTTAAAAAGTTTTTTTTCCATTGACTCAATTGCTTTGAAGTATCTCCTAAGTCGCAAAATGGTTTATTAAAATAAGAATGAAAAAATTCTTTTCTATGTTTTTGATATGCAGCGCCTCTAAAAATTGCTATGTTTCTTTTATTTTCATAATTTATATTGTCTTTTAAAAAACAAAAATGCCTATTTTTATCAAGTTTTAATAAAATATTGTTTGCATTATTCTCTAGAGGTCTTGATTTACAAATGGTTGGCTCTTTAAAAGTATATTTTATATCACCAAATTTTTTATTCCATAAAAAATCATCGTTAAAGTATTTGCTAATTTCATAAGCATCAAAAGCATAAGAGGTATTTTTAAAAGGAAATTTTCCTATTTTTTCCTTTTCTGTTAATGTAAAAAAATCATTTATTTGATTGTAATACTTAACCCGAGTTTGTATTTCTTCTAATTCTTGGACATTGTATTTTAAAATTTTATTGAAAATTTTATGTAAATTTGTTTGAAAAAAATATCTTGGTACAAAAGATATTCCAATGCCTTTTAAATTCATAAATAATCTTGATTGTAACATTATGAGATCCATAAATAAAGAATTTATAATATTTTACCAAAAATATTAATGATTATTAAGCAGTTAAGAAATTTTAATAAAATAATAATATTTAATATTAAATTTAATAATGGCAGACAGGAAGGGATTCGAACCCTCGAAAGCTTGCACTTTACACGCGTTCCAGGCGTGCTCCTTCAACCGCTCGGACACCTGTCTAATTAAAAATTAAATTATATCTAAAAAAGCTTTAAATAAAATTTTAGTAAAAAAGAGTATAATTACATTTTCATTTTGTAAAATGATCTTTAAAGATTTATTATGTCAGGGTAGCTCAGCTGGTTAGAGCGCTGGTCTCATAAGCCGGAGGTCGGGAGTTCAAGTCTCCCCCTTGACACCATTTCCAAAACTTCTTTTAGAAAAATCCTCAAAAATTATAAATTTTAGCCCAATGGTTTTAAATCTATGAATTTGTTTTAAAATTTAATCTCTATTCTAAATTTTAGCATTTAAATTTGTGTATCTTTTATATGGCTTGAAAAATAAAATTTGTTTGAAGAGATGGTTTTTTGAGATAAGGTATATTTTATAATTTTATAAAAGATAGGAATTTGATTATTGTATTTTAAAGATTAATGTTTAAAAATTTATCTCGAAATAATCAAAAAAATAATCAAATTTAAAGACACAAGGGGAATTTGTTATTAGAAAATTAACTTAAAATAGACTTTTGATAAGAGTATAGTATCATAAAATTATAATTTGATTGATATTTAAATTTATCAAAGCGCACATCGTTTTATTTATAAATTTAAATATCTTAAAATTTCAATAAGAGATTTATTTAATTAGTGATTGCTTTTATCTTTAGAAATCACCCAAATCATACCCGCAAAACCTATCAATACAACGACAAATATAAAAATGATTTGAAAAATATCTAAAGCTGTCATAATTCTTTCGCCCTTTCTTTGAGTTGTCCACAAGCTGCTGAAATATCAAGTCCCTTGCTTTCTCTTATGGTGCAAGTTACTCCTTTAGCGCTTAATAAATCTTGAAATTTGATCGCATTTTCAAGTTTAGGACGATGATAAATACTGCCCTCATGAGGATTGAAAAGTATCAAATTCACTTTGGCTTTTATACCATTTAAAAGTTTGACTAGCTCTTTTGCATGTTCAATTTTGTCGTTGATGCCATCGATGAGTAAATATTCAAACATTACTCTTTTTCTTTGATCTATAGGAAAAGCACGCACAGCATCCATAATCGCAGCTATATTATAAGCTTTATTTATAGGCATGAGTTCGGTTCGGAGTTCGTCATTGACCGCGTGAAGGGAGATAGCAAGTAAAACGCCTAAATTCATTTCACCCAGTTCTTTGATTTGCTTTGCTAAGCCACTTGTACTTATGGTTTGTCTGCGAGGGCTGATAGCAAGTCCATCATTTTGAGAGAGAATTTTAACCGCCTTGGAAACATTTTTAAGATTATCAAGAGGTTCTCCCATACCCATATAGACTATATTGACACGACGCTCATAGGGGATATTATTTTGTTTTTTGATCCATAAAATTTGTCCGACTATCTCTCCCGCGCTCAAATTTCTTTTTAAGCCTCCTTTGGCAGTAAGACAAAAACTACAGCCACTTTTACAGCCTACTTGAGAGGAAACGCAAATGGTATATCTTGTATGTGAAATTCTTTTACCTTCATCGTCAAATTGTTCTTCTTTCATAGGTAAAAGTACACTTTCTATCCTTAAGCCATCGATAAGTTCAAAAAGATATTTGATACTTCCATCTTTGCTTTGTTCATTTTTAACGCATTTAAGAGGAGCGAAATGGTAAGTTTGCGCAAGTTCTAAACGCAAATCTTTTGGTAGACTTGACATATCGGAAAAATTATTTGCATACTTTTGATATATCCATTGATAAATTTGTTTCACGCGAAACATAGGCTTGATTTTTTCTTCCAATTCTTCAGGTAAAAAGTCTAAGATATTAATGAGTTCTTTCAAGATTGCTTTCCTTTGATTGCTAAATATAATGATTAATTTTTAAATATTCTTCTAGTTTTTCTTTTGCCTTTTGATGATTTTTTATAAAATCTTCATGAGCATTTTCATTGCAAAAATTAGTCGCACATAAAATACATTCTGCATCTATATCTAAATTTTTAGCCACGCTTAAAACTGAAAAAGCTTCCATGTTTTCAGCAAAAAAACCTAGTTTTGCAAATTCTTTTGCTGCTTGTGAACTTTGACAAATATAATTAGAAGAATTGATTTTGATTGTTTCACGAGAAACATTTTGATTGTTGAGTTTGATTTCAATGTTTGCAGGAGTGTAGAATTGATCAGAAATATAAGAAAATTCAATATTGCAAGCATGAGAGCTTTTATAAATTCCTAGAATTTCTCCTTTATCGTAAAGTCCACATGTTCCTATAAATACAAGTTTTGAAGGTTTTTCTTTTAAACAAAGCTGTGTTAAATGAAAGGTTGATTCTATCAAGCCTATACCTATGGCTTTAGCAAAAGAAAAATTTTCATTTCCACCTGCGCAAACTATCATTTACAATATCCTAAAAATAATTTAGCAAGAATTTTAGCTAAAAAGGCTTAAAATTAAGAATTTTTAGCTAAAATAAAAAACTATTATGATGAAAGCAAAAAAACATTACGGACAAAATTTTTTAAACGATAAAAGTATTTTATCAAAAATCATCCAAGCCATACCCAAAGATACTGAAAATATAGTAGAGATTGGGCCTGGCTTAGGTGATTTGACGCAAGAGCTTTTAAAAGTTTCTCATGTAAAGGCTTATGAGATAGATGATGATCTTATACCTATTTTGCGTAAGAAATTTCAAAAAGAACTTGAATGTGGAAAATTAAATTTGCTTCATCAAGATGCAAGTAAACTTGCATATTTTGATGAAAAGAAGTATTTTTTGGTCGCTAATTTGCCTTACTATGTTGCAAGCCATTTGATTTTGCAAGCCTTAGAAGACAAAAATTGCTCGGGTTTGATTGTAATGGTTCAAAAAGAAATGGCATTGAAATTCTGTGCTCATAGCGGAGAAAGTGATTTTTCAGCTCTAGGAGTTTTAAGCGCTATGATTTGTGAGCGAGAAATACTATTTGATGTAGAACCTGAATGTTTTAATCCGCCGCCAAAAGTAGTATCAGCAGTAATGAAAATGATTAAATTCAGAGCTTATCAGGATATCTGTGAAATTCATGCTTTTAAAGCTTTTTTAAAAGATTGTTTTAAAGCACCAAGAAAGCAACTATTAGGGAATTTAAAAAATTATAAAGCTGAATTAGCGGAGGTTTTTCAAGAGTTAAAACTCAATTTAAATTTACGCCCACATGAACTTTGCGTCGATTCATACCTTAAAATTTACGAAAAAGTAAAGGAAGAATATGAACGAAAACAACAAAGGAAATAGTGAAAACGCAAACAATCCTAATTCAAATTCAAAAAACAACAAGCGCTATAAATACAGAAATCGTAGAAAAAAATTAGCCGATTCTATCAGTGAAAATTCTCAAAATTCAACTCATGAATTTTCTAACAACGAAAAGATAAATACCAAGAAAAATTCTACAAATACTCAACCTTTAGAGGGTGAAAATGTAGAAAAACCAAGCGAAAAAAAGAAAAAAAGAAATCGCAATCTCCCTTCTAAGCTCACTGGAAATGAAGATTGGCAAATCGCGCTTGCAGAGTGTATAGAAGCAAACCGTGTTTCACATGAAAATCGCTTACATCCTTTAAAATACAATAATTCTAGCGAGCATAAAATTCGCATCACTCCACTAGGCGGCTTAGGGGAAATCGGTGGAAATATCAGTGTTTTTGAAACCAATAATGATGCAATTATCATCGATATCGGTATGAGCTTTCCAGATGGAACTATGCACGGGGTAGATATCATCATCCCTGATTTTGATTATGTAAGAAAGATTAAAGATAAGATTCGTGGTATAGTTATCACTCATGCGCATGAAGATCATATCGGTGCGGTGCCTTACTTCTTTAAAGAATTTCAATTCCCTATTTATGCTACGCCTTTAGCTTTGGGAATGATTTCAAATAAATTTGAAGAGCATGGCTTAAAAGCTGAACGAAAATGGTTTCGTCCTGTAGAAAAACGCAAGGTTTATGAGATCGGTGAATTTGATATAGAGTGGATACACATCACACACTCCATCATCGATGCTTCTGCTTTAGCTATCAAAACTAAAGCAGGGACTATCATCCATACAGGAGATTTTAAGATCGATCAAACTCCAATCGATGGTTATCCAACAGATTTGGGGCGTTTAGCGCATTATGGCGAAGAAGGAGTTTTGTGTCTTTTAAGCGATAGTACCAATTCATACAAAGAAGGCTATACGAAAAGTGAAAGTTCTGTAGGGCCAACTTTTGATCAAATTTTTGCACGCACTAAAGGTAGGGTGATCATGAGTACTTTTAGCTCAAACATCCACCGTGTTTATCAAGCTATTACTTATGGTTTAAAATACGGCAGAAAAGTTTGTGTTATTGGTCGTTCTATGGAGAGAAATCTTTATACCACTATGGAATTAGGTTATATTAAACTCGATAGAAAAATTTTCATTGATGCAGATGAGGTTAGTAAGTATAAAGACAATGAAGTGCTTATCGTAACCACAGGAAGTCAAGGTGAAACTATGAGTGCGCTTTATAGAATGGCAACAGATGAGCATAAATTTATAAAAATAAAGCCAAGCGATCAAATCATCATTTCAGCTAAAGCTATCCCAGGCAATGAAGCGAGTGTTTCAGCGGTGCTTGATTATCTTCTAAAAGCGGGTGCTAAAGTAGCGTATCAAGAATTTAGCGAAATTCATGTAAGCGGGCATGCAAGTATTGAAGAGCAAAAATTAATGCTTACTCTAGTTAAGCCTAAATTCTTCTTGCCAGTACATGGAGAATACAATCATATCAATAAACACAAAGAAACAGCTATAAAATGCGGAATTCCTGAAAAAAATATTTATCTTATGAGCGATGGCGATCAAGTAGAGCTTTGTCAAAAATATATCAAACGCGTGAAAACAGTTAAAACAGGCAAGGTTTTTGTGGATAATCAAATCAATAAACAAATCGCTGATGATGTGGTAATTGATCGTCAAAAACTTGCAGATAGTGGTATAGTTGTCATTATCGCACAGCTTGATAAAGCAAGTAAAACATTGATTAATAAGCCAAGAGTATTTAGCTATGGACTTGTAGCAGATAAACAAGATCATGCTTTTTCTAAAGAAATGGCAGAGGTTTTAGGACAATTTTTTGTCAATGTTAAAGATGAAGTACTTAATGATCCAAGATTTTTGGAAAATCAAATTCGCCAAGTATTGAGAAAGCATATTTTTAGAAAGATTAAAAAATATCCAACCATAGTTCCAACTATTTTTGTAATGTAAAATAGGGCGTTTTCGCCCTTAAATTTTCACAGGAAATCAAATGAGAATCAATAAATTCATATCACACAATAGCCCTTATTCACGCCGCGAAGCCGATGAGCTTATCAAGCAAGGTTTGGTAAAAATAAACAACAAAATAGCCCTTTTAAGCGATGAAGTAAAGACAAATGATAAAGTCTTTGTTAAGGGTAAAGCTTTGCGTAAAAAAACGCAATTTAGTGTGATTATTTATCACAAGCAAAAGGGTGAAATTGTTAGTAAAAGAGATGATCGTGGAAGAAAAACTATCTATGATACCCTGCCAAAGCAGTTTAATACTTGGCTAAGTGTAGGAAGGCTTGACTTTGCTAGTGAAGGTTTGCTTTTACTTACAGATTCTCCTGTGATCGCTCATGCTTTGATGAATAGTGATTTAGAAAGAGAATATTATCTCAAACTCAAAGGTGTGATCAATAAGCAAGTTATAGAAGCGATGCAAAATGGACTAGAAATTAAAAATGAAAAAAAAGGCGCACACGCAAAAACAAAGATTACTTCTATGAGTTTTGCTCCTTTTTTGGATTTTGAAATTTTTGGAACAAGTGGCGGATATACAAAGCTAAGAGTGATTATAAATGAGGGTAAAAATAGAGAGCTTAGACGTTTTTTTGGGCATTTTGACTTAGAAGTAATGGATCTTAAACGCGTTGCTTTTGGTGCCTTAGATCTTGGAATGCTAAAAGCAGGAAAACATCGCTATCTTGAAAATGGCGAATATGAAAAATTAAGAGATTTTTTAAAAGTCAATAATATATATTATTAATTATACTTTTATGTATGATTTTATTTAAATGCATTATTAAAAATTATAGGGTTGAAATTCAAATATAAATACCAACTAGTAGTTTTTAAATTTAATTTCCATTTCACAATCAAAATATAATTATTATCCTTTTAAAAAGGAAAATAATTATATTTTTTTAAAATTTCCTTGACATTTAAAAGCCGAATTTACTATACTC
Source organism: Campylobacter coli (assembly GCF_001492295.1). Classification (GTDB taxonomy): domain Bacteria; phylum Campylobacterota; class Campylobacteria; order Campylobacterales; family Campylobacteraceae; genus Campylobacter_D; species Campylobacter_D coli_B. The sequence continues at coordinate 1,777,235 of NZ_FBQX01000001.1, read as the reverse complement.
ACATTTCTATTTTTGGTTAGTTTTAAACTAACGAGTTCTTTTAAAAGGAAAATTTATGGAAAGAATCAGGCTTAAGCTAAAAGCTTATGACCATCGAGTACTAGACAGAACAGTTGCAGCAATCGTAGAAGCTGTCAAAAGAACAGGTGCGGATATTAGAGGTCCGATACCAATGCCTACTAAAATCAAACGCTATACAGTTTTAAAATCTCCACATATTAACAAAGATTCTCGTGAGCAGTTTGAGATAAGAATTCACGCGCGTATGCTAGATATAGTAGCAGCGACTCCAGATACAGTTGATTCTTTAACTAAGCTTGATTTAGCGCCAGAAGTTAGCGTTGAAGTAAGAGCTATGGGTAAATAAGGATAAAATATGGAATATATTGTAGAAAAAATAGGAATGAGTAGAACAATTGCTAATCCAAGTATCGCTGTCACTTTACTAAGAGTTGTGAATGCAAAAGTATGTGAAGTTGATAATGGTAAAGCTATCGTTGCATACTCAAAAGGAAAAGTAAACAATAAATGTGTTGCAGGACAACAAAAAAAATATAATCTTTCTGCAGAATTTAACAGATTTGCGACTTTAGAAGTAGCAAACACTGAAGCAGGAGATTTAGATGAAACTCCATTAAATGAAGCAAAAGTTTTAAAAGTAAGCTTCAATACCAAAGGTAGAGGTTATAGCGGTGTTATGAAAAGACATAACTTCGCAGGGGGTCCAGCAAGCCACGGTTCAAGATTTCATAGACGCCATGGATCTATCGGTAATAGAGAATGGCCAGGTCGCGTTCAACCAGGTATGAAAATGGCAGGACATTATGGAAATACTAAAGTAACTGTTAAAAACGAAGTTGTATCTTATGATGCTGAAAACAAAATTTTAGTAGTTAAGGGTGCAGTTCCAGGTTATAACGGTGCTATGGGTAAAATAAGGATTGCAAAATGAGTAAAGTAGTTGTTTTAAATGATAAATTAGAAAAAGCAGGCGAACTTGAATTACCTGCAAAATATGCAGAAGTAAATCCACACAATCTTTATTTATATGTAAAATCTTATCTCGCAAGCCTTAGAGCAAATACAGCTCATACTAAAGGTAGAAGTGATGTAAGCGGTGGTGGTAAAAAACCTTGGAGACAAAAAGGTCGTGGTGGCGCTAGAGCGGGTTCTACTAGAACGAATGTTTGGGTAGGCGGTGCAGTTGCTTTTGGTCCAACAAATGAAAGAAATTATTATCAAAAAGTAAATAAAAAGCAAAAAAGATTAGCGCTTGAAAGAGCTTTGGCTGATAAAGCAGCTAAGGGTGCACTTTTTACAGCAGATTCTTTAGCTATTGAAAGCGGTAAAACCAAAGATGCAAATGCAGTGATTAAAAAACTTGGTGTTAAAGATGCTTTGATTGTTAAAGATTTACTAGATGAAAAAACACTTCTAGCTTATAGAAATTTAGCAAACTGTTATGTAGTTGATATAAGCGAAGTTAATGCTTATTTGATATCCGTATTTAATGCTGTAATCATTGAAAAATCAGCGTTAGAATCTATTACAAAAGAGGGATAATTATGGCAGATATTACTGATATTAAAACAATACTTTATACTGAAAAAAGTTTAAATTTACAAGAACAAGGTGTCGTAGTTATCCAAACTTCACCAAAAATGACTAAAACAGGCTTAAAAGCAGTTTTAAAAGAATATTTTGGTGTAACTCCACAAAGCATCAATTCTTTAAGAATGGATGGAAAAGTAAAACGCTTTAGAGGTCGTTTGGGACAAAGAAATGACTATAAAAAATTCTATGTTAAGCTACCAGAAGGTGTTAGCTTAGAAAGTATGGAGGCTTAAGATGGCAATTAAAACTTATAAACCATATACTCCAAGTAGAAGATATATTACAGGTTTAAGTTCTGAAGATATTACAGCAAAACCAAGTGTACGCTCTTTACTTGTGAAACTTCCAGCACACGCAGGACGCAATAGTTACGGAAGAATTACAAGCCGTCATAAAGAAGCAGGAGCGAAAAAACTTTACAGAATTATCGATTTTAAACGCCGCAAATTTGGTATAGAAGGAAAAGTAGAAGCGATCGAATACGATCCATATAGAAATTGTAGAATTGCTTTGATTTCTTACAAAGATGGTGAAAAAAGATATATTCTTCAACCACGCGGACTAAGTGTTGGTGATATTGTTGCAGCTGCTGAAAGCGGACTTGATATAAAACCAGGTAATGCAATGAAACTTAAAAACATTCCTGTGGGTACTATTGTTCATAATGTTGAGTTAAAGCCAGGCAAAGGTGGTCAAATGATCCGCTCAGCAGGAGCTTATGCGCAACTTATGGGTAAAGAAGAAAAATATGTTATCTTAAGACTTGCAAGCGGTGAAATGAGACAAGTTCTAGCTGAATGTATGGCAAGTATAGGTGAAGTAGGTAACGAAGAATGGGCAAATGTGACTATCGGTAAAGCAGGTAGAAATCGCCACAGAGGTATTCGCCCACAAACTCGTGGTTCTGCAATGAACCCAGTAGATCACCCGCACGGTGGGGGTGAAGGTAAGAAAAATTCAGGCCGTCATCCAGTAACTCCATGGGGTAAACCAACCAAAGGTGCGAAAACACGTCGTAAAAAAGCTAGCGATAAGCTAATAATTTCAAGAAGAAAAGGAAAGTAAGATGGCTAGATCACTAAAAAAAGGTCCTTTTGTTGATGATCATGTAATGAAAAAAGTCATCGCTGCTAAAAAGGCTAATGATAATAAACCTATTAAAACTTGGTCTAGAAGAAGTACTATCATTCCTGATATGATAGGTTTAACTTTCAATGTTCACAATGGCAAAAGTTTTATTCCCGTTTATATCACTGAAAATCATATCGGTTATAAACTTGGAGAATTTGCTCCAACACGCACATTTAAAGGCCATAAAGGTTCTGTGCAAAAGAAAATTGGTAAGTAAGGGATAAGATATGAGTAAAGCATTAATTAAATTCATAAGATTATCTCCAACTAAAGCAAGATTGATTGCTAGAGAAGTTCAGGGGATGAATGCAGAATTAGCTATGGCTAGTTTAAAATTTATGCCAAACAAGGGTGCTAAATATATAGCTAATGCAATTTCAAGTGCAGTAGCAAATGGCGGTTTTGAAGCAAATGAAGTAGTGGTAAAAAGTTGCCGTGTAGATGCTGGTGCTGTATTAAAAAGATTTAGACCGCGTGCTAGAGGAAGTGCAAGCCGTATCAGAAAACCTACTTCACACATCTTAGTAGAAGTAGCAAAAATGGAAGTTAAAACTGAAGCAAAAAAAGCAGTAGCTAAAAAAACTCCTGTTAAAAAAACAAGTACTAAAAAAGTAACGGCAGAAAAGGAAAGCTAATGGGACAAAAAGTAAATCCAATCGGTCTAAGACTAGGAATTAATAGAAACTGGGAATCAAGATGGTTTCCAACTAAAGCAAATTTAGTGGAAAATATCGGTGAAGATTACAAAATCAGAGCTTTCTTAAAAAGAAAACTTTATTATGCGGGAATCAGCCAAATTTTAGTAGAAAGAACTGCTAAAAAGCTTCGCGTAACTGTTGTAGCTGCAAGACCAGGTATTATCATTGGTAAAAAAGGTAGTGATGTTGATAATTTAAGAAAAGAACTACAAGATTTAATCGGCAAAGATGTAAATATCAACATCAAAGAAGAAAGAAAAGCGGGTGCTTCAGCTCAACTTGCTGCTGAAAGCGTTGCAACTCAACTTGAAAAAAGAATCGCTTTTAGAAGAGCAATGAAAAAAGTAATTCAAGGTGCGCAAAAAGCAGGTGCTAAGGGGATTAAAGTTTCAGTTTCTGGTCGTTTAGGCGGTGCTGAAATGGCAAGAACTGAATGGTATCTTGAAGGTCGTGTGCCACTTCATACTTTAAGAGCAAAAATCGATTACGGTTTTGCAGAGGCTAGAACTACTTATGGAAACATAGGTGTTAAAGTTTGGATCTTCAAAGGTGAAGTATTGCAAAAAGGCTTACAAGCTGAAAAAACAGAAGAAAGTGCTCCAGCTAAAAAGCAAAGACGCACAAGAAGGAGTAAATAATCATGTTAATGCCAAAAAGAACTAAATATCGCAAAATGATGAAAGGGCGTAACAGAGGTTATGCTAATCGCGGAACTGAATTTACTTTTGGTGAATTTGCATTAAAAGCAACTGAAGCAGGACGCATTAATTCACGCCAAATTGAAGCAGCTCGTATCGCATTAACTCGTTTTGTTAAAAGACAAGGTAAAACTTGGATTAGAGTTTTTCCAGATAAACCTTTAACTAAAAAACCTTTAGAAACTCGTATGGGTAAAGGTAAAGGTGCAGTTGAGGAATGGGTAATGAATATCAAGCCAGGTCGTATTATTTATGAAATGGCAGGTGTGAGTGAAGAAATGGCTAGAGAAGCATTGACTTTGGCTATGCATAAACTACCATTTAAAACTAAGTTTGTTACAAGAGAGAGCCAAAATGAAATATACTGAGATTAAAGACAAAACAGCAGCTGAGCTTGCAACAATGCTAAAAGAAAAAAAGGTGCTTTTATTCACTTTAAAACAAAAGCTAAAAACAATGCAACTTACTAATCCAAAAGAGATTAGCGAAGTTAGAAAAGACATTGCTAGAATCAATACAGCAATTAACGCTTTAAAATAAGGATAAACAATGGCATTTAAAAGAGAAATACAAGGCGTTGTTGTGAAAATCGCAGGTGAGAAAACAGCGAGTATTTTGGTTGAAAGAAAAGTGGTTCATCCAAGATATAGAAAAATTGTTAAACGCTTTAAAAAATATCTAATTCATGATGAGAGAAATGAAGTTAAAGTGGGAGATACCGTTGTAGCGGTTGAATGCAGACCACTTTCTAAAAGAAAATCATTTCGCTTAAAATCTGTATTAGCTACAGGAGTTGAGTAATGATTCAAAGTTTTACAAGACTTGCAGTTGCTGATAATAGCGGTGCAAAAGAATTAATGTGTATTAAAGTTTTAGGTGGTAGTAAAAGAAGATATGCTACTGTAGGCGATGTAATTGTTGCATCTGTAAAAAAAGCTTTACCAAATGGTAAGGTAAAAAAAGGTCAAGTAGTAAAAGCAGTTATCGTTAGAACTAAAAAAGAAATTCATAGAGATAATGGTTCTTTAATTCGTTTTGATGAAAATGCTGCGGTTATTCTTGATAACAAAAGAGAGCCTATCGGAACTCGTATCTTTGGGCCAGTGGGTAGAGAAGTTAGATATGGTGGCTTTATGAAAATTGTTTCACTAGCACCGGAGGTATTATAATGGCGGTTAAATTAAAGATTAAAAAAGGTGATAGCGTTAAGGTTATCACAGGTGATGACAAAGGCAAGACAGGTAAAGTGTTAGCAGTATATCCAAAAACACTTAAAGTGGTTGTTGAGGGATGTAAGATTGCTAAAAAAGCTATAAAACCTAGTGAAAAAAATCCAAATGGTGGTTTTATCAATAAAGAAATGCCAATGGATATTTCTAATGTGGCAAAAGTTCAGGAGTAAGCGACGATGAGATTGAAAGAAAAATACGATCAAAGCATCAAACCTGCTTTGGTAAAAGAATTTGATATTAAAAATCCTATGCTTATCCCTGCGATAGAAAAAATCGTTATTAGCGTAGGTGCGGGTGAGCTTGCTAAAGATCAAAAAGTATTGCAAAATGTTGCAGATACTATTTCTTTGATAGCAGGACAAAAAGCTGTGATCACCAAAGCTAAAAAATCAGTTGCAGGATTTAAAGTGCGTGAAGGTTTTCCTGTAGGTGTAATGGTAACTTTAAGAAAAGAAAATATGTTTGCTTTTCTTGATAAATTAATTTCTATTGCTTTACCAAGAGTGAAAGACTTTAGAGGTTTAAGTAGAGATGGTTTTGATGGAAGAGGAAATTACAATTTCGGACTTGATGAGCAGTTGATGTTCCCAGAAGTTGAGTATGATAAAATTTTAAGAACTCATGGTATGAACATTTCTATAGTTACAACAGCACAAAACGATAAAGAGGCACAAAAGTTATTAGAACTTATCGGTGTGCCATTTACAAAAGGAAAGTAAGATGGCTAAAAAATCAATGATTGCAAAAGCGGCACGCAAACCTAAATTTAAAGTAAGAGGCTATACAAGATGCCAAATTTGTGGGCGTCCGCATTCGGTTTATAGAGATTTTGGAATTTGTAGAGTTTGCCTAAGAAAAATGGGCAATGAAGGCTTGATTCCAGGTCTTAAAAAAGCAAGCTGGTAAGGAAATAAAATGATAAATGATATAATTTCAGATTCACTAACAAGAATTCGCAATGCCGGAATGAGAAAGCTTGAAACAACCAAGCTTTTGCATTCTAAAGTTGTTGAAGCTTTAGTTGGAATTTTTCAAGCTAAAGGATATATTGAAAGTTTCAATGTTATCGAAGAAGATAAAAAGAAATTTATCAATGTAGTTTTAAAATATGACGAAAAAGGTAAAAGCGTTATCAATGAACTTAAAAGAGTTTCTAAACCAGGTCGTCGTGTTTATAAGGGTAAAGAAGAAATTAAAAGATTTAAAAACGGTTATGGTACTATCGTAGTTAGCACAAGTCGTGGCGTTTTAGCAAACGATGAAGCTTATAAAGCGGGTGTTGGCGGCGAAATTTTATGTACCATTTGGTAAAAATCTGCTTTTTATGGCATTGGGTATCCATTCTTTTAAAAAAGTAGAAATATCCTAGACAAATAAAAAGGAAAAATATGTCTCGTATAGGTAAACAACCAATCGCTATCCCTAGTGGAGTAGAGGTTAAATTAGAAGGAAATTTGCTTAAATTTAAAAAAGGAAATTTAGCAAAAGAGCTTGATACAAAAGCGAATGTAAATGTTGAGATTAAAGATAATAACATTCTTTTTTCTCCTAAAGGTGAAGACAGACAAAGTAGAGCATATTGGGGAACTTATAGAGCTTTAGCTTACAATATCGTTGTAGGCTTAACTCAAGGTTTTTCAAAAACTCTTGAAATCAACGGAGTGGGTTATAAAGCTGCTTTAAAAGGTAAAGTTTTAGAATTAAGCCTCGGTTTTTCACATCCTATCAACTATGATATTCCAGAAGGAATTGAAATCACTGTAGATAAAAACAATGTTATCATTAAAGGAAGTGATAAGCAAGTAGTAGGACAAGTTGCTGCTCAAATTCGTGAATTTAGACCACCTGAGCCATATAAAGGAAAAGGCGTTAAGTATTCTGATGAACGCATTATCCGCAAAGCTGGTAAGACATCTAAAAAGTAAGGATAGGCAATGAGAGCAAATGTACTAAAAAGAAAACTAATTTTAAGAATTAAAAGAAAAAAAAGAATTAGAGCAAAAATTTCAGGATGTGAAAGTTTCCCAAGAATTTCTGTTTTTAAATCAAATAGAACTCTTTATATCCAAGCGATTGATGATGTTAAAGCTGTAACTTTAGCAGCAGTAGATGGACGCAAACTTGGCATTAAAGCAAACAAAGAAGGTGCTAAAAAAATCGCTGCTGAATTTGCTAAAGTGTTAAAAGCTAAACAAATAGAACAAGCTGTGTTTGATAGAAATGGTTATGTATATCACGGAGTAATTGCAGCATTAGCTGAATCTTTAAGAGAAAATGGTATTAGGCTATAAGGGGTAAATCGATGGAAAAATATAATAGAGAAGAATTTGAAGAAGTAATCGTCGATATCGGCAGAGTTACTAAGGTTGTTAAAGGTGGTAGAAGATTTAGATTTACTGCTTTAGTTATTGTTGGAAACCGCAAAGGTTTAGTAGGTGTTGGTTATGGCAAGGCTAAAGAGGTTCCTGATGCTATTCGCAAAGCAGTTGATGATGCATTTAAAAATATCGTTGAAGTGAAAACTAAAGGATCAACTATTGCTCATGATGTTGAAGTAAAATACAACGCAAGTAGAATTTTACTTAAACCAGCTAGCGAAGGTACAGGAGTTATCGCGGGCGGTTCTACTCGTCCTATCGTAGAGCTTGCGGGTATTAAAGATATCTTAACTAAGTCTTTAGGTTCAAATAACTCAGCTAACGTGGTTCGTGCTACAATCAAAGCTTTAACAATGCTAAAAGGATAAGAAGATGAATTTGACAAAAGCAGCGGGATCAACGCATAAAACCAAAAGAATAGGCCGTGGCCAAGGAAGTGGAATGGGTAAAACCGCCACTAAAGGGGGCAAAGGTCAAACCGCTAGAAAGGGTTATAATGAAAAAAGAGGTTTTGAAGGAGGTCAGCAACCTCTTCAAAGAAGATTACCAAAAGTTGGTTTTACTTCTAAAATTGCAAAACCTTATGTGATTAATGTTGAAAAAATCACAGCCGTAAAAGAACTTAATGAAATTACAATCGAAAGCATCAAAAGCGTTCATAAAATTTCAAAGTCTGTTACTAAAATTAAATTAATTGGTGCAAGCGCAAAAGACTTAGCATCAAAAATTAAAGACGAGAATATCAGCGTCACCGGATCAAAATAATGAATAGGGCATTGACGAATAAGATTTTAATCACCTTAGCTTTCTTGTTTGCTTATAGGGTTCTGGCTTATGTGCCAGTTCCTGGCGTCAATGCTGATGTGATTGCAGAATTTTTTAACGATAATCAAAACAATGCTTTGGGTTTATTTAATGTTTTTAGTGGTGGGGCAGCAGAACGCTTTTCTATCATCTCTTTAGGTATTATGCCTTATATTACTGCTTCGATTATCATGGAGCTTTTAGCAGCTACTTTCCCAAATATCGGTAAAATGAAAAAAGAACGCGATGGTATGCAAAAATATATGCAAATTATCCGTTATGCAACTATAGTAATCACTTTGGTTCAAAGTATCGGTGTGGCTATAGGGCTTCAAAGCTTACACGGAAGAGGTGGAGCAGGCGCTATAATGATAGAAAATTTAAATATGTTTATTGCGCTTTGTGCAATTTCTATGCTTGCAGGAACTATGCTTTTGATGTGGATAGGGGAACAAATCACACAAAGAGGTATAGGAAATGGTATTTCTTTGATTATTTTTGCAGGTATTGTTTCAGGAATTCCAAGAGCTATTTCGGGCACAGTAGGGCAGATTAATTCAGGCGAAATGAATTTCTTAACCGCTTTTGTTATCCTTGCTTTGATTTTAATCACTATCGGTGTGATTATATATGTAGAGCTTGGAGAAAGAAGAATTCCTATTTCTTACTCGCGTAAAGTAGTAATGCAAAATCAAAATAAGCGTATTATGAATTATATTCCAATTAAAATCAATTTAAGTGGAGTTATTCCGCCAATTTTTGCAAGTGCAATTTTAATGTTTCCTACGACTATTTTGCAAACAAGTACAAATCCGTATTTGCAAGCTATCAATGACTTTTTGAATCCAAATGGTTATCTATTTCATGTTTTGACTTTCTTGTTTGTGATTTTCTTTGCGTATTTTTATGCTTCTATAGTATTTAATGCTAAGGATATAGCGGAAAATCTTAAAAAACAAGGAGGTTTTATCCCTGGAATTCGTCCAGGCGAAGGGACAGCAAATTATCTTAATGAAGTAGCTTCTCGTCTTACTTTATCGGGTTCTATTTATTTAGGACTTGTAGCAACCTTGCCTTGGGTTTTGGTTAAGTTTATGGGTGTGCCTTTTAATTTTGGAGGTACTTCAGTATTGATTGTAGTTCAAGTTGCATTGGACACAATGAGAAAAATTGAAGCTCAAATTTATATGAACAAATACCAAACCTTAAATGCAATAGGTTTGTAAATCTTTAACACAAGGAGATAGCTCCTTGTGTTTTATACTCTTACTATAAAAACAATTTTTATCTTTGTTTTAAAAATAAAAATACGATACAAACTACAAAATTTAAAATAGCCCATATCAAAAAAGCATCAACAAGCCCTAATTGTCTTACTATAGGCTGAGAGATAATCGGACTTAAAAATTGCCCTAAAAATATACAGCTAGCTAAAATTCCATAAGCTCTAGCTCGTGCATTTTCAGGACAGATTGAAAAAAGATAAGCGGTGTTATTTACAAGCATGATGCCTCCGCCCATTCCAAGCAAGGCTAAGGCAAATAAAACAGCGATAAAATCATCAATCAAAAAGAGTATTAAAAAAGAACAACCCACGATAAATAAAGTAGCAACATAAATCGTTTTAATGCTTAAAAAACGCATGATATATTTATAACTTAGAGAAAAAATACCATAACAAAGCGCAGAGATCGACATTGAAATTCCTATAAATTTGGGATCTAAGCCTAGATGCTCTTCTATATAATAAGGAAGTTGTGTAGGGGAAATATAATAAACCACCATGATAAAAAATCCTATAAAATAAATAGGAAAAAATTTCCAGTAATTGGTTTTTTCTTCTATCTTTGTATGATTGTAAAATTTAAATTTTCTTGGCTCAAAAAGATAAATCATCGCTACTAGGGTGATTAAAATTCCAAGCCCATAAACCAAAAAAGGATAGCGCCAAGAATAACTTGAAACAAAACCCGCTATAGAGATAAATATTGCACCACCTACCGCACAAAAAAAGCCTTGAAGACTTAAGGCATTTTCTCTACGGTTAAAGCCGCCACGACTGTAATAATCCCCCAGCAAAGCCGATGCACCTGTCATTATAAAAGCCGTTGCCATCCCAAAAATAGCTCTTGAAGTAAGTATGGCATAGATATTATTTAAGAAAAAACCACTTACTCCAGCAAGTGTCCAAACAACCATCGCAGGAAAAACAAATTTTAATTTACCCAACTTATCCATTAAAATTCCCGCAAAAGGAGATAAAATCACAACGAAAATAGCAGGTAGGGTTAATACTAAACGCACTAAAATATCAAGATGTGCCAAGGTAAAATTTGTTTCTACGCTAGCACCTGATTGGATTAAAATATCTTCAAAATGTCTATTGATTGCAGGTAGTGCTGATGAGATTACCACACTTCCTAGCATAGTCATTGCCGCCATTGAAAATACCGCGATTTTAAAGCCTGATTTTTCCGTGATCTCAACCATTTTTTTATCTAATTTTGTATCATTGGGGTGAAATTTATAAGATTTTTTCTTCATATGTGGACCTTTTTTGGTTTTATTATACTCCAAAAATTTTCTTTTGTATTTAAAGTTACTTCTATTTGTAATTTATACCTTCCATTTTTCATCTGTATGGGTAAAATATCTTTCACTATAAGTAGAATTTCAAAAATTTTTAGCTAAATTCAGCTTTTAATTTTTTATAGGAATTATTTATCTTTAATTATTGATAGTATTTTTAGATAACAAGAAGATGAAATTTATAAAGGTAGTGATAAATGAAAAAAAATTTGATTATAGTCGAATCTCCTGCAAAAGCAAAAACTATAGGCAATTTTCTAGGTAAAGAATATGAGGTCATAGCTTCTAAAGGACATATAAGGGATTTACCTAAATCAAGTTTTGGTATAAAAATAGAAAACGATGAATTTATCCCAGAGTATAGAATTACAAGTGATCATAGCGCTTTGGTTAAAGAGCTTAAGGAAAAAGCAAAGGGAGCAAAAGAGATTTATTTAGCAACCGATGAGGATAGAGAGGGTGAGGCTATAGCTTATCATATCGCAAAAGCTATAGGTAAAGATGAAAATGTTTTACCGCGTATTGTTTTTCATGAGATTACTAAAAATGCTATCGAAAATGCTTTAAAAAATCCTAGAAAACTGGATATGAATTCTGTCAATGCTCAGCAAACTAGGCGTTTGTTAGATCGTATTGTAGGGTATAAATTAAGTCCTTTACTAGGACAAAAAATTCAAAGAGGCTTAAGCGCGGGTCGTGTTCAAAGTGCAGCTTTAAAGATTATCGTTGATCGTGAGAAAGAAATTCGTGCTTTTGTTCCTTTAGAATATTTTAGTATAGATATGACTTTTCAAAAAGATTTAGATGCAGAGCTTGTCGAATTTGATAAAGCAAAGATAGAAAAGCTTACTCTTACAAATAAAGATCGTGCAAAGCTTGTTTTTGAAGCGTGTAAAAATGAAAATTATGCTATAAGCGATATAGAAAGCAAAGAAAGAAAAATTGCTCCACCTCCACCTTTTATGACTTCAACCTTACAACAAAGCGCAAGCAATCGTTTGGGATTTAACCCTAAAAAAACTATGATGATAGCCCAAAAGCTTTATGAAGGAGTAAATACCCATGAGGGTGTGATGGGGGTTATTACCTATATGAGAACAGATAGTTTGAATTTAGCCAAAGAGGCAGTTGAAAATGCAAGAAAATTCATACAGACAAATTTTGGCAAAGACTATCTTCCAAGCAAAGCAAATGCTTATACTACAAAAGCTAAAGGCGCACAAGAAGCTCACGAAGCTATACGCCCTACTAATTTAAATTTTACTCCAGAAATCGCAGCTAAATTTTTAGATAAAGACGAATTAAAGCTCTATACGCTTATCTATAATCGTTTTTTAGCTTGTCAGATGAATCCTGCTATCTCTCAAACTCAAAATGTTTTTGTAAAAAATGACAGAGCAGTGTTTAAGATAAGTGGTAGGAAAATTCTTTTTGATGGGTATTATAAAGTTTATGGCGATATGGATAAGGATAAAATTTTGCCAAATCTTAAAATCGGTGAAAATTTAAAAGTGCAAAATTTAGAAATGAATTCACATTTTACAGAACCTCCTTCAAGATATTCTGAAGCTGGACTTGTGAAAAAACTCGAAAGCTTAGGCATAGGCCGTCCTTCAACCTATGCACCGACTATTTCTATACTTACAAGTCGTGATTATGTAAAAATCGATAAAAAACAACTCATTCCTAGTGAAGTTGCTTTTAGCGTAACTGAAGTGCTTGAAAAAAATTTTAGCGATATAGTAGATAGCAAATTTACTTCAAATCTTGAAAATACTTTAGATGAGATCGCAGAAGATAAAGCCAATTGGCAAGAAACTTTAAAAGAATTTTACTATCCTTTTATGAGAAAGGTTGAAGAAGGAAAAACAAAAATTGCAAGCCAAAAAACGGTGACTAAATTGGGTGAAAATTGCCCTGATTGTGGCGGCGAACTTGCGATTAGAAAAGGGCGTTTTGGAGAATTTGTAGCTTGTTTAAATTTTCCAAAATGCAAGTATTCAAGAAATTTAAAAAATGAAAGCAAGAATGAAGCTGAAGTAAGTGCTAGCAAGGCTAAAGCAAAGGGTATAGGCATTACTTGTCCAAGTTGTAAAGAGGGTGAGATAGTAGAGCGCCTTTCAAAACGCGGTAAATTTTATGGTTGTAGTGCTTATCCAAAATGTAATTTTATAAGCAAATATAAACCAAGCGATGAAAAATGTGAAGAGTGTGGAGAGAATTTGGTGATAAAAGAGTTAAAAAAGGGTACATTCTTAGAATGTTTAAAATGTAAAATTAAAAAAGAAATAAAGGATTGATTATGAAAGTTATGCTTTGTGCTATTTCAAATATAGCAAGTGGAAATTGTTCTGAAGATTGTAAATACTGCACCCAAAGTGCTTATGTAAAAACAAATATACAAAAATATCGTCAAAAAGAAATTTCACAAATTGTTTTAGAGGCTAAGATAGCTAAGAAAAATGAAGCTTTGGGTTTTTGTTTGGTTACAGCAGGGCTTGGTCTTGATGATGAAAAACTCGAATATGTTTGCAAAGCAGCACATGCAGTGCAAAAAGAAGTACCCAATTTGCTTCTTATAGCCTGTAATGGTATGGCAAGTGTGGAGCAATTAAAAGAGCTTAAAAAAGCAGGAATTTTCTCTTATAATCACAATCTTGAAGCTTCAAAAGAATTTTTTCCACAAATTTGCACCACTCATACTTGGGAAAGTAGATTTCAAACCAATTTAAACGCTAAAGAAGCAGGGCTTATGCTTTGTTGTGGTGGAATTTATGGTATGGGGGAAAGCGAAGAGGATAGGATAAGCTTGAGAAAATCATTGCAAGAATTGCAACCTTTTTCAACGCCTATTAATTTTTTCATTGCAAATGAAAATTTAAAATTGCAAGTCCCAAAATTAAGTGCTGATGAGGCTTTAAAAATTATAAGCGATACTAAAGAAGCTTTACCTGATACTGTAGTTATGGTAGCAGGAGGTCGTGAGGTGGTATTGCAAGAAAGACAATATGAAATTTTTAAAGCAGGTGCGGGTGCTATTGTAATAGGAGATTATCTTACTACAAAAGGCGAAGAGCCAAGTCGTGATATAGTAAAACTTAAAGAGATGGGATTTACTTTTGCATCCGAGTGTCATTGATTCACAGGGTTTAATCGATTTACAAATTCTTATTGTTATAGCTTTATGTTTACTATTTTCTCCACATATAGCTAAAATTTTGCGCTTGCCGATTTCAGCTACTGAAATTATTTTAGGGGCACTTATAGCGTATTTTGGTTTCATAGGCAAGAGTGAAAATTTTACTATTTTAGCTAATGTGGGTTTTTATTATCTTATGTTTATAGCGGGTATGGAAGTCAATTTACGCGCTTTTTTTAATATGGACAAAGAAGTTGCCAAAAAAAGCTTTTTTTATATCATTTTGCTTTATTCTTTTTCATCTGCTATAGTATGGATTTTTGAACTTTCTTTCGTATTTGTTTTGATTATTCCGGTTATGAGTGTGGGGCTTTTATCCTTGCTTTATAAAGACTTTGGTAAAGAGTGTTACTGGCTTAATACAGCTATGATAGTAGCAACATTAGCTGAGGTTGTTTCCATAGTGCTTTTAACTATAGCTGGAGCTTTTTTACGCGAGGGAACGAATATTATTGATGTAGTACAAAGCATTTTATATCTTAATATATTTTTGGGTCTTTGTTTGCTTAGTTTTAAAATTTTGGGCGTACTTTTTTGGTGGTATCCCCAACTTAAAGTCGTACTGATGCCTTGGGAAGACAAAAATGAAAAAGATATAAGATTTTGTATGGCAATTTTTATTTTGATTATTGTGGCTATGATTATTACAAAACTTGAAATTGTTTTAGGTTCTTTTATCGCAGGCTCATTTATCGCAACCTTTTTTGATCATAAAAAGGATTTAGAGCATAAACTTTCTAGTTTTGGACACGGCTTTTTAATCCCAATTTTTTTCATCCATATAGGAACTACTTTTGATCTTAAAATGATTTTGGAATACGAAATCGTACTTGATGCAATTTTACTTATGTTTGTAATGGTGGGTTTGAGAATTTTATGTGCTAGTGTTTTTTGGAAAAAAATTGGTTTTCAAAATATGATTTTATTTGGACTAAGTCATTCTATGCCTTTAACTCTTCTTATTGCTACAGCTACGCTAGGATACTCAGGAAAAGTTATCAGTGAAGAACTTTATTCGGCACTAATTTTAACGGCTTTATTTGAAGCTATTGTTGTGATGAGTGCGATTAAATTTATTTCAAATATTAAAAAGTAATCTAAATACCACAGGTTACTTTTTTACTCAAAAAGGTTAATGAATTTTTAAATTCTTGATAACGAAAAAGTTGAAAATCGCCTTTTTTAGCTAGAATTAGTAAAAGTAAAGATTAAAAAAGGAGCAAAAATGTCAAATTCTGTTACTGTAACTGACAATAGAAATGGTAAAAGCTATGAATTCCCTATATATGATGGTACTACTGGTCCAAGTGTTGTGGATATGGGTAGTTTTTATAAACAAACAGGAATGTTTTCTTATGATGAGGGTTTAACTTCTACAGCTACTTGTAAATCAAAAATTACTTACATTGATGGTGAAGAGGGTGTTTTAATGCACCGTGGTTATCCTATAGAGTGGCTTGCTGAAAATAAACTTTTTTTAGATGTAGTCCATCTTTTACTTTATAAAGAACTTCCAAGTAGCGAAAGACTCGAAGCTTTTAGATATGAGCTTAAAAAACGCTCTTATATACATGAGGGTATGCATCGTCTTTTTGATTCTTTCCCTGATAATGCTCATCCTATGGCAGTTTTACAAGGTGCTGTTTCATCACTTAGTGCTTTTTATCCTGATCATTTAAATATGAATGTTAGAGAAGAATACATGGAAATGGCAGCTAGGGTTGTGGCAAAAATTCCTACCATAGTGGCTGCTGCTTATCGTTATAAAAATGGTTTTCCTATGGCTTATCCAAATTTGGATCGTGGATTTACTGAGAACTTTTTATATATGTTAAGAACTTATCCTTATGATCATGTTGAACTTAAACCTATAGAAGTAAAAGCACTCGATACTGTATTTATGCTTCATGCAGATCATGAGCAAAATGCCTCTACTTCTACTGTTCGTGCTGTAGGTTCTACTCATGCGCATCCTTACGCATGTATTTCAGCAGGTATTGGAGCGCTTTGGGGACATGCTCACGGAGGCGCAAATGAAGGCGTTATTAGAATGCTTGAAGAAATAGCTACTGTTGATAGAGTAGATGAATTTATTAAAAGAGCAAAAGATAAAAACGATCCATTCCGCTTGATGGGCTTTGGACATAGGGTTTATAAAAATTTTGATCCACGCGCCAAAGTACTTAAAAAGCTTCGTGATCAACTAATTGATGAATTGGGTATTGATACGAATTTGATTAAGGTGGCAACTCGTATAGAAGAGATTGCTTTGCAAGATGATTATTTTGTACAAAGAAATCTTTATCCAAATGTAGATTTTCATAGCGGCTTAATTTTAAAAGCTCTAGGAATTCCAAATGAAATGTTTGCAACGCTTTTCGTGATCGGACGTACACCAGGCTGGATAGCACAATGGATAGAGCAAAAAGAACAAGAAACATTAAAAATTGTTCGCCCAAGACAGCTTTATCTTGGAGAAACAAGTAAAATTTAAATGATTGTGTGAAATTAACTTTTTCACACAAACTTCTTATATAATTTCAAAAGAATATTTTGAAAGTCTTACAATGTTTAAACTCGATAATTTACTAAAAACCGCCATAGATGCTAGTAACGAAGCCTCTAAGGCTATTTTAAAAGAAAGAAAAAACCTACAAATTTGGCAAAAGCAAGATAAAACCCCCTTAACATCGGCCGATCTTGCTTCAAATGAAATTTTAAATGATATATTGGGAAAAACGGATATTAAAATTTTATCTGAAGAAGGATTGTTAAATCAAGAAGAAAGTAAAAATTTGCAAAGTTACTGGCTTATTGATCCGCTTGATGGAACAAGTGGGTTTTTAAAAGGTAGTGATGAATTTTGTATTATGATCAGTTTGATTTATGAAGCTCGTCCTGTTTTAGCTCTTATAAAAAATCCTTCAAAAGGCGATATTTTTTACGCTCATCAAAATACTAGAGTTTATAAAAATGATAAAATTTTAGATACAAATGAGCAAGATTTTATAAACAATCAATCCAAAGCTCTTTTAAGTGTCAATCATCTTAGCAAAGAAGATGAAAATTTTGCCAAAAAATATCACTTAGAACCCATAAACATAGGATCAGGGCTTAAATTTTGTGCTATTTTAGAAGGTAAAGCGGGGATTTATAAGCGTTTTGAAAAGTTAAATAGTTGGGATATTTCAGCTGGAGATTTTTTAGTTAATCAAAATGGTGGTTTTATGGGAACTTTTTCTAAGGAAATGATTTTATATTCTCCCTTAAATTATAAGTGCGAACCTTTTATTTGCGTTTCTCAAAAAAGTTTTTTAAATATATATACATAAAAACAGCATATAATTTTAAAATTATTAAAGGATAAAAATGAAAATTTTTTGTATTTTGCTTATAGGTATTTTATTAAATTCTAGTCTTTTTGCAAATAATTTTTCGCAAAAAAAAATTATCAAACTAGAACAGCAAGAAAGTTTTGAAATCATAGATCTTCAACAAAATGTTGCAAAACAAAATTTAGATCAGCAAAAAGGGATTTTTGATAGCTCTAGCTTGGTGGGTAAAAAAGAAAGTATTCGTAAAGATAATGATGTTGATTTTGCTATAGTTATGAGTTTTAGACAAAATTTTGGCTATACTTTGGATGGTTTTAGTATAAATGCTAAAGAGTTTTCTACTCTTTTTTCTAAGAATTTAGTAGATAATTTAAAATTAAATTTTGTAAATTCAGCCGCAAATGGTGTTTATCAAGATTCAAGAACCTTAGCCCGCTTTAGCCCTAAAGACTCTAAATTACTTAATGTATCTCCTTTTTTAAAAAAAGAAAAGGATAAAAGTCAAATTTATGCCAAATTTACAGACTATCTTGTGGTGATAAATTTAGATGATTTTTATGTAAATATCACAAATTATTTTGTCGCAATAACCAAAAATGCAGTAGCTAATATTAACTTCAAAGTTGTTTCTACAAGCAATGGCAAAATACTCATATCAAAAAATGTAAAATTAAATTTTGCACTTCATGCACAAGATCCTAGGATAAATTATCAAGAACTTGTAAATCAAATGCCAAATATGCTTGCTGAAGTTATAAACAAAGAGTTAGGAAAATTAAATTTAACAGTGCAATAAAAAAGCTTAATCGTTGATTTGCCTAATGCGATCTTGTAGTTCTTCTATGCTTAAAAATTCTTGTCTTAATTCTTTTGCGATTTCATGCGCGGTTATAGGATCAAGACTTGACAAAATTCTTTTAAGCTCGTAAGTGATTTGCCATTTAGTCATTTCTTCTAGGTTGATATTTATTTGCATGAATTATCCTTTTATCATAAGAAAAAATTGTTTGATTGTAGCGTGAATTTGATTAAAAAATGCTATTTTTTCTAAAATCATACATAATTAAAAAAGAAGTATAAATTGAGTTTTAAACGATAATCACTTCTTCTTCTAAATTTATACCAAATTCTTCAAAAACCTTTTTTTTAGCAAGCTCGATAAGAAAAATAGCATCTTCAAAACTCGCATTTTTTTTATTGATTAAAAAATTCGCATGCTTATCGCTTAACATCGCGTCTCCTTTGCTAAAGCCTTTAAGCCCTACAGCTTCAATGAGTCTTCCCGCAAAATCTCCTTTTGGATTTTTAAAGATAGAGCCAAAGCTTGCTCCGCTAGGTTGATTGTTTCTTGCATTTTTTAAATTCTCATCTTTTATCTTATCAAAACCAAAACCGAGTTTAAATTCAGCCCAAAAAAAAGGCATATTTAAAGGACAAAAGCGGTAGCTAAAATCAATATTTTCGCGCAAAATTTCACCTTTTAAAGTGGCAATTTTGACTAAATTCTGACTGATACACTCATCTTTAAGTCCTGCATTCATTTTTAAAAGTCCGCCAAGTGTACCAGGAATTTTGCTAAGGTATTCAAAACCATAAAGATTATTTTCTTTAGAAAAACGATACATTTGACTTGCTTTTGTTTTACAACCTATGCGAAGATGTAAAAAGTCTTTATTTTGCTCTAAAATTTCAATAAAATTAAAATTATCGCTTAAAATTCCTATATTTTTAGGCTTAGGACTTACAAGGAGATTGTTTGCACCGCCTATTAAAAAGCCATCAAATTCACGAATTTGATCCAAAACTTCAACCTCAAATTCGCCTCCAATCTTTACAGATGAATATTTTTTAAAATCGATAATCATTTGATAAAAGTTGGAATTTGATTTAAAATATTTTCAGTAAAATCAATCATTGTCGTAGTCATCCAAGGCATTAAAAAGATGATGACTATTACCACCAAGATAATTTTAGGTACAAAAGAAAGCGTCATCTCATTAATCTGTGTTGTAGCCTGAAAAATACTGATAATAAGCCCCGCGATAAGCCCTGCTAAAAGCATGGGCAAAGAAAGCAAAAGTGTGATTTTAAAGGTTTGCACTCCAAGAGCAACCAAGGTGCTTTCATCCATTTTAATCCTTTTTAAGAATTTCTAAATTCTTCATACTCGCTTGGGATAAGATAATCCTTAGCATGTATGATTTTATCATAAAATTTATAATCATATCCCAGTTTAAAAAGCACATCTACTGCTTTAAATTGCATTTCGTTCATACAGATGGAGTTTTTATTGGCATATAAATTCAAATAAGTATCAAGCTTTTTCTCATCAACGCGGATTAAATTTCTTTCCATCAGCATAGGGGCTAAAATGCGGCGATTAGAGTCTGCTATTTTTACAGCATTTGTAAGATCTCTTTCTATCTTGATAGCATCACTAAGCGGCAAAGAACGACGCAAAGCCATTCCGCCCAAAGGTAGGGGTAAATTTTCTTGCGCAAGTTCTAGCCATATATCCCAAATTTCAGCTTCTACACAAAGACTACTGTCAAATTCTAAAATGCTTTCATGGATTAAAACCCCTGCATCTACTTCGCCACTTAAAACCGCATTTTCAATCTCTAAGAAATTTTTATAAATGATTCTAGCTTCTGGATATTTCATACGAAAAATTAGAGCATTAGTAGTATTTGCACCACTTAATGCAACTTTAAAATTTCTTTTTAAATGTGTATTTTGTTTTTTGATAAGTTTTGGTCCATAACCCTCACCAAAACTTACTGCAGTGCGTAAAAGAGCGTATTCTTGAGCAATCAAAGGATAAAGTCCAAACGAGATTGCCGTAGCATCAAATTCATTTTTTAAAGCTAAATCATTTAAAGTTTGTATGTCTAAAGCTGTATTTTTATAGTCAAAATCATTCCCTATCCATCCTAGTTTAATTGCCATATACATAAAAATATCATCAGCATCGGGTGAATGTGCGATTGTAATTGTTTTTTTCATAACTTTCCTAATTTTTAATGAAATAATTTTTATTCTATCAAAATAAACTATTATTTAATTTTATTTTGTTAAAATTCTAGCTAAAAATTTGCAATTTTTAAGGAAAATAATGGACGATAATAAGAAAAAATCGCTTGATGCTGCCTTAAAATCGCTCGATAAAGCTTTTGGCAAGGGCACTATTTTAAGGCTTGGAGATAAGGAAGTAGAGCAGATTGATAGCATAGGAACGGGTTCTGTAGGACTTGATCTTGCGCTTGGTATAGGCGGAATTCCAAAAGGAAGAATTATTGAAATTTATGGACCTGAAAGCTCGGGTAAAACAACGCTAACTTTACATATTATAGCAGAGTGTCAAAAAGCGGGTGGGGTTTGTGCCTTTATCGATGCTGAGCATGCTTTGGATGTAAAATATGCTAAAAATTTGGGCGTAGATACGGATAATCTTTATATTTCTCAACCTGATTTTGGTGAACAAGCTTTAGAGATCGTTGAAACCATAGCACGAAGTGGGGCTATAGATTTGATAGTTGTAGATAGCGTTGCAGCACTTACTCCAAAAGCTGAAATCGAAGGCGATATGGGAGATCAGCATGTAGGGCTTCAAGCAAGGCTTATGTCTCAAGCATTAAGAAAGCTTACAGGAATTGTCCATAAAATGAATACAACCGTGATTTTTATCAACCAAATTCGTATGAAAATTGGTGCTATGGGTTATGGAACTCCTGAAACAACAACAGGAGGAAATGCGCTTAAATTCTACGCTTCAGTGCGTTTAGATGTTAGAAAAGTGGCGACTTTGAAACAAAATGAAGAGCCTATTGGTAACCGTGTTAAAGTTAAAGTAGTAAAAAATAAAGTAGCACCTCCATTTAGACAAGCCGAATTTGATGTAATGTTTGGAGAAGGTTTAAGCCGCGAGGGTGAATTGATCGATTATGGTGTAAAACTTGATATAGTAGATAAAAGCGGTGCTTGGTTTTCTTACAAAGATAAAAAATTGGGTCAAGGTAGAGAAAATTCAAAAGCTTTCTTAAAAGAAAATCCAGAAATAGCCGATGAAATTACCAAAGAAATTCAAAATTCTATGGGTATAGAGGGTATGATTAGCGGTAGTGAAGATGAAGAAGGAGAAGAATAATGTTAGTAATTGAAGATGTTAGAGCAT
The DNA here is from genome assembly GCF_001492295.1 of Campylobacter coli. GTDB lineage: Bacteria > Campylobacterota > Campylobacteria > Campylobacterales > Campylobacteraceae > Campylobacter_D > Campylobacter_D coli_B. The sequence continues at coordinate 1,755,383 of NZ_FBQX01000001.1, read as the reverse complement.
ATGAAGTGCTTGATAGTAGAGGAAATCCAACCGTAAAAGCAGAAGTTGTACTTAGTGATGGAAGCATGGGTGCAGCTATTGTTCCAAGTGGTGCAAGTACAGGTTCTAAGGAGGCTTTAGAACTTCGTGATAACGATGAAAGATTTGGTGGAAAAGGTGTTTTAAAAGCAGTTTCTAATGTAAATGAAACTATAGCTGATGAAATTTTAGGACTAGATGCTTTAAATCAAGCTCAGCTTGATGATACTTTACGCGAGCTTGATGGTACAAACAATTACTCAAAATTAGGTGCAAATGCGACTTTGGGAGTATCTATGGCAACAGCGCGTGCAGCAGCAAATGCTTTAGGAGTGCCTTTATATCGTTATTTAGGGGGTGCAAATGCAAGTATTTTGCCTGTACCAATGTGTAATATTATCAATGGTGGTGCTCATGCAAGCAATAATATAGACTTTCAAGAATTTATGATCATGCCTTTTGGTTTCACAAGCTTTAAAGAAGCTTTGCGTTCAGTTTGTGAAATTTATGCGATCTTGAAAAAAGAGCTTGTAAATTTAGGACATTCTACAGCTTTAGGTGATGAAGGAGGTTTTGCTCCAAATTTAGCTAACAATACAGAGCCTATTGATCTTTTAATGACTTGTATTAAAAAAGCAGGTTATGAAAATCGTGTTAAAATCGCTCTTGATGTAGCAAGCACTGAATTTTTTAAAGAAGGCAAATACCACATGGAGGGCAAAGCTTTTTCAAGTGAAGATTTGATTGAACGCTATGTAGAGCTTTGTGCAAAATATCCAATTTGCAGCATTGAAGATGGTTTGGCTGAAAATGATTTTGAGGGCTGGATCAAACTTACTGAAAAATTAGGCAATAAAATTCAGCTTGTAGGCGATGATTTATTTGTAACAAATGAAGATATCTTAAGAGAAGGTATCATTAAAAAAATGGCAAATGCTGTGCTTATTAAGCCAAATCAAATCGGAACTATTACTCAAACTATGAGAACTGTTCGTTTGGCACAAAGAAATAATTATAAATGCGTGATGAGTCACAGAAGCGGTGAGAGTGAAGATGCTTTTATAGCAGATTTTGCTGTAGCTTTAAACACAGGGCAAATCAAAACAGGAGCTTTAGCAAGAGGTGAAAGAACTGCAAAATATAACCGCTTGCTTGAAATCGAGCTTGAAAGTGACGAATTTTTAGGAGAAAAACTCTGAGTGATTTACTCAAAGAATATGACGAAAGCACCAAGAAAAAGAGCTTTTATGCCCATCTTATAAAGATGGTTTTTTGGGCTTTTCTCGTCATTGTAGGAGCTATTTATTTTGGAAATATGCTTTTTGGGCAGTATTCTTTAGATACCCTTCTTTCGCTTGAAGCAACCAAAGAAGAATTAAATAAAAAAATATCTTTTCTCAAAGAGCAAAATGCCAAAGCACAAAAAGATTATTTTGAATTACAAGGATTATACCCCAATGAAAACTAAAATTTTAGGAATATTTTTAATTTTTATTTCTTTATTAAATGCTGAGGAAAATCCTTTCAAATCAGAGCAAAACATGAGTATGATTGTGCCGCCTGATTTTCAAAAAGAGGATATTAAATTTAATTCTAATGCAAGAGTTTTAAAAAGCGTAAGTTTTAATTATATCAATCTTGATGGAAGCGAAGAGGTCTTAAATATTGACATTAACAAAAGCATAGATTGGCATGATACTTATACCCTTGTGCGTTCTAAAAGTCCAGATCCTTCAAAGGTTTTTGATGTTTCAGTAACCATACCTGAGCGTAATGATTCTAAAAAAGAATCCAACAATACAGCAAGTATAGAAATACCATTACAGGTTGATAAAATCTATGATTTTATATCCTATGCGGTGTATAAAAATAAAATTAAACTCAATACCAATAATGAGCTTATTAGCGATTTTTCCATAGGTAATCCTAGTAAAATTGTGGTAGATTTTAAATCAGATCTAGTAAATCCTACTAAAAATATACGCATTAGCAATTCCCTTTTTAAGCGCATAGATTTTGGCTCTCATAAGGGATATTATAGGCTTGTGATATATTTGGATGGAAATTATAATTACAATATCCAAAAAGATGCCACAGGATATATGATCAATCTATTGTGATGAGAATTTTTATTTTTATTTGGTGTACCTGCTTTGCTTTTGCTAGTGATATTTTGCTTTTAAGCAAGATAAGCGAACAAGAAATTCAAAATAAGAATTTTAATGGTTATTTGATGAGTGAAAAGCTTGATGGAATCAGAGGAATTTGGGAAGCAGGAAAATTTAAAACTCGTCAAGATAATCCAATCCATACTCCTTCTTATTTCACTTATAATTTTCCTAGCTTTAAACTTGATGGAGAGCTTTGGATAGCTAGGGATAAATTTGATGAGGTGTCAGCTTTAATTCGTAGCGATAACTTAGACTCAAGTCTTTGGAGAAGTGTCACATATAATGTTTTTGATGTGCCCAATGCTTGTGAAGAATTTAAACTTACTTCTTGCACTTTAAGCAACCGTCTTAAGGTTTTAGAGCAGTATTTGCAACAAAATCCCAATCCTTATATAAAAATCATAAAGCAAATTCCTATAAAAGATCAAGAGCATTTGAAAGAATTTTATAAAGATATTATCTTAAATAAGGGTGAAGGTGTAGTCATACGCAAGGATCTTGCTCCTTATGAAAAAGGTAGAAGTAAAAATGCTTTTAAGTTAAAACCCTATGAAGATGCTGAATGTAAAGTCATAGGTTATACCGAAGGCAAGGGCAAATTCCAAGGTAAAATTGGTGCCTTGCTTTGTCAAATGCCAAATGATAGGGTAATTAGAATAGGTAGTGGTTTAAAAGATAAAGATAGAGAAAATCCACCTAAAATAGGCTCTATTGTCACTTATAAATTCAATGGACTGACTAAAAATTCTTTACCGCGTTTTCCAGTTTTTTTACATATAAGAGATTAAAATTCTTGACTTTGTTTTCTTTTTCTGATATAATACCTACTTTTTTCGGGGTGTAGCGCAGTCTGGTTAGCGCACTTGGTTTGGGACCAAGGGGCCGAAGGTTCGAATCCTTTCACCCCGACCATTTTTTATAAATTTATACAAAATGGTGAGTGTAGCTCAGTCGGTTAGAGCATCAGATTGTGGTCCTGAGGGTCGTGGGTTCAATTCCCATCACTCACCCCACTAAGCGTTCGTAGCTCAACTGGATAGAGCAACAGACTTCGGATCTGTAGGTTATGGGTTCAATTCCTATCGGGCGCACCACCAAATTTTTATATGCGTTCATAGCTCAGCTGGATAGAGCAACGGCCTTCTAAGCCGTAGGTCAGAGGTTCGAATCCTCTTGAGCGTACCATACTAGCGGATGTGGTGAAATTGGCAGACACGCCAGACTTAGGATCTGGTGCAGCAATGCGTGAAGGTTCAAGTCCTTTCATCCGCACCACAATTGAAAATTATATCTCCCTTAAATTAGTACAATCGTCTTTTTCTTTGCAAAATAAAAAATTTCATTTTGTTTTAAATTTTATTTCAATTTTTGGAAAATCAGTCATTTTTATTAAAAAATTTGATAAAATTTTTTAAGTTTATAAAATGAATTTTTGATTTAAAAATTTCAATACCATATAAAATTAAAGAGAAAAGTATGCAAAGAATAGTCGTAAAAGTAGGTTCTCATGTGATCAGCGATGAGAATCTTTTAAATTTAAAGCGCTTTGAGAATTTGGTGGCTTTTTTGGCCAAATTAATGCAAAAATATGAAGTTATTTTAGTTACTTCAGCTGCTATTTCAGCTGGATGTACCAAGCTTCATATAGATAGAAAAAATTTAATTAATAAACAAGTTTTAGCTGCGATAGGACAACCTTTTTTAATCAGTGTTTATAATGAATTTTTAGCCAAATTTGGCAAAATGGGTGGGCAAATTTTGCTTACAGGAAAAGATTTTGATTCAAGAAAGGCGACTAAGCATGCTAAAAATGCTATTGATGCGATGATTGATTTAGGAATTTTACCTATTATCAATGAAAATGATGCCACGGCTATTGAAGAGATTGTTTTTGGGGATAACGATAGCTTAAGTGCTTATGCGACGCATTTTTTTGAAGCTGATTTGCTTGTGATTTTGAGTGATATTGATGGTTTTTATGACAAAAATCCTAGTGAATTTAGTGATGCAAAGCGTTTGGAAAAAGTTGAATTTATCAAAGAAGAATGGCTTAATGTAAGTGTTAAAACAGGAAGCGAACACGGAACAGGCGGTATAGTTACTAAGCTAAAAGCAGCTAAATTTTTATTGGAAAATGATAAAAAAATGTTTTTAGCAAGTGGTTTTGATTTAAGTGTTGCAAAGGCATTTTTGCTAGAAAATAAACAAATAGGCGGAACTTTATTTGAGTGATTATAAATTTTTATTTTTCCTTAAGTTTTGAAGAGTAAAATAAATTATGTGCATAATTCATAATACTAAGGAGAAATAATGAAAAAATTAGCAAGAATTTTTCTTTTAGTTGTTGCTTTTGCGCTCAGTGCTTTTGCATACGATCCTTATGCTTGCTCTTTGCAAAATTTAATTAATCCAGGTAGTTGCAATCCTAATTTAGTGCCTAATGATGAGTATGCTTGTTGGGCTTTACCTAATGTTAGAGTAAATGGCGAGCCTGTTTGTGTGGAGTATTATTAATGTCTATTTTAGTAAATGCTGTAGATACTTTTTATTCGACCAAAAATGAAGCTGTATTTTCAGCTTCTAAAAGCGAAAATATAAAAAGAAATGTCGCGGATTTTAATACTGATAATAATACAAAAAATTCCGTGTATTTTTTTAGTGATGATAAAGAAATTTCTTTGAATTTAAGCAATGAAAGCATGGAACTTTTGACAAATCATTTTAGCGCAAATGATTTTTTAAAACTTTCTAATGGAAATATAGGCTTAAGCGGAAAAGCAGCCGCTTTTGTAGAAGGCTGGTATAAAGATATTATGATAAATAGAAATTTTTTAAATGCCGATAGGGATAAAAACGGCAGAATAGAAAATAACGAGTATTTATCTTTAAAAAATTCAGTAGAAGATGTCGCAAAAAATCAAGATTTAAGTAAGAATTTTGGGGCAGTTGTTTTAAGAATGGCTCAAAGTACAACAGGCTATGTTGAAAATACAATTAGCGATAAAAGCTTAAGTATAGAAGCACTTATGGATGAAAGCATAAAAAGCGATAGAAATTTTGATGGGATTATTACGAGGCTTGAGTATTCTGCTAAAGGTGGTACAGATATGCAAGGCTATACGAATTGGGCTATAGATGCTTTAAATGATATTTTAGATGATAGCGATAAAGCCAAAAAAATTCATTTAGTTGTCGATCCTACAAGCGAAATTTGGCATTCGTATGCAGGCAAAACATTAAATGAGGTTAAGGCTTATTATGATAATCCTTTTAGAGCGACGAGTGGAACTTCTGCTTCTGGTTTTTTAAATATAGTGATTGAAGAACCAAGAATTTTACCAGGCAATGATTTAGAAAATGAAAAAGAGCAATTGCTTAATGAATTTCCTGAATTTAGAGCTTTGATACAAAACAATCCCAATATTACAAAAGAAAAACTTTTAAAACTTAAGAATCAGCAAAGAATCACACACAATTACCAAGATCATCAAAAACAAGATTTGCAAAAAGAATTTACACAAAATTTCTTTAAAACAGATCTTAAGGCCTAAATTCCCTTAAAAAATTCGGCAATTTCCAAACCTTACAAATTTTTATAAAGATGCTCCATTTTAGACTGGATTGAGTTAGCTTTAAATTCAAATTTGCTATAATCAAAACCTTGAATTTTACACAAAGCGAAATGATGAAAAAAATTATTTTTATGGGCACACCAAGCTATGCAACTTGTATTTTAAAAGCTCTTTTAGAAGATGAAAATTTTGAGCTTTTAGCGCTTTTTACTCAGCCTGATAAAGCTGTGGGTAGAAAGCAGATTTTAACACCAAGTGATACCAAAGCATTTTTACTTCAAAAAGCTCCACAAATTCCTATTTTTACTCCAAATTCTTTAAAAGATGAGAGTGTTATAGAGCAAATTCGTGCTTTAAAACCCGATTTTATAGTAGTTGCTGCTTATGGAAAAATTTTACCTAAGGCTATTTTAGATATAGCTCCTTGTATCAATCTACACGCTTCGCTTTTGCCTAAATACCGAGGCGCTAGTCCGATTCAAAGTGCGATTTTAAATGCCGATGAAAAAAGCGGAGTTTGCACAATGCTTATGGAAGAAGGGTTGGATACAGGAGCTGTGCTTGAGAGTGTGGAGTGCGATATAAGAGATAAAAATGTAAATGAAGTTTTTGAAATTTTAGCAAGCTTAGCAGCAAAACTTATCCTTTCGACTCTTTTAAATTACGAAAAACTCCTTCCAAAAAAACAAGATGAAAGCTTGGCTACACATTGTAAAAAAATTAAAAAAGAAGATGGACTTGTGAGTTTAGATAATGCAAGAGAAATTTATCAAAAATACCTAGCTTTTACACCTTGGCCTGGAATTTTTTTAGAAAATGGTTTGAAATTTATAGAACTTGAGCTTGTAGATGAGTTGAAGCAAAATGCTAAAATGGGTGAAATTTTAGAACTCGAAAAAGAAAGTTTTTTGCTTGCTTGCAAACAAGGAATTTTACGCATTAAAAAGCTTCAAGAAAGCGGAAAAAAGGCTCTTGATGGTAGGACTTATTTAAATGGAAAAAGGCTTAAAAGTGCAGATAGCTTGTGTTGAAAGTATTGATTCTACCCATCTTTTTTTATGCGAACAAATTCGAAGTGGTAAAATCAATGAAAATTTTGCCCTTTATGCCTTAAATCAAACAAAAGGTGTAGGCAGTAGAGAAAATTTATGGCAAAGCTCTAGTGGAAATTTGCATCTTTCTTTTTGCATCAAAGAAAGCGATTTACCCAGCGATTTGCCTTTGGCTTCTGTGAGTATTTATTTTGCTTATTTGTTAAAGGAAATTTTACAAGAAAAAGGTTCTAGAATTTGGCTTAAATGGCCCAATGATTTATACTTAGATGATAAAAAAGTAGGAGGGATAATAAGCACAAAAATTTCAGATTTTATAGTAGGTGGCATGGGTTTAAATTTAAAATTTGCTCCTCATGATGCTGCTTTGTGTGATGTTGAAATTTCACTTGAAGATTTGATAGAGAAGTTTTTGCAAAGACTAGAGAAAAAATTTTTATGGAAGCATATTTTTAGCAAGTATATGTTAGAATTTGAAAAATCAAGACAATTTAGTGTCCATTATGAAGGTAAGGTATTTTCACTTGAAAATGCTTTTTTATATGAGGATGGATCAATTTTACTAGGCGATAAAAGGGTGTATAGTTTAAGATGAGTGAGATTATTACTATAGCAAATCAAAAAGGTGGAGTAGGTAAAACCACAACAGCTGTGAATTTGGCAGCATCTTTAGCAGTGGCCGAAAAAAAAGTTCTTTTAATTGATGTGGATCCACAAGCAAATGCTACAACAGGTTTGGGTTTTAATCGTAACAATTATGAATACAATATTTACCATGTTTTTATAGGTAGAAAAAAACTTTCCGATATTATTTTAAAAACAGAATTGCCTCAACTTCATCTAGCTCCTTCAAATATAGGTCTTGTAGGTATCGAACAAGAACTTGCCAAGGGTGAAAACAACGAAAAAAAAATGATACTTAAAAACCAAATTCAAGAAGTGCTTGATGAGTATGATTTTATCATCATCGATTCTCCGCCTGCACTTGGAAGTATCACTATCAATGCTTTTGTTGCTAGCGATAGTGTTATCATACCTATACAATGTGAGTTTTATGCGCTTGAAGGTGTGGCGATGGTTTTAAATACGATTAAAATTATTAAAAAAACTATCAATCCTAAATTAAAAGTGCGAGGATTTTTGCCGACTATGTATAGCTCGCAAAATAATCTTTCTAAAGATGTTGTGGAGGATTTAAAGCAGAATTTTAAAAAGCAGCTTTTTACTATTAATGGCAATGAAGATGATTTTATCGTTATACCTCGCAATGTAAAATTAGCTGAAAGCCCAAGCTTTGGAAAGCCTATCATACTTTATGATATAAAATCTCCTGGTTCTTTGGCTTATCAAAATTTAGCATATTCGATTTTAGGATAAAACAATGGGTCTTAATAAAAATAGAGGCTTAAGCACCTTAATGGGAGATGTAGGAGAGGTTTATAGTAGAGAATTAGGTCTTGATAAAAATCAAGTGAGTCTTATAGAAATTTCAAAAATCACTCCAAATCCTTTTCAACCAAGAAAAACTTTTGACGAAGTGGCTTTAAATGAACTTGCAAATTCTATAAAAGAGCATGGATTAATACAACCCATAATTGTACTTAAAAAAAACGATAGTTTTATCTTGGTAGCTGGCGAAAGAAGGCTTAGAGCTACTCAAATTTTAGGAGAGGAAAATATACTAGCCTTTGTATCGGATAGTGATGAGAGTAAACTTAGAGAATTAGCACTCATAGAAAATATCCAAAGGGAAAATTTAAATCCTATCGAACTTGCAAATTCTTATAAGGATTTAATAGAAGTTTATAATATTACTCAAGAAAATTTAGCCGAACTCATTCATAAAAGCAGAACGCAAATCACAAATACTTTAAGGCTTTTAAATTTAGATTCTAAAACACAAGAGCTTATAGCAAGCGGTAAGATTTCACAAGGTCATGCTAAGGTTTTAGTAGGTTTAGATAAAGAAGATGAAAAAGTGCTTGTAGATAGCATTTTGGGACAAAAACTTAGCGTAAGAGATACAGAAAGACTTGTTCAAAAAGTTAAAAATAAAGAAAATATAGAAGATGAAGAATTTGAAAACTCGATGCAAAATTTAAAACAAATTTTAAATAAAATCGGTTTTATGTGTAAAAATAATAAAAAAGAACTCATTATTCGTTTAGATAATATTGATAAAATTAAAAAACTGACTGAAATTCTTAACAAAATTTAACAAAGTCTTAGTTTTTATTTGTTACAATAAAAGACCTATAATATCCCAAAGGAGATCTATGTTTGAAGATATGCATCCTTCCATAATGCTTGCTACTATGGCTATTTTTTTAGCTATGATAGTGATTTTAAACACTATGCTATATAAGCCCCTTTTGAAATTTATGGATGAAAGAAATGATTCTATAAAAAATGACGAAAACAAAGTCAAAGAAAATTCACAAGAAATGCTAGGAGCTAACGACGAGGTTGAAGCAATTCATGTGAGCACAAGAGAAGAAATCCATAAAATCAAACAAAATGCCATCAATGCAGCTAAAGAGGAAGCTCAACAAGCTATAAAAGCTAAAAAGGAAGAACTAGAGCGTAAAATGGCTAACTTCTATACCGAATTAATATCTCAAAAAAAAGAACTTCAAGACCATTTGTCAGCACATTTGCCTGACCTTAAACAAGCTTTGCAAAATAATATTAAACAGCACTAATAAGGAGAAAGATGAAAAAGCTATTTTACTTTATTTTTTTACTGCCTTTATGTGCCTTTGGTGCATCTAATGGTAGCGGAGAGTATGATATTGTTCCAAGAACAATAAATTTCTTAATTTTTATAGCCATATTGTATTATTTTGTAGCAAATCCTTTTAAAGCTTTTTATAAAAATCGAATTTTAAGAATTTCTTTAAAATTAGATGAAATTCAAAAGAAGCTTTTGGAAAGTAAAGCAAAAAAACTTGACACAATGAAAAAGCTTGAAGAAGCTAAAGCAAATGCAGCAGCAGCTTTAGTTGTAGCAAAAAAAGAAGCAGAGGTGCTTGCTCAAAAAATTAAAGAAGAAACTCAAAATGAGCTCGCTTTACTTGAAAAACATTTTGAAGAACAAAAAAGCTATGAATTTAGAAAAATGGAAAAAGAAGTTGTGTCTTTAACTCTTAAAGAGATTTTTGAAGATTCAAATATTGCTTTAAAACAGAATGAAATCATTGATATTATGATGAAGAAGGTGTCTTAATGAATGATTTAATAGCCAAAAGATACGCAAAAGCTATAACTTTAAGAGCAGATATTTCAGAATTTTATGATAATTTGTCTATTTTAAGCTCAGCTTTTGCCTTACCTAAATTTAAAAATATCATAGAATCAAATCAAATTCAAAAAGAAAAAAAATTAGAATTTGTTATTTCTTTAATAGAAAAAGCTAGTCCTAGTTTTAATAATTTTTTAAAATTATTAGCAGAAAATTCAAGACTCCCTTGCATTCCTCAAATTGCTAAAGAGCTCGAAAGACAGAAATCTTTTAAAGAAAATATTTTTTTAGGAACCGTTTATTCTAAAGAAGTATTAAGCGAAGATAGTATCAAAGAGCTTGAAAGTAGACTTGGTGCTAAGTTTGGTGTCAAAATTAAATTGCAAAATAAAGCAGGTTTAAATGAAGGTGTGAAAATTTCACTAGAAGAATTAGGTTATGAAATTTCTTTTTCAATGAAAGCTCTTCAAAACAAGATGAGCGAATATATACTCAAAATTATTTAAGGAGAATGTGTAATGAAATTTAAAGCTGATGAAATCAGTTCTATCATAAAAGAAAGAATCGAAAATTTTGATTTAAATTTAGAGATCGAAGAAACAGGAAAAATTATTTCAGTAGCTGATGGTGTAGCTAAGGTTTATGGTCTTAAAAATATTATGGCCGGTGAAATGGTAGAATTTGACAATGGCGATAAAGGTATGGCATTAAACCTTGAAGAAAGTAGCGTGGGTATAGTTATACTTGGAAAAGGAGAGGGTTTAAAAGAAGGTACTTCTGTAAAACGTCTTAAAAAACTTCTTAAAGTTCCAGTAGGAGAAGCTCTTATTGGTCGCGTGGTGAATGCGCTTGGTGAACCAATTGATGCCAAAGGGGTTATCAATAGCAATGAATTTAGATTTGTAGAAGAAAAAGCTAAAGGTATTATGGCTAGAAAAAGTGTGCATGAACCTTTACATACAGGGATTAAAGCTATAGATGCACTTGTGCCGATTGGCCGTGGTCAAAGAGAGCTTATCATAGGTGATAGACAAACAGGTAAAACCACTGTAGCTGTAGATACTATCATTTCTCAAAAAGGACAAGGAGTAGTTTGTATTTATGTAGCTATAGGACAAAAACAAAGTACAGTGGCTCAAGTTGTAAAAAGACTTGAAGAGCATGGAGCTATGGATTATACTATAGTTGTAAATGCGGGCGCTTCAGATCCAGCAGCACTTCAATACCTAGCACCTTACACAGGTGTAACTATGGGCGAGTTTTTTAGAGATAATGCAAAACACGCTTTAATTGTTTATGATGATTTGAGTAAGCATGCTGTGGCTTATCGTGAAATGTCTTTGATTTTACGCCGTCCTCCAGGTCGCGAGGCTTATCCTGGTGATGTTTTCTATCTTCACTCAAGACTTTTAGAAAGAGCTAGTAAATTAAATGATGAGTTAGGTGCAGGTTCTTTAACAGCTTTGCCAATTATCGAAACTCAAGCAGGAGATGTTTCAGCTTATATTCCAACTAATGTTATTTCGATTACCGATGGACAAATTTTCTTAGAAACTGATTTATTTAACTCAGGAATTCGTCCAGCTATCAATGTGGGTCTATCTGTTTCTCGTGTGGGTGGTGCGGCTCAAATTAAAGCAACTAAACAAGTTTCAGGAACTTTAAGACTTGATCTTGCACAATATAGAGAACTTCAAGCTTTTGCTCAATTTGCAAGTGATTTAGATGAAGCAAGTAGAAAACAACTAGAGCGCGGACAAAGAATGGTTGAATTATTAAAACAACCTCCTTATTCTCCACTTAGTGTTGAAAAACAAGTAGTTTTAATTTTTGCAGGAACAAAGGGTTATTTGGATGATGTTGCTGTTTCAAAAATCAGAGAATTTGAAGATGGAATTTATCCATTTATAGAAGCAAAATATCCAGATCTTTTTGAACAAATTCGTTCGAAAAAAGCTTTAGATGCAGAGCTAGAAGAGAAATTAGCTAAAGCAATAAACGAGTTTAAAGCAAATCATTTATAAGGTTCTTTTATGTCTAATTTAAAAGAAATTAAAAGAAAAATAAAAAGCGTCCACAATACGCAAAAAACAACCAATGCAATGAAGCTTGTTTCTACTGCCAAATTAAAAAAGGCAGAAGAAGCAGCAAAAAGATCTAGGGTTTATGCGCAAAAAATTGATGAGATTTTAAGTGAAATTTCATTTCAAGTCAATAAGATTGTTCATAATGAAGAGGATTCAAGATTTGTTTTATTTCATAAGAAAAATCAAATCAAAAATGTGGATCTAATCTTCATAACAGCAGATAAAGGGCTTTGTGGTGGTTTTAATATCAAGACCTTAAAGGCTGTAAGTGAACTTTTAAAGGAATATGAAGAAAAAAATATCAATGTTCGTTTAAGAGCTATTGGAAAAACAGGAATTGAGTATTTTAATTTTCAAAAAATAGAGCTTTTGGAAAAATATCTTGGCTTAAGCTCAAGTCCTGATTATGATAAAGCTTGCTCTGTTATTCAAGCTGCTGTAGATGATTATTTAAATGGAATAACAGATGAAGTTGTTTTAGTGCATAATGGATATAAAAATATGATCACGCAAGAGTTAAAAATTTCTCATCTAATCCCAGTAGAGCCAAAACAAATCGAAGGAAACTCAAATTCACTTTTAGAACTTGAACCTGAAGATACAGATCTTTTGGGAGATTTGATGAAAACATATTTTGAATACAATATGTATTATGCATTAATTGATTCCTTGGCTGCAGAACATAGTGCAAGAATGCAGGCTATGGACAATGCCACCAATAACGCAAAAGCTAGAGTTAAACAACTTAATTTAGCTTACAATAAAGCAAGACAAGAATCTATCACTACTGAACTTATCGAAATTATCAGTGGTGTTGAGTCAATGAAATAGTAAATTTTTAAGGAGAGTATAAATAATGCAAGGATTTATTTCACAAGTATTAGGTCCAGTTGTTGATGTAGATTTTAACGACTATTTGCCTCAAATTAATGAAGCCATTGTTGTAAATTTTGAAAGTGAAGGCAAAAAACAAAAACTTGTTTTAGAAGTAGCAGCACACTTGGGCGATAATAGAGTTAGAACTATTGCTATGGATATGACAGATGGCTTAGTAAGAGGACTTAAAGCAGAAGCTTTAGGTGCTCCTATTAGTGTTCCTGTGGGTGAAAAAGTTTTAGGAAGAATTTTTAATGTTACAGGAGATTTGATCGACGAAGGCGAAGAAGTTGCTTTTGATAAAAAATGGGCAATTCATAGAGATCCACCTGCATTTGAAGATCAAAGCACAAAAAGTGAAATTTTTGAAACAGGTATTAAGGTTGTGGATTTGCTTGCTCCTTATGCAAAAGGTGGTAAAGTAGGACTTTTTGGTGGTGCTGGCGTTGGTAAAACAGTTATTATTATGGAGCTTATTCACAATGTTGCGTTTAAACATAGCGGTTATTCGGTATTTGCGGGTGTTGGTGAGAGAACTCGTGAGGGGAATGATCTTTATAATGAGATGAAAGAAAGTAATGTTTTGGATAAAGTTGCCTTATGTTATGGACAAATGAATGAACCACCAGGGGCAAGAAACCGTATTGCTTTAACAGGTCTTACTATGGCTGAGTATTTTAGAGATGAAATGGGTCTTGATGTTTTGATGTTTATCGATAATATCTTTAGATTTTCACAATCAGGCTCTGAAATGTCTGCGCTTTTAGGAAGAATTCCTTCAGCTGTGGGTTATCAACCGACTTTGGCAAGTGAAATGGGTAAATTCCAAGAAAGAATTACTTCAACTAAAAAAGGTTCAATTACTTCAGTTCAAGCGGTTTATGTTCCAGCAGATGACTTAACAGACCCAGCTCCTGCAACTGTTTTTGCTCACTTAGATGCAACAACGGTTTTAAATAGATCTATTGCTGAAAAGGGTATTTATCCTGCAGTTGATCCACTTGATTCAACTTCAAGAATGCTTGATCCAAATATCATCGGTGAAGAGCACTATAAAGTTGCACGCGGTGTTCAATCTGTACTTCAAAAATATAAAGATTTGCAAGATATCATTGCAATTTTAGGTATGGATGAATTAAGTGAAGAAGATAAATTGATCGTTGAAAGAGCAAGAAAAATAGAGAAATTCTTATCACAACCATTCTTCGTTGCAGAAGTATTTACAGGTAGCCCTGGAAAATATATTTCTCTTGAGGAAACTATTGCCGGCTTTAAGGGAATTTTAGAAGGTAAATACGATCACTTGCCAGAAAATGCTTTCTATATGGTGGGTAATATCGACGAAGCTATTGCAAAAGCAGATAAACTGAAAGGTTAATTTATGGACAATTTAATCAGTTTTGAAATAGTTACACCTATGGGTGTAATTTATCAAGGGGAGGTAAAATCAGTTACCTTGCCAGGAAGCGAAGGAGAATTTGGAGTACTTAAAGGACATGCTGCTTTGGTTTCATCTTTAAAATCTGGTGTAATTGATATAGAAAAAGCTGATTTAAATCATGAGTTAATCGCAATTGATGCAGGTCATGCTAAGGTAGATGAAGATAAGATCAGCGTTTTGGCTAAGGGCGCGGTTTGGATTTCGGGTTCTAGTGAAAGTGAAATAGAGAAAAATCTTGAAAGTGCTAAAGAATTAATCAAATCTATGAGTTCAGATAATACAGCTTTAGCTGCTACCTTTTCAAAGCTTGACAATGCAAAGGTTAGGTAGATGAATTTTGAAGCGATATTTCAGTTTTTTGGAAGCTCAAGTATAATCACTTATATAGTCTTAGCTTGGCTTTCCTTATACTTTATACTTTCTTTTTTTATACTTTTTTCAAGAATGACTTATTTAGCGGCTTGGAAAAATAAAGAAAAAGAAAGTCTAGAATCTCTACTCTTGGGCGAAAAAGATTTGAGTAGAACGCGCTCTATTTTAAGAAAGTGCACGGATACTAGCTTATCACATCTTGAGATTTATAAAAATTTAGCAAGTCGTCGTGCATCTAATGGGCTTACTTGGCTCAGTATAGTAGCTTCAACCTCTCCATTTATAGGACTTTTTGGAACAGTTATTTCTATACTTGAGACTTTTGGTGGTTTAGGGACACAAAATTCTTTAAGCATTATCGCACCTAAGATCAGCGAAGCTTTGGTTGCCACAGGCTGTGGTATTTTAGTTGCTATTCCTGCTTATACTTTTCATCTTATTATTAAAAGAAAGGCTTTTGAACTTTTAAGTATTATTGATAGTGAGATTAAAGTTATTAGTTCTAATAAATAGGATTTAAGATATGCCATTTGATGATGAGAAGCCAGAGCTTAATATAACTCCTTTGGTTGATATCATGCTTGTTTTATTGGCTATTTTAATGGTAACAGCTCCAAGCATTACTTATGAAGAAAAAATCAATCTTCCTCAAGGAAGTCAAAAATCCACAAGTGCTCCTAGTGTTAAAAGCTTGATTGTCAGTATCAATGCCAAAAAAGAAATATTTTTAAATCAAGAAAAATATAGTTTTGTAAGTTTTGCGGATAATCTTGCACAAAAGAAAGCACAATTTAATACCGATGAGCCAGTGTTTATTAGAGCCGATAAGAGTTTAAAGTATGATGATGTTATTTTTGTCCTAAGAAGTATTAAAAATTTAGGCTTTAGTAAAGTCGCCTTACAAACAGAATAAGCTCATGAAAGAATATGGTTTAGGCAAGATAAATTCATTTTTGCTTGCTGTTGCGGTTTATATTTTTATTATAATTCTTATTTTTTTTAGACTTGTAACTCACATGGAACCTGCAATCCAATACACTGATATCCAAGATAGTTTTATCGATATAGAGCTTATGGAGCCTTCAAAGAAAGTCGTAAACGAACAAAGTGCCCCCAAGGATATTCAAAAACCTACTCAAGAGCTTGATATTGAAAAACTTTTTGCGCAAACTACAAATAAAGCAGTAAAAACTGAAGATGTGGATCAAAAAGCTAGTAATTTTAATGAACTTTTTGGTAGTATCAAAGAGATACAAGAGGAAAAAACTACCAAAATACAATCAAGCGCCAAATCGGAAACAAGAAGCAGCTCAAAAACTCAAGCCTCAGAACTTGTAAAGCAATTAAACGATAGTTTACTTGAAGAAGAAAGTATCAATCAAGGTGAAAGTATTAAAAATCAAAAGACAGGAATTTATGATGAGTTTTTAGGAAAGGTAGTGCGCACCATTACACAAAGATGGAGGCAATATCATCCCAATAGTGAAAATATTTCAGTTAAGGTAAAAATTTTTATTGATGAAAATGGAAATTTTGGTTATACTTCAGTCGAAAAAAGTGGAAATTCTTTATATGATGCAAAAGTAGCTGAATTTTTGGAAAACCAAAAAGGTAAATTTATAGCTTATCCACCTCAAAATAAAAGCATAAGTATTACTATGAATTTAAAAGATGAGGCACAAATTCAAAAATAATTTAGGAGTAAAAATGAAAAAAATTGTAACAGTATTTTTAATTTTTTTAGGAATACTTTGGGCAGAAGATCCTGTGATTGATGTTGTAAATTCGGGTGTAGTCTTACCAAAAATCATTGTTAAAGACAATTCGAATTTAAGTGATATTAATTTAAAGCGCAGTTTTTATAATATCATTGTAAATGACTTGAAGGTAAGTTCAAATTTTGAAGTTGTAAGTGATGCAAGTTCAGAAGCTGCAAATTATACTTTTGAGTATGATTTAAGTAAAAATGGTAATGCTTTAAATTTGCATGTCAAGATTAAAGCAGGGGGCTTGGAAAAATCAAGCCAAACCTATGCTTTAAATGGTGTAGAACAGTATCCTTTTTTAGCTCACAAAAGCGTAAAGGCTTCTGTAAATGCATTAGGACTTGCGCCTGTTGAATGGATGGATCATAAAATTTTGATTGCTAGAAATTCAAGCTCTAAAAAAAGTCAAATTATCATGGCAGATTATACTTTAACATATCAAAAAGTAATCATTGATGGAGGATTGAATTTATTTCCTAAATGGGGAAATAAAGAGCAAAGCATTTTTTATTATACCGCATATGATCATGATAGACCAACACTTTATCGTTATGACTTAAGAACCAATAAAGCGAGTAAAATTTTATCGAGTGGAGGTATGGTTGTAGCAAGTGATGTGAGCTTAGATGGCAGTAAATTACTTGTGACTATGGCTCCAAAAGATCAGCCTGATATTTATTTATATGATTTAAAGTCTAAAAATTTAACTCAACTTACAAATTATTCGGGTATAGATGTAAATGGGAATTTTATAGGCGTAGATGATAGTAAATTTGTTTTTGTTAGCGATCGCTTAGGTTATCCTAATATTTTTATACAAAATGTCAATAATGGATCTGCTGAGCAAGCGGTTTTTCATGGTAAAAATAATTCCGCAGTTTCAACTTATAAAGATTTTTTAGTATACTCTAGTCGTGAGCCAAATCAAGTAGGTGTTTTTAATATTTATTTAATGTCAATTAATAGCACAGGTATTCGTCAGTTTACCGCAAATGGAAAAAATTTATTTCCTAGATTTTCAAGTGATGGTGGGAGTATAGTCTTTATTAAATATCTTGGAGCACAGAGTGCTTTAGGTGTTATTCGTGTTAATGCGAACAAGACTTTCTATTTTCCATTAAAAGTTGGGAAAATTCAGTCTATTGATTGGTAAAAATTTGTAATTTTTGGTTAAATTTAATTAATTTTAGATATAATGCTAACAATTTATTAACTTTGAAAGGTCATAAATGAAAAAAATTCTTTTTAGTTCTATTGCAGCATTTGCATTGGTTATCAGTGGTTGTAGCACAAAAAGCACTAGCGTAAGTGGTGATACAAGTGTAGATTCGAATCGTGGAACAGGTGGTAGTGATGGCTGGGATATTGATTCAAAAATTTCTCAACTTAATGATACTTTAGGAAAAGTGTATTTTGATTTTGATAAATTTAATATCCGCCCAGATATGCAAAATGTTGTTAATACAAATGCTAATATCTTCAACAATGAAGTAAGCGGTGTAAGTATCACTGTTGAAGGTAACTGCGATGAGTGGGGAACAGATGAGTATAATCAAGCTTTAGGTTTAAAAAGAGCAAAAGCAGTTAAAGAAGCTCTAATCGCTCAAGGTGTAAATTCTGACAGAATCGCTGTTAAAAGCTATGGCGAAACAAATCCAGTATGTACAGAAAAAACAAAAGCTTGCGATGCTCAAAATCGTCGTGCAGAATTTAAACTATCAAGATAATTGATGAAAAAAATATTCTCAGTAGCTCTTATCGGAGCTACTTTACTTTATGCAGAAAGCTCTGCTTTTGGTGCAGGAGATTTAACCAGTAATTCCCCCTATGGTTTAACATCAAGTGAAAAATTACTCAAGGAAAAATTAGATACTTTAAGCAATAATAACGCACAAGCAAATTCTAGAATTAATGAGATTGAACAAAGAGTTGAAGGATTGCAAAGTACCTTAGAAGGTATAAATTCGCAGTATGCTAAATCCAATTCTAGACTAACACAACTTGAAACTAATTTTGAAGCTATAGAAAATAATTTAAGCACAGAACTTCAAAATTTAAAAGCTTATGTTGAAGAAAGTAGAAAAATTCAAGATGCTAATAATAAGCAAATTAAGAAAATTTTAACCGAATTAAGTTCTTTGGTTGATTCTATTAACGCAAATTATGTATCTAAAGATGACTTAAATAGTACAAATTTAAGTATCAAAAATACAGTTGTCGTGCCTCTATCAACTGATGATAAAAACATAACTTCTAGCAATGAAAATAACATCAGTGTTGCTTCAACGCAAGAAAAAGAAGTTAAACAAATAGATGATTCTTGGAAAAAGAAAAAAAATAATGAAATTTTAGACTTGGCTATCAAAGATTTAAATAATAATTCTTATGAGAATAGTAAAATTAAGTTAAATTATCTCATACAAAAACAATACAAACCCGCAAGAGCAAATTTTTGGTTAGGAGAAATTGAGTATAAGCAAAAAAAGTATAATAATGCTATTGCTTATTATAAAAAAAGCTCTGCTTTGAGCACTAAAGGGGATTATTTTCCAAAGCTCTTATATCACACAGCGATTTCTCTTGATAAGATAGGAGATCCAAAAACAGCTAATGGATTTTATAAGGCTTTAAAGACAAATTATCCTAACTCACCGGAAGCAAAAGCTTCCCCAAATAGAAAATAATATCAAGGAGAAAAAATGGCTATAGAAAAAAATAGCGTAGTTTCAATGTTTTATGAACTAAAAGATGCAAATACAAATGAAGTTTTAGAATCAAATTTATATGCTCAACCTATTTCTTTTATTTTAGGCAAAGGTCAAATCTTAGAAGCTTTAGAAGAAGAAGTTATGAAGCTTGATTGCCCTAGTAATGCTGATGTTGTAGTTAAGAAAGAAAAAGGTTTAGGCGAATACGATGAAAATGCGGTGCAAGTTTTACCAAAAGAACAATTTGCAGGTATTGATTTAAAAATAGGTATGGAGCTTTTTGGTGAGGGTGAAAATGGTGAAACCGTTCGCGTTACTGTTAAAGAAATTGGCGATAATGATGTGACTATTGATTATAATCATCCTTATGCAGGTCGTGATTTGCTTTTTTCTTTAAATATAGTAGATGCTAGAGTAGCAAGCGAAGATGAGCTTCTTACAGGCATTATCGCAGGAAGCCATAGTTGTGGTTGTGGAAGTGGACACGGACACGATCATCACGGACATGGCGGTGGCGGATGCTGCGGTGGCGGTGGCGGCGGATGTGGTTGCCACTAAGATGAACGCTGTATTTATTTTTCCAGGTCAAGGCTCTCAAAGTCTTGGCATGGGTAAAGATTTTTATGAAAACTCCAAAACCGCAAAAGAACTTCTAGAAAACGCCAGCGATTTTTGTAAAATTGATTTTAAAAATTTATTATTTAATGAAAATGAAGATTTAAACAAAAGTGAATTTACACAACCTGCCATACTCTTAAATTCTTTAATGGCTTATAGTACTTTGAGCGAATTAAAACCTGATATTAAGGCTAAATTTTCTTTAGGTCATTCTTTGGGTGAATTTTCAGCTTTGGCGATCAATGGTGCTTTTAGCTTTTTAGAAGCAACTATGCTTGTGCATAAAAGAGGGCTTTTTATGCAAGAGGATTGTGCAAAGGTTGAAGCAGGTATGATGGTAATTTTAGGGCTTGATGATAAGAAAGTGGAAGAACTTTGTCAAAAAGCTAGAGATGAAGATAAAAAGATTTTTGCAGCTAATTATAACTGCGATGGGCAAATCGTTGTTGCAGGTTTAAAACCTGATTTAGCAAGCTATGAAAGTGTATTTAAGGAAGCAGGTGCTAAAAGGGCTATGCTTTTAAATATGAGTGTAGCAAGCCATTGTCCGCTTTTAGAAAACGCGTCTAATAAGCTTTGCATAGAGCTTGAAAGAATACTAGAGCCTAATTTTAAAGCCGTGATTTCTAATGCTACAGCTAAAGCTTATACAAGCAAACAAGAGGCTCTTGAGCTTTTAAAAACCCAACTTGTAGCTCCTGTGCTTTATAAACAAAGCATTAAAGCTTGTGAAAATGAAGCAGATTATTTTATAGAATTTGGCGCTAGCGTGCTTAAAGGTTTAAATAAAAAAATCACTTCAAAAGAAACCTATGCTTTAACAAATATGAATGATATAGAAGAATTTTTAAAGGTAATATAAATGAAAATAGCAATTTTAGGTGCAATGAGTGAAGAAATCACTCCTTTGCTTGAAATATTAAAAGATTATACAAAAATAGAACACGCTAATAATACTTATTATTTTGCAAACTATAAAAACCATGAACTTATTCTTGCTTATTCTAAGATAGGCAAGGTAAATTCTACCCTAAGCGCTAGCGTAATGATAGAAAAATTTGGAGCGCAAGTTTTGCTTTTTACAGGTGTTGCAGGAGCATTTAATCCTGAGCTTGAGATTGGCGACTTGCTTTATGCGACTAAATTAGCACAATATGATCTTGATATCACTGCTTTTGGGCATCCATTGGGTTTTGTTCCAGGGAATGAAATTTTTATAAAAACAGATGATAAGTTAAACAATCTTGCCTTAGAAGTCGCAAAAGAATTAAATATCAAACTTCGTGCAGGTATTATCGCAACGGGTGATGAATTTATCTGCGATGAGGCAAAGAAAGCAAAAATCAGAGAGATTTTTAATGCCGATGCTTGCGAAATGGAAGGAGCAAGTGTGGCTTTAGTGTGTGATGCTTTAAAAGTGCCTTGTTTTATCTTAAGGGCGATGAGTGATAAAGCCGGCGAAAAGGCAGAATTTGATTTTGATGAATTTGTGATCAATTCAGCCAAAATTTCGGCTAATTTTGTGCTTAAAATGTGTGAAAAATTATGATAAATCTTAGCAAAAAATTAATACGCCAAGTTGCACAAGCTAATGCTAAATTTGGACTCATTAAAGATGGAGATAAGGTTCTTTTAGGGCTTAGCGGCGGAAAAGATTCTTTAGCTTTAGCACATCTTTTGAAAAGAATGCAAGCTCACGCACCTTTTAAATTCGAGCTTGAAGCAGCAACTTTAAGCTATGGTATGGGTGAGGATTACTCAGGGCTTCATGCACATTGTGAGGAGCATGGGATTAAACACAGCGTGATTGATTCAAATATCTATGAAGTTTCGGGCGATACAATAAGAAAAAATTCAAGCTTTTGTAGTTATTTCTCAAGAATGCGTCGAGGTGCTTTGTATACTTATGCTCTTGAAAAAGGTTTTAACAAATTAGCTATCGCACACCATTTAGATGATGCAGCTGAGAGCTTTTTTATGAATTTTATCCATAATGGAGCTTTAAGAACTTTAGCGCCTATTTATCAAAGCAAACGAGGTATTACGGTTATACGCCCTTTGATTTTTGTGCGCGAAAGACAACTTAGAGATAATGCTACGCAAAATGAACTTCAGGTTATAGGAAATGAATTTTGCCCTGGTATGAAACTAAGCGAAAAAAATGTAAAATTTCCACATGCAAGAGAAGAAGCAAAGCAACTTTTAGCCAATTTAGAAAAAGAACATCCTAAGCTTTTTACGAGTTTAAAAACCGCTTTTTCGAATTTGCACACAGAAAGTTTTTGGCTAGAAAAGGCATAATTTGATGAAAAAAGCTTTTGTTTTGGTAGATTATCAAAATGATTTTATCGATGGAAGTTTGGGCTTTGAAAAAGCTTTAAAAATCAAAGAAAATATCCTTAATACTCTCAATCAAATCGATTTTAACACCACACATTTACTTCTTACTTGTGATACTCATGATGAGGATTATTTAAGGAGTAAAGAAGGGTTAAATTTGCCTATTGAGCATTGTATAAAAGACAGTTTGGGTTGGCAAATGCCTAAAGAATTTACACCCTTTTTGCAAAAAGCTCATAAGGTTTTTCATAAAAATACTTTTGGAAGTTTAGAATTTGCAAATTTTATCGCAAAAAGTGAATACGAAGAAATTCATTTTGCAGGACTTGTTTCCCATATTTGCGTCTTTTGTAATATCATTTTAGCCTTTAGTGCGAAGCCAAATTCAAGACTTATACTCCATCAAAATTTAAGTGCAAGTTTTGATGAAAATTTAGAAAAATCCGCTTTTGATCTACTTAGAGCTTATGGCATTGAAATACTTTAATGCAAGGCTTTATACTTCATACGCAAAAAGTAAAAGATGAGGATTTGATTGTTTATATTTTAAGCCCTAAAGAGCTTATCAAGGCGTATCGTTTTTATGGGCTTAGACATTCTAGTATTTTAAATGGTTATAAAATTGATTTTGCTTTAGATGAAAATCCTAGCTTTTTGCCAAGACTTAAGGATGTTTTGCATTTGGGTTTTGTATGGATTATGGATCGTGAAAAAATGCTGATTTGGCAGGAATTTATCCGTCTTCTGTATCATCATTTAAAAGATGCTCAAGTACTTGAAAGTTTTTATTTTGAGCTTTTAGATGAATGTGTAAAGCGTTTTGAAAAGCAAAATCCCAAGCGCGTGATTGTGGATGCTTATCTTAAGATTTTAGAATTTGAGGGGAGACTCCATCAAGAATTTAGATGTTTTGCTTGTGATGAAAGCATAGAAAATCCCATCACTTTAATCCGTGCTTTTTTACCTTCGCATCACACTTGTGCTTTAGGTTATGCATTTGAAAGGCAGAAATTAAAAAATTTTTATGAAAGTAAAAATTGTGCGATTTTTGGCGATGAAGAAATAGGGAATTTGTATCAATTGATCAAGGAGGGTTTATGATATTAAGTGATGAAAAATGCGAATTTTTAGAGCCTATAGCAAGTTTTTTAAGCTCTAAGGATGTGGAACTTGTTTTTGTAGAAAGTAAGGAAATGCAAGAGATTAACTTAGAGCAAAGAAAGCAAGATAAAACCACTGATGTGCTTTCTTTTCCACTTGAAAATATCGATGAGAGCTTGCCTTTGGGTTCTGTTGTGATTAATATAGATTTGGCAAAACAGAAAGCTAAAGAGTTAGGACATAGTTTTGAAGAGGAAGTAAGCTTGCTTTTTATCCATGCCATGCTTCATTTGCTTGGATTTGATCATGAGGTAGATAATGGAGAAATGAGAGAAAAAGAAAAAGAGCTTATAGAACACTTTAATTTGCCCAAAAGTTTGATTATAAGGACTTTGGAAGATTAAGTAAGATTTTTTTCTTTAGACACTAGAAGACTTGTGCTTTATATTTTAAATATATGAGTAAAAATACTTAAGAAAAAATCATTTTTACCGATATGTCTTGTAAATCTTATTTTTACAAGGTGGCAAAGATGATTAATGGTATAAATTCTTATTCAAGCTACAATTACACAAATACTTTTAGCAATAATACTTCAAATACAAAATCATCTAATGTTACAAATGATAACTCAAACTTTGTAAGCGATAAATCACAAGCAGTAAGTAAAATACTAGGCTATGGTGTAGATAAAGATGGCTTTTTTACAAATGATTTTAACGAAGCTGCAGGATTACCAAAAGATTATAAGATTTTTGCAGAGGGTTTAAATAATTTTGTAAATAGCTTTCTTAAAAGACAACCTTTTTACTCGCAAATAGACATTGCCGAAACTATAGGAAATACTTATAATTCTTTTTCATCTTTCGTAAAAGATAATGGATTAGGAGAAAATCTTAAAGAACAAGATTTACAAAATTTACCACAAAAAGATGGAATAAATTATTGGCAAGAGCTACAAAGTGGTAATGCTTTCATTTGGAAACTTGTTGATGAAAATGTAGCTGACTTAGGTTCAAACAAATATCAAATACAAAATGGAGAAATATCCAAAGGTGGTGCCTTAGTTGCTTTTTTTACAAATAATCTTAGCTTTGTTGAAGGAAAAACTACTTTATTAGGTAAATTAGCTGGACTTAATAGCAATACAGACAATGATAAAATAAAAGAATTTTTATCCTTTATGAATGCAAATCCTTTAAAATACTCTTATGAACAAGAAGGTTGGGGCAATCCTATGGGAGATAGTTTATCTATATGGAATTATATGAATAGAGCCAAGAATTTAGGAAATGATAAACTCACTAAAACTATTGAAAATTTAGGAAAAGAATATAATCAATTAATCAATGCTGATATGAGTTTAGAAGAATTTAAAACTAAATATCTTGATTTCAAACAAAGACACGATGAGTTTGTAAAATCACTAGAAGAAGCAGAAAAGGCAAAAGGTATAGATTATAATAATCCTACAAAAAGCACAAATAACAAAGAAACTTCAGAAGAAGACAAAGAAAAGCCTTTTAAGCCTATACAAGCAGAAAGTAAAAACAAAGAAACTTACAAAGATGATAGTAAAATGAATGAACTTTTAAAAAAACTATTAGAAGGTAAATTTAGCACTAGTAAAGAATTAGAACTTCTTTTTGGTATGAATTTTAGTGATGATGATGCAGGAGAATTTAATAAATTTCTTTCTCAAAACACTTCGGCAAAAATTATAGATATTAAGGCTTAAAAATATAAAAATTTAAATTATAAAAAGGATTAAAAATGATAGGTATCAACTCAACTTTCAATAACTCCTTTGTCAATCTTAATATTAAAAACAATAACAACTCTTCCTTAAATTCAAATACTTCAAATAATAGTGTAAAAAATCTACAAGACACCCAAGACACTACTAAAACAAACAATAAAGTTTTAGGCTATGATGTAGATAAAGATGGCTTTTTTACAAGTGATTTTAACGAAGCAGCGGGAATTCCAAAAGATTATAAGATTTATGCTAAAGGTGCTGAAAATTTTGTTAATTATATCACTAACCTTAATTTTAAATCTTTTACCAATATAGATATTGCCAAAAGTTTAGGTAATGCTTATAAGGTTTTTTCACAGCTTATTGATGAACCGAGTGGAAATTTTACTACTGAAGATTTAAGCAAAATCCCTTTGGGATTTTCTTATGATAAAAAAAGCTTTCAGGTAGAAAATATCTATCAAACCCAAAAAGAGTTTGATAGTGCCTTAAGTGCAAATAATGATTTGCAAATCTATCAAAATTCTAAACAATTGGCATTAAGTTTTCCAAGTTGGAATGAAAATTCTCCTAACGATTACACTAAAAAGAATAGCGATATATTTGCTCCAAGTTCCCACATAGATATTGGAGCATCATTTTATAAAAATGATAATGGTGCTATAAGTAAAGGTGGTGTTTTAATGGCATTTTTTGCAGGTATGTCAGGACAAAATCCTCTTATAGAAGGTGAAACAACCATAGCTGGAAAACTTAATGGCTATGATAAAAATATAAGCCAAAGTCAAGTAGAAGATTTAAATGAATTTATAAAACAAAATCCTATCAAATACGGCATAACAGGAGATATAGGAACAGATTTTATAAATGTTTTAAAACTTAAAAACAATATTAGCGATATAGATGAATTTAAAAAACAATGGCTAGAAATGAAAGCCAAAAGTGATGAAATGGGAGAAGTATATAAAGCAAAGCAAAAAGAAGTTATTTCATCGCAAGAAACTTCAGAAGAAGACAAAGAAAAACCTTTTAAACCTATACAAGCAGAAAGTAAAAGCGAAACCTACAAAGATGATAATAAAATGAATGAGCTTTTAAAAAAGCTACTAGAAACTAAATTTGGCACAAGCGATGAGCTAGAAATTCTTTTTGGTATGAAATTTAGCGATGATGATACAGGAGAATTTAATAAAATTCTTTCTTTAAATTCTGCACCAAAAAGCATAGATATTAAGGCTTAAGATTTTTTAAATTATAAAAATCAAGTTAAACTAAAAAATTCTTCTATTTTTTTTCGCATTTCTTCGACATTGTCGATGCGATTAACACTATCTCTAAAGGCTGAAGCATCTTTATGGCCTTTGGAATACTCGTGTAAATGTTTACGAAATATACTCACACCTTGATCTTTATAGTGTTTTATCATTTCGTCAAAATGAGTGAGTATGATTTCTTTTTTGAGTTTTTCATCTACATTTTTACCACTTTTGATTTCATAAAATATCCAAGGATTTCCCACACTTGCACGCCCTATCATAAGTCCATCACATTTTGTGATCTCATAAACCTCTTTAGCATTTTGAGCATTGATATCACCATTTGCGATCACAGGAATTTTCACGCTTGCTTTAGCACTAGCAATAGAGTCATAATCCGCTTTTCCACTATAAAGCTGCTTTCTTGTGCGTCCGTGAATGCTTACAAAGTCCACGCCCAAACTTTCGCAAATTTTAGCCATTTTTTCGGGATATTTTTCATTAAAGCCTAAGCGAAATTTAACACTTGTAAGGCTTTTTTTATTGTTTTCTTTAATCACTCCCACAAGGCTTTTAAAAAGCTCTAAATTTTCTAGCAGAGCACTTCCTGCACATTGTTTGACGACTTTATTTACAGGACAGCCACAATTAAAGTCAATACCATCTACAAAATCCATTTCATTAAGCATTTGAACTGCTTTTTTAAGCACTTCTTTATCACCCCCTGCAATTTGGACTATATAAGGGTTTTCAAGTTCGGCTCTTTCTAGCATATGTAAGGTTTTGGAGCTTTCATAAACCAAAGCATTGGAGCTTATCATTTCACTTATCGTGATATCTGCACCAAATTTTTTTACCACATTGCGAAAAGGCAGGTCCGAAAAACCCGCCATAGGAGCTAAAAATAAAGGCTTTTTGCTAAAATCTATCATTGTATAAGCTGATTTAAATCGATTTTGATATTTTTTTCACGCAGGGTTAAAAAGGCTTTAAAATCATTGAATTTTTTGTCATCATTATGAATTTGCTCTCTGAGTTCATCTAAAAGTCCAAATTCAGCCAAAAGATATAAATACGCTCTTAAAGCTTCACCTTTTTCATTTTTGATTTTGTTAAAAATTCCTATAAGTGCATCAGGATTTAAAAGCTTAGTACTTAGTTTTGCTATATCAAGATAGTCTTTTTCGCCAAGGATATTGTGAGAAAGTAAAACTTCATATTCGGCAGTATTAAGCTCTAAATTTCCTTCTTTAAAACGTTTGATGAGTGTAAGGATATGACAAGGTTTTTTTGTGATTTTGATATTTTTAATTTGCTCATAAGTTCCTTTTTTTATCAAACTTTCAAAAGCCAGATCTTGGAATTCGTCTTGAGTTTGACTAAGGTTTTTGATTTTGGAATAAGCATAATTTATATCATTTTTGATATGATTTTTTTCATTTTCTAGAAATAAGATATTATTATTTTCGAGTTTAAATTTGTTAAGATTGAAGTATTCTTCTTTTTTAATGCCGTCTATAAGATCTAAAATTTCATTGATTTTGTTTGCATTAGGGATTTTTTCATGTGTTTTTAGGGTTTTAGCTAGCTGTGCTACTTGTCTAAATTCCTTTGTTTGAAAGCTGATATTTGATTCTTTTTCCAAAAGAAGGTCGCGGGTAAAATTTTCAAATTTGGTAGAATCTTTGAAAAAATGCTTAAATTTTAAAGTGAGTAAAAAATAATAAAAACCCATATGAATGATGGCAAAAAACACTAAAGGTATCAAAGGTAAAATAAGCCATATCATTATAGGTAGCTCGAAGCTATATGTATTGAAATTTAAAGTATAATTTCCTAATTCTAAATACCAAGCAAGAGCAAATATAAGAGCTATATAAATAAAGCTTGCTATAAAAAATAATCTAATTCTCATAACTCTCCTTTTTCTAAATTTTCGCGGCATACGATGCAGTATTTTGCATGAGGTTTGATTTTAAGTCTTTCTATGGCGATTTCTTCATCGCAAGATTCGCATATTCCATAAGTGCCATCTTTGATTTTTTCTAAAGAATCTTCTATTTCTTCTAATTCTTGTTTTAAATTAGCACTGATAGCAAAATCAATTTGTGATCCTGTTTCAATAACAGAAAAATCCACACTATCACTTGGGACGCTATTATGTAAGGCTTCAATTTCTTTAGAATTGCTTTGCAAATTTTCCAATATAGTTTTTTTTCTATTTTCTAAGATAGTTTTAAAAACTTGTATTTCATTCTTTTTCATTGTTTAACCTTTTATTTGTGATAAGGATGATTTGAGTTGATACAAAAAGCACGATAAATTTGTTCTAAAAGTAAAATTTTTACAAATTGATGTGCTAAGGTGAGTTTGCTTAATGAAAGTCTAAAATCTAAACTCTGGCTGAATTCATCCCTTAGGCCATAAGCACCACCTATAAAAAAATTTAAATTATTTTTATCTGCTATGAGTTTTGAAAATTCTACGCTTGTAAGCTCCTTGCCTCTTTCATCAAGAACTATGCAAAAGCCTTTTGTATAAGGAGCAAATGCCTCTTCATAACTTAATTTAGCAGCTTGTGCATTTAAATTTTGCGCAGCAGCTATTTTTTTATTAAAGAGATTGTGTTCTTTAAGATCTGCAAATTTGGAGATAAGTTTTGCGTACTTCTCACCCCAAATTTTAAATTCATCGTTTTTTTGTATGTGAAAAATATTAACTTGCAAGTTATTTTCCACAAAAGAATTTAAGAGTATCGCTAAGGTATTTTTTCATATCTGAACGCTCTACTATCGCATCTATGAGTCCATGTTCGAGTAGAAATTCAGCTTTTTGGAAGCCTTCGGGTAAATCTGCACCTATGGTTTGTTTAATTACTCTTGCTCCTGCAAAACCCACCAAAGCGCCTGGTTCAGCGATGATTAAATCCCCAAGCCAAGCGAAAGAAGCGCTCACGCCACCCATAGTAGGATCGGTTAATACACTGATATAAGGGAGTTTTTCTTTGCTTAAAAGTTTTAAAGCAGCACTTGTTTTACTCATTTGCATTAAAGAATAAGTACTTTCTTGCATTCTAGCTCCACCGCTTGCACTCACAATAACAACAGGGGTTTTATCTGTGATGGCTCTTTGGATTGCCCTAACGATTTTTTCGCCTTCTACAGAGCCTAAAGATCCTCCCATGAAAGAAAAATCAAATACTACAAGTTGAGTTTTAAGGCCATCTATAAGGCATTCTCCACTAATGACCGCAGATTTTCTACCGGTTTTGCTTTCGCCCTCGCTTAAGCGTTTTTTATAGGACTTGCTGTCAACAAATTTGAGCGGATCTATGGCTTCTAAATTTGCATCATATTCAACAAAGGTATTTTCATCACTTAGGAGTTTTATCCTATCCATAGGAGAAATTCTCATATGATAAGAACATTTAGGGCATACATTAAAACAAGATTCTATTTCTTTATAATACATTAAAGCATGACAACTCTGGCATTTTACCCAATGATTTGGAGCTTCTTTGGTGCTGGGTTGTTGTCTTCTGATTTTTGAAAAAATATCTGCAAAATTCATAATAATTCACCTAATTATTTTAAAAATTCCAAGATTATATCAAAAATTTTCTTATCTTTACTTATGAGAAGGAAATTTTCATTGTTTTCTATATATAAATTTTTACACAACATTAAAGCTCCTGCAGTATCAAAGACTCGAGTTTTTCCTAAAACTAAAACAAAACTAAAATACGGAGCATAAGCAATGCTTAAAGCTGTAGCACCCAAAGAGCGAAATTTAAGCTTATTTTTCGCGAGGTAATTGATAAGATTTGGGCAAAGTGTTATTTTTTCTACGATCCCGATTTGAGAAAAACGATTAGGCAAAAAAGGAGAATAATTAGGATTGAAAAGATTTGATTTTAGATTTTTATTATCATCAAAAATTAAAATTTCATTATTGGCTAGATTGCAAATAAAAGCACTTTGAGCTTCTTCATCTTTAAAAAGTGCTGCAGATGTCCCATAAAAGGGTATTTTAGAGACAAAGTTTGAACTTCCATCTAAGGGATCAAGAATGATTTTATAAGGACTATTTTCTCCGATCAAGCCACTTTCTTCGGAAAAAATTTGGCCTAAATCACTAAGATATTCTGTAAAGATTTTTTCACATTTTAGATCAAGCTTATAGCTTTGATTATTATCAAAGCCAAGATCAGGAGAAAACTCAAGATCGCTTTCGCAAATATTATTAAGATACTTGCTAATTTGTAAATTTGCTTTTAGGCAAGCATCTAGAAATTGTTTCATTAAAAGCGTGTTCCTAGGTTAAATTCAAAAGTATTGGTATCATCGCCTTTTTTATCATTGAGCGGTTTAGCAAATACAAGTTGTAATGGCCCAATAGGAGTGATCCATTCTATACCTAAACCTGTACTCATTCTTTGAATTTCATCTAGATTTTTATTGCCTATCATACCATAATCAAAAAATACACTACCGCGAAGTTTAATTCTATCGATTAAAGGGAAGCTAAGTTCTACGGAATTTGCAAAAGCTATGGTTCCGCCCACTTCATCTCCCCACTCATTTTTAGGACTTACAGTTCTACTTTCAAAACCGCGAAGAGAGCGAATGCCACCTAGATAAATTCTTTGATTGATTGGAAGATAGCCCTCATCCCAAACTTTATAAAAACTTGCTTTATAACGA
Organism: Campylobacter coli; assembly: GCF_001492295.1. Classification (GTDB taxonomy): domain Bacteria; phylum Campylobacterota; class Campylobacteria; order Campylobacterales; family Campylobacteraceae; genus Campylobacter_D; species Campylobacter_D coli_B. The sequence continues at coordinate 1,724,302 of NZ_FBQX01000001.1, read as the reverse complement.
TAAATAAGATCATAGCCTATATAGTCTTCCAAACCTTGATAAAAGTTAAATTTTGTACTTGATGAAAGGAATTCTTGATCTCCTCCAAGTCCTGCATACTCTAGACTTGTTGAAGCGATAATACCTTTTCTTGGGAGATAATAATCATCAGTGTTGTTAAAAGTAATAGCAGGAGTTACAGAGCTTTTTATAGTTTTGCCAAGCTCATAACCTGTTCTTAAAAGTGTTGGGCTTAGATGATAGATATCACTTTGCTCAAGATTGTAAGTTAAACTTACATTATAATATCTTGCAAACTGGCGTCCTAGGGTGATATCAAAACCATAATTTTTTTCAGAGTAATTATCCCATTCATAATCATTAGAATAAAGCGTTCCGCCTAAGCTGTATTGACTATCAAGAATGCGTGGGTTTATAAGACTGATTCTTCCTGATAAGGTATCATCACTTTTATCTACGCTAACAGAGCTTTTAATACCTGAACCAAAAATATTGGTATCTGATAATGATGCATTGAGCAATAAGCCATCGCTTGAACCATAGCCAATACCTCCTGAAATAGCACCCGTAGAAGCTTCTTTAACATTGACAATTAAATCTATATGTGTATCATCTACTTTTTCTTCTTTGATTTCTACATCATCAAAATAAGACGTTCTTCTTAAAGCATTTGTAGATTCGCTTAAATCGGTGCGATTGTATAAATTTCCTTCAGTGATATAAAGTTCGCGGCGAACTACTCTGTCGACTGTGCGAGAATTTCCCGAAATGATAACATTTCTTATATAGACTTTATCATGAGGAATGACTTTAAATATAACGGTAGCTTCTTGGGTTTGATCATTTTTTTGAATATCAGGATAAACTTCTGCAAAAGCATAGCCTAAATCAGCACTTTGTGTTTCTATGGTTTTTACATCTTTACGAATATCTTCTATATTAATGAGTTTGCCTTGGGTTGAGCGTAGATTTTCTAAATTTTGCTTATTTTCCTCTTCGCTAAATAAAGGATTTTCTATACTTATGCTTTGAATTTTATAAGGCTTACCTTCTTTGATAAAATAAGTTAGATTAGCTTGATAAGTATCAGTATAGGTTTTAAGATAGGGCGAGGATACTTGCACATCAAGATATCCTTTTTTCATATATTCATCACTGATTCTTGCACTATCATTGCTTAGTTCAAAAATTTTAAGTTTTCCATCATTTCTTCCCCACATCCAGCCCATAAATTCTTTTTCTTTATTGACTATAGCAGGTTCAATATCTGAATACGAAAATTTCTCTGCTCCGCTTAAATTGACATTATTAATGATAATATTTTCTCCGCGATTGACTATAAATTCAAGCTCTAACCCCTCGGTATTTTCTAGAGTTTTTTTTCTGTATTCTACTATGGTATCAAAATAGCTTTTAGCTTCGTAATAAGCTTTGATGCGTTCGCTTGCTTCTTTAGCACTTGCTTCATCAAACAAGGTTCCTCTTTTTATACCCAAAATACTTTCTACTTGCTTTCTATCATTAGATGCAATTCCTGTAATGCTTATTTTAGCTATGCTTGGTTTTTCTGTGACGATGATATTTAAAACACCATTATCTTCTTCTACGGCAATATTTTCGAAATAATTTTGTTTATAAAGGTTAAGTATGGCGGTATTTATTTTATCAAGATTTATTGTTTCGCCGATTTTCAATCCTGTGAGATTTAAAGCACTTGCATTTGAAAGATGATTTAATCCGCTAAATTTAATTTCTTTAATTACTGCTGCATTACTCAGTGCAACCAAGGCACAAATGCTGATGATTTTTTTCATTTATTTTTACCTAAAGCTTTATTAAAAATTTGTATAATAGCAGAAAAAATTTAACAAAGGGATTGAGATAATATTATGAAAGTAGCGATTATAGGGCTTGGATTAATAGGGGGTTCTTTAGGACTTTGCTTAAAAGAAAATAAATTAATTTCTTGTGTGTATGGTTTAGACTCAAATAAAGAAAATGAGCAAGATGCTTTAAAATTAGGACTCGTTCATGAGCTTATAGAATTTGAAAATTTGCATTTATGTGATATGATTTTTATTGCAACACCTGTAAATGCCATTATAGAGATTTTACAAAAATTAGTGGATCTACCTTCAAATATAACTATTATAGAGCTTGGAAGTACAAAAAGAAAAATCATAGAAAAATTACCCGCAAAACTTACCAAACAAACTCTTTTTGCCCATCCTATGGCAGGAACTGAAAATAGTGGTCCAAAAGCAGCTTTTAAAGAGCTTTATAAGGATGCTGTTTGTGTGTTGTGCGATAGTGAAGTGGCTGATGATTTGCACCAAAAAAGAGCAGTGGAAATTTTTTCGCATTTGGGTATGAGGATTGTTTTTATGGATAGCACGGCACATGATCATCATGCTGCTATTATTTCACATTTACCGCATGTGATTAGTTTTTCTTTAGCAAATTTTGTGATGAAAGAGGAGGATAAAAGAAATATCGTTCATTTAGCGGGCGGTTCTTTTAAGGGTATGAGTAGGATTGCTAAATCATCTCCTATCATGTGGGGGAGTATTTTTGAACAAAACAAAGATAATGTTTTAAGCTCCATTGAATTTTTTCAAAAAGAATTAGAATTTTGTAAAAAGATGATTGAAGAGGATAAAAATGAAGAATTAAAGTCTTGGATGCAAAAAGCCAATACTTTAAGAGAAATTTTGTGAAATTTGCTTGATATTTACTGAAATTATAATAAAATTTTTTTAAGTTTTTTAAGAAAAAATAAATTTTGTTAAAATAAAAATATATTAGGAAAAAATATGGCAAGAAAAAAGGGAAAATTTTATCTATATCTTTTAATTTTGGTTTTAATTGGTGCTTTAGCGTTTTTTGCTTCAAAAATGAATGGTTTCGAAACGACACCTCCTAAAATCCTTATGCCAGATATCATTTATAGTGATCTTAAAAAACCTATTTCGGTTCATGTAAAAGATGATGAAGGTTTTATTGAAAGTGTTCAAATCTTCTTACAAAAAGAAGGCAATGGAACAGGTATGCTTATAGTAGATGAAAAAATTCAAAATTCAAATGATATTACCTTGCAAGTTGCTCTACCAAAACTTGCTTATAAAGAAAAAGTAAAATCTTTTATTATGGAGATTAAAGCTAGAGATAATAGTTTTTGGAATTTTTTCAATGGTAATGAAGCTAGTAAAAAAGTCCTTGTTATGATCGATGATAGTGCTCCAAAGGTAAATATATTGAGTAATTCTTATCAGATTGAGCAAGGGGGTGCTGCTAGCGTTGTATTCTCGGCTAGTGATGCGAATTTGGATAAGGTTTATATAGAAACAAATACAGGAAAAATCTTTAAGGTTACTCCTTATTTAAAAGAAGGATATTACGCAGCTCTTATAGCTTGGGATGCAAGAGATGAAGAATTTCGTGCTTATATTATTGCCACAGACAAGGCTGGCAATATAACTAAAGAGCGTATAAGGTATTATTTTGTCAATCGCAAATACCGCGTTTCAAATATCAATCTTACAGATAGATTTTTAGATGGCAAGATAGAAGATTTAGCACAAGAGTATGCACCAAAAGATAATAATTTTACGCGTTTTGAGAAATTTAAATTTGTGAATGAAACCTTAAGAGACAATAATGAAATTTTGATACATAAGATCACTTCAGAAGTCCCTGAAAGTAAAATCGATAATTTTAAAATCGATTTATTTTTACCACTTCGAAATGGTATGAAGGTAGCAGATTTTGCTGATCATAGGTATTATTCTTACAATGGACAATTTGTAAGCGATTCTTATCATATGGGGATTGATTTAGCAAGTGTAGCAGAAGCTCCTATTATAAGCAATAATCCAGGTAAAGTTGTATTTGCAGAAGAAAATGGAATTTATGGACTTAATTTAATCGTCTATCATGGTTTTGGAGTTTATAGTCTTTATGGGCATTGTTCTTCTAAAAGTGTTGAAATTGATGAGATTTTAAGCAAAAAAAGTGTAATAGGTAGAACAGGTGTAAGTGGATTGGCTTTGGGAGATCATTTGCACTTTGGTGTTTTGGTTCAAGGTGTTGAAACACGCCCTGAGCAATGGCAAGATAAAAAATGGATAGAAAATAATATTTACAATGTTTTAAACGAAGGTAAAAAAATAATTTTAGGAAAAAATTAATGAAACAATTAACTTTAGCAAAAGCTGTAAAAGGCGTGGGTATAGGGCTTCATAAAGGAGAGCCTATCGAGATTACCCTAGAGCCTTTAGAAGCAAATAGTGGGATAGTTTTTTTTAGAAGCGATTTAAATGCTACTTATAAGGCAAGTCCTGAAAATGTTATCAATACTCAAATGGCAACGGTTTTGGGCGATGAAAGAGGGTTTATTTCCACCATAGAGCATTTAATGAGCGCAATCAATGCTTATGGGATCGATAATGTTCGTATCGTTTTAAATGCCAATGAAGCTCCAGTGATGGATGGTTCAAGTATTAGTTTTTGTATGATGCTTGATGAAGCAGGGGTTAAAGAGCTTGATGCACCTAAAAAAATTATGGTGATTAAAAAGCCTATAGAGGTAAGAGATGGTGATAAATATGTGCGTTTAACTCCGACTAAAGAACCGCGTATTAATTATACTATCAAGTTTGATAATGCTGTTATAGGAGAACAAAGTTATAATTTTGAATTCAGCAAGAAAAACTATATAGAAAATATAGCAAGAGCTAGGACTTTTGGTTTTTTAAAAGATGTTCAAGCTCTTAGAGATATGAATTTAGCATTGGGTGGAAGCTTGGAAAATACTATAGTTGTAGATGATAATCGTATTTTAAATCCTGAAGGTTTGCGCTTTAAGGATGAATTTGTAAGACATAAAATTTTAGACGCGATTGGGGATTTGACTTTGCTTGGATATCGTGTTTTTGGAGATTATATTTCATATGCTGGAAGCCATCATTTAAATCATTTACTCACTAAGGAAGTGTTAAAAGATAAAGATGCTTATGAGATAGTGACTCTTGAAAAAGCAAATGAAAAAGCTTATGAAAAGGTTTTTGCATAAAAAATTCATTATTGCTTAATGCTTTATCTAAACCTTTGATGATCGGTGTTTATCAAGATGATAAACTTGTAAAAAGTATAGAGAGCGAAGAAAAGGCAAGTGAGTTTGTGCCAAAAATTTTAAAGATTTTGCTAAAAGAATTTAGCTTTGATGAGTTAATTTATGCTAATGGTCCAGGCTCTTATATGGGGATTAAAATTTCTTATGTAAGTCTTAGTACGCTGAGTATAGTGAAAAATATCCCTCTTTTTGCTATCAGTGCTTTTGAGCTTAACAACAATCAACCCATTGCCGCTCATAAAAATATGTGTTTTGTGAAAAAAGAAGATGGGATCATCTTGGAGGAAAATACAGCTGGAGAGTTTTTTTTACCTCCAAATTTAAGCAAGCTTAATAAAAAAGATGATAATCTACCTTTTTACTTTTTATCTGCAATTTAAAGAATTTAGGAAAAAAATTGAAAATTTTAGTACCTGCTACAAGTGCGAATTTAGGCCCTGGGTTTGATTGTTTGGGATTGAGTTTAGCACTTTTTAATCATACTATTATCGAGAAGTCAAATTTTTTTAGCATCAGTGTCAATGGCGAAGGAAGTGAGAATTTAAGTCTTAAAAAAAATAATATTTTTGTAAGTATTTTTAATGAAATTTATCAAAGATTAAGCGGTAGGAAAGATCATTTTAGATTTATTTTTGATAATACCATTCCTTTATCTCGCGGACTTGGTAGCTCTTCGGCAGTGATTATCGGCGCTATTGCGAGTGCTTATGAGATGGCGGGTTTTAAAGCAGATAAAGAGAAAATTTTAAATGAAGCGTTAAAATACGAAAATCATCCTGACAATATAGCTCCTGCAGCGCTTGGCGGCTTTGTAGTATCTGTGGTAGAAAATGAAAAAGTTTTCAGTATAAAAAAAGATTTAGATGAAAATTTAAATGCTGTCGTGGTTATACCTAATGTAGCGATGAGTACAGAACAAAGTCGTAATGCCTTGCCTTCGAATTTGAGTTTGAAAGATAGTGTTTTTAATCTTTGCCATTCTTCTTTTCTTACAGCTTGTTTTTTGGAAAAAAAGTATGATTTACTTGCTCTTGCTAGCAAGGATTTATTGCACCAAACGCGTAGAATGCAAAATTTACCCGAGCTTTTTGAGGTACAAAAATTTGCTCTTGAAAACAAGGCTTTAATGAGCACGCTTTCAGGTTCAGGCTCAAGCTTTTTTAATTTAGCATACAAAGATGATGCAAAGTATTTAGCTCAAAAAATGGAGCAGAAATTTGGACATTTTAAAGTTCTTTGTTTGGAATTTGACAATAAAGGCTTTAAAATTTGCTAAAAAAAGAAAAAAAAAGATATAATTTTACAAAAGATAAACATGAGCCTATTCGAATGTGTATAGTCTGTAAAAATCGATATTTGCAAAAAAGTATGCATCGATTTAAACATTTTCAAGGCGAGCTTTATAAAGACTTTGATTTTGGACGCAGTGTTTATTTGTGTGAGACTTGCATTTTGAGTGAAGGCAAAGTCTTGCAAAAAGCATTTTTTAGATCTTGCAAAAATTTAAATACAAAAATCACTCAGCAGAATTTAAAGGAGATAGTTTTAAATGGCAAAAATTAGAATTCATGAAATTGCGAAAGAATTAGGCTATGATAGCAAAGAAATTATCGAGAAAGCAAATGAATTAGGATTAAATATCAAGACTGCATCTAATGCTGTAGAACCTGAAGTTGCAGCAGGAATTTATGAGTATATACAAACTAAAATCATCCCCGAGGCTTTTAAGAAAAATTTAAAACAAGATCCTATAAAAAAAGCTAAAGTTGCACCTAAAGAAGAAAAAAAAGAAGAAAAACCATCCAAAGAAGTAGAAGTAAAAGCTCCAGCTAAAGTTGTAGAAGAAGCAAAGCCTGAACCAAAAAGTCCTGAAGGACCTAAAGAAAACATTCAAGAGAGCTTAGCGAGTGCAACTTTAGCTAAAAGAAGAGGGCTTGTGATCGTTAAAAAGAAAAAAGATGAAGAAGAAGCTGCGAAAAAAGAAGAGCCAAAGGCTACTACTCCTTCAAATGAAGAACGCCTTAGTTTAAAAACTATGTTTTCAAATGCGGATGAAAATTTAAAGAAAAAGAAAAAAGAGAAAAAGCCTTTTGTCGCGACTAAAAAAGAAAGTGCTGAAAAAATGGACTTTTTAGAAGGTCATGATTTTGCTGATATTTCTTTAGAAGATGAAGATGTAGTGGTTTTACCTGATTTTAGTGTAAAAGAACAAGAAAAACCACAAAATACTATGAAAAAACCACCTAACTTTTTGCGTCAATCAGTTGGAAATTCAGCAAATCTTGGACTTGAGGGCGGAATTCAAAGAAGAAGTCGTAAAAAACCACCTAAAAAAGTTGAGAAAAAAGAAAATGAAGCGGTTTCGAGCGTAGAAATTTCAAAAGAAATTCGTGTTTATGAATTTGCAGATAAGATAGGCAAAAGCGTAAGTGAAGTGATTTCAAAACTTTTCATGCTGGGTATGATGACAACTAAAAATGATTTTTTAGATGAAGATGCGATTGAAATTTTAGCTGCTGAATTTGGTATAGAGATCAATATCATCAACGAAGCAGATGAGTTTGATTATGTAAAAGACTATGAAGAAGAAGTTGATGAGAAAGATTTGGTAAGTAGAGCACCGGTGATTACTATCATGGGGCACGTTGATCATGGTAAAACTTCTTTGCTTGATTATATCAGAAAATCTCGCGTTGCTAGCGGCGAAGCAGGGGGGATCACTCAACATGTGGGCGCTTATATGGTGGAAAAAAATGGGCGTAAAATCACTTTTATAGATACTCCAGGTCACGAAGCTTTTACTGCTATGCGTGCAAGGGGTGCAAGCATAACAGATATCGTTATCATCGTTGTAGCAGCAGATGATGGGGTAAAACCACAAACTAAAGAAGCGATCAATCACGCTAAAGCAGCAGGTGTACCTATCATCATAGCGATTAACAAAATGGATAAAGAAGCTGCAAATCCTGATATGGTAAAAACTCAACTTGCCGAAATGGAAATCATGCCAGTAGAATGGGGCGGATCTTATGAATTTGTAGGAGTTTCTGCTAAAACAGGAATGGGTATTGAAGATTTGCTTGAAATTGTGCTTTTACAAGCTGATATTTTAGAACTCAAAGCCAATCCAAAAAGCTTTGCAAAAGCAAGTGTTATAGAGAGTTCTATCCAAAAAGGACGTGGTGCGGTAGCTACTATCATCGTGCAAAATGGAACGCTTAAAGTAGGAAGTACTATCGTTGCAGGTGAAGCTTATGGAAAAGTGCGTGCAATGAGCGATGATCAAGGCAAGGCTTTAAAAGAGATCAAACCGGGTGAATGTGGTGTTATCGTAGGGCTTAGCGAAGTAGCTGATGCAGGCGAAATTTTAATCGCAGTAAAGAGCGATAAAGAAGCAAGAGAGTATGCTAACAAGCGCCACGAATACAATCGCCAAAAAGAACTCAGCAAATCGACTAAAGTAAGTATAGATGAGCTTGGAGCGAAGATCAAAGAAGGAAACTTAAAAGCCCTTCCTGTGATTTTAAAAGCTGATGTGCAAGGATCGTTAGAAGCCTTAAAAGCAAGCTTAGAAAAGCTTAGAAATGATGAAATTAAAGTCAATATCATACACAGCGGAGTAGGGGGGATCACGCAAAGTGATATAGAGCTTGCAAGCGCAAGTGAAAACTCCATCGTACTAGGCTTTAATATACGCCCAACCGGAGAGATCAAAGAGCGTGCTAAAGATAAAGGCGTGGAAATAAAAACTTATAATGTCATTTATAATCTACTTGATGATGTAAAAGCCTTGCTAGGTGGTATGATGAGTCCTATCATCTCTGAAGAACAGCTTGGACAAGCAGAGATTAGACAAGTGATCAATGTACCAAAAATCGGTCAAATTGCAGGTTGTATGGTAACTGAAGGCGTGATTAACCGCGGGGCTAAAATTCGCCTTATCCGTGATGGAGTTGTGGTTTATGAAGGAAATGTAAGCTCACTTAAACGCTTTAAAGATGATGCTAAAGAAGTGGCAAAAGGCTATGAATGTGGCGTAGGCATAGAAGGGTGTGATGATATGAGAGTGGGTGATTATATAGAAAGCTATAAAGAAGTAGAGGAACAAGCAAGTCTATGAATCCAAGTGAGATTAAAAAACTTCGCACCGAAAGTATCTTAAAAGAACTTATCCCTGAAGCTTTGGCAAATTTAGATGATGAGAATTTGAAAAATCTTTGCGTGGTGGATGTAGAGTGTAAAAAAGGCAGATACGATGCTTTTGTATATCTTGATAAAATGTTTTTTAATACTCACGAGCAAGAGAAGATTTTAAATTCTTTAAAAAAAGCGAGCAGAGCTTTGCAAAATTATTGTATGAGCGAACAAGGCTGGTATAGATGTCCAAATTTTCACTTTAAATTTGATGATAGACTTGAGTATCAAAACCATATGGACGCACTTTTTGAAAAAATAAAAAAGGACAAAAATGAATCTTGAAGCCTTATGCAAAGAAGTGAATTTAGAGCTTTATGATAGCGAATTAACTAGCGAAAATGGCAAGAAAATTTACCGCGTTTATGTGATGAAACCCTTAGATGAAAAGGGTGAAAGAATGGGTGTGAATTTGGATGATTGCGCAAGGCTTAGTGAAATTTTATCACCTATTTTCGATGTGGAGCCACCTGTAAGTGGGGAGTATTTTTTAGAAGTATCTTCAGCAGGACTTGAGAGAAAACTTAGCAAGATAGAGCATTTTGCAAAAAGTATCAACGAGCTTGTAAAAATCACAACGAATGAAAAAGAAAAGATCGAAGCAAAAATCATCAGAGTAGAGGATGAAAATATCACTTTAGAAAATTTAGAAAATCAAGAAAAAACTACTTTAAAATTTAGCGATATCAAAAAAGCTAGAACCTTCATACAATGGTAAAAATTTAGATTTCTAAATTTTTACTAAATATATTATAATTAGATAAACAATCGAAAAGGTGCTTAATGTTAGAAAATAGATACGATTGGAAAATAAGCAAAGCAGATCAAAATAGTAATGTGTATTACCATTTTCCAAAAGATGAGGATGAATTTAAAGAAGCAGTTGTAAAAAATGGCGGTATGAGTGTGTATGTTTATCAAGAGGGTGGATTGATAGATGAATTTCATACTAAAAGTCGAGGTTATAGGTGGACTTCGCCTGTTTTTAATTATCTCAAAACTATGAATAAAAATGGAGAAAGATTTTATAGATATTATAAAAATTGTAAATTGTTTGCGATTGTAGATTGAAAGGAAATGGTATGAAATTTGTCGAGTTTAATTTTTCAAATGGAGAAAAAATACAAACCCAAATAGAAGAATCAAATGAAGAAAACTTTAGAGCATTTTTAGAAAAAAGACTAAAGAATTTTGATCAATATATCAAAGCTACAAAAGGGATAATTGAAGAATGCAAAAGACTAAATATTGTTAATAGAGATGATTTTGATACATTTCAAATAAACTCTATAGAACTTTTAAAAAAATTATTATTTGAATTAAAAAAAGGATTATTGCAAGAATACAATAATAAAAGTGGTAATGGATGTCCGCATGCTTGCATTAATTCCCATTATTTAGAATTTGTAAAATATGTCAATGCTTATAAAGAATATACCTCAAAAGATATGGTTAAGTATTTAAAAACAAGAGGCGGAGATAAAGAATTTAAGGTAGAAATAAAAAATCAAAAAATAGAAGTTATTCCTAGTGTTAATAATATTATTAGAACATATTCTTTGGAAAGATTTTTAAAATATAGCGTTTTAGGTAAAATTGAAGAAGATTCAAGCTATGCTAAACCATTGTTTGAAGATATATTAAATAATTCAAACCTTAGCATAATCAAGCTAAGCGAAAATCAAAATCTATCTTTAAATCAAATTCTTTATGGGCCTCCAGGTACAGGAAAAACTTACCATACTATAGATAAAGCTTTGGAAATCTTGGGCGAAAATTTAAAAAGTAGAGATGAGAAAAAAGCTAAATTTGATGAGTATGTAAAAAATGGACAAATAGTCTTTATAACTTTTCATCAAAGCTATGGATATGAAGAATTTGTTGAGGGTATAAAACCTATGATGAATAATGGAGCAAATTCTCGAGAATTAAAATATGAAATAAAAGATGGAATTTTTAAAGATATATGTAATAAGGCTTTGGAAAATTATGAAAATAGTAATTTAAATACAGAAGAGTTGAGAGAAAAGATAGAGCTACGGGAAAAAGTTGAAAAATTTTTAAATCGACTTTTAGAAACAAATGAGCCTATTAGCAAAACAAAAGGTGGAAATTTTTTTATTAATAGCTTCAATAATAATACAATTGAAATTTATAGTGAAGATGTAGAAAGGTTTGACGGTATTTTTAAATTAAGTTTGTCTACATTTATAATATTATTAAAATCTAATATTGAATTTAATAGTGCTGTTGAAATGTTTAAAAAAGTATTTGGTAGAGATTATGCTGATAGAACTCACACTTATTATTTTAATTTGGTAAATAAATTTAAAGAGTATGAAAAACAAGCAGTATTAAAAACCGAAGATAATAAAATTAGTAGCAATTCTTTAAATTCTTACATAATCATCATCGATGAAATCAATCGTGGTAATATAAGCAAGATTTTTGGTGAGCTTATCACCTTGATAGAGCCTAGTAAAAGGATAGGTGCCGATGAGGAACTAAAAGTAACTTTACCTTATAGCAAAGAAGAATTTGGGGTACCTCAAAATGTATATATCCTAGGTACTATGAATACAGCCGATAGGAGTATCACTTCTCTTGATACAGCCTTAAGAAGAAGATTTGAATTTATAGAGATGATGCCTGATGTTAGTAAATTGTCCAATGATTACAAAGATGTGAATTTGCGAGAATTATTAAAAGCTATAAACACTCGTATAGAATACTTGCTCGATAGAGAAAAAACCATAGGACATGCGTTTTTTATAGATGTTGAAAATTTGGAGGATTTAAAAAAAGTTTTTCAAAATAAAATCATCCCGCTTTTACAGGAGTATTTTTATAATGACTATGCTTTAATTAGCGCGGTTTTAAATGATAATGGTATGATTGAAAAATGTGAAAGAAATGAAAAATATTTACAGAAAATAAAAAATTTGGACAATGTAGATAGCGATAGGGTTATTTATAAATTTAGCGATAGTAAAGATTGGAAAGAAGAAACTTTTATAAAAATATATGAAAATGATAAACAATAACACTTTTTCCATCATCGAACACCAAGCTTTTTCTAAAGAAGATTTGCAAGGAATTTTCAAAGAAAAGGCTAAAAAATTCTATCAAGAGCTAGAAGATTTTGCTAAAAATAATGAAAATTTTCTAAGCTTTAAAAACAAAAATACCCTAAAAGCTAAAAATTATGTAGGCATTATCCAAACTAAAAGTGGAGTTTTAGAAATTTTACCAAAATGTACAAATTTAGACAGTTATAAAGATAAAGAGTGCAAATTATCTACCATCTCGAAAGAAAAACTACTAAAAAATTATATTTTAAATCAAATAAGTCAAGCTAAAACCAGTGAGAATTTTTATGGAGAGGATTTTGATTTCAATCCTAAAACCCTTTTAATCAATATGCTAAAAACCTTAAAAAATTCTCCTTTTAAAAAATCTCAAATTTCATCTTTGCAAATTTCTAAAATGCCTTTGCTAGAGATCTTTATTGCAATGTTTTTGGATGAATTGGATGAGGTTTATAAAAAGGGTTTGAAAAAGGATTATATAAGCATTGAAGAAAATAGAAAATTTCTTAAAGGAAAATTGCAATTTAGCGAACATTTAAAACAAAATTTAGTTCATAAAGAAAGATTTTTCACTCAAAGTGATGAATTTATGCTCGATATCGCGCCCAATCGCCTTATAAAATCCACTCTAAATCTTTTAAAGCCCAAAACCACTCACCATAAATTTAAAATCATCAAAGCTTTGGAAATGTTTGATGAGGTGGGATTTTCTACAAATTATGAAAAAGATTTTACTTATAAAATTTCAAGACATTTTGATTATTATGAAAATCTACTTTCTTGGTGCAAGATCTTTTTGCAAAATCAAACTTTTGCACCTTATAAGGGCAAAAATGAAGCTTTTGCCTTGCTTTTTCCTATGGAAAAACTTTTTGAAGATTATGTAGCTCATATGCTAAAAAAAGCAAATCCGACTCAAAATATCAAAACTCAAAGCAGCGGAAAATACCTGATCTCAAAAAAGGGTGAAAAGGGTGAAAAATGCTTTATGTTAAAGCCTGATTTGTATATAGAAAATAAAACGATTTTAGATACTAAGTGGAAAATTCCAGATAGCAATGAAGATAAAAAGCATGGTATAGCACAAAGTGATTTGTATCAAATGTTTGCTTATGCTTGTAAATTTAAAATTCATGATATTAAACTGATCTATCCTTTATGTGAAAGAACGATGAGTTTGCAAAATACGATAAAAGAATTAGAATTCAATGCAAATGAGCATTTGGCATTTTTAAATGATAATAGCCTTTTGAAAACAAATATAAAAGTGCAAGTGATTTTTGCACCCTTACCTTTTTAGTAAAAACTTTGCTAGCAAGTGTATCAAAAAGCCAAAGCAAGCTACAGCTATGATACAAGCTCCGCTTGAGAGATTAAAATAATAGCTTATTATAAGCCCTAAAACGCAAAAAATCATACTCAATACACTTGCTAAAATCATTATTAAACCTAGCTTTTTTGTAAAATTTTCAGCTATAAAACTAGGTATGCTAAGCAAAGCCATGATCAAAATAATCCCTACAAGGCGTATAGAAATCACTATGCAAAATGCCATAAGTGCGATTAAAAGATAATGAAAAAAGCTTGTATTTATCCCCCGTACTTTTGCAAATTCAACATCAAAGCTTAAAGCTTCAAATTGTCTATAAAATAAAAGCATTAAAACGATCACAACCCCATCTACTATCGCCATTAGCCATAGATCTTGCATTCCTACTGCTAAAATATTTCCAAAAAGATAAGCCATCAAATCCGTGCTATAACCTGGACTTAAATCTATAAGTATGATCCCAAAAGCCATCCCAAAAGCCCAAATCACAGCGACTATACTATCGCTTCTGTGCTCATAACGCTTCGATAAAAATGCTACCAAAAAGGCTAAAAAGAGCGTGAAAATACCTGTGCTGATCAATATGGGCAAAGAAAAATAAAACGCTATACCAATGCCCCCAAAAGCTCCATGTGTAATGCCTCCTGCTATGGAAAAGAGTCGGTTTATCATCACAAGTGTACCTACGACTCCACAAGCAATGCTGACTAAAATCGCAGCCAATAAAGCATTTTGAAAAAAGGTGAAATTTAAAATTTCAAACATGGCTTTCCTTTGAAAATTTCAAACAAAAATTTTCTTTTTTGAAATTTGATTTTTTTAAATTTCTTCTTGCAAATTCTTGTTCGCAAATTTTTTTCTTTTCACAATTTTCTTCATCGCAAAAGCAAGAATTTAAACTCATTTCTACATCGCAAAAATGCGAATGATTTTCATAAAGGTGTTTTAAAAATACGCTTTTGTCTTTTTCTTTGATATTGGTATGTAAAAAGAGTTCTTTGTTTAAATACGCGATTTTATCACTATAAGCAAGCACGAGATTGATATCGTGGCAAATGAGTAAAATTCCTATACCCTTTTCATGTAAAGAACTTAGGAGTTCAAAAATTTGAATTGCGGATTTACTATCAACGCTTGCTGTAGGCTCATCTAAGATCAGCATTTTGCATTCATCAACTAAAGCTCTAGCGATAAAAACGCGTTGCTTTTGACCTCCGCTTAATTCATTGATTTTTCTATCCCAAAAATCCTGCATACCCACACTTGCTAAAGCTTCTAAGGCTTTGTTTTTATCTTTTTTACTATAAAAACCAAAAATTTTTTTATTGACAAGTCCCATTAAAACGATTTCTATAACCCTTGGGCAAAAGTTAGGATTTGCTAAAGTGTGTTGAGGGACATAGCCGATTTCATTTTTTTTAAGCTCATGAAAATTGATAGTTTTTTTAGTCTTTAAAAGTCCTAGGATGAGTTTTACAAGCGTGGATTTTCCCGCACCATTAGGGCCGATGATGGAAAGAAAATCTTTACTATCATAGCTTAAGTTGATATTTTTTAAAATCGTTTCGTTATTGTAAGCGTAATTAAGATTTGATATTTCAAAAAAAAGCATTAAAAAACCTAACTATAAATTTTCATAAAAAGCGTTTGCTGTTTTCAAAAGTTCATTTTCCCAATCATAAGATAAATAATCTATCTTATAAATTTTTACATTATATTCTTTTTCTAAAGTTTTTGCTGTATTTTCAGGAAAATGAGTCTGTACAAAAATAACTTTAATATTTTTATCTTTAATCAACGCACCCAAATTTTTTAAATCTTCATTTTTTAGTTTTTTTCCTAAAAATTCTACATGGTTTTGCACAAGATTATAACGCTTGGCAAAGTATGACCAAGCGGGATGATATGTTATAAATTCTTTATTCTTTACTTTTTGTAATTTTGAAGAGATTTGTAAATTTAAGACATCTAACTCTGTTAAAAATTTATCTAAATTACGCTTGTATAAGCTTTTGTTTTGAGGGTATTTTTGAACTAGAGCATTGTAGGTATTTAAGGCTATGTTTTGAACTAAAATAGGATCAAGCCAAGTAAAAGGATCTAAAATTTCTTTGGAGTTGCTAGAGCTAGTTTTAGCTAGAGGAATATCTTTTTGCATGTCTATAATTTCAAGTTTTGGAAATTTTTGTTTTAGTTTGTCTGTCAAATTCTTTTCAAATTCTAAGCCTATGGTAAAGTAAAGCTCACTTTTTTCAAGCTTTTTCATAGAGTTTGATTTGGATTTTGGCTTGTGTGTATTTGTAGATAAAATGTTGATATTTAGAGTATCATCCGCTATTTTTTTAACAAAAAAAGCTTGTGGGGCTGTGCTTACACTGATTAAAGGTAGATTTGGATTTTCACTTGGTTGTAAAGTTTTAGCATAAAGAAAGGATTTAAAAAGTCCCAAAAATATAAAAAAAAGGAATATTTTTTTCATTATTTTATACCCTAAAGAGAATGAAATTTAAAAATTATAACAATATTAAGTTTATAAATAGAATTTCTAGTTTTTATATCTATGTTAAAAAAAGTATTTTAGATTGTTTTTTATGGAAATTTTGATATTTTATCTAAAATCAAGACTAAAATCTAGGATAAAATCCTAGATTAATGCAAGCTTTCTATATAAGCCATAGCGCTAAGTGCTGCTACAGCTCCATCGCCCGCTGCACAAATAACTTGTTTTGGAGCATCTTTTCTAAGATCACCTGCTGCAAAAAGCCCAGGAACGCTAGTTTGCATTTTAAGATTGACACTTACTTGTCCACCTTCTTCCATATCGCATAGGAATTTTCCATCATCTTGCTTTAAAATTTCATTTCTTACATTTAGCCCCACAAAGGTAAAAATTCCTGGCACATTTAAATCTCTAATGCTACCATCTTTTAATTTTACTTTTACGCCTGTAACACCCATTTTATCACCATATACTTCATCTATGCTTGCACTAGTGATAAGTTCGATTTTTTCATTTTTCTTTACTTTTTCTACCGTAGAAGGTGCAGCTCTAAATTCATCTCTGCGGTGAATTAGATAAACTTTAGAACAAATATTTGCTAGATATAATGCTTCCTCTAAAGCAGTATCACCACCGCCTAAAACCGCTACTTCTTTATTTTTATAGAAAAAACCATCGCAAGTTGCACAAGTACTCACACCTTTGCCAAAAAATTCATCTTCACCTTTAAAACCTGCTCTTTTTGGGGCAGAACCAGTACAAACTATCACTGCTTTTGCAAGCTCTGTTTTGCCACCTTCTAGTTTAATAGTAAAACTTCCATCTTCATTTTTTGAAATTTGTTCTACACCTACCATTTCATGCTTTAAGCCAAAACGCATACACTGTTCGCTCCAAGGTGCCATAAAAGAAATTCCATCCATAACTTGTGCAACACCCGGATAGTTTTCAATTTCAGAACTAGAAGTAATTTGCCCTCCTGGCATCCCTTTTTCAAACATTACTACATTTTTAAGACCACCTCTAGTTGTGTAAAGTCCAGCGCTAAGTCCTGCAGGTCCTCCACCTATAATTGCTACATCTAACATTATTTTTCCTTTGTATTTGAATTTTATTGATAATAATATACAAATTATTCTTAATAGTAGTTAATAAAAATTATTATTTAGTATAAATTTGAAATTTTTGGATGAAAGGCTAGTAAAACTAGCCTTGAAGATTTTTATAGTAAAGAATTTAATTTATCGCTGATTGCTTGTTTTGATTGAGCACCAACTAATTGATCTACTACTTCACCATTTTTAAAGAAGATAAGAGTAGGGATAGAGCGAACACCAAATTCAGCTGCCAAATCACCTTGCTCGTCTGTATTTACTTTACAAATTTTTGCTTTACCATCAAAATCATTTGCAAGTTCATCAATTACTGGAGCAAGCATTCTGCAAGGTCCACACCATGGAGCCCAAAAATCAACTAAAGCAACACCTTCTTTTGCTTGTGCAAAATTATCACTTGTTAATTCAATATATTTTCCCATAATTTTTCCTTTCACTAATTTCTGTAATTGTATTTTATTTTTTTAAATATTAGCTTAAAAACTGATATTTTCAAAAAATTGTATCATATCATCACTAATGCAGATAAGATCGATTTGAAAATCATTCAAAATCCCATGTTTTAATTCATAAAATTCTATGGTTTTTAAAATTCTTTCATATTTTTTAATATTTAAACGCTCAGAAACTTCATAATTGTTTTGAGTAAATTTAACTTCGATAAAATGCAAAATTCCATCTTTTCTCGCAATAATATCAATCTCGCCGAATTTAGAACGAAAATTACGCTTTAAAATTTCAAATTTTTGTTTTTTTAAAAATTCGCAAGCCTTATCTTCGCCTAAAATTCCACTAAGATATGATGCAAATCCCATTATTCTTCTATACGCATCATAAAAGGCTTAGCCTTGATAAAATCTTGTTTTTCCAAGATAGAAAGTAAATTTTGAATACTTTTTTCAAAGGTATGATGAGTAGTAAAAAATAAAGTGCTATAAATTTCACCCTGTTTTGGTTTTTGCAAAAAGCTGTCTATCGAAATATTATTTTCACTCATAAGTTGAGTAATTTTAGATAAAACCCCTGTTTTATCTTCTACTTTTAATCTTAAATAATATTTTGTATAAATTTCATCCTTGTTTAAAAGTTTAAAATTTAAATTATTTTCAAAGCCCATCATAGGACCTTTGGGTTCATTTCTTGCTATATCCATAAGATCAGCGATAACAGCACTTGCTGTAGCATCTCCTCCTGCACCCGCTCCATAATAAAGACTTTCACCAAGTATATCACTGACTATACTGATAGCATTCATTACTCCATCGACTTTTGCTATCATTTTATCTTTATTGATCATAGTAGGATGCACTCTTAATTCTACTGTGGAATTTTGAGCTTTGGCTATACCTAAAAGCTTGATAGTAAAATCAAATTCTTTTGCAAAATACATATCTTCAGCAGAAATTTTGCTGATACCTTCGATTAAAATATCTTCAGGTTTGGCACGCAAACCATAAGCAATACTTGCTAAAATCAAAAGTTTATGTGCAGCATCTTGTCCTTCTATATCAAAGGTTGGATCTGCTTCTGCATAACCAAGCTCTTGCGCTTTTTTGAGCACATCATCAAAATTTAAACCCTTGCTATTCATAGCGCTTAAAATATAATTGCTCGTGCCATTGAGTATGCCTTCGATACTTAAGATATTGTTCGCACTAAGCCCTTCTTTTAAGGCTTTGATAATGGGAATTCCACCTGCAACGCTTGCTTCATAGCCAAAAGTTGTATTTTTAGCCAACTCTTCAAGCTCATAGCGATGATAAGCAAGCATAGCTTTATTTGCAGTAACTACAGGCTTGTTTTTTTTAAGAATTTCGCTGATGATTTTAAAAGGTGTTTCAACCCCACCCATTAACTCCACAAAAACATCTATATCATCTCGTTGCAAAATTTCATCTACATTTGTAACGATAGGGATTAGGGGATTTTCTTTTTGGCTTTTGGCAAGAGCAATAACAGGAATGATATCTTGTCCACATCTTGCACGAATGATTTCTTTGTTTTGAATTAAAACACGAGCAACAGCACTCCCTACAACCCCATATCCTAAAATAGCAACTTTCATTTTATTCTTCTTTCAAGTATTTTTTAATATTGCGCGCAGCCTGACGAATGCGGTTTTCATTTTCTATTAAAGCAATTCTTACATATTCATCTCCTGCTTCACCAAAGCCGATCCCCGGACTCACTGCTACTTCTGCGTGCTGTAAAAGTTGTTTTGAAAATTCTAAGCTTTTTAGATGCATTTTGCTTTCAGGAAGTTTTGCCCAAACAAACATGCTAGCTCTTGGTTTATGAAGTTTCCAACCCGCATTTTCAAATGCTTCTAGCAAGATATGCATTCTTTTATCGTAAGTAGCACGAATTTCATCTACACAACTTTGATCCCCATCTAAAGCTACGGTAGCAGCTACTTGTATAGGAGTATACATGCCATAATCAAACCATGATTTTATCTTTTTAAGAGCAGCTACTAAGCGCTTATTTCCTACTGTAAATCCTACACGCCAGCCTGCCATATTGTAAGATTTTGAAAGAGTGTAGGTTTCTACGGCAACATCTTTTGCACCCTCTACTTCTAAAATAGAAGGGGTTTTATAATCATCATAGGTTAAATCCGCATAAGCAATATCAGAAATGATATAAAATCGCTCTTTTTTCGCAGTTGCAACTAATCTTTCATAAAAGCTTTTTTCGCAAGTTACCGTTGTTGGATTGTGCGGAAAATTTACCACTACATATTTTGGGCGCGGGATACTTTCATGCAGGGTTTTATCTAAATCTTCAAAGAATTTATTTTCATCAAGTTCAAATTTTTCATTATATTTGAGAGGCATTTTAGCCACATTTCCTCCTGCTATGATAAAAGCTTGAGTATGGATAGGATAAGCTGGAGCTGGTACTATGGCAACATCTCCTGGATTGATAATCGCTCTTGCTAAATTCACAAAACCCTCTTTAGAACCCATAGTCGCTACTACTTCATTTTCAGGATCTAAATTTACTCCGTATTTTCTTTTATACCAATTGCAAATAGCTAGGCGAAGCTTATAAATCCCCATAGAAGTAGAATAACCTGAAGTTTTGTCTTTATTGGCGCTTTCGCAAAGTTTATCAATGATATGTTGAGGAGTTTTACCATCGGGATTTCCCATAGAAAAATCGATGATATCCTTTCCAGCACGTCTTGCTGCCATTTTGATCGCATTTACTTCTGCAAAAACATAATTTGGAAGCCTTTCTATGGTATTGAAACGAATTTCATCAAACATTTTTCTTCCTTTTTATTTTTTTAGGGTGATTTTTAAACCTCTTCGGATATTGTCTAAATTATACATATCGCTTACAATTGCATAAACTGCACCGCTTGGGATAAGCTCTGAAAAATGATTATTTTGAGCTTGACTCTTGATTGCTTTAATGAGATTTAAATTTTTATCTAAAAATAGTACTTTAGGAAACCAAAAATCAGCATCGTGCGCATCAATAATCAAATTCGAAGCCCCTTGGAGAGTGAACACATAATCTTTAAGCGGTCTTTCTAAAGTTTGTGTAGAATTAAGTTTTAAATCGATATTGGTATTAAGCTGAGCATTTTCAAAATTTAAATCATACTCATAATCATAAGTACCTATGCGCTTAATATTGTCTATATAAACTGAATTATCTTTTAAAAGACTATATAAAGCACCTGGATCTAAAATGTATTGAGATTCTACTTGTATGGTGTAGTCTATATTTCCATCGCGTAAAATCATATCAGTAGGGATAAAATATATATATCCAAGATTTGTAAGTGCGTCAGTTAAGATCTTAAAAAATACAACAGAATCTGCTTTGGCTTTGAAATTGAGCCTTAAAGTTTGAGGGTCTGATAGGGTTAGGTTGATTAAGGAATTGGTTTTTAAAATTCTTGAAATTTTAGCTATGTCTGGATTGCCTTTATTGTCAATATAGCTAGAATCAGGAAATAAAAGACGCAATTGAGAATCTTTAGAAGGATTAGCAACTAAATTTTTAGCTAACTCTAAACTAGAAACAGCAAAAACAGAATTAGCTAAAAATAAAAAAATAAAGATTTTTTTTACCATTCTTTACCTTTGTTTAACTTCATAAATTCAGCTGCCGAAATACTTGTAATTTTTCCATCTTTAATCAAAAAGCGCTTTGAATTTCCCGCAGGAAATTTTTGTTCTTTGCCATTTTCATCAAAAACACTTAAAGCCGCAGCTCCTGTTAAAACCAAACGATTTACTTCCAAAGAAAGATTAAAATCATTTTCTTTTACAAGACCAGTTTTTCTATAATTTGATAAATCAATCAAGCCTATCCAAATTTTACCCGAAGCTTTAAAATGTGCCTCTTTATTGGGAGCTTTTGTAAGTTCTGTGACTTCTTGACTTGTCGTTGCTAAAGTATCATTTGTGCTTAAATTTTCTTCTTTGACATTCGTATTGTTTTGCGTGGTAGAAATTTGTTTTATTTCTTCTTTTGTATTGTTAAGTTCTGTATTTTGTATTTGAGTTAAATTGGCTTCTGTTTCGTTTTCTTCAGCTTGATTATCAATCACAACGACATTATTTTCTAAAGCTTTTAAATTAGATTGTGCTTGTCCGATAATATCTACAACGGCCGCACTTGAGTTATTTTGGTCATTTTGGAAAAAAGATTTAATATAATCAAAATAATAAATTCCAAAACCCACAAGTGCTAAAATTATAACTATAACTATAAAAGATACAAAACCGGTTGACTTTTGAGTATAAGCATCTAATTTAGGGGTTATTATCTTAGGTTTGGCTGTATCGTTAAGATTGTTTTCATTGAGATAGGTTTCAAATTCTTCATTAAAATCTGTAAAATCAAGTTCGTATTCACGACTTAAAATTTTTACGAAACCGCGGACATTAAAACGATTTAAAGTAACAAAATCTTTTTTAACTAAAGCTTCTAAAAAATCTAATTCGATTTTTGTTCTAGCAGCAACTTCTTTTAAATTTAAATCTTCAATTTTTTTCCAATTAAGCATTTATCATCCTATCACACAGTATTGCAAAAGCTACACTAACATTAAGGCTATCGAAATTATTTTTCATTTCTATGCCTACACATTCATCGCATTTTTTTATTATTTTAGCACTTAATCCCAAACCTTCACTTCCTAAAATTAAAGCTTTTTTGCCTTTATCGACTTTATAATGATGAATTTGTTTGCCTCCGCTCGCACTTGCAAAAAGTTTAAATCCAACCTGCTTAAGCTCATTTAAAACGGTAAAAATATCATTATTTAAGGCGATTTCAAGATCTAGCGCCGCTCCGCTACTTGTGCGGATAACGCCTTCCATCGCGAGTCTTTCTCCGATAAAAATAAGCCCATCCACTCCTAAAGCATAAGCTGTTCTTACGATAGCTCCTATATTTCCAACATCACTAATACCATAAAGAATAGCTATAAATTCACCCTTTTTAAGAGTGTGTAAATCTTTAAATTCATACTCTTTAATATCTAGCAAAAAGCCTTGATGGTTTCCACCTTTAGCATAAGCTTGGGCTGTTTTAAAATCAAGTTTTTTGATCTTAAAGCCTGAATTAGCAATCTTTTTAAAAGTTTCTTTGTCGCACTCTTTAGCTAAATAAAGCTCATTTATAAGCTCTTTATGTCGTTCTAAAATATAAAAAAATATCTGTTTTCCATAAACTATCATTCTAAATTTTACCTAACTTTGACTTAAAAGCAGTTTTTGATAAATTTCTTTTGGATTTTTTCCATTCATTTTTGCCAAAAGTTTGCTTTTTGTTTTTAAAGGTATTTCAAGCTCTAAAATATCGTTTTCGCATAAAGAATTACTAATGCTATCTTTATCGTTTTTAGCTAGCACGACAACCCACTCCCCTTTTAAATTTGTCTGTTTTAATATATCAAAAAGATCTATAGCTTTGGCTTTAAATTTGGTTTCAAATTTTTTAGAAATTTCTTTAATGGCAAAAATTTCTCTTTGGCTATCTAAAATAGCTATTTGCTCGATTAAAGACAAGATGCGTTTAGGGGATTCATAGATAATGCTAGGATAGGGATGATTGAGTATCTTTTGGATATCTCTTTGGCGTTCTTTGCCTTTATTGGCTAAAAAACCCATAAAAATAAATTCTTTTTCGCATAAAGCCGAGCTTACAAGTGCCACTAAAGCTGCATTAGCACCAGGTAAAACTTCAAATTGGATATCATTTTTTAAAGCAAAATCAATTAAAAATTGCCCAGGATCACTAATCCCTGGCATACCCGCATCACTTAAAAAAGCAATATCTTGATCAAAAAATTCCAAATCTAAATTTTCTAAAACTTTTTTTTCATTATGAGTATGAAAGGATATGAATTGTTTATCGCCAAAATCGATTTCAAATTTAGATGAAAGTAAAGAAAGTAAAGACTTGCTCACCCTTGTATCTTCGCAAAAAAAAACATTGCAAGTCTTTAAAAGCTCTAAAGCACGAAAAGAAATATCGCTTAAATTTCCTATGGGCGTAGGAATAAAATAAAGCATAATTATTGCATTGCGTATTTTTTCTTAAATTTCTCTACACGACCTGCTGCATCTACGATTTTTTCACTACCTGTGAAGAAAGGATGGCAGCTTGAACAAATATCTACTCTTAACTCACTTTTGTTTGATTTGGTAACAAAAGTATTGCCACAAGCGCAGCTAACTTTGCATTCTACATATTCTGGATGAATTTCTTTTTTCATAGCTTTTTCCTTAAAAATAAAACAATAAGCGGTGATTATATTAAATTTAATATAAAAAAAACATTAATTTAAGTAAAATTAAAGCAATATTTTTGCAGCCACTGCAACGACAGCACTTTGGCTTCTTAAAATATTAGGCACTTTAAGGCAAATTTTTTCTTTAAACATTTGTTTTTCTTTGGGGCTAAATCCACCCTCTGGCCCTATAAAATAAAGCCGAGTTTTATCAAATTCCTTTATTTCACCTTCAAAATCAACCAAAACAGCATCAGGAAAAGACTTGCTAAATTCTTGTATATTTTTATAGCTTTGAATTTGCATTTTTCGACTTCTTCCGCATTGTTCACAAGATGAAATGATAATTTTTTCTAATCTTTCAAAATCAAGTTTAAAATTTCTTTGAGAAAATTCAGTAAAAACAAGGTGTAAATTTGCAACTCCAAGTTCATTTAAAAAAGGGAGTGTTTTTTCTAAAATTTTTGTATCGATAACTGCCAAAGCTAAATTAAGCTCGCTTTGTGAATGGGGCTTAAAATGTTTATTTAAAAAATAAAGCAAACAAGAATTACGGTCCAAATTTGAAATTTTATAATCATAAATAAAATCATCTTCTAAATTTCTTAAGGATAAAATTTCATTTTCTTTAATTCTTCTTGCTTTTAAATGGGCAAATTCTTCGCCCTTAAGTTTTAAAATTTCCTCTCCTGCTTGTTTGTGGTATAAAAATTGCATTTATAAATATTTGCCTGTTAAAAAAGGTAAAATTAAAAGGACAAGTTCGCAAAATAAAATCATAAAACTAATGCGTCTAAAAGTTATATAGCGTCTTAATCTACGAGCTTTTTTAAATTGTGTGAAATGAAAAATAGCTAAAGCAAAAATAAAAATCCAAGAAAAAATCATCAACCAAAGGTTTAAATGCATTTGAAATTGTTTAACAGCTAAAAGCAAAAAGCCCGTAAAGAGCATCAAGGCTAAAAAAACATAGTATATAGGTAAAAACAAACGAATTCTACGGATAAAGATAAATTCGGTTTTAAAATTTCCTTGAGTTAAGACAAGATAAAAAAGCATTAAAAATCCACTAGCGTAAAGACTATAAAGGTGTAGGGCTAAAAAAAATTCATAACTTTTGTCCATTTATTACTCCTTGCCGATATATTTTGCTAAATTTTCCCTTTGTTCTTGGGTTAAAAAATTATGAGCTTCATCTTTTAAATTTTGAAGTCTTTGAATAAATTTTTCACTGCTTAAATTTTTAATTGCTATGCCTTTTTTGGTTTTAATTTCTCCTTTTTCTCCATGGCAAGTGGCACATTTTTGCTTGTATAAAGAATTAATAACACTTGGATTTATGTCGTATTCTTCACTAATATTAGCCTCATCATCAACTGGTAAGGGTAAATTAGTATCGCTAAATTCTGTTTTTTCATCATTTTGTTCAATTTGCACTATCTCTTCAGTAGTATCTTGGTTTTTATGATTGAATTCTTTATCATTACTACAAGCGTTTAAAAATAAAATTACAAATAAGCTTATTAAAATACTTAAGTTTTTACCCATTAAACCTCCTTAGGATTTGTGAAAATGTGCAAATTTTTTAATTTATCGTAAAATTCTATATCGCTCCATTCTGCTTTTATAGCAGGTGAAAATTCTATATCTTCAAGTGCGATTTTTGGCATGGTAGGGCTATAAGCATCTTCTTTAAATCCTTGCGCATAGCCTGTTCTTGTTTCATGCACTATAATGCTTTGTAAATTTACACCTTGTTCGCCATTTATCATCTTAGTTTGCTTTAATAAAGCATCGATGAGTATAAAAAATACTCGGCAAAAATTTTCAGCACTGACATTAACAGGCAAACTCACCCAGCGTTGTGAGTATTTTTTCATTTCGTTTAAATAAGATTCATCATCTTGATTAAAAAGCGTAATAGCATGATCAAAGCTATCGATAATTTGGCGCATATGGGTTTTTAAAAGCCCAAAGTCATAAACCATACCCGCATTATCTAAATACTTGCTTTCAAGCAAAACTTCGACCTTGTAAGAATGCCCATGAATACTACTTTTACAACGGCTTGAAGAGCAAAATCTAACAATATGAGCATTTTCAAATTCAAATAGTTTTCTTATAATCATACACCCTCTTTATCATTCCAAAGACGAATATGGATTCTATCAGAATAATTATAACCATTTTTAATACAAAACTCGGCTATTTTTAAAGCATTTTGTTTTAAATTTTGCTCATTTTCCCCCATGGGCATACAAAAAATTTCATTAGGTGCTTTTTCTAAAATTTCTAAAATCTCTAATGCCGAACTTTCTAATTGACTAGAATTTAAAACAAATTTATAAAAACTATCTTTGGCATAATGCTTAAAGCCTTTAAGAGCGTTAAAATTTAATCTTTTTTCTTTACTTATCCCACTATTTTGAAGCTTGACACTTAGAGCAAAAATACATTCTTTATAAAAAGGATATTTTTCAAAATCAAGTTCTATACTTCCATTGCTTTCAAAATGCACTTTGAAATTATTTTCTAACAAAGTTTGGATAAAATGGATAAATTCTGGATTTTCATGATGGATTAAAGGTTCGCCTCCAGTAATCACCACAATAGGATCAAAATCTTTTTTTAAATCAAGCACGCGTTTAAAAAGCTCATTAGCATTTAAATTTTCATACTCTTCGTTAAATTCTTTAGTAAAAACTGCTCTTATAGTATCGCAACCTTTAAGAGTTTTTCCATTTTTAATAAGTTTTACCCCAAAGCCTAAACAATTAAAATTACACCCTGCAAAACGCATAAAAATAGCTAATTTCCCGCTGTATTTGCCTTCTCCTTGTATGCTTAAAAAACTTTCAACAAGTTGCAAATTTAACCTCCGGTTTGATAAAAGGCACGAGATGAGGTTTCATTATCTACTACGCTCCATCTATTTTTTTCAGGTTTATTGCGCAATACTTCTTGTAAAATTTTTGCAGCAGCGTTAATATCGCCTTTTCTCACTGCTTCTTTAATGCTTAAAGCTTCATCAAAATAAAGACAAGGTATAAGTAAGCCCTCAGCACTTAAACGAATACGGTTGCAAGAATCACAAAATTCATGGCTATGTGGATCTATAATCCCAAATTCATAATCATCTGCACTATAAATACTTACAGGAGCTTTTTCAGCTTTTTTAATGAGTTTTATTTGATATTTTTGACTTAGAATTTGTATGATTTCATCTCTTTTTAAGCCTTGTAATTTTCCATAAGCGTGTATATTTTCCATAAATTCTATAAAGCGAATTTGAATATTTTTAGATTTTGCAAATTCCAAAAGAGATATCAATTCATCATCATTTAAACCCTTTAGCACAACAGTATTTAGTTTGACTTTTAAGCCTACATTTAAGGCCTCATCAATCCCTGCTAAGACACTATCTAAAACATCTTTTTGTGCGAGAGTTTTTGCTTTTTTGCTTTCTAGGGTATCAAGAGAGATATTTAAACGCTTCAATCCAGCATCTTTAAGATCTTTGGCAAAATCTTTTAATAAAAAACCATTGGTTGTAATTGCTAAATCAAGATCTTTTTTATAATCATTTATCATTTTTATAAATACACTTAAGTCTTTACGCAATAAAGGCTCTCCTCCAGTGATACGAATTTTTTCAATTCCTTCATCAATAGCCACTTTAACAAACAAAAAAAGCTCTTCGAAGCTCAATAAATTTTCTTTAGGTTGATGATTAAAAGGAATTTTTGGCATACAATAAAGACAACGAAAATTACATCTTTGAGTTACTGATATTCTAAGATAATTAATCTTTCTGCCAAATTGATCAATAAGCATTACTACCCCTAGTGATTATTTGATAAGTTGTTTAAATTTTAAAACAAGCTCGACATTTCCAGTGCCCATACGCAAATCTTTTGCAATTTGCTCTATGCTTTTTCCCTCTTTAAACAAATCCACAATTTTTTGTTCTTCGGTATCATAATTTGGTGTTAATTTTGTCATACTTTGTGCTTTTTGTTCTAAATTCAAAATACGATTTTGTTGTTCATTTTGAAAATCTTCTATAATGTGCTCCATAGTTTTTAAAGTTCTTAAAACAGGGGTAATTTTTGCACTGATTTGTTTTTCAAGTGTGATTTGAATTTCTTCTTTTAATAAAGTGATTTTATAATCCTCTTCCTCTTGATCACCCTCATCTTTTACGCCTAATTCTTTGCGTAAATAATGAAGCTCTTTTGTAATATCTTCAACTACTCCTTGGAGTTTGTTTATTTTTGCACTACTTTCTTTATCTTTGATATTCATATAAGCTAATATTGCAACTAAAAGTACGATCATAAAAACTAAATAAAGCACATCGTTACTCATTTTTGTCCTTTTTATTTCTTATCATATCTCTTTGCAATTGAACCACAAAAGCATCAAAAGCTATTCTGTCTTCAGGTTTTATTTTGATAATTTGAGCTAATTTTTTATTTTGAGCTCTAGCAAAAATAGCCATTTTTTGATTATTAAGATCAAATCTTATGTAATATTCTTTTCCTTCTTCTAAAATTTCATCTAAAAAATTTAAATACTCAAAATTTAAAGATTCAACTACGCCTTTTTGTTTGAGTGTTAGAAGATCTTTATTTTTATCCAAAGAATCCTCAAGCCTTAAAATATCTTCTTTTAAGCTCAAAAGTAAATCAAAGATGATTTTCTCGCCCTCATCAAAATCTACACGCAAGGCGAGTTTTTTCCATTTTGAAAGTTGAGAAATAGCACCTAATTTTAAGTATTCTTGTAAAAAGTGGTTATTTTCAATATCACAACACTCTAAAGAAGCTTCAAATCCTGCCTTAAAAAGACTTATCCCCATAGCAAATCAACCCAAATAAAAATAAAAAATATTATACTTAAATATCCATTTAAAGTAAAAAACGCTTTATCGATGTGAGCAAAATTTTTATGTACAATTTTATGTTCAAAAGCCAAAATAATACCGCTGATAATCACCCCAAGTAATGCGATATTTCCAAGTGCTACTCCCCAAACCTGCCAAACAAAAAGTAGCCAAAACAATACTGCTAAAACATGACAAAAAGCCGAGATAAATAATGTCGCTTTAGAGCCAAATTTAGCAGGGATAGAATGAAGCCCCACTTTTTTATCGTACTCCATATCTTGTAAAGAATAAAGTAAGTCAAATCCAGCCGTCCAAAAAGTTACCCCTAAACATAAAATCACGCTATAAATGTGAATTTCACCCATGACTATTACACTACCTGCAATAGGTGCAAGTCCTAAACAAAATCCTAAAACCAAGTGTGCTAAAGAACTAAAGCGTTTAAAAGCAGAGTAAATTGCCAATACAAACAGCACAGGAAAAGAGAGATAAAAAGCCAAAGTATTGATAAAATAAGAACATACTATAAAAATAATTGCATTAAGGATGATAAAAATCCAAACGCTTTTGCGTCCTATTTTTCCACTGACATTAGGACGATTTGCACAGCGAGGATTGTCTTTATCGATATCTTCATCCATTAAACGATTCGTTGCCATAGCAAAATTTCTTGCACTTACAGCACAAATAATACCTAAAATCAAAGCCTTAAAACCAAACCAAGCGCTATCATTAACGAGTTTTGATGCCACTATCATAGATGAAAATAAAAAGGGCAAGGCAAAAATAGAATGCTTAAATACCACAAGTTCTAAAATATCTTTAAATTTATTCCAAATTATATTCATGTTTCCACTTTAAAATATTTTTTGCTATGATTTTACTAAAATTTTCATAAATTTTAGGATAAATTATCACATGTTTTTTCAAATCGCACTTATAGGAACCACAGCCAGCGGAAAGACTTATATAGCAAATGCCTTAGCTAAAGAATTCAATGCAGTGGTTTTAAGCCTTGATAGTCTTTGTGTTTATAAAGAAATCAATATAGCTAATGCTAAGCCATCTAAAGATGAGCTTATGAATTTAAACTATTTTGGGGTAAATTTATTAAGTGTTGATGAGCATTTTAATGTAGAATTATTTATAAGAGAATACCAAAAAGCAAAAGAATTTGCTCTTATGAATGATTTGCCCTTGATTATAGTGGGTGGAACAGGCTTTTATCTAAAAACGATGATAGATGGTTTAAGTCAAAAAATTCAAGATACAACTAGCATTCTAAGTAATGATGAAATTTATACCCTTTTATTAAAAATTGATCCGGCTTATAAAATAGAAAAAAATGATACTTATCGTCTTAGAAAATGGCTAAGCATTTATGAAAATACAAAGGAAATTCCTAGTGATTTTTTAAAAAGAACACAAAAGGATGGAGTGCTTAAGGATATTGAAATTTACGAGCTTGTATGGGATAGGGAAATTCTAAGAAAGCGCATAGAAGCAAGAACAAAAGAAATGATTGATAGTGGGCTTATAGAAGAAGCAAGAATGCTTTTTTCAAATTTTGACAACAATCTTAAAGCATTAAATTCTATAGGGCTTAAGGAATGTAAAGAGTATTTAGAAAATAAAATTTCTTTAAAAGAACTTGAAAATTTAATCACCATACATACATCACAGCTTGCTAAGCGTCAAAGAACTTTTAATAAAAAATTCCAAAGTACTCCTTTGGAATTTTCTAAAGCTTTAACACTACTTAGAAATAAATTTTTAGCTAAAAAATAAATGCTCAATTAAAATTTTTATCCCCAAGATTATCAAAACAGCTCCCCCTAAAAATTCAGCTTTATTTTTAAAGCGAGTGCCAAATTTATTGCCTATTTCTAAAGCAATAGCACATAAGATAAAGGTAATAGAACCTATTAAAAATAGTGCTAAAAATAAATTAACATCTAAAAAAGCAAAACTAACTCCTATAGCTAAGGCATCAACGCTTGTAGCTACGGCTAAAGCAAACATAATTTTAAAGCCGAATTGATTTGAATTAGTGTCGCAATTTTCATTCTCAAAAGATTCTTTAATCATTTTTAGACCGATTAAAGAGAGTAAAATAAAGGCTATCCAATGATCAATACTTGCGATAAAGGATGCAAAAGTTATGCCTATAACATATCCAATGGCTGGCATTAAAGCTTGAAAACCGCCAAAATAAGCCCCTGTAATAACATAGTGTCTTAAATTTAGTTTTTTCACACTAAATCCTTTACACAAAGATACAGCAAAAGCATCCATGGCTAATGCACAGGATAAAAGAATAAGACTGTAAAGATCCATGATGACTCCTATGAAAGATGTAAAAGTTGAGAATTATAATAAAAATTTCTTAATTAATTTTTTTGATGAAACTATGATTAAAAATTTATAGCAGCGGATTGTATTTAATTAAACTTTAAGAATAAAAAATATATAATTCAACTTCATTTTTATTTTTACTCCTTTTAAAAGTGGCCCATTCGTCTAGCGGTTAGGACATCGCCCTTTCACGGCGGTAACACGAGTTCGAGTCTCGTATGGGTCACCACTTAAATCTTTTTTTATTAATATTTCCAAACTTGATTTACAGATAGTTTTAAATTTTATTTAATGTTTATTATCGCTTTTGTAAAAAATAGATTTATAAATTTGTAAGAATTTTGTTTGTAGAATTTTATTTTATTAAAATGATGAGGATTGATAAATAAATGAGTTATGATACAAATTTTTTCTTATTATATTTTAAAGATAAGGTTCCAAAGGATTCCTTGATTTTTCTTAAGGAAAGTTTAGAAAAAGCAAGTGAAGAACAAAAAGAAAAACTTTTATTTACTAAACTGAAAAATCCCCTATATGGACTTTTATTTGCTTTTTTGTTTCTTGGTTTGGATAGAATTTATAATGGCAATATAATTTTAGGTATACTTAAAATCATATCAGTAATACTTGTTTCCATGGGTTTGGTAATAGCAGAAGATAAAAACGATGAAAGCACTATGCTGATTTTTATAAATTTATTTTTCATACTAAGTGTTTGGGTGATTTTGGATTATTTTTTGGTATGGAAAGATATTTGTCAAAATAATCTTAAAAAAATTTTTGAAGTTTTACAATGAAGCAAGATAAAACGATATTGCTCATATTTAAAGATAAGATTCCTCAAGAAAGGCTATTTATCTTAGGGGAAGAATTAAAAAAAAGCCAAAAAGATCTAAGTGCTCTTTATGCTATCTCTCTTAAAAATCCTTTGGTTGGCCTTGTATTAAGTATAACTGTGGGATTATTTGGGGTTGATAGATTTTATAAGGGCGATATCTTGTTAGCTTGTATTAAATTGGCTTTTTTTATAATACCTTTATTTGCTACTTTTGCTGCTTTTATAGCATTGTTAAATAAGAGCCATTCGATTTTTATAGATTATTTTGCTATTTTTGCTTTAATGTTTGTTGTTGCTAGCATTTGGAAGCTTGTGGATATTTATCTTGTTTTTGTGGGTATTAAAAAAGATAATTTTTATAAAATTCTTAACTTTCTTTCTTAAAAAATATCTTGAAAATTTAAAGAAGTAGTTAAAGACTTTCTTAGTCTTTTTATATAATTTTTATGCTACAATATTTTGTCAAACTTACTAAATTAAAGGAGAAAATTATGTTTGAATTAAGAAAATTACCTTATGATACCAATGCTTTTGGTGATTTTTTAAGCGCTGAAACTTTTAGCTATCATCATGGAAAACATCACAATACCTATGTAACAAATCTTAATAATCTTATCAAAGATACTGAATTTGCAACCAAAGATCTTGTAAGTATTATCAAAAGTTCAAGTGGTGGAGTATTTAACAATGCTGCTCAAGTTTATAATCATGATTTTTATTTTGATTGCATTACGCCAAATGCCTGTGAGGTAAAAGGCGATATTAAAGCAGCTTTAGAAAAAGAATTTGGCTCTTTAGAGAATTTCAAAGCTGAATTTATCAAAGGAGCAACAGGAGTTTTTGGTTCGGGTTGGTTCTGGTTAGTTTATAATACTAAAAATCAAAAATTAGAATTTGTGGGTACTTCAAATGCAGCTACACCTATCACTGAAGATAAAGTTCCTTTACTTGTTGTGGATGTGTGGGAGCATGCTTATTATGTAGATCATCGTAATGCGCGCCCTGCGTATTTGGAAAAATTCTATGCTCATATTAACTGGGAATTTGTAGCAAAAGCTTATGAATGGGCTTTAAAAGAAGGTATGGGATCAGTTAGCTTTTATGCAAACGAACTTCACCCTGTAAAATAATACAAGGCATCTTAAAAGATGCCTTTTTTACTCTCCTAAACTTGGAGTCATTTCGATAATCTTCCATGGAAGTCCTTGAGAATTAAGCTCATCCATAAAAGGTTTTGCATCAAATTCTTCCATATTAAACACACCTTTTCCTTGCCAAATTCCTTTAGCGATTAGTTTTGTACCTATCATCGCAGGAACTCCTGTAGTGTAGCTTACTGCTTGCGCGCCGGTTTCTTTGTAACATTCTTCGTGATTGCAAACATTATAAATATAAACTTGTCTGTCTTTGCCATCTTTTACGCCACGGATTACGCAACCTATATTGGTATAACCTTTTGTGCGAGGACCTAGGCTTGCAGGATCAGGAAGTAGGGTTTTTAAAAATTCTATAGGAATGATTTCTTTGCCTTGGTGCATAACAGGTTTTATACCTAGCATTCCAACATTTTCAAGGCATTTCATATGGGTTAAATAACTCTGCCCAAAAGTCATAAAAAAGCGAATTCTTTTCAAACCTTTGATATTTTTTACTAAGCTTTCAAGCTCTTCGTGATAAAGCAAATAACTATCTTTTACGCCTACTTCAGGATAATCCCATTCCATTTTTATTTCCATAGGTTCGGTTTCTATCCACTCGCCTTTTTCCCAGTAGCGTCCCTTAGCAGAAACTTCTCTAAGATTGATTTCAGGATTAAAATTAGTTGCAAAAGCATAGCCATGATCGCCCGCGTTACAATCTAAAATATCTATATAAGAAATTTCATCAAATAAATTTTGCTGCGCATAAGCACAAAAAACATTTGTAACACCAGGATCAAACCCACTTCCTAAAAGTCCTAAAATTCCTGCTTCTTTAAATTTATCATTTCTTGCCCATTGTTCTTTATACTCAAATTTAGCTAGATCTGGATGCTCATAGTTTGCTGTATCAACATAATCAATTCCTGCTTTTATACAAGCATCCATCAAGCTTAAATCCTGATAAGGCAAAGCCACATTAAGTAAAATTTGCGCCCCTGTTTTTTTAATAAGCTCTACAACTGCATCGCTATCATCTGCATCGATTTGCGCAGTTTGAATTTCCACTCCTAGACGCTCTTTGATAAAGCTAGCAATTTCATCGCATTTACTTTTGGTTCTACTTGCTAGAGTGATTTTACTAAAGGTATCTGAATTCATTGCGCATTTTACGGTAGCTACGCGACTTACTCCGCCTGCGCCTATGATTAAAAGATTTTTCATTGATTGTGTCCTTAAAGAAATTTCAGGAATTTTAGCTAAAAATTGATAATATCAAAATTTATTTTTTCTTTTAGCGGGTAATTTGAGCTGAGCAACATAAAAAACTCTATATTTTTATATCTTACTTTGAGTCTATAAAAAGCTCCTAAAAATTCTTTTTGTAAGATTGTAGCTTCAAAACGATTTCCTATTTTAAGTTCTGCATAGCCAAAAGTATAATTTTTTGAAGCGATCCACTGAAAAAATTCATCTTCTAAATCAAGTTCTTCTTCTATGATATTTAAATCAGGTAAAATTCTAGCACTTTTATGATTAGGCTTAAAATAAAGCTCTTTAGGATCTGCATGAGCTAGAATTTCTCCTTTGTCAAGAAAGGCGATTTTATCAGACATGCAATAAGCATCCTCGATATCGTGAGTTACCATAATGGCTGTAATTCTTTGTTTTTGTATGAGTTTTTTTAGCTCTCTTCTTAAGTCTTGTTTTAAATTCTGATCCAAATTAGAAAAAGGCTCATCTAAAAGTAAAAGCTTACAGCCTCTTGCTACTGCTCTAGCAAAGGCTACCCTTTGAGCTTGTCCGCCTGAAATTTCATCAATTTTCTTATATCTTAAATTTTCAATTTCAAAGGTTTTTAACAAATCCTCTAAAATTTGTTTTTTATCTTTTTTATCATAGAGTGCAAAAAGTATATTTTTTTCAACATTTAAATGGGGAAATAAAGCATAATTTTGAAACATCATCGCCACTTCACCCTTGCATTTTAAAAATTCATAAGAGCTTGCTTGTTCTAGTTGGGCAATGATTCTTAAAAGTGTACTTTTACCACTTCCACTCCCTCCTAAAATGCTTAAAAATTCTCCTTCTTTAACATGAAGATTGATATTTTTTAAAGCTTGTATTTTGCCAAAATTTTTTGATAGGTTTTTAATTTCTAACATCATCTTTCCTTGTGATTTTATCCATCCAAATAACGACTATTAAAGAAAGTAAAACAATGAGCAGTGAAGGCAAAGCAGCATCATAAATTCTCTCATCACTTGCAAACCAAAAAGCTTTTACACTTAGAGTTTCAAAACCAAAAGGAGCTAAAATTCTACTCAAAGGAAGTTCTTTTATAGTATCGATAAAAACAATGATAAAAGCCAAAAATAAAAAATGTTTCATTAAGGGAGTATGAATTTTAAAAAATAAGATCAAATAGCTAGGCCTTAAATTTAAACTCGCTTCATCTGTATTTAGATGAATTTTATTATAACCCCCTTCTAAAGAATAAATTGCACTCGCTAGAAAACGAATAATATAAGCAAAAACTAAAATGATCAATGAAGTGCCTAATAAATTAAGATGAAAAATTTTATCTAAAAACACAAAAAGGACAATCATGCTAATTCCTAAGGCAGCTGCGGGTATAGAATAACCCAAAGAACTTAGCTTAAGAATACATAGGCTGAAAAAGTTATTTTTTATGATTCTTGAGCTAAACATTAAAAAATAAGCCAGTAAAGTCGTAATCAAAGCTGTG
The DNA here is from genome assembly GCF_001492295.1 of Campylobacter coli. GTDB lineage: Bacteria > Campylobacterota > Campylobacteria > Campylobacterales > Campylobacteraceae > Campylobacter_D > Campylobacter_D coli_B. Next base: position 1,688,214 of record NZ_FBQX01000001.1, on the reverse strand, counting down.
ATGAAAGCCAATATAATGGTTTGAAAACTAATGATATAAAATTCTGTTTCAAAAAGTTTAAAATCTTTTAACCCCCAATAAACAAGCCATATAAAAGGCAAGATAAATCCTAATAAAGCAATGATAAAACAATAAAAACAGGCTAAAATTTGCTTTATATGACTTAATTTCCTTTTTTTGATAAAAAGAGTTAAATTTTGATTAAAACTATAATGATGCTTGTTTTTATAATAATAATCTATATACATGATTAAAAAAACAAAAATCATCAAAATTCCTGATAAAATACTAGATGAATAAGAATCATTTAAATCATACCATAGTTTAAAAATCCCTGCCGAAAAGGTATCTACTCCCAAATAAGCCGAAGCTCCATAGTCGCTTAAAGTTTCCATCAACACAAGCAAAGTCCCAGAAAAAATAGCAGGCCTTGCACTTAAAAGCATGACGCGTGAAAAAATTCTAAATTCAGAATACCCCATGATTTTAGCCACTTCATAAGCTTCTATGGCTTCACTTTTAAAAGCGGTTTTAGCAAATAAGTAAATATAAGGATATAAAGAAATTCCTAAGACAAAAATAACCCCATAATGGTTGAAAAAATCTATCCTAAAACCAAAAATTTCATGAAAAAAGCCCTGAAAATCCATAATCCCAACATATACAAAAGCTAAAATATAAGCAGGTATTGCCAAGGGTAAAATAAGTAATTTTTCTAAAATCCTGCAAAAGTAAAAATTATAATTTGCCATCAAATAAGCGCTACTTACACCTAAAATCAAGCTTAGCAATAGCACTCCTATGCTAACTATCAAAGTATCTTTGATGAATTTTAAAAACAAATAATCAAAAAAATGACTCAAATTTTCTTTAATAGATGAAATTTCAGCCAAATTGCTTGTATTGAAATTTTGAAAAAGAATATAAAAAAGCTCAGCAAAGATACCAAAAATAGGTAGGGTAAGAAAAAGGGCAAGTAAAATTGCCCCTATTTTGTAATACTTTAGGGTTTTAAGCATTATCTAAAACCGACTTGATCATAAATTTTAACCGCTTCTTTAACCTTTTCTGCTATTTGACTCACAGGTATTTGATCTTCTTTAAAAGTTCCAAAATCTTTTACTGTTTGGCTTAATTCTACATCATTTCTTATAGGAAATTCATAATTGCTATCAGTGAGAATTTTTTGGATTTCTGGAGTTAGCATAAATTCCATAAACTTCTTAGCTGCTTCTTGATTTTTGCTTGATTTTGTCATAGCAATACCGCTGATATTTATATGAGTTCCTCTATTGTCTTGATTTGGAAAAATAATACCTAAAGAATTTCCAACTTCTACATCTTTTGGATTTTTAGAATTTTTTAAAAGTCCTATATAATAAGTATTCATAACAGCAAATTTAGCCTCACCTGCAAAAACTTGTCTAGCTTGATCCCTATCTCCACCCTTTGGTTTGGTTGCAAGATTGTCAAGCACACCCTTAGCCCATACTTTAGCATTTTCATCTCCATCATTAGCTATAATAGAAGCTAAAAGAGTTTTGCTATAAGGAGCTGTAGCACTTCTCATAACGATTTGCCCTTTAAATTCAGGCTTAGCCAAATCTTCATAGTTTTTCATTTTGCTAATGTCAGTGTTTGCATTTTTATTGTAAGCAATAATTCTTGCTCTTTTTGTAATCGCAAACCATTCCCCATTTTTATCTCTTAAATGAGCAGGTATGGTATCTTCTAAATATTTTGATTTAACAGGGCTTAAAAGTCCAGAATTTTTTGCTTCTGTAAGATTGGAAATATCTGCTGTGATGAAAATATCAGCAGGCGAATTACTTCCTTCAAGCGAAAGTCTTTTGATGAGTTCTGAAGCTTTAGCTTGAGTATGATTAACTTTAATGCCTGTTTTCTCTTCAAATTTTTTTATAATCTGAAAATCAGCATCATAATGTCTTGCCGAGTAAATGTTAAGTTCTGCAGCACCTAGTAAAGAAAAACCTAATAAACATAAAGAAAAGATTTTTTTCATTTATTTGTCCTTATATTGAGAATTATATTTAGTTTTATCATGATCTTTAAAATCAGCATTAGAATGTTCAGAGCACGCAAATGCAAAACCTAAGCAAAATAAAAATAAAACTAATTTTTTCATTATTTCTCCCCTTTTTTTGTGATTAAAATTAGACTAATTTTTTGATAAGGGATATTAATATTAAAAAGTAAATATAAAGTAATTTAATGATTTTTCTAATGATAAGTATTTTCATTTTATTATAATTAATTTTGATATTAATTATAAATAATTAAATTTAATATAAATATTTAAGAGTATTTTTATATATAAAATATTAATATTCAATATCAAAAATAAACCACAAAGAAAGTAGAAATAATAATGAAATTTTATACCATGTTAAGCACATTATTTATAAGCTTTATGTTAAGCGCTTGTGCTGTTTTGCAAAAACCATCTCCACTTCAAGAAAACAAAGATTTTTACATACTTAATACCCACACTCAAGAAAAAATTTCTTTTGAAGATATGATTGTAGAATTATTAAAAGCAGATGTGATACTGCTTGGCGAAAAACACGATGAAGCAAAGCACAAGATAAGCCAAGTTATGATTTTTAATGCCTTAGAGGGAAATTTAAGTTCTCAAAATATAAGTTTTGATGTAGCTTTAGAAATGCTAGCAAGCACAGAGCAAAATCACTTAGATAAAGCTTTCAAAAACAAGAAAAACATTAAGGTTAATGAACTTGCCAATGCACTAAATTGGGATAAGGGTTGGAAATGGAAAGATTATGATCAATTTGTTAATGCAGTTTTTTATTCAAGAGCAAAAATATTAGGTGCAAATCTTTCACGCTCGGAAATTACAAGTATTTATAATGGAGTTCAGCCTTTAAAAGGTTATGTTTCAACCACAAATGAAGTAAAAAAACAAATTTTTGACATTATATCCTTAAGTCATAAGCTAAATCCTCAAGAAAATAAAGAATTGCTAGATAAATTAGTAGAAATTCAACAATTCAAAGACAGGCGTATGGCAGATGTATTAGTGCATCATACAAATAAAGTTTTATTGCTAGCTGGAAATTATCATACTAGCAAGAAGATAGGAGTTCCTTTGCATATACAAGACTTTAAGAGTGATAAAAAAATAGTCGTGGTGAATTTAAATTATGGGAAGGTAGATTTAAAAGATAGTGATTATATTTTTATTTATAAGGGAGGAGAATGAAAAAATTAAGTTTAATTTGTGTTATGGGTTTATGTTTTGCTAATTTTGCTTTTTCTGAAGAATTAGAATTTGATAGCCTTGAAATTTCAGGCTCAAGAATCAAAAACGATGAAAAGCCTTTTGTAACTCCTGGAGCAACAAGCACAAGAGAGGGTATAGGCTCAGATACACAAAGTATAGATTCTATAGTGCGTAGCGTTCCTGGTGCATACACTCAAGTAGATCAAGCACAAGGTGGAGTTTCGGTAAATATTCGCGGTATGACAGGACTTGGAAGAGTAAATACCCAAATTGATGGTGTAACTCAGACTTTTTTTGGCTCTGCAAGCGATGATAGCTTCCATGGACAAATTGGAACTTCAAGTTTTACAGCCCCAATAGATAAAAATTTTTTAGTCGCTTTAGATGTCAATCGTGGAACTTTTAGCGGGGCAAATGGAGCTAATGCTTTAATGGGTTCAGCTAATTTTAGAACTATAGGTGTAGATGATATAGTGCAAGAAGGAAGAGTTTTTGGCCTTTTAGGAAAATACTCTTATGGTAGCAATGCTATAGGACCTGATTTTATGGGCGCTATAGCAGGAAAAACTATGTTAGAAAATAATGCTAGCTTGGGCGTTTTATTTGCTTATAGTGGGCAAAATGTTTCTCAAAATTATAAAATTGGAGGCGGAGGTTATATAGGCGATCAAAAACCTCCTATCGACACCGATGATGATGGCATTCCAGACGATAATTTAGCAGCACCTATAAATCCAAATAATCTTTATAATCAGCCTAGAAGTCAACTCTTTAAAGTGGAATACAAATCCGATATTAGCGAGGCAATTTTAAATTATAGAGCTTACAAGAACAATCTTGCGGGTAGAAAGATTACAAATGATACCTATCAAATTGATTATCGTTTAAATCCTGATTCTAATCTTTTGGATCTAAAGTTTTTATTTGCTTACAATGATGGAAAACAAAAATATAATCAAGGCAGCACTTGGGGTTATCACGATATGAGTGGGGTTAAGACTAAAAATCGAGCGGTAACTTTTGATCTTAGTAATACCATGAATAAAGAATTTTCACAAGATTCAAATTTATATTTTACTTATGGGGTTAATATTTTAAACAATCATTATAGTAATGATTTTCCACAAGATAGAGTGCTTTTGCCTTATATTTTAACCAGTTTTTATCCTAAAGGAAAACAAGATATCAAAACCCTTTATTTGGATACGAGTTTTGCAAAAGGAATTTTCACCTTAAATTCTAATGTCAATTGGACTAATGCGCAATTAAGTGGATATAAAGGAATTTGTAGCATGGCTAATCCTTATTGCCAGCCAAAAAATGCGACAAATTTAGAAAAAGATTATAATAATTTTAATTATTCTTTGATGCTTTCAGCAGATATCCATCCGCTTTTTAATCCTTTTATTTCTTATTCTAAAAGCCATAGAATTCCAAATGTCCAAGAGTATTTTTTCACCCATGATGCAAGTTTTGAGCATAATATGAATACATTTTTAAAGGCTGAAAGTGCAGATACTTATCAAATCGGTTTTAATTCTTTTACACATGAAATTTTAAATGATAGCGATACTTTAGGTTTTAAAATGCTTTATTATGATACTAAGGTAAAAAATTATATTTACAATAGAAGATATTGGCAAAAAGCTGACGATGCTATCTTTCTTATGCAATTAAATGATGATGAAAAAGCTAAATTTCACGGGGTTGAACTTGAATTTAAATATGATACGGGATTTTTTTATTCTATACTATCTTATACTTATCAAAAATCCAAGCATAAATTTTCAGATACAGAATCTTTAGAAACAGGTGGAGCGCAATCAGGCCAAAGCCAATTTGCCCAACTTCCAGAGCATTATGCTAATCTTGATATGGGTGTAAGATTATTTGAAGAAAAGCTAACTCTAGGAGCTCTTGCTAAATACACAGGAAAAGCAAAGAGAGTAGCTCCTGTAGGTAGCTTAGATGATGATCCAAGCAATCCTGATGCTATGGCTCCGCTTAAAACTACAGATGAATTGCCAAAAATACCAACTATTGTTGATCTTTATGCAAATTATAAAATTTTGAAAAACTTTACAATCAAAGCAGAAGTACAAAATTTATTTGACAAAAATTATATGGATGCACTTTATGCTTATAATACTGGCGATAGCCAAAATGCTGGAGGGTTATTTGATCCTATTTATATTTATAATAACTCTGCTCGCGGTCGCACCTTTATAGTAAGTTTTGAATATAAATATTAAGGAAATACATAAATGCTAAAAAAAATATTTTTATTTTGTTTTTTATTGTTAAATTTAAATGCTGAAGTGAATGTAACAGATACAAATTTATCTTTTGATTCTCCTAAAATAGAAGCCGAAGTACCAAAGATAGAGCTTTCCCTTTCTAGTCTTTATCAAAATGCTGATGAGGTGGTAAAAGGTGTTATTTACATATTGGTTTTATTTTCTGTTTTAGCGTGGGCAGTTTTTATTTCTAAGCTTATGCAATTTTATTTTATGAAGAAAAATTTAGACTTCTCTATACACAAGATAAAAGAATTAAAAAATCTCAATGAATTAGATCAGACAAAGGATTTTGCAGGTGTTTTATCTTTAGAAATTCAAGATGAGCTTGAAAAAAGTGAATATAAAAATGATCATATAAAAGAGCGTATAGAATTGCGCTTACAAAATACCATCTCAAAACAAATCACAGCAAGCAAAAATGGCTTGAGCTTGCTTGCGAGTATAGGTGCTAGTGCACCTTTTATAGGGCTTTTTGGAACAGTTTGGGGGATTATGAATGCATTTATAGGTATAGCAAATCTTGGCAATGCTTCTTTAGCAGTTGTTGCACCTGGTATAGCTGAAGCCTTGTTTGCTACAGCTTTTGGCTTGGTAGCTGCTATTCCTGCGGTGCTTTTTTATAATTATCTTACAAGAAAAAATTTAAAACTTATGCACCATTTAGATGAGCTTGCGAATTTTGTCTATATACTTTTTCATAGGAGTTATTTTAATGATAAAAACTGAAATAGCTCACAAAGAAGAGGAGTTAAGTGAGATTAATATAACTCCTTTTATAGATATTATGCTTGTATTATTGATCGTTTTTATGGCTGTTACTCCTCTTATCACAAGTTCTATCAAGATAGAACTACCTAAGAGTTCACAGCAAGCAGAGGATAAGCTTAAAAATCCCATCATACTTTATTTAAATACCGATAATACTTTAGCCATTAATGATGATAAATTAAGCCTAGAAAATCTTTCAAGTGCTTTGGATATAAAAACCAAAGGTAATAAAGAAGAAATTATTTATTTTCATATCGATAAAAGTGTAAAGTATGAAGATATTATGCAGGTAATGCAAAAATTAAAAGAGAATGGCTATGGAAAAATAGCTCTTTCAAGCAAAAAGGTGGATTAATATGAAGTCTAGTGTGATTTTTGGGTTTGTGTCGAGTTTGGTATTGCATGCTTTGGTATTAATGTTTTTTCTTTTTTCTTTTTATACTCAAGAAAAATCAAGCGGAGTTGATTTTAAACAAGGAGTGGAATTTACCTCCATTATGATGGTATCAGAGCTTCCTATTGGAGAATTAAAAGAAGTTTCAATCGATCAAAAAAAGAGCAATTCTCAAGATAAAAACAAAAAACAAGATGAAAAAATGAGTCTTAACTCCCAAGATAAAAATGCTATATTAAAAGCTCAAAAAAAGATAGAAAAACAAGATGAAAATCAAGCCCAAAAAGAAATAGCTAATGCAAGTGAAAATTCAAAATTTAAAAATGAAACACTTAGTGCCCCACTACAAAGCAATGAAGATAAAACACAAACCATAGTAAGTGGCAATGCTAAAGAACAAATTAAAAGCTATCAAGCCTTGCTTATGGCTCATTTGGCTAAATTTAAAAAATATCCTCAAGAAGCGATAATGCAAAAGCAAGAAGGTGTTGTAAGAATTCGTGTGAGTATCGATGAAAGTGGAAATGTCCTAAGTAAAGAGCTTAAAAAATCTTGCCCCTATGCAGTGCTTAATGATGAAGTTTTAAGTTTATTTAAAAGAGCTTCTCCATTGCCAAAACCACCTAAAGAAATGTTGAAAGATGGCGAAAAAATTAGTTTTGTTATGCCTATTGATTACAATATTAAAGACTATTTAGGTAAAAAATAAACTCTTGATTAAATAAAATTGATTAGAATTTTCGTTTTGAGATTAAGGCGGTGGTATGTTTTCTTCGTTTTTTGCAAGTAAAAAATGGGCTTTATGGGCTTATTTGGGGCTTTTTTTGCTATTGTTTTTCTTGTATATGCAAACAAGTTTAAATGTTGCGATCAATTCATGGTATAGTGATTTTTATAATGTTTTACAAAAACCAAAAATAGAACTTTTAGATTCTAATTCAACACAAAAAGCACAAGAAAATTTCGAAAATAATGCAAGCTTGATCCAAGAGGCCAATCAAAAAGCACAAGAAAATTTCCAAAAAGCTAATTTTATCAATAAAGGCGCACTTTATTATTATCAAAGTTTATTGGAATATTTTTTTAATTCTAGGGCTATGATTGAAAAAGAAAGCTATTCTGCGAGTGATTTTTATGCTTTGATTTTAGTATTTTTAGCTATTGCTATTCCTTATGTTTTAATTGCAACGATTAATATTTATTTTGCTAGTGTTTACGCCTTTAAGTGGCGTGAAGCTATGACTTTTTCTTATTTGAAATTTTGGAAAAATAAGGATGATAACATAGAAGGAAGTTCACAAAGAATTCAAGAAGATACTTATAATTTTTCTAAAATTGTAGAAAGCTTGGGACTTAGTTTTATAAGAGCTTTAATGACTCTTGTAGCTTTTATACCGATTTTATGGACTTTAAGCGATGTTGTAAGCAAGGCTTTATTTACAAATTTAAGTGAGAATTCTAGCTTTTATTTTTTAAAAAACATCGATGGTTTGCTTGTTTATGTTGCGCTTTTGATTTCTTTAGGGGGATTGATCGTATCGTGGTTTGTAGGAATTAAACTTCCAGGACTTGAATACAACAATCAAAAAGCCGAAGCAGCTTTTAGAAAAGAGCTTGTTTATGCTGAAGATAACCGCAAAGAATACGCTAAAAATGAAACCATGATAGAGCTTTTTACAGGACTTAAATTCAATTATAAAAGACTTTTTTTGCACTATGGATATTTTAATATTTGGTTGATTTTATTTGAGCAAATGATAGTTATCGTTCCATTTTTAATCATGGCTCCAGGACTTTTTGCGGGAGCTATAGGACTTGGTATTGTAATGCAAATTAATAATGCTTTTGATCAAGTAAGAAGTTCTTTTAGTGTTTTTATCACAAATTGGACAACTATCACCCAACTTAGAAGTATATATAAGCGTTTAAAAGAATTTGAAAAAAATATCGAATACGCGAAAAATAAAAACAAAAATCATTTATAAAAATGTCTAAATTTGCCAAAAATTATCAAAGCGATGAAAAGTAAAAAGGCTGTGAAAATACATAAAAATTCCCAGCCAAAACTTTCATAATAAAAACTTGGCAATACAGAACCCAAAGCGCCCCCACTATAATAAAATGTTAAATAAATTCCATTGGCTAAGCCTTTTTTATCCGCGATCGAATTTAAAATCCCTGAAAATATACAATGACTTATAAACATTCCGCTACAAAATACAAACATAGCAAAAAAGGCAAAATAAAAATTCCCTACTATCATACAAAAACAACCCGTTATAAAAACTAAAAATCCAAATATAGCTGTGCGAATTTTTGAGCCTAAAATTTCTATGGTTTTACCTATAAGTAGTGAGCTTATTACTCCGGTTAAAAATCCCAAATAAACAAGTCCAATTTGTGTTTGAGTGATATCTTTTATACTTTCTTTAAGATGAAAAGGTAAAAAACTTACTATGCTTTGAAAAGAGAAAAAGATAGTAAAAACACAAAATAATATCACCATAAATCTAAGTTCTTTGATAAAGGGTAAAAAATCCCTCAAGGAAGTTTGAGTGTTTAAGCTTATAGGATGTTCTTTAAAAAACAAAAATAAAAAAGCACAAACCATCATTAAAATACTAAAAAAATTTAAGGCAAAATGCCAAGAAAAAAGATCGCTCAAAAAACTTCCAAAAACCCTCCCAACAAAACCACCAAAAGTTGTAGCACCTACATAAATGGCTATGTTTTTTTGTATATTGTCGCTTTCTAAACGACTAAGCAAGGTAAGAAGTGCTGTCAGTATAGCAGGTATACAAAGAGCTTGTAAAAATCTAAGAAATAGAAAAAAATAAAAATTATCATTTAAGTTTCCAATAATACCAAAAATAGAACATAAAAACAAAGAAACAACAAGAATTTTCTTTAAGGAAAAAATTTCAAGTAGATAACCATAAACCAAAGGTGCGATTGCTAAGGGAATAAGCGTAACACTGATTATCCAAGAAATTTGGTGCAAATTTACATGAAAATAATTAGACAATAAGGGTGCTATAGGTTGTGGAGCATAGACAATAGATAGGGTTAATGTAGCACAAAAAATAATCAGAATTTTAAGCATTTTCATGCTTTAAATTAAACTCCAATGCAAATTAATTTTAGCTTAAAAATAATTTTTAAGCTAAAATTTTACTTTTAATTGTGTATAATTAAGTATTTTATTTATAAGGAGCTTTTATTGGACCCCAGTCAGGTTTTAGATTTAAACCAAACTTTACCTACAGCGTCTTTTGATGCAGGATATTCTATACTTATGGTTGTCATTGCACTAGCTTTAGTGCTTTTAAATGGCTTTTTCGTTTTGTCTGAATTTAGTATTGTTAAAGTGCGCCGTTCAAAACTTGAAGAAATGGTTAAGGAAAAAAAAGTAGGTGCTAAAAAAGCACTAGAAGTTACTTCAAGACTTGATACCTATCTTAGTGCTTGTCAGCTAGGAATTACTTTAAGTTCGCTAGCCCTTGGTTGGATAGGTGAGCCTGCTATAGCAAAAATGTTGGAAATTCCTCTTGCAAATCTTGGATTTAATGGAGTTATTATCCATACTATAGCTTTTATTATCGCCTTTAGTATTATCACTCTTTTGCATGTGGTTTTAGGCGAGCTTGTTCCAAAAAGCATTGCAATTGCTATTGCAGATAAAGCTGTGCTTTGGGTAGCAAGACCTCTTCATTGGTTTTGGATACTTTTCTTGCCTTGTATTAAAATTTTCGATTTTCTTGCGGCTATGACTTTGAAGCTTTTTGGTATCAAGCCTGCCAAAGAAAGCGAGCTAACTCATAGTGAAGAAGAGATTAAAATCATAGCAAGCGAAAGCCAAAAAGGCGGTGTTTTAGATGAATTTGAAACTGAAATTATCCGCAATGCGGTTGATTTTTCAGATACTGTTGCAAAAGAAGTGATGACACCTCGTAAAGATATGATTTGTCTAAATAAACAAAAAACTTATGCTGAAAATATGCAAATCATTTGCGATCATAAGCATACGCGTTTTCCATATATAGATGGTTCTAAAGATACTATTTTAGGTATGATACATATACGCGATATAGTACAAAATGAGCTTAGTGATAAGAGTGAAAATTTAGATACTTTTGTTAAGCCTTTGATTTTAGTTCCTGAAAATATTAGCATTTCAAAAGTTCTTGTGATGATGAATAAAGAGCGTTCTCACACTGCACTTGTGATTGATGAATACGGTGGAACAGCTGGAATTTTAACCATGGAAGATATCATGGAAGAAATTATCGGTGAGATTAAAAGTGAAAATGAGGAAGACAGCTATAAAAAACTTGCTGAAAACATCTATGAATTCCAAGGTCGTTGCGATATAGAAACCGTTGAAGAAATGCTTTTGATAAGCTATGATGAGGATTTAGAGCAAGTAACGATAGGCGGCTATGTATTTAATCTTCTAGGACGCTTGCCCGTAGCGGGTGATCGCATTGAAGATGAGCTTTGTTACTATGAAGTTAAAAAAATGGATGGTAATTCTATAGAGCGTGTTAAGGTGGTTAAAAAAACCAATAAAGATGAAGAATAAGCCTTTTTTGGCTTATTTCTTTCTATAAACTTTATTTTTAAGTTCTATACACTCAAAACCTTTTTTGTCTAAAGTTACTATACGCAAATGTCCCCCATCATCTACTTTACCTTCGCACAAAAATACTCTTTTTTCTATTTGCACAGGCAATTTTGTGCGGTTTCTATGTCCAAAGATTTGATAAACATTGTCTTTTGTAAATTCACAAAACTGACTTGCTACTTTTTGACTCTCTTCATAATTTCCTACGCCATAAATAAAATCATAACTTGGCATAAAGCTTATTTGATAAGCCTTAGAAGGTAAAAAATTTACCCCGCCATGCGAGCAAAAAACTTGTTTTTCATGAAATTTATAATACAGACATTCTTTTAAGTAAGGATAGAATTTTCTAGCATCCCTAGGCGTGAGTTTTTCTTTTCTAAAATCTTTGAGTGTATTTTCGTTAAATTCTTTAGAGCTTGATAGTTCTCCATTGGCCCATTTTATCAAATGTCTTTCGTGATTTCCTTCAAGTAAATATACATTCTCTCTCTCGCAAATTTTAAGCAAGAATTTTAAGACCTTGCCATTTTCTATGCCTCTATCGATATAATCCCCTAAAAAGATATAGCATTCATCATCTTTGAGCTCTTGTAGATATTCTTTTAAGACGCTAAAGCAGCCTTGAATATCACCTATGTGGTGAATTTTCCTATACTTACTAAGATTAGGCATTTGATAAAGGCATTTTTTCCAATCATTAGGATTTAAAATCGTATATTTTTTAGGAATTCTTTCAAGCAGGTGATGGGTTTTTTTTAAGAGTGATTGTGAGACTATATAGCCACGCTCTTTGGCTTTTTGTTCATTTTTTTCAAGACATTCTTCTAAAGAGCTTTTAAAATCTATAACATAAACATTATAGCGATATTGTTTAGCTAGCTCTTTGTAAACCTTAAGGGTTTCATTATAAGCATTAATGATGCAAAATTCACCTTTTTGCATACGCATTTCTAAAAATTGAAGTAAAATTTTATATAATTCTTCATCATTTTTTAGATTTAAATTTTTATATTTACTTACGATTTTACTTACACTTCCTGAAAGCAAACGCAAAGAATTTAGATCAAGAGTGTAATCTTTTAAGCGATTTTCTTTGATAAATTCTTCTTGTCCTGCGTAGTAATTCCCCCTTAAAATAAGTAAAATACGCAAGTTTTTGCCTAAATTTTCTTTAAAAATTCAGTCTTTAGCACAATAACGCCAAATTTATCTACTTTAGCTTCAATTTCACCTTCTTTAGAAGTAAGTTTGATATTTTTTATCGTTGTTCCGCGTTTTAAAGTAGTGCTAGCACCTTTAACTTTTAAATCTTTTATCACGCTTACGCTATCTCCAGCATTTAATTCTGTTCCATTTGCATCTTTAGGCATTTTTTTCCTTTTTAAATTTTTATATCATTGTATATTTTATCATCATTTTCTAAGATTTTTCTTGAGCTAAGCGCTTCTTTTTGATATAGATATTGATGGATTCTACACCCAAAGAAAAAGCCATAGCAAAATATACATAAGTTTTTGAAATATGAAAATCCAAACCTTCGGCAACTAAAGTTACGCCAACTAAAATCAAAAATGCTAGGGCTAAAATTTTGATCGTTGGATTATCATCAACGAAATTTGAGATACTTTTGCTTGCAAGCATCATTACAAAAACAGCTACAATCACTGCAATCATCATAATTTCTATATTATTAACCATACCCACAGCAGTAATAACCGAATCAAGAGAGAAAACGATGTCTAAAACAGCAATTTGTATCAATATGCTAAAAAATCCTCTTTTAGCTCCCTCTTTTAAAACCTCTTCATCACTTTTTTCTCCAGCATTATCAATATCATGATGAATTTCAAGTGTAGATTTTGCTATCAAAAATAATCCACCTAAGATCAAAATAATATCTCTTCCTGAAATTTCTTGTGAAAATACGCTAAAAAGCGGGGTTGTAAGTTTCATAATCCAAAATAAAGAAAGGAGCAATAACAAACGCGTAATCATCGCCAAGCTCAAACCAAAAATTCTTGCCCTTTGTCTTTTTTCTTTAGGGAGTCTTCCTACCAAAATAGCGATAAAAATGATATTATCTATCCCCAAAACAATCTCTAAGCCAATCAAAGTTGCTAGAGCGATCCACATTTCAGCACTAAAAACCCACTCGAACATAACTTTCCTTAAAATTTTGAAATTTTTTAAAGTGTAATTTTATAACTTCAAAGCAAATAACAAATATAAAAAATTTATTATATATCTAAAAATTTTAAAGCTCGATAGGCTAGAAAAATTAAGCAGGAAGAATCAAAGATTTTTATATACTCTTGAGGATTTTAAAAGTAAATACCGATAAAACACTCAAGTAAATTTAATTTTCTAAAATTTAGCGATAAAATATCTTAACTTAATGACAATTTTCAAAAATTTCTACCACACTTAAGGGTAAAATTTCATGCTCTAGGGCGTGAATTTTTGCTTCAAATTCTTCAAAAGTTAAATTTTGTTTTTCAAAAGCCTTTTGAGCGATGATTTTCCCTCCATCTAATTCTTCATTTACCCAATGCACACTCACTCCAGCTACTTTCATATCGCTTTCATAGCTTTCTTTGATAGCATGAGCTCCTTTAAAAAGGGGTAGTAAAGATGGATGAAGATTAATTGCTTTGATATTTTTTGTAAAAACAGGGCTTAAAATTCGCATAAATCCAGCCAAGATAGTAAGATCTGCTCCGCTTTCTTTGATTTTTTTTACCAAAATTTCGTCAAATTCTTCTCTGTTTTTATAATCTTTGTGTTCGATGATCACGCTTTCAAGGTCAAAGTTTTTAGCTCTTTGTATCCCATAAGCATCTTTTTTATTGCAAAGACAAAGCACGACTTCATAGGTGTTTTTACCTATAGTTTTTTTATGAAGTTTTTCTAAGATATTTTGTAAATTACTTCCATTTCCACTAAAAAGTACCGCTAATTTTACAAGCATTTTAATCCTTTTATAAGTTTTATTGCATCAAAGCTGTTTTTGTTAAATTTATATTTTTTAGCCACAAGAGCGTGTGCTAAACAAGCATTTTTAGCCGCTTCCAAAGCGCTGAATTTTACCCCTAAAAGCGCAGCTATCATACCGCTTAAAACATCGCCACTTCCGCCTTTTGCTAAAGCTTCATTTCCAAGATTTACAACAAAGATTTTTTCTTTTTGTATAATGATAGGATTTGCACCTTTTAAAACAAGAACACAATCATAATTTTGTGCAAATTTTTTAGCATAAAAAAAGCGATTTCTTTGCAAATCTTCTATACTTAAATCCTCATCAAAACACATTTTATAAAGTCTTATAAATTCTTTTGGATGCGGAGTGATGACTACATCTTTTCTACTTAGATACCAAAGCACAGCTTCACTTAAAAAGCAATTTGCATCCAAAACCAAAGGAATATTTTGCAAAATTTCATCTTTTAAAATATCTAAATTTTCAAGTCCCATACCTAAGGCAATGGCACTTGCATTGTTTTCAATCTTTTCTTTTAACATTAAAAGAGGTGAAAAACTTTTTTTTGCGACTAAGGATACAAGCCCACTGCCAAAATTTAAAGCTCCAAGTCCTGCTAGGGTTCCTGCACTTGCACTAGCTATTATATAGATATGGCCGAAATTTCCTTTATTGGAGCTTGTATTTCTTTCTATGGTTTTTAAATCTTTTTCTTCAAGTAAAAAAGCCTTGGAATCAAGACTAAATTTTTTAGCATTGATACCTAGGTTTGCGAGTTTGATTTTGCCTACAAATTCTTTAGCAAAGTCCTCAAGCAAAATTTCTTTTAAAGCTCCCATACACTGCGTGATATCGGCTTTAAAGCAAGGAGTAAAACCCAAATTTGTAGGTATGTCACAAGCGATTTTTAAAGCTTTGCTTTGATTTACCTTTTCTAAAATTTCTTTTGTTTTTTCATCTACTTCGCGGTTTGTTCCTGTGCCTAAGATACAATCAACAACAATATGAAATTTTTTAAATTTAGGCTCTTTTTTTGCAAATTTAAAACCAAAATTTTTTAAAATCTGCTCTTGTTTTTTAAAAATTTCATTTTCTTTAAAGCCTAGTTTATAAGCTTTTGCATGCTTTAAATTTCTTAAAGCTACTAGGCCATCAGCAGCGTTATTGCCTCCGCCCAATAAAAAAAGTATTTTTACTTTCTTTATCTTGTATTGTTTGCGAATTTTTTTTGCTTCTTTTTTGATAAGCTTGGCTAAATTTAATCCTGCGTTTTCCATTAAAATAAGCTCATCTAAGCCTTTATTTATAGCATTTTGTTCTAAAGTTTTAATATCATCAGTAATAGTTTTCATAATCTTTTTTCACCAGAAAATAAATATTTTTTTCTCGCTCTTCTTCAAATTTTTTCATTTTAGGTAAAAATTTCTGAATTAAAGCACGAAAATTTTTAAAGCCATAATTTTGCGGGTTAAAATCAGAATATTTGCGGTTCATATTGGTGCGAATTTGTGCGTATTCGGCGCGTCCTTTTTCATCGATGAGTTGTTCTGTGATATTGATCAAAGCTCTTAAATAATCCTTGCTTAAAATATCTTCTTTTTTGTTTTCATCTTGATCAAGGTAAAAAAACTCACTAAAAGCGTTTACATAAGATTTTATAGACTTTTCAAGACCCATTCCTATAACTTGCTTTTTGTTTTCTCTTAGCTTTTGAATGAGCGAGGTATAATCACTATCGCTAGAAACAATGACAAAAATATCAATATCTTTCTCATAAAATATACTCATAATTTCAGTGATTAAATACATATCACTTGAATTTTTATTTGCTGCGAAATTAAACTGCTGCATAGCGATTAAAGAATACTCGGCAATTTGCTCTTTCCAAGCTTGAATATTTTTTTGAGTCCAATCTCCATAAATACGCTTGATAATTATTTCACCATAATCCGAAGCGATATCAAAAATACTTTTTGCGTATTTTGCGGGTATATTTTCCGCATCAATAAAAATAGCTATGCTTTTATTTTCCAATTTAGCTCCTTATCCTAAAACTCAAAGCTTCTAAAATATGATTTTTATTAAGAAGTTCTTTTTCTTCAAAATCGGCAATAGATCTTGAAACTTTTAAAATTTTATTTAAAGCTCTTTGCGAAAGATTATAGCGCGAAATAGCTAAATCCAAAGTATCCTCGGCATCTTTTTCTAAAATACAAAATTTTTGTAATTCTACATCACTTAATTTGCCATTGAATTCTTTTTGGCCGCGTTTTTTGCCAAAGATAAAAGCTTTTAAAATTCTTTCGCTCATTTCTTTCGAATTTGTGCTTGATTTATCATCTTTACTGATCTCATCCATAGCTACATAAAGATCAATTCTATCCATAATAGGGGCTGAAATGTGATTTTTATATCTTTTAATCTCATTTTCACTGCAAACGCAAGACAGATTTTTAGAAAATAAATTTCCACAAGGACAAGGATTTTGAGCGGCAACAAAACTGAATTTAGTTTCATAAGTGGTTTTTGAATTGACTCTTGAAATATGAATTTTATGATCTTCTAGAGGTTCTCTTAGACTTTCGATAATTTGTTTGTTAAAATGAGGAAATTCATCAAAAAATAAAACTCCACCATTAGCTAGAGCGATTTCACCTATCTTCGCATTTTTTGCTCCACCACCAAAAATACTAGCTCTTGTAGAGGTATGATGAGGGTGTCTTAAGGCTCTTTTTTGCGTAAATTCGCAATCTTTAGAATTTAAAGACATATAAGCATTTTGCATTAAAACCTCATTTAAACTTTGTGGAGGCATGATTTCAACAAGGCGTTTTGCACACATACTTTTGCCACTTCCTGGACTTCCTTCAAAAAGTATATTATGCATGCCTAGTGCTGCTATCAAACAAGCTCTTTTAGCTTTTTCTTGTCCTTTGATATCTTTAAAATCAAGTTCAAAATGATGATTTTTAATAAAAATTTCATTTTCTATAATCAAAGGATTTGCAAATAAAGGATGGCTTTGGGTGAATTTGAATTTCTCATAGTTTTTTTCTTTAAAAAATTCAATCACTTCATTTAAATGTTCAAGTCCATAAATTTCTAGATTGGGTATCATAGAAGCTTTTAGAGCTATATTTTTTGGGACTACAACTTTTGCACTTTTTACCTTTGTGGATAAAAATAAAAGCAAAGAAAAAAGCTCATTGGTGCTTTTGATACTTCCATCAAGACCAAGCTCGCCTACCACAAAAAAATCATCAAAGTCTTCATTTTGCAACAATATAAGTGTAGCGATAACTAAATCAAAATGAGAACCTTTTTTTGGAATTCCTGAAGGGCTAAGATTGATGGTGATTTTTTTAGCAGGAAATGAAAAATTGCAAGTTAAAAGTGTGGCTTTGATACGCTCGATACTTTCTTTGATTGCAATATTTGCAAGTCCGACTATGCTTAAATTAGGTAAGCCTCTTGTAAATGTAGATTCTACATCGATGATATCTAAATTCTCATCAAAGCTTACACATTTTAATTTTTTCATTTAGATTTTTTTTGATTTTTAAGTTTCTTTTTGAATTCTTTATCAAATTTTTGTCTTTTTAAAAAAGAAATCTTTTCTATAAATAAATGACCATTAAGATGATCATTTTCATGCTGGATAGCCACAGCTAAAAATCCTTGAGCTTCTAATTCTTTAAAATTTCCAAAGCGATCTTGATATTTGAGTAAGATATGATTATAACGCTCCACTTCTTCAAAGAAGTCAGGCACACTTAAGCAACCCTCGGTGCAGGTGATTTTTTCTTCATCTAAAGGAATGATTTGCGGATTTATAATTTCTAGTAAATCTTCTTTTTTCTGCTCTTCATTTTCATCTAAAATATTTACGATCAATGCACGAAGTGGGATATCTACTTGTATAGCAGCCAAACCCACTCCTTGACTAGCAATCATAGTATCATACATATCATCAAGTAAAGTATGAAGTTCTTGATCAAATTGCTTTACAGGTTCAGAATTTAAAAAAAGTCTAGAATTAGGATAAGTGATAATTTTTCTAACCATAAACAACCTTTATTTAAATGATTTTAATCATTTAAAACTTTTTTCTAAAACCTTATCGATCAAACCATACTCTTTAGCTTCTTGTGCTGACATGAAAAAATCTCTTTCTGTGTCTTTTACTATTTTAGCGACTTTTTGCTTGGTATTTTTTGCCAAGATATCATTAAGTATAGCTTTTAATCTTAAAATTTCTTTAGCTTGAATTTCTATATCCGTAGCCTGTCCTCTTGCGCCACCTAAAGGCTGATGTATCATGATGCGTGAATTAGGCAAAGCAAAACGCTTGCCCTCTGTTCCGCAACTCAATAAAAATGCGCCCATAGATGCAGCTTGACCTATGCAGATAGTACAAACATCAGGCTTGATATAATTCATAGTATCATAGATACTAAAACCGCTTGTGATCACACCACCTGGAGAATTGATATAAAGATATATATCTTTTTGTGGATCTTCAGCTTCTAAAAAAAGAAGCTGTGCTACGATAGAAGCGGCAAGTTCATCGTGAATTTCGCCACTTAGCATAATAATTCTATCTTTTAAAAGACGCGAATAAATATCATAACTTCTTTCACCGCGACTTGTTTTTTCGATTACATAAGGTATGTACATTATTTATCTTCTTTCTCTTTTTTACTTGCTTTATCAGCTTTTGGCATAAAAATATCGCTGAAAAGTTTTTCTTCGATCAAAGCCATTTTAACTGCAGGCAAAGCCCCTTGTTTTTTGTAATTTTCTAAATGTTCTTTTGGATTCATTCCATAGCGATAAGCTTCAAAATAAATTGCTTGGATCAATTCTTGATCATTTACTTCAATTTTGCGAAGTTTTGCAAGCTCATCAATGATAAAAGTAAGTTTTACACTTTTTTGTGCTTCTTCTTTGAAAGAATCGCGTTTTTCTTGATATTTTTCTTTGCTTGTTTTAAGTTCTTCAATTTCTTTTTCACTGAATGTGTTAAATGCGTTGCGGAATTGCATATCAGTTTCTTGCTCTACTATACCGCGTGGTAAGTCAAAATTGTATTTTTCGATTAAAGCATCAGCAAATTTAGCTTTTAGTTCATCATTTACAAGCTTGAAAAGCTTTTCGTTTTTGATTTGTTCTTTAAGTTTTTCATCTAGAAGTTCAACTGTTGGTTTTTCTTCATTTGGTAAAAGTTTTTTGAGTGTTTCTTCATCAAGTTCAGGTAATTTTAACTCTTGAATTTCGTGCAATTTTACTTTAAATACTGCATCTTTTCCTGCTAAATGTGCTGCACCGTATTCTTTAGGAAAGGTTACTTTTATATCTTTTTCTTCCCCACTTTTCATTCCTACCATACCTTCTTCAAAGCCTGGTATGAATTGTTTAGAGCCTATTTCTAAAACATAATTTTCAGCCTTGCCTCCATCAAAAGCTTTCTCATCTACAAAACCTTCAAAATCAAATTTCGCAAAATCACCCTCTTTTAAAGCTCTTTTAGTTTTAATAGCTTCAGGAGTAGCAAAGCGTTTTAATAATTCTTCTTTTTTTTCATCAATTTCTTTTTTAGTTACTTTTGGAGTTTGATATTCAGGAATCAATTCTTCATAGCCATCGAGTTTAAATTCAGGTTTAAAAGAAAGAGCTAATTCAGCAACAATTTCTCCATCTTGACGATCAAATTTTTCAAAATACGGTTCACCTACAAGTTCTTTTACTTCTTTTTTTAATTCTTTTAAAGCACTATCAACGGCAGATTTAAAAAGATTTTGTTCTGCATCTTGAGTCAATTCTTTTTGATATCTTTTAAGCACGGCAGCAACAGGAACTTTTCCTGGTCTAAAGCCATCCATTTTTACATTTTTAGAAGCTTTTTTAGCTAAATTTTCTACTTCGCTTTTAATCATCCCTGAAGGAATTTTTACACTAGCAGTCGCATTAACAGAGTCTAATTGCTTTGCTTTTACTTCCATAACATTTTTCCTTATAAAATAAAATTTGCTTCAATCATAGCAAATTTTTCCTTATTAGTTGCATAAAATTTTAAAGCATTTTATGTTAAAATGAGCTAAGAAAAAAATACGGAGAATAATTTGCAAGAAAAATTTGAAAATTGCGTAAAAACTATGCTTGAAATCATAGGGGAAAATCCAACTAGAGAAGGACTTGTAAAGACGCCTAATCGTGTTTTTAAAGCTTATGAGTTTTTAACAAGTGGATATAAAAAAAATGTCAAAGAAATATTAAATAATGCTTTATTTGAAAGCTCAAATAACGAAATGGTTCTAGTGCGCGATATAGAGTTTTATAGTCTTTGCGAGCATCACCTTTTGCCTTTTTTTGGCCGCGTACATGTGGCTTATATCCCTGATCAAAAAGTGGTTGGACTTAGCAAAATACCGCGTCTTGTAGAAGTATATGCGAGAAGACTTCAAATTCAAGAACAACTTACCGAACAAATTGCTGAAGCTTTGATGGAAAATGTTGGTGCAAAAGGCGTTGGTGTGGTTATAGAAGCAAGACATATGTGTGTTGAAATGCGTGGGGTGCAAAAAGCAAATTCTACTACTACCACTTCGGCTCTTCGTGGACTTTTTTTAAAAAATGAAAAAACACGCGAAGAATTTTTTTCACTCATTAATTCTCCTAAGCAAGTTCGTTTTTGATGAATTTAGAAAAACTTCGTTCTAAACTTGGCAAAGAAAATTTAAGTGCTGTTTTTGGAGAGATCACTAAAATTTCTGCTACAAGTATAGAAATTCGGGGACTTAAAACAGGTGTTGGCGATATCATTAAACTTGTTTCAAATGAAAATGAAAATTTAAACACCTTAGCTATGGTTGTTGAAATCAAAGAGCAATTTAGCTATCTAAGCCCTTTTTCTTTCATAGAAGGTTTTAAAATAGGCGACCGTGCTTTTATAAGTGATGCAGGAATGCAAATAGGCGTTAGCGATGAGCTTTTAGGAAGGGTAGTGGATCCTTTTATGCGCCCTAAAGATGGCAAGGGCGCTATAGAGGCAACTAAATATATGCCTATCATGCGTGCACCTATTGATGCGATGAAAAGAGGACTTATAGAAGAAGTTTTTCCTGTGGGAGTTAAAACCATAGATGCGCTTTTAACTTGTGGTGTGGGGCAAAAATTAGGCATTTTTGCAGGAAGTGGTGTAGGAAAATCTACCCTTATGGGTATGATAGTTAAAAATTCAAAAGCCCCTATCAAGGTAGTCGCACTTATAGGTGAAAGGGGGCGCGAAATTCCTGAATTTATACAAAAAAATTTAGGTGGAAAGCTTGATGATACAGTAATTATCGTTGCAACAAGTGATGATAGTGCTTTAATGCGAAAATATGGAGCATTTTGTGCTATGAGCG
Organism: Campylobacter coli; assembly: GCF_001492295.1. Lineage (GTDB taxonomy): Bacteria > Campylobacterota > Campylobacteria > Campylobacterales > Campylobacteraceae > Campylobacter_D > Campylobacter_D coli_B. Next base: position 1,666,480 of record NZ_FBQX01000001.1, on the reverse strand, counting down.
TGGCTGAATACTTTAAAGAACAAGGCAAAGATGTACTTTTTATCATGGATAGCGTAACGCGGTTTGCTATGGCACAAAGAGAGATAGGACTTGCTCTTGGTGAGCCTCCTACTACAAAAGGTTATCCTCCAAGTGTTTTAAGCCTCTTGCCTCAACTCATGGAAAGAACAGGAAAAGAAGAAGGTAAAGGAACTATAACGGCATTTTTTACTGTTTTAGTTGATGGAGATGATATGAGTGATCCTATTGCTGATCAAAGCCGTTCTATCTTAGATGGGCATATTGTTTTAAGTCGTGAGCTTACGGATTTTGGAATTTATCCTCCTATTAATATACAAAATTCAGCCTCAAGGGTAATGGGCGATATCATAAGTCCTGAACACAAACTTTGGGCTAGAAAATTTAAACGCTTAAATTCGCTTTTAAAAGAAAATGAAGTATTGCTTCGTATCGGTGCTTATCAAAAAGGTAGCGATAAGGAGCTTGATGAAGCCATAGCTAAAAAGGAATTTATGCAAACATTTTTAGGACAAAATCCTGAGGAAAGCTTTGAATTTGAAGAAACTATAAGACTTTTAAGTCAAATTGATGCTAATGTTGCCCCTAGTGCAGTGCAGCAAAATATTAATATGGGAAGTTCTAGCGCAACGCTACCTAATCCTAATCTTAAATAATCTTATTTTGTATTAAAATAATTTCATAAATATAGAAATGTAAATTTCATCAACAAATCAAAATCTTTAGATTGATACTCGCATATCAATCTAAATTTTATATATCAGTCTCTAATTAAAATCTTTTCTTTTTCACATCTTCAAGTATATTATTAGCTATATCACTTACAGTATTAGAAATAATAGCAGACTCATTAGCAATCTCTACATTATCCTTAGTAGTTTGATCAATTTGAGCTACACTCTCATTGATTTGAGTAATACCTGCAGTTTGCTCTTTAATAGATTCTGCCATATCATTGATAGATTGAACCAATAAATTAGTATTAGCTTCTATTTCAGATAAAGACTTTTGAGTTCTTTCCGCTAGCTTTCTAACTTCATCTGCAACAACTGCAAATCCTCTACCATGTTCTCCTGCACGTGCAGCTTCAATAGCAGCATTTAATGCTAGAAGATTGATTTGATCTGCAATATCTCCAATAATACCTGTAACATTCTTAATCTCTTCAGATTGAGTGATAACATCACTGGTTTTTACAGAAACATTTTGCATAGAAGAAGTAATCTCTTCTAAAGCAGCTGCTGTTTCTTCCAAAGAAGCTGCTTGAGAATTAGAAGATGAAGTAAGGTTTTGAACTGCACTTTGAAGTTTAGAACTTTCACTGGCTAAGTGATTAGCAAAGTCAGAACTTTGTTTTAACATCTTAACGATTTCATCTCCTAAAGCATTGGTAGTGATTTCAACATTACCACTAGCATTATCAAGTTTATTTCTAAAGTCTAAAGATTTATATTCTTCAAAGATCTTATGAATAGCATTCATATCTGATCCTACTTTAGTTTGTAAAACATCTAAAAGTCTATTAAGAACATTTTTAAGTTCTATTAATTGTGGATTTCTAGGATTAGCTGTAATTCTTGCAGTAAGATTACCACTTTCTACTACTCCTACGGTTTCAACACTTTCTTTTACTGCTTTAGCATCTTGTTCTAAACCTTGTTTAGTAGCAAGGATGTTTTCGTTGATGGCTTTAGAGATTTGACCAAATTCATCATTAGTTTTTACATCAATAGTAGAAATATCTTTGGTTTTATGGTTGATGAAGTTGAAGAAAGAGGTGATATTTGCATTTATTCCTTGAACTCCAATAATAAGATTTCTATAGAATATAAAAATAAATGGTATAATAACTAATATAAAGATTATAGAAAATAATACAGTCTCAAAAAAGCTTTCAGAAAAAAATGACAATAAATCTTCTAAATTTCTATCAAGATAAGGCTCCAAAGTATCTTTATATACACCTGTAGAAATCCATAAATCATCCGTGTTAGGTATTAAATAGCTATATGCTGTTTTTTCTGCAATTATACTTTCTCCATCAGGTTGAGGCTTTGTAAAGTAAAAGGTAACAAATCCCCCTTTATCTAATGCTCTTTGGTACAATTCTCGCACATAAAAAATTCCATTTTCATCTTTTGCATTGTATAAATCTGAGCCAATCAAGTCTTTTCTAACCGGATGGGCTTTGACAGTTGTCTTTTGATAAACAAAAAAGTATCCACTTTTATCCTCTTCAAATCTAAAATTTTCAATTGCAGTAGCGATAATTTTTATTTTTTCTTTTTCGTCATGGACGTCTTTGATTAAGTCCCCTAAAGCAGTAGCCATTGACTTGGTTAAAAGTTCAACTTTAATATCTATTTCCTTGTTAATTAATTTTTTTGTTGTTTGAGCTATTTTTTGGCTCCCCTGTAGATTGTTGTAATAAAAAATTGTAAAAGTTGCCAACATTGAGATAAAGCAGATGACTCCCAATATGAGCATTTTTTTACGAATTGATAATTGCATAAACACTCCTAAAATTTATTTTTTAGCGCGTATTTTAACCTATAAAGGTTTTAATTTATATTAAATTTGAAACAATTATCACTCTAGTTTAGATGTTTTAATTTTTAGAATCAGATTATTTCTTGTGTATTTTTTTTAGATTAAAGAAAGTCCTAAAAGACTTTCTTTAAGATAGAGTTAAATAGCACCTTTTGGAGCACTAAAAGCACTAAGAGTCGGAAGCTTACCTGTAAATTTTTCTATATTTACAAGTCCTGTATGTGCTATATTACCATTTGCAAGTTTTGAACTTGGAATATCTATGGTTAAGACATTTGCATTTCCGCATTTGCAAAGTCCATTTTCATCAGGATCATACCAAGCACCCTCGCACAGTCTTACGACACCTTGCATGATATCATCGCTTACAATTACACCTGCTAAGACCTCTCCGCGTTTGTTAAAGACTCTTACAACATCGCCATTTTTAATACCAAGTTTTTTCGCATCTTTGGTATTTATTAAAATTGGCTCTCTATCTTTTATCGCATAGGTTTCTCTTAAGCTTGTGTGGCAAAGCTGAGAATGCAAGCGATCTTTTGGGTGGTTTGTGAGTAGATGAAAAGGTGCTTCTTTAGTAGCATTTCCAAGCCATTCAATCGGTTCGAACCAAGTAGGATGTGCTTTACAATCATTATAATTGTAATTTTTGATTGTTTGAGAATAAATTTCAATCAAGCCTGATTCTGTGCCTAAAGCATTAAGGATTGGATCTTCTATAAATTCTGAAAAACGTGTCCATTCTAAGCTTTCTGCAGTGGCTTCAAAGGTAATAGGTTCATTTTTCGCCCAAAATTCTTCAAAATTTGGCATAGGAGTAGCAAAAGCCTCGCCAAAGCTTTGAGTTTGTTTTAAAGCACTATCATAATATTCTTTGATGAAGTCTTTTGCTTTTTTACCCTTTTCTGTATAAGCATTGTATACATTTTGACCATAAACTTTGCATATATCAGCAAAAATTATATAATCATCTTTGCTTTCACCCACTGGTTCAACTGCTTGTTTCATCGGTATTATATGCATATTAGAATAATCCCCGCTCATAGTAATATCATCTCTTTCATAAGATGAAGTGGTAGGCATTACAATATCTGCCATTTTTGCTGTTGGGGTCCAATAAATTTCATTTACTACTACAGTGCGAGGTTTTCGCCATGCTTTTACATTGGTATTGGTATCTTGATGGTGTACGAGTGGATTTCCACCTACCCAGTAGATAAAATCAATATCAGGATAAGTAATTTTGCTACCATTGTGATCTATGGTTTTGCCAGGATTAAGTAAAGCATCTGCTATTCTTGCTACAGGGAAAGAGTAACTTGCAGCATTTTGAAGCCATTCTGCGCCACCGCTTGCTTGATTTGATTTAGCCAAACCTTGAAATTTACCATTTTTCCAAATGCCTAAACTTCCTGCATTGATTCCACCAATTACTCCACCTTTGCAAGTTGGCACACCTCCATTGCTATAATGATAACTAAGTCCAAAACCACCACCTTTAGTACCGATTTGTCCTATCATAGAAGCTAAAGTTACAAGCATCCAGTGTGGCTGCTCACCATAATGAGCTCTTTGCATACCCCATCCGCTCATAATCATAGTAGGATTATCATAGAAAATTTCAGCTAAATTTTTAATTGTCTTTTCATCGATACCACAAATTTTACTTGCCCATTTGACATCTTTTTTGATACCGTCTTCTTTTCCATCAAGATAATCTTTAAATTTATCAAAACCTATAGTATAGTTTTCTAAAAATTCATAATTAACTTTATTTTGGGCAATCAAATGACTTGCCATACCCATCATTAAAGCTACATCAGTATTTGGGCGTGGCGCTACCCATTTTGCATTTAAAAATTTAGCTGTATCAGTTCTTACAGGATCAATACAAATAACTTTTATTTTCTTTTCCTTAAGTTTTTCAAAATAAGCTAAGCCTCTTTGTTCTGATGCAGTCCATGCAATGCGTAGGGTAGAAATTGGGTCAGCACCCCAAATAACAACATATTTAGAATGTTCTAAGATATTTTCCCACGAGGTTTGTTGTTCATAAACTTCAATTGAACCAACCACATAAGGCATAATAACCTGAGAAGCCCCTGTAGAATAGTCTCCAGTAGCACCAACAAAACCACCTGTAACATTTAAAAACCTATGCAATAATATTCTAGCATTTTGCATATTGCCACTTGATTTCCAACCATAACTTCCACCAAAAATAGCACTTGTGCCCTTAGCTTCTCTTGTTTTTTTGAGTTCTTTTGCGATGAGTTTTACAGCTTCATCATAACTTACACGCACAAATTCATCTTTTCCGCGAAGTTCAGGTTTAGGATTGTCAGGATTTTGAAGATAGGATTTGCGTACATAAGGATATTTTATACGAGATTTATAAACCATATCTGCAGTGTAATGCTGCAAAGGGTTGTCCATCTTGGTGATTTTTTCCCAAGGTTCACTTTTAACGATTTTACCATCTTTTATGGTAAGTTTTAAAATCCCCCAATGAGCCGCTGTGATGACTTCGCCATTTTTGACAAGTCCAAGACTTACTTTTGTAGCTTCTACACTTTTTCCTGCACCTAAAGTTGGAATAAGGGGTAAAGTACTTAATGCTGCACCAATTTTTAAAAATTTTCTTCTATCTAACATTGCCCTTCCTTTTTATTTTGCTTTAAAATCTTTTGCATTTTTTTGTAAATATTGTATTACTAGCCATCTATCTTTTTTATCAATTCCTGTTCTATCTGCCATAGAGCGAAAAACAGCAGGCCAAGCATTAGCAGTAAATTCTTTTTCAGGATGTAAAGCATGGCAAATTCCGCAATTTTCAGCAAAAAGATTTTTTGCGCGATTTAACATTTCTTTATTGTCTTTGGCAAAATCTTTTTTATCTGCCCAAATTTCAAGGCTCACCTTATCCCATTTACCATTTTTTCCTGCACTTATTTGTGAGAAATTGAGTTTTGTATTTTTGGAAAAAGCAGCAACAATGATTCTTTGAGAATCGTTAAAATAAATTACAGAAGGAGCTTTAGGATTTACATATCCATCAACTTTTATCAAAACCCTATCTCCATCACTTTTTAAAATTTCAAAAGCATTTGTAGGCAAAAGCCTTCCTGTAACTTTAGTATCGTCTTTATGAAGATAAAGTGATACAACTTCATCTGTATAGGCTATTTCTTTAGCCCATAAACATGTCGCCAAGACAAAAAAAGAAATGAAAATTTTCATTGTCAATCCTTGATAATAATTATAATAGTATTATTTTATTATTAAAATTATTAATTATTCATTAATAAGATATTTTTTATTCTATATATAAATATTTAATAGTTCTATATTATTCCTTATGATTTCAAATTGATAGGGCTGAGATTTTATTATCAATAAAATTTAAATGTATTTTAAAAATTAAATTGTTTATTTATAATAAATTCATATTTTTTTAAAAAATATTTCTTATGATTGACATAAGTTTTTGAGTTTTTCCAATCACTTATGTGAGTGATTTTTATAGATATTTAATTTTTGAAGTGATACTATTTTTGCAAAGTTCAATGAAATTCAAAAAGAGAAATAAAATATGATTACAATTTTTATCTTATTAGCTTTAGCTTTAACATTGCTTTCGTTTAAAAAAACAAAATTATCTTTTATGGTATTGGCGATAAGTGGAATTTTGGCTTATTATTATAATATCATAGAAATAAGTTTTATTGCTTTTATGGGTGTATTTTTTTTATTGTCCTTGTATTATAAAAATAATAAAAATATATTTTTAGAGCTTTTGATAGTGGCATTTTGTTTGCTTTTATTTTTGCATTTTATTCCAGGTGTTAATAATGTAAAAATTCTAGATAAAGTTCATGCAAGTGAGCATAGCAGCGCTTTTACTTTGTATTTTAGTTTTGATAAGCCTTTGGGTGTTTTTTTACTCTTTTTACTTATGCCAAGTTTGTTTGAGAATTTAAATAGAATAAAACCAAAATTATTTCAAGCAGTGTTATTGTTTGCAAGTCCTTTTTTACTTTTATCCATCCCTTGGTATTTGGGTGTAATTAAAATGGAAATAGGCTTTCCTTCTTGGATAGTGTATTTTTTATTTTCTAATTTATTTTTGGTTGCTTTGGTTGAAGAGGCATTTTTTAGGGGTTATTTACAACAAAGATTGCAAGGTTTGATAGGGGGTGTAGGAGCGCTTTTAATTGCGAGTTTGGCATTTGGAGTAGCGCATTATAAAGCGGGTATTTTGATGATAATCTTTGCTTCTTTGGCAGGTTTGATTTATGGAATGGCTTGGAGATATAGTAAGAGTTTATGGCTTAGTGTATTTTTTCATTATGGTTTAAATTTAACACATTTATTTTTCTTTACTTATCCCTCTTATGTAAAATAGAGATTATTTAATAAAATAATCTCCATCAAAGCTAATTAAAGAATATTTTCTTTCATCTCCTATACTTTGAGTCAATTCTTCGATACTTAAAAAGCTAAGCGAATCCGCTTCTACATATTCGCGCACTTCTTCTAAATTTTTATTAGCACTAATGAGTTCTTCAAAGGTTGGAGTATCAATCCCATAAGTATCTGGAAATTTAATTTCAGGGCAAGCTATAGCCAAGTGAATTTTACTTGCACCTGCAGCACGAAGTAGGGAAATGATTTTTTTAGAAGTTGTTCCACGCACTAAACTATCATCTATTACGACAATTTCTTTATCTTTTAGAACTTTATGCATAGGATTTAATTTTAATTTGACTTTTAAATTTCTAAGCTCTTGGGTAGGTTCGATAAAGGTTCTACCTACATAATGGTTTCTAACTATAGCCATTTCAAGTGGAATTTTTAAATATTGTGAAAAGCCTATGGCAGCACTTACGCCACTATCTGGGACAGGCACTACAAAATCAGCACTATGAGTAAATTTCTTTGCCAAAGCTTCGCCCATTTTTTTGCGTATCTCATACACGCTTTTTCCTTCTATAATGCTATCAGGTCTAGCAAAATAAATATATTCAAAAGCGCAAATTCTAGGCTCTTGTTTAAAAAGTTCTATACTTTCAAATTTATCATTTCCTTGAGTGAAAATAATCATTTCTCCAGGTTTAACATCGCGTATAAATTCTGCTTCTATAAGATCAAAAGCGCAAGTTTCGCTTGCTACGATATAGCCTCCATCTTTTAAACGCCCTAAAGATAAAGGACGCACCCCATAAGGATCCCTTACAACATAAAGTTTATCTTTACTTGCTAAAACAAAACAATAAGCCCCTATACATTCTTGCAAGCTTTCAATAAATCTATCTTTTAAGCTTTCTTTTTTACTTCTTGCTATGAGATGAACGACATTTTCAGTATCCATATTGGTTTGAAAGATAGCTCCATCTTCGATAAGTCTTGATCTTACTTTTTCTTTGTTGACTAAATTTCCATTGTGTGCTAAAGCAATATCTCCTAAAACTGAAGTCGCAGCTACGGGTTGAGCATCATTTAAGCTTGAATTTCCCGCGGTAGAATAGCGATTGTGTCCTATGGCGATTTCGCCCTCTAAGGTTTTTAGATTATCAGGATTAAAATTTTGATTCACTTCACCTTTGGCTTTGATAGTTTTGATAGTTTTACCATTGCTTACACTAATCCCACTTGCTTCTTGTCCTCGGTGTTGCATGGCAAAAAGAGCATAGTAAGCATAAGTACTTGCATTTTTTGAATTTATAACTCCTACTACTGCACACATTTTAAATTCCTAAAAAATCATTAATTGAGTACATTTTTGGCTCTTGTGTATTCAGCCAAATAGCGATTTTAATCGCTCCTTTAGCAAAAGTTGCTCTTGAGGTTGCAGTATGGTTTAATTCCAAAAATTCACCCTCTTCATAAAAGCCCACAGTATGGCGTCCTACGATATCGCCACCTCTTAGACTCATCACAGCAATTTCATCCTTGCTTCTTTCGCCTATGATGCCATCTCTTCCGCTTATTCTTACTTTTTCAAGATCCAAATTTCTAGCTTTTGCTACACCTTGTGCTAAAGTCATAGCAGTGCCACTTGGAGCGTCTTTTTTGTGGCGATGGTGCATTTCTAAAATTTCTATATCAAAATTTCTTAACATTTGGCTTGCTTTGCTAGCAAGATGGTTTAAAACCGCAACTCCTAAAGACATATTAGTCGCATAAAAAACAGGCATTACCTCACTTGCATTTTGCATTAAATGTAGAGTTTTTTCATCTAGTCCTGTTGTGCCAATTACTAGAGGTTTTGGCATTGTTCTTGCGTAATTTAAGAGTTCGTGAGTACCATTTGGAGATGAGAAGTCAATGATAACATCGCTTTTTTCAAAAAATTCTTCTAAATTATCGCCCTTATCAAAAAGTGCAGCTGCTTTTGCTTTATTTTCACTCTTTAAACATTCTTCAATCTGTTTGCCCATGCGCCCTTTAGCGCCATAAATTCCTATGTTTATCATTGTCTTATTTTTTCCTTAAAAATAAAATTGCATTTTAACATTTATTTTGTAAATTTTTTATAAGAAATCAGGACTTGATGTTTTTTAATTTGTTTAAATTTTCAAGCAATCTCGCTTCTTCTCCTATGCCCTTGCTTTCGTAGAATTTTAAATTTGTGCTAAGATAGTTTTGTTTTACCCATCCACCAAAATGATGCGGATAAAGGTAGTTTTTCTTTTCGGGGTGATTATTGTTTAAATAATTAGGGATCTCAAGTGCGGGATTGTTTTTTACATAGTCTAAAGCCCTGTTTATAGCGTTATAGCTTGAATTTGATTTTGGAGCGCTTGCTAGATAAACAACGCATTGAGAAAGTATAATCCTTGCTTCAGGATAGCCGATATTTTTTACTGCAGTAAGAGTAGAAACGGCTAAATTTAAGGCATTAGGATCGGCATTAGATATATCTTCGCTTGCAAAGATAATCAAACGCCTAGCGATAAAATCAGCACTTTCCCCTGCATCGATCAAACGAGCAAGATAATATATAGCAGCGTCCACATCGCTTCCTCGCAAACTTTTAATAAGAGCGCTTGCTAAAATATAATGAGTGTCTTTTGAGCTTACTCCCTCGCTATTTACCCCGTTGCGAAGTTTTTTTAAATTTTCTAAAGTGATTTCTTTTTCATTTAAAACCAAAGCAAATTCAAGTAAATTTAGCATGGCTCTAGTATCAGAGCTTTTTAGTAAAAATTCTTTAGCATTATCTTCTATTGTAAATGCTATTTCTTGTTGCACTCGTTTTAATAAAAGTTCTAAATCTTTTTGCCCAAGATTTTTAAATTCAAAAAGCATAGAACGACTTCTAATACCTGAACTTAAAACAAAATAAGGGTTTTCAGTGCTTGCACCTATAATAATACAACGATAATTTTCCATGGGAATTAAAAGCATTTCTTGTTGGGTTTTGCTTAAACGATGAATTTCATCGATAAAAATAAGAGGTTTATAAAGACTATTTTTATAATTTTCTATGATCTTTCTTAAATCTTCAAGTTTGAAATTTCCGCCATCAAATTCATAAAAATCAAGTCCAAAGTCCTTAGCTACAACTCTAGCAAAGGTTGTTTTTCCACATCCTGCAGGTCCAAAAAATAAGCTATGAGGAAGTTTTTGCATACTGATAAACTTTTTAAATACTTCTACTAGCTCTTTTTGACCTAGAATTTCATCTAAGGTTTTGGGGCGAAAATTTAAAGCTAAACTCATCAGTTTAAATTTATATCCGTAAATTCATTGCCATTGATTTTAAGTCGAGTTTTAGCATCACTATCATAATGAAGATCCATGATAAACATACCCTCTTCATTTTTTATAAAGTATTGATTTAAGCCTCCAAAAAATTGCCCCCAAGTAAAGATTTCATCGGGCGATTTTAAACTAGAAATTTGAATATGAGCTTTATGACTTTGCATTGATAAAAAGATATTTCCTTCGATGTTTATATCTTGATTATCTTTTTTTAAAGTGATATTTTGTATTTGCAAGTTTAATTCTTCATTGGAAGGTTTAAAAATCAATTTATCATCAGAAATATCAGGTTTTTTTTGACTATAAATGAGATCAAAATGAATTTGATCAAAATCAATACTTTGATAAATTTGAGAAGTTAAATCTATACTTAGATTATTTGCTTTGCCTTGAGAATGCATTTTCAAGGTTTGATTATCGTCATCAAAATAAATGATATTTTTATTATAAAATGAAGAGATTGTATGATTATTGATTTCGCAAAAATCAAATTTAAACTCTTCTACACTTTCGCTAAATTGTATTAAATTAGAAAACGATATAGGTTTTTCAAATTTTTGTTGATGGTCTAGGTTTTTTAGATAGAATTTTGCATAAAATTGAGAAAAATCAACTTGACCTATTTTTGAATAAATAGCTTTAATTTTTAAATCTTTATCTAGTAAAATTTCAGTTAAAACATTTTCCCATAATGCATTTCCGCCTTCATTGCTTAAATTAATATCTTGAAATTGAATTGATACATTAATATCATTTTGAATAGATTGTATCTTAAACCAAGCTAATTCTTTATTGTGTAATTTATCGTCTAAGAGTTTAAAAGGATTGCTGAGTTTTCCTTGTGCTATAAATTTTGAAAAATAATTATTGTTAAATTTAAAATCAAGCTTTGAAACTAAACCTAAATTATACTTATCTTCTATGGTAAAATCAGCCTTTGAATTTAAAAAACCTTTATGGAAATTTACATTTTTTATCTCGTAATAGGGATTTTGTGTTTGAGTAAGATTATAAAAAAAACTTTCATTAATATGTCCCATGTAAAAAATTTGTATAATAAAGCAAAAGAATACGATAATAGGAATTATAAGTAGTTTTTTCAATCTTTTTTCCTTAAATAAATTTAAGTACTATTTTACAAATTCCTTGCTAAAAAAAGTTTAAATTTTGAAGAAATTAAGCTTGCTTACTAAAAAGTAAGCAAATTAATAAGCCTTTTTGTAGCATTCTATTTCAATTTCTCTTGCTACAGGAATTGCAGGCGCTTGGGTAGGATTAGATGTATATCCAGGATAGTAAAGTTTTACTTCAAGAAAATCTCCTACTTTTAGGTCTTTAAATGTTCCATGTTTATCTATCCCAAAAATTCCACAATTATCCATATCAATTTCAGTATTTGGCAGTATTCTTACAGCCATTTGCCCACCATAGATTGAATCTATAAGTAAAGTTTTATTATTATCATAAACCTCTGCTATAGTACCTTGAAGTTTTACACTATCTGCAAGAAGCATAGAACCTGTTAGAAGTGCTGATGCGATTAGAATACCTTTTTTCATTTTATCTCCTTTTTTAAAAAGTGATGACATTATAAAATTTTTAAGTGAAGTGAGTGTGAAATTGGATAAAATATAATTTTTTAGATATTTGATTTGAGTTTTTAAAAAAATATCAATAAATTTTTAATTAAAATAAGTAGAATATCTTAAATAATGTTGTAGTTCAATTTTTTAAAGGAATATTAATGTTAAAAAATATATTGGTTGGTTTGATTTTATCTTTTTTATTGATTGCGTGTAGCAGTGAAAAAAATAAAAATTCAAGCGAGTTAATTCGTGCACAATCTCAAGGACTTCTAAAAAATCATGAAGCAGTTTTTGTCGAATTTAAAGAAGCAATTGTTGATTTTGATGAAATGAGTATTGATGCAAAAATCAATTCTAAAAATTCAAAAATTCTACTTACAAAAGCATCAGATTCTAGATTTTTATTAGATTTAACTTATTTAGAGGCCAATCAAAATTATAAAATAGAATTTATTTATAAAAATATTCCTATTGTTTTAGAATTTCAAACAGGATGGATAGAAAATTTTACTTATAAGGCTAAATTAGAGCAAGATGAAGAAAAAGCTTATTTGCATTTAAACTATAGCTTTGGAAACACTTATAATTGGCAATTTAAAGATAAAACACAAGAGAGCTTAAAAATCACTTTAGATGGCAAAGAATTGGCCTTTAACTTGGGTGAATTTAGTCTTGATACTGATGATATCAAGCTTTTAGATAAGCCTCAAGAACTTGTTTTAACTTATGATGAAAAAATCATGGGTTTTAAAGAAGCTAAAGTACTTCAATTTCAAATTCCTAGTAAGCCAAAAGATAATGATTTTAGACTCATTAGCGCAGAAGAAAAAGATCAAATTGCTACTTTAAAATTTTCTAAAGAACTAGCTGAAAATCAAGCTTTTCAAGATTTTATCCAAATTTCACCCGAGCTTAATTTTAGAGCATGGAGCGTGGGAAAAGAACTTAAAATTTCAGCTAATTTTGAGCCAGGGGAAAAGTATCAAGTTAAAATCGCAAAAGGTTTAAAATCAAATCAAGGTTTAATCAATAAAGGCGAAGAAGCAAATATTACTTTACAAAAGGACTTAGATCCAAGTCTTGTTTTTGCAAATGATGGGGTATTTTTACCTAGTGGGGCAGAATATCAAGTTTATATTAAATCACGCAATGTTAAAAAGATTCATTTAAAAGTGAGTCAAATTTTTTCAAATAATATAAGCGAGTATTTGCGTTATAAAAATTTGGTGGGTAAAAAAGATGATAGTACGCAAGAAGCGTTTTATTCTTCAGATGGCTTTAATTATGTTGCTAAAAAAGTCATCGATAAAAAAATAGAACTTAAAAATCAAAAAAATACTTGGATAAGTAGCGCTTTAGATTTAAGTGATTTAAAAGGTAAAAGTGGAATTTTTTCAGTGAGTTTAAGTGTTGATGCTAACGATCTTGATTATAAGGGTGAAAATGTATATCGTATTATAAATAAAGCTAGTGTCAGTAAAAATCTCATTTTTTCTAATATCGCTTTAAGTGCGCAAAATTTAAATAAACAGCTTGTAGTTCATGCAAGAGACTTTAGCAAAAATGAAGCTTTGGAAAATGTAAAAATAGAGCTTGTAAGTAAGCAAAATCAAATTTTACAAAGCCAAAATACCGATTCTAATGGAGATGCGAAATTTCAAATTCAAGAAGATGATGAAATACTCTATATTCTAGCAAGTAAAGAGAATCAAATCAGTGTTTTAAGATTTAGTAATCCTTTATCCACAGATGGTTATGATGTAGAGGGGGATCAAAATCATGAGATGATAAAGGCATTTATTTACACAGATCGTGGAGTTTATAGAGCGGGCGATAGTGTACATTTAAGTGTGGTTGCAAGAGAAAATACAAATCCACTCAAACACCCTATAAATTTTACTTTAATCAATCCTAAAAATCAAAAAATCATAGAAAATCGAATTTTAAAAAGTCAAAATGATATTTACTATACGCAAATTAATTTAGATAAAAATGCCATCAATGGCCTTTATAGGGCGAATTTTAATATCGCTGGGGTGGAATTTAGTAAAGACATTTTAGTCCAAAGTGTGGTGCCAAATCGTATCAAGGTAGAATTAAATGCTGATGAAAATAGAAGTTTAGATGATGGGAATTTAAACTACGAGCTTTCTTCAAAATATCTTTTTGGGGCTTTAGCTTCAAATTTAAAATATCAAAGTGTTGTATATTTTTCTCCAAAAAATTATCATAATTCTAAATATAAAGATTATATTTTTACTAATCCAAGTTCATTGATTATCAGCGCAAGTGCTGACGATAAAGGAAATTTGGATGAAAAGGGTAGGGTGCAATCAAGTGTTGAAATTCCTGAAAATATTTTAAATTCTCAAGGCTATAATTTTAATGCAAGGATTGTTTCAGAAGTTTTTGAAAAAGGTGGCAGATCTGTAAAAGCTGTTAAGGATGTAAATTTAAATCGTTATGATTATTTTGTAGGAATGAAAGCTTTGGCAAATTCTTATGTATCTGAGGGAGAAACGATTGATTTTTATGCTATTGTAAGCGATTTGAAAGAAAAATTAGTTTCAGGCAAGACTTTAGAGTATAGAATTTATCAAAATGATTATTATTGGTGGTGGGATTATGATTCTTATGATGAGTTTTTGCGCTCTATCAAACAAGATACCAATACCAAACTCATTGAAAAAGGGGAGCTTACTAGCTCTAGTGAGCCTATGAAATTTAGCTTTAATACCAGTAATTATTATGGGCAAATGTTTATTGAGCTTATAGATAAAGAAAGTGAGGTAAGCACAGGGCAAAGTTTTTATGTAAGCTCTTGGGGAGAGCCAAGCTATGCTGATGTGGTGAGTTCTTTAAAAATTAAAAGTGATAAAAATAAATATAAAATAGGGCAAAGTGCAAAAATAGAATTTGAAAGCGTTGCAGGAGCTAAAGCACTTATAACTTTAAGTTCTAATTCTAAGATTATTGATCGTTTTGTGATGGATACTCAAGATGAAAGCACGAGTATAGAATTGGCGATGAAAAAAGAATACGCACCAAATATTTATGTAAGTGTGAGTTTATTTCAAGATTATAATAAAATTGATAATGATCGTGCTCTAAGACTTTTTGGTGTAATTCCTTTGTATGTAGAAGATGAAAATACAAAGCTTGATTTAGAATTAAAAACTCCTGATAAAATTTTACCTAATAGTGATTTTGAGATAGAAATTCAAAGTAAAGATAAAAGAGCTTTTAATTATACCGTGGCTATTGTAGATGAAGGACTTCTTGATTTAACGGATTTTAAAACACCTGATATTTGGAAAGGTTTTTATGCAAAAACAGGTTTTACTTTAAAAACTTATGATACTTATAGTCAAATTATCCCTAAATTTACTGGAGGTGATAGTGTTTTAGGGGGTTTAAGAGTAGATAAAAATCGCGATGATAGTGCACAGCGTTTTAAGCCTGTAGCGCTTTTTAATACTCCTGCAAGAAGTGATGAAACAGGTTTTGCAAAACTTAAATTTAAAATGCCTTCTTATATGGGTTCGGTTCGTGTGATGGTTGTAGCTAATGAAAATGACGCTTATGGCAGCGTTTCTAAGGATATACAAGTAAGCGCACCTCTTGTGATGCTTGAAACTTTGCCAAGGACTTTAAAAATAGGTGATAATTTCACCCTTTTAACTCAAATTTTTAAAACAGAAAATCGTATTAAAAATGCAACTTTGAGCGTAAGAAGTAAAAATTCTCTTATAAAAATCAGTCCAGATACTCAAACCATAGACTTTAAAAGTGCTACTAATTTAGAAGTGATGATGGATGCAAATGTAAGTGATAATAAGATTGGCAAAGAGCTTTTAGAATTTGAATTAAAAAGTGAAGATTATACTTATAAAAATGAAATCGAAATTGATATCAAGCCTATCAATGCTTATACATATGAAAATAATACTAGTTTGATTAAAGCAGGGGAAAGTAAAGAATTTATTATAAAAGATTATATTTTAGGGACTACAAATGCAACTTTAAAGCTTTCGCCTACACCTATTTTAGATATGGATAAAAGAATTAAGTATTTATTAAATTATCCTTATGGCTGTATAGAACAAACTACCTCAGCAGTTTTGCCACAACTTTTTTTAGATAAATTTAGCACGGAATTTGACAAGCAAAAAGCGATCAATAATATCAATGCAGCCATTGAGCGTTATAGTAATTTTCAAACTGCTGATGGAGGATTTGCTTATTGGCAAGGAGGAGATGAAAGCAATGCTTGGGGAAGTAATTATGCGGGAATGTTTTTGATTTTGGCGAAGCAAAATGGGTATTTTGTGCCTGATTCTATGTATGAAAGATGGTTAAAATATGAGCAAAATTTTGTTCAAAAAAGTGTATATCGCGATTATATGATGGATATAAAAGCAAATTCATTATATCTTTTGGCTATGGCAAAAAAACCTAATATCAGCGAGATGAATTTACTCTATGATAACTTAAACACGTTAAGCACCGAAGCCAAGTGGCAATTGGCCGCAGCATATAAACTTGCAGGCGTTGAAGATACTGCAAAACAGATTGCAAGTAAGATTTCCATAGAGCCTGATTCTAAATATTCTTTCTATACTTATGGTTCTTTGGTAAGAGATGAGGCTATTATTGCAAATGCTTATAAACAAATTTATGGCACCAATAATGAAGAATTACTTCAAAAAATCAGCGATACTTTACTCTCAAAAGATTATTTATCCACACAAAGTACAGGCTATGCTTTATATGCTTTAGCCATGGGTGCAAATTTGGAAAATATGAATGAAAATTTTATGGACGCAACTTTAAAAATAGACGATCAAGCCTATACCATCAATCAAAACCAAATGCAAATTTTTTCTTTTAATGATGAAAAAGCCATTGTAAGTGCCAATAAAGATATATTTGTAAGTTTTGGGGTAGAAGGTGTAAAAGCGAGTGAAAACTCAGCTTTTAGTAATAAAATCAGTTTAGATCGTGCTTTTTATGATGAAAAAGGCAATAAAATCAGTCCTAGTGAGATTGGTTCTGGTCAAACCTTTTATATGAGAATTTCAGTGAGCTTAAATGAGGGTGCAAATTATGTTTCCAATATCGCTTTAACACAAATTTTACCAAGCGGTTGGGAAGTGAGCAATACACTTTTAGATGATAATACTCCAAGTTTTATTAAAAATTCAAATTATGATTTTATTGATGTTAGAGATGATAAAATCATGTGGTTTTTTGGTTTAAATAAAAATCGCACACATCATTTTTATATAAAACTTAATGCCATAACTCCAGGAAGTTATACTTTAAGTGGTGCTTATGCAGAAGCGATGTATGATGATACTTATAGAGCCTTAAGCGAAAGTGAAAAAGTAGTTGTAAAACGCTAAATAAAAAATGAAAAATGCTTTAAAAATTTTTAGCTTTTTGCTACTTTTTTTTCTTGCTTATGTTTTTTATGTATATTTTTCTTTTGATAAAAATACCTTGCTAGATGATTTTAAAAGCCGTTATAGTAAGATTTTATACGATAAAAATGGCGAAATTTTAAGTGTTTTTTTAAATGATGAAGAGCAATGGCATATTAAAAGCACTGATATTCCTAAGCGTTTAAAAATCGCTGTGATTAATTATGAAGATAGGAAATTTTATTCACATTTTGGAGTAGATTTTTTAGCTTTAATGCGGGCTTTTGTAAATAATTTTAATTCTACTCAAAGAAGCGGTGCAAGTACTATTAGTATGCAAACGATTAAGCTTTGGGATAAAAAAGATAGAACTTATTTTAATAAATTCAATGAAATCATACAAAGTTTTGCTTTAGAAAATGCCTTTAGCAAGGATGAGATTTTAAAACTTTATTTAAGCAATGCTCCTTATGGTGGGAATTTAGTCGGTTATGAGGCTGCTATTTTGTTTTATTTTGATAAAAATCCCAAAGATTTAACTTGGGCTCAAGCCGCTTTGCTCGCAATTTTACCTAATCAACCAGGGCTTATTAATTTAGAAAAAAATAAAACAAAACTTTTAAATAAACGCAATAAACTTTTAGCAAAGCTTTATGAAAGAAAGTTAATCAATAAAGATATTTATGAACTTTCCTTAAAAGAACCTTTGCCAAATTTTAAGCCTCGTAAAAATATCGCACCCCATCTTGCTTTAAGACTTTTAAATGATGATAATAAAGAAATTTTTTCAAGTATAGATAAAAAAATTCAACTTAAAATCGAAAAAAAGGCTAAAGAATTTTCTTATACTTTGCAACAAAAAGGCATACAAAATTTAGCCATTATTTTAGCTGATACTAAAACACGTAAAGTTTTAGCTTATGTGGGTTCTCAAGATTTTTATGATATGGCAAATTTAGGACAAATTAACGGAAATACCGCCAAACGCAGTGTGGGTTCTACTTTAAAACCCTTTTTATATGCTTTAAGTATTGATGAAGGTATTATCGCACCGGAGTCAATTTTACTTGATGTTCCAACCTTTTTTTCTAATTTCAATCCTCAAAATGCAAATAAAAAATATTATGGAATAATCAGTGCAAGAGAAGCTTTACAGAGATCTTTAAATGTTCCTTTTGTATCGCTTTTGCAAGATTATGGTTATGAAAAATTTTTTTATAAATTAAAGACTTTTTTAAATTTTGAAGATGAGAATTACAAGCGATATGGGCTTTCGCTTATTTTAGGAACTAAAGAATTGAGTCTTGAGGATCTAGTAAAACTTTATTTGGGTTTAGCAAATTATGGAGAACTTGCCAATCTTTCTTTTATAAGAGATGAAAATCTAAGCGGAGTAACAAGAATGTTTTCCAAAGGCAGCGCGTATTTAACCTTAGAAGCAATGAAAGAACTTCAAAGAGTGGGTTTGGAAAATTATAATAAAGAAAAAATTATTTCTTGGAAGACGGGCACAAGTTATGGCAGAAAAGATGCTTGGGCTATAGGTGCAACTCCAAAATATACCTTGGGAGTTTGGGTGGGAAATTTCAACGGTGAAGCAAATGCAAATTTATATGGTGTGAGTATAGCAGGAGATTTGCTTTTCGAAATTTTAGGACTTTTAGATGAGGTGGATTTGGAATTTGCACCTTCTGATGATTTGATGACTATCAAGTTAGATAGTATTAGCAAGTATAGATATGATGAGAATTTAAATACAAGTTATATTCATACTTTATATCCTAAAGAGGCAAATATTTTAAGAACTTCTCCTTTTTTGAAAAAAGTTTATGAGTATCAAGGTAAGGAGCTTGATTCTAAGGATATTCATTTTAAAGATGCAAAAGCATTTATAAAGCTTGATTTACCTGCCTATGCACTCCATTTTTTTCAGCAAAGGAATTTTAAATTTTCAAGTAAAAAGGGTGTTAATATCATCTATCCTAAAGATAATTTAAAACTTATTTTAGCCAAAGATTTAAATGGAATGAAAGGTCTTGTAGCAAAAGTAGCTAATTTAAATAATGAGAAGCTTTTTTGGTATTTAAATCAAAAGCTTATTTATGAGGGAAATGAAAATACACAAAATTTAAATTTAAAAGAAGGTAAATATCAACTTTTTATTATTTCTCAAAGTGGTGAACAAGATACAGTTTGGTTTGAGATTAAATAATTCTTTTAAAAATTTATAAAAATATAAGACTTTTTTTGTATTATTTTTTGAAAATTTATCATCATAGAGAAATTATGATGAAATGATTGGAGAGAATATGCAAAAAACACACTCTTTGCCCGAACTCACCTTACGTGGTTTACTTTTGGGAAGCATTTTAACTGTGATTTTTACAGCTTCAAATGTGTATTTAGGACTTAAAGTAGGACTTACTTTTTCATCTTCTATTCCTGCAGCTGTTATTTCTATGGCGGTTTTGGCTTTTTTTAAAACTTCTAATATTTTAGAAAATAATATGGTTCAAACCCAAGCTTCAGCAGCGGGAACACTCTCGTCGGTTATTTTTGTAATCCCAGGACTTTTTATGTGTGGATATTGGAGTGAATTTCCTTTATGGCAAACTTTTATGGTTTGTCTATGTGGTGGTGGGCTTGGAGTGCTTTTTACTATACCTTTAAGAAGAGCTATGGTGGTTGAAAGCAAGCTTGCTTATCCTGAAGGTAGGGCAGCAGCTGAAATTTTAAAAGTGACTAATAAAGATCAAAGTGATAAAAAAGGCAAGCAAGGTATAAAAGAAATAGCTTTGGGCTCTTTTATAGCTGCTTTTTTTAGTTTGTTAAGCAATGGTTTTAAACTTGCTGCGAGTGAAAGCAGTTTGGCTTTTATTTGGAATAAAATGGCCTTTGGTTTTTCAGCAGGATACTCTTTAGCACTTTTAGGAGCAGGATATTTAGTAGGTTTAGCAGGTGCTATAGCACTTTTTGTAGGGATGTTTTTAGCATGGGGAGTTTTTACCCCTTATCTTTCAAGTTTTGAATTTGATGGTGTGAAAAATGCTAGTGAACTTGCTTCTAGTGTTTGGGCAGCTAAGGTTAGACTTATTGGTACTGGAGCAATTGCTATAGCAGCACTTTGGACTTTAATAGAGCTTTTAAAACCCGTGATAAGTGGGATTAAAGAAATTATTAAAAATGTTACAATTTCTAATACAAAAAGCCAAGAAAGCACCGATCAAGATCTTTCTTTAAAAAGTATTTTTATACTTTTTATAATCCTAACTATAGGACTTTTTATTACTTTTTATAGTTTTGTATCGGATGCAAATTTAAATAGTTATTATCAAATTTTATTTGCCTTTGTTGGAACTTTTATTGCTGTGTTGATAGGATTTTTTGTAGCAGCAGCTTGTGGCTATATGGCAGGACTTGTGGGTTCTTCATCTTCTCCTATTTCAGGAATTGGGCTTATTGGGATTATCATTTCATCTTTGGTTATTTTACTTTTGGGTGCAAATTTATTTGATGATCCTATGCTTTCTAAATTTGCTATCGCCTTGGCTATTTTTACTACAAGCGTAATTGTAGCAACCGCTGCTATTTCAAACGATAATTTGCAAGATTTAAAAACAGGCTATTTAGTGGGTGCTACCCCTTGGAAACAGCAAGTTGCTTTACTCATAGGTTGTGTTTTTGGAGCTTTAGCTATAGTTCCTGTTTTAAATTTACTTTATCAAGCTTATGGTTTTGTTGGGGCTATGCCAAGAGAGGGTATGGATGTTTCATCTGCGCTTGCAGCTCCTCAAGCAAATTTAATGAGTACCATAGCACAAGGAATTTTTAATCATAATATAGAGTGGAGTTATATAACATTTGGAGTAGTTATAGGTATATTTATCATTATTATAGATAAGATACTAAGAAAAAATGGCAATTTATCCTTGCCACCTTTGGCTGTGGGCATTGGTATTTATTTGCCACCATCTGTAAATATCCCTTTGGTAATCGGTGGAATTTTAAAATATTTTGTGATGAGATATTTAGCAAAAAAATATGAAAACAATTCCCACAAAAGTGAAAAAATAACTACTCATGAACAAAAAGGGATTTTATTTGCCTCAGGACTTATCGTAGGAGAGAGTATTTTTGGCGTTATTATAGCCGCGATTACTGTTTTTTCTGTTAGTATGGGCGGAAGTGAAAGTCCTTTGAAATTAAGCTTTTTAAATATACATAATAATGAATTATTAGGTTTGGTATTTTTCATAGGAGTAGTACTTTATTTTATAAAGCGCATTGTTAAAACTCGTTAGAATTTAGAGTATTTAAAAGAAGGATTTTAAATTTTTTATAAAATTCTTCTTGGTTTATTTTTTATATCTTGATTAAGGGTAGAAAATTTCGTTGATTTATAATAAATTATACTTGCATTCTTATCAAACCAGCAAAAGAAGAAATGAAATTTAAGACAAATCAGCTTTTTTATATATGAATAGTTTATTTTCATCATCTGTTTTAAGAAATTGCTTTTGTATTTTTGTCGTGTTTAAAAAAAGTTTGTAGAATTCTTTTTTTGTTTTAAGGAAAATTATGGATAATTTACATGCTTTAATACTTGGAATCATTGAAGGTTTGACTGAATTTTTACCCGTTTCTTCTACAGGACATATGATTTTAGGGACAACTGTTTTAGGTATTGATATTAATGAATTTTGGAAAAGTTTTTTAATCATTATACAACTAGGATCGATTTTAGCAGTGCTTTTTGTGTTTTGGCGTAAACTTTTTAAAGGATTTGATATTTGGTTTAAGCTTGCAGTTGGCTTTTTTCCCACAGGACTCATAGGACTTGTGCTTTATAAGTACTTAAAAGAACTTTTTAATGGCTATGTGGTGGTTGCGATGCTTATTTTGGGTGGTATTGTTTTTATTGTTATCGAATTAGCTCATAAAAATAAAGAATACAAAACCAATTCTTTAGAAAAGATAAGTTTCTTACAAGCTTTTTTTATAGGTATTATCCAATCTCTAGCAATGATTCCGGGTACTTCAAGGAGTGGGGCAAGTATTATAGGTGGACTTTTGTTAGGGCTTAACCGTAAAACAGCAGCTGAATTTAGCTTTTTGCTTGCTATACCTACCATGATAGTTGCAACTGCTTATAATATTTATAAAGAACCTGAACTTCTTAGCAATGCTAATGCTTTAATCCCTTTAAGTATAGGTTTTATCACAGCTTTTGTGGTAGCGGTTTTTGTGATTAAATTCTTTTTAAAATTTATTTCAAAATTTGATTTTATTCCTTTTGGAATTTATAGGATAGTATTGGGAATTTTATTTTTTTATCTGTATTATAGCGGTATTTTAAATGCTGGAAGCGAGTTTAAGTTATAAACAAAGATTAAATTATTCTAAGATTTTTTTAAAAATAAGCTGAATTTCAAAAAAAATTAAGTCTTAGAAAGCTAAAATTAGAACTTTACAAACACTCACAGGGTCAGTGAGCAAAAAAGGTTAAAAATTTATGGAAAAAGAAGTTATTGCATACTTAGATGATGAAAAAATAGTCGATTCTCAAAGTAAGAATTCTAGCGATTTAAAAGAAATTTATTTTGATAATTCTAAACAAAGTTTAGAGGTGATACGCCATTCTTGCGCACACTTAATGGCACAAGCAATCAAAAGTTTATATCCTGAAGCAAAATTTTTTGTAGGTCCTGTGATAGAGGATGGTTTTTATTATGATTTTCGTGTGAATTCTAAAATCGGCGAAGAGGATTTAGTAAAAATTGAAAAAAAGATGAAAGAATTCGCCGAGGCCAAACAAGAAATCGAAAAATACGAAATCACAAAAAGTGAAGCGATCGCTAAATTTAAAGATGATGATTTAAAACAAGAAGTTTTACTCCGCATTCCTGATGGAAAAGTAAGTATTTATAAACAAGGAGAATTTGAAGATCTTTGTCGTGGTCCTCATGTACCTAATACCAAATTTTTACGCAATTTTGCACTTACACGCGTCGCAGGAGCTTATCTTGGTGGTGATGAAAAAAGAGAAATGCTTACGCGTATTTATGGTACTGCTTTTGCGGATAAAGAGAGTTTAAAAGAGCATTTAAGAATCATAGAAGAGGCCAAAAAACGCGATCATAGAAAATTAGGAACCGAGCTTAAACTTTTTACTTTTGATGATGAGATAGGAGGCGGGCTTCCTATTTGGTTAAGCAATGGTGCAAGACTTAGATCAAAACTAGAGCAAATGCTTTATAAAATTCATCGTTTGCGTGGTTATGAGCCTGTGCGTGGGCCTGAGCTTTTAAAAGCAGATGCGTGGAAGATTAGCGGACATTACGCAAATTATAAAGAAAATATGTATTTTACGCAAATTGATGAGCAAGAATACGGCATAAAACCGATGAATTGTGTAGGGCATATTAAAATCTATCAAAGCGATGTAAGAAGTTATCGTGATTTGCCTTTGAAATTTTTTGAATACGGCGTGGTGCATAGACATGAAAAAAGCGGTGTTTTACATGGACTTTTTAGGGTAAGAGAATTCACTCAAGATGATGCACATATCTTTTGTATGCCAAGCCAAATCAAAGAGCAAGTGCTTGAAATTTTAGCTTTTGTTGATAATTTGATGAAATTATTTGACTTTAGTTATGAGATGGAAATTTCAACCAAACCTGCTAAAGCTATAGGCGATGATGAAATTTGGGATACAGCTACTAAAGCCTTAAAAGAAGCTTTAGATGAGCAAGGTTTAAAATACGGCATTGATGAGGGCGGTGGTGCTTTTTATGGACCAAAAATTGATATTAAAATCACTGATGCCTTAAAAAGAAAATGGCAGTGTGGTACCATACAAGTAGATTTTAATCTTCCTGAACGCTTTAAGCTAGAATACACAGATAGTAACAATGAGAAAAAGCAACCTGTAATGCTTCATCGTGCGATCTTGGGTTCTTTTGAAAGATTTATAGGAATTTTAACCGAGCATTGCGCAGGGGAATTCCCATTTTTCATCGCACCAACTGCAGTAGGTATAGTGCCGATTTCTGATTCTCATGCTGCTTATGCGAAGGAAATTCAAAGAGCCTTGCTAGAATTAAATATCGATAGCGAAGTATATGAGAAAAATGAGAGTTTAAGTAAGAAAATTCGTACTGCTGAAAAACAAAAATTGCCTATGATTTTAGTTTTAGGCGATGAAGAGGTGGCAAAGCGAAGCGTTGCTTTAAGAGATAGAAGAGCTAAGGAGCAAAAAAATCTTAGCTTGGAAGAATTTATCAATTTAGTTAAGGAGAAAATGAGTGAGGTACATTTTTGAGTAAAGAAAAAGAAGTATTGCTCAACGAAGAAATTAGAGCGGACGAAATCAGATGTATAGGTGATGATGGCAAGGCATATGGCATTATCAGCAGTGATGAGGCTTTGGAGATTGCAAATCGTTTAGGACTTGATCTTGTAATGATAGCTGCAGATGCAAAGCCACCTGTTTGTAAGATTATGGATTACGGAAAATTCCGTTATCAGCAAGAGAAAAAACAAAAAGAAGCGAAGAAAAAACAAAAAGTGATCGATATAAAAGAGATCAAGCTTTCTGTAAAAATCGCTCAAAATGATATAAATTACAAAGTAAAACATGCTTTAGAATTTTTAGAACAAGGTAAGCATGTGAGATTTCGTGTGTTCTTAAAAGGGCGTGAAATGGCGACTCCTGAAGCAGGCGTAGCTCTGCTTGAAAAAATTTGGGCCATGATAGAAAATGATGCTAATCGTGATAAAGAGCCAAATTTTGAAGGACGCTATGTTAATATGCTTGTAACTCCAAAAAAAGCTTAATCTGTTTTTGCAGATAGGCTTTTAAAGGTGTAAAAAGTTTGAAAGAAAATCCCTCTTTTTTAAAAGAACAAATCATTACTTATTTGGGCAACAAAAGAGCGCTTTTAGGATTTTTAAATAAGGGCTTTAAAGTAGCCAAAAAAGAACTCAATCAAGATAAATTTAGCTTTTGTGATGTCTTTAGTGGTTCAGGCGTTGTAAGCCGTTTTGCAAAAGCACATTCTCATTTTATTATCGCTAATGATTTAGAAAATTATTCCAAACTCATCAACAAATGTTACCTTTCTAATAAAGATAAAAATTTAACCGAACTTTTAAAACATTATCATAAAATTTTAACTCAAAATTTAGAATTTCAAACAGGCTTTATAAGTGAACTCTATGCTCCAAAAAATGAATCTTGTATCCAAAAGGACGAACGCGTTTTTTATACTCTTAAAAATGCTTTATATCTTGATACTTTAAGACAAAAAATTGAAAAGGAAATTCCTGAAGAGCTAAAGCATTTTTTCATAGCACCTTTAATCTATGAAGCAAGCGTGCATTCAAATACGAGTGGAGTTTTTAAGGGTTTTTATAAGGGTAGAGATGGAGTGGGTAAATTTGGCGGAGAGGCGCAAAATGCCTTAAAGCGTATCAAAGGTGATATCGAGCTTAAAATGCCTATTTTTTCAAATTTTTCTTGTGAATTTGAAGTGGTGCAAAAGGATGCTAATTTACTTGCAAAAGAGCTTGAAAATATCGATGTGGCTTATCTTGACCCTCCTTATAATCAACATCCTTATAGCTCAAATTATTTTATGCTTAATTTGATTGCAAATTATCAAAGACCTGATGAAATTTCAAAGATTTCTGGCATACCAAGGGATTGGAACCGAAGTGTTTTCAATAAAGAAAAGCAAGCAGAGGACGCTTTGTTTGAGCTTATTAGTGATTTAAGAGCTAAAATCATTTTACTTTCTTATAATTGCGAGGGTTTTGTAAAAAAAGAAAAATTTCTAAAGCGTTTGCAAAGCTTGGGTAAATGTCAAATTTTAGAGCAAAAATACCCGACCTTTAGAGCCTCTCGCAATCTTAAAAATCGTTCCATTCATATACACGAACAATTATACATACTCAAAAAAAATATTTAATTTATAAATCCATTAAAAGATTAAAATCCAAAGCATTTATATGGTGGTAATTTTTAAGCACTCATTGCCTTTATATAAAAATCAAAACTTTGCGATAATTTTTGAGATATATGAGTATTTTTGTAAGAGTCTATCAAATTTTATAAACCCATAAGTGTTATTTTAAGCATTTTTTGTTTATAATTAAGCCATTTGAAATTCAGTAAGGACTAAGAATGAGATTAAAAGTAGGAATTTTAGGAGCAAGTGGATACGCAGGCAATGAGCTTGTTCGTATCTTACTGAATCATCCTAAAGTAGAAATTTCCTATATAGGTTCTAGTTCAAGTGTGGGGCAAAGCTATATGAAGCTTTATCCCAACACTCCTTTAAATTTAATTTTTGAGGATAAAAATTTAGATGAACTTGAACTTGATGTCTTATTTACTGCCACTCCGCATGAATTCAGCGCTAAGCTTTTTAGTGAAGCTTTGTTAAAAAAGATGAAAATCATAGATTTAAGTGCTGATTTTCGTCTTAAAAATCCTAAAGATTATGAGCTTTGGTATAAATTTACTCATCCTAATCAAGAGCTTTTAAAAAATGCAGTTTATGGACTTTGTGAGCTTTATCAAGAAGAGATAAAAAATGCAAATTTAATCGCAAACCCGGGTTGCTACACTACTTGCTCTATACTCAGTCTTTATCCGCTTTTTAAAGAAAAAATGATTGATTTAAATTCGGTGATTATCGATGCAAAAAGTGGAGTCAGCGGTGCAGGAAGAAGTGCAAAAGTAGAAAATCTTTTTTGTGAGGTAAATGAAAATATCAAGGCTTATGGGTTAGCTTCGCACCGCCATACCCCTGAAATCGAAGAGCATTTAAGCTATGCAGCAGGAGAGAAAATCACTTTACAATTCACTCCTCATCTAGTACCTATGCAAAGGGGAATTTTAACTACTGCTTATGCAAATTTAAAACATTCTGTAAGTGAAAAAGAAATTCGTGAAATTTATCAAAAATATTATCAAGACAGGAAATTCATAAGGCTTTTACCGCCGCAGTCGTTTCCGCAGACTCGGTGGGTTAAATCAAGCAATTTTGCGGATATAAATTTCAGCATCGATGAACGTACAAATCGTATTATTGTTTTAGGTGCTATTGATAATTTAATCAAAGGTGCAGCAGGACAAGCTGTTCAAAATATGAATTTAATGTTTGATTTTGATGAAGATGAAGGACTTAAATTCTTTGCAAATTTGTAAAGGATAAAAATTGCAAGTTAGAGCAATGCAAAAAAGTGATTATGAAGGAGTTTACAAGCTTTGGTGTGATATCAAAGGCTTTGGAATTCGATCGATTGATGATAGTAAAGAAAATATAGAAAGATTTTTAGATAGAAATCCAAATCTTAGTGCAGTAGCTGTGGTTGATCAAGAAATTGTTGGAAGTATACTTTGTGGACACGATGGACGCACAGGAGGCTTTTATCATGTGTGTGTGCATAAAGATCACAGAAAAAAGGGTATAGCCCATGAAATGACAAAATTTTGTCTTGAGGCGTTAAAATCCGAGAAGATTAATAAAATTGCACTGATAGCTTTTAAGAGCAATGATTTGGGTAATGAATTTTGGAAGCATTATGGTTTTACCTTAAGAGAAGATGCGAATTATTATGATTTATCGCTCAATTCTCACAATCAAACCAGTTTTAATGTTTGAGGTTAAATCATGCAAAAATATTTAGAAAAAGCAAATGTCTTAATCGAAGCTTTGCCTTATATACGCAAATTCAGCTCAAAAATTATACTTATAAAATATGGCGGTTCGGCCATGGAAAATGAGGAGCTTAAACATTGTGTGATGCAAGATATAGCTCTTTTAAAGCTTGTAGGCTTAAAGCCTATTATCGTTCATGGTGGGGGTAAAGATATCTCTAAAATGTGCGAAAAACTAGGCGTAAAAAGCGAGTTTAATAACGGACTTAGGGTGAGTGACCAAGCCACAACAGAAGTAGCAAGTATGGTACTAAATTATATCAATAAAAATTTAGTCCATAGCTTGCAAAATTTAGGCGTTAAAGCTATAGGGCTTTGTGGCAAGGATGGCGGGCTTTTAGAATGCGTGCAAAAGGATAAGAATTTAGGCTTTGTAGGTGAGATACAAAAGGTAAATTCAAGTATTTTGCAAGATCTTTTAGAAAAAGATTTTTTGCCTATCATAGCTCCTATTGGAATGGATGAAAATTTCAATACTTACAATATCAATGCCGATGATGCAGCTTGTGCTATTGCCAAAGCTTTAAAGGCTGAAAAACTTGCTTTCTTAACCGATACTGCGGGGCTTTATGAGAATTTTGAAGATAAAAATTCTTTAATTTCTAAAATTTCTATAACCCAAGCAAAAGCCTTGGTTGATAAAATTCAAGGTGGTATGCATGTAAAATTAAAATCTTGTATAGATGCTTGTGAAAGTGGAGTTAAGAAAGTACATATTTTAGATGGACGCGTGAAGCATTCTTTGTTGCTTGAATTTTTTACCGATGAGGGTATTGGGACTTTAGTAGGTTAAAGGATGAAAATGAATTATAAAGAGCAAAGTCATATTATCCCTACTTATAAGCGTTTTGATATTGTTTTAGAAAGTGGAGAAGGGGTTTATCTTTTAGACGATAAGGGTAAAAAATATCTTGATTTTTCAAGTGGTATAGGTGTGTGTGCTTTAGGATATAACCATGCTGAATTTAATGCTAAGATTAAAGCTCAAGTTGATAAACTTTTACATACTAGCAATTTATATTATAATGAAAACATAGCCCAAGCAGCCAAGCATTTAGCTAAAGCGAGTGGCTTAGAGCGTGTATTTTTTACAAATTCAGGAGCAGAAAGCATAGAAGGAGCGATGAAAGTTGCTAGAAAATATGCTTTTAATAAAGGTATCAAGGGTGGAAATTTCATAGCCTTTAGACATTCTTTTCATGGAAGAACATTAGGAGCTTTATCTTTAACCGCTAATGAAAAATACCAAAAGCCATTCAAGCCTTTAATTTCGGGTGTTAAATTTGCAAAATATAATGATTTTTCAAGTGTAGAACGCTTAGTCAATGAAAAAACTTGTGCTATTATCTTAGAGAGTGTGCAAGGAGAAGGCGGTGTCAATCCTGCTCAAAAAGATTTTTACAAGGCTTTAAGAAAGCTTTGCGATGAAAAAGATATATTGTTAATCGCTGATGAAATTCAATGCGGCATGGGGCGAAGTGGTAAATTTTTTGCTTACGAGCATTCAGGAATTTTACCTGATGTAATGACTTCTGCTAAAGCTTTGGGATGTGGGCTTAGTGTCGGAGCTTTTGTAGTGAGCGAAAAAGTAGCACAAAAATCCCTAGAAGCGGGTGATCATGGAAGCACTTACGGAGGAAATCCTTTAGTTTGTGCAGGTATTAATGCGGTTTTTGAAATTTTTAAGAAAGAAAAAATTTTAGAAAATGTTTCTAAACTTACGCCTTATTTAGAGCAAAGCTTGGAAAATCTTATCAAAGAATTTAGTTTTTGTAAAAAAAGAAAAGGCTTGGGTTTTATGCAAGGGCTTAGTCTTGATAAAAGTGTAAAAGTAGCTGAGGTGATTAAAAAATGTCAAGAAAATTCTCTTTTGCT
Source organism: Campylobacter coli (assembly GCF_001492295.1). Taxonomy (GTDB): domain Bacteria; phylum Campylobacterota; class Campylobacteria; order Campylobacterales; family Campylobacteraceae; genus Campylobacter_D; species Campylobacter_D coli_B. The sequence goes on along the minus strand of NZ_FBQX01000001.1, from coordinate 1,636,535 downwards.
TATCAGTTGTGGGGAGAATGATTTGAGATTTTTACCTCCTTTAATCATAGAAAAAAGCCATATAGATGAAATGAGTGAGAAGCTAAGAAAGGTTTTTAAAAGTTTTGAATAAATTTTTTATTGATAAAAATTTATTCTTTTCCATCTACTATGGGTACAAAAAGACATTCTTCTAGAATTTCTTTTTGTAAATGAGTACCATTTTTGGTTATGCGTGTGATAAATTGTTTACCATTGTGCAAAATAGGGGCTACAAGTATGCCCCCATCGCTTAGCTGATCGAGTAAAATTTCAGGAATTTGCGTTGTATATGCAGAAAATAAAATTCTATCATAAGGTGCATAATTTTTCCATCCATTTTGCCCATCTTCAAATTTAACATTAATATTAAAAAGCTCTAGTTCTCTAAAGCTTTGTGCTGCTTTTTTGGCTAAATTTTCTATGCGTTCTATGGTAAAAACACGCCTTATAACTTTACTTAAAATTGCTGCTTGATAACCACTTCCACAGCCTATTTCTAAGACACTATCTGCATCTTTAAAATTTAAAGCCATAGTCATTTTAGCTACAGTTAAAGGAGAACTGATCCATTGAGAATTAGCCAAAGGCAAAGCATCAAGGCGATAAGCATGAGCTTTAAGTGGAGAAAAAATTTCGCGTGGAATCTGACAAAAAGCATTAAAAAGTTCTTCATTGATAAATACTTTTTGTGCGATTTCTTCGGCCATACTTTGACATCGTTTTTGCTCAAATGCGTTCATTTTTTCTCCTCATAAATGGCAAATTGTAACGAATAAAGTTTCAAAATTTGATTAAAAACTAAAAATTTTGTTTTTCTTATTGATATTTTGGTTATACTAAAAATAAAAAAGGATAAAAATGCTTATTCGATTTAAAGATAAAATTCCAAATTTGGGTCAAAATGTATTCGTTGCAGAGGGTGCTAAGATTATAGGGGAAGTGGAGATCGGTGATGAAAGCAGTGTATGGTTTAATTGTGTTTTAAGAGGCGATGTTAATTTTATTAAAATTGGCAAAAGAACAAATATACAAGATTTAACCACTATCCATGTGTGGCATAGAGAGTTTAATGAAGATGGAAGTTTAAAAGATGCAGGTTTTCCTACTTGCATAGGAGATGATGTTACCATAGGGCATAATTGCGTAATCCATGCTTGCAAGATCGGCTCTCGCGTGCTTGTGGGGATGAATGCAGTGATTATGGATGATGCAGCTATAGGGGATGATAGTATAGTGGGTGCAGGAAGTGTGGTAACCAAAGGTAAGAAATTTCCACCCAAATCACTCATACTTGGAAATCCTGCAAAACTTGTACGCGAACTAAGTGATGAAGAAGTGGCATTTTTAAAACAATCTGCTTTAAATTATGTTGAATTTAAAAATGATTTTTTGAATTGATTTAAAATTTGAAAATGCGATAATGTTTTTATAAAAAGCTCAAATTTATCTATTTTACTTGAATTAAATAGGTAAATTTGGGTATTTGAGCTATATTAGCAAATTTTTTGCATTATTTATTTGTAAAATTTTGTCTTAGTTTGGTTAAGTCTTTTGAGAGTTTGATTTTATATTTTTCTTTGTTGTTAAAATCAAGAAATTTCTCATTCAGCTTTGAAATTTGACTTTTTGTATATAGAGCGATTTCTTCTACATTTTTTTGTTTATTAAGAATTTTACCTTCTTTAAACACGCATTTTAAAAGTTCTTTTCTTTCTAAATTTTCATCGAGTTGAGGTAATTTTTCATTATAGATATAAAGTTCATCAAAAAGCATTTTTTGAGTGTTTTTATCATAAATTCTAAAAAGCTTTTTAAAATGTGGAAGAGTTGTTTTTTGCTTGTCTTCGCTGATTTTGATTTTAGGCGTGATGAGTTTATTTTCTTCTATGGCAACGAGTTTATAAACACAGCCAAAAATAGGATCGCTTGAAGCAGTGATGAGTTTTTCACCCACTCCAAAAGCATCGATAGGTGCATTATTTTTAAGCAGTTTGTCTATACTTTTTTCATTTAAAGAATTTGAAACGATGATTTTGCATTCTTTTAAATCATTTTTATCTAAAATGGCACGAATTTCTTTGCTGAGTATTTCTAAATTTCCAGAATCAATACGCACGCCGCATTGTTTGATTTTAAATTTCCTAAATGCTTTGATCGCGTTTTCTAACCCTTGTTTATAATTATAAGTATCGATGAGTAAGATAGGATTTTGAGGATAAAGTTCTAAATAACGACAAAAAGCACTCAATTCATCATCAAACATTTGTACCCAAGAATGCGCCATAGTCCCACTTGTCATAATGCCATAATTTTTTCCAGCAAGTGTGCAAGAACTAGCCTTGCAACCTCCTATTATAGCTGCTCTTGCTCCTTTGAGTGCTGCTTCACTTCCATGGGCTCTTCGTGTACCAAATTCAAGCACGCTAAGATTTTTAGCCACTCTTACGATACGATTGGCTTTTGTAGCAATTAGGCTTTGATGATTGATACTTAAAAGTAAAAAGCTTTCAAGAATTTGTGCTTCAATAGCATTGGCTTTGATAATCATCAAAGGTTCGTTAGGAAAGATGATCTCGCCTTCTTGCATGGCATAAATTTCGCCCTTAAATTTAAAATTTTTCAAATATCTTAAAAATTCTTCTTTAAAGATCCCTTGAGAGCGTAAATAAGCTATATCGTCTTCATCAAAATGCAAACAAGATACAAATTCTAAAATATCCTCAAGTCCTGCAAATATAGCAAAAGAACCATTATCAGGAATTTTTCTAAAAAATATATCAAAATAAGCTATTTTGTTTTCAAAACCATTTAGAAAATAACCCTGCATCATGGTTAATTCATAAAAATCGCAAAGCAGGGTGTTGTTTGGTTTTGTGTAAAAATCTTTTTTCATCAAAGTCAATTTCCAAGAAAGTTAAAAATCATCAAAACTTATACTACCTTTAGAATAGTTTGTAACCTTACTTTCAAAGAAGTTGCTTTTTTGATCATTAAATTTAGAAAAATCATCTACCCATTTGATAGGGTGTTTTGCATTATAAATTTTATCAAGATTGATAGCCACAAGTCTTTGATCTACAAGATAGTGGATGTATTCTTCTATAATATCATCTGTAAAACCCATGATTTGATTTTGAGTGATATATTTTCCCCATTTGATTTCTAAATCGCCCGCTTTTTTAAACATATCGTAAATTTTATTGATATTATTTTCATTAAATAAATCAGGCCTTTCTTTGCGAACTGAATTAATCATATTTTGAAAGAGTAAAAGATGAGTGATTTCATCTCTTTGAATGAAACGAATCATTTGAGCAGAACCAAGCATTTTACCTGCTCTTGCAAGTGCGTAAATTGCAGTAAATCCACTATAAAAATATACTCCTTCTAAAATTTGATTTGCTACCATTGCTAAAAGAAGTTTATTATCATCCACATCGCCAGCTAATTCTTCATAGATGCTTGAAATAAAATCATTTTTTTCACGCAAGGTTTCATCGTGCTTTTCCATTTCATAGATTAAATCCGTATTATCACAAATGGCTTCAACCATTACCGCATAAGATTTTGAATGATTAGCTTCTTCATAAGCTTGGCGTGCTAAAACCGCATTGATTTCAGGAGCAGTGATGTAAGGATTGATATTATCAGCTAGATTGTTAGTTTGAAAGCTATCCATAGAAATGAGCTGAGACCAAACAAGATCATACATTCTTTTTTCGCCTGCAGTTAAATTACAGCGATAATCTAATGCATCTTTAGTTGTATCTACTTCTTTTGGAAACCAAGTGTTTGCTTCCATTAAGTCCCATAATTTTAAAGCCCAAGTGTATTTTGCTTTTGTAAAATTTAAAATTCCATGAGGATTTCCGCTAAAAACTTTACGATCTGTCAATGTTTCATTTGAACTTGGATTATAAATTCTTTTTCTTTGCATTTTTTTACCTTTCTTTCATATCTTCGTGACTATGCAAGTTTGGGTTAGAATATCATGTAAATTTAGTTTATCTTTTCTTAAAAAGCTTATAAATAAACCAAAAATCAACCCAAAACTTATAATAAATATAATATATCTTAATAAAATTCTAAAAAAAGTTATTTTCTTGCCCGTTTTTAGATCGATTAGATAAAGATCATAAGCCTTAAGCCCTGGACTTTGAGCTTTTGAGGCTAAAAATAAAGCTTGAATAAAACCAAATAAGAAAGTACATAGGGCTGTGATATAGGAGTTGTTTAAAAAAGCTTCCTTGGAGCCCAATAAAAAATAAAATAAATATAAGATAGGTACATAAATTAAAAATATATCTATAAGCAAAGCTCTAAATCTTAACCATCTAGAGGCTATTTTTGCCTTAGTTTTCATTTAATTTCCGCGACTTCCTGGCTTAATAGCTTTACTTCCTTCTTTGCAAAGCGGACAATCATTTTCATCATAAATTTGAAAATCAAAATTTCCTAAAGTAAAAAGAGGTAAATTATCAGGCAGTTTTGCACTTGGTTTTCTAGGATTTTTTAAATTTTCAACCGCACAAAAACCACGATTTGCTAACGCTGCAAAACCTAGAACTTTCCCTCCTAGACTTTCTATGATTTTAGCACTTTCTAAAGCACTTCCGCCCGTTGTGATAATATCTTCACAAATGATAAATCTTTCACCTTTTTTAACTTCAAAACCGCGTCTTAGGGTCATTTCTCCATTAACTCTTTCGGTAAAAATAAAGCGCTTATCACAAGCTCTAGCAAGTTCATATCCTGCTAAAATCCCTCCCAAAGCAGGAGAGCAAATGCTGTCAAATTCTATATTAAATTCAGCTATAATTTTAGCAAGCTCATCACAAAGTTTTGCTGCTAATTTTGGATTTTCTAAGACTTTAGCACTTTGAAGATAAAATTCAGAATGTTTACCCGAACTTAGTAAAAAATGTCCTTGTAGATAAGCCCCACAATCTTTATAAATTTGCTCTAAATCCATTTTTAAACCTTTAAAAGTTCGCTTTCTTTATTTTTTACACTTTCATCAATTTTTGCAGTATAAGTATCTGTTAGTTTTTGCACTTCATCATAGGCTTTTTTAGCTTCATCTTCTGAAATGGCTTTATCTTTTTCAAGTTTTTTTACGGCATCGTTTGCATCTTTGCGAATATTTCTTACTGAAACTTTTGCCTTTTCACCCATAGCTTTAGCTTGTTTTACATTTTCTTCTCTTTGCTCTCTTGTCATTGGAGGGAAAAATAATTTTACACTTTCGCCATCATTGTTTGGATTTACTCCTATGTTTGCTGCTGCAATAGCGCTTTCTATAGTTTTTAACATAGGTTTTTCCCATGGGGTAATGCTTATTGTTGAGGCATCACTTGCTAAAACGGTTGCAACTTGATTTAAGGGAGTTAAAGAGCCATAGTAATCTACTTGAATATGATCTAAGATATGTGTATTGACCTTGCCTGTGCGTAGGGTAGTAAAGTCTTTTTTTAAAGCTTCTAAGCTTTTTTCACTTTGAGTTTTTTGTTTATTTAAAATTTCATTAATCATATTTTTTCCTTATAAATTACTTACTTGTATTTACTTCATTAGGTATTTGTGGAGCGCTTGGAATAGCTGGCACATTTATAGCATTTGGAGCAGCAGGAATACTCGTATTTGTTTCGATTTTAATTTTTTCAGCTAAAGAATCTTTACTTGTGCTATTGTATAAATATCCCAAACCAATAGTATTAGCAATCAGTAAAATTCCCATTATAAAAGTAAATTTTGCTAAAAATCCTGCGGGTCCTTTTGCTCCAAATAAGCTTTCATTACTTCCACTATAAGCTCCAAGTCCTATACTTGAACTTTTTTGAAGTAGAACAGCTATACAAATAATAACAACGATGACAAACTGCAAAATAATTAAAAGAGTAATCATAAATTTTCCTAAATTTTAAAAATTTTTTGAGTTAGATATTGTAACTAAATAAAACTTGAAAAGATTTGAAATTTTTGAGAATTTTGCGGGGACTTCCCGCAAAAATTATCTGCTATTGAAACTTCTTAGGATATTAAGTAAAGATACAAAAAGGTTTACAAAGTCAAGATAAAGTGCTACAGCACCTTCAATTGGAGTTTCATAGTTTCCGCGAATAATATTTTGTGTATCATAAAGAATATAGAATGAAAATAAAATCGCTGCTACGGCTGAAATAGTTAAATTTAGCAAACTGCTTTGGAAAAAGATATTAAGCAAGGAAGCCGCTACAACCACGATTAAAACTATAAACAAAGCTTTACCCATTAGCGTGAAATCTTTTTTAGTATTCATAGCAAAAATACTAAGTGCCGCAAAAGCTACTGTTGTTAAAGCAAAAGCTTGAGCGATGATTACTCCGCCTGCTGGTAGAGCAAGAACAGAAATAAGTAAGGGCGTTAGGGTTAAGCCCGAACAAAAAGTGAAGCCAAAAAGCAAAATTAAATTCAGTGGAGCTTCGCGTTTTTTAAATTGCAAAGCAATTAAAAGTCCTATTTCGACAGCAAAAAGTATCCAAAAGGTTACTTGTGATTGTATAAAAAATGCCGCTAAAGCATAAATTCCTACATATGCACCAACAGTTGCTGCTAAAAGAGAAGCTGCAAAAAGTTGATAGGTTTGTTTAATAAAAATACCAAGTTCACTTGAACGAGTGTTTTCAAATTCTCTTGATCGTGAATAGTCTCTATCATAAAGACTCATATTCATCCTCCTTAAAAGATTTTTGATTTTAACTTAAATCTTGAGCGAACTCTAGCATAAAAAATTTAATAAAGAGTTAATTTGTGAATGTTTGCTTGCAGGTGAAATTCTTTGCTGAAAATTTGTTATAATTTTAAGATTTTTCAATTAGGTTGATATATGGATAATCTTATTAGCGGTGCGATTAAATTTATGCAAGAGGATTTTAAAGAACATGAAGAACTTTTTGAAAGTCTTAAAAATAAGCAAAATCCTCATACTCTTTTTATAGGTTGTTCTGATTCTAGAGTGATTCCTAATTTAATCACTAATACAGGCCCAGGTGAACTTTTTGTGATACGAAATATCGCAAATATTGTTCCGCCTTATCGTGTGGGTCAGGATTATTTAGCAACTACTTCAGCAATAGAATATGCTTTAAATTCTTTACGCATTAAGAATATCGTTGTGTGCGGACATAGTAATTGTGGTGGTTGTAATGCGCTATACTATTCTGATGAAGAATTAGATAAAATTCCTAATGTAAAAAAATGGCTTACTATGCTTGATCCTATAAAAAGAGATGTTACGATCTTTGCAAGAGATGATATAGCTATGCGTTCTTGGCTTACTGAAAAACTTAACTTAGTGAATTCTTTACAAAATATTTTTACTTATCCAGGGGTTCAAGAAGCTTTAGATGAAGGAAGATTAGAAGTGCATGCTTGGTATTATATCATTGAAACGGGTGAAATATATGAGTATGATTTTAAGGCTAAAATTTTTAAATTAATTCAAAATAGGAAAACACAATGAAAAAAATAATCATTTTATTTCTTTTAGGCATTTCATGTCTTTGGGGTGATGAATTTCGCCTTATAGATACCAATGCAAGTGCGCAAGATAAGAGTGTTTATAGTTTGGTGCAAAAATATATCGATTTAAATCGTCAAATTAAAGAATTTAAAAAAAATAATGATGAAAATTCAAGTTCTTATGATGGAATTTTAAGCGAATTTGAAAAAGATAAAAAGTCTATTCTTTCTAAAATGCCCGATATGATAGTAAAGCAACAAATCAATGAAAAAGCAGTAGAAAGCTTTTTAAAAACAAGGCAAAATTTATTAGATTTGCAAAAGAAGAGTATAAACAAACCTTATGTTTATGTAGATACAACCTTAAATATTATATACTTAGATGTTGTTAAAAGTTTTTATTCGTCTTTATTTGAGCTTGAAAAACTTTTTAAAAATGCAGCAAATAGTGAAAGTATAATCTCTACGGTCGATAAGGCAATGGAAAATTTGCAAAATTCAACCAATATAGATCTTAGTATTTATAAAGCTAAAATCAATAATCCATCTGAATTAGAGAAAATTTCCAATAAAGAAGAAGTGATTTTTAATGCTGTGGATGCTTATGTAGAAATTTTAAAATATTTGCGTGCGAATGCAGATTTGCTAGAAAGTAATTATATTTTTTCTTTGCTTGAACTTCAAGTATGGATAGATCGTATCAATGAAATAGCCAATATTGATTTTATAAATACAGGTAAGATAGTTATTTCGCTTTTGGTTTTAGCTTTTTTTATGTCTTTAAGGCGCTTTTTTTCAAATATAGTTTATTTTATCCTCGTTCGTTTAGTTTATCGCAATAAAAGCGATGCAGATGATATTAAAGTTATTTTTATAGACAATATTAAAAAACCGGTAGGTTTCTTGCTTGTTTGTTATGCTATTTCACTTTGTCTTACGATAATAACCTATCCTACTCCTTTAAGTATTAATTTAAGTAATCTTTTTCATATAATTTATGCTGTTTTAATCGCTTGGCTGATTTTAAGGATACTTGATGGATATGGCGTGGTTTTAGTTTCAAAACTTGCACAAAAAAGCGGTAAAAAAGAAGTCGTAAATTTAGTCATTAAAATTTTATATTTTGTTATCTTTGTGATCGCGCTTCTTTATATTTTAGCACAACTTGGTTTTAATATCTCAGCTATTATCGCATCTTTAGGGATAGGTGGTTTGGCGGTGGCTTTGGCTGCAAAAGATATTATTGCAAACTTTTTTGCTTCTATACTTTTGTTGTTTGATAATAGCTTTAATCAAGGGGATTGGGTTGAAGTTTCTGGAGTAGAAGGCACAGTGGTTGAAACAGGACTTAGAAAGACAACTATTCGAACTTTTGATAATTGTCTTGTATTTTTGCCTAATTCTACTATCATGGGGGCAAATATAAAAAATTGGAGCAAAAGACGCATGGGACGCCATGTTAAAATATATCTTGGTGTTGGTTATGATGCTACTCCTGAAAAATTAGAAAATTGTGTAAAGGATTTAAAAGAGCTTTTATATACGAGTCCTTTGGTGGCACATGAAGATGATGGAGCATTAAAGTATGGTGATCATACAACAAAATATCGTCAAAATTTGGTTTCTATCAATGATCTTGAGGGCTATAAAAATGCTTGTTATGTTGCTTTGAGTGAATTTGCAGATAGTAGTATTAATATAGAATTGTATTTTTATACAAAGGCTATAGATGCGAAAGAATTTAGAGAAGCTAGACAAGAGTTAATGCTTGAATTTATGCGTATCATTGAAAAAAATGGTTTAACTTTTGCTTTCCCAAGCCGCAGTATTTATATAGAAAATTTACCCCCGCTTGATTTAAAGCCTAAGGTAGTATAAAAGATGAATAGTAAGAAATACTCTTACTATTCTAAATATCAAACTGGCATAACGCGAATATTTGGGCTCAGTTCTTCTTGTAAGATAGTTTCGATAGCATAAAGAGTTGCACCGCTTCCGCTTGAGCATCCGCTGCAAGCTCCAAGATAGCGAATATATACATCAATTGCGGCACCTTCGGCCTTTTGTATATCAATTACTTCCAAATCTCCACCATCATTATGGAGCATAGGACGAATTTCTGCATCTAAAACAGCTTCTACTGCTTTTAATTGACCTACTAAAGTCATTTCATCAAATGCTACATCACTTTTCACAGCATTTTTAAGTTTCTCTCTATCCATTTCAGCTCTTGTTTCAGCCAAAATATCAACCAGATAGTATTCTCTTTTTTCATGTCCTCCTGGTTTTACACAGGATTTACAAAAAGCACCTGCTTTGGTGTATTGAGTGATTTCTTCTACAGTGTGTAAATCATTGAGTTTGATCACTTCTTTAATAGTGCCAAGACTTACTCTAGCACACTCACAAACTATGATTTGATCTTCAAAATCTTCAGGATTGATTCCTTTATAATGCGCTGCTGCTTGTTTAATCACATCATAAGCCATAACCGAACAATGCATTTTTTGAGGTGGAACAGCTGGAGTTTCTGGATTATCTCGCATTGCAAATTCTACATCCAAGTTAGTAATTTTAACTGCTTCATCCACAGTTTTTCCTATACAAAGATCTACCATTGTATCACTACTTGCTATGGCAGTTCCACAGCCAAAGCTTTTAAATTTAGCATCGATAATAGTATCTGTTTTTTCATCCACAAGCCAAAAAAGTCTTACTGCATCGCCACAGCTTTCTGCACCAAAATCAGCTACGATAAGTTTAGCATTTCTATTTTTGGCATCTTCTTCTGTAAATTCCCCCATATGTTGTGGATTATTCATTCTATCTTGGACTTTTTGTGAGTATTCATCCCAGATAGATCCACCAATTAAACTATTTTTTCCCATTTTTTTATCCTTTTATTTATAATTATTTGGATTATAAGCATAAGTACAAGAAATTGCTCTTAAGCGTTCTGTGGCAGCTTTGATTTGTTTTGCTGCATAATCAATTTCATCTTCTGTATTAAAGCGTGATAAAGAAAGTCTTAAAGCTGTATGCGCTAAGTCATTTTCAGCTCCGATTGCTTCCATGATAGGATTGCTTTCTAATGCTTCGCTAGCACAGGCTGATCCGGTGCTTGCTGCAATACCATTTTTGTTTAAATCCCAAAGCATAGCTTCGCCTTCAACACCCTTAATACTTGCTAAAATTGTATTAGGGACGCGGTGCTCTCTTTTTCCTACAACACTAGTATCTGGAAGAGCTAAAATACTATCTTCAAGTTTATCTCTTAAACGGCGAATATGTGAGTCTTCAAATTCAAGCATAGTGTTCGCAATACGCAAAGCTTCTGCCATAGCAACTATATAAGGCACATTTAATGTACCACTTCTTCTACCTCCCATATGCTCTCCGCCATGCAAAAGAGGAGTGAGCTTAAGACCTTTTTTGATAAAAAGTCCGCCTACGCCTTTTGGCCCATGGAATTTATGAGCTGAAAATGAAGCAAAATCAACTCCTACTTGGTTTAAATTCACTTTGATTTTCCCTACTGCTTGAGTAGCATCTGTATGAAAAAGCGCTCCAAATTCATGAGTAATTTCTGCCATTTTTTGAATATCAAAAATCATTCCTGTTTCATTATTAGCCCACATTACGCTAACAAGTGCAGTTTTATCACTGATCACATTTTGTAAATCTTGAGGAGTAGAAACTCCTTCTTCATTTACTGGAAGTTCTATAAGCTTTACGCCCAAACTTTTTAAAAATTGAGCTGCGGCAGCTACTGCTGGATGTTCTACGCTAGAGATAATCACTTCATTGCGTTCTTTATCTAAAATATGATCAAAATATATACCCTTAAGCACCCAGTTGATACTCTCAGTAGCACAGGATGTTATAACTATATCATCTAGATCATTTGCGCCAAGCCCCGCATAAAGTTTATCCATAGCTTCTCTTAAAGCAGGGTGAGTTGCGCTACCCCATTGATGAAGACTGTTTGGATTTCCATACATGTCTTTTAAAAATGGCAACATTAATTCGTATGCATTTGGATCAAGCATCGTTGTTGCATTATTGTCTAAATATACTTTCACTTTAATTTCCTTAATTGTAATTCGGATATTTTTTATCTCTTTATGAAAACGGATAATAACAGAAAAATATAAATTCTAGTTTAAAAATTATAGCAAAAATATGAATATTAAAGCAAAAAAATACAAAGAATTATGAGTTAAAATTTGTATTTTTAAATATTTATAAAATTACTTTAAAGCAATACTGATAAATAAGAATTTAATATCTTATTTAAATTGGCTTGTTTTTGACGACGATTTAAAAAATTTTCTATAGAATTAGAACGCATATTGTTAGCATTATCTAGTTTTTCTAAATCTTTATTTTGGCTTTGGTATTCTTCTTTAAGAGAGTTAAATTCGCTATGATTTTGATCAATATAAATTTGGAAGATAGAGCTTGAATTTGCAAACTCCCTTAAATCCATATCTTTTTGATAATTAACATATTGTTGAAAAAAAACTGAAAGTTTATCTTGAGAAGCGGTTTTTTTATCTACTCCATTCACATAAAGATATAGATCAAAACTCATTTTTTGTTCATTTTGTTGCTTAATATAGTCTTTTATATCCATTTCTCCTCTAAGGATTTTTTGAAAATTAGTGTGAGCATTGAGCTCTAAACTCGCAGGCTTCATAAAAAAATTAAGCTCGTTATCATTTTGTGTTTTGATATCATGATAAATAAAATTCATCAAAAGTCCTGATTTTGAAACCTCGGCATTTTTGGTTAGGTAAGGTTTTAAAATTTCATTAGATGAGGTATTATTTAACGCTCTATCAAAATGGAAATTAGTGATTTTATTATCCAGCATTAAAGTATTTAGGTTTAGGGTTTTGCTTAGTGTGGAGTTTAATTCTTCTTGATTATTGTAAATTCTTGAAATTTTGCCTAAAAATTCTCCATTTTCAGTAGAAAATCCAGTAGCAAATTTTGAAATCATATCGCGACTTAAATTAGCATTATCATTTTCACTAAATTCTAAATTGATAGACTTTAGTGAGCTATGATAGCTATTTAAAAGATAGGGTAGGTCTATTTTGTTGTAATTTAAATTTGCATCTTGTCTTGTTAATTCTTTGGCTATACTTCTAACGCTTTTGATATTGATATTATAAGATTCGGGTATATTAGCGATTTTATTTAAGTCTTTTTCAAAAAAACCTTTCTCATCTATCCTAAAGCCAAATTCGCTTGCATAAGAAGTGGTGTTAAAAATATAATTTAAATTTTCTAAATTGTTTTCATTTTCTTCTAAATTTGAACCTTTCTTATCTTTGATTAAATTCAAAGCTTGGCTATTTTGCAAAGGATTAGATAAGGCCAAATTTTGATAAGGGTTTGCCGAATTTATAGTCATTTTAAAATCTTTCAAAAATATTGCTAGTTTTTTATAAGCAAAAGGTGTGCCAAGTTTTTTTAAATATAAAATTCAGTCAAAAATTAGCAAAAATTTGCTAGCATTTAGCTTTTCTTTTTGAAAAAATTTAAAAATTTATCCGAAAGGAAAGCGTATGCCAAAGATGAAAAGCGTAAAAAGCGCAGTTAAACGCTTTAAAGTAGGTAAAAATAAAATCAAAAGAGGTTCTGCTTTTAGAAGCCATATTTTGACTAAGAAACCTGCAAAAAGAATGCGTGATCTTCGCACAGCTAAATATGTGCACAGCACAAATGTAAAAGCTGTAGAAAAAATGTTAGGAATTTAAGTTTTTGACATAAGTCATTCAAACTCCCCTTGATTTGTTTTAAGAATTTAAGGGCAAGCTCCAAAATGGACGCCACTTTATGAAAGGAAATAAAAATGGCAAGAGTAAAAACAGGTGTTGTAAGACGCCGCAGACATAAAAAAGTTCTAAAATTAGCACGCGGTTTTTATAGTGGACGCCGCAAACATTTTAGAAAAGCAAAAGAACAATTAGAAAGAAGTCTTGTTTATGCGTATCGCGATAGACGCCGCAAGAAAAGAGATTTTCGCCGTCTTTGGATTGTGCGTATCAATGCTGCTTGCAGATTAAATGATTTAAGTTATTCTAAATTTATTAATGGACTTAAAAAAGCAGGTATTGAGCTTGATAGAAAAATTCTAGCTGATTTGGCAATGAATGATGCTGCTGCTTTTGCAAAAATCGCAGAAGCTGCAAAAAAAGCACTTTAATTTAATGAGTTAAGATTTAAATCTTAACTCATATTTCGACATTCGCTACATTAAACTTTCAAAATACAACCCTGGTAAAAATTAATTTTGTTTAAGATTTATTAATAAAATCGCAAAAATTATATAATAACAAAATTAAAATATTACTTGTAAAGAATAGAGTTTTGTAACATATAAGGCTATTTTAGAAACTTTCTTGCATATATATTAAAAATCATCGTATAAGTAAATTAAAATTTAGTTATAATAACAGATTAATAAAAAACTATAGCCCAAGGAAAATATATGGCAACTGATATGAATGAAATTTTACTCCGAAGTGTTGAAGTTTTACCTCCTTTGCCTGATACCATAAATAAACTAAGAAAATATATCAACGAATCGGGTTCTAATGTAAAAATTGATGAAATTGCTAATATTATTTCAAGTGATCCTTTAATGACTGCTAAGCTTTTACGCTTGGCTAATTCTCCCTTTTATGGTTTTTCAAGAGAAATCACCTCTTTACCTCAAGTTGTTTCTCTTTTGGGCATAGGCAATATCGTTAATACCATCATGGCAGATTCAATTAGGGATAGTTTTAAAATCGATGTATCGCCTTATGGATTAGACACAGCAGATTTTGTAAGCAAATGCAGTGAGGAAACTTCTTTTATTATGGATTGGTTGGGTAATGAGGATAAAAAGCTATCGCATTTGCTAGTGCCTTGTTCTATGCTTTTAAGACTTGGTATTGTAGTTTTTTCTAATTTTCTTATTCAAAATAAAAAAGATGGGGAGTTCTTAGCTAGATTGGAAAAAAATAATTTTAGTGATTTATCTATAGTGGAGAATGAATTTTTAGGTGTTGATCATATTTCATTCCTAGGATTTTTGCTTTATCGTTGGAAATTTGATGATATGCTAGTTGAAACTATTTGTTTTGCTCGATCTCCACACGCAGCTAGAAATGAAGTTAAAAAATCAGCTTACGCTCTTTCGGTTGTCGATCATCTTTTTACACCTCATAATAATTTTTCTTCTTTTAATATCAAGGCTTCTATTGCTTTGATTAATGAAGCCCGAAGTCAAGGGATTGATTTTAATCTTGATAATTTTATCTCAAAACTTCCAAAAGAGGCTAAAGAAAACTTGATAAAAGAAGGCTAAAAAATTTGTTTTATTAAATAAATGAAAAGTATTATTTTACCACCTAATGAATTTTTAGACCATTATGTTTTAAACGCGGAATTTCATCGTTTAGCTGGAATTTCAAAAAATGCTTATAAATTTTGGAAAAAAGTAGAAATCGGTAGATATCAAGGGACTCGTATTATTTTTTTACACAAGAATTCTATCCTAGAAAAACATCGAGAAGCTTTAAAACAATGCAGCGATTTAAGTGGTTTTGTATTAGCAAGCGCCTTTTGTTCTTTTACGGGACTAGCCCCATCGCATCTTGTGAAAAAAAATAATTCTTCAATTTATAAACTTTTAGATTTAAAAGAAATTCATGGTATTAAATTTGTAAATCTTAAAAAATTTTATGATTTTTTGGGGCTAAATTATTATCAGCATATTTACATAGAAAAATGCCATTTTTTTAGCCCCACGCCTTTTGAAAAGCGTATAAAAATCACTGAGAGTATGTGCGTTGGGTATTATTAAGATATCTAAAAATAAAAGCTGATAATAAAGCTAATAAAACGATTAAAAACATATAATAACCCAAAGAAAAACGCCACGCATTATCTAAATTTGCAAATGCAAATTTATGCAATAAAAGTGCAAGTTGAGGGGTTATGCCTCCTGCAATGGCATAGGCAATGTTATAAGAAAAAGAAAGTCCTGAAAATTTAATCTTTGCTTCAAAAACTTCATTCATTATTAAAGGGCAAAAATTCATTACTCCGCCAAAAAAGCAAGCCATTAAGTAAAAAATACTGACTAGGATTATATTAGCATTTGTATTGTAAAGAAAGTGAAAATAAAATGCACAAGCTAAGCCAAAAAACAAGGAAAAAATAATACCAGATTTAAAAATACCTATTTTATCGGCTAAAATTCCACTTATAATACAACCTAAAGAAATAAAGAAAATTCCACCCATTTGTAAATAAGTTTGGAAATTGGTATCAAATTGTAAAATTTCTGCCATATATTTTGGGATAAATAAAATCATTACAATAATACAACCTGTCAAAACCCAAGTGATCAACATTGAGATAACAACACCCGCCTTTGCTCTTTTAAATACTTCTTTAAGCGGAAATTTTTCCAAAACATTTTCTTTTCTCATTTGTTCAAAAACAGGAGTTTCACTTAAAAATTTTCTAAGATATATTGAAATAAGTCCAAAAATTCCACCTAGAAAGAAAGGAACTCTCCAAGCCCACTCATATAGTTCTTCTTGAGTGTAAATTTTGTGCATTAGTAAAAATACTATACTTCCAAGTAAAATTCCACCCACTACAGAAGCTGTTAAAAAGCCTATATAAGTTCTTCTTTGTCCTTTTGGAGAATGTTCATATACAAAAATCCAAGCACCGGGCAATTCTCCTCCTATGGAAATGCCTTGAGCTATTCTTATAAGCATTAAAAGTGCTACACAAAGATAACCAATACTCTCATAAGAAGGGATAAAGGCTAGTGCAAAAGTTGGTATTACCATAAGTAAAATACTTAGCATAAACATTTTTTTGCGCCCAAATTTATCACCAAAATGTGCCATCACTATACCGCCTAGTGGTCTTACCACATAAGCTGCCGCAAATATACCATAGGTATTGAAAAGTTGCCAAAAAGGGCTTAAATTTTCAGGAAAGAAGTTTTTTGAAATATAACTTGAAAAAAATGCAAAGATAATAAAATCATAAAATTCTAAGGTTCCGCCCAAAGATGAAAGTCCTAGTGTTTTTATATCTTTTTTACTAAGAGTTTTTCTCATTTTTAATCCATTTCATAAAAATCATCATCATTTGCTTCATCATCAAAGTCATAATCATCATCATCATAATTGTAGGATTTGTGATGGTTGTGGGCATACTCATCCTCTTCGCCTTCATAATCATCAAATTCTAAATCTTCATCATCATAAGCCATTATTTACTCCTTGATAAATAAAATAAAATCTAATTTTAGCTTAAATTTGATTGCTTTTGCTATAATTTTTTATATTTTTTAAAAAGGTTGATGATGGAATTGACTCATTTGGATGAAAACAACCGCCCTAAAATGGTAGATGTAAGTCAAAAAGATATAAGTAAAAGAGTGGCCACAGCAAGCGGTATGATCAGCATGAGCGAAGAAGCTTTTAAAGCTATAAAAAACAATACCGCAAAAAAAGGCCCCGTGCTTCAAACTGCTGTTATAGCGGCTATCATGGGTGCTAAAAAAACCAGTGAAATTATCCCTATGTGTCATCCCTTGATGATTTCTAAGGTTGAGACAGATATAGTTGAATTTCCTAAAGACTATACCTTTAAACTTATAGTAACGGTAAAATGTGAGGGTAAAACAGGGGTAGAAATGGAAGCCTTAAGCGGTGTTAGCATAGGACTTTTAACTATCTATGATATGATTAAAGCCATTGATAAAACGATGAAAATAAGCGAAATTATACTTGAAAGTAAAGAAGGGGGTAAAAGTGGTAAATTTGTGCGATCTTAAACAAGAACCTATTGTTAATTATCCTACTTTTTGGGATTATAAGGTGATTTTTGAAGCACATGTTCATGCAGGAGCTTTGTTTGAAGAGCTTTTAGGACAAAGAGATTTTAAATACAAACATTCTAATGCAAGTTCTAGTGGAAAATATCAAAGTTTTTTGCTGAGTGTTTATGTAGATAGCAAAAAGGATCGTTTGGATATTTTCGAAAAATTAAAAGCTAAAGCTAAATTTGTGCTTTAAGAAAGAAGGGGATTATAATGAAAAATACTTTGATTATATTTGAAAATTCTTTATCCAATCTCAAAAAAGATGAGGTGAAAGATTTACTTGAGGATTTAAGTTTTAATCTTGCATATAAACAAATTTCGCAAGATCCACACAATATCAAAAAGATTTTAAATTTACTTTTGGTTGAGTTTTTAACTATTTTAAAAAAACTTGATTTATTTGATGATGAAAATGTTGCAAAAGTTATCAAAGCTTTAGTAAAAGCTAGTATAGGAGATGCTCAAAATGTCCTTTATGAATATATCAGCGAGGCAGAGTTGCTAAACAAACAAATCGACAATCAAAAGAATTTAATCAAAAATCAAATCAGTGATAATTTTCTTGAGTTTGAAAATATCTTACAAGAATGTTCTTTTTGTAATGAATTTAGCAGTGGATTAAATGATGCGATTTTATTTGATATAGAAATGCTTGGAATTTTAAAAGAAACTGCTGAAAGTGCTTTTTTAACCACTCTTGAAAAAGCTGAAGATATAGAGCTTACTAGTAGTGAAATTGCTAAAAGTCTTGTTTATAATGCTATTTGTGAGGCTCATTTTGAAAAAGAGCGTATTTTAAAAATTTCAAGTATTATTTTAAACACAGCTTTTGAAATAGCAAATGAATCTATGGCTTATGCTAAAGACCTTTGTCTTGGCGTGATTAAAGGGACTAGAGATGGAATTTCTTTGGCTATGGAAAAATTTAAAACTTCACTTACTTATGCAAAATTTGAAGAAGATGTAAGTCTTAAAAGTAAAGAATTGATAGGCATAGAAGATGATTTTATTGCGCTTTTAAAAAGAGAAATTAAAGAACAAAAAAATCCATCAAAAGATATAGTTGAAAATTTATTAGAGCATGAGCTTGATAATCTTTTTGCCAAATTTAAACGCCTTGCTGTTGAGAGTAGGGAGCAATTGCTTTTGGTTTTAAATGATATCAAGAAAAACCCAAAAATCAATGATTTTAATAGACTGACTCAAAGAAAATTACACCGCTTTAAACAAGAAATTCTTGAGCTTGAAAAAGTAGCAGGAGAAAAATACAAAGAATTAAATTCAAAAAAAGCTAAAAAACTAGGTGTAAGACTTTGGGAAAGGGCAAAAAAACTCATTAAAAAATAATATCCCATTTTTGGGATATTAAATATCTATTTCTATACCTACAGGCGCGTGATCTGAACCAAAAATATCATCTCTTATGAAAGCATTTTTAAGCTTGTCTTTTAAACCTGTTGAAATGAAAAAATAATCAATTCTCCAGCCCACATTTCTTTCTCTTGCTTTCATTCTATAACTCCACCACGAGTATTTTTCTTTGATATCGCCATTAATCTCTCTAAAAGTATCAATAAAACCAAGTTTTAGCAAATCATCAATCCAAGCTCTTTCTATGGGTAAAAATCCCGAGGTATTGGCATTTGCTTTTGGATGGGTAAGATCGATTTCTTTGTGCGCGGTATTGACATCACCACAAATAATAATCTCAAAACCATCCTTTAAAAGCTTTTCTAAATACACTAAAAAATCCGCATAGAATTTCATCTTAAAACCCAAACGCTCCTCATCTTTTTGTCCATTTGGAAAATAGATATTAAAAAGTGCTATATTTTTAAAACGATGTTCTAAAACTCTACCTTCTTCATCATCAAAAAATTCACATTTTTTCACTTCGCTATCAAAATTGCAAAGACTCATAACACCCGAGTATCCAGCTCTTTTGGCAGAATTAGAATACATATGCTTAAAAGGATATTCATAAATTTTCTTAGGAAATTTATCTTCATGTGCTTTAATTTCTTGAAAACCTATAAAATCAATATTTTCCTTTATTATCCAATCAAGTGCATTTTTATCACAAATAGCTCTTAAGCCATTGACATTCCATGAAAGTAGTTTCATCAGTTAATCCTTAAAATTTTGAAATAAAAATAATATCATAATTAATAAAAAATATTACTAATGGTTAGTTTTTTCCTTTTAAACTTTGCTTTTTAGTTATTTTTTAAGGGGAGAATATGTTTAAATTTAAACTTTCTTGGTTTCAATTTGTACTTTTTAATTCTATACTTATTACACTTTTAAATTTTAATTTGCATTCATTTGTTTATGAAAAATTATCCCAAAATTTATTGCTAACTTTAGTTTTTATTGTGGCTTATTTTGGTTTGGTCCATATGATTTTTTCACTTATTTTTGTAAAATATTTAACTAAAATATTATCTATATTTTTTATTTTATCGTCTTGCATTAGTCTTTATTTTATCACTTTTTATGGAATTTTAATTGATTCAGATATGATACAAAATGTCGTGCAAACTGATGTAAAAGAAGTGAAAGATTTGCTAAGTTGGCGTTTGGTTTTATCGGTTATTATTGTTTTACTTTTTTGCATTTTTATTTTAAAAATTCGTATTGAAAATAATGTAGAACAAGAATTTTTTAAAAGAATACGAGTTAGGATTTTAAGTGCGTTTTTGGGTTGTTTTATATTTTTAATCTTCTTTATGCCTTTAAGTAAAACCTTTATACCTTTTTTTAGAACTTACAACGAAATAAGAATGTATAATGTTCCTTTTTATCCAATTTATGCTGTATATCGTTATTATGTGCGTTTTTTAAAGCCAAAGCCTGAATTTAAAACCATAGGCGATGATGCGTTTAAAGAGGATAATACTACAAAGAAACTTTTAGTTTTAGTAGTGGGTGAAACTGCTAGAGCGGCAAATTATTCTCTTGGAGAATATGCTAAAAATGATACTAATTTTTATACCAATAAAAATAATGTAGTATTTTTTGATAATTTTTCTTCATGCGGTACTGCTACGGCGGTGAGTCTACCTTGTATGTTTTCTCTTTCAAAGCGTCAAAACTATTCAAGTAGCGAATATCAAGAAAATGTTATGGATATTTTGCAAAAAACAGGCGTAAAAGCTTCTTGGATAGATAATAATTCAGGCAAGTGTAAAGGAGTTTGCGATAGGTTATCTGACAAGCAGCAACTCTCTAGCGATTGGGATGAGAATTTATTGCCTTCTTTAAAAGAAAGATTAGGCAATTTAGATACTCAAAATATCATAGTTCTTCATTTGCAAGGCTCTCATGGACCAGCCTATTATAAGCGTTATCCAAGCGAATTTAAAAAATTTACTCCAACTTGCGATACCAATGAACTTTCAAAATGTGCTAGTGAGGCTTTAATCAATACTTATGACAATACTTTGCTTTATACGGATTATCTTTTAAGTGAGATTATCGAACTTTTAAAAGAAAAAAAAGATTATGAGAGTTCTTTATTATACCTTTCAGATCATGGAGAAAGTTTGGGTGAAAATGGAATTTATTTACACGGAATGCCTTATGCTATAGCACCAAGACATCAAACTCATATTCCTGTTATTTTTTGGAGTAGTGATGAAAATTTAATGACCACAGCTCAAAATCATAAAAGTTTAAATCTTTCTCAAGATAATCTTTTTAGCACGCTTTTGGGTTATTTTAATATTCAAACCGCTGTCTATGAGCCAAACTTTGATATATTAAATCAAGCTTTAAAGGCTAATTAATGAAACCAAAATATCATCTTTTAAATAATGCACGATATGCGCTAGAAGGAATTCTAGCCTTGTTTAAAAATGAAATGGCTTTTCGACTAGAGCTTTGCGTGATTATCCCCGTTATCGTTTTTAGCTTTTTTTTAGATGTAAGCTTTTTAGAGCATTTATTTTTAATCGCTGTTTTAATTCTCATCTTAATCGCTGAAGCTTTAAATTCAGCTATAGAAGCTTGTGTGGATTTGATTACAAATGAATGGCATGAAAAAGCTAAAGTTGCTAAAGATTGTGCAAGTGCGGCAGTATTTTTTAGTGTGTGTTTAGCGCTTTTTATTTGGGGTTTTATCTTAGGAAAACTATGGCTGTAAAAATTGAAAATTTAATGAGAGAAATTTTAGGCAAAAAACGCTTTGAGCTGCTTCAATTTTTATGTGAAAATGCGGATGAGAATGGTTTTGTGATGGTAAAAATAAGTGAGCTTGAGGCAAGATTAAATCAAAGCAAACCTACCATCATCGCAACTTTTAAATTTTTAGAAGAAAAAAAGCTTTTTAAAAAGTTGAAAAATGGATTTTATCAACTTTGCATCCCTTGTGATTAGAAAATAAATTTTTATTTTAAGTATTCTTTATCTTAGAACCACTTTTTATTATTATTTTTGGCTTTATAAGATAAAATTTGCTTATCGATTTAGGAGAAAAAATGACACTTAAAAACCCACTAGATATGCATTTGCATTTAAGAGATGAAAATATGCTAAGTTTGGTTGCACCTTTTAGTGCTAAAGATTTTCGTGCGGGTGTGATCATGCCAAATTTAGTTCCACCACTTTGTGATTTAGAGAGTTTAAAAGCTTATAAAACGCGTATAATAAATGCTTGTAAAAATGAGAATTTCACTCCTTTAATGACTCTTTTTTTTAAAAATTATGATGAAAAATTTCTTGAAAGTGCCAAAGATGAAATTTTTGGTATCAAGCTTTATCCTGCGGGCATTACTACAAATTCAAAAGGCGGGGTTTCAAGCTTTGATATAGAGAATTTAAAACCCACTTTAGAAGCGATGAGTGATTTACAAATTCCACTTTTAGTGCATGGAGAAACCAATGATTTTGTGATGGATAGGGAAAGCAATTTTGCTAAAATCTATGAAAATTTGGCTAAAAATTTCCCGCGTCTCAAGATTGTTATGGAGCATATTACGACTCAAGCCTTATGTGAACTTTTGAAAGATTATGAAAATTTATATGCAACCATTACTTTGCATCATTTAATCATCACTTTAGATGATGTTATCGGTGGAAAAATGAAGCCTCATCTTTTTTGCAAGCCTATAGCTAAGCATTACAAAGATAAAGAAGCGCTTTGTGAGCTTGCTTTTGGTGGATATGAAAAAGTTATGTTTGGAAGCGATAGCGCGCCACATCCTAAGCATGAAAAAGAATGTTGCGGTTGTGCAGCGGGTGTGTTTAGTGCGAGTGTGGCGCTTTGTGTTTTAGCTGATCTTTTTAGTAAAAATTCAAATGAAGCCAATTTACAAAGATTTATTTCAGATAATGCTTGCAAAGTGCATAATTTAACCTTTGAAAAAGAAAAAATCATCGTTTTAGAAAATCAAGAATGGCAAGTTCCAAACGAATATAAAAACGAAAGTGAAAAAGTAGTTCCTTTTATGGCAGGAGAAACTTTAAAATTTAGAGTAAGATAAAAACTAGTTTTAAAACTAGTTTTTATCTAAGGTGTTATTTTTTATAATACGGCTAAGATTTTATTAAGATTGTCTTTTTTGATGCCTTTCCATACTAAAAACCAATCCACAATGCACCATATCCATAAAGCAAATAGAATTAAACCACCGATATAAATCCAAATGGTAACAACACCTACTAACCAAGTTATAAGTTTAGCGACCCCCAAACCTATATCGCCCTTATAAAAACGATCAATTCCAAAGGCACCTAAAAATAGACCTAAGATCAAACCTATAATATGGCTTTTAAAAGGCAAGATGGCAAGAGAGTTGATTTTATCTTCACTTGCATTTTTAAGCTTGTCTTGCACAAGGGGCAAGCTATTAGATGGAATTTTGTCTGAAATCATCATCAATACAGTATTTATATCCATAAAATCTCCTATAATAATATTAGAACAAAATAATAACTAAAATAATCTAAAATTACTTTTAAGTTTAATTTTATAAAATGAGTATTTTGATAAAAATATTTCAGTATTACAAGATTATATATCTACCTTAAGATAGAATTTTATCTTAAGGATGATTAAAAAACCAAAAGCTTGATTTTTGATTGTATAGTTTCTGTGATATCATCTTTCACAAAAGCTTCTAAATCTTGCTTGGAAGCTTTAACCCCATTCATATCTAAATGCCATAAAGCATTTTCTATAGCTTCATCTTTTCTTCTTTCCACTATGCGTGTTTCATCAAAGACAAATTTATGAAACTTTATATCATTTTCTAGCAAATAACTTTCCAAATCCTGCTTATAAACGCCCTTAAATTCCGTATTAAAATGCTTAAAAATAGGATCTAAAAAATCACTTTTTCTATAATCTGCCCAACCAAGATAAATTCGAAATTTAGCTAATTGGATAAAGTTTAAATAATCTTTTTTATCTTGCAAAGCAGGGGACATACTCAAAAAGGCTATGTCAAATTGAGTATTTTGATTTTTACTTACCCATTCAGTAAAAGTGCAATTTTCATATTTTATATTTGTTAATTGGAGTTTTTTAGCATCTTCTTTTAAAATTTCTAACATAGCTTTTGCATTATCAAGGGCGGTGATTTCTTTTGCATTTTGTGCTAAGTGTAAAGTCCATACTCCTGTGCCACATCCTATATCTATAATGCTTTTATTTTTAAAGCTTATATTTAGTTTTTCTAATTCTTTAAAAGTTTGCTCTTGTATGGAATTGAGTTTTTGATTGTATCTTGCGTAGTTTTTAGCTTTTTTATCCCAAAGATTCATTGATAGTCCTTATTTTTAAATCAATAAAATCATAGCATAAAAAATACTAAATTATTAAATTATCTATTTATAAAACAAACCAACCCAATCTACCTAGGTATTAATAAATAATGAATTAAAAGATATCAACGAGTAATCAGCTAAAAGTGTTAATGAATTAAATCTTTAGATTGATACTCGCATATCAATCTAAATTTTATATATCAGTCTCTAATTAAAATCTTTTCTTTTTCACATCTTCAAGTATATTATTAGCTATATCACTTACAGTATTAGAAATAATAGCAGACTCATTAGCAATCTCTACATTATCCTTAGTAGTTTGATCAATTTGAGCTACACTCTCATTGATTTGAGTAATACCTGCAGTTTGCTCTTTAATAGATTCTGCCATATCATTGATAGATTGAACCAATAAATTAGTATTAGCTTCTATTTCAGATAAAGACTTTTGAGTTCTTTCCGCTAGCTTTCTAACTTCATCTGCAACAACTGCAAATCCTCTACCATGTTCTCCTGCACGTGCAGCTTCAATAGCAGCATTTAATGCT
Source organism: Campylobacter coli (assembly GCF_001492295.1). Taxonomy (GTDB): domain Bacteria; phylum Campylobacterota; class Campylobacteria; order Campylobacterales; family Campylobacteraceae; genus Campylobacter_D; species Campylobacter_D coli_B. The sequence continues at coordinate 1,611,785 of NZ_FBQX01000001.1, read as the reverse complement.
AGAAGATTGATTTGATCTGCAATATCTCCAATAATACCTGTAACATTCTTAATCTCTTCAGATTGAGTGATAACATCACTGGTTTTTACAGAAACATTTTGCATAGAAGAAGTAATCTCTTCTAAAGCAGCTGCTGTTTCTTCCAAAGAAGCTGCTTGAGAATTAGAAGATGAAGTAAGGTTTTGAACTGCACTTTGAAGTTTAGAACTTTCACTGGCTAAGTGATTAGCAAAGTCAGAACTTTGTTTTAACATCTTAACGATTTCATCTCCTAAAGCATTGGTAGTGATTTCAACATTACCACTAGCATTATCAAGTTTATTTCTAAAGTCTAAAGACTTATATTCTTCAAAGATCTTATGAATAGCATTCATATCTGATCCTACTTTAGTTTGTAAAACATCTAAAAGTCTATTAAGAACATTTTTAAGTTCTATTAATTGTGGATTTCTAGGGTTAGCTGTAATTCTTGCAGTAAGATTACCACTTTCTACTACTCCTACGGTTTCAACACTTTCTTTTACTGCTTTAGCATCTTGTTCTAAACCTTGTTTAGTAGCAAGGATGTTTTCGTTGATGATTTTACCCATTTTTCCTAGTTCGTCATCGGCCCTAATTTTGATTGTGTGAACTTCGACTTTTTCATGATTTAAGAAGCGGAAGAAATTATCTAAAGCTTTGAGTATAATAGGAATTCTTGCTCCTACTATTTTTCTTACACAAAAGTATACAATAACTAAAATAGCAATTAATGCTACAATGGCGACGCTAATGATGATAAATTGTAATTTATATAAAGGTGCTAAAACTGATTTTTTAGGAGCTGTTACAACCATATTCCAACGACTAGAATCACCTAGGGTGCTGAATGGGACAACACTTGCGTAACTAGGCTGGCCTATTGAGTCAATATAGTTATCAATAAAAGCATCTTTACGATTTTTGATTGCATCAGCAATTAATTTTATAGATGGATCTTTGTTTACTTCAGATATGGTTTTTAAAATAGCATCTCTATTTTTATGTATAGTAATAATTCCTTGATCTGTTGTTAGAAGTCTTAAATCTCCTTCATAAAAATCTAATTTTGGATCGAGTACGGCTTGAGAGATGCCTAAGAAGTCTAAGGTATATCCCACAACACCTATAAATTTACCCTTATTATTAAAGATAGGCATTCCAAAGTTAATACCTAGAAATTCTGTACCATTATAGTTTAATTTTCTAGGGGAGCCTACAAACAAAGTCTCTCTATCCCCATATTTTGCCTTCTTTTCAATATCTTGTATGATGGGTAATTGAGAAAAGTTATTTGGAGTTTGGATTGCTTTTACACCTCCTGCTTTTCCCATACTTTCATCAAAAAAAATCATTGCGAAAGTATTACCATTTTGACTTTGAAATTCTTTATCTATAGCATAAGTATCACTTAATACAGAAGGATCTTTTAGGTAAAGAAAGGTATAAGCCGCATGTCCGCTACTATCAAAAGTATTTTTTAAAAGACTTTCGATTAAATCTGCACTAACTTGTTCATGTTTTGAAAACATCTCATTAATAGAATTACCCATTCCTTTTGTTAAGATGACAGATTCATTTAAGATGCCCTCCATATAATTTACATATCTTTTTGAAGATAAAAAAATGGTATCTTTAGCTTCTTTTTCTGCATATGAAGCAACTTGCGATGACACAATAGATATTAAAACTACTATAGCTACAATTACACTAATGGCAACTGATAGCACAAGTTTTGAACCTATATTCAAAGATTTAAACATTTGAATAAACTCCCATTAATTATTTTTTGAAAATTATCAGATTTTAACAATATATCAAAAATTTTTTAAAATCAAGTTGAAATTCGTCCTAAAAAGTTTAACGGATTATAGTATATTGATATTTTAAGAATATTTAATATTTGCCATAGTTTTGTTAAATGCATTTTAAAGTGTGGTAAAATTCGGGATTTTCAAAACTTGGCGGAAAAGGAGCTTCAGCTCTAAAAGTTTTATATGTATTGCCTGGAAGGGTGTCTATGATTTCTATGGTATAAGAAACGCTTGTATTTTGCATTTTGGCATTACGTACATTTTTATCATCAAAAATTTCTCCTCCAACCTGTTTTTTGTTTAATATGCTTAACATTAAATAGCATTTGCGAATATTAAATTTAGTAAGATTTTGCACTTTTCCTGTGATAATAATGCTTTCGTGTCTTAAATCTCTAGAAAAGGTAAGTTTGCTAAGACTAGCTTGGATTGTAAATTGATTAATAGTTAGAAATACAGAATATATTAAAAGAGCAGTGAAAATAGTTGCAATAGTATAGGAAATTAAAGCAAATTCTTTTTGTTTAACCTTTAAGAAAATTAAAATACAAATTAAAATAAAGCAAAAAATTAAAATAACAAAAGCTAAAATATGAAAAATTGTAAATTGCATCAAAAGCACTCCGAATTTAGGCGTATAGTGTAGTTATTATCGTAGTTAAAATTGTCAAAAGCAATTCTTTGAAATTGGGTTGTGTTTTGTTTTAGATTAAAAATCTCTCTACTTTTTTGCCTAAAAGGAATAAATTTGTTTTTATATGTATTTATGAGATTATCTTGAGGTAGCTTATCTTTGAAAATTTTAGCTATTATTTTACATTGTTTAAAGTCGTTTTTAGAAGTATTTGTGATATTAAAATCAATAATCAAAGCTCCTGAACTTTGTATGAATTTTTGTTCTACAATGGTTGTTTTTCTACTCCTTGCTTGACTGTCTATGAGTTTATACCCATATGTATAAACTAAAAAACAAATGATTATATTAAGTGCGATAATCAAAAGAGCCGCCACGGGTTTGTGGCGTAAAAAGATACACAAGAGTAGAACACAAGTGAAGAGAAAAAAGACAAATAAAATCAGCATATAATCCACCAAATACAAGTGAGTAGTGTAAAAATGCACAATTTCTTTTAGTCTTTCCACTCTATATACCCTAGTTTATATTAGCAGAACTTTGTTTTTTAGCATCCTTAGTATCTACCCAAATATTTGGTACTGCTCCACCAGGAGTTAAGAAAATTTTAGCATCTTGATTGACTTTCAAGGCTTCATTAAATTCTTTTTGGGTTTCGATTTGCTTTAAGTTAAGCAAAGGAGTATTTAAACTATTTGCAATTTCTTTATTAGAATAAGCTTGCGCATCTGCTTCTATTTTTACAGCCATTGCTTTACCTTTAGCACTGATGATGGTCGCATTTGCTTCCCCTTCAGCTAAAGCAGCCTTTTTTAAAGCTTCTTGGTTTGCTCTTTCTACTTCATATTTGGTTCTTTCTGCTTCTTGTTTTGCAATCTGTACGCGTTCGATTTGCTCTTTTACTTTTAAAGGTAAGATAATTTCTCTAAGTTGAACCGCACGAAGTTCTACAGGCTCATTAGGTTGTGCTTCTATAGTTTTTCTTATACCCTCTTCAATTTGAGTTGCAATTGCATTACGATTTGTTGGAAGCTCTTCAGCAGTATATTTTCCCACAACACTTCGAACCACATCGCGCACCACAGGATCTATAATTTTGTTTTCCCAATTTAAGCTCCAAGTTGCTATGGTTTGAGGAACTTGTAAAGGATTTAGGCGGTATTGAACTGTTACATCGATAGAAACAGGCAAGCCACGTGAATCAAGCACAGAAATGCTGTTTTTATTGATTACGCCTGAGCCTGAAGATAAATTTTCATTACTCCCTTCTATAGAAGCATAATTGATTTGTCTTACTCTAGTATCAATTATGGTTATTTTTTGTATAAAAGGTAGAAAAAAGTGGAGTCCTGGTTCTAAAGGATTTGGATCATATTTACCTGTAGTGGATTTAATCCCCATTTCCCCAGAATTTATTACCATAAAAGGTTTTGCGATAATTAAAAACAAAACAATAATAATTGCACCATAGACAAAAGGAGAAAATTTTCCAAAACCCTTGAAATTGAATTCAGGGGCTTTAAAATTGAAATTTTGTCGATTGTTATTGTTATTAGAGTTTCCATTTTTTTTATTGAAATAATCATTCAAATCAGCTGGCATTTATTTCCTTTATCTTTAAATATAAGTTAGCATAGATGCGTATTTTTCATTGCGTCCATAAACTACATCAAAATAAGCATCTTGAAGTTTTTTAGTAATAGGACCTCTTATACCACTACCTATAATTCTTGCATCAACATTATTAATAGGGGTGATTTCTGCAGCAGTTCCAGTAAAAAATGCTTCATCAGCAGTATAAACTTCATCTCTTGAAATTCTTTGACGAAGTACAGTTAAGCCAAGATCGTGAGCGATTTTAAGCACTGTATCTTGAGTGATGCTTTTTAGGGAAAAGTCATTAGGAGGAGTGATTAAAACTCCATCTTTTACGATAAAGAAGCACTCTCCTGTGCCTTCTGCAATAAAACCTTCTTCATCAAGCATCAAAGCTTCTTCATATCCTGCTTCAATAGCTTCAAATTTTGCAATTTGAGAATTAAGATAGTTTGCACTCGCTTTTGCTTTGCCCATGCAAGATTTTACACTATTTCTTACAAAAGATGAAATTTTTACTTTAATACCTTTTTCTAAACCTTCTTCACCCAAATAAGCACCCCATTCCCAAGCAGCGATACCAACACGCACAGGAGCTTTTACATGATAAAGTCCCATTACTCCATCACCTAAGAAAATCACAGGGCGAATATAGACATTATTTTTAAAATCATTCACTTTTAAAAGTTCAATTTGTGCCTTTTCAAGCTCTTTTTGAGAAAAAGGGCAGTTTAAAAGAGTAATTTTAGCGGATTCTAAAAGTCTTTTAGTGTGATCTTCAAGTCTGAAAATCGCCAAACCTTTATCTGTTTTATAAGCTCTTGTTCCTTCAAAAACAGCATTACCATAATGTAAAGAATGGGTTAAAAAGTGCAAAGTTGCATCTTTAAAATCAACTAATTTTCCATCCATCCAAATTTTGTCTGCCGAGATCATTTTTAGCCTTAATAGTTATATTTTTGTTAAAAAACTTTTAATTTTATCAAAAGTAAATTAATGATAGCTTGATATATAAAGTATAAATTTAAACATTTAATGAAGGATTTTAATAAAAAATAAAAACTTTTTAAAATTTATCAAACTTCTATCTTAAAAATATAGTTTTTATTAGCTTGTGTTTTGGTAAAGCTTTTTTGATAATTAAAAGTAAAATTAAGAAATTTAATGTCGAAATTTTGAGAAAGATTGAATTGAAAATTTTTTACAGAATTTAGTGTAAATTTAAAAATTTATTTGTTAAAGTTTGAAATAATTATAAAAATTAAATAAGGAGAAAAAATGCCAATTGTAAATATTAAATTAGCAAAACCGGCTTTAAGTAAGGAGCAAAAAGCTGAATTGATAGCCGATATAACCGAGCTTTTAAGTACAAAATACAATAAAAGTAAAGAAAGAGTAGTAGTGATGCTAGAAGATATAGAGAGTTACGATATAGGTTTTGGTGGAGAGAGTGTAGAGGTTATCAAGGCAAAGGCAAGTAAATGAGTATTTTAAAAGAGGGAGATGAGGCACCACAATTTGAGCTTTCAAATCAAGATGGAGTGAAAATTGCTCTTAAAGATTTTATTGGTAAAAAAGTGATTTTATATTTTTATCCTAAGGATAATACTCCAGGTTGCACCACAGAAGCTTGTGATTTTAGTGCAAACTATGATAAATTTTGTGATAAAAATGCAGTGATTATCGGTGTAAGTCCTGATGGTGTGGCAAGTCATGATAAATTTATTGCCAAATTTAATTTAAAGCATATTTTATTAAGCGATAGTGAAAAAGAAGTGGCAAAAGCTTATGGAGCTTGGGGACTTAAGAAAAATTATGGTAAAGAATACGAAGGCATTATAAGATCGACTTTTGTTATCGATGAAGCGGGAAAAATCGCCCAAATTTATAGCAATGTCCGCGTAAAAGATCATGCACTAAAAGTGCTTGAAAGTCTTTAATGTTAGTACACATTTGTTGCAGTGTAGATAGCCATTATTTTATAGAAGAGCTTAGAAAAGAATACCCTAAAGAAAAAATTATAGGGTATTTTTATGATCCTAATATCCATCCTTTAAGCGAATACGAGCTAAGATTTTTGGATGTAAAAAGATCTTGTGATAAGCTTGGTATTAAACTTTATAAGGGTGAGTATGAGTATGAAAAATGGCTAAAAGCTGTAAAGGGTTACGAAGATGAACCAGAAAAAGGTGCAAGATGTGAAATTTGCTTTGATTTAAGAATGGGTTCAAGTGTAGAATTTGCAGCTAAAATAGGAGAAAAAAAGCTTACAACAACACTTTTAACAAGTCCTAAGAAGGATTTAGAACAATTAAAAAATGCTTTGCAAAAAGAGTGTGAGCCTTACGGAGTAGAATTTTTAGCTCCTGATTTTCGTAAAAATGGAGGCACTCAAAGACAATTTGCTTTAGCAAAAAAAGAAATGCTTTATCATCAAAATTATTGTGGTTGTATTTATGGGCTAAAAAAACAAAAACAGGATAAAAATTTTATCGATGAATTAATGTCACCTATTAATGCTCAAATTTTACCTGCAAGCATAGAAGCTAGAATAGCTCTTTATAAAAAAGTCAATCTATTAGAAAAAAAAGGTATAAAATTTGAAATCATAAGACAAAAATTTTTAAATTACCGACTTTTAAATGCTTTAATAAAGCTTGATAAAAAAGCTGTTAAAAGTCATATTTTATTTTATTCTCATTTTAAAAATCATTATACAAGATTTAGCTTAGATGAAAAAATTTTAAATGAGAATTTAAAAGATGGAATTTATAAAAGTATGAAGGATGAAATCAGCTTTATAGAATTTTGGCGCTTTAATTCTTATTTTAAAAATAAATGGAAAAATTTTGAAGATTTTTTAAAATATCCTTTGAAAATAGAAGAAGAAATTAAATGGAGAAATAAGCATTTTGGAGCTTATGATCTTAGTCCTGTTATAGTGCTTGAAAAAATTTTACCTACAAGATATGAGATTGTAGCCAAGAGTGAAATTTATTTTGATGTTAAGGAAGTAATAAAAAGAATGTAGATTTAAAATATTTTAAATCTACTTAAAAATTTGACTAAAATTGGTTAATTTAACATAATTTTTAATGATTTTTTTATATAATTGAGTTTTTAATTGTTTTTAAGGCTGATTTAATGATAGATGTAATGCAAATTCAAGAAATTTTACCTCACCGTTACCCCTTTTTACTTGTTGATAAAATCACAGAGTTAAAAGTTGGAGAAGTTGTTCGAGGATATAAAAATATCAGCATAAGTGATCATGTTTTTATGGGACATTTTCCAGGCCATCCTATTTATCCTGGAGTTTTGATTTTAGAAGGTATGGCGCAAACAGGTGGTGTTTTAGCTTTTGAAAGTATGGATGCTAAGGTAGATCCAAAAAGCAAGGTTGTATATTTTACAGGTATTGACGGAGCTAAATTTAGAAACCCTGTTCGTCCTGGAGATAGACTTGATTATGAAATGCAAGTGGTGAAAAACCGTGGTAATATGTGGATTTTTAAAGGTCAAGCTTTTGTAGATGGAAATTTGGTTGCAGAAGCAGAACTTAAAGCTATGATAGTAGATAAATAAGAGAGAATAAGTGAAAAAAATTCATCCTAGTGCTGTAATAGAAGATGGAGCTATTTTAGGTGATGATGTTGTTATCGAGGCTTATGCGTATGTAAGTAAAGAAGCTAAGATAGGCAATGGGGTTGTTATCAAACAAGGCGCGAGAATACTTTCAGATACTACCATAGGTGATCATTCTCGTGTATTTTCATACGCTATAGTAGGCGATATTCCTCAAGATATATCTTATAAAGATGAGCAAAAAAGTGGAGTGATTATAGGGCAAAATTCTACTATTAGGGAATTTGCTACGATTAATTCAGGCACGGCCAAGGGCGATGGTTTTACTCGCATAGGGGATAATGCTTTTATAATGGCGTATTGTCATATCGCACATGATTGCCTTTTGGGAGATAATATTATTTTAGCCAATAATGCAACCTTAGCAGGGCATGTAGAGCTAGGAGATTTTAGTGTTGTGGGCGGTCTTACTCCTATTCATCAGTTTGTTAAAGTAGGCGAGGGTTGCATGATAGCAGGTGCGAGTGCGCTTTCGCAAGATATAGTGCCCTTTTGCTTAGCTGAAGGCAACCGTGCGAGTATAAGAAGTTTGAATTTAGTAGGAATTCGTCGTCGTTTTGATAAGGATGAAGTAGATAGACTCAGTAAAGCTTTTAAATTCTTGTTTAGACAAGGGGATTTGAAAGAAAATGCTCAAAAATTATTAGAAAATAATGAAAGTGAAAATATTAATAAAATGTGCAAATTTATATTAGAAACCAAGCGTGGAATTCCTGTATATAGAGGTAAAAATAATGCCTAGAAAATGCAGTTTTTGTAATGAAGTAGAAAGTCCACAAAGAAGAATTTTGGCTAATGAAAATGATGACGCATTTATTTGTGAGTATTGTGTTGAGGGAGCTTATAGTATTATTTATGGCGAAGAAAAAGAATTTAAAGAGCCAAAACACGAACATGGTGTAGATTTTAAAGATATTACTCCAAAAGAATTAAAGGCTTATTTGGATCGTTATGTAATAGGACAAGATAGAGCTAAAAAAGTTTTTAGCGTGGGAGTTTATAATCATTATAAAAGACTTTTTAAATCAGAGCTTCAAGATGATGATGTGGAGCTTTTTAAATCCAATATTCTTCTTATAGGTCCCACAGGTAGCGGAAAAACCTTACTTGCTCAAACTTTAGCCAAATTTTTGGATGTACCTATAGCAATTTGTGATGCAACTTCTTTAACCGAAGCAGGTTATGTGGGTGAGGATGTGGAAAATATTTTAACCCGTCTTTTACAAGCTGCCGATGGAGATGTAGAAAGAGCTCAAAAGGGTATAGTATTTATTGATGAGATTGATAAAATAGCTAGAATGAGTGAAAATCGTTCTATCACCCGTGATGTGAGTGGAGAAGGTGTGCAACAAGCTTTGCTTAAAATTATAGAAGGAAGCTTGGTTAATATTCCACCAAAAGGCGGAAGAAAACATCCTAATCAAGATTTTATTCAAATTGACACTTCGAATATTTTATTTGTTTGTGGTGGAGCATTTGATGGCTTAGAAACTATACTTAAGAGAAAATTAGGTGATAAAGTCGTAGGTTTTTTTGATAATGAAAAAGAAAATAGCAAAGCCTTGCTTGAAAAGATAGAGCCTGATGATTTGGTGCATTTTGGTCTTATACCTGAACTTATAGGGCGCTTGCATGTTATAACTTCTTTAAATGAACTGAATGAAGATGATATGGTAAGAATTTTAACTGAGCCCAAAAATGCTATTGTAAAGCAATATCAAAAACTTTTTGCCATTGATGGCGTGAATTTGAAATTTGAAGATGATGCTTTAAGAGAAATAGCAAAATTAGCTCTAGAACGAAAAACGGGTGCTAGGGGACTTAGAAGCATTATAGAAGAAATAATGGTAGATTTGATGTTTGAGTTGCCAGAATATAAAAATTATGACATCGTTATCACCAAAGAAGTAGTAAGAGATGGTGCGAAAGCATTATTAATTAAAAAGAAAATAAGCTAAAAAGGGATAAAAATGATTTTAGATCAACTTATAGGATTTTTTTCAAGCGATATGGGTATAGATTTAGGAACCGCTAATACTCTTGTTTTGGTAAAAGATAAGGGTATAGTTATTAATGAACCCTCTGTTGTGGCAGTAGAGAGAGAAAAGTATGGCTCTAGAGCTAAAATTTTAGCTGTAGGAAAAGAAGCTAAAGATATGGTTGGTAAAACCCCAGGAAATATCGAAGCTATTCGTCCTATGAAAGATGGAGTTATCGCTGATTTTGATATGACAGAAAAAATGATTCGTTATTTTATAGAAAAAACTCATCGTAGAAAAAGTTTTTTAAGACCTAGAATCATCATTTCAGTTCCTTATGGTTTAACTCAAGTTGAAAGAAAGGCTGTTAGAGAAAGTGCTTTAAGTGCAGGTGCAAGAGAGGTATTTTTGATAGAAGAGCCTATGGCAGCAGCTATTGGGGCAAATTTGCCTATACAAGAGCCTAAGGGAAATTTGGTTGTAGATATAGGGGGTGGAACAACTGAAATTGGTGTGATTTCTTTAGGCGGACTTGTTATTTCAAAATCTATTCGCACTGCGGGCGATAAACTTGATACAAGTATAGTTAATTATGTTAAAGAAAAATACAATCTTATCATTGGCGAAAGAACTGGCGAAGAGATTAAGATCGCTATTGGTTCAGCCATTCAGCTTCCAAAAGAGCTTTCTATGGTTGTAAAGGGGCGTGATCAAGTGAGTGGACTTTTAAGTCGTATTGAGCTTACAAGCGAAGATGTTAGAGAGGCAATGAGAGAGTATTTAAAAGAAATAGCAGACGCCTTAAAGATGGTACTTGAAATGATGCCACCTGATCTTGCAAGTGATATAGTAGAAAATGGTGTTGTTTTAACAGGTGGTGGAGCATTGATTCGTGGGCTTGATAAATATTTGAGTGAAATTGTTCGCTTGCCAGTATATATTGCTGATGAGCCGCTTTTAGCTGTAGCCAAAGGAACAGGTAAAGCTTTGGAGGAAATTTCACTATTGCAGCAATTGACGAATGAAGAATAAGCTTATATTTGTTCTTGTTTTATTTTTTTTAGTTTTTATATCTTTTTACTATGGGGGCTTGGTAAAAAAAAATATTCTTTTGGTAAATGATGCGGTGTTAGAAAAATTTTATGGAGTTAAAGATTTTATCGCCGAATCTTTTTCCAAGCATTTTAATCAAGTAGAGCAAATTGAACAATTAAAAGCAAGAAATCAAGAGCTAGAATATGCAGCTGTATTGACTACAAGTTTTGCAAATCAATTAAATCGTATTTTAGAGGATAAGAATTCAACAAGATATTTACCTCAAGTTTCTTTAGTAAGAGCTATTTCTTATGTGAGATTAAATGATTATAAGAGATTGTGGCTTGATTTTGCTAAAGTTTCTCCTAATAAAAACAAGGGTTTGATTCATCAAGGATATACTATAGGCATTGCGATTAATAAAGATGGTAGAGCTATGGCGCTTTTACAGGGCGATGAGCAATGCGTTTTTTCTGTATATGTAGGTAAAAATAAAATTCCTGGCCTTATCCAAGGCGAAGATGATAAACTCAAGGTTAAATTTATACCTAAATGGGCAAAGATTAATATAGGAGATGAGATTTTAACAAGCGGTCTTGATAATATCTTTTTTTCAGATGTTCCAGTTGGCATTGTAAGCGCAATCGAAGATGGAGATGTATATCAAAGTGCCGAAGTAAAACCTTATGCTAATATCAACATCCCCGCTTATCTTTATATAGTCGATAGTTTATAAATCAATACTTAAACTCTTTTTAAATAAATTTCCATATGGACTTTTTTTATCTAAAATTTCGCAACTTTCTTTGATATTTAAATTTTCTTTTAAACATTGTAATAGAATTTCCATGATAGAACATGCATCTTGGGCTAAAATATGCGCAGGACATTTTTTTGCATGGGTATAATGCTCATGAATTTTATGAACTAAAGTAGAGTTTTTGATCTCGACTAATAACATTTCCAAAGGAGCTTTAAAAAACATTGTATTTTCTTTGGCATTGATAGAAAGATAAAACATATCCAGTCCATAGATTTTTTTATCATAAGAATCAAAAAAGTATAAAGATTTATTAAGATTATCTTTAAAAGTGTTAATCATAAGTTCTAAAATTTGAATTTTTTGTTCTTTTGTATAAAAATTTCCTATGGGAGAAAAACAAAATTCAAGTAAAGACTTAATAGAATACCATTCACTTGCATTAAAAGAATGTGCTCTCATTTTTTCACCCCTTCTCATACGGTAAATTCGAGCTTCTTCGCTATCGCTATTTTGATATACTAAGGGTACGATAAAATCTCTATAGGCGGGATTTGGAAAAGCAGGGTGTAGTATAAGCGAGCCTTCGTTTTCGTTTTCAAAAATGTATTTTAGCCCACCGATGTATCCCTCATCAATGATGCGGATTTCATCATTTTCTATTTGATTTAAGAGTGTGTAAAATTCATTTTCGCTACTGTCCCATATTTTAAAAGGATAGCGAAAGAATTCACAAATTTTCTCTTTGCTTTTGGTATCAAGTTCTTTTACTGTGTCATTTTCTATAAATTTAGCAAGGGTTCTGCGATCTTTGCCCAAAATTGTTGCAAATTTGCTCAAACTTAAGCCTGATTTTTCCAAAATTACCTGTGTTCTATCTTTAGAATTTAACATTGTCTCACTCTTAAAAATTATTTTTGTTACTTTTTGATACAAACATATTTTTTTATTGTTTTTTATATTTTTTAATTATTAAAAAATATAGGTAAATATGCATACAAAAATTAAAATTTTGTTCAAAAAATATACAAAAATTATTTTTTTGGCTACAAAATCACACAATCAAACCAAAAAATTAGCATTTTATTTTTCAAACAAAAACTCTATAATGCAAATTCAACTTATCAAGAAAGGATGGATTATGGGTATTGTTTATGAGCAGACTTATCGAGAATCTCTTCAAAATCCTGAAGCATTTTGGGCTGAAGCAGCTAAAAAAGTGCATTGGTATAATGAATGGGATAGAGTGCTTGATGATAGCGATGGGCATTACAGATGGTTTGTTGGCGGGTGTATGAATACTTGTTATAATGCGCTTGATTTACATGTACACAATGGCAGGGGTGATCAATTAGCACTGATTTATGATTCTCCTGTTACGGATACAAAGAAAAAATATACTTATAAGCAACTTCGTGATCGTGTTGCAAAAGTAGCCGGAATTTTAGCAAACAAGGGCGTGGTTAAAGGGGATCGCGTTGTTATTTATATGCCAATGATACCCGAAGCACTTATAGCCATGCTTGCTTGCGCAAGACTTGGGGCTATTCATAGTGTTGTATTTGGAGGCTTTGCAGCACATGAGCTTGCTACTAGGATAGAAGATGCTAAACCTAGAATGATTATTAGTGCAAGTTGTGGGATAGAAGTAAGTAGCATTATTGAATACAAACCTATTTTAGATGAAGCGATTAAAAAATGTACTCATAAGCCTACTACTTGCTTGATTTGGCAACGCCCACAATATAGAGCAAATATGCTCCCTTGGAGGGATATTGATTGGGAACTTGAAGAGGAGAAAACTCGCGGTGTAGATCCTGTACCTGTTTTAGCTACAGATCCGCTTTATATACTTTATACTTCAGGTACTACAGGTTCTCCAAAAGGAGTAATCCGTTCTAATGGTGGCCATTCTGTAGCAATGAAATGGTCGATGGATAATATCTACAATGCTAAAGCAGGAGATGTCTTTTTTACTGCTTCTGATGTAGGTTGGGTTGTGGGACATTCTTATATAGTTTATGCACCTTTAATGAATGGGTGTACAACCATAGTTTATGAAGGTAAGCCTGTAAGAACGCCTAATCCTTCAGCATTTTGGAGAATTATAGAAGAATATAAAGTAAATGTGCTTTTTTCAGCTCCAACTGCTTTTAGGGCGATTAAAAAAGAAGATCCTAAAGGAGAATGGATCAAAAAGTTTAATCTTGATAGCTTAAGATCTATTTTTGTAGCAGGTGAAAGATGTGATAGTGATACACTTAAATGGATAGAAAAGCTTACAAAAAAACCTGTAATTGACAATTGGTGGCAAACTGAAACAGGTTGGGCGATCGCGGCTAATCCTTTGGGCTTAGAAGCACAAGTTGTTAAAGCAGGAAGCCCTACAAAACCTATGCCAGGATTTAATCTTAAGGTTTTAGATGAAAAAGGTCAAGAGCTTGGAGCAGGAAAAAAAGGAATTTTGTGCTTGAAACTTCCTTTACCTCCAGCTTGTTTAATGGGAATTTGGGAGAATGATGAAAGATATCGTAGGGGATATTTAGATCAATTTCCAGGCTATTATCTAACAGGAGATACGGGTTATATCGACAAAGATGGCTATGTATATGTTTTAGGAAGAATGGATGGAATCATTAATGTTGCAGGCCATAGGCTTTCAACTGGGGAAATGGAAGAGATTATAGCAAAACATCCTGATGTTGCAGAATGTGCGGTTATAGGTGTAAATGATGAACTTAAGGGTGAAATACCTATGGGCTTTATAGTTTTAAAAGAAGGTATAGAGCGAGATCATAGGGGTATAGTTGAAGGGGTTGTAGCTTTGGTGCGTCAAGAAATTGGAGCTGTAGCTTCGTTTAAAATTGCCACAGTTGTTAGTGCTTTGCCTAAGACAAGAAGTGGAAAAATTTTGCGTAAAAATTTAAGAGAAATAGCAGATGGTTCGACTTTAAATGTTCCAGCTACTATTGAGGACAGCAATGTTTTAAAAGCTTGCGAAAAAGCTATTAATGATTTAGGATACCCAAAAAATAAAGGAGAGAAATAATGAGTGCAGGAAAAAAATTTAAAGAATTAGTAAAGACAAGCAAACCCTTGACCATAGTAGGAGCTGTCAATGCTTATAGTGCTTTACAAGCTACTAAAATAGGACATAAAGCTTTATATCTTTCAGGAAGTGGCGTGGCAAGTGCGAGTTATGGCTTGCCTGATTTAGGGATTATCGCGCTTGAAGAAGTATGCATTGATGTAAGACGTATTTGTTCTAGAGTGGATACGCCTTTATTGGTTGATGCAGATACGGGTTTTGGAGGCGCTTTTAATATTGCAAGAACGATAAAAGAATTAATTCGCGCGGGTGCAGCAGCAACTCATATTGAAGATCAAGTGGCTCAAAAAAGATGCGGACATCGTCCTAATAAAGAATTAGTAAGCACTGAAGAGATGTGTGATCGTATCAAGGCAGCTGTAGATGCAAAAATCGATCCTGATTTTGTGATTATGGCAAGAACGGATGCGCATGCAATTGAAGGTCAGCAAAAAGCTATTGAAAGGGCTTTAGCATATGTTGAGGCTGGAGCTGAAATGGTTTTTGCTGAAGCTATTACAAGTTTAGAAGAATATGAAGAATTTGTTAAAAATGTAAAAGTTCCAATTCTTGCAAATATCACAGAATTTGGAAAGACTCCTTATTTTACCAAAGAAGAATTAAATAGAGCGGGAGTATCTATGGTGCTTTATCCTTTAAGTGCAAATCGCGCGATGAATAAAGCTGCAGTGCAAGTTTATGAAAGCATATTGAAAAACGGACATCAAAAAGATGTGCTTGAGATTATGCAAACTAGAGAAGAGCTTTATGAAATGCTAGATTATTATTCTTATGAGCAAAAATTAGATGAATTATTTAAAAGAGGTGCAAAATGAGTATAAGTGAAGCAGCTAAAAAAACAGGTGGTTTGGCAGGAGTTATCGCAGGGCAAAGTGCAATTTGTACTTGCGGGCTTGGAAATGGACTAAATTATTATGGTTATAGCATAGAAGAGTTAGCGCAAAATGCAGAATTTGAAGAAATAGCTTATTTGCTTCAGTTTGGAGAATTACCCAATGCAAAAGAATTGGAAAATTATAAAGAAAAAATCATTGCCCAAAGAGCTTTGAGTGAAAATTTAAAAAGCGTTTTAAAAGCTATACCTAAAGAAGTTCATCCTATGAATTTGATGCAAGCAGCTGTTGCGGCATTAGGAGCTTTAGAGGGTGAAAATGAGGATTTTAGCGATCAAGATGAAAAAATCATCAGACTTCTAGGAATTTTGCCGAGTGTGCTTTGTTATTGGCATCATTATGTGAATTTTGGTAAAGAAATTGATTTTGACTCTAAGCAAACAAGTATAGCGGGATATTTTTTGGAAAAATTAAAACTTGAAGCTCCAAAAGAAGATTTTATCAAGGCTATGCAATGCTCATTAATCCTTTATGCAGAGCATGAATTTAATGCTTCAACTTTTACAGCTAGAATTTGTGCTTCTACAAAAAGTGATATTTTTAGTGCGGTTGCGGCGGCTATTGGAGCTTTAAGAGGGCCTTTGCATGGAGGAGCAAATGAAGCAGCGATGCACCTAATAGAAAGTTTTAAAAGTGTTGAGGATGCTATTAAGGGTGTGAATGAAAAATTAGAAAATAAAGAGCTTTTAATGGGCTTTGGTCACCGTGTTTATGGACTTGGAGGCGATCCTAGAAATGCGCTTATTAAGGTTTGGAGTAAGCATTTAGGAGGTGATGATTTGCTTTTTAAAATCAGTGAAGCCATAGAAGCTTTGATGAAAGAAAAACGCCCAAGTTTGCCACCTAATGCAGATTTTTATAGTGCATCAGCTTATCATTTTATGGGAATTCCAACTGAGTATTTTACGCCGATTTTTATTATGAGTCGCGTAAGTGGTTGGTGTGCGCATATTAAAGAGCAAAGAGCAAACAATAAACTTATACGCCCAAGTAGCGAATATATAGGCGTTGAACCAAGAAAATTTGTAAAAATTCAAGACAGATAAGGAGAAAAAATGAGTGATATGGGAATTTTAGAGGCAAAACGCCCTGAATTTGATGAACTTTTAACAAAAATTGCAAAATATGCTGATGAATTTGAAATCACAAGTGATTTGGCTTTAGAAACGGCTAGATATTGTTTAATGGATACTATAGGTTGTGGACTTTTAGCGCTTAAATATCCTGCTTGCACCAAGCTTTTAGGGCCAAGTGTTGAAGGGGCTGAATTTAGACCTTTAGGCGCAAAAGTGTTTGGAACTTCTTATCAATTAGAGCCAATCCGCGGAGCTTTTAATGTGGGTGCTATGGTAAGATGGCTTGATTTTAATGATACATGGCTTGCGGCTGAATGGGGACATCCAAGCGATAATTTGGGTGCGATTTGGGCGGTAGCTGATTATGTAAGTCGTAAAAATATCTCTGAGGGAAAAGAGCCTTTAAAAGTAAAATGTGTCCTAAAAGCCATGATAAAAGCTCATGAAATTCAAGGAGTTTTGGCACTTGAAAATTGCTTTAATAAAGTAGGAATGGATCATGTTTTACTTGTAAGAATAGCAAGTACTGCAGTAGCTGCAAAGCTTTTGGGTTGTAATTTTGAAGAAATTCGCAATGCCATTTCTCATGCTTTTATCGATGGTGGAGCTTTAAGAACCTATCGTCACGCACCCAATACAGGCAGTAGGAAAAGTTGGGCAGCGGGTGATGCTTCAAGTCGCGGGGTGGATCTTGCTTTAAAAGCTAAAACAGGAGAGATGGGTTATCCTTCAGCTTTAAGTGCTAAATTTTGGGGCTATGAAGATGTGAAAATGAAAGGACAAAAACTCACCATTCCTCAAGAATTTGGCTCTTATGTAATGGAAAATGTTTTGTTTAAAATTTCTTTCCCAGCTGAATTTCACGCACAAACCGCAGTAGAAGCAGCTTTAGCTTTACATGATGAGGTAAAAGATCGTTTGGATCAAATAGAAAAAATCATCATCACAACTCAAGAATCAGGCCATCGCATCATCAATAAAGTAGGTGAGCTTGCAAACCCTGCTGATAGGGATCATTGTATCCAGTATATGGTTGCTGTACCACTTATCTTTGGACGTTTAAATGCAGATGATTATGAAGATAGTGTTGCAAGCGATGAAAGAATCGATGCTTTAAGAGCTAAAATGCAAGTAGAAGTGGATGATCGCTATACAAAAGAGTATTTAGAAAGTGATAAAAGAAGCATAGCTAATGCTGTGCAAGTTTTCTTTAAAGATGGCACAAGCACAAAAAAAGTCGAAGTTGAGTATCCTATAGGACATAAAAGACGCAGAAATGAAGGAATCCCTCTTTTAATTGCCAAATTTAAAGCCAATCTTGCTACGCGTTTAAGTCCAAAACAATGCGAAAAAATCATGCAAATTTGCGAAGATCAAAAAAGCTTAGAGCAAATGAATTTTAACGAATTTAGTGATCTTTTTTGGTTGGGTTAAAAATATAAAACAAGACTATTTTAGTCTTGTTTTCAAGTTTAGATAGGGTATGATAATACATTAATTTCATAGCTATTTAATATTTCTATAATAAAAAACTAAAGCAAAATACTTGATAATTAAGATTAAAAAGTTTTTTAAAGATCAAAGGAGCTTAAAATATGCTAAAAAATCCTAAATTTCAAGCTTTCTTTTTTGCTTTCTTAGCCGCTATATTTAACGCTTTTGTTGGAATTTTTAGCGTTTTTCTTTTTAACAAAGGTTTTATGAGTTCTGAAGTAGCTTTTTATAAATGCTTTGTGGCTAGTTTGATTTTGTTTGCGATTTTAATTTATATGAGAAAATTGGGTGCTTTGCTAGTTTTTATCAAGCAGAAAATTTTCACACTTTTACTTCTTGCTTTTTTTGGATTTTTTATGCTTTATCATTTTGAGAGTGCTGCTTACACAAGTATGAGCGTGGCTAATGTAGTTTTTGTGCTTTTTGGTGTGGGAATGATCATCACTTTTATTTGTGAAGCATTGGACGCTAAACGCTTTTTTCATTTAAATGAGCTTTTGGCTATGGTTTTTGCACTTTTGGGGCTTTGGATGATTTTTTTGGCTGAAGGTGGAACTTTAGAAAATTTCACTCATTTAAAAGACCTTGTAAATGCTATTTTAGCAGGGATTGGTTATGCTTTATTTTTATTTTTTACTAGAAAATTAAAACTGGGTTTTGGGTTAATTCCTCTTTGTGCTTTGCTTTTTATAGGAAGTTTGTATTTGAGTATTCCTTTGTTTGGAGCAAATTTAAATCTTAATTTTTCTTTAGAGAGTCTTATCTTGATTTTAGCTTTGGCGTTTTTGCCTACTATAGGCGGATTTTACTGCACTACTAGAGCCTTAAGTCTTGCAAAGTCAAATTCAGTCCAGCTTATAGAACTTAGCGAGCCTTTATTTGCTATGCTTTTTGGGTTTTTGTTTTTGGCTCAAAGTATTTCATTTTTGCAAGTTGTAGGTGGAGTTTTCATACTTTTTGCTATTTTTGTCCATGAATTTAAATTAAAATTGTAAAAAGCAGTTTTTTAGAAATTTTTTTCAATTGGATTTTTAAAATTTCTTTAGAAAGAGCAGACGCTTTATGGCAAGCAAAAGATTGTTTATTGCTTGAGTTTTGACATTGATTTTGACTATTTTTTTGTGTGATTTTAATAAGATATAATTGCATAGCTTGATCTTTGGAATTTTTATCAACTGCCATATTGCAATCAGCATAATATCCAGCCTGACAAGATTTATAAAAAAGTTTTTGGGCTAAAATATCATTCTTATTAAATAATTCAACCCAGCCTTGCGCAAAGCACAACTTTGTATCTTTTTCACAAATTTTAGAGCTTAACTCTTTAGCTTTGATTAAGTCTTTTTCTACTCCTTGTCCGCATGCATACATATAAGAAAGTCCTGCACAAATAGCATCATGCCCTTGCTCGCAGCTTTTTTTGGCTAGTATAATTGCTGATTTTGTATCTTTTTTACTAAGTGTAGCGATATGTTCTAATAAAGCAGAACTTGAGTTTTGATCTAAGAAATATTTTAAATTGCTTTGATAAGTTTTTTCATCTAGCTTTTTCAATAATTTAAATTTTATATTGTTGATTCTCGCGCAAGAGTCCAATCTTCCAAGCTTACAAGCTTTTTGTAAAAGCAATAAAGCTTTGTTTAAATCCAAAGAAAGTCTTGTGTCTGCTGCAAATTCTCCTCCTAAATAAGCACATGCGGTGGCGTTGTTTTCTAAGCATTGTTTTTGAAAAAGACTTAAATCACTCTCGAAAAAATATTCCCCCTTTGGAGTAAGAGCAAAATTTTCCTTTAAGGGCTGATTTAAAATTTCTTTTAAATTCTCGTCCAAGAATTGATTAATGCCTAAATTTTCTTTTATATTTTGGGGTAAATTATTTGCTAAAACAGAAAATTGACAAAAAAATATTAAAAAAACTAAAATTTTAATTTTTTTCATGGGTATTTCTTTCTTGCCTATTTTTTTAAAATTATAACAGAATTTCAAAGTTTGTAAAACTAAAATTTGATATAATCAGCCCAAATTTATGCTCTTAGGAAAATTCATGCCAAAACGAACAGATATTAAAAATATTTTACTTATAGGAAGTGGTCCTATCGTGATAGGTCAAGCTTGTGAATTTGATTATTCAGGAACTCAAGCAGCAAAAACTTTAAAAGAACAAGGATATCGTGTAGTTTTAATCAATTCCAACCCAGCAACTATTATGACTGATCCTGAATTTGCTGATGCTACTTACATAGAGCCTGTAACCAAAGAAAGTATTTTAAGCATTATTAAAAAAGAGAAAATCGATGCCATTTTGCCAACTATGGGCGGACAAGTAGCTCTTAATGTGGCTATGGAAGTTTATGAAAGCGGGCTTTTAGGTGATGTGAAGTTTTTGGGTGCAAACCCTGAGGCGATTAAAAAAGGTGAAGATCGTCAAGTTTTTAAAGAATGTATGAAAAAAATCGGCATGGATTTGCCAAAATCTATGTACGCATATAATTATGATGAAGCTTTAAAAGCTGTAGATGAAATCGGCTTTCCTTTAATGATCCGTGCTTCTTATACCTTAGGTGGTGCTGGAAGCGGTGTGGTTTACAATATGGATGAATTTAAAGAACTCGCTAATGCTGCTTTAGCACTTTCGCCAATCCATGAAATTCTTATCGAAGAAAGTTTGCTTGGATGGAAAGAGTATGAAATGGAGGTTATCCGCGATAAAAATGATAATTGTATCATTGTATGTAGTATAGAAAACCTCGATCCTATGGGAGTGCATACAGGAGATAGTATCACAGTTGCACCTGCTCTTACCTTAACCGATAAAGAATACCAAGTCATGCGTAATGCCTCTTTTGCTATTTTGCGTGAAATAGGCGTGGATACGGGCGGATCAAATGTGCAATTTGCTGTCAATCCAACAAATGGTAGAATGATAGTTATTGAAATGAATCCAAGAGTTTCAAGATCAAGCGCCCTAGCTTCTAAAGCAACGGGTTATCCTATAGCAAAGGTTGCAACACTTTTAGCAATTGGATTTAGCTTAGATGAGATAAAAAATGATATTACAGGTACTCCTGCTAGTTTTGAACCTGTGATTGATTATATTGTTACAAAAATTCCTCGCTTTACTTTTGAGAAATTCCCAGGAGCCAATACAACTTTAGGTACAGCGATGAAAAGCGTGGGTGAAGTAATGGCTATTGGCCGAACTTTTAAAGAAAGTATACAAAAAGCACTTTGTTCTTTAGAAAGAAATTTAAGTGGTTTTGATAGAGTGAAATTTGAAGATAAAAACGATCTTATCTTTAAAATTCGCAATGCTAACGAAAAGCGTTTACTTTATGTAGCACAAGCTTTTAGGGAAGGTTTTGATGTAAAAGAGCTTTATGAGCTTTGTAAAATCGATCCTTGGTTTTTATCCCAAATTAAAGAAATTGTGGATTTTGAAGAGCAAATTGATATGGATATCTTGCATAACAAAACCCTTTTAAGAAAAGCAAAAACTATGGGTTTTTCAGACAAGATGATCGCTTTGCTTGTGAATCTAAAAGATAATTTAGAATTAAGTCAAAATGACATTTATTATGCAAGAATGAAGCAAAAAATCATAGCAGAATTTAGCGAAGTGGATACTTGTGCGGGAGAATTTGAAGCTTTAACTCCTTATCTTTATTCTAGTATCAATGTGAGCGAGCTTACTCAAAGCAAAAATGAAGCAAGAGATAAAAAAGAAAAAAAAGTGATGATTATAGGTGGGGGGCCAAATCGTATAGGACAAGGGATCGAATTTGATTATGCTTGTGTACATGCTTCTTTTGCATTAAAGGATTTGGGTGTAAAAACCATTATGTATAATTGCAATCCAGAAACTGTTTCAACGGATTATGATACGAGTGATATTTTGTATTTCGAACCTATTGATTTTGAGCATTTGCGTGGTGTGATTGAACGCGAAAAGCCAGATGGAGTTATAGTGCATTTTGGTGGTCAAACTCCGCTTAAATTTGCTAAACGCTTGAGTGCTTTTGGAGCTAAAATCATAGGCACAAGCGCAAGAGTGATCGATATGGCAGAAGATAGAAAGAAATTTGCCGAATTTATCACAAAACTTGGTATCAATCAGCCTAAAAATTCTACCGCTACAAGCGTAGAAGAAGCGGTTTTAAAAGCAAGTGAGATAGGTTATCCTGTGCTTGTAAGACCAAGCTATGTTTTGGGTGGAAGAGCTATGCGTGTGGTTAATGATGAGAGTGAACTTAGACTTTATATGCAAGAAGCTGTGGATGTAAGTGATAAAAGTCCTGTTTTGATTGATCAGTATTTAGATAATGCGACTGAAATCGATGTTGATGCTATCAGCGATGGTAAAGATGTTTATGTAGCAGGGATTATGGAGCATATCGAAGAAGCAGGAATTCATTCAGGCGATAGTGCATGTTCTTTGCCACCTTGCAATATCGATGAAAAAATGCAAGAACAAATTATACAAAAAACCGCTAATATTGCTTTAAATTTAGGTGTTGTAGGACTTTTAAATATACAATTTGCAATTTACAATAACGAACTTTATATGATAGAAGTAAATCCTAGAGCAAGTCGTACTGTGCCTTTTGTAAGTAAAGCTACGGGCATACCTTTAGCAAAAGTTGCAACGCGCGTGATGTGGCAAGGAAATTTAAAAGAAGCTTTAAAATTTTATGACACTTTTGATGTGGTGAATTTTGACAATACGATTTTGCGCCCTAAGCTTTCAAAACATATCAGCGTAAAAGAAGCGGTATTTCCTTTTGCTAAGCTTAGCGGAAGCGATTTAGAGTTAGGACCTGAAATGAGATCAACAGGTGAGGTTATGGGTATAAGTAAGGATTTTGCTAATTCTTATGCAAAAAGTCAAATTTCATCTTTTAATCATTTGCCTGAAAATGGCGTAGTGTTTATCTCTTTAAAGGAAAAGGATAAAAAGTATGCTAAAAAACTTGCAAGTGAATACTCTAAGTTAGGTTTTAAGCTAATGGCTACAAGTGGAACTTGCAAGGAAATTGTAGAAAATGGCTTTGAGTGTGAGCTTGTACATAAAATTTCAGAAGGGCGTCCCAATGTGGAAGATAAGCTAAAAAATGGAGAAATTCAACTAGTGATAAACACAAGTGATAGTCATACTTTTGCAGGAGATACGAAAAAAATTCGTGAAAATATTATCCGTTTTAAAATCCCTTATTTTACAAATTTGCGTTCGGCTCTTGCGGGTGCAAAATCGATTAAAGCGATACAAAGTCAAAGTTATTTAGAAGTTAAGAGCTTGCAGGAGTGGCTTAAGTGAATTTAAAAGAAAAACCTATTTTTATCAGCAAAGATAAAAATTTTACCCTTTATCAAAATGATTGCAATAAATTATTGCCTAAATTTGAAAAACAATTTGATTTGATTTTTGCTGATCCGCCTTATTTCCTTTCAAATGATGGTTTAAGCATTCAAAATGGTAAAATAGTCAGCGTAAATAAAGGAAACTGGGATAAGGGTGACGATATTGAAAAGATAGATGAATTTAATTTAAAATGGCTATCTAATGCAAAAGTCGCACTCAAAGATACTGGAAGTATTTTGATTAGTGGGACTTACCATAATATTTTCTCACTTGGTAGAATTTTACAAAAACTTGATTTTAAAATTTTAAATATCATTACTTGGCAAAAAACAAATCCTCCGCCAAATTTTAGCTGTCGCTATCTTACGCATTCTACAGAGCAAATTATTTGGGCTAGAAAAAGTTATAAACACAAGCATATTTTTAATTATGAAATTTTAAAATTTTTAAACAGTAATAAACAAATGCGTGATGTTTGGGCTTTTAATGCTATTGCTCCTTGGGAAAAAATAAATGGAAAACATCCCACACAAAAACCTTTAGCCTTGCTTACTAGACTTATTTTAATGGCAAGTGATGAAAACTCATTAATCTGCGATCCCTTTAGTGGAAGCTCAACTACAGGCATTGCAGCAAATTTATTAAATAGACAATTTATAGGTTTTGAGAAAGAAAATGAATTTATCAACATATCAATAACCAGAAAGAAAGAATTAGAAAATAATTTTAGTACTATTAAAAATAAAATTAATGATTTAAAATTATTGAATAAAAACAGTTTATTTCAAGGAGGCTATTTATGATTACAGGTGGAAGTGGCGGAAGCAATACTCGAACTGGATTAGTATTTGAGGGAAAAGTGGATTTGGCAACTTTTTTGTCGCAACAAAATGGTTATACTCTTAATGAAAAACAAGAAGTCTTTTTTAATAATGAAAAAGTAGCAAGAATTTTTAAAAAATACAAGCTTTATGAATTTTTAGAAGAGTTGAAGATTAATTGGAAAGAGTGTATTTCTAAAAAACTTTTACCAGATGATAGCATCTATGTAATTATTAATAATACTTTGCATATTATTGAGTGTAAATTTCAAAGTGTAGCTGGATCTGTAGATGAGAAACTACAGACTTGTGATTTTAAAAAAAAGCAATACCAAAAATTATTTTCTAGGGCAAATATCGAAGTAGAATATATTTATCTTTTAAATGATTGGTTTAGGAAACCTGAATATAAAGATGCTCTAGATTATATTATTAGTGTACGCTGTCAATATTATTTTGAGTATATTCCTTTACAAAAATTAGGCTTGCCAGTTCCTTGATGATTTATCTAGCGCAAACAGATACTACAGCAGGATTTTTAAGTAAAAATTTAGAAGAAATCAATGCTTTAAAAGGTAGGGCTAAGGATCAGCCCTGCTTGATTACCTCTGCGAAATTCAGTGAGTTAAAAAAAATCGTAAGGGTTCCAAATCAATTTAAAAATTTAGTGCGTCGTGCTAAAAAAACAACTTTTATTTATCCAAATAATCAAGCAATAAGAATCGTCAAAGAGTGTAAACACGCACAATTTTTAGAAAAAAAGGGCTGTTTTTATTCAAGTTCTGCAAACAAGCATGGACAAAAATTTGATGAACTTTGGGCTAGAAGTGTCGCAGATGTTGTAGTTGATGAGATATTTTTTGAAAATACCCCATCAAAAATAATAAAACTTCATCGTAAGAAGCTTAGAAAAATTCGTTAATTTAATGCTTGCAAAATTTCTTCAAAAGCTATGCAAAATTGCTCCAAGCCATCTTTTAATAATTCATCGCAAGCTTTTTCTCTTTCATTTTGTGAAATGATAGCATTAAGTTGTGTGTAAATTTCAAAATTCATTAAAGGTTTTTTAAATTCAAATTCGGTTTTAAATGCATTGATAGCATCTAGTGGAGCAGTGTTTATGCTATTTTCAAAAAGAAGTTCTTTGATATAATAATCTTTTGGCAAATCATCACCTTTTACACCCGTGCTCGCAAATAAAGCTCGGATATTAGGTTCATTTTTGGAGATGATATTGTTATAGGCTAAATTTGCATTTAAAATTCCTATACGATTTTGTTCTTTCGCTTTGGAATTTAAAAGTCTATCGAAACGACTTACAAAGATACTTATAACAGCTTGCGGGGTTCTTAAGTGAGTGTTTTTTCCTTGTAAGGCTATATTGTTTTTTCTAAATTCGACCAAACCGGCATTTAAAGCCTCAAAGCATTTTTGACTTTGCTCTAAAGAAAAAATCAAAGTAGCATTTACACTGATGCCATTTTTCATCAATTCATACATTACTTCATAAGAAGCATTGGTTGCTGGGACTTTAATCATCACATTATCTTTTCCAATGGCACTATAAAGTTTTTTTGCCTCACCCAAACTCAAGCTTGTATTATTATAAAATCTTGGATCGATTTCAAGGCTTATAAAACCATCATTTCCTGTGTGATATAAAGGAGCAAGTTTATCTGCTGCTTTTTGTATATCAGCCACAGCAAGTTCTTCGTAAATTTCCTTTGCCTTTTTTCCTTTTAATTTGGCTATTTTTTCTTTATAGATGGGTGAGTTTAAAATGGCATTTTTGAAAATAGCGGGATTTGAGGTTGCCCCATTGATGCCACGCGATAGTAAATTTAAAAAATCATCATCTAAAAAACTATTTTCTATAAAATCACACCAAAGAGAAAATTTTTTCATCTTATATTACCTTTATTATTTCTTTTAAGTCTTTGTTGTCTATGCAAATATCTGCTTTTAAGCGCAAAATTTCTTTAGCGCAAAAGGCGACTTTTAAACCGCTTTCATTAAACATAGCGATATCGTTTGCTCCATCGCCCACACACATGACTTCATGAGTTTGCAAATTTAAAAAGTTCTTAAGGCGTTGTAGCATTAAACCCTTTGAATTTGAAAACATCATTTCTCCACCCACTAGTCCTGATAAAGTATTGTTTTTATGATGTAGGTAATTTGCAAAGCCTAAATTTACTTTTAGTTTTTTCATAGCAGGATCAATCCCTTCATGAAAACCTCCACTAAAAATAACAACAAAAATATTTTTAGAATTTAAAAATTCAATGAGTTCATAAGCTCCATTCATCAATGGAAGATCTTGCCCTATTTTAAGAACAAGATCGTAAGGCATTCCTTTTAAAAAACTAACGCGCTCCTGCAAGCTTTCAAAAAAATCAAGCTCACCTGCCATAGCGCGATGAGTGATATCAACCACTTCTTTTTCTTTGCCATAAGCCTTAGCTAATATATCGATAGTTTCTCCATCCATCAAAGTGGAATCAAAATCAAAAACACAAAGTTTTATCATTAAAATTCACGCTTAAGTAAGGCTTCAACTTTAAGTATGGTAAGGATATTTTCATCTCTTTTACCTATACCATAGATCATACCTTTATCTTTTACTAAAGTTTCAGGTGGCGGATCAATACGGTTTCTATGAATTTTGATAGCCTCGGTTAATCTATCTATCACGAAGCCTGCATTTCCTCCAACGCCACTCCCATTGGATTCGCCTCTTAAAACAATATAACGAGTTTGAGGAGTCATTTTAGAACTTCCTAGATTAAAACGCTGCGCCAAATCAATTAAAGGCATAACATTTCCACGCATATTAAATACACCTAAAACATAATCAGGAACGCTTGGAACCCTTGTGTATTCTATAGGTTTGATGATTTCTTGTATGTTAAGAATTGGAATAGCATATTCCTCATCTCCTACCACAAAACCTACAAGTTGTATGATATCATCTTCTTTTTGATCACCAACAGGACCAGCTATCTGAGTTTGCTGCTTTTGCAATATTTGCTCTAATTTTTCATTACTCATATTCTTATCCTAGTTTCAAATTTTTTCTAACCACATTTTCCAAATATTCTGGAGAATAAGGTTTGGTAATATATTCTGTCATACCTACTTCTACCCCTCTTAGACGATCGGTTTTACTTGTTCTTGAAGTAACAGCAATGAGCGGTAAGTTGCGATATTTGGAATATTTTCTAATTTCGCCCGCTAAGGTATAACCATCCATTCTTGGCATCTCGATATCAATTAATATCGCATCAATATCATGATCGCCCGATTTTATAATGTTTAATGCTTCAACACCATTGGTAGCTTCAATAAGGCTAACTCCTAGTGGCTCTAAGGCTTTTTGCATTAAGGTTCTATCCATTTTAGAATCATCGACAATTAAAACCTTATAATCACTTGGTTTTTCTTTTGGTTTTTTAGCACTTGATTCAAGTTGAGCTTTGATGTCAACTTTTATTTCTTTTGCCATATCCATCATAGCGCCCACATCTATGATAAGTGTTACTCTACCATCACCGCGGATAGTAGCACCCGCTATACCTTGAATATTTTGCAAATAATCACCCATAGATTTAATAACAATTTCTTCTTGTCCTATAAGAGTATCAACAATAATACCCAGTTTGCTTTCTGCCACGCCAATAACTACAACATAGGTTTGATCTCCACTTTCAAGCACTTGTTTAACTCCAAAGACATCAGATAGTCTTACAAGAGAAAGCACTTCATCTCTAAGGCGCAATACATTTTTACCTTCGATAGTATAAATATCATCAATTGGCACTCTAACTGTTTCAAGTACACTTGCAAGAGGAATTGCATAGTATTCTTCTTGAGTTCCAACAAGTAAAGATTGAATAATAGCTAAGGTAAGAGGAATTTTAAGTTTAAATGAACTTCCTTTGCCTAATTCACTATCGATTTCAATCACTCCGTTGAGTTTTTCAATATTGGTTTTAACAACATCCATTCCAACGCCACGTCCTGAAACATTTGTAACTTTTGTTGCAGTTGAAAAACCTGGTTTAAAAATCAAAGCAAAAGCTTCTTTATCAGTCATTTGATCCGCTTCTCTTTCGGTAATCAAATTCTTTTCTATAGCTTTAGCTTTTAGGCCATTTGCATCAAGTCCCTTACCATCATCGGTAATTTCTACAACGATATGATTTCCTTCGTTATAAGCTTTAAGCTGTACTATACCTTTTTCAGGTTTTCCATTAGCAGCACGCGTTGCTGGATCTTCAATACCGTGATCACACGAGTTTCTAATCATATGCATGATAGGATCGCCAATTTCTTCGACAATAGATTTATCAAGTTCGGTTTCTTCACCTGTAATTTCAAGTTCTATGTGTTTGCCAAGTTCACGGCTCAAATCACGCACAACTCTTGGGAATTTATTGAAAACTTTTGCAATAGGCTGCATTCTAGTTTTCATAACTGCAAGTTGAACATCTGTTGTAATGATGCTTAATTGGCTTACAACTTGATTTAATTCTTCAAGGAATTTTTCACCCTCATAGCGTTCTTCGACATCATCATAAATTTTAAGCAAGCGGTTTTTACCCAAAACAAGCTCACCGATGAGGTTCATTAGATGATCTAGTCTTTTTACTTCAACGCGTATGGTTTGATCCATACCGCCTCCACCGCCTCCACTAGCAGGAACTTTTTTCTCTGTATTTTCAGCTTTTGGTGTACTTGCTGCTGGTTTAGAGTTTGTAGGTGATGCGGCATTTTGTTTTTTCTGGGCACGACGTGCTTGATCTTCTGCTTTCCTAGCTTTTAATAATCTTTCTATTTCAGCTTCAACTTCAGAATCACTTAATTGATTAACATCGACTTCAGGTTCTGGCGCAGGAGCTGGTTCTTCTTTAGGAGCTTCTACAGGTGCTTCGTTTGACTCAGCGCTACTTGGAGATTCTCCTTCTGATATAGCTGTTAATCTGGCACAAATTGGTCCTATATCCATTCCTATGGCTGTATCATTACCATTATCACGTATAGAGTTAAGCAAGGTTTTCATTCTATCGATGGATTCTAAAACAACATCCATGATATCTGGAGTGATTTTTAATTCCCCATGTCTTGCTTTGTTTAAAACATCTTCCATATGATGTGTTAATTTTGTTAAAACATCAAAATTTAAAAAGCTTGAAGAACCTTTTACAGTGTGTGCTACACGGAAAATTCTGTTTAATAATTCTAAGTCTTCTGGATTTGTTTCAAGCTCCACTAAATCATGGTCGATTTGCTCAACTAGCTCAAAAGCTTCAACCAAAAAGTCTTCAAGTATTTCTTGCATATCTTCCATATTTTACCCCTGTTCTTGAGATTGGTGTTTTTTGATGACTTTAGCAATCTCATTGAAGAAATCACTTGCATTAAATTTAACCAAATAGCTTTCACCACCGGCTTCGTGAACACCTTTTTCATTCATAAATTCATTAGATAAGGATGAGTTAAAGACTATAGGAATATCTTTAAATCTTGCATCTTCTTTGATACGTGCAGCAAAATGGAATCCGTCCATTTGAGGCATTTCAACATCACTAACAATAATTTTTAATATTGAGCTTAAATTTTCTCCATAAATTTGACTGAGTTCTTCAAGCTTATTTAAACCCTCAACTCCGTCTTTAGCTTCAATTACTTGGAAGCCCATTTGTTGCATCATTTCTTTAACGCGTTTTCTAGCTGTCATACTATCATCTAAAATAAGTGCTGATCCGCTGAATTTTTCAATTTTACTAAAATCTATATCGGTTTTAGGAGAATAAATTCCTAAATCTTCAACAACACTTTCTAAATCAAGTATCAAAAGAACTTCATCGTTTTCTATACGAGTGACACCTGTAATTTTTCCTTTATCTAAAGCACCTGAGCCTGTAGAGAAAGTAGCTGGCTCTATATCTTTCCAATTGATACGGCGAATTCTTTTAGCTTCATGAACTATAAAGCCTATAAGAATATTGCTAAATTCAGTAATGATAACTCTAGGTTTTAGCATAGTGCTTTCTGGCTCGGTGATTTGCATCCATTTAGCAAGATTTACTACCGGTATAACCACACCTCGAAGATCGAAAATTCCTTCGATGTAATCAGGCACTCCCGGAAGTTCTGTGAGGCTTGGAATTTTGATAATTTCTCTAACTTTAGAGACATTCACCCCATAAATTCCCTCATAGACTTTATCGTGTCCTTGCTTAAAGATACGGAAATCGACAAGCTCCATTTCATTTGAACCCGTTTTCACGATATTTTCATCAAACATTTTGACCCCTCAATTTCTGTTCTCGAAATTTGATTTCTTGATAGCATTCTACTACAAAAAAACTTCTCTCATATGCAAAACTAGCTAAGTTGAAATATTTAATATCTTTTTCATCTAATATTAGATTTTGATGATAGTGCCCTTCACATACCCAAAAGCCTAAATTTCCATATTTTTTATATCTTTCTTTGGCTAAATTTTTAAAATTTTTAATTTTATAAAAAAGATTTTTTTTGTTTTGGTTTTTAAGAATTTTATTTGAAATAGAATTTGAACTTATTTGATTTAAAAAATTTAAAAAGACTAGCAAGTAATGATTTCTTAAGCTTTTAAGGATAAATTGCAAACACGGAGATAAAAAAATATCTCCGTGAGCTAAAGTTATAAAAGAATTTTTAAAATTGGTATTTTTACCTTTACTTGTATGCAAATTAAGTTTTAAAGGTTGTTCTTGTAGGCTAAAAATTTTAACCCTTTGAAAAAAACGGGCAAGATTAAAATCATGATTTCCCTCAAGATAAATAATTTCCATTTTTAAAGCAAGTTCTTCAAGAAGTTTAATATAGGGTTTTGCAAATTCATGCGTAGCAGAGATTTCACCTATAAGTAAATCAAAAATATCCCCCATTAAAATGAGTTGAGGTGTGGTAATTTCGCCTTTTTTTAAAGCTTGTAAAAACTCCCAAAAACCTCTTCTTTTATCATTTTCATGAGCATCTGCGATTAAAATCGCTCCATTTTGTAATAAAATGTTCTATCCTTAAAATTTTAAAGGTTCATAGCTGATAGAAATGATTTCAAATTCGCTTTCTCCTTTTGGTAGACGCACTTTAAAATCATCTCCTTCTTTTTTGCCAAGCATAGCTTTTGCAATAGGCGAAGCAATAGAAATATAACCCTTATCTAAATCTCCTTCACAAATACCTACTAGAGTATATTTACTTTCTTTTTCGGTATCTAAGTCCATAATCACCACAGAAGATCCAAATTTAACGCTATCGTGTTCATAACTTGAAGGGTCGATTATCTGTGCTCTTGCGATTAAATCGCTAAGTTCTGCGATACGACTTTCTATCAAGGCCTGTTTTTCTCTTGCAGCGTGGTATTCTGCATTTTCTTTTAAGTCGCCATGACTTCTTGCAGTGTCGATTTCTATCACAACAGCAGGGCGTTGGTTGTCTTTTAAATCTTTTAATTCAGCGCTTAATTTATCATAGCCAAATTGGCTCATCGGTTCTTTTTTCATTATATATCCTTAATTGTTATTGATTTAATATTTTAGCGAGATTTTTCG
The DNA here is from genome assembly GCF_001492295.1 of Campylobacter coli. Lineage (GTDB taxonomy): Bacteria > Campylobacterota > Campylobacteria > Campylobacterales > Campylobacteraceae > Campylobacter_D > Campylobacter_D coli_B. The sequence continues at coordinate 1,579,951 of NZ_FBQX01000001.1, read as the reverse complement.
CACTTCCAAATTTTAAATATTCTTTTAGAAAATGCACTTTATCAAAAAATGCCTTATAATCATATTTATTATAAGCTTCATAAAGGTTTAAAACATTGACTTGTTCTTGTAAAAATTCAGGATTTAAAGCTTCTTTTCCAGCAAAATCACAAAAAATATTTGCAAGTCCAATGTGTTTTAATTTTACAAAAAGTCTTGCGATAAATATATCAATAGCCTTTGCTTTATAAGCCAGCACAAAAGGAGTTCCTACCAAAGCTGCTTCTAGGGTAGCAGTTCCACTGCAAATAAAAGCAAAATCAGCTTTTTTAAGTACTTGAGGTGTATTGCTTTGTATTTTAAAATCCTTTATATCGCCATAAATTTCTAATCTTTCAAGATTAAAAGGTGGCACGCAAAGGATTTTTTCTCCTTCAAATTTGCGTGATAATTCTCTAAAAACAGGCATTAAACGCTTGATTTCACTGCGCCTTGAGCCTGGTAAAAATGCTATAGTCTTTTCGCTTTCATTTTTGTTAAGTAAAATTTTAATATCGTTTTCATTTTTAAAATCTTTGATTTCATCCAAAAGAGGATGTCCTACATATATGCTTTTACTAAAAAATTGTTCATCAAAAGGCAAGATAGAGGCTAAAACATCAAAATGGTTCTCTATAACAGGAATACGCCCTTTTTTCCAAGCCCAAACTTGAGGCAGGATATAATAAATTCTTTTTGTTTTTGAATTTGCTTTTTTTAAAGCCTTGGCAAAAGGGATATTAAAAGCGGGAGAATCGATACATAAAACCGCGTCCATTGTTTGGCTTAAAGTCAAATTTACTAATTCTTTAATCGCTCTTTTTGCTTTAAAAATCAAAGGCAAAATTTCTATAAAACCCATAGCACTAAATTCATGCGAGCTATAAAGTGGCTTAGAATTTAGAGCAAATTCTTTGCATAAATTTTCATCATAAATTCCATAAATTTTAAATTCGCCAAATTCTTCTTTATAGGCTTTTAAAACTTCTTTTAAATGTAGGTTTGCCGAAGGTTCTAAGGCGCATACTAAAAGATTTTTCATTGTTACTCTTTATAAATTTTTAAAAATAACATAATATCTAAATTTCACTTATTATTTGTCAGTTTTTATTTTTTAAATCAAATATTATTGATAAAAATTATCATTAGATAAAATTTATTTAATTATTTTTTGCTATAATGTTTTTATGGAATTTACATTAGATCAAATTTTAGTAGCGATGGCTTTGACCATCCTTGCCGGACTTTCAACCGCTATTGGTTCTGTGATAGCATTTTTTAGTAGAAATGACAATCTTAGAATTCTTTCTTTTGGCCTTGGTTTTTCTGCTGGAGTGATGATATATATCTCTTTTATGGAAATTTTGCCTTCTGCTTTTGTGGATTTTAAAAAATATTATCATTCAGGTTATGGAGAGCTTTTAGCACTTTTATGTTTTTTCGGTGGAATTTTTTTATCAGCCATCATCGATAAATTTATCCCTGAAGATGTCAATCCTCACGATCCTAAAGAAGATCTAAGCGAGCTTAAAATTTGCCCTTTGCCTCAAAAAAATGAAAAAGCACCCGCTTTTCATGCAGGCGAGCCTTTAAAAAAGATCAATGTAAAGGCATTGAAAAGAACGGGTATATTTACTGCGCTTGCCATAGCGATACATAATTTTCCCGAGGGTTTTGCGACTTTTATCTCAAGCCTTGATAATCTTAGCTTTGGTGTGGCTATCGCCGTAGCTGTGGCTATACACAATATCCCTGAAGGAATGGCGGTTTCTTTGCCGATTTATCATGCTACAAAAGATAAGAAAAAAGCTTTTATTTACTCGGCACTTTCGGGTATAGCCGAGCCTATGGGAGCAATTGTGGGAGCGTTTTTGATCTTGCCTATCATGAATGAGCTTACTTTAGCCATCACCTTTGCTGTAGTCGCTGGGATCATGGTGTTTATCTCTTTTGATGAGTTATTGCCTGCAGCAAAAACTTATGATAAAGCCCACGATAGTCTTTATGGGCTTGTTTTAGGAATGGCTGTAATGGCAGTGAGTTTGATTTTGTTAAATCCTTGAGTTGAATTAAAGATTTATAAAGTATTGTTTTAGCTTTTTTAGTGAGTGGTCAAATTTTTACTAAGATTTTTAAAATTGCTAGAAATAAAAAGTGTATTCTAACATATAAAACTTATTGTAAACCAAGCCATGAAAGCTTGGTTTTATTAGAAAAGTATCAGTAGATCACACTTGCTTCGATTATAGCAGGAGAGAAAAAGAAAAGTTTGCTTAGTTCGGTTACGATAGAACGATCCAAAAGACATTCTCCTAAACCAAAGCGATTTTCTATGGCGATGCTAGAGTCAGGAAAAGTACTCATGCATTGATTGCCGCCATTGATTAAAGATCTAATTTGTATAGAACCATTTGTCATCGGTATGATAGAAAAAATAGTTTGCATTTTTTTATCTTGTAAATCTTGTTTGCAAGATTTTGTGCCAAAACTTTTTTCACTTAAAACAGCTAAGCATATATCATCGCCCTTAGGACTTACAAATTGAACATAACCAAAAGGCAAATCTTTTGCGTGCATATCCTTAGCTTTTAGTTCTTCGCTTAGTACAATTTCTTTTAAAAACCAATTTTGATCTTCTAATCTTTTTGAAGTTTTTCTAAAAGGACTTAAAGAAATTCCTGTTTCTAAAGATCTTATAGCAAACATAGGGGTAAAGTCTTCTAGTTCATCTAAGCTAGGCCCTGCTTTTAAAAAGCTTAAAAGGGCAAAAAATAAAATAAAAATTTTTTTCATGTTAAACTCCTAAGGTCTTCTAAAATTTACAGGAAAATGATCCGAAGCTAAAAAGGTTCTTAGTCCTGCTAAAGCTAAAATCGCAACTATCGGTGGTGGGTTGTATAAAGCTGCAGTGTTGGAATTTCCAGTGATAGCATAATCAATCGTTCTTCCACCCGTTTGCGTAGAAGAAGGCGGAACAACTACGCGAGTGCGTGCTCTTAAGTCAGGATCTAGCAAGGTTACTAAGGCGCCTGATTCTCTATTAAAATCGCCTAAAATCATCCAATTGATTTCAGGTCTATTTCTAAAAAACATATCCACAGCAGCTACAATGGCTCCTGCGTCATTTCCCCCACTTGCTAGAGCGTGTATATTGAAAAAAGCATCATTGCCTATGCGTATGCCTATAATAGGTCTTGAAGCCACTGTTGGAGGAGGTAAAACAAAAACTTCATCCGCTTGCATCCTGCTAACGATAGCTAAATTCACACGATTTGCTCCTACATCTACTCTAGAATAATATATATAAACAGAGCTAGGTCTTGATACAGAGCCTAAATTCCATATATATTCATGTATAGGAATACCCACGCCCACGGGTTGCACTTGCCTAGGAGTCATCATAGCTGTACTAGGTAAAACCCCCGCTTCTTGAACAGCTAAAACATCCATAGGATTTGCGCCGGTTATGAGTTGTCTTATGCTAACATTCCATTTGCTTTCAGTTGCAGCCGATGAGCCTTGTAAATTCCAAGTTCCGGTATTGTAATTTTCTAAAGCGGCAAATAATACATTAAAACTTAAAATCAAAAATACTATTTTTTTCATTATCTTCCTTTCATAGCGAAAAAATTAAATAGGAGCACCTATATACCATTGTCTATCCAAATTCTTTTCTTTTTCTTTTAAACAATCGGTTAAGTAAATATTATAAAAGCTCAAATTAAATTCTTCCATTACATTTGAAACAGGTGTTTGTATACATTGTTGAGTGGCAAAATTTTGAATTTGATAAGCACCATTAGTCATCGGGTAAAGTCTCCAAAACTGCGCGAAGTTTGTTTGATCGCAAGGATAATGAACGATGCCATTTCTATAGGCGTTTAAGCAAGTAAATGTTTTTGCATTTTTAATCATTACAGTATTGTTTGGAAATTCAATGAGCTGCCAAGCTCTTGCATCTCCAAAAGGTCTACTAGCAAATAAACTATATCCCCATATCCAATTGCCAGGATTTAAAGCCCAGATTGTTAAAGATGCTCCATTAGGATTCATAATAGTGACAAAATCACTTACCATACCTGTGTTTTCGTATAAAGCATTTGAAGCAAATTCATTTGGAGATTTTAGCCTTGGCAAAGGTCCTTTGACAGCGTTATCTCCTTTGAAAGTATTAGGAGTGATTACAGGTGGGACAAGCGGTATGGCAGGAAATTTTTTACCTTCCACTAAGCTTGGTGTGTTTTGTTTAACAGGGGGTGTGGGTTTTGAGCCAAGTCTTAAAGGATCATTATCGCTAAATTTACCATAGGATCTTCCTAAGGGGTTGATTTGTTGTTCTTTTGAAGAGCAAGCTGAAAAAATGATTGTTACAATCAAAAACATGAAGCTTAATTTTATTTTTTGCATTTATCCTCCTTGTTTTAGGTTTTGATATATTAACATATATTTTAATTTATTTTGCTACATCAACGCGACTTTTAATCTTTTATTAAATTAAAGCAATGATAAAATCATCATAAATATTAAATCTTGTAAGTTTATAAAATTATATTAAGATATTTAGTATCTTATATTTTGATAATAAACAAATCTTTATTTCTAAATCGCATAAAATATATAAAATTGATAATAATTATTGATTGATTTGCTAACAATTTTTATTGTAAACTCCAAGTTCTCATCTTGTAGTATCTAGGTAAAATTTCGTCTTTGGGAAATTTTATGGCTTTTGCTTTTGGTTTAAAAAAGTCAAACATGCTCCACCCTCCCAATTTTTTGCAATTTATTATGTAATAATATTAATAAATATTAAATAAAAATATAATTAAAAATAGCATAAAATTAATATTTTAAAATCAAAAATTAATATTACAAAGCTTTTAAAAAAATATGCTACAATCCAAATTTATCTTTTGCAAGGAAGAGTAATGAAAGAAATTCTTATTACCAATGATGATGGTTTTGAAAGCGAAGGGCTTAAAAAACTCATTAAAATGTTAAAAAAAGAATTTAAAGCAAAAATTACCATAGTTGCACCTGCTACTGAAAAATCAGCTTGTTCGCATTCCATAACTCTTACAAAACCTTTGCGTTTTATCAAAGTAGGAAAAAGATTTTACAAGCTCGATGATGGAACTCCTGCAGATTGTGTTTATCTTGCTCTTCATGCGCTTTATAAAACGCGTTTGCCTGATCTTGTAATAAGTGGGATTAACAAGGGTGCAAATGTGGGTGAAGATATCACATATTCAGGTACTTGTGCAGGCGCTATGGAAGCAGTTTTACAAGGAATTCCTGCTATAGCTCTTTCGCAATTTTATAAAAAAAGTGAAAAAGAGCTTGATTTTAAAAATGCTTTAAAAGTTACTAAAAAAATCGTTCAAAATATCTTTGATAAAGGCTTTCCTTTAGGAAAAAAAGAATTTTTAAATATTAATTTTCCAGCAAAATCTAATATAAAAGGCATTAAAATTTGTAAAGCAGGCAAGCGAGTGTATAATTTTGAGGCGCATTCAAATATCAATCCACGCGGGATGGAGTATTATTGGCTAGCAGCAGCAAATTTGGATTTTGAGGATGAGAAAGATAGTGATATAGCTTTATTAAAAAAAGGTTATGTGACTATAACCCCTATAATGCTTGATTTAAGCGCTTATGACAAAATGAAAAAAGTTAAAAAATGGTTAAAGGCAAATAATGAATGATAGATTTACGCGTATAAAATGGCTAGTAAGCGAGGAAAATTTCGATAAAATTTCACAAACCAAAGTGCTTGTATGTGGACTTGGTGGAGTAGGTGGGATGTGCGTTGATGCACTTTATCGTAGCGGTTTTCAAAATCTTACTTTAATTGATGCGGATAAATTTGAAATCACCAATCAAAACCGCCAAATTCATAGTGAAAATTTAGGCGAAGAAAAAGCTAAGGTTTTTGCTAGAATTTACAATGCTAAGGGTATAGTAAGTAAAATAGACAATGAATTTTTAGCAAATTTTGATTTAAGTGAATTTGATTTAATCGTCGATGCGATTGATGATATCCCTGCAAAAGTAGCACTTGCTAATTTGATCGATTTTAAGCGTCAAATTTTTATCTCTTCTACGGGTGGGGCTAGAAAGCTTGATCCTACGCGTATAAAAACTACAAGTATATTTAAAACCCACGGAGATGCTTTAGCAAAAAAATTTCGTTACGAGCTTAGAAAATCAGGTTTTAAAGGAAATTTTGATGTGGTTTTTTCAGATGAGGAAGCGCATTGTAAAGATCTTGGATCTTTTATGGGTGTGACTGCATCTTTTGGTTTAGCTTTAGCAAGTTTAGCATTGAGAAAAGTTCTTGATAAGAAAAGCTGATATTAAAGATTTAAATGCTTGTTTGTCGCTTTTTGAACAAAGCGTAATAACGCTTTGTGCTAAGGATTATACAAAAGATCAAATTCGTGCTTGGATTAAAATTGATAGACGACAATGGGAAGAAAAATTTAAATATGATGAAATTTTTCTCTATGAAAAAAGAGGGGAAATCGCAAGTTTTATAAGTGTTAAAAAAGAGCAGCAATTGCTCGATTTGCTTTTTACTCATCCTGATTTTGTTAGACAGGGTTTAGCACAAAATTTACTTGATTTTATTTTAAAAACTTATTTATATAATGAAATTTATACCTTCGCATCCTTAAGCGCTAAAGATTTTTTCTTAAAAAATGGTTTTGAACTTATAAGAGAAAACAAGGTTATTAAAGAGGGGCAAAATTTAAAAAATTTTTTAATGAAAAAAGATGTGGTTTAAAAACTAGAAGTTAAGATAAGCAAAAATAATAAATTAAAAGATATAAAAATCATTTTTTACTTATCTTAGATAAATGAATTTATCTAAGATAGAAAAAATTACAAAAATAGTTAGATATTAGAAAATAGCTCCGTGTTTTTCATAATTTGTTATTTTTGTAGCAGTGTTATTTTCATCTACAAAGACAACTTTTGGTTTAAATGTTTTTGCTTCTTCTTCGTTAAAATCAGCATAAGACATGATGATAATTTTATCTCCTACTTCAGCAAGACGAGCCGCAGCGCCATTTAGGCATACAACCCCTTCTTCTTGCGTAGCGATGGTGTAGGTTTCAAATCTAGCGCCATTATTGACATTGACTACTTGAACTTTTTCGTATTCTAAAATTCCACTAGCTTGCAATAATTTTTCATCTATGCTTATACTTCCTACATAATCAAGCCTAGCTTCTGTTACGCTTGCACGGTGTATTTTTGATTTGAGTAAAGTAATGTTCATTTTAATCCTTGTACTAAAAAATTATCAATGAGTCTTGTTTTTCCAACAAAAGCAGCCACTGCTCCTAAAACATTATCGGCGATATTTTCAATATTTTCCATAGTGTTAAAATCAACTAATTCTATATAATCGATTTTGATTAATTTTTCTTTTTCTAAAATATCTTTCATAGCTTGGATAATTTTAGAACTATCTTTTTCTCCTTCTTGGACTAATTTTTCAGCTAAAAAAATGCTTTGAGATATAGCTAGTGACGCTTTTCTTTCTTCTTCGCTAAGATATACATTTCTAGAGCTTTTAGCTAAGCCATCTTCTTCTCTAATGATAGGGCAAATTTGAATTTTTAAATCAAAATTTAAATCATCAACCATATGTCTAACGACTACGCATTGCTGCGCGTCTTTTTGCCCCATATAGACTATATCAGGGTTTAGGATATTAAAAAATTTAGCCAAAACTGTGCAAACGCCTCTAAAATGCCCCGGTCTTTTAGCTCCACAAAGCTTATCCGTGATCGTGTTCATATCCACATAGGTGCTAAAATTCTTAAGATACATTTGAGCTGCATCGGGGATAAAAACCATATCAACGCCATTATCTTGACACATTTTAATGTCGCGTTCTAAATCTCTTGGATAACTAGAAAAATCTTCATTAGGCCCAAATTGCATAGGATTTACAAAGATACTTACTATAACTTTATCTTGTGTTTTGGCATTTTTGATTAAACTTAAATGCCCATCGTGCAAAAAACCCATGGTTGGAACATAGCCTATACTAAGATTATGTGATTTCCAATTTTTTGTAATTTGTTTTGCTTCTTTGACAGAAGTAATAACTTCCATATTTGTATCCTTAGTATAATTTATCTAATAATTCATCATCTAAATAATCAAAGCTGTGCTCTTGGGAAGGAAAAATACCGCTTTTAACTTCATCTCTATATTTTTCAACTCCTACTTGAGGGTCAATTTTATCAAAATGTTTTACAAATTTTGCTTTAAAATCTTTATTTAAACCCAAAAGATCATGATAAACTAAAACTTGTCCATCGCAGTATTTACCTGAGCCTATGCCGATTGTTGGAATTTCTAAAATAGAGCTTATTTTTTGTGCTAATTTTACAGGCACGCATTCTAAAACTAACATACAAGCACCCGCATCTTGCACAGCTTTTGCATCATCTATGATTTTTTGAGCCGATTGTAAATCTTTACCTTGAACCCTATATCCACCTAGCATATTTACAGCTTGTGGGGTTAGTCCTAGGTGAGCAACGACGGGTATTCCTGATTGGGAAATCAATTTAATCTTACTTGCGATTTCTACACCCCCTTCCACTTTTACCCCATTTGCATGGCTTTCTTTGATAAATCTTGAGGCATTTAAGATAGCGTCACGATCTGAACTTTGATAAGACATAAAAGGCATATCAGCAAGTACGAAAGACTTTTTAGCTCCGCGAGAAACAGCTTTGGTAAAAATCAACATTTCATCCATAGTAACACTTAAAGTATCTTGCATACCAAGCACTGTCATAGCTAATGAATCTCCAACCAATATAATATCTATATCGCTATTGTCTAAAATTCTTGCACTATGATAATCATACGCACTCACCATAGTTATTTTTTCATTTTTGGCCTTTTTTTCCAAAAAACTAATCATACTTTTTCTCATTTTGCATACCTCAATTTTTAGCTATAAAATAATAAGCAAAAAACTAGCATATAAATTTTCATAAATAGTAAATGAATGATAAAGTGAGTTATATTTAATCAATGGATTGTTTTAATGGTTACAATTAAATACTAATAAATTCTAAAAATAATAAATTTTTTATACAAGTCTTTATTTTGGTTAATATAAGTCTTAATATATTAGCAATATTGTCAGATTTATAAATATTCATTTAAATGATTAATAATGTAACATTGTTAGAGAAATTTTTTACAATTGAGTTAAAAATTTGCAAATTTTGTTATTTTTATAATATGCAAATAATGCATACTATAAAATCACAAGATAAAAAGGAAAATAATGTTAAGAGTTGGAATAATTGGTTTTGGTCTTAGAGGGTTAAGTATTTTAGAAAGGTTTGTTTCAAATTTGCCACTTATGGCAAGAGCAATTACTCAAATCTTGCCACTTATTGTCAAAGAAATAGAATATGTGTATAGTTATACATATATTGATTTAAAATCTCAAGAAGATTCTTTTATTTAGAAATGAATATCTTGCAAATTGATACACAAAGTGTACTTGATAAATATATTCCCAAATACGATCAGTTTAATTTCTATTCTTTGGTTAATCCATTGCAAAAAATCATAGATAAGCAAGATTTTTACTCCCAATTAATTACTTATTTAGAAAATGATATAAAAGAAGCTCGTTTGGGCAATTTAAAAAGCCCAATTAAGCCAGCTTGTGATGTTTTACGTGATGTTACAATAAAACATATAGAAAATACGCAATTTCAACTAGTTGACTCATTTAACAATTCTTATTGTGTAAATAGATTAATTGACGCAAGAATTAACGAAATTAAAATTAATGATAATGCACTTTTTCAATCTCTTATCGCTAATAATTTAGCTACAAAATTTAATTATGGAAATTTAGAATTAGAATGTTTGAAAATTGACGAAAACTTTTGTTCTATTAATAAAGATAATAAAACTATTGATAGGTTATTTATTTTGGGATTACCTACAGAGGGAATTAAATTTTATACTTTTATTTTGCCTCGCCCTCACATTGCCTCCACATTTCTTTGCGATTCAAATAAAGCTGTAGATTCTCTTATCAAAAGGACACAAGCATGATCTTGCGCATTATGATTTGTTTTCTTTCAACCTTTGTGGCAAATGGTTTGGCAAGATTTGGATATGTTGTTTTAATCCCTATTATGATAATATCCGGCAGATTGAATGAAAATCAAAGCATTCAGCTGGGTATTGCAGTTTTAGTTGGGTATATTTTTGGTAGTTTTTTCATTAACTTCTTAAGAAAATTTATAAATCTTGAAAATATTGCAAAACTAAGTTTTTTAATAATCTCTTTAAGTTTTTTTGCTTGCATGATGGAAAGTCTACCTTTTATATGGGCGTGGCTATGGAGATTTTTTGCTGGTGTGGCAAGCGCTTCTTTGATGATACTTGCTGCACCACTTTCTTTGCCTTATGTTAAAGAACGTTTTAGGGGGCGTATAGGGGGTTTTGTATTTAGCGGTATAGGACTTGGTGCTGTTGTTAGTGGCTTTACTTTACCATTTATCGCTAATATCAATATCGATTTGGTTTGGATTGTTTTAGGTGGTGTGGTTTTTTGCGCTTTCATCTTAAGTCTTTTTTCACTTAGAACACTTAAAAGATCTAAACAAACAATACATAAAGATAATAAATTTAAAATTCCTTATGGATTATGGCTTCTTATTATTTCATATATTCTTAATGCCATAGGATATTTACCTCACACGCTTTTTTGGGTTGATTATCTTGTAAGAGACTTAAAATTTTCAACCCTACTTGCTGGCTCATCTTGGGCTTTTTTTGGTATAGGAGCAGTCTTAGGAAGTATAGGTAGTGGAATTTTAGCTGATAGAATCGGGATAAAAAATGCACACATTGTAATATTATTTTTCAAAGCCTTATCTTGTTTTATCGCAGCTTTTGCCAGTGATTTGTTTTGGCTTAACTTTAGTATTTTTGTTATGGGCTTTACAACAACAGGCAATGTAACACTTACTAATGCCCTAGCATTAAAAATTGTTTCTAAAAAACATTTTCCTACAAGCTCAAGTTTTCTAACCCTTGCTTTTGGAATTTTTCAAGCTATTTTTTCTTTTCTTTTTGCTTATTTGTTAAAATTTTTAGATGGTTATTTTTGGATGTTTATCTTTTGTGGGTTTTGTTTGATATTTAGCTTTCTTGTGCTTTTGCCTATAAAAATAAGCACTTTGCGAAACTAACTTCAGCTATAAAGTTCTGCTTTAAATTTAAAGCAGAATATAGGTAAAAGCAAATAGGCTTTGATCACTAACTGCAAAGAAAACTAGCTTTTTTTCTGCTCTTTTCTTACTTCAGTGATAGTTTTTCCACCTAAACCATAATTATCCATTTCAATTTCATCGATAATTACAACAGTAGAAGCTTTATTTTTGTTTAAAACCTTAGCAAGTAAATCTGTAACACCTTCAATCAATTCTTGCTTTTGCTTGAGTGTAGGTTCGCCATTTTCTTTTGTGATTCTAATATTAACAAAAGGCATGATTTCTCCTTAATTTTGCTATATTATAAAAAATTTTTACAATTATATGATATATTTAAGCTTAATATGTAAATTTAAATAACTAAAAAAGTATAGATAAGGTAAAATTATAAATGTAAAAAACAAGATTTACATTTTTCCATTAATAAAAGTGCAATGTATTTCAGGATCATTTGCAAGTTTATAAGAAACATAGCCTAAAATGGGTTTAAATTTCTCATTTTCGATTTGAAAAAATATCATAAAATCATTTAAAGCAATTTCATTTTGATTGACTTTTTTAGAATCTTTAAAAATTTTTTCTTTAAATTTTTTATATTCTTTAATGTGTTCTTGGCCGAGTTTTTCTAAAACTTCATTTTCACTTTTCACTAAAAATTCATCATCAAAATAAAAATCATCAAATTCTCTATCACTTACAGCAAAAACTTTATTCTCATTTAATATTTTAGCATTTTCAATAAAAGGATGATACTCATAAGATTTATAAAAAGCATACAATCTTTTTTTATCCATTTCATTAAACGAGTATTTAAGCCAAGCATCATTTTCACTTGCAAAAACCTTTTTATAAGCAAGAATGTATTTTTGGCTATTTTTTTCATATTCTTGTGTGAATTTTTGATATTCTTCGCTTTTTTCATCATTTAACTTATTTAATATTTGTAAAAAATATTTTTCGCGCTCTTTAAAATAAGAAAGCTCGTGTTTAATCTCTTCTAAAAACTCATCTGTAATTTTTGGTTCTAAATTAAATTTAGGATTGCATAAATCTACAAGCTTATAAAAAGGAACTGACAAACTAGAATCTTTTTCTATTCGCTCCTTGGCTTTACGGCTATTTTCTTCTATTTTTTCCAAAATCCAAAATGGAGAAGTAACCACAGTAAGTGCACCAAGTGCTACAATTTGAGGCGAATGGATCACGCCTATCGCCACCATTCCTGCTGTTTTGTTGCTACACCCACCTAAAAACAAAATACAGGTTAGACTAGCGACGATTTTTTTCATTGTTTTTACCCTAAGCTAATTTTAAAACAGTGAAAATAATTATAACTATTTTATTTAAATTAAAAGTGAGAATTACTTCAAATTTGGAGCAAATTTTAGAATAATTTGCGGTTAATTTAAGGCATTAAATTTTGTTTATTATTGCTATTATCAAAATTAGCAAGTGCGGCTTGAAACAAGATAGAAGCATTTTTTTGATAAGAATGTTGAAAATATTAAAAAAGATTAAAACGCAAAATTCCTAGTTTTCGTTAGTGGGAATTTGAGGGCGCAAATTGCCAATTATTGCTAAAATCAAACAAGAAAATAATTATAATCTTACTCATTTATATCAAATCTTAAAAGAATTTCAAATGGAATTTAAAGACTTGCTTTCTTAAAGTTTTCCTACGATGATAGGATTAAAGGCTTTTATAGAAAGTAAAAGCGTATCGCCGATTTTTATATCTTTATAAGATTTTAAAAATTCCTCTTCGCTAAGTGTGATTTTAACGATATCTTGATTTAAAAGCAAAGTAAAAATAACTAAAATATCACTTTTTTTCATCTCAAGCAAAGTTGCACTTAAACGCAGTTTTGCACTTAAATTTGATGAGGTAAAAAATTCATTTGTTCTTGCATCTTTGATGATTTTTCCATCACTAAGCTCTAAAATTCTATGGCTTAATTTGTAAATTTCAGCCAAATCGTGACTTACTAATAAAGTCGTGATTTTAAAATGTTGTAAAATTTTCACAAGCTCATCTTGTAAAAAAGATCGCATTTTAAAGTCCAATGCACTCAAAGGCTCATCTAAAAGTAAAATTTGTGGCTCTCTTGCTAAAGCCCTTGCTAAAGCCACTCTTTGTGCTTGTCCGCCACTTAAATTTTTGGGATAAATTTTGGCTAAATTTTCCAAATTCATTAAGCTTAAAAGCTCTTCTGCTTTTTGTTTTGAAGTCGCAGCATAAGAAATGTTTTCTTTTACGCTCATATTTGGAAAAAGAGCATAATCTTGAAAAACAAAGCCGATTTTTCTTTTTTGTATGGCTAAATTGATATTTTTTTGGGTATCAAGCCAAAGCTCATCTCCTACTTTTATACGCCCAAATTCAGGTTTTATAAGTCCTGCAATGATTTTAAGCAGAGTCGTTTTTCCCGCACCGCTTTCTCCAAAAATAGCAGTGATTTCATTTGCTTTTAGACAAGTGTTTAATTCTAGTTGCTTCTTGCCTTTTGCTGTGTTAATGGGAAGTTTTATATCGATTTTTATCATAAAATTGGCCTATAGAGCGATTTTTTTGTTCACAAAATAAAGACTTAAGAGTATGGTAAAAGAAATCGCAAATAAAGTAAAAGCGTATTGATGTGCTAAGGTATAGTTTAAAACTTCAAGCTCATCATAAATAGCAATACTCGCGACTAAAGTTTCACCTTTTTTATGTCCACCTATCATCATCACCACTCCAAATTCACCGATGGTGTGTGCAAAACTCATCGCACAAGCACTAAAAATCCCTACTTTGGAATTGGGCAAAATCACTCTAAAAAGTGTGTAAATTTTACCCTTTCCTAGAGTATAAGAAGCATCAAGTAGGTTTTGATTGATCGATGAAAAAGCACTTTGTAAAGGATTTACCATAAAGGGTAGGGAAAAAATCAAAGAAGCAAATACCAAACCTTCAAAGCTAAAAACCAAAGAAAGGTTAAAATATTCTTTTAAAAATTGTCCCAAAAAGCTGTTTTGTGAAAAGCTTATGAGTAAATAAAAACCCAAAACACTTGGAGGTAAAACCAAAGGTAGGGCTACAAAGGTTTGCACCAAGCTTTTAAAAGGAAATTTCACAAAGCTTAAAAGATAGGCTAAAAATACTCCGATGAAAAAGAGTATAAAGGTGGTGATAAATGCAAGTTTAAAGGTAAGATAAAGGGTTTGTAAAAAATCATTATCCATAAACAGCCTTTAAAATGATATCGTTTTCCTTGACAAAGCAAAGCCATTCTTGTCCTTCTTCGAGTTTAAGCTCTAAGGCTTTTTCTTTGGTGATAATGCTAGAAATTTCATCACTCTTAAAGTCAAAAAAGATATGATATAGAATTTTGCCCTTTTTAATACTTTTAATCCTTGCTAGAAATGAATTTTCCACACTTAAAATAGAATGAGGCAAAGCAAAGCCAAGTTCGTGTTCTTTAAAAAGCACTTGAATTTTTGTACCTATTTTAAGATCTTGTAAAGAATGAAGATCAAGCATTAAAACTTTAAAAATTTGCTCTTTAATACTGATCTTAACGATGACAATCTCACCCTCATTTAAAAGCTCTATAATCTTACCATTTAAGATATTCAAGGTGTGTCAAATCCGTATTTTTTAAAGATTTCTTTTGCTTTTTGCGAACTGATAAAATCGCTAAATTCAAAGGCTAATTTTTTATCTTTAGCGTATTTTGTGATGACATAGCTTTGTTTTAAAGGGGTGAAGTATTTTTGATCGATCAAAACAGCTTTGCCTTTAGGATGATTGATAGAAGATACTAAAGAATAAGCCACGATACCTAAATCCGCATTATTGCTATCGACATGTAAAACAGGCACGGAGATATTTTCACCTAAAACAATTTTATCTTCAAAGAGTTTGTCTAAATTTAAATTTTCAAGCACTTCTTTAGCAGCTACTCCATAAGGAGCAACCTTTGGATTTGCAAGGCTTAGGTGATGAATTTTATTTGCTTTATCTTTTAGCTTTTCTATCCCACCTTCAAGTAAGCTTTCATCTAAGCTATATAAGGCTAAGATACCTAAAACATAAACTTTTGGTTTATCTAAAGCGTTTTGATCCTCATAAATTGCTTGCGCGTATTTTGTATCGGCTGAAAAAAATAGATCAAATTCCCTCCCTTGTTTTAAAAGCTGATAATACTTTCCTGAAGCACCAAAAACAAGATCTATATTATCATTAGGGTGTGATTTTAAAAATTCATTTTTGACTTCTTCCATAGCTTTTGAAGCCGAAGAAGCTACGAAAACACTTAAATTTTGTGCATTTAAATTTAAAGATAAAAACAACACTATAAAACATAACACGAGCTTTTTCATTGCACTTTCCTTTGTGGATAATCTTGATTTTTTGTATTATAACATAAGAAATTTTATTTTGTATCTTTTTTGCATAAAATAAAAATAGGATGATAAGTGAGTTTATTTTGAAATTTTTCTTCAAATTCTTTTAAGAATTGCTTGTTTAAGCGATAAAATCCCAAAGAATTTACTCCGCTTAATTTTAAATGTCTAAAAACTTCTAAAGCGTTTTGAAATTCCAAATTTACAATTTCTTCTGTGATTTTAATATCGGAAAAATAGGGTTTGAAAATTTGTTCGAGTTCTTTTGTGCTAAAATATTTTAAACCCAAGCTTGTGCTTTGCTTGATCTCTTTTAAATTCATTTCTCCAAAAGTAGAAAGAAGTAAAATTCCTTTTTCATTTAGCATATTTGCTAGCGCGGGCAAAACCTGCTTTAAATCAAGCCATTGCAAACTTGCATTAGAAGTGATAAGATCAAATTTTTGCTTGCTTAAAATCTGTGTAGCTAGGGTATTCATATCAAAAATTTCTACATTAAGATTGTCAGGATAATCCAAAATATCATTTTTTAGATATTCATCAAAAGTGATAATTTTTGAAAGCTTATCGCTAAATTCGCCCCTACCACAACCAAATTCAAACACTTTTTTAAAATGCGAAATTTCTAAATTTTTTAAAATTTCACAAAGTTTTAAACCCATTAAATCTTGCACTTTTGCGTGTTTTTGATAATCTTTTGCTTTTAAAAAATTCAAATTTCATCCCAAGTTTTAAAATGAAAAAAAGCAAAATGCGGCTCATTTAGGAAAATAAGCTTTGAAAAAGTGTTTTTTAAAGCATTTTGAGGAAAAATTTCATCATTATTGCTTGAGTAAATTTTGTCCCAAATAAAGCTTTCATTACGCTCTTTTAAGGCAAATTCGAAAAGTTTTTCAAGCTCGGTTTTTAAATCTTTTTCATCTTTAAAGATAAAATCTTTTGCTTCATTTTCGCGCTCTTTAAATAAAGATTTTTTAAAAGTTGTAAGATCAAATTTTTTAATTTGCCTAGCAAAAATTGCAGGATGAATTCCTTTTAATTTATCTATACCAAAAGGAGTACCATTGATGGCTATTTTTTGCGAAAACTCTATATCTTTTAAAACTCTACTTGCTACGCAAACTCCCATAGAAAAAGCTATGAGAGTGATTTTAGAAAAAGAGTTTAAATCAAATTTAAAGTCTAAATTTTCATAATCATAAACCAAAACTACATTTTTATCGCTTTTTAAATGTGCAAAATGACTAGGATGTGAAGCAAAACCGCCAAATACCAAGATAAGCTCTTGTGAGTTTTCATTTTGAATTAAATTACTTATTTTCATAAAAGTTCTACCACTTTCTTTAAATCTTCTTTACTAAGTCCTGCATGCAAAGAAAAACGAATTCTAGCTGTATTTTTAGGCACCGTAGGTTCTTTTATAGCGGGTGCAAAAATGCCATTTGTTTCAAGTTTTTTTGCTAATTCTATAGCCTTTTGATTTTCTCCTAAAACCAAGGAGATGATGTAAGCATCGCCTAAAATTTGATGATTTTTTTCTATGAGTTGATTTTTAAAAAAGTTGCCTATGATTTGTAGTTTTTCTCTTTTTTCTTTTAGCTTGCTCATTTTTTCAAAAATAAATTTTGTCCAAGCTATATTGATAGGAGGCAGCGCTGTAGAATAAATAAAAGCTCTAGCCTTGTTGATAAAAAAGCTTTTATAAAGATTATTACAAATCATACAAGCACCCATAGAAGCAAGAGCCTTGCCAAAGGTAAAAACTATAAAATCAACCTTTTCTTCCAAATTTAAAGCCTTAACAAGTCCCAAGCCCTCCTCATCAAAGCAACCCACGCTGTGCGCTTCATCGATATAAAGTTTGATTTTAGGGTATTTTTCTTTAAAGGCGATGAGTGTATTAAAATCAGAAAAATCACCATCCATGCTAAATAATGCTTCGCTTAAAATGATGATATTTTCATAATGATCATAATGTTTTTGAATTAAATTTTCTAAATGATTCATATCGTTATGATGAAAGCGAAAAAATTTTGCTCCGCCAAGTTTTAGTCCATCAATCATACTTGCATGGATGAATTTATCTGCTAAAAAAAGTGTATTTGGAATGCTTGCAAGTGCAGCTATACAAGAGATATTAAGATGATAACCGCTGTTAAAATGTAAGATTTCCTTTTCTTTAAATTTGGATTTTAAAAAGCTTTCTAATTCCTCATAAATTGTAAAATTTCCACTCAAGCTCCTTGAACTTGAGCTTGAAAAAAATAAGTCTTGCTCTTTGATATTGTCTAAAAATTCATCTTTTAAAGATTTGCAAGAGCTTAAATTTAAATAATCATTCCCCGCTAAATTTAAAAGCTTTTTACCCTCTTTAAAAACAAAATTTCCTTCATGTTTGAGGCTTGTAAGTTTTCTAAGGTTGTTTTGTTCTTTTAATTTATCTAAAATTTGTTTGATTTGCATGTTTTAACTCAAATTTATCTTTTAAGTCTTGCGTAGTTTTTACAACCTATATCATATTTTAGATCGCAAGCCTTACCATAAAATTCTAGAGCTTTAGAAATATCTTTTCTAACACCTTTTCCATTTTCATACATAAAACCGAGACTATTGCATCCTTTATTGTGGTTCATATCACAAGCTTTTCTATAAAGCTCTACAGCTTTAAAGTTATTTTTACTGACAATTTGTCCTTTCTCATATAAAGCTCCAAGGTCAAAACAAGCATTAAAACTATTTAAAAAACAAGCCTTATTATAAAGTTTTTCAGCCATAGAACTGCTCATTTTAACACCTTTTCCAGTTTCATATAAATCTGCAAGCCCCCAGCATCCATCACCATCGTTTAACTCACAAGCTCTTTTATAAAATTCTGCTGCTTTAGGATAATTCTTATAATGAAGTTTATATATAGCTCCGAGAAAAAAACATCCTTTTTTATTTTCTATACAATCTTTTTCGAGTACATCCTCTTGTGAGTATGCAAAATTTAAAAATAAAATCGCTAAGATAATCAATACTTTTTTCATGGCTTACCCTATTAAGAAATTTCTGACTCAAAATAATAATTATATAAATATTTCCTAAATAATTCTTTTTAGTTATAAATGTATGATTTTAACTAAAAATTGTAGTATTATTGTATTAAAAAAATAAAGAAATGAAAATGAATTTAAAAGAACTAGACTTAAAACATATTTGGCACCCTTGTACGCAAATGAAAGATCATGAAAATTTGCCACTCATTCCTATAAAAAGAGCTAAAGGAGTGTGGCTTTATGATTTTGATGATAAGGCTTATATGGATTGTGTGAGTTCGTGGTGGGTAAATCTTTTTGGGCATTGTAATGAAAAAATTGCAAATGCGATTAAAAAACAAGTTGATGAGCTAGAGCATGTGATTTTAGCAGGTTTTACACACGAGCCTATCATCAAGCTTTCGGCTAGGCTTTGTGAAAAAGTGGGTAGGAATTTTAACAAATGTTTTTACGCAGATAATGGTTCAAGCGCTATTGAAGTCGCACTTAAGATGAGTTTTCATTATCATTTAAATAAAGGAGTGAAAAAAAGTAAATTTTTATCTTTAAGCAATTCTTATCATGGTGAAACCTTAGGGGCCTTAAGTGTAGGAGATGTAGCACTTTATAAAGATACTTATAAACCTTTACTTTTAGAGTGTTTAAGCACGCCTGTGCCACAAAGTAAAGATTACACTCAAGAGCTTGAAATTTTAAAAGATATTTTAGAAAAAAATGCAAGTGAAATTTGTGCTTTTATACTTGAACCCTTGGTGCAATGCGCGGGAAATATGCATATGTATGAAGCAGGATTTATTGATGAGGCTATAAAGCTTTGTCATCAATTTGGAGTGCAAGTGATTTTTGATGAAATCGCTGTGGGTTTTGGACGCACAGGGAGTTTATTTGCTTTACATCAATGTAAAGAAAGTCCTGATTTTATCTGCCTTTCAAAAGGGATCACAGGCGGATTTATGCCACTTTCTGTGGTGCTTACAAGAGATGAAATTTATAATGCTTTTTATGATACTTATGAAAGCCAAAAGGCTTTTTTACATTCTCATAGTTATACGGGAAATACCTTAGCTTGTGCGGCAGCAAATGCGGTTTTAGATATCTTTGAGAATGAAAATATTTTAGAAAAAAATCAAATTTTAAGCGAGTTTATCAAAAAAGGATTTTCAAGACTTGAAAAATTTGACTTTTTGGGTAATTTTAGAACTTGCGGAATGATCAGTGCTTTTGATATTTTAAGCACCAAGTATAAACGCGTAGGACTTTTTGTATTTAGGAAGGCCTTGGAAAAAGGTTTGCTTTTAAGGCCTTTAGCAAATACGATTTATTTTATGCCCCCTTACATCATCACCAAAGAGCAAATTTCTTTCGTGGTAGATACTTTAGAGCAAATTTTTAAGGATTTTTGAGAGATTTTCACAAACCTTATCGTCAAATTCTACGATAGGAATTTGTGTGTATTTGCTGATAAAATCCTTACTAAAATGATCTTCACTCTTTAGCACTAAGGCAAGGATTTCAATACCTCTTTGTTTTAAAGCTTCTATGCTTAAAAGCGTATGATTGATACTTCCTAGATAGTCTTTGGCTACCAAAAGGGTGGGGTGTTTAAATTCGCTCATATAATCAATCATAGTTTTTTCATCATCAATAGGCGAAAAAAGCCCGCCCGCAAGCTCTATGATAAGCTTATCGCTTTGTGGAATTTGTATATCAAAGGCTTTGTAGTTTAGTTTTTCTAAAATTCTTGCCTTATGTGGTGAAGCAGGAGTTTGTAAACACACACCCTCTTTAAAAATCTTAGTTTTAGGGCTGAATTTAGCCACTTCATTACTATCTTTTGGCACCCCTGCTTGAATGAGTTTAAAATAATCAAAACCCAATTCTTTACAAATTCTAGCGCTCAAATAAGTCTTGCCAACATCTGTATCTATACCGCTAATGTATATTTTCATTTTAATCCTATGAAAGAATTTTTAAGCCCACTGTACAGGCGATGATAAGTGCTATTAAAAAAAGTTTTAAAAAGCTTTTGCTTTCTTTGTAAAAAAGCACACCTACTATAACCCCACCTGCGGTGCCAGCCCCTGTCCATATAGAATAAGCTACGCTCATAGCGATATTTTGCATACTAAGACTTAAAAAGCTAAATGATAAAGCAAAACAAGCAGCTAAAGCTAAAAGATAAAATTTGTTTTTAGTGATGACGAGTTGTTTCATCACTATCACGCCTATAATTTCAAAAATAGTAGCTAAAAATAAAAAGATCCACTCCATTATTTAGCCTCCTTGCTGATTAATTTAAGCCCGATAATGCTTAAAAGTAAAATAGCAATTAAAACAATTTTAGCCACCGAAACTTCGATATCAAAAAGAAATATTTCATTTAAAACCACTCCGACAGTCCCAATACCTACAAAAACACTATAAGCAATGCTTACTTCAAGCTTTTCGCACGCTTTTAAAAACAGAGTAAAAGAGATACAAACTCCAATAATAGTAAGTATATATTGCCAAAGCTCTGTAGAATACTTAAGTCCGCCTACCCAAAAACATTCTATAAGCCCACCAAAAATAACCATAAACCACGCGATATTGGTATTCATTATGCGCCTCCTTAATATTTTTTGCGCGGCAATTATAGCCAAAACAAAGTAAATAAAAAACTATCATAAATTTACTTTTACCTAAGCCAAAATTAGCTACAATTATAAGCTTATTTTTTAAGAAAGGAAAAAGATGTTAGAAGGTATCGTTAGAGAGAGTATCGGTAGAAAAGCAGCTAAAGCTTTAAAAAGAGATGGTTATCTAATCGCAAACATCTACGGAAAAGGATTAGAAAACATCAATGCTGCTTTCAAAGTAAATGATTTTATCAAAGAAGTTCGCAAAAAAACAACTTTAGCTTTTGATGTAAAAGTAGGTTCACAAACTTTAAATGTTGTTGTAGTGGATTATCAAAAAGATCCTGTGACTGCAGAACTTAAACATGTGGATTTGAAAGTTGCACAAAAAGGTGTTATTTCTAAATACATGGTTCCAGTGAAAATTACAGGAACAGCTATCGGTCTTAAAAATAAAGGTGTTTTAATCCAATCAAAAAGAAGATTGAAAGTAAAATGTGCAGCAGAAAATTTACCAAATTTCTTCGAGCTTGATGTAAGCAAGCTTGATGTGGGTGATGCTTTACTTGTTCGTGATGTTGTAGTGCCTGAGGGTGTAACTATGATAGATGCTGATAGAGTAGCGGTAGTGGGCGTAGAAAAAGCTAGATGATCTTAGTCGTAGGGCTTGGCAATATAGGCAAAGAGTATGAAAATACTCGCCATAATGTCGGCTTTATGCTTGTTGATTTGCTTTTAAAAGAAGGCAATTTCACAAATCTCACAAACTCAAAATTCAAAGGAGAGCTTTTTAAAATGGGCTCTTCTTTATTTCTTAAACCCCATACTTATATGAATAATTCCGGATTAAGTGTAAAAGCAGTAAATGATTTTTATAAATGTGAGAGAATTATAGTCGTTCATGATGATATCGATATTAATTTAGGTGCTTTGCGTTTTAAAAAAGGCGGTTCTAGTGGGGGACATAATGGGCTTAAAAGCATAGACAATTTATGCGGAAGCGATTATGAAAGAGTGCGTATAGGAGTGGGCAAGGGTGAGAATGTTATTTCTCATGTTTTGGGTAAATTTAGAGCCGAAGAAGAGTTAATTTTAAGTAAGGTTTTAGAGCATTCTAAAAAAGCTTTACTTGAGCTTATTCGTAATGATGATTTATCGGCCATATCTTCAAAATATAGCTTAAAGGCTTAAGATGTGGATATTTTTTCGTTTTATTTCAGGAATTTATCTTAAGAATTTTTTCATTATTTTTCTATCTTTGCTGGGTTTTTATTGTGGTATTGATTTACTTTTAAATTTCAATGACTTGCCCGATGCGGCAAATCTTAGCTTGCTTTATGTGATCTTTTTGGCTTTTTCTGCTATTACTTATGTCTTGCCTGTCTCTTTGATCTTTGCTTTAGTGCTTTCTTTAGTTTCTATGATAAGGGCTAATGAATTTGTGAGCCTTTATGCTTTAGGGCTTAGCAAGAATTTAGTTATATTATTTCCTTTTTTATGGGCTTTGTTTTTTTGCTTTGTGTATGTGGGATTAAATTTTACCCCTTTTGCTTATGCAAATGATTATAAAAGAAATATTCTAAAAAATGGCACTATGTTAAAACAAAGCGGTGAAGTTTTTTTGAAATTTAATGATGAATTTGTTTATATTTCTAAGGTTAACAACGGACAAAGTACCGCACAAAATATTAAAATTTTTAATATTAAGGATTTAAATTTAAGTTCTTTTATCGAGGCTAAAAGTGGAGTTTTTGAAAAGAAAAATTGGACTTTAAAAGAAGGAAATTTAACCTTGCTTCCTAAGGAGTATGAGCTTGGCAATAAGGGATTAAATATCAGCGAATTTAAAGAGCTTGATACCCTTGAAGGTTTTAAGCCTAAGATTATCGAAGGGGTGGCTAGCAATAGTGATTATTCTATTTTGGATATACTTGAAAGTTTAGAGCTTTTTAAAACACAAAATATCAGCATAGAAGCACTTAAAATCAATCTTTACAAGCTTGTATTTATGCCATTTTTTGCACCTTTTTTAATGCTTATTATGTATTATTTTTTCCCAGTTATTGCAAGATTTTTTAATTTGGCTTTTTTAGCTTTTGTAGCTTTTGTAGTCACTTTGCTTACTTGGGGTATGTTATTTTTACTATCAAGATTGAGCGAAAATGGTGTGATTTTAAGTGAATTAGGCATTGTTATGCCTATTGTTTTGTTAATTTTTTTAGGTGGTTTTATGTTTTACAAGCACCGATAAATTAAGCTTTAATATAGTAAAATTAAAAATAAAGGTGAAAAATGGATTATAAAAAACTCAAAGATGAATTTCAAACCCCTTTTTATATTTATGATTTTGATTTTATTAAAGAGCGTTTTTTAAGGCTTAAAAATGCTTTTAAAGCTAGAAAATCTCAAATTTTTTATGCGGTAAAAGCAAACTCAAATTTAAGTCTTTTACAAATGCTTGTAAAGCTTGACAGCGGGTTTGATTGCGTGAGCATAGGAGAGGTTAAGCGTGCTTTAAAAGCAGGTGCTAAATCTTATAAGATAATTTTTAGTGGCGTAGGAAAAACCCAAGAAGAATTAAAACTTGCTTTGGAATATGATATTTTATATATCAATCTTGAAAGTGAAGCTGAAATGATGCTTTTAGAAAGTGTAGCTAAAGAGCTCAATCTAAAAGCAAGGATAAGTATCCGTGTCAATCCAAATGTAAATGCTAAAACTCATCCTTATATTTCTACAGGTTTAAACGAAAATAAATTTGGCGTAGAAATTGATCTTGCAAGAAAAATGTATCTTTATGCTAAAAATTCACCCCATTTAGAGCCTATTGGAGTGCATTTTCATATAGGTTCTCAATTATTGGATATCTCTCCTATCCATGAGGCTGCTACAATTGTTGCAAAATTAGTAAGAGAGCTTAAGGCTTTACAAATAGAGCTTAAATTCTTCGATATAGGCGGTGGACTTGGTGTAAGATATGAAAAAGAAGATATAGAGCCTGATCTTTATGATTATGCGCAAGGAATACTTGCTCAATTGCATGGGCTTGATGTAACCATAGGAATGGAACCAGGAAGATTTTTGGTTGCCAATAGTGGGGAATTTGTATGCTCTGTGCTTTATGAAAAACACAATAAAACAAAGCGTTTTGTTATAGTAGATGGGGCTATGAATGATCTGATTCGCCCAAGTTTATATGAAGCTTATCATGAAATTTTGTTGCCTTATAATCAAGGAGAAGAAAGCCTTTGTGATGTTGTGGGTGGAATTTGCGAAAGTGGAGATTTTTTTGCTAAGGCAAGATTTTTGCCAAGCACTCAAAATGGTGATATAATGGTTATTAAAAATGCTGGAGCTTATGGTTTTAGTATGAGTAGTAATTACAATACAAGAAATAAAGTTTGCGAATTAGCTTTTGAAAATGGTGAGGTAAGAATGATTCGCCAAAGGGAAAGTTTTGAAGAACAAATTGCCTTAGAAGAACAATTTTTAAAGGGATAAAATGTTTTTTTTAGATGTGCAAGGAACTTTGATTTCAGATGCTGATAAATCTTTGATCTACGGCGCTAAAGAATTGATTGATTTTTTAAATATAAAAAATATTCCCTATGTTGTTATTACTAACAATACAAAAAAAATTGATTTCTTAGAAAGATTAAGACAAAAAGGATTGGCCATCAAAGAGGGTGCTTATATCGATCCTTTTAGCGTTTTAAGATATATTTTAAGGCCTTGCAAGGTTGCGGCTTTTGGTGCAGAGGAATTTATACAAAGCCTTGAAGAATTGGGTTTTGAAATGGATTTTGAAAATCCTATGGCTGTACTTGTTGCCAGTTATGATGATTTTAAATTCCAAGATTTTGCTTTGATGATGGAATATGCTAAAGAGGGCGTGCAATTTATCGCTATGCATGAAAGTAGCATTTATAAAAAAGAGGGCAGGCTTTATCCGGGTGTGGGTAGTATAATGGCGATGTTACAAAATGCTATTGATTTTAAATACCAAGTTGTAGGTAAACCTAGCACAGCTTTTTATAAAGAGGCTTTAAGGCTTTTGAGGAATTATAATAAAAATGCTGATTTTGAGGACATTAAAATCATTAGTGATGATTTAAAGGGTGATTTGGTTCAAGCTAAAGAATTGGGTATGAAAACCTTACTTGTTTTAAGCGGTAAAATAAGTGATACCAAAGGATTTGATACAGGCATGGTGGATAAAATTTATCCTAGCGTTTTAGAAATTTTAAAGGATTTGAAATGCCAAATTTAAACTTAGAAGATTTTAGAAATAAAATCGATATGGTAGATGATAAAATTTTAGAACTTTTAAATGAAAGAATGAGCTATGTTAAAAGCATAGGAGAAATCAAGCAAACAAGCGGTGGAGCGATTTATCGTCCTGAGCGCGAAAGAGCGATTATTAATCGCTTAAAAAATGCAAATTTGGGGCTTTTAGATCAAAATGCCATAGAGGCTATTTATCAAGAAATTTTTGCTGTTTCAAGAAATTTGGAAATGCCTCAAATAGTTGCTTATTTGGGTCCTGAGGGTACTTATACTCATCAAGCAGCAAGGAGTCGTTTTGGTGCTATGAGTCGCTATATCGCACTTGCGACTATAGAGGATGTTTTTAAAGAACTTAACAATAAAGAAGCAAAATATGGAGTTGTTCCTATAGAAAATAACACAGAAGGTGCCGTAGGGGTAACTTTAGATTGCTTAGGTAAGTATAACGAGCTTAAAATTTTTGGTGAAATTTATATGGATATTCATCATTCTTTTGTAGGAATTAATGAAAATCTAAAAGAGATAAAACGCATTTATTCTCATCCACAAGGCTACAATCAATGTCGTAAATTTTTAGAAAGCCATGAGTTAAGTAATATAGAATTTGTACCTTCAAAATCTACAGCAAATGCCGCTTATTTAGCCTCTCAAGATAAATATTCGGCTGCAATTTGTTCTAAAATAGCTGCAAAGCTTTATAATGTACCTGTGCTTTTTGATAAGATAGAAGATAATGCAGCAAATCGTACAAGATTTTTAATTTTAAGTGATATTAAAAATCCAAAAATGCCAAATTGTAAAACTTCTATTTTAGCTCACACTGCACATAAGCCTGGCGGTCTTAGTTCTTTATTAGAGCAATTTAAAAAAGAAAATATCAATCTTACCAAACTCGAATCTCGTCCCGTAAAATCAAAAGAATTTTTACATAGTTTTTATATAGATTTTGAAGGGCATATTGATGATGAAAATGTTCAACGCGCTTTGAAAAATGCAGATGAAGTAGTTTGGCTTGGATCTTATTTATCAGGAGAAAAAAATGAAATTCAATAACTTTTTAAATCACTTAAGCAATTATGAACCGGGCAAGGATATTGAAGTTATCGCTAGAGAGTATGGCGTAAAAGAAGTGATAAAATTAGCAAGTAATGAAAATCCTTTTGGTGCTCCGCCTAAAGCGGTTAAAGTTTTGCAAGAAAATGCTTTTAAGGCAAATCTTTATCCTGATGACAGCATGGTAGAGTTAAAAGGTGAATTGGCGCAAAAATATAATGTAAAAAATGAAAATATCATCATTGGTGCAGGTAGCGATCAGGTTATTGAATTTGCTATACATTCTAAACTTAACCCTCAAAATGCTTTTTTGCAAGCAGGGGTAAGCTTTGCTATGTATGAAATTTATGCTAAACAATGCGGTGCAAAATGTTATAAAACTCAAAGTATCACTCATGATTTATCTGAATTTAAAACACTTTATGAAGCACATAAAGATGAGATTGAGATTATATTTTTATGCTTGCCTAACAATCCTTTGGGCGAGTGTTTAGATACAAACGAGGTGCTCGAATTTATACGCACTATTGATGAGAATTGTTTGGTGATAATTGATGCAGCTTATAATGAATTTGCAAGTTTTAAAGATCAAAACAAATATCTAAAGCCTTGTGATCTTGTGCAAGAATTTAAAAATGTGCTTTATTTAGGAACTTTTTCTAAACTTTATGGATTGGGTGGGTTGCGTATAGGTTATGGTATAGCAAATGCAGAAATTATCAGTGCATTTTATAAACTTCGTGCCCCTTTTAATGTAAGCAATTTAGCATTAAAAGCAGCGGTTGCGGCTTTGCACGATGAAGAATTTACCAAAAAAACTTTGGAAAATAATTTTTCTCAAATGGAGCTTTATAAGGAATTTGCCAAAAAACATCGTATTAAATTTATCGAAAGCTATACAAATTTTATCACTTATTTTTTTGAGGAAAAAAATAGTACAGATTTGTCTGAAAAATTGCTTAAAAAGGGTATAATAATAAGAAATTTAAAAAGTTATGGTTTAAATGCTATGAGAATTACCATAGGAACGCCTTATGAAAATGAAAGATTTTTTACAGAATTTGAAGAAATTTTAAAATAGGCTTGATTTTTAATTAAAAATGGTTTATTTTGATAATATTTAGAATTAAAATAGGTGAAATTCACTAAACTAAGGGATGAGAATTAATGGATTTTAAAAATATGCTTCACCAAATTGGGCAACTTTATCAAAATTTGACTCGAAAGCAACGCATAGTTATTGCAGCTTCTATTGTCGTAGTTGTCGGATTTTTGGTATTTTTGGCACTATTTCGTGGAAGTGGCAGTAGTGCTAATAATGGCTATGCTGTTTTAGTTGATAATGTTGATCCAAGTTCTTCTGCGGCTATTGTGGCTAAACTTGAACAAAATAGTGTGCCTTATATACTAGAAAGCGAAAGTAAAATTTTAGTTCCACAAGATCAGGTATATCGTCAAAGAATGTTTATTGCTAGTGAAGGATTGATAAAAGATAGCCGTGTGGGTTTTGAAGCTTTTGATACGCAAACTTTTGGAGCTACAAATGAAGAACAAAGAGTAAAATATCAAAGAGCTATAGAAGGAGAGCTTGCAAGAACAATCGAAACTTTAGAGCCTATACGCAGTGCAGTAGTGCATATAGCTTTTCCAAAAGACAGCGTTTTTACTGAAAGACAAATTCCTCCCACAGCTTCAGTTGTTGTAAATGTACGTGAGGGCTTAAAGCTTACTAGAAAGCAAATCGATGGAATCAAAAACATAGTTTCAGCTGCTATTCCAAAATTAACCAAAGAAAATGTAAGAATTAGTGATCAAAGTGGTGTGCCTTTAGATGAGCAAGAGGCTTATGAAGATGATTTGGTTCGTGCTCAAATTAAATACAAAAGTGATCAAGAAAGAGCTTTAGAAGATAAAATCATAGAGACTTTAGCTCCTTATGCAGGAGGCACGGATAAGGTAAGAGTAAGTGTCAATATAGATTTTGACTTTTCTAAGCAAGAATCCCAAAGTGAAATTTATGATCCAAACCCTATAGTTCGAAGTGAGCAAACTCTTAATGAAGAAAGAACAGGTAGAAAAGAGCCTGAAATTCAAGGTGTGCCAGGTGCGGTTTCAAATATAGGTCCAGTAGAAGGACTTGATAATAAAGGACAAATCGATACCTATAAGAAAAACCAAGTCACTACAAATAATGAGCTTTCAAAAACTATAACAAATACAAAAAAACAATTTGCAACCGTTGTGCGCACTTCAGCAGCGGTAACAATAGATGGAAAGTATCAAGATGTTGTAGATGAAAATGGAGATGTGAAAAGTGAATATGTCCCTTTAAGCAAAGAAGAGCTCGCAAGCGTGGAAAGTATAGTTAAAAATACTATTAATTTTAGTGCTAACAGAGGGGATAGTGTAGTAGTGCAAAATTTACCTTTCCATCGTGAGTCTATTAGAGTGGAAAGTAAAGTTAAAACTTTCTATAATCGTTTTATCGAACCATTTATTCCACCGGTTAAATATTTTATTGCGGCTATTTTACTTTTTATTTTTTACAAAAAAATTATTGCTCCATTCGCACAAAAAATGCTTGAAGATGTTGCAGCACAAGAAGAAGTGCAGCAAGGTCCAAGTGCTGTTTTAGATGATGCTGAGGATGCGTTAGAGAAATTCAATGCCGCTAGGAAAAAGGTTGAAGAGCAACTTGGCTTTGGGGAGAATTTCAATGAAGATTCTATCCAATATGAAGTTTTACTTGAAAAATTAAGAGGCTTAGTAAGCGATAAGAGTGAAGAAATTGCAGCACTTTTACAAAACTTAATCCAAAATGATACCGAATTTGGTGAAAAGGATATGTGATGATAAAACTTAGCGAAGAACAAAAAATGGTTTATGATGATTTATCGATGCCTGAAAAGGTAGCGATATTTCTCATACAACTTGGCGAAGATGCAACGACTTCGGTTTTTTCACATATGGAAATTGATGTTATTACTGAAATTTCACGCTATATTGCTATGGCAAAAAATGTTGACCGTGCCGTAGCTACTGCGGTTTTGGAAGAATTTTATACTCTGCTTCAATCCAATCAATACATTAAAAGCGGTGGTTTGGAATATGCTAAAGAAATACTTTTCCGTACTTTTGGTCCAGAAATTGCCAATAAAATTCTTGAAAAACTTACCAAAAGTATGGAAAATAACCAAAACTTTGCTTATTTGGCTCAGATTAAACCTCAACAACTTGCAGACTTTATCACCAAAGAACACCCACAAACTATCGCACTTATTTTAGCTCATATGGATTCAATCCATGCAGCTGAAACCTTGGAGTATTTTAGCGATGAGTTAAGAGCTGAAGTTGTTATAAGAATGGCAAATCTTGGGGATATTTCTCCAAGTATCATTAAAAGAGTATCTGCAGTGCTTGAAAGCAAACTCGAAAGTCTTACTTCTTATAAAGTTGAAGTGGGAGGCCCAAGAGCAGTTGCAGAAGTACTTAATCGCTTAGGACAAAAAGCAAGTAAATCTACCATCACTTATATCGAACAAAGTGATGAGCGTTTGGCTGAAACGATTAAAGAATTGATGTTTACTTTTGATGATATACAAAAACTTAGCACTCAAGCTATAAGAGAAATTTTAAAAGTTGCGGATAAGCGCGATTTGATGATAGGCTTAAAGGGTGCAAGCGAAGAATTAAAGCAAAAATTCTTGGCCAATATGTCTACGCGTGCAAGCGAAGCCTTCCTTGAAGAAATGGGCTTTTTGGGTGCAGTGCGTGTTAAAGATGTTGAAGATGCTCAAAGAAAAGTAGTTGAAGTGGTGCAAAAACTTGCAGAACAAGGACTTGTGCAAACAGGCGATGCTGATGAAATGATAGAGTAGGTGAGTGATGGTTAATCGTAGTAATGTTATTTCAGGAGGAACTTCTGATCAGCATGTTGTTGAAGGATATCGTTTTAAGGTAATTTCAGAATTTGATAATCATACAGAAGAGAAGCAGCATCCACAAATTTCAAATGAAGGTAATAGTGCGGCTTTGCCTTCAAAAGATGAAAATCCTATAAATGAAAGTCAAACTCCTGCACCTTCTCAAGTAGTGCAAGAGGTTCAAACTCCTGCATTTCAGCCTAGTTTTGTTGAAGATTTGCTAAAAAAAACAGATGAAATGTCAAGTAATATCATCAAACTTCAAATGCAAATTGAAAGTCAAGAAAGTGAGTTTAACAACCGCTTAAATTCAG
This sequence comes from Campylobacter coli, assembly GCF_001492295.1. Taxonomy (GTDB): domain Bacteria; phylum Campylobacterota; class Campylobacteria; order Campylobacterales; family Campylobacteraceae; genus Campylobacter_D; species Campylobacter_D coli_B. Next base: position 1,549,035 of record NZ_FBQX01000001.1, on the reverse strand, counting down.
AGCTTGAAAGTGCTAAGGAAAAATTTTCCAAAGAGGGTTATGAGCAAGCTAAAGCCGAATTTGAAAAAGAATTGAATGACTTGCGTGATAAATACTTAAAAAGTGTTTCCAAGCTAGAGGAAGCTTGTGTAAATCTTAATACTTTTATTGAAAAAAATGAAAAAGAGCTTGCTGATACAGCTATAGATATCGCTAAAGAAGTCATTTTAAAAGAGCTTGAAAATAATTCAAGTAAAATAGCTTATGCTTTGGCTAAAGATCTTATTAATGAGCTTAAGGGTGCAGGTTCTATCGAGATAAAAGTAAATTCTGTAGATTATAATTATTTAAAAGAGCATTTTAGCGAAAATTCTCATATTAAAATCACTCTTGATGACGCTATTAGCAAGGGTAGTGTTATTATTTTAAGTGATAGCGGCAATATAGAATCTAATTTAAATGCACGTCTTATTAAAATCAAAAAAATGGTTAATAATGAATGAAATAATTAAAAAAGATTATCAATTTGCTTATACCAAAGAACAATTAGAAAAGCTAAATTTAACCCAGCTTGAAGATTTGGCGGCTCGTATTAGAGAAAAAATTATTGATGTGGTAAGTAAAAATGGAGGACACTTAAGCTCCAATTTGGGAGTAGTTGAGCTTACTATAGCTATGCATACAGTATTTGATAATAGGGTAGATCCTCTTATATTCGATGTATCACATCAATCCTATACACACAAGCTTTTAAGTGGAAAAGAAAATGTTTTTGAGTCTTTGCGTCAATTTGGTGGACTCAGTGGATATACCAAGCCTAACGATGGGGATTATTTTGTAGCAGGACACTCAAGTACTTCTATATCTTTAGCCGTAGGAGCCTGTAAGGCTATAGCATTAAAAGGTGAAAAACGCACTCCTGTAGCTTTAATAGGCGATGGAGCTTTAAGTGCGGGTATGGCTTATGAGGCCTTGAATGAATTAGGAGATTCTAAATTTCCTTGTGTAGTCATCTTAAATGATAATGAAATGAGCATTTCAAAACCCATAGGTGCGATTTCAAAATACCTTTCTCAAGCTATGGCAACGCAGTTTTATCAAAATTTCAAAAAACGCGTGGCTAAAATGTTAGATGCCTTACCTGATTCTGCTACTTATATGGCTAAGCGTTTTGAAGAAAGTTTTAAATTAATAACTCCAGGACTTTTATTTGAAGAATTGGGTCTTGAGTATATAGGCCCTATTGATGGGCATAATTTAAGCGAGGTTATTTCTGCATTAAAACAGGCAAAAGCTATGCAAAAACCTTGTATTATCCATGCACAAACCCTAAAAGGAAAGGGTTATAGTTTAGCTGAAGGAAAAAATGCTAAATGGCACGGGGTTAGCGCTTTTGATGTGGATAGTGGAGAAAGCATTAAAAAACCTGATGCTAAAAATTCTGCAACAGAAATTTTTTCTAAGGTATTGTTTGATTTGGCTACAAAATATAAAAATATAGTTGGCATTACTGCTGCTATGCCAAGTGGAACAGGACTTGAAAAGCTTATAGAGCAATATCCTGATCGTTTTTGGGATGTGGGTATTGCTGAGCAGCATGCTGTTACTTCTATGGCGGCTATGGCTAAAGAAGGATTTAAACCTTTTATTGCTATATACAGCACTTTTTTGCAACGCGCTTATGATCAAGTTATTCATGATTGTGCGATTATGAATTTAAATGTAGTTTTTGCTATGGATAGGGCAGGCATAGTAGGAGAAGATGGAGAAACACATCAGGGAGTTTTTGATGTGAGTTTTTTAGCTCCCTTGCCTAATTTAACCCTTGTAGCTCCAAGAGATGAGCTTATGATGAGAAATATTATGGAGTATGCTTATATCCATGAGGGATGTTTGGCTTTTCGTTATCCTAGAGGATCTTTTATTTTAGATGAGGAATTTAATCCTTCTAAGATAGAACTTGGAAAAGCGCAATGGCTTGTAAAAAACCAAAGCAATATTGCTTTTTTAGGTTATGGACAAGGCGTGGGCAAGGCTTGGAAAGTTTTAAGAAAATTACAAGATGAGGGGCAAAACGCTAATTTGATTGATCTAATTTTTGCTAAACCCTTAGATGAACTACTTTTAAAAGAGCTAGCAAAACAGAGTCAAATTTGGTTTGTTTTTAGTGAAAATGCGAGAATAGGCGGTGTAGCGAGTTTGCTAGAGAGTTTTGTGCAGAAGAATGATTTGAAAATCAAAATTGTTTCTTTTGAATATGAAGATAATTTTATCGAACACGGTAAAACTAATGAAGTGGAAAAAGCTTTAAAACTTGATATTGATAGTCTAGTACAAAGAGTGAAAACAAATTGAGTCAATAGCATTCTTTAAATTTGAATCAAAACAATAAAGAATGCTTAAATTTTCACAGCTTCTTATTATCTAATAAAAAATATCATTTGATATAAACTTCTTTTAATAAAAAATTTATTATTATTCTTAGTTAAAAAGAACTAGGATAAAAGAATGGAATTGTTACAAATACTTAAAAAACACGAACTGAAAGCAACTCCTCAAAGACTGTGTGTTTTAAAAATTTTAAAAAGACATGAACATCCAAATATTGAAGAGCTTTATGAGGAAATTAAAAAAGAATATCCTTCTATTTCTCTTGCTACGGTTTATAAAAATCTTAATACCTTGCAAGAACAAGGCTTGGTTGTAGAAATCAATGTGGCAAATCAAAAAACTTGTTATGATATCTATGAAGAAAGACATATACATATCATTTGCAGTAAATGTGGTAATATCGAAGATATGAGTTTTCAAAATGCTGAACTTGATGAATATCAAGAAAAATTAGAGAAAAAAATGGGAAATATCATCGATCATTTAGCAGTTTGTGCTCATGTTAGCACTTGTAAAAAGTGCCATTAAGCAAAATAAAGTTAAAATAACCCAAAGAATTTAAGGGTTATTTTAATGGTTCATGAAATTCAGAAGACTTTTTTACTTCCTGATGCTACTCTTTTAGAAAATTTACAAAAAGATGGAATTGTTTTTGAAATTTATGAAATCGAAACATTCTATACCAAAATAACACATTTTTATGATGTAAAATTTCAAAATCTAAATGGAAATTTTTACAAAATAACCCGATTAAATAATCCGATTTTAGAGCAAAATCAAGAAGAAAAGATTTCTAAAAAGGATTATGAAAAAGCTCGTAAAAAACTCATAGAAAAAAGCATCAAGAAAAAACGCTATGAATTTAAACTTTGTTCTTTTAAAAGCTTTATTGATGTATATGAAGATCTTAATCTATATGTTTTAAAGGTTTTTTTTCCGACTTTAGAGATGGCAAATCTTTTTGCACCGCCTAAAGAATTTAAAATTCAAAGAGAGCTTTGTGGAGTTTTGGATTCTAAAAATATAATACTTTATGGTTTTAACAATTTAGAAATAGATATGGAAAAATGCTTTAAAATTATAGAAAAAAATCAGAACTTTACCCTAGATTTTCCAAGTTCTATTTTAGCTTTTGATGGATATAGAATTTTCTTATTTTATCTATTTAGAAAATTAAAATTATATTGGAATTTGACTTTAGAAAATAGACAAAGAGAGAATTTTTGTGAATTTTTTTCTTATGCGAGAAAAATTTATATTATTTTAATGAGTACAGAAGAAATTTTTGATGAAGAGTTAAATAAAAATTTAGCTCTTAGATTTGAAGACTTAGTGAAACAATCTCATTGTATTTTAGCAAACAATGAACTAGGTGAAAATTTACTTTTATTTTTAAGCAGCGAAGAATTGCAAAATTTATTGAGTGATTTTGATTTTTTTATTAAAGAAGATTCGTTTTATAAGGGCGAGCAAGAAAAATATTTTTTTAAACAAATGATTGCCATGCAGTTAAGAAAAAGACTTGTATTGTTTAAGAAAAATTTATTGAAAAATTTCGAAATTGAAATTTTTGAAGAGAATTTTTTAGAGCTCTCGGTTTTTTTAGAATATTTTCATAATTTATATAATTTGAAAATTTTGAGTAAATTATATAATAAATATTTTATTTGCGATTTTGAAAAAAAGATGCTTTTAAAATTAACCAAGAAAAAAGAAAAACTTGGAAAATTAATCCATAAAGCAAGTAAGAAATTGAAAATTTATAAAGGATATTAATGCAAAAGCAAGATAAAATCATAAAAATGTTTAATGAAATAGCTCCGACCTATGATAAGGCTAATAGAATTTTGAGTTTTGGTGTTGATGTAAGTTGGCGTAAATTTGCTTGTAAAAGAGTTTTAAAGCTTTACCAAAAGGATAATTTAAACATAGTTGATGTGGCTTGTGGCACAGGAGATATGATAGAAATTTGGCAAGAAAGTGCGAAAAAATTAAATAAAAATATAGCCCACATCAAAGGTATTGATCCAAGCGAGGGTATGTTAAATATAGCAAAACAAAAATTCCCAAATATCGAATTTATAGAAGCTGGAGCGCAAGAATTGCCTTTGCAAAGTGAAAGTGTTGATATCGTAAGTATAAGCTATGGGATACGCAATGTGGTGGAGAGAGAAAAAGCCTTGAGAGAATTTTCAAGAGTGCTTAAACAAGATGGAATTTTTGTAGTTTTAGAATTTACTAAAAGAGAAAAAGGAGGTTTTGTAGCCTCTTGCAGGGATTTTTATCTTAAAAATATTTTACCAAGCTTGGGAGGAATGATAAGCAAAAATAAAAGTGCATACGAATACTTGCCTAATTCTATAGAAGGTTTTTTAAGTAAAGAGGAATTTATCGCCGAACTTAAACAGGTAGGTTTTGAAATGCTTGAATTTAAAAGTTTTAGTTTCGGCGTAAGTTCTATGTTTATAGCTAAGAAAGTCTGATTTTAGACTTTCTGGGGAAAATCATGAAAGTAAGCGAATTAAATTTAAAAGCTAAGGCTTTATTGGAAACACATTTTGATGATATTGTTTTAAGTGGAGAGCTTTCAAAAATCACTATGCATGGATCAGGACATTGGTATTTTGATCTAAAAGATGAAAAATCAAGTATAGCTTGTGCTATGTTTAAGGGCGCAAATTTAAAAGTTGATTTTCAACCTAAGGTAGGTGATTTTTTAGAGCTTGTTGGAAGTGTGAGTTTGTATGCTGAAAGTGGGCGTTATCAATTTATTGCAAACAGTATGAAAAAAGCAGGAATGGGGGATTTAGAGGCTCAATTTCTAGCATTAAAAGAGCGCTTGCAAAAAGAAGGTTTGTTTAACAGTGAGCATAAAAAAACTTTGCCTCAATTTCCTAAAAAAATAGGAATCATCACTTCAAAGACTTCAGCAGCCTTGCAAGATATGTTAAAACTTATCAATCAAAAAGAATATTTTCTAGCCAAAATTTATGTTTTTAATGCGCTTACGCAAGGAAGTAGTGCGGCTTATTCTTTGATTCAAGCTTTAAAAAAAGCTGATGAGGTGGGATTAGATGTTATCATTATCGCTAGAGGGGGTGGTAGCAGAGAGGATCTTTTTTGTTTTAATGACGAGGGTTTGGCAAGGGAAATTTTTAAAGCTAAAACACCCATCATTTCAGCAATTGGTCATGAGATTGATTATGTGATCAGTGATTTTGTAGCTGATTTTAGAGCGCCCACTCCATCAGCTGCTATCGATACCTTGCTTTATTCTAGACTTGATTTAGAACAAGGACTTGATATTTTGGAAGAAAAATTGACAAAACTTTGGGAAAGTAAATTAGAATATTGTGAAAATTTACTCAGCAATCTACATAAATTTTTTAAAGCAAAATCTTTAGAAACTATGATAGAAACAAAAGAAAAACAGCTTGCGTTTTTGCTTAAACAAGCAAAAATCATAATGGAAAGCAAAATTCAAAAAGCTGAATTAGAACTACAAAAGCTTCAAAATGCTTTTTTTCAGCATGAAAATTTTTTTAAAAAAAGTAAAAATCTAATTTCTATTAAAAAAAATGGTAAAATAGCAAATTTAGAAGAGCTAAAAAGTGAAGATATCATCACTTTGAGTTCTCAAACTTTACAAAAAGAAGCAAAAATTCTATAAGGAAAAATAATGAGAAAAATTAATTTTAGCGCAGGTCCATCTACTTTGCCTTTAGAGCTTTTAGAATATGCTAAAAATGAGCTTTGTGATTATCAGGGTAAGGGCTATTCCATCATGGAAATTTCTCACCGTTCAAAGGTATTTGAAGAAGTGCACTTTGGAGCAATGCAAAAAGCAAAAGAACTTTATGGTTTAAATGATGATTATGAGGTTTTATTTTTACAAGGTGGTGCAAGTTTGCAATTTGCTATGATACCTATGAATTTATCTTTAGGCGGGGTTTGTGAGTATGCAAATACAGGAGTTTGGACTCAAAAAGCTATAAAAGAAGCTCAAATTTTAGGAGTAAATGTCAAGGTTGTTGCTAGTAGCGAAGAAAGTAAGTTTGATCACATACCTCAAGTTGAGTTTAGCGATAGTGCTGATTATGCATATATTTGTTCAAACAATACCATTTATGGCACACAATTTAAAAATTATCCTAAAACCAAAGCTCCTTTAATTGTTGATGCTTCGAGTGATTTTTTCTCAAGAAAAGTTGATTTTTCAAATATTGCACTTTTTTATGGTGGAGTGCAAAAGAATGCAGGAATTTCGGGCATAAGCTGTCTTTTTATACGCAAAGATATGCTAGAAAGATCTCAAAATAAAAACTTGCCAAGTATGTTAAAATACTCCATACACTCACAAAATCAATCTTTATTTAACACTCCTCCGACTTTTGCAATTTATATGTTTAATCTTGAAATGAAATGGCTTTTAGATCAAGGTGGATTGGATGCTATCGATGCTAAAAATTCTCAAAAAGCCGCAATGCTTTATGAGTGTATTGATTCAAGTGAAGGATTTTATAAGGGGCATGCTGATAAAAAAGATAGATCTTTGATGAATGTAAGCTTTAACATCACTAAAAATTCAGAACTTGAACCGATATTTGTAAAAGAAGCTGAAGAAGCCGGTATGTTAGGACTTAAAGGCCATAGAATTCTAGGAGGAATTCGCGCAAGTATTTATAATGCTGTTAGCTTAGATCAGGTTAAAACTTTGTGTGAATTTATGAAAGAATTTGCTAAAAAATACAACTGATAATAAACTTTCTGCCACACTTTGTATGAACTTCATTCAAAGCAGGCAGAAAATTAACATATATAAAGTTTTTCAGTATTTAAATAGATAGTATAAATTTACACCATATTAGAAGTGTAAATTTAGGACTTTAGGAGAAATTCTCACCACCAAATTTAAGCAAGGCAGAACCCCAAGTAAAACCACCACCAAAAGCGTCAAGCAAGATCAAATTTCCTTTTTTAAGACGACCTTCTTCATAGGCATCATTCATTGCCATAGGGATAGAAGCAGCCGAGGTATTACCATACTTGTGTACAGTTACAATACATTTTTCATCGCTTAAATTTAGTCTCTCTTGCACAGCTTTGATGATACGCAAATTTGCTTGATGTGGGATGAAAAGATCAATTTGTTCGGGTAAAATTTGATTTTTAGATAAAATTTCAACGACATCGTTGCTTAAAGTTTGCACTGCTATTTTAAAAACTTCATTACCTTTCATTTTCATCGCTAAGCTTGAAGCATCTTTTGATTCTTGAGAGCGTTCTGTCATCAGTAAATCACCATAATTTCCATTACTTGCTGTATGTACATCGATTATAGGATTATTTTCATCAAGACTTACAACCCCAGCTCCTGCACCATCGCCAAAAAGTATACAAATACTTCTATCAGTATAATCCATGATAGAGCTAGCTTTTTCAGCTCCTATAATTAAAACATTTTTTTTCAATCCGCTTTCTACAAGAGCTTTAGCTTGTTCTAAAAGATAGATAAAGCCTGAGCAGGCTGCTGAAATATCAAAAGCAGTGATTCCATTGAGTCCTAAATTTGCCGCAATTTTACAAGCGGTTGAGGGCATGGTAAAATAATCAGGGCTTAAAGTAGCTACCAATATCGCATCAATATCTTGAGGTTTTAAATTTGCTCTTTCTATAGCTTTTATAGCTGCTTTGGTACCTAAATCACTTGTGTTTTCATCTTTGCTTGCAATACGTCTTTCTTTTATACCTGTACGTCTTGTGATCCACTCATCTGTTGTATCGATAATCTTTTCAAGATCATAATTGCTTAAAATTTGCTCAGGTACATAAGAAGCTATGCTTTTTAAACTTGCTTTAGGCATTGTATTTCTCAAGCTCCTTTTCTATTATTTGATTGATGTTTGATTCGCTAAAGTTAATAGCCTGAAAAATAGCATTTTTGATTGCTCTAGCATCGCTTTTCCCATGGCTTATAATAACACAGCCGTTAATACCAAGCAGAGGAGCACCACCATATTCTTGCCAATCAATGTGTTTTTTAAGTCTTTTAAATGAAGGTTTCATTAGTAAAGCACCTATTTTTGATACTAAAGATTGCTTGATTTCATTTTTTAAAATTTGGATAATTGCTGTAGCTACACCTTCGCAGGCTTTTAGGATTACATTTCCATCAAATCCATCACAAACTAAGATATCAACTTCACCATTAAAGATATCTCTACCTTCAGCATTTCCAATAAAACTAGGAATTTGTTTTATAAGTTGATGGGCTTCTTTTGTAAGTTCATTGCCTTTGCATTCTTCTTCGCCATTGGATAATAAGGCTAGGCGAGGTTTTGAAATTTTCATAATTTCTTTTGCGTAAGCATCTCCCATTATGGCAAATTGAAACAAATTTTCGGCTTTACAATCCGTATTTGCACCTACATCTAAAAACAAAGTTTTGCTTACAGTATTTGGCATTAAGGTTGCAATCGCGGGTCGTAATATTCCTTTAAGTCTGCCTAATCTTAAGGTTGCTAAAGACATACTTGCACCACTATGTCCTGCTGAAACAGCAGCTTTTGCTTTTCCATTTCTAACAAGTTCGATGGTTTTATAAATTGTAGTTTCTTTTCTTTTTAAGGCATCTGTTGCATTTTCATTCATAGAGAAAACTTCATTGGCGTTTTCATATTGAATGTATTGTTTTAAATTTTTAGGTATTAGAGGCTCTAAAATATGGGGATCTCCCACTAAGATAGCGTTAAAAGGCTTTTCTTTTAAGGCCTCAATAACACCTTCTATAATGGGTTTTTCTCCGAAATCTCCACCCATTGCATCTATAGCAATGCTAATCATTGATTTTAGTATTCCTTAGTATTTGGATTTGCACGATGAGGCATTTTATAGCTTCCATCTTTGTCTTTTATAGGCATAGGAAGACTTACTTTATAGTGAGTTCTACGTTTTGCCGCGCGAGTTTTACTCACTCTTCTCTTAGGTACTGCCATTTTATCTCCTTTTTTAAAATTTGTTAGCTTTTATTTTTGCAATTATTGCAATAAAAATAATCACTTAAATAAGCTTCAAGTTCGCTCACTGCAACTTCTATTAAATCAATATGACCATCAAAAAATTCAATAGTATTGCTTAATTCATTTGTATTATCTTTAAAAATACCATCACTTGCAAAAAGATCTAAGTCTTCTTTTATTTCAAGTTCAAGTTCTTCACCACAGCTATCACAAGGTCTATAAACAAAACCTTGCATTGTGGTATTTATTTTAACAAGTTTAGGATTTACTTTTACTAAATTTCCTTCAAAAACAACATTTTCAAGGTTGAGTTTAAAAGGATAGTTGGTATTGTTAATCCTAGAAAAGGCTATTTTCATTAGCAAATTTCGTTAGATTTAAAGAAAAATTCAATCTCAATTTTTGCATTTTCTAAACTATCGCTTCCATGAACAGCATTTGCATCAATACTTTCAGCAAAATCAGCTCTGATTGTTCCAGGTTGCGCTTCTTTTGGGTTTGTTGCTCCCATTAAATCTCTATTTTTAAGAACGGCACCTTCACCTTCTAAAACAGAAACCACAACAGGACCACTGATCATAAATTCAACTAAATCTTTAAAAAAAGGTCTTTCTTTATGAACAGCATAAAAAGCTTCAGCTTGCTCTTTGCTAAGTTGAACTTTTTTCATAGCAGCAATTCTTAGTCCATTACTTTCAAAACGATCTAAAATTTTACCTATAACACCTTTTTTTACGGCATCAGGTTTGATAATCGATAGGGTTTTTTCCATGTTGATTATACTCCTTGGTTTTTATAAAGCTTAAAATTATACTTGAATTTGTTTAAAAAAAGTTAAAAAGAGGCTAGCTTTTTAACTAGCCTTTTGTAGAATTATGCAAAAACTGGAATAGTTCCATCTCTCATATCGCTACCGATATTGTCGCGACTTGGTTGACCTGAAGCAATTTCACTCCATACTATACAGCCATCAGTTGGACATGCACTTGCACAGGCTGGTTGATCATTGTGTCCTACGCATTCAACGCATTTGTTTGCATAAACATAGTATCTATCCTCACCCTCTGGGTTATTAGCATCATCAACGATAGCACTAACTGGACATTCATCGATACAAGAACCACAAGCAATACAACTATCTGTAATTTTTACAGCCATTTTATCTCCTTTTTGATTAACTATGAAATTTACTTTTTCAACTAAGCATTTTATCAAAGTATTCTTAAAAAACTCTAATCTTGATAATCAAAAAATAGATATATTTGATAATTTTTAGATTTTGATTATTATTTTATTAATTTGATTAAATTTTGTAAAAAATATTTTTAAAAATTTATTATCATTTAAAAATCTTTAAAGGATTTAAACGATATAATTTCGCTATCAATAAAATTTATTAATTAGGAGAAAACATGATAGTTACAAAAAAAGCTTTAGATTTTACTGCTCCAGCAGTATTAGGAAATAATGAAATAGTTGAAGATTTTAATCTTTATAAAAACATAGGCCCAAAAGGTGCAGTAGTATTTTTCTACCCAAAAGATTTTACTTTTGTTTGTCCTTCAGAAATAATTGCTTTTGATAAAAGATATCAAGAATTTAAAAATCGTGGTATTGAAGTAATTGGAATTTCAGGCGACAATGAATTTTCACATTTTGCTTGGAAAAATACTCCAGTAAATCAAGGTGGTATTGGTCAAGTTAAATTCCCACTTGTTGCAGATTTAACTAAACAAATTGCTAGAAATTTTGATGTACTTTATGCAGAAGCAGTTGCTCTTCGTGGTTCTTTCTTACTTGATGCAGATGGAACAGTTCGTCACGCTGTAGTTAATGATTTACCACTTGGAAGAAATATTGATGAAATGATTAGAATGGTAGATACTATGCTTTTCACTAACGAACACGGCGAAGTTTGCCCTGCAGGTTGGAATAAAGGTGATGCTGGTATGAAAGCTGATCCTAAAGGTGTTGCTGAGTATCTTGACAAAAACGAAGATAAACTATAATAATAAGCCCTTATAAAAAAGGGCTTTTCTTCTTACTAAAATTTCTTCTTTTGATTTTAATTAAAATTCATTATTTTTTTATATAATTTTATCTAATTTTACAGACTTAAATTTAGGCTAATTATGGCAGGTGAAGATCAAGAAAAAACCGAAGAACCCACGTCCAAGAAAATAGAAGACGCAAGAAAAGAAGGTAATGTCCCTAAATCCCAAGACGCAGCAGCTATTGTTACTTTGATAGTTGGTTTTGTGATTACACTTTTTATGATGGGTTTTATTGGTGAAAGAATTACTAATTTATATAGATATTACCAAAGTTTTATAGGTGTTGAATTTGATTTGCGTATTATCCAAGCTATCATGATTAAAAGTATTTTTGAAGTTTTGATTTTACTAGCACCTATAGTTTTAAGTATTATGATTGCAGGTATTTTAGGCAATGTTATGCAGTTTGGTTTTATTTTTACGACTAAACCTATAATGCCTAATTTAGGGAAGATCAATCCACTGAAGGGTTTGAAAAATTTATTTTCTTTAAAAAAGCTTGTTGAAAGTGTTAAAATTGTACTTAAAGTAGGAGTGGTATTTATCATAGCTTTTATTGTACTTTTAAAATTTATGCAAGAATTGCCATTGGTTGAGCGTTATAATATCATCGGGCAGCTCATTTGGCTTAGAGATAGGGCTATCATTTTAGCGGCCATTGTGATTATAGCGTTTTTAGTGATTGCTGTTTTGGATATTTTTTTGGTGCGTTTTCAGTATTTTAAAGGTTTGCGTATGAGCAAACAAGAAATTAAAGATGAATATAAGCAAATGGAAGGGGATCCTCAAGTAAAAGGAAGAATTCGTCGTTTGCAAATGGAAGCAGCGCGCCGCCGTATGGTTCAAGATGTTGCAGGAGCGGATGTGGTTATTACAAACCCGACGCATTATGCCGTAGCTATTCGTTATGATACAACAAAAGAGCAAGCTCCTAGAGTTGTAGCTAAAGGGGTAGATTTTTTGGCTCTTCGTATAAAACAGGTTGCTTATGATAATAATGTTGTTGTTTATGAAAATCCACCTTTAGCAAGAGAGCTTTATAAGGCTTGTGATATTAATGATCTTATCCCTAGAGAAATGTTTAAAGCTGTAGCAGAGGTGCTCGGATTTGTTTATAATACCAACAATAAAAGTCGTTTAGCAGGACAAGTTAAGAAAAATAGTTAAGCAAATAATTTTCATTATTTGCTTTTTTCAATAAGATCAAGTACTGATCGTTTTGCATCGTTATCTTTAATATCTACTTTAAAATAAATTTGCACTCTATTGTTTTCTAAAGCTTGTGGATTTCCATTGATAGGATTGTTTAGTCCATAGCTTTTCAGGTTGATATTTTTGGTGCTCACTCCACCTTCTATAAGGTATTTTAAAACATTTTCCGCTCTTGCATAACCTAGATCATAGCTTCTTAAAGCCGAGTCGCTATTGTCAGTGTAACCTCTGATTTCAATTTCTATTTGAGGAGGTAGGTATGAAATAAGCTGGGCAATACGTTTGAGATAATCTTGAATATCTACAGATACTATTTGTGCACTCCCTCTTTCAAATTCAACTTTAGAAGGTAAGTTAAGTATTTCTTGATTTTCAGATTGATCAAGAGCGGCTTGAAGTTTTTTAATAACTTCTTGTTGATTTGCAGTCATTTGTTTAAGTTTGCTTAACTCATCTTCTTTTTCTTCTTGAGAGCCCTTATATTTGTAAGTATCTTGCGTTTCTTGTTGTACGGTTTGAGTCGCAGTATAATCAAAGATTTTTACAAATTCGGTTTTTAGTGCTTCTACTTTAGCGGGATTAGTTTTAGATATCGCCCAAAGAGCAATAAAAAGTGCCAAAAGCAAACTAAGAAAGTCTGCATAAGGCACAGCCCATTTTTCACCAGCAGGACATTCAGGACATTTATGTTTTTTAGCCATGATTAACCTTTATCAAATTGTGAAATTTTTGGATCATCATGACTTAAAAAGTTAAAAAGTTTTGCTTCTAAGTCTCTAGGATTAGCCCCTTCTGCTATACCTTTAATCGCTTCTGTTATAACAATTTGCTCTTTTACAAGATCCATACCATTTGCTTTCATTTTTCTTCCCCAAGGGGCAAAAAGTGCATAGGCGCCAAAAATACCTGTAACCGTAGCTGTAAAGGCACCTGAAATACCTGCTGCCATTGCTTGAGGATTATCTAGAAGTTTAAGTGCCAAAATCAAACCAAAAACCGCCCCTACTAGTCCCATAGTAGGACAAGTTTCACCAAAAATTATCCAATATTCTGCACATTCTTTATAGTGCTCTTCAAGTTGTTCAGTTTGAATTTCCATACTTTCATGAATTTCTTCGAAGCTTTTTCCATCTACTAGCATCATCATAGCATTTCTTAAAAAATCGTTTTCGATTTCATTTGTTCTTGATTCTAGAGCTAAAAGGCCATCTCGGCGTGCAATGATTGCAAATTCGATAAGCTGAGCTATTCTTTCGGGTAGATTTACACCTGAACCTTTAAAAACGATTTTGAGTTCTTTATAGGCTGCTTTTACAATTTTTTTATGAGTTGAAGTCATGGCACAAAAAGCTGCTGTTGGCATAACGATTAGAAAAGAAGAAAGGTGGATAACATGCAGAGGATTTCCTCCCTCTAGTATATCTCCTACTGAGATACTAGTTACTGCAAGAACCATTCCCAATATGGTTGAAAGATCCATTAAATCACTCCTTGATTATTTTAAATCGCCCCATTTTTTGGCGATACTTGAGCTTGTTTTTAATTTTACCTTTAATTTTACTATATTTTCCATAATATCACTAGCTTTTTTCACAAAATTTTCGCATAATTCATCTTTTACTTCAAAGATAAGTTCATCGTGAATTTGCAAAATAAGTCTTTTATCTTGATCTAAAATTTTAGCGATTTCTAACATGGCAAATTTTATAATATCTGCGGCTGATCCTTGCAAAATCGAATTTATACTTTCTCTTTCGTACATAGCCACTTGCATGGGTTTAGCATTTTCAAAGTCAAAATAGCGTTTGCGCCCACTTAAAGTACTAATAAAACCATTGGCCTTGGCTTCATTTTTTACTTTTTCAAAATAACTTTTAATGCTAGTAAAATTTTCAAAATATTTTTCTATATAGGTTTTAGCTAAATTGGCTTCAATTTTTAGATTTTTACTTAAGGTTTTATAACCCATACCATAAATCAAGCCAAAATTAATACTTTTTGCTATGCTTCTTGTTTCGTAATTACTCTCGCCAAATATCATTATAGCAGTTCTTGCATGTATATCCTCATCGTTTTTAAAAGCATTTAAAAGTTTTTCATCTTCACTAAAGTGTGCTAGCATTCGAAGTTCAATTTGAGAATAATCAAGACTGATAAAGCTAAACCCTTCTTTGGCTACAAAGCAGGATTTATAATCTTTTGCATATTGTCCATGCGCAGGAATATTTTGTAAATTTGGATCCTTAGATGAAAGACGGCCTGTAGCAGTACCTGTTTGTAAAAAGCTCGAATAAATTCTTGAATTCTCATCTTTTAAAGCAAGTTTTAACAAAGGCTCGCAATAAGTCGAATAAAGCTTAGCCAGTTCTCTATAATCTAAAATTTTAGAAACAACAGGATGTTTATCTAGGAGTTCATTTAAGACTTTTTCATCAGTAGAATACCCTGTTTTACCTTTCTTTCCGCTTGGAAGTTTGAGTTTTTCAAAAAGTATATCGCCTACTTGTTTTGGAGAATTAAGATTGAATCTATCCTCACATAAAGTGTAGATTTCTTCGCTTAAAATTTTAATTTCAGATTCAAATTTTTTCATAAGAATTTCAAGAGCATGTGTGTCAAGTTTTATACCATTTTCTTCCATCATCATAATAATTTTAATGAAATCAAATTCGTAATTTTTCGCAAGATCAAGCAAATGAGGTTCAAGATTTTTTAAAAAATAAAGATAAAATCTTAGAGTAATATAAGCATCTTCAGCTGCATATTTGCAAGCTTTTTCAAGCTCTACGCTTGCAAAATTTTCTCCTTTTTTTACAAGACTTTCAAAATGCAAAGTTTCATAATTAAAAAGCCTTAGGGCTAAATCATCCATATTTACTCTTAGGGAAGGGTTTTTAAGCCATGCTAAAATCATAGTATCAGCATATTTTTGTGGCAAAGAAAGCTTGAAATTATTTTCTATGATTTTAAAATCATATTTAAGATTATGCCCTATGATAAAATGTTTAAAAATAAGTTCTATAGCTTTTTTAGCGCTTTGTAATGATACTTGCTTACCCACACCTAAATAATTATGAGCAAGAGGTACATAAAAGGCTTCATTTTCACTCATGCAAAAACTAAATCCTACAATTTTTGCTTCTTTAGCATCAATACTTGTAGTTTCGGTATCAAAGGCTATAATACTTTCTTGATCGAGAGAATTTAAAATTTCAAAGAGTTGATTTTCATCTTGGATAAGAGTAGCTTTAAAGCCTAAATTTTTATCTTTATTATCGGGGTTTTGGCGAAGTTTTTTAAGCAAGACATTTAGCTCATAGTGCTCTAAAATTTCAAGAACTTTTAAAAGAGGCTCATCTTGTGGAAAATCAGCTTTTTCTAACAAGTTGCTTACTTCTAAATCCTCATACAAAGAAGCAAGTTTTTTACTAAGAAAAGCATTTTCTTTACCTTCTAGAAGCAATTTACGACTTCTTTCATTGCGTACTAGAGTCAAATTTTCATAAATGCCTTCGATACTTCCAAACTCATCAAGCAATGTTTTAGCACCTTTTGCCCCTATGCCTTTAACTCCTGGGATATTGTCCGAGCTATCTCCACATAAGGCTAAAAAATCTTTAATTTGATAAGGTTTGACACCGTATTTTTCCAAGCAAGCTTCCTCATCATAGTCATTTTTTGAAATAGGGCTATAAATACTTGTTTTACCATTCTTTATAAGCTGATAAAGATCCTTATCTTGCGTTATAATGCGTACAAAAATATCTTTATCTTTACAAGTTTTAACTACTGAAGCGATGATATCATCTGCTTCATAACCCTCGCAAGAGACACTCATGAAGCCCATTTTTTCTATCATTTCTATGCAAATTGGAATTTGTTCTAAAAGTTCGGGTGGGGGTGGGGTGCGATTTTTTTTATAATTTGGATCAATATCGCTACGAAATGTTTTACCCTTAGAGTCTAGTGCAAAAATAATATAATCACTTTTGTATTCGTTTTTAAGACTGTAGATAAAATTAGCAAAACCGCTAATCATTCCACTAGCTTGCCCTTGAGAATTTTTAAATCCCTTGAGGGCATAGTAAAGACGAAAAAAGAAGCCAAAAGTATCGATAATAGTTAAAGTTTTCATGGTTTTCTTTCTTAGTGGGTTTTAAATTATTATCCCAAAATTCACTTTAAAGATAGATGATTTTTATAAAGAATTAGCGATAAAAATTATAAAAATATAGCGACTTAATTTGCCAAGACTTATGAAAAAACAAGCTTTGATGAAAGGGTATTTTGCAAAACCAAGGCCTAAGGCAAAGATATCGCCTATTAAGGGTAAAAAGGTTAAAAAAGCATAAATGCTTCCAAATTTGGTAAAATTTGCATTGAATTTATCAAGCTTTTTTAAGGATTTGGAAAAATACTTTTCTAAAATTTTTTCTTTACCAAGATAGGCTAGAACATAGGTGCTTAAGCTTCCTAAGGTATTACCTAAAGTAGCTATAAATAAAACCAAATTAGCATTAAAATCAAGTTTTATGAAAGCTACAACAAAGGCTTCACTTGCAAGAGGCAAAAGCGTGCTTGAAAGAAAACATACGATAAAAAGCCCTAAATAATTGATATCATTGTATAAAAAATCAAACATTAAAACTCTTTTTACGCATTAAAATCAATAAAATAAAAAGATAAATAGGCAAAACAAAAGGCGTGGTAAAATCCATAAATTTAAATTCTGTTAAAATTGTACACAAACAAGCACATACAAAAAAGATTTTAAAAAGGTGACTTTGAAAAAATTTATCTAAAAACAAAAGATAAATTAAACAAACACCAACATCAAGAAATCCCTTGTAATACCAAAAAATACTTTCTTTTTGCTCTATACCTTCAAGTAAATTAGCAATAGCACTTATTACCATAAGCACAAAACAAAAAAAGGAATAAGGTATAAATTTTTCTTTTCTAGAAATATAAAAGAAAAATAAATGCACAAAGAAAAATGATATTGTTAGTAAAAAAGCTAAAATAGAATGTAAAAAGCGTAAATTTTGCCTCAAATGATAAAGTTTTTGATCAGCTAAATTTAGCATTTCAAAGCTTTGTGGCGGTGCTTCATAAGCATTATAATCAATAATTAAATAATGATTAAAAATAAAAACCAAAGCACTCTGGCTTAGACTTATAAAAATGATAAATAAAATACTAAATTCAAATATTTTCTTTTTCATTGGATATAAGCTTTAAGTTTGGTATTTTGTTTTTACTAAGCGCGAAAGCAAATAGTGCGTAATAAATGGTAAATAATAAGCCTGCAAATAAAAAAATCATAAAATGAGCGATAATTAAAGCAAGAGAATGCTCGCTATAAATTAGAACAAACATAAATATATAGATAATTATCAAAATCGCACTTTTGAAAATAAAACAAAGTGTAAAATAAATCTTATTTTCACATAAAGTTTTTAAAGCCTTAAAAAATATAAAAGTGCAAAAAATGGCTATTGCAAGACATAAAAAAGAAAAGCCATATAGAAAAATACGTAATATCTTATCAACAACAACAGGACTAGCAATAAGATAATTCAAGCTTAATAAAGCGATAAATTGAGTAAATGCAGCTATAAAAAAACTGATCAATAAAACCTTGCTTTGACTTACAAAATAAAGTTTTAAAATCATAATCAAATAAGAAATTAAAAAAATTGCATTAAAAACCATGGCTAAAATATTAGTATTAGAATTAAATTTCAACAATTTTAAATCATAAGCAAAATCAAGAATAATGGGTAAAAACTGAAAACAAACACAAAGTAAAAAACTTACAAAAACTACCCACGCAAGCTTTTTGATACTTTTAAAATCATTTTGTCTTTGAATTTCAAATATTTGATGAAAGTTTAAATTTGACATTTTTTTCCTTTAAAATTAAACTCGATACAGCTTTTTTAAAGTTTCATACCTATCAAAAGCATAAGCAAAAGTTAAAAAATGCCACGCTAGAAAAAGGAATAAAAGGCTTAAATTCTCAAAAAATATAAAAAATAAAAACACTAAAGGCGCAAATAAAAAAGCAAAGAAAAAGGACATTTTCACTTCTTTAAAAAGCGAAGCAAGAGTGAGTGAAAATAAAAAATAAAAAACGAAAAATAAAGCTAAAAGCCCTAAAAATAAAATTTTATTTTCCAAAAGAAAAAAAGATGAGCCAAGGCTTATAATGGCAAGCAAAAAATAAATTAAAATTTTATTAGAAGAAAATAAAAAATAAATTCTTACCACCATAAAAATAAAAGCAAGAACTATATAAATCCAAGAAAAAAAGCATAAAAATCTACCGCTGATACAAAGAAATTCACAATGTAAACTTCCCACATTTTCATAAGAAAAAAAGTAAAAAAAATTATATAAAGCACAAAAAAATATATAAATACTTAATCTTTTAATCTTAAAAAATGATATTTTTTGTTCCTGTGTCATTTTAACTCTTTGCGTTTTTAAGCTCTAAATCCAAATAATATCCTGTATAAGATTTTGTTTTTTTATGATCTTTTGCGACTTTTTCCACACTTCCTGTGCTAATGATTTTTCCACCCTTTACTCCACCTTCTGGGCCCATATCGATGATATAATCAGCATTTTTAATCACATCTAAATTATGCTCTATCACAAAAACGGAATTTTTAAGATCAACTAAGTGTTGTAAAACTAAAATGAGCTTATTGACATCTTCAAAATGTAGCCCCGTGGTCGGCTCATCAAGTATGTAAAGGGTTTTTCCTGTATCGCTGCGGCTGAGTTCTTTTGCAAGTTTTATTCTTTGCGCTTCACCCCCGCTTAAAGTCGTTGCATTTTGTCCTAAGGTAAGATAATCAAGTCCGACTTTTACCAAGGTATCAAGTTTTTGTTTGATTTTTGGCACAGCTGCAAAAAATTCACTCGCTTCTAAAACGCTCATATTTAAAATTTCACTGATATTTTTGCCTTTATACTTAATCTCTAGTGTGGCATCATTATAGCGTTTGCCATGGCAAGTATCGCAAACTACCATTACATCGGGCAAGAAATGCATTTCTATCTTGATTTCTCCATCGCCACTACATTTCTCACATCTTCCACCCTTAACATTAAAGGAAAAACGCCCCGCTTTATAACCTCGCATTTTAGCTTCTTTAGTAGCAGCAAAAAGATTGCGAATTTCATCCATAGCACCTGTATAAGTTGCAGGATTTGATCGCGGAGTTCGTCCTATAGGACTTTGATCAAGATAAATAACCTTATCTAGTTTTTCAAGCCCTTCAATTTGCACCCCACCTAATTTTTTTACTTTTTTGGCGCGGTTTAATTCTTCTTGCGCAAAAGGCAGCAGGGTTTGAAGTATGAGAGAGCTTTTTCCAGATCCCGAAACACCTGTGATCGCAACTAAATTTTGCAAAGGAAAAGAAACGCTTAAATCTTTGATATTATTGATATTTACATTTTTAAGTTCTAACCATTCTTTTTGTTCTCTGTTTTGAAGCTGTGAAATTTGCTTTTTGCCGTTCATATAAAGTGCGGTTTCGCTTTTGCTTTTTAAAAGTTCTTTATAAGTTCCAGCAAATACCACTTCGCCTCCAAATTTTCCTGCTTTTGGGCCAATATCTACGATAAAATCAGCTTCTTCTATGGTCATTTTATCGTGCTCTACAACGATTAGAGTATTGCCTTTTTGTTGTAAATTTCTTAAGGTTTTGATGAGTTTTGCTGTATCTCTTTCATGAAGTCCGATACTAGGTTCATCTAAAACATACATCACCCCACTTAAACCACTACCAATTTGCGAAGCGATACGAATTCTTTGCGCTTCACCTCCGCTAATCGTCCTTGCATCACGCCCTAAAGATAAATAGCCTAGTCCCACATCATATAAAAAGAAAAGTCTTTCGTTGATTTCTTTTAATATAGGTTCAGAGATAAGTCTTTCTTGCTCGCTTAGATAGGAGAAATTTTTCTTATTGGCAAAAAAGCTAGTGCTATCTTCTATACTCATATCTAAAATTTCACCCAGTCCTTTAGAAGCTACTTTTACAGCCAAGCTCTCAGGTCTTAAGCGATGCCCTGCGCAATCTTTACAAATTTTTTCACTCATATACTCTGCTAAGTCTTTTTCATCTTTTAGCATTTCATAAGCCATTTTTACTACGCCTTCAAAGGTACGTTTTAGGCGATTTCTTTTCCAAAAAAAGTCAATGGTTTTTGCATTTCCATATAGCACAAGGCGTTTTTGTTCTTCACTAAGTTCAGCAAAAGGTAGTTTAAGAGGAATTTCATTTTGCTCACAAAAAGCAATTAAAAATTTATAATAATAGCTTTTATTAAATCCATACATTATTTTCACCGCGCCATTTTCAAGGCTTAGGCTTTCATCGATGATTTTTTTCATATCTAAGGTATAGCGAATTCCAAGTCCGTCGCAGGCTGCACAAGCTCCTTTTGGAGAGTTAAAAGAAAAACTTAAGGGCTCAAGAGGAACGAAGGAAATTTTACAAGCAAAGCAAGCAGAGTGTTCGCTAAAATGATAATGTTTATTAAGTCCTACTTCATCAGGGTTTAAGACTTCTATCTCGATTTCTCCAAAGCTTTCTTCTAAACCTTTTTCTATATCGCTTGCAAGGCGAGAAAGTAGATCTTCTTGTATTTCAAGCCTATCAATAACGAGTTTTATCGTATGTTTTTTAGTTTTTGAAAGTTCTATATCTTCATCAAGTCTTACCAAAACCCCATCAATTTGAGCTCTTACATAGCCTTTATTACGCAAATTTTCAAGTAAGTCCGCATAAGTTCCTTTTTTTTCACGCACTAAAGGGGCGTAGATGATGATTTTAGCGCCTTTTGGAAATTTTAAAATTTCTCCTACTATATCGCTTGCACTCATAGATGAGATTTTTTGTCCGCATTGATGGCAATGCTGAATGCCCACTCTTGCATATAAAAGTCTTAAATAATCATAAATTTCAGTGATAGTTCCTACTGTAGAACGCGGATTTTTAGAAGTGGTTTTTTGATCAATCGCGATAGCGGGAGTTAGGCCTTCGATTTTATCCACATCGGGTTTGCCCACCTTGTCTAAAAATTGTCTTGCATAAGCACTCAAACTTTCTATATAACGGCGTTGTCCTTCGGCATAGAGTGTGCCAAAAGCAAGGGTTGATTTTCCACTACCGCTTAATCCTGTAAAAACAATGAGTTTATTTTTTGGAATTTCAAGATGAATATTTTTGAGATTATTTTCCTTTGCACCAATGATTTTTATCGTATCATTCATAAGTTTTTCCTAAGCATTAAATAAATTTGGTATTTTAGCATAATAATATAAAAATTATGTTTTTAAATCTTTTAGCATTTTAATGGATTAAAATGCTAAAATTCCAAGTTTTCTAAGTAGAGAATGGGTTGTTGCAAGTATAGATAAAGCATATACGCAAAGTAAAATTTTTCTATGGGCTGAAATATGCATTTTTTCTATGATTTTTATGCCTATGAAAACGCCTATCATAGAGGCAAAACCTACCAAAACACCTTTATGGATAACTTCAGCGTCAATCACACCTGAATTTGAAAAAGAGATAATGCCAGAGATTGAAGCAAAAATAACAAAAAATAAAGAAAGCGAAACCACTTTTTTACTATCATAGCCCAAAAAATAAGCCAAAATTGGCGCGATTAAAAGTCCCCCACCTATACCCAAAGAAATGGCAAAAATTCCTGTAAAAGCTCCAGCTATAAACAAAATTCCATTTTTAACCCATATACTTTTATGGCTTTTAACAACACTTTCTTTAATGCCAAAAGCATATTTGATAAAAAATATACAACTTACTCCTAAAAATATAGCAGTAAGAGCTACATCGCTTAAGGCTTGTAATAAAATTCCACTAAAGCTTGCCCCTAAAAGACCGCCTAGTCCTATAACAATACCATCTTTTAGATTTAAATTCTTTTTTTTATAATTAATATAAGAACCAAAAATAGCCGCAAAAATCATTTGCAATACAGAAATTCCAATAGCATGATGAGCACTTGCTCCTAATGCAAACATTGAAGGCACGATAATCATCCCTCCACCTATGCCAAAAAGTCCTGAAGTAATACCTGAAAATATACCTATAAAAATATAGGGTAAATCTGCAAAATTCATACTTTTTCCTAAATTTATATCATTTCTTGATTAAATAAGGAGTAATTTTATCTTATCAAGCTTATCTTAGTTTTAAAATGTTTTATAAGGCTTGTTTTGACAAAATATTTTTCACAGAGTTACATGGATTTATTTTTTTGAAGATTAAATAAACATTAAAGGATAATTTTATGTTTTTTTCTCTAAAATTAATAAAAGTCATCATAGTTTAAAAAATGAGGCTTAATTTTTGAAAGGTAGAAGATGAATAAAAACGATTTTTTAAATAATTCTTTAATTTTAATATCAACACACACTCTTCGTTCTTGGCGCTTCTAAGCTTCTTTTTTTAACTCTTCATATTTTTTATTTTATTTTTTTACAAAGGTTGTATTATGCTTGAAATGAAAGCAAATTTATATTATAGGCAAATTTTAAAAAAATACCCTTCTTCTTACTTTGCTGAAGATTCTACTAGGGTTATTATAGGTATTGATTGTGATTTTTATGACGCTAAGGATATCACTCTTAGCGAATTAAAGGCGAAATTTTATGAAAATGCTTCAAAGGAGCAAATTTGTAAATATTCTGGATTTTTTGGTGTTTTTAGTGCAAATTTTATCTCTTTGTTTGAGAATTTACCCTCAAATGAAAATAAAAATTATGATTTTCCAAATTTTTTATTTGCCAATGCTAAAGCTTATTTGGTTTATGAAAAAACTAGCAAAATGTTTTTTAAATACGGAGAAAGTAAGTATTTTGATTTCTTAAAAGAAGATTTTATTTTCGATAAAAAAGCTTGCGAATATAAAATCTTGCAAGATTTTCAAGAAGAAAAAAGAGATTTTATCCATAGTGTGGAAAAAGCTAAAGAATATCTTTTAAGCGGAGATATTTTTCAAGTGGTTTTAAGCAAGCAGCTTTGTATAGAGCATAATTTTGATAGCTTTGAATTTTATGAAACTTTAAGCGAGTTAAATCCTAGCGCTTATATGTTTTATTTTCCGACTCAATATGGGGTTGTGCTAGGTTCTTCTCCAGAGTTTTTACTGAAAATAAAAAATAAAGAAATTTTTTTAGCTCCTATAGCAGGTACTCGAAATTTGGATGAAAATTCAGATATTTTAAAATTAGAAAAAGATCTTTTAAGTGATGAAAAAGAGTTGAGTGAGCATAAAATGCTTGTTGATTTAGCCAGAAACGATGCGTCCAAATTTGGCAAAAATACGCGGGTTGAAAATCTTTTTAGTATAACAAGAAATAAATTTGTGATGCATATAGTCAGCGAAGTTTATGCGACAATGGATAAGCAAGCTAATATTTTTGACATTATAGGAGCGGTTTTTCCAGCAGGAACTTTAAGTGGTGCTCCAAAGATTAGGGCTTTAGAGATTATCAATGAGCTTGAAAATTTAGACAGAGGAGTTTATGGAGGTGCTGTTGGATTTTTAAATTTTAACGAGGATGTGGTTTTAGCTATCGTTATAAGGTCAGCTTTCTTTAAAGAAAATAAAGCTTTTATAGCAAGCGGGGCGGGTATAGTTTTGCAAAGTGATCCACAAAAAGAATATGAAGAAATTTGCGCCAAGCGTAAAGCTTTATTAGTAAGTTTTGAAAAAATGGCTAAAAGGAGTTAAAATGATACTTTTGATTGATAATTATGATTCTTTTGTTTTCAATATCAAGTCCATGCTTGAAAATGTATATGAGGGTGAAATTTTAGTTGTTCGAAATGATAAAATCACTCTTGATGAAATCAAAGCTTTAAATCCAAACTACATCATTTTAAGTCCTGGCCCAAAACATCCAAAAGATAGTGGAGTATGTCTTGAAATTTTTAAATCACAACTCAACATCCCTACACTTGGAATTTGCTTAGGACATCAAGCTTTGGGTTTTAGTTTTAAGGCTGAAATTGCTAAATTGCAAAATCCTATGCACGCAAAAAATTCCCTAATTAAAATTTATAATAAAAATACCATTTTTAAAGATTTTGAAGATGAGGTAAGTGTGATGCGTTATCACTCTTTAGAGGTTAAAAATTTGCCTGATGATTTTGAAATTTTGGCTTTGAGTGATGATAATGTTATCATGGCTATGAAACATAAAACTTTACCTTATTTTGGCGTGCAGTTTCATCCTGAAAGTTATTTTAGCGAATACGGAATCAAAATTTTTGCTAATTTTTTAAATCAAGAAAAAGCAGTTCAGGATAAAAAACATACTCTTGGATTTTATTTGCAAAAAATGAGTGAAAATCATTATTTGGAAAGTGAAGACTTTTCAGAAATTTGCAAGATTATTATGAGTAGGGATTATGAGCCTTTACAAGCGGCTGCTTTACTTGTTTTAATCAGTGAAAAATCCCTTAATCAAAAATCTTTAAGCAGTCTTGTGCGTGAAATTTTGCGTTATTCTAAAACCTTTAGCGATGAAAGTGATATGATAGATATATGTGGTACTGGAGGAGATAATTTTAAAAGTATTAATGTATCAACAGCAAGTGCTTTTATTTTAGCAGCTTTAGGAGTAAAGGTAGCAAAACATGGGAATAGAGCGATTTCCAGTTCAAGCGGAAGCACTGATGTTTTAGATGCTTTAGATGTAAAAATTCCTGATAATTTAGAATGTGCTTTAAATGATTTGCAAAATAAAAATTTAGCCTTTTTTCATGCTCCGTATTTTCATCCTTTAGTAGGTGAGCTAAGGGAGCTTAGAGCAAAGCTTGGCATAAGAACTGTATTTAATGTTTTAGGGCCCTTGCTTCACCCTAATTTAAAGCTTAAATATCAAATGATGGGAAATTATCATGCACCTGTACATAAGCTTTTGGCTGAAGTTTTAAGATCACTAGGACGAAAAAGAGCTTTGGTGGTGCGTGGCAATGATGGTATGGATGAGATTAGCATTTGCGATGAAACAAAGATTTTTGAAGTAAGAGAGGGTGAAATTTATGAATACGGCGTTACACCCGAACAATTTGGCTTTAAACGAGCTTTCCATAGTGAGATTATGGGAGGCAATGCTTATGAAAATGCTAAAGATTTAAAAGATATCTTAAGTGGAAAAATGCAAGGGGCTAAATTTGATATCGTGGTTTTAAATTCTATGTTTGCACTTTATACAGCTAATAAAGTTTCAACACCTTTAAAAGCAAAAGATATTATTTTAGAGGCTATATATTCTGGTAAGGTAATGGAGTATTTTAGGAGCTTAAATGACAAAGCTTAAAATTTGTGGCATTAAGGATGAAAATAATGCCAAGGAAATTGCTGAATTAAATGTCGATTTCATGGGGCTTATTTTTGCAAAAAGTCCTAGACAGGTTAGTTTAGAGCAAGCGATGAGTTTAAGCGATATCATCCATGCGGGATTTAAAAAGAGTGTGGGGGTTTTTGTCGATGAAAATTTGGAATTTATTTTAAAAGCAATCAAGCAAGTAAAGCTTGATGGAGTGCAAATTCATAGAAAAATAAGTGAATTTGAGTTTAAAATCTTAAAAGAAAGTGGAGTTTTTGTTTGGCAGGTTTTAAGTGTAGGGGATCGTTTGGAATTGGAAGAAAATATTTATGCGGATTTAATTTTATTTGATACTAAGGGAAAATTTCATGGAGGCAATGGGGAAAGTTTTAACTGGGATCTTTTGAAAGACTTTAAAAAAGATTTTGCCTTAGCAGGAGGCATAGGAACTCATAATATCAATGAAGCTTTAAGTTTAAAACCAAAAATCATAGACTTAAATTCAAAGATAGAAAAGCAAAATCATTTAAAAGATGTGGAAAAAATCAAATACATTTTAAAGGAGATGAAAAAATGAAAAAGGCGTATTATGGTGAATTTGGTGGGCAGTTTTTGCCTGAGAGTGCGATGTTTGCTTTAAATGAGCTTGAAAATGCTTTTTTGAAATTTGCACAAGATAAAACCTTTAAAAAAGAGCTTAAAGAACTTTTAACTACTTATGTAGGACGCCCCACTCCGCTTTATTTTGCTCGAAATTTAAGTAAAAAATATGGACATGAAATTTATCTTAAGCGCGAAGATTTAAATCATACAGGAGCGCATAAAATCAACAATGCTATAGCTCAAGCACTTTTAGCAAAAAAAATGGGTAAGAAAAAAATCATTGCTGAAACAGGAGCGGGACAGCATGGATTAGCTACTGCTACTGCTGCGGCACTTTTAGGACTTGAGTGTGAAATTTACATGGGAGCGACTGATGTGCAACGACAAGCTTTAAATGTTTATAAAATGGAGCTTTTAGGAGCTAAGGTTAATGCTATACAAAGTGGACTTAAAACCTTAAAAGAAGCTACAACTGCTGCTATTCAAGCTTGGGTGGGGGATATTAAAAATCTTTTTTATGTGGTTGGAAGTGCCGTAGGACCTTATCCTTATCCTAAGATGGTTACACATTTTCAAAGCGTTATAGGAAAAGAATGCAAAAGTCAACTTAAAAAACTAGGTAAAAAAGTAGATTATATCATCGCTGCAGTAGGGGGCGGAAGTAATGCGGGTGGAATTTTTTATGAATTTATCAAAGATGAGGGTGTAAATCTTATTGGAATTGAAGCAGGAGGATTGGGTGTTGATACTCCTTATCATGCAGCAACTTTAACCAAGGGAAAAACAGGTATTATCCATGGCATGAAAACGAAGGTTTTACAAGATGAATTAGGAAATATCTTACCTGTGCATAGTGTTTCTGCGGGACTTGATTATCCAGGAATTGGTCCTTTGCATGCTTTTTTATCTCAAAGCGGTAGGGCAAAATATTACGCAATTACTGATGAAGAATGTATGATAGCTTTAAAATTGCTTTGTAAAGAAGAAGGGATTATCCCTGCTATTGAAAGTTCTCATGCTTTGGCATTTTTGGAAAAACTTTGTCCTAAATTAAACAAAAAGAGCGTGATAGTGGTTAATTTATCAGGTAGAGGCGATAAAGATATGCAAACGATTAGAGAATATAAAAAAGGAATGATTTATGGTTGATTTTACAAAATTTTACAAGGATAAGGCAAATGTAGCTTATATGGTTTTAGGCTATCCAAATTTAAAAATTAGTGAAGAGTTTTTAAAGCGTTTGGATGAAAGTTCGATCGATGTTTTAGAATTAGGAATCGCATATAGTGATCCTATTGCCGATGGTGAGATCATTGCTAATGCTGCAAAAATTGCCCTAGAGCAAGGTGCAGACATTCATAAAATATTTGAGCTTTTAGTCAAAATAAAAACAAAAAAAGCTCTTGTTTTCATGGTGTATTATAATTTAATTTTTTCTTACGGCTTAGAAAATTTTGTTAAAAAAGCTAAGGCTTTGGGAATTTCTGCTTTGATAGTTCCTGAGTTAAGTTATGAAGAAAGTAAGCCTTTGTATAAAGAATGTCAAAAGTATGACATAGCCTTGATTACTCTTGTAAGCATTACAACTCCTAAAGAACGCGTTGAAGAACTTGTAAAAAATGCTAAGGGTTTTATTTATTTGCTTGCTAGTGTAGGTATAACAGGGGGACAAAGTGTGGATAATAAACTCTTGCAAGAAAAAATACAAGAGATTCGATCATTTACAAAATTACCTATTTATATAGGTTTTGGAGTAAAAAATAATGCGGATGTAAGAAATATGCGCAAACTAGCCGATGGGGTGATAGTAGGAACAAATATAGTAAAACTTTTTGCAAGTAATGATGTGAATCAAATTTTAAAAGGGGTGGAAGAAATTTTTGAAAAATAATTTTTTAAAACATATTTTTATTTTATATTTACTATAATTTTTAATTAAGTTTTTTATAAAGGTGATATTATGTTAAAAGTTCTTGAATATTCAATAACGCATTTTTTTGAACATATCTTAAGACTTCGTATCGAAAAGGCTGAAGATATAGTAGGTGAACTTTATGGAGCCAGTATTCCTATAATGGAAAAAAGTGGTAGAGAATATCATTTTTATTTATTTTTTCCAAAAGAATTTTTACAAACAATTGCCAATATTCTAGTCCGTGATGAAAAATTTAAAGAAGATGATTGGTGTGACTTAAGTAAAGAATGCGCTAATCAAATCATAGGCTATGCAAAAAATTTACTCAATGATGCCAAGGGAGATGATGAGTATAAGCTTGGTATACCAGAGTATTTGGGCAGAGTTGATTTTTCATCTATTATCTTAGATGAATCTTTAACTTATGGCTTTGAAAATCATTATTTTAGAATAGGATATTGTAAATAATGGGCAGTGACATTGATTTTGGAGATCGTCACGGACTTTTACAGTCTTATGAAGATATTTTAGATATCACTGTAGATTTTGTTAGTGAGCTTGGTACTACAAATATGAGTGTAGCTGAACTTTTAAAGCTTGAAGTAGGTTCGGTTATCGATCTTGAAAAACCTGCTGGAGAAAGTGTTGAATTATATATTAATAAGCGTATTTTCGGCAAAGGCGAAGTTATGGTTTATGAGAAAAATTTAGCAATTAGAATTAATGAAATTCTAGATTCTAAAACCGTACTTCAATATTTTAAAAAAGAAATTTAATGAAAGTTTTATTATTAAGTATACTCGCGCTGCCACTTTTTGCTGCAGAATTGATCAGTTATAATATTTATGATAGAAATGATAGAGTGGATTTAATGTTATCTTTTGATAGTGCTTATGGGGGCAAAATTTCTCAAAAAAAAGAAAAAAATCTCACTCTTTTAACTTTCAGTGATTTGAAATACAGCAAAGAAGAGCTAAAAAGTTTAAATTCAGGGCTCGTTGATAAGATTAGTATCAGTTCTAAAGATAACAATACATACATCATGCTACAAAATAAACAGCCAGTCTCTTTAGAATTAAGCTCCATTAATGATAAATTTGGAGTTAGGATAAGAGCAGTTCAGCAAGGCAAAGAAAGTATAAATCCTGAACAAAATAATTTAAGCACAAATGAAGAGCCGATTTTGAATTCTAAAAAAACAAGTTTAGAAGGCTATGATTATACAAATTACATTTTAGTAATGTTGGTTTTATTTATTTTGCTTATAGTGCTTTGGTGGCTTAAGAGAACCTTAGCGTTTAAAAATGCAGGTATTTCTAGAGATTTTCATGTAGTATTTCAAAGATTTCTAGATAAAAATAATCAATTGATAGTTTTTGAATATGCAAGCAAGCGTTATACTATGATAGTGGGTAATTCTAATATTGTATTAGAAGAAACTGAAATTTCAGATTATGAGCCAAAGACTACAGAAAAATCTGAAAAAAATTTCGATTCTTTTTTTGAAGAGAATAAAAAGCGTATCCAAAATCTTATAGAGCAGCGTCAAAAAAATAAGAAATCTTAAGGCTTTTGATTGATAGCTAGGGCTATCGTAGCTGGTTTGGTAATTTTTTTGAGCTCATCTTTGGGTAGATCAAGAATTTTTGATTCGCTATAAATATAAAGCGTATTATTGGCAAAGGCAATTTCAATTTTATTTTCATTTGTGCTTAATATTTTGGCCAAACTAAGAATAAAATTCAGCCAAGAAATGATATGAGTGTTTGGTAAAAGCTGCTTATAGGGTTCAAGATTATAAGGATTGACTTTCTTGCCATTGAGTCTAATAAGAGTTGCAATCAACACTTTTTCTTGATGTGAAAAGCCATAATTTAACCCATTTAAAATAAAATATGCTGAGTGTTCGTTAGCAAAATAAAAATTTAAATATTCACCCAAATGACAAAGTTTTGCGGCATTTAATAGACTTTGTTTGTATTTTTCATGGATTTTATGAAGAGTTTGCAAGACTTTAAAAATTTGCATAGAAAAATAAGGTGTTTTATTGTTTATATTTCCTTGAAGAAATCTATCTTGTAGAGATTTTAAACTAGGGTTAAAATTTATAGGAAAAGTATGTTTAGGACGTAATAAATCTTGTAAATATATACCCTCGCGAATACCTACCCCACTAGTAATAATTTGCTTGGTTTTGAGTTTTTCTGCTATTTTTAGAAAGATAAAAATACCTTCTTTAATAGTATCAAAACGATCTTTTTTGATACCAAAATTAATCAACGCATCTGCTTTGCAATTAAAAATTTTTAAAATATGCTCTTTTTCATCTTCAAGCATATATCTAAAATCATGTATATTTTTTAAGGGATAAGAGTTTTTTTGCATAATAGAATTTGAGATTGCTCTTAAGCTTCCACCTATTGCAATGAGATTTTGATTGCAAAATTCAGAAGGAATTTGTTCTAAAATCGGATTGATAAAATCATCCAAAGCATCTGTTTTGCCTTTATCGTAAAACAATTCTTTTAATCTTACTGTTCCTATGTCTAATGAAATACAAGAGATGATTTTATTATTTTTAATAAGGCAAAGTTCGCTTGAACCCCCACCTATATCAAGCGTCGTGCCATCTCTAAAAGGACTCAATAAATTCAAGGTTGCAAGACCGCCAAGATAACTTTCGTTTTTCCCATCAATACATCGAATATTTAAGTTTAGCTTATCTTTAATTCTTTTAATAAAATCTTTAGAATTTGGAGCATCTCTTAAGGCCGAAGTACCTATAATGAATATTTTTTTACACTTATGCTTTAGGGCGCATTGTTTAAAAAAAGCCAATGCATTTTCAGCTCTTTGCATAGAGTCTTCTTGAAGAATTTTTCCATTATTATAAGCATTTTCCCCAAGTCTGACTTTGCGTTTGTATTCACAGGTAGTGTAAAAACTATACCTCGAAGTTTTTTCAAAAACCACCATTCTAATGGAATTTGATCCTAAGTCTACAACAGCGGTTTTTTTTGCCATTAAAATTCTCTATTGCGATTTTTTAATTTTAACTCTTCTATGCTTTCAACATTATCAGGATCAGGTATGATACATTCGTAAGGACATGCTACTATACAAGCAGGTTCTGAAAAATCATTAACACATTCTGAACAAAGATCAGCATCAATCACATAGATAGGACTATGTTCATAAATAGCCTCATCTGGACACTCTTCCCTACAAGCATCACAACATACGCAATCTTTAGTAATCAAAAGAGCCATTGTCACCTTTCAAAATTTTAAAAATAATTTTTAGTTTATACAATAACAAAACTTAAATAAAATATAAAAAATAAATATAAAGATAAAATTTTGCACCAAAGGGTGCAAAATGGTTAGGATTTTTTAGGAAAACAGAAGCGATATCCTCTACGTCGAACAGTTTCTATGGTAGAGATGTTTAAAGGTTTGTCCATTTTTTGGCGTATTTGATTGATTGCTACTTCGATTACATTAGGTGTAACGAGTTCAGGTTCTTCCCAAATAGCATCTAAAAGTTGTTCTTTAGACACAATTTGATCCGAATGTCTTGCTAAATGAGTTAAAACTTCAAAAGGCTTTCCTTTAAGCTCTATATCTTGTCCTTTATAAGTTATTTTCTCTTCATCAGGGTCAATAACTAAATCTTCTATTTTGATTACATTGGTGCCGCCAAGTCTAAGTCTTGCTTCTATTCTAGCCAATAAAATATCAAAATCTAAAGGTTTTTTTACAAAGTCATCCGCTCCAGCTTTTAATGCTTTAATTTCTGTATCTTTGTCTGTTTTTGCAGACATAATCATCACAGAAGTTCTTGGAGACTTATGCTTAATTGTATTTACAAGCTCTGCGCCATCACCATCGGGTAAATTCCAGCTTGCTAATACCAAGTCATAGTGTCTTATCCCAATAAAATATTCACCATCTTTGAAATTTTCTGAAGAGTCAGTTTGATAACCAAATTCATTAAGATTATCTATAATAGTTTTATTAAGGCTAATTTCATCCTCTATAACTAAAATCCTCATCATTATATCCTTCGTTAAGAAATTTTTAAAAAATTATAACATAGTTTAAGTAAATGTTTAGATATCTTTAAACAAAATTTAATAAAATTTTTTTAATTTTACTCCAACTCTTGTATTTTTGATTATTTCAGGTTTATAAGTTGAGATTTTGATATAGTAAATTTGTGGAAATTTTTTATGTAATTTTGCACAAACAAATTCTAAAGATTCTTCTAGGGTAAGAAATTGTTCTTTTTTATAGTATTTTTTGATTTTTTTTGACACTTTAGCATAATCTAAAAAATCGTTCGCCTTAGCCTTAAGATGAACGCAAACTTTTTGTTTTTTCTTGCGTTCAAATTTTAATATTCCTATAATGCATTTAAACTGCATTTTGATATTTATATAACTTTGCATTCTTCTTTAAAAACCAATCTTTTGATATTTGGCAAATGTTTATAAATAATTATAAAAGCTATAATAAATACAGGTGCATGCGTCTTGATGGTTTGCATATCATAATTAAAGATAAAAGAGCTTCCTATAAAAACTAATAAAGCCAATAAAGATGCTAAAGATGAAATTTTAAAAATTTTACCCACGATAAACCAAACTATAAATGCTGTTAAAAGTTCTAAAGGCAAAAGCACTATCATAGCGCCTGCTCCAGTTGCAACCCCTTTACCACCTTCAAATAAAAGATAGATTGAAAAGCAATGTCCAAATACCGTTAAAACCGCAACAGTCCAAAGTAGATTTAAATCATAATTTAAAAATTTAAGTATAAGCAAGGGTATAGTTGCTTTTGCAAAGTCTAAAACAATAGTGGCAATAGCAAGTTTTTTAGCTAAAACTGGATCTTTTTCCTTAACAACTCTTAACACATTTGTTGCGCCTATGCTTTTTGAGCCTTGATTTTGTATATTAATCTTAGCAAATTGTTTGGCCAAAATTAAACCAAAAGGAATAGAGCCTAAAAGATAAGCAATTGCATAAATGATTAAATTTTCCATTATTAACCTTAAGAAATAATTGAAGTATTATATGCAAAAAAAATAAATAAATCAAAAAAATAGGATATATTTTGTATTAATTAATTATTAATATTATTTAATAATTTTTATAAATATTTAAGTAATAAAGCTATATTATTTAGTTTAAGTTTATATCTAAAAGTAAAGGAGTTTGTAAATGAAAGTCAAATCGTTATTGATTGCATCATTAGTTGCTTTTTCAAGTTTAAATGCCCAAAGTCTTATAGAAGAGGCTAAAAATTCAGGTTTAGTTGCTTTACCAAAAGATCAAAAAGGTGTGGATGAGATCTTGAAAGCAAATGGAGTAAAGGCTACTGAATTTACTCTTGATAAAGTTGAGCTAGGTAAAAAGCTTTATTTTGAGCCTCGCCTTTCAAAAAGCGGTATTATTTCATGTAATACCTGTCATAATCTAGGACTTGGTGGAGCCGATGGTATCAGTGCAGCAGTAGGACATAAATGGACTGCAAACCCTCATCATTTAAATTCCCCAACTGTATATAATGCCGTTTTAAACACGACTCAATTTTGGGATGGACGTGCAGGAACTTTAGCTGATCAAGCCAAGGGACCTATCGAATCTGAAGCTGAAATGGCAACTCCGGCAAAATTAGCTGTAGAAAAAATCGCTTCTTTGCCTGAATATGTTGCAGAATTTAAGAAAATTTATGGCAAAAGCGGTGTGAATTTTGACAATATTGCCGATGCAATAGCAAATTTTGAAAGAACTTTAATTACTCCATCTCGCTTTGATAATTTCTTAAATGGAGATGAAAAAGCTTTAACTAAAGAGGAGCAAAAAGGTTTAAAACTTTTCATAGATAAAGGTTGTGTAGCTTGTCATAATGGTGTAAATTTGGGTGGAAATATGCAAGCATTTGAGGTTGCAGGTAAATATAAATTTGCAAATTTGGGTGATTTTAAAGGGGATGAAAATGGTATGGTTAAAACCCCAACTTTAAGAAATGTAGTTGAGACAGCTCCATATTTCCATAATGGTGCGATATGGAAATTAACCGATGCGATTAAAGAAATGGGTAGTGTGCAACTTGGTATTCAAATTTCTGATAAAGAGGCAAAAAGCATAGAAACCTTCTTGAAATCTTTAACTGGAACTAAACCAGCGGTGGTTTATCCTCAACTTCCTGTTTCTACGGAAAAAACTCCAAAGCCTGAACTATAAGGCCATCAAACCCTAAATCTTTTTAGGGTTTGTTTAAATTTCTTTATCCTAGCTCTGCTATAATTTCTAGAATTTCATTGAGAAAGGTTTAATGATGAAACTTTTTGGAACGGATGGCGTTCGTGGAAAAGCGGGCGAATTTTTAGATAGTTTTTTAGCTATGCGTCTTGCCATGGCCGCTGGAATTTATTTTAAAGATAAGAGTGTTACAAATAATATTTTAGTAGGTAAAGATACAAGAAGAAGTGGTTATATGATAGAAAATGCTATTGTTTCGGGTCTTACCTCCATAGGATATAATGTAATACAAATAGGTCCTATGCCAACGCCTGCGATTGCGTTTTTAACTGAAGATATGCGTTGTGATGCGGGTATTATGATTTCAGCTTCGCATAATCCTTATTATGATAATGGGATTAAGTTTTTTGATGCACACGGAAATAAGCTTAGTGAAGATATAGAAAAAAAGATTGAAGAAATTTATTATGATGATAAGCTTATTCAAAGCTCTAAAGTTGATATGGAGAAAATCGGTCAAGCCAAAAGAATTGATGATGTTATAGGAAGATATATTGTTTCTATTAAGAATTCTTTCCCTAAGGATTTAACTCTAAAATCATTGCGTGTAGTCTTAGATGTAGCTCATGGAGCAGCTTATAAGGTGGCTCCGACTGTTTTTAAAGAACTTGGAGCTGAAGTTATAGTAATGAGTGATAAACCTAATGGGCTTAATATCAATGAAAATTGCGGTGCCTTGCATCCTTCAAATTTAGCTGCTGAAGTAAAGCGTTTGCGTGCGGATGTCGGTTTTGCTTTTGATGGAGATGCGGATCGTTTGGTTGTGGTAGATGAGAAGGGTGAGGTAGCAAATGGAGATAGCTTGCTCGGAGTTTTAGCCCTTTTCTTAAAAGAACAAGGTAAATTAAAATCTAGCGTAGTAGCTACTATTATGAGCAATGGGGCTTTGAAAGAATTTTTAAATCAGCACGGTATAGAGCTTGATACTTGTAATGTAGGCGATAAATATGTGCTTGAGAAGCTAAAAGCCAAGGGTGGAAATTTCGGCGGAGAGCAAAGCGGGCATATTATTTTTAGTGATTATGCAAAAACAGGAGATGGACTTATAGCAGCTTTGCAATTTAGTGCTTTGATGCTTTGTAAGAAAAAATCTGCAAGTACTATTTTAGGGCAAATCAAACCTTATCCACAACTTTTAACCAATCTTAAAATTTCAGAAAAAAAAGATTTAGATAAGATTAAGGGTTTGAAAGAGTTAAAACAGGATTTGGAAAATAAAAATATTAATGTGTTATTTCGCTATTCTGGAACAGAAAATTTGATCAGACTTTTACTAGAAGCTAAAGATGCTAAAATTTTAGAAAAAGAAATGAAAAATGTAGTTGAATTTTTCAAGAAAGCATTGAATGGTTAAAAAATATAAAACTATCTTGATATTTATTTTAGTTTTTATCGTAGTTTTTGCTTTTGATCAGTGGGTAAAGTCTTTGACTTTATCAGGTTTGCGTTGGCAAAGTGAGTATTTGGATTTAACTTATGCTCTAAACACAGGAGTTGCTTTTTCTATGTTTAGTTTTTTAGAGCATTATTTAAAATACTTACATTTAGCTTTGATATTAGCGCTTTTTATATACCTTTTGTGGCAAAAACAATTCTTAAGAGAGCATTTGGTAGCTTTTGGCATGATGCTAGGAGCGGGGTGTTCGAATTTGCTTGACCGTTTTATACACGGAGGAGTGGTGGATATGTTTTTTTGGCACAAATGGTTTCATTTTGCTATCTTTAATGTAGCAGATGTGATGATAAATATAAGCGTTGCTTTAATTTTATTAAAAGAAATTTTCATAAAAAAAGGAAAAAAATGACAGAATGGATTAATGAGTATTATTTTTGGATTAAATGGGTGCATTATTTAGCATTTGTTTCATGGATGGCAGGACTTTTTTATTTGCCTCGTTTGTTTGTA
Source organism: Campylobacter coli (assembly GCF_001492295.1). Classification (GTDB taxonomy): domain Bacteria; phylum Campylobacterota; class Campylobacteria; order Campylobacterales; family Campylobacteraceae; genus Campylobacter_D; species Campylobacter_D coli_B. Next base: position 1,512,241 of record NZ_FBQX01000001.1, on the reverse strand, counting down.
TATCACGCAGAAAATAAAGACAATAAAGGTTTTGTTGATGTTGTAAAGATTCAAGAAAGAAGACTTTATTTTGGTATACAAAATCCCGCGATGATAGCAACCGTTATTAGCGGGAGTTTGATGCTTCATGCCCATAAAGAAGTTTTGATGGTAGGTTCTGGATTTATGCATGCAAAACTTACCTGTGCTACACTTTTGATTATTTTTCATATACATAATTATTTTTGTTTAAAAGCTTTGGCAAATGATACTTCTACAAAAAGTGGAAGATATTTTAGAATTTATAATGAATTTCCTACTTTAATGTTTATTATCATTGCCTTAATGATGGTAATTCGTCCATTTTAATTTTTCATTATCTATTTAATTTCAAAAAGAAATTAAATAGAGCTTATATTTTCCTTCATTATATTGATAAAATCTTTATTTTTTAAGCGTTTGCTGTCTCTAAATACTGCGCGTACAAGATCCATCCCTGTGTAAAAATCCTTCATTAAAACTACAAAGAGATACTGTCCAAATTCACTTGTAATCAAAGTGCCATTTTCTTTTTTGATAGCATTGCTTATTTTAAGTCCTAAAAGTTCTTTAAAGAGTTCTTTTTCAAGATCACAATTAAGGGTTTGATTGAATTTATCAATTTGTATTTTTCCTGCAAACATTTCAGTTAAAAATATGTATTTGATAATCTCTTTTTGTGTAAAACTCGCTTTTGCTATGTTGGCATTTTGTTTTTCTTGTATCATTTTTGCATAATCATTTAAATCAAAAGCATTGATAAGCAACTCCCCGTCTAAAAAGCTAAAAGCTCCACTTCCAACTCCTAAATATTCATGATGAGAGCTTACATATTCATCGTTGAGTTGATTTTTTTCTAAAGAAAAACTCCAGCCATTATTTTGCTGATAATCCTTAAAAAAATCTCGTATCATTTGATAGTATTTAAATTCATTGTCTTTAATCTCAACGCCAAGACTTTTGGCTATATTGTCTTTGGTTAGATTGGATTTCATTAAAGGATAGGTTGTGATTTGTTGAGGGGCTAAATTTTTGGCAATTTCTAAATCATTTAAAAGTTGTTCTTCTGTTTGCGATGGGAAATTAAAAATTAAATCAAGACTAAAAATCGGTAAAATTCCTAAAGCTTTTGAAATTTTTTCTTGCAATTGTTTAGAAGATCCAAATTTATTGTATCTTGCTATTTTTTTTAAAATTTCATCATCAAAACTTTGAATTCCACAGCTTAAGCGATCAATTATACCTTTAAACATAGAGAGTTTTTCAGGGATTATATGATTAGGATCGCTTTCGCAAGAAATTTCTTTGATGTTAAAAAGTTTTTTACAAAGTTCTAGAGTTTTTAATAGTTCATTTTCGTTGATTAATGTTGTTCCGCCTCCTACATACATTGAGTTAAAATCAAAACCTTTATCTTTTATAAGTACAAGCTCTTTTCTTAAATTTTCAAAATAAATTTTAGCTAATTCCTCATCATAATAGTATTTATGAAAACTACAATAAGGGCAAAAAGTATGACAAAAAGGTATATGAGCATAAAGCATATAGCTTTTATCTTGCTTTGCTTGTTTTTCTTGAGGATTTTTTAAAAGTTCGACATTGAAACTTTTATGCAAAGATTTTTCCATCATGGCATGAGAATATTTTAAAGCCAAATTTTGAAACAAATTCATTAACTCACCTTAAAGGGTAAAATATAATATAACTTTATCAATTTTTTACTAAATCAAGTGTAAATTTCTTTATTTTTAGCAAAAAAATGCTATAACTTTCAAAATAATTAGAAAGGATGGTTTATGGATAAAACAAAAGTAGTGGAAAATTTAAATGCATTGTTTAAACAAAGGGCGGAATTTTATTCTTATTTTGATAAGAATATTTCAAAAGTTGGCAATACTGAAGTGTTTGATTTTAGCAATGCTAAGGATTTAAATGCAGAGGAGGTTTATAAGCAATTTTATCATTTAGATTATGCGATGAGAAAATTGCTGCCTGCTATTTATAAAGCGTATGAGGTTAGTGATTCTGATTTAAATAGAGATTTTTAGCAAGAACAATTTAATTTAGAGAGTAAATTCTTACTCTCTAAAAGACATATCTAAATTTTTTGATTCTTCTTCTATATTTTTACCAATATCTTCATTTTTTTCAAAACCACCACCAAAAGCTTTGATAACATTGACTATAGAATTGGCATAAGAATATTTAGTGTTATTAAAAGCAACTGTAGCATTTAGCCAATCTTGGCGTGCTTGTAGATAATCTTGCAAAGACATTTCACCCACATCATAACGCTCTTTACTTATTTCATAAATTCTTTTATAAGATAATTCACTTGCTTGCGCGTTGTTATACTGCAAGCGAATAGTCTTTCTAGCAATTAAAGCATAGCGAATTTCTCCAAAGGCTGCGACTAGGGTGTTTTGATAATTTACAAAAGCTTCATCTTTGTTGAGTTTTGCTAAATTCACATTTTGATAAATTTCTCCCCAGTGGAAAATTGGCATTGTGAAATTCCCACCTATATTCCAAGTTCTAGAGCCCGCTTCTACAAGTGTATTTAAGTCCCCACTTTCAAATCCCAATAAGCCCGTCAATGAAAGATTAGGCAAGAAAGCTGTGCGAGCTACTCCTACTAGATAATTTTGTTGAGTAAGTTTTTCTAAAGAAGAACCAATATCAGGACGTTGCAAGAGTATAGTACTTGAAATTCCACTTGGTATATCAAAATCTTTGAGCTTGAAAACCTGATAAGCTTGATCTTGATAAAGAATATCGTTTAAATCATTTGAAGTTAGAATTTTTAAAGCTTTAAGATAGTTTTCTTTATTTAATTTTGCTTCATTGTATTGTAAAGCAGTACTTTCTAAATTTGCTCTTGATTGTGCGATTTCGTATTCTCCTACTGCTCCTACTTGAAATTTTTCATAATTAATTTGATAAATTTCTTGTGCTGAGTCATAAGCATCTTTTAAAGCTTTTTCATTTTCGTTTGCATTTACAAAATTAAAATAAGTCTGAACTACGCTTGAAACTATAGAAAGTCTTGCGGCTTCATAATCATACTGACTAGCTTTAAAGCCTGATTTTGAAGCGCGGTAAGTATCGCGATATTTTCCCCAAAGATCAATTTCGTAGCTTAAATCCAGTCCCATTTTAAAATCATTGCCATAACTGACTTCCCCAGTGCGGTTGCTTGGAGCGTTTATGGCTGTTTTTGCACGATTTGCGCTAGCGCTACCATCTAATTTTGGCAGCAAATCACTAAAATCTATGCCTAATTGAGCAGCAGCTTGTTCCATATGAATAAAAGCAAGCTTTAAATCATTATTGTTCTTAAGGGCTAAATCAACAACTTGATTTAATTTCTCATCATCAAATTCTTTCCACCATTCCTTAGAAAGAGTATGATTGTTTTCTTTTTCCCAAGATAGAGCACCTAGTTTATTATCAAGACTATAATTTGCTTCGGGAATATTTAAATTTGGACTTAAAGAACAAGCTGAAATAAAAAGGCTTAAGCTTGCTATAGCACTTATTGAAATTATTTTATTCATGAACTTTACCCCTTTTCTTATCTAGCCACTCGTTGAAATTTTCTAAAAGATAGAAAAATAAAGGTACAAAGAATATAGCTAAAGTAGAAGCAGCTATCATTCCACCAATAAGCCCTGTCCCTAAAGAATGTCTTGAAGCACTTCCTGCTCCAGTTGCAAAAATCATTGGTAAAACCCCAAAAGTAAAAGCTAAAGAGGTCATAACTATCGGCCTAAAGCGAAGTTTTGCAGCTGCGATAGTTGCATCAAATATTTTCTTACCTTTCTTAAAGCGTTCTTCCATAGCAAATTCAACGATCAAAATAGCATTCTTAGCTGAAAGTCCAATTAAAAGCAAGAGTCCGGTTTGAAAATATATATCATTAGTAAATCCTCTTAAGTATACAAGTAAAAACGAACCAAAAACGGCAAAAGGTACAGCTGTAACAACAGCTAAAGGTATAAGCCATCTTTCATATTGTGCTGCTAGGATTAAGAATACAAACACCATACCCAAAGCAAAGGCATAGCTCCCTGTTCCCTTGCTTGAAACTTCTTGATAGGCTGAACCACTCCAAGCTATAGAGTAATCATCACTTAAAGTTTCTTGTGCTACTTGGGAAATCGCTTCTATGGCTTGTCCTGAAGTGTATCCTGGAGCAGGTTGTCCTTGTATTTGTGCTGCTGGGAAAATATTAAAACGTTTTACATCATCTGGCCCTGAACTTCTTTGTAGAGTTAAGAAAGAGTCAAGTGGTATCATTTTTCCATCATTTGAGCGCACAAAAATATTTTTCAATGCATTTTGGGTATTTATAAAATCTCCTTTTGCGCGAATATTGACTTGAAAATTTTTACCAAGCATAGTAAAATCATTAACATAATATGTTCCAATAGTTGCATTCATTGTACTGAAAACATCTTGCATATTTAAATTAAAATGCTTTAGTTTATCTCTATCAATGATGAGTTTATATTGAGGAAAGCTCGTATCAAGAGTAGTTCGAACCCCATATAATTCCTCTCTTTGATTGGCTGCTGCTACAAGTTTATTTACATCTTCTTGAATTTGATCGTAGCTTTTTCCGCTTTTATTTTGCACATACATTTCAAAACCACCCGTGATACTTAGCCCAGGTATAGGAGGCAATCCTCTAAATACACTTGCAGCATTGCGATCAGGGGCAAATTTTTTATTAAGCTCCATGATGATTTCATCAGCACTTACATTTCTATCTTTCCAATCTTCAAGCCCTATAAACATTGCAGCGGCATTTTCTTTAAGTGAGCTTGTAAATAAATCAAAACCTATCATAGCCATAGCATCTTTTACGCCATTGGTTTTTAGAATTTCTTGACTCATAGAGTCAACTTCCGAGATCGTTCTATGTAGAGCTGAAGCCGAAGGAAGGTTGATAATACCTATCATTAAACCTTGATCTTCTTCAGGAACCAAAGAGCCAGGAACTTGTTTATAAAGATAAAAAATTGCTCCGAGCATGATACAGAAAATCAAAACAAAACGAATGGTTCTTTTAAGCATATAAGCAACGCCTGCACTAAATATAGAAGTGCTCCAGTCAAAGAAATCGTTAAATTTTTGAACAATATAAAAAGGCTTGCTTTCATTGCGTCTTAAAAAGAGTGCACATAAAGAAGGTGTTAAAGTAAGGGCTACAAAACCTGATATGGTCACAGATATAGCTAAGGTGAGTGCAAATTGTTTTTGAATTTCTCCCACAAAGCCTGAAATAAAAGATACAGGTATAAAAACAGCACAAAGTACAAGAACAATCGAAATTACAGGTGAGCTTACTTCTTGCATTGCTTGAATGGCTGCATCTTTAACGCTGATATTTTCATCTTCATGTAAAATTCTATCTATATTTTCAACCACAATAATAGCATCATCTACGACTATACCTATGGCTAGTATCAGGGCAAATAATGTTAAAAGATTTATACTAAATCCTAACAAATAAAGTCCCGCAAAAGTTCCTAGTAATGAAACAGGAACGGCGATCATAGGAATGAGTGTTGAGCGGAAATTTTTTAAGAACATATACATAACAATAATAACCAAAATCAACGCTTCAACAAAGGTTTTTACAACTTCTTTAATAGACTCGATAACAAATTTAGTTGTATCGTATGGAATTTTATATTCTAAACCTTCGGGAAAGCTTTTTGATAGTTCTTGCATTTTAGCTTCTACAAGCTTTGCTGTATTGAGTGCATTTGCTCCTGATTGAAGATTGATCATAATTGGAACCGCATCATTTCCGTTTAATCGCCCTTGAGATTTATATTGTTGAGAGCCTATCTCAATATCTGCTACATCTTTTAATCTTAAAAAAGAACCATCTTCGTTTGTTCTTAGGATAATATTTTCAAATTCACTAGGGCTTTGCAATCTTCCTTGCATGGTGATAGAATAAACATAAGGTGATTTTTGAGTCAAGGGCTCTTCGCCGATTTTACCTGTGGCATATTGAGCGTTTTGATCATTGACGGCTGCGATAACATCAGTAGCTGTTGCACCAAATTTATTTAATAAATCAGGTTTGAGCCAAATTCTTAAAGAATAATTACGATTTCCTATAGCGTTAGCATCTCCAACGCCTGGAACCCTTTTTAATTCATCTAAAATATTTAAAGTAATGTAATTATATACATCCACCGCACTCATTGAACCATTGCTTGAATACATAGAGATAGCAGCAAGTGTTGTAGAAGAGGTTTTTCTAACTGTAACGCCCAGTTTTTTTACTTCATCGGGCATTTTTGCAGTTGCGGCTGAAATTCTATTGTTAACATCTATGGTTGCTTGATCAGGATCTGTACCGATATTAAAATACACGGTTAAATTCATGGTTCCCGAGGAACTTGAAGTCGAATCCATATATATCATATTATCAGCACCATTAATTGCATCTTCGATAGGGTTTGCAACTGTTGTGGCAATGGTTTGAGCATCCGCACCCGTGTAGGTTGCACTTACTTTAACTGTAGGAGGAGTTAAGGATGGGTATTGTTCTATAGGCAAATTTACAAGTCCAATAGCTCCAGCCAAAGAGATGATAATAGCTACAACAGAAGCAAAAATAGGTCTTTCGATAAAAAATTTAGAAAACATTATTGTGCTCCAACTTCTTTAACTTCGCTACCTAGTCTAATTTTTTTAAAGTTATCCAAAATGATTTTATCTCCATTTTGTAGTCCTTTATCGATAACAGCATATTCATTATCTTGATAGCTTATATGCACAGGAGCTTTAGCAACCTTACCTTCTTTTAAAAGAAAAACATAAACCTCGTTTTGATCTTGCTTGATTGCAATTTGAGGAATTTTAAATCCATTTTTTTGGATAAAACCATTTGAAGTAATCGTTGCAAAGGCACCTGGCAAAAGAGTAGAGTCATTATTGTCAAAAATTGCTTTAGCTTTTACTGTTCCACTATCTGCATCAATGACTGAATCTATAAAATAAAGTTTGCCTTTAACTACTTCCCCATTAAGATTTAAATCTGCATAGATATTGCTTAAATCCCATTTTCCATCTTGAGTATTGCGAACGATATTGAGTTTATCTGTATCTGAAATGTAAAAATCCGCATAGATTGGATTGAGGTTTGTAATTCTTACAAGCTCGGTTGAAGAGGAATTAACATAATCTCCTATGTTGATTAAAGCATCTCCTACAATACCATCAAAAGGAGCTTTAATTTCAGTATAAGCTAAATCAATGCGTGCATTTTCTAAGTCTGCTCTAGCGCTAGTGAGATTTGCTTTTGTATTATTAAAATTTGCTAAGGCGCTATCGTATTCTTTTTGAGAGATTGCACCTTTATTATAAAGAGTTTTTGAGCGGTTATAATCTTTACTAGCATTATCAAAATTTGCTCTAGCCATTAAAGCCTTTCCATAGGCTGAATTTACACTTGCTTTAAATTTATCTTGTTCAATAATAAAAAGAGTTTGTCCTTTTTTAATTAAATCACCTGCTTTGAAAAGTTTTTCTACAATAACACCGCTTACTTGAGGTTTGATGATGACATCATAATCACTAACAAGTTTTGCAGGATAAGTAAAGCTAAGCGGTAAATTTTCGGCTTTGACACTCATAGTGCTAACAGATTGAGGAGGTATTTGTTTTTGAGGTGCTTCTTCCTTACTACAAGCGGAAAATAAAAATAAAGCGCTTAGAAGTAAAAGGGTATTTTTTTGAAACGAATTCATGATTTTTGCCTTAAAATTTTTAATTTAAATATATTGTAATATTTATTACAAAATTTTTAAGACGTATTATAACTCAAATTTGGTTAATAATTTTTACATTTACTTAATTAAATTGAAGTTTTATTTTCAATTCCTTTTAAAAATATATTGACAATAAAATCTACATGTTCTTTTTGTTCTTGTTCACTCATTAAAGGAGTATCAGCTAAAACATTTAAGCTATGATAAGGCTCTCTTAACATAGCGCAAAAAAGCATAGCAAGTTTTTGAGCATTATTTGAAATATAGCTACTATTTTGTCTTTTAAAAAGTTCTATAAGTATGCTATAGGAGAAAATTTTCTGATTATTTTCAATCCAATTTTTAACATGCTTATGTTTATCATAAACTTGAGAAAAAATAATTTTACCAAAGGCAACAGTTTGGACTTGATTGAAAATATCAACAAAAGTAAGTCCAAAAGAGGTTAAAAATTCCTTTAAATTTTCATTTTTAATGGTTTGAGTTTGGGAGGCTATCAAATCAAAATGTTTTTTGCAAACATCATCTAAAATTTCAAAAAATAAACCTTCTTTACTATGAAAACTATCATAAATATTAGAATACGAACCGCCCGATAATTTAATAATATCACTTAAGCTAGTTTCTTGAAAACCCTTGGTTAAAAATAGATCAAAAGCAACATTTTTAATCTTTTCTCTTCTTGCTAAAACTTTTTTAGAAGGTGCTTTATTTGGATTCATTATACCCCTTTAAAATCGTGCTCTTCGGATAAACAAAAATGCTTTCTCTAAAAATGACAATCTCTTTATTATCTTTGGCATAGGCTTTGATGTGAAGTGGAAAAATCACATCTTTTTGATCATTATCAGCCAGTTTTTTAGTAGCTTTTATTACAACAATTTTCTTAGCTTGCTCTCCTGCTTTTAATGTAAAAGCTTTGCTTGGACGAATGATTTCTATGCCATTATCAATGCCTTCTAAGCTGGCTTCAAAATAATATTCATGAGTTTTAGAATCGGTATTTTGAAACAAAAAAGTATACGCATTTGAAATTTCTATACCTTTGTGAGTATGTGAAATTTGATAAAGCTCACTGCTACGATTGATATTTAAAAGCATATTTTCTTTTTTGCTACCCATGATTATCAAAGCAATCAAAGCAATTAAAAGAACAATAAAATAAGCAATGGTTCTAAAGCGGAAATAATTTACTTTTTTGCGTGTTTCTATGGCTTTTACGCTAGTCCAATTAATCAAACTTGGTCTGTTAAATTTGCTTTGTACTTTAGAACAGGCATCAGCGCATTCTAAACAATTGATACATTCAAGTTGCATGCCTTTGCGTATGTCTATATGGGTAGGACAAATACTTACACAGGCCTCACAACCTATGCATTCACCTTCAGGTGGTTTTTTATAAAGTTTGGTATGTCCATCATAAATCACTCCTCCGCGTTTTTCATCATAAATCACTTGCATGGTATCGCGATCAAACATTACGGATTGAACTCTTGCATAAGGGCATACATAAATACAAAATTTTTCTGCTAAATAGGTAATATCTAAGGTTAAAAATAAACTTGCACAAAATAAAATACCAAGTAAAAGCAAATGTTCGCCAGGATTTTGTATATAAGCAAAGAAATCTTCAGGCGGAACAAAATACCAAAGTAAATTACTTACAGCTAATAAAGATATGAAATAAAATAAAATCACACCTATAATTTTTTTAAAATAGTACCCTTCGTATTCTTTTTGTTTATTGTTGATATTTTTACGAATTTTTAAAAGCTTAGTTTGGATAATATCTCTATAAATCACCCTAAAAATAGTTTGAGGACAGCTCCAAGCACACCAAATTCTTCCTCCTAAAGTGGTTATAAAAAATATAAATAAAAAAAGAAAAATAAGTAAAAAAGGCATAAGATATAATTCTTGAGTTGAAAATGAAATAAAAAATAGATTCAGTTTGGAATGATCAAAACTCAATAAAAAGAAATGGTTTCCATTAATTGTAACAAAAGGTAAACAAAATATTACAATTGTTGCAACTAAATATGTAAAATAACGCTTTTTAGTATAGTTGGTGATATGATTTTCCATAAAAAACCTCGTAAAAAATTAGTAATTACGATTATAGCCCAAAAAACTAAAACAATTTTTAAATGCTTTCTAAGTTTGGATTAATAAGAAATGTTCTATAATCATAATTCACAACAAAAATTTACACAGAAAGGTGGTGAGGATAGTGCCAGGAATTAAGGTACATCCTAACGAGTCTTTTGACGAAGCGTATCGTAAGTTCAAAAAACAAGTAGATAGAAATCTAGTTGTTACTGAAGTAAGAGCAAGAAGATTTTTTGAGCCTATGACTGAAATTCGTAAAAAACAAAAAATTTCAGCTCGTAAGAAAATGCTTAAAAGACTTTATATGCTTAGACGCTACGAGTCAAGACTTTAACCCAAAGCCCGAAAGGGCTTTTTATCCTAATAATTTCGTTATAAAATTACTTTGTTTTAAAATCCTAGTTTTATTTTATATATATTAAGTTTGCGTTTTGTTTCTTTAAAATATTTTCATTTTTGTAAGATTTAATTGATTATTTTTTGTTAGAATTTTATCAAAAAATAAATTCCAAATCTCATTTGAGGATCAAGACTATGAAAAAAATTAAAAAAATTATCCAAATTGGTATGATAAGTGGCCTTACAGCTGTTGCAGGTGGAGCTTTAGTAGGATGTGGAGGTAGTAATGATAATAGCGATACTTTAAATCAAGCGGCAAATGCTCAAGGAGCTTTTGTTATCATTGAAGAAATTGCCCCAGGTCAATATAAAATCAAAGATCAATTTCCAAGTGATGAAACTAGGGTTGTTTTAAAAGATATTAATGGTACAGAAAGAGTATTAAGCAAAGAAGAAATGGATGCACTCATCAAAGAAGAAGCAGCTAAGATTGATAATGGGACTTCAAATTTGACTAAAGAGGGTGGTCAAATCAGTAGTGGAGGATTGAGCTTAGGAGAAACTTTACTTGCAAGTGCTGCAGGTGCGATTTTGGGTAGCTGGATAGGCTCTAAACTTTTTAATAATCAAAATTTTGCTAATCAACAACGAGGTGCTTTTTCAAATCAAAGTGCTTATCAAAGAAGTGTTAATAGCTTTAATAAAGCAGGTACAGCAGGCTCTGCTTCAAGTGCTTCAAAATCAGGATTTTTCGGTGGTGGTTCTAAATCATCTTCAAGTTCTTCTTTTGGATCTTAAGGAGAAAAGATGAGAGTAGTACAGGTTGAAAAACTTCAAAAAGATTATTTAGAAAGTATAGGATTTTCATGGCATAGTGATGAAGATGGAAGTGATTATATAAGTGATAAGTTAGTATGTGTAAGTGAAAATGAAGCCAATGCTTATTATGAAGCAGTGAATGAGCTTTATGATATGTTTGTAGCTGCAGCACAAAATGTTATAGATAATAATCGTTTTGATGAGCTTGGAATCCCTTTTAATCTTATTGACGCTATTAAAATGAGTTGGGAAAATGAAGTGCATTGGCATTTATATGGTCGTTTTGATTTAGCAGGTGGTCTTGATGGTAAACCTATAAAGCTTATAGAATTTAATGCAGATACCCCAACTGCTCTTTTTGAAAGTGCGATCTTGCAATGGGCGATTTTAAAGCAAAATGGTATGGATGAAAGTAAACAATTTAATAGTATTTATGAAAGTTTAATGGATAATTTTAAAAGATTGATCACTCTTGAGGAGGATACTCAAGGTTTTGAAGAGTATTATCAAGGATGGAAAATTCTTTTTTCAAGTGTGGCAGGAAGTAAAGAGGAAGAAATCACTACAAAATTACTTGCTCATATCGCAAATGAAGCAGGATTTCAAACTGATTTTTCCTTTGTAGATGAGGTTGAATTTAGTGAAGAAGGAATTTTTAAAGAGGGTGTAAATTATGAATATTGGTTTAAACTCGTTCCTTGGGAGGATATAGCCATAGAAGAAGGCGAGCTTGCCATGCTTTTAACACAGATTATGAGAAATCAAAAAGCTATTATTTTAAATCCTGCTTATACGCTTTTATTTCAGTCTAAGGGAATTTTAAAAATTTTATGGGAGCTTTTTCCAAATCACCCATTACTTTTAGAAACACGAGATACTCCTTTAGAAGGAAAAGACTATGTGAAAAAACCTGTTTTTGGTAGAGAAGGGGCAAATATTAGTATAATCAAAGAAGGTAAAATTTTACATGAGAATGTAGGTCCTTATGGAAACAATAAAAACATTTATCAAGAATATGTAGAATTTAACTCACATGATAATGAATATTATCAAGCAGGTGTTTTCTTTGCTTATGAGGGTTGTGGCTTGGGCTTTAGAAAAGGTGGGCTTGTGCTTGATAATTATTCTAAATTTGTAGGACATGTTATTGAAGGGTAAAAAATGAAAATTGTATGCTTAGATGCGGCAACTTTAGGGGGTTATGATTTAAGTATTTTTAAGCATTTTGGAGAATTTCAAAGTTATGCTTTAACGGATAGAAAAGAAACCATAGAGCGTTTAAAAGATGCAGATGTGGTTATGACAAACAAAGTTGTTATCGATAAAGAAGTTATGGATGCTTGCCCTAATTTAAAGCTTATTTTAGAAACAGCTACGGGCGTAAATAATATCGATGTTGAATACGCCAAAGAAAAGGGTATTATCGTAAAAAATGCTGCTGGATATTCTACTATGAGCGTAGTTCAGCATACTTTTGCATTTATTTTTGCTTTTTTAAATCATATTCCTTATTATGATAAATGGAGCAAAGAGGGTAAATGGTGTGATAGCCCTATCTTTACGGATTTTAGTAGAATTTTAAATTCAATGGAGGGTAAAAAGCACGGTATTATAGGACTAGGCAGTATAGGTAAAGAAGTGGCTAAAATTTCTAGTGCTTTTGGGGCTAAAATTTGTTATTATTCAACAAGCGGACTCAATCAAAATGCCGAATTTGAATGCTTAAATTTGGAAGAGCTTTTAAGAACTTGCGATATTGTTAGCATTCACGCTCCTTTAAATGAAAAAACAAAAAATTTGCTTACTTATGAGAAGTTAAAACTTTTAAAAGATAATGCGATTTTGGTTAATGTAGGCAGGGGTGGAATCATTAATGAAAATGATTTGGCAAAAATAATAGATGAAAAAAATATCCGCGTAGGACTTGATGTTTTAGAGAGTGAGCCTATGGTTAAAAATCATCCTCTCTTAAATATCAAAAATAAAGAAAATCTCATCATAACTCCACATGTGGCTTGGGCGAGTAAAGAAGCGGTGGAAAAATTGATGTCTATGGTTTATGATAATTTAAAAGAATGGATAGAAAATGGCAAGTGAACATAGTTTTGATATTTCAGCGGCTTTAGATAAACAAGAGCTTAAAAATGCTTTTGAGCAGGCAAAAAAAGAGCTTGATTCTCGCTATGATTTAAAAGGTATTAAGTGTGAAATTGAATTCAGTGAGAAAGACAGTGTTTTTAAGCTTCATTCTTCAAGTGAAGCAAAACTTGATGTTTTAAAAGATATTGTGATTTCAAAACTTATAAAAAGAGGCATTAATTCTAATGCTATTAAAGAGCTTTCACGCGAAAGTGGAGCGATGTTTCGCTTGAATTTGAAAGCCAATGATAGCATTGATAGCGAAAATGCTAAGAAAATCAATAAGGCTATTAAAGATAGTAAATTAAAAGTAAGTTCTTCCATACGAGGAGATGAAATTCGTGTGGTTGCAAAGCAAATTGATGATTTGCAAGCTGTGATGAAAATGGTTAAAGAGCTTAATTTAGAATTAAATCTTAGCTTTAAAAATTTAAAATAGGTCAAGAGTATTGAAAAAAATTTTTATCTTTTTTTTGCTTTTATTTTTTAGTGCTTGCGCTTTAAAAAATCAAGACTATTCTAGTCAAAAAATGAAGGTTGTATTTAATACCCCAGCTATTAAAATCAACGATTTTGGTTTTTTAAAAAAAGAAAATAAAGCCTTGAATTTAGAAGTTTATAAACTAGGCCAAGCCTTTTTCAAGCTTAAAATAAGAGAGGATATTTGTTTAAATTCGGTATGTTATAGTAAGACAGTATTTAATCAAAAATTTTTCAAGAATGCTTATTATGAAGATATATTAAAAGATATTTTAGAAGCAAAACCTTTATGGAATGGTAAAGATATGCAAAAAACCCAATGTGGTTTCAATCAGAGTTTAAATAGTGCAAATTATGAAATTTTTTACGAAGTGTGTGATAATAAAATAAGTTTTTTTGATAAGACTTCGCATATAAAAATTATTTTAGTGAAATTTTAAGGATAAAATTTGAAAATAGGGCTATTGTTGTGCTTTTGTGTAAGTTTGATTTGTGCGCAAATTTATAAGGGTGAAATTTATTTTTACGATTTAAAAGATAAACAAATTTTTGCTATAGTTTATGATAATGTCCCTTTCGTGCCCATTTTTGATAGGGATGTTAATCAAACTAGTTCCAGTTTTTTAATACTTAGCGATCTTGATACAAATATAGAAATAGCTCTTTTTCAAACAGCAAATTCATGGGAAGATGAACAAAAAAAATATAGAATTTCTTCTTCTAAGGAGCTGATGTTTGATAATAAAACAATTCAAGGAGATAGGCTAGGAACAACAACTCTTGAACTTATAAAAGAGCAAAACAATACAAGAATCAAACGCAGTCTCGATTTTTTAGTTTATAAAGATGAGATCAGGGAGTTCCATCCTATGCATAAGCAAGTTGTTAGTTTTGAACAAATTCGCCAAAAGCCTATTGTATTAAAAGATGGAAAGCTTGGTTTTGAGGAATGGTATTATTTTTACGAAGAGGATAGTCGTGCAATTTTAGAGCTCAATAATTTTGTTTTCGATATGGATAAAAAAGTATTTTTAAATTTAAATGAGCTTTATGATGTGGATAATTTGAAATTTAAAGAACTCTTGCATCAAAAACTTAAACTTGTTTGTGATGAGTGTTTTGATGATATGGAGCAAGTTTCTTTTAATAATAATTTTTTACTTACAAATTCTGGTTTAAGATTGTGCTATCTTCCTTATGAGAATCATTATTTGGATGAAAATATTTGTGTTGATTTTAATGAAAATGAGATAAAGGAATTTAAAAAATAAAATGGTTAGGCTAAAGGAATTTTTAAGTCTTAAAAACATAGAAGAAAGTCAAATTTATAAAGAATTAAAGTGTTCAAAAAACGAAGCTTTGATTTTAAGAGAACTTTGTAAAAACTATGTCATTTCCATATCTTCTATCAATGCTTTTACTTTATTAACGGGAATTTTTGGCAGTGAAAAATATTCTTATTTGGATACTTTAGAGGATTTAAAAAGGCTTATTGAAAGAGGTTTTATAAATCAAAATTCTGGTTTTTTTAAAAATATAGAAAGCAATAAAAGCCAAAATTTAACTCTTGGTTTATTGCAAAGTGAATTGAGTTTAAGTGAATATTTTTTAGAATTTTTGGAAGCTAAACCTCGTTTGAATTTGGATAAGAAAGAGGCTTATGGAGAGTATTTAGAATACTTAAAAGATGAATTTATGAGAGTTGAGCTATATGAGAGATTGAGTTTTATACGCTCAAGTGCATACAGTGATGAGCTGAAAGCACAAATCAAGCTTTATGAAAAATATATTAAAGAAAGACTTAAGAAAAGTAAATTTTATAATATTTTAGCAGATATCTTTAAAGAGTATAATCTTGAAAGCAAAGAACAAATCATTTTTCTAGCTCTTCTTAAAGAAGAATACACCTTAAGCAATGAAAACTCAGTGTCTAGAGAGATGAACTCTTTACTTTCTTTAGTCAGTGAAAATGATTTGGAAAAACATAAAAATAAAAGCTTATTGCAAGAAAATGCTCCTCTTCTTAATCTGATAGAGTATGATGAGTATTTAAATGCTTTTGGTGATATTTCTAAAAGTTTTTTTATTACAGATGAAATTTTGCAAAGAATTATAAATTTTGAGCCAAAGCAAAATAAAAAAATTAAAATCG
Source organism: Campylobacter coli (assembly GCF_001492295.1). GTDB lineage: Bacteria > Campylobacterota > Campylobacteria > Campylobacterales > Campylobacteraceae > Campylobacter_D > Campylobacter_D coli_B. The sequence goes on along the minus strand of NZ_FBQX01000001.1, from coordinate 1,496,389 downwards.
AAAATGTTTTAAAAGAGCAAGATATTTTCGAACTTATAGAGCCAAGTATAGATATAAATGATATCATCATGCCTCAAAATACTAAAGAGCTTTTGGAAAATATCTTAAAACAGCAAGATAAAAAAGTACTCGAAAGGCTAAATTCTTGGGGGATAAAAAGCAATAAAAACATAGAAGCAAAGATTATTTTTTATGGACCTGCTGGAACAGGGAAAACTATGTCAGCCTTAGCTATGGCAAAATCAATGAAAAAAACAGTACTTAGTTTTGATTGTTCTAAAATTTTAAGTAAATGGGTGGGCGAAAGCGAACAAAATGTAAGGAAAATTTTTGATACTTATAAAAATATAGTTCAAACTTGCAAACAAAGTCCTATACTGCTTTTAAATGAAGCCGATCAGTTTTTAAGCACAAGGGTTGAAAGTAGCAGTGGAAGCGATAAAATGCACAATCAAATGCAAAATATTTTTTTAGAGCAAATCGAACGCTTTAATGGTGTTATCATTGCCACAACTAACTTTTTAGAAAGTTTAGATAGTGCCTTTTCGAGAAGATTTGACTATAAGATCGAATTTAAAAAACCTGATTTTAAAGACAGGCTTAAGATGTGGGAGAAATTTTTACCTAGAAAAGCATCTTTTGAAAAAGCATTCGATGTTAATATTTTAGCAAATTACGAATTAAGCGGAGCGCAAATTTTAATGGTTGTTAAAAATACTGCCTTAAAAGTAGCGGTGACCGAAGATGGAGTATTTAAAATGCAAGATTTTATAGAAAGCATACAAAAAGAATTAAATTCCAGCTTCGATAAAAGTAAAATTGTCGGTTTTTAGTTTTTTTTGGGTTTAAAAAATCTTAAATAGCGTATTGCAAAATAAACAAGACTGAGTATTAAAGCGCTCCATTCCCAAAACATAGGAACTTTAGGACTTAAAAAATAATGATAGCTTGCTAGCACTAAGCATACATAGCCTAATTTTCTTATCTTTTCAATTCTTTTAAAAACTCTAAAAGAGCTTAAAAACATAAAAAAGATAATGATGAAAGCAAAAAAACCACTTGCTTCTAATAAACGATGAGAGATATCATCAAAAAGTCTTAAAAAGTTAGCATTTCTATCAAAAATAAAATAATTTAAAAAATGTAAAAATGCCCAAAATGCAGCAAATATTCCTAACAGCTTAGGGTAGCTTTTGGTTTTTTTGAATTTGCATAAAGAAAATAAAAGGCTTAAATTTAAAAAAATTAAAGCAAAAATTCCTGTATAAATATAAGCTTCTTTGACAAAATCAAAGGCTTTTAATATATGATAAAAGCCATAAATCAAGCTTGCTAAAAAAGCAAAATAGGCAAGAAATTTAAAATATTTTGCGTGCATTAGTAATTTGCCTTTAAATCCATGCCCGCATAAAGACTTGCCACTTCTTTTTCATAGCCATTAAACATTAAAGTAGGTTTGGTAAAAAAGTCTCCTAAAGCCCTTTCATTGGCTTGTGACCATCTAGGATGAGATACATTAGGATTGACATTGGCATAAAAGCCGTATTCATTTGGGGCATATTTTTCCCAAGTACTTACAGGCTGCTCTTTTACAAATTCTATTTTAACTATGGATTTAATGCTTTTAAATCCGTATTTCCAAGGCACTACAAGGCGAATTGGTGCCCCATTTTGTGGTTTTAAAGCTTTTTTATACATACCTACTGCAAGTAGGGTAAGCGGATGCATGGCCTCATCCATGCGGAGTCCTTCCACATAAGGATAATCAACAGTTGGAAACAAAGCGTCTTGATCAGGGAATTGGTTTTTATCTAAAAGAGTGGTAAATTTGATAAATTTTGCCTCACTAGTCGGCTTTGCCATATCGATTAAACGGCGTAGTTCAAAACCTACCCAAGGTACTACCATTGACCAAGTTTCAACACAGCGGAAACGATAAATTCTTTCTTCTAAAGGAAATTTTAAAATATCCTCCATGCTAAGACTTAAAGGCTTTTCTATTTCTCCACTTATATCGATTTTCCAATTTTGGGTATTGAAATTTTGTGCCAAAGAGACTGCCCTTCTTTTATCTGTTGAAAATTCATAAAAATTGATATAATTTGTTGCAAGTTCTTCATCACTGATTTCAAGCTTGTTTGCATTTGTATCGTTTATAAAATTTAAAGCAGAGAGCTTAGAAGCAATTAAAGAAGAGCCAATTAAAGCTCCTGCTCCAAGCTTAAAAAAATCTCTCCTTTGTTTATAAAGCTTTTCAGGTGTTATAATCATAATTTTTCCTTATTAAAAATTTTTATTATTAAACTATAACAATGTTAATATAGGATTAATTTTATATGATTTTTTCAAGCTCGATGTTGTAAAATATTTCTTCGCAAAATTCTTTATAGTGATTGAGTAGTTTAATTCTTGACGTTTCTTGCATTAGAATTTTAAATTCTAAATTTTTTAATTTTTTAAGTTCGTTTTTAAGCTCTTCATCCTTTGGAAATAATAAAAAATATTCTTTAAAGATGAGCTCATAAATTTCAAAAGTTCCATCAATAAGATAATTAATCGCTTTATCAAGATGTCGATTAGAGTCCTTAAAATTTAAAGGATTTAAAACCATAAAACAAAGATGAATCATAGCAAGGTGAAAATACTGAAGACATTTTTCAGGCAATGTAAAAAAGTCATTTTTTTGAAAATTTTGCAAATTGTTAAAGTCAGAATTTAGAAAATGACAGCCGAAGTATTCGTGAATATTTGAAATCAAATTTTTCATTTTTTGCTCTTCGTCAAGCTTTTTTCTAAAGCTTACAAAATAAGCTAAGGCTTTATAAAATCTTTGAAAAAATTCAATATGTTTACTTTCTCTTAGACAAATAAGACTTAAATCTTTTGGAGAAGTAGAGTATTCTTGCATATAATTATGAACTTTAAGGGCGATTTTATTTCTTACTCCAAGTAAAAAATTTAAGTCTTTTTGTTTTAAAATTTGATGATAGAAAAATATAAAATCCTTAATCAAGCTTTTATGATTTTTTTCAAATAATGAAATTTGAAAATCTACGCTAAGAAATTGATTATAAAGATTAAAATAATCGCATTCTAATTGCTGATAATTCAATATTTTATCCCGCACTTAGTATAAAATTCTTTTAAAGCTTGCTCCTTATCAGGTTGGGTTTTGATCCATTCTTCAAAATGATTACACATATCCCATTCTTTTTGCTGAATTGCTTCATAATTTTGCTCTATATCGTTTTCACTTATATTTTTTCTGTGTATTTTATCTAAAATTTTTTCACACACAGCTCTAGGATCTTCATTTTTATATATAGGCCTTCCCACAACGATATAATCACTTAAATTTTCTCTAGCCATTGTAAGATTAGCAACGCGTTTTTGATCATCGCTTGTTTCTCCAAAAGGACGAATTCCAGGAGTAAGGGTTAAGAAATTTGAACTTGTATGCTCTTTAATTTTTTTGCTTTCAAAAACCGAACATACCATACCATCAAGTCCATTTTGATAAGACATTCTTGAAAAATTAATCACTGCTTCATCGATATTTTGTTTATAAATGCTATAAAAATTTTCTTCATCAAAACTAGTAAGTGCTGAAACTGCTAAAACCAAAGGTCTTTTATTTAAGCGATTGAGTCTAGTCATTACTTCTTGCATAGCGACTTTTCCAGCACTTGCGTGGATATTGATCATATCAACGCCAAGTTTTGAAATTTCCTCACAAGCATCTGCCATGGTATTGGGAATATCGTGAATTTTAAGATCGAGAAAAATTTTAAATTCATCGATTTTTTTAAGCTCTTCTATGAATTTAAAGCCATCTCTTAAATAAGCTCTTAAGCCCACTTTTAACCAAAGATCCAATCCTTTTAAGTCTTTAGCAAGTCTTAAACATTCTTCTTTAGTGGCAAGATCAAGGGCTACACAGAGTTTCATTGCTTTGCCTTAACAAGAGTGTCTAAAACTCCGTTGATAAATTTTGGAGAATTATCATTAGCAAGTTCTTTGGCAAGCTCTATGGCTTCATTAATTACTATAGCATTAGGCGTATCTGTGAAAAGTAATTCATAGGCACCAAGTCGCAATATGGCTCTTTCGATATGTCCTAACTTTTCAATTTCATTTTCGTTAAGATAAGGATTTAAATTCTTATCTATATCATCAAGATTTTTTATAATTCCTTCGTATAAACTCAGTGTAAAATTTTTTTGCTCGTTACGGATTTTTTTTTCATTTAGAAATTCATCAATGAAATTTTCATTCTTTTCATTCATTTCTAGGGCATAAAGCAAAGAGATTACACTTTGTCTTACTTGGTGACGCGTTGCCATTAAAGTTCCTTGCTTAAATTTAGCATTTCAATAACAGTTGTCATTGCTTCAAAGCCTTTATTTCCTGCTTTGCTTCCCGCTCTTTCTATGGCTTGTTCTATAGTATCAGTTGTTAAAACTCCAAAGCTTACAGGGATGTTATGATTTAAGCTTACATTGGCAATCCCCTTAGTAGTTTCTGCTGAAACATAATCAAAATGTGGAGTTGAGCCACGGATGACCGCACCTACACAACAAATTGCATCAAATTTTTTACTTTCTATGGCTTTTTTTAAGGCAAAAGGAAGTTCAAAAGCACCTGGAACAAGTATAAGGCTAAGATTTTCTTCTTTGCCACCATGTCTTAAAAAAGCATCTCTTGCACCTTCTACAAGGCGATCGGTGATGATGTGATTAAATCTTGCATTGATGATAGCAATTTTTGTATTTGAATCTAAATTTAATTTTCCTTCAATGATAGTCATATTATTTTCCTTTGATGATGTTTTGAATTTCTAAAAGCGTTTTCACGCAAGCTTTAAGACGGTTAAGATCAAGCATATTAGGCCCATCGCATAAAGCTTCACAAGGATTGGTATGTGTTTCAAAGAAAAAGCCATCTACTCCTACAGCTGCTGCTGCTCTTGCTAAAGGTTCTACAAATTCGCTTTTTCCTCCGCTACTTCCCCCTGCAGCTCCTGGCATTTGCACGCTATGAGTAGCATCAAATATAACAGGAGCAAATTCACGCATGATAACCAAAGATCTCATATCTACGACCAAATTTCCATAACCAAAGCTAGCTCCTCTTTCAGCTACAAAAATACCATTTTTATCGGCTACTTGATAGCCTTCTTCTTCTATACCCCGTGTTTGAAGTACTTTTTTGACACTGTATTTAATATCGCTTGGATTGAGAAATTGCCCTTTTTTGATATTAACTTTCGCCTTTGTTTTAGCTGCTGCGACTAGCAAATCAGTTTGTCTGCATAAAAAAGCAGGAATTTGTAAAACATCAGCTACCTCGCTTACAGGTGCTGCTTGCATGCTTTCATGTATGTCGGTTAAGATCTTCATACCGAATTCATTTTTTACGCTTTGTAAGATTTTTAATCCTTCCTCAAGACCAGGACCTCTAAAAGAATTAATACTCGTTCGATTTGCTTTGTCAAAGCTTGACTTAAAATAAAATTCTATATTTTCATTTTCATTAAATTCTTGTAAATTTTGTGCTACTTTAAAAACCAAATCCTTGTTTTCTATAACACAAGGACCAGCAATGAGTATCATTTTTTTCATTTTTTTCCTTTATTTTTAACCAAAATTATTCCACCAAAAATAATGCCTATTATACCTAAAAAAACCATAGCACTTGGTAAATCATCGCCCAAAATTATACCCACTATCATGCTAAAGACTACATCAAGATAACTTATGCCTGCTACAACCCCTGCTTGTTTGGCTATGCCATAAGCTTTAGTTACATGAATTTGATAAATAGTACCTAAGGCCCCCATAATGGCGATGATGAGCCAAGCTGTAAGACTAGGCATTACAAAAGGTGCTAAAATAAAATCCAAATGTAAAGCATCAAGATGTTTTGGTTCAAAAAATTCAGCACTTATCATAGAGATTAGAGGCATTAAGGCCCCTAAAAAGATAAAAGAAAATGCAATTTGTTCCGTGGTATAAAATTTTCTAAGCTCTCTTACGCTTGTAAGAGCTAAGGCTGCTAAGAATCCACTCATAACACCTATGATGGAATTTTTCAAATCAAAACCTGAATGAGTTGAGTTATCTGCCCAAGGTTGTGCGATTAAAAGCACTCCGCTAAATGCGATTAAAATCCCCAGCCAGCCTTTGGTTCCGATATTTTCTTTAAAAATAATAAAAGCTATTAAAGTAATGAAAATTGGAGCGGTTTTTTGAAAAGCAAAAGCACCCCCTAGGGTAATATTTGAAACATTATAAAAAAACATATAAAGCGAAAGTGTTCCTGTTACTCCGCGAAAGACTAAAAGCCAAAAATGTCCCCCTTCTTTGTGAACTTTGGAACGCTTTAGTAGATAAACTATAAAAAATACACCGATGATATTTCTAAAAAACATAATTTCAATCGAACTCATTTCTTTGCTAAGAATTTTAGCACAAGCTCCCATGAGTGCAAAATCCAAGCACGCTAAAATCATAAAATAAATTCCTAAATTATGCTTGATGACTTTTAGCATCTTTTTTTCCTTGATTAAATTATGGTTAATTCTAGTCTTTTTTTGCTTAATATTAAGGCAAATTTTATATAATTTTTTTAAAAAAATATACATTAAAAATTTTTATTAGGTAAGCAAATGCAAAGCATCATACTTATAGGTAAGCCAAATGTTGGAAAATCAAGTTTATTCAACAGAATGGCAAGACAAAGAATAGCTATTACAAGTGAAATTTCAGGCACTACAAGAGATACCAATAAAACAGAAGTTTTTATTAATTCTAAAAAAGCTTTATTGATTGATAGTGGTGGTCTTGATGAAAGCAATGAGCTTTTTAAAAATGTTAAAAAAAATACCCTAAAAATTGCAAAAGAAAGCGATATTATCCTTTATTTGGTTGATGGAAAATTAAGTCCTGATGATGAAGACAGGCAGTTTTTTCATTCTTTGAAAAAATTAGGAAAGCCTATTGCTCTAGTGATTAACAAAGTAGATAATAAAAAAGATGAAGAAAGATCGTGGGAATTTGCTAATTTTGGTGTAAAAGAGGTTTTTAATCTTTCTGTTACCCACAATATAGGGCTAGATGAGCTTTATAATTGGCTTGAGAACTTTTTGGATGAAGAGTTTTTAGTCCCTGATGAGGAAGAAAATTTAGAAGATTTTTTAGAACATTATGAAGAGGGAAAAGAATTTCAGTTTAAAGAAGTAGATCAAAATCATATCAGAGTGGGTATAGTAGGGCGTGTCAATGTTGGAAAATCAAGCCTTTTAAATGCCTTGGTAAAACAGGAGCGTAGTGTGGTGAGTTCTATTGCGGGAACGACGATTGATCCTGTTAATGAAAGCATAGTTTATAAAGATAAAGTGATAGAATTTGTTGATACTGCAGGTATTAGAAAGCGAGGTAAAATTCAAGGACTTGAGCGTTTTGCACTAAACCGCACAGAAAAGATTTTATCTAATTCTCAAATTGCACTTTTGGTTTTAGATGCTAATGAGGGTTTTAATGAGCTTGATGAAAGGATAGCTGGGCTTGCGGCAAAGCATTATTTGGGCGTGATTATTGTATTAAATAAATGGGATAAAACCGAATTTGAATTTGACAAAGTGGTAAAAGAATTAAAACTTGATCGTTTTAAATTTTTAGCTTATGCGCCCATTGTCAGTGTTTCTGCTTTAAGCGGAAAAAGAGTGCATGTTTTATTGGAAAAAATTTTAGAAGTCTTTGCTAATTTTACGCAAAAAATTCCAACCTCAAAACTCAATGATTTAATCGCAAGTGCGACTAAGGCTCATCCTTTACCGCATGATTATGGAAAATTGGTAAAAATTTATTATGCAGTGCAATATGATTTAGCACCTCCTAAAATCGCACTTATTATGAACAGACCTAAGGCTTTGCATTTTAGCTATAAGCGTTATTTGCAAAATCAAATCAGAAAAGAATTTAACTTTGAAGGTGTTCCTTTGGTTATTGCTTCACGCAAAAAAGGAAGCAAGGAAAATGATGAAAGTTAAAAATATTATTTTTATTGGCTTTATGGGAAGTGGAAAAAGCACCATAGCTAGAGCTTTAGCTAAGGATCTAGATCTTGTTTTTTTAGATAGCGATAGTTTGATTGAGATGAAATTTGATCAAAAAGTCAGTGAAATTTTTAAAGAAAAGGGTGAGGCTTTTTTTAGGCAAGAAGAGCAAAAAGTAGCAAATTTTCTTTGCTCTTGTAATGGAGCTTCTATAGCTAGTGGTGGAGGTTTTATACATGTTTTGGACTTTGATAAAATAGGTTTTTGTGTTTATTTAAAAGCAAGTTTTGAATATTTAAAGAAGCGTTTAAGTGAGAATGAAATTGCTAAAAGACCTTTATTTTATGATGAAGTTCAAGCAAAAAGATTATATAATGAGCGTCTAAATAAATACGAGCAAAAAGCGAATTTGATTTTAGATGTTGAAAATAAAAGTATTGATGAGCTTGTGATAGAAATAAAAAAGGTGATAAAATGAGAGTATTAACAGGACTTCAACCCAGTGGTGATTTACATATAGGTAATTATTTTGGTGCCATAAAGCAAATGGTGGAAGCTCAAGAAAAAAGTGAAATGTTTATGTTTATAGCAAATTATCATGCTATGACTTCAAGTCAAGATGGAAAGAAATTAGAGCAAAACTCACTTAAAGCCGCTGCAGCTTTTTTAAGCCTTGGCATAGATCCGCAAAAAAGTGTTTTTTGGTTGCAAAGTGATGTAAAAGAAGTAATGGAGCTTTATTGGATTTTATCTCAATTTACTCCTATGGGTTTATTAGAGCGTGCTCACAGTTATAAAGATAAGGTAGCTAAAGGCTTAAGTGCGTCGCATGGACTTTTTTCTTATCCTGTTTTAATGGCAGCAGATATTTTGCTTTTTGATACTCAACTTGTGCCAGTAGGCAAGGATCAAATTCAGCATGTTGAAATAGCTCGCGATATTGCCTTAAAAGTAAATAACGAATGGGGTGAAATTTTTACTTTGCCTGAGGCTAAGATAAATGAAGAGGTGGCTGTGGTTGTAGGGACTGATGGGGCTAAAATGAGCAAGTCTTATCAAAATACCATAGATATATTTGCTAGTCAAAAGGCTTTAAAAAAGCAAATTTCTTCCATAGTTACAGATAGTACAGCCTTAGAAGATCCTAAGGATTATCAAAATTGTAATGTTTTTAAGATTGCAAAATTATTTTTAAATGAAGCAGAGCAAAAAGAATTGCAAGTTCGTTATGAAAAAGGTGGCGAGGGTTATGGACATTTTAAAATGTACTTAAATGATCTTGTAAATGAATACTTTAAAGAAGCAAGAATGAAATACGATGAGCTATTAGAAAAACCTTCACATTTAAAAGAAATTTTAGAATTAGGTGCAAGTAAAGCTAGGAAAATCGCTCAAGAAAAAATGCAAAAAATTTATGAAAAAATAGGACTTTAAGGAGTAAAAATGCTTGATTTGAAAAATTTACAAAATAATTTCGATGAGGTAGCTAAAAAGCTACAAAATAAAAAAGTAGATGAAAGCATATTAAAAAATCTTGCCGAGCTTTTTGCAAATTTGAAAAAAGAAAAAGCGAGTTTGGAAGAATTTCAAGCTTTTCAAAATAAATTTAGCAAAGAGCTAGCCACTGCAGAAGATAAAGAAAGCTTGAAGGCAAAACTCAGTGAAAACAAAATTAAAATCAGCGAACAGAACGCAAGAGTAAATGCTTTGGAAAATGAGTTAGAAACCATTGCGCATGCTATTCCAAATATCCCTGATGAATGCGTTCCTGTGGGTGAAGATGAGGAAGAAAATGTTGAAATAAAAAAAGTTTTAACACCTCCTCAATTTGATTTTATTCCAAAAGAACACCATGATTTAGGAGAGAGTATAAATTGGCTTGATTTTGTGAGGGGGGTAAAAATTTCACAAAGTCGTTTTTGTGTGCTTAAAAACGAAGGAGCTTTGCTAAGTCGTGCTTTGGTAAATTATATGATAGATTTTAACCGAAGTCGCGGGTTTGAATTTGTAAATGTACCTTTTTTGGTAAATAGTGCTACAATGTTTGGCACAGGACAGCTTCCTAAATTTAAAGACGATATGTATAAGATAGACGATGAGGATTTGTATTTAATCTCAACTTCTGAAATTCCTGTGACAAATCTTTATAGTGGGGAAATCTTAACAAGTGAAAGTTTGCCTATTAAAATGACTTGTTATAGTGCTTGTTTTAGAAAAGAAGCAGGAAGTGCAGGGCGCGATACAAGGGGTATTATCCGTCAGCATCAATTTGAAAAAGTAGAGCTTGTAAGCATTACTAAACCTGAACAAAGCGATAGTGTTTTTAATGAAATGGTAGAATGCGCGAGTGATTTGCTCAGCTCTTTAGGTTTAGCTCATAGACATTTGATGCTTTGTACTGGAGATTTGGGTTTTAGTGCGGCAAAGACAATAGATCTTGAAGTATGGATACCATCGCAAAATAAATATCGTGAAATCAGCTCTGTTTCTAATTGTCGTGATTTTCAAGCAAGGCGTGCAAAAATTCGTTATAAAAATGAAAAAGGAAAAAATGAATTAGTGCATACTTTAAATGGTTCTTCTTTGGCAGTAGGTAGAACCTTGGTTGCCATTATGGAAAATTATCAAGATAAAGAAGGTAAAATTCAAATTCCTGATGTGCTGAAAAAATATTTTTAAAGAGTGTAAATGGCAGATAAAGAAGATATAGTTCTTGAAAAACCTGAAGATACTTTAAATGAGCCAAGACTTGATGAAAGTTTGGGGGAATTTAAAGGGCAAGAAGGTCAGGCTCCTGAAGATGAAGAATTTACGTCTTTACCAGATGAGTTGCCTAGAGAAAATAGCGGTAGTGGTTTTAAATTTACAAGAGAAAGTGCGCCAGAAGAAACATCAACTTTTGAAGAAGTAGAAGAAGATGAGCCTACTCCATGGTATAAGGATCGCAAATTTATGTCCCTTGTGGGTTTGTCTTTGGGTATTATTTGTATTTTGGTATTTACTTTATTTTATTTAACCTTTAATGATGGAAAAGTCAAGCCTGATATCATTGCAACAAAGCCTATTGAACAGCCTGTAATTATGCCTGATGAGTCTTATGATTATAATGATATGACAAAAGTTGATGGGATGATACAAAAAGCAAATGCGCTTTATTTAAAGGGCGAAGTGGAGCAAGCTTTAAAGGTTTATGAGCAAATTGCAGTTTATAATGAGTCTTTGTCTAATTATAACCTAGGTGTTTCTCAAATGAATGAGGGGAAATTTGATGAAGCTTTTGAAAGTTTTAAAAGGGCAATAGCTAATGGAGAAAATCAAAGTGTAGCAGCTATTAATGCTGCTGTTTGTGCTTTAAAGCTTAATGATAGGGAGAAATTTAAATATTATATAGATTTAGCACAAGTTTATCTTCCTAAAGAGGGAAAATCTAAATTGTATGATTATTATTTGGCTTTGATTAATTATTACAAGGGTTATTATCCTGAAGCCTTGCAAATGCTCCAACGTGTAAATTCAGAGCCTTATGCGGATGTATCTAAATATTTATCAGCTAAAATTTATGCAAAAATGGATTTTGATGCAAAATCCGTTCAGCAATTAAATACCCAAGGAAGTTTTGAACCTAGCCTTTCCTTGGGGCTTTTGTATGCAAGAATGGGAGAATACGATAAGGCTAAAATAGCCTTAAATACAGCAATGAAAATTGAAAGAGATTTTAACCAAAGTCTTTCAGCCTTAACTTTGGTTGATATTAAAACAGGGGATTTTCAAGATATGCTATTGCGCTTGCAAAGCACATATAGAAATGATGAAGATAAGTATAAAATTTTAGATAGATATAAGATCAAGGTTCGTTTGAACAAGGAGTTATTTAATATAACCATAGCACAGAGAAATTTTTCTAACGATATCTTAAAAAAACAAAAAGATCAGTTTGATTTGCTTTTTTATTTTGCGCCTTATCAAGTTTTTGATTCTAAGCAAGCCTCACTTTATATTAAAAAAGCTAATATTACAAATTTTGTAGATGATAGTTCGGATGGTCAAAGCTATTTGGCTACTAGCAAAGCCTTATCTTCGACTAATGTTAAAATTGCTAATATTATCAATAACGCATTAAATCAAAAATTAAGACTCGCAAACCAAGAATTTCTAGCTTTGTTGGAGGATTATCCTGAGCATAGTATTTTGCAATATAATCTTGCTTTAACTTATGCACAGATGCAAAACTATGAGCTTGCTTATAAGCATTTTTCTAGTTCTTATCATCTAAATCCTAAAAATTATTTAGCAGGTGCTTTTGCGATGTTTTGTGGAAAATTGAGTGATAATGATACCACTAAACTTTATCATGAAATTCTTGATAATATTGCAGCCGATTCAAATTTTAAAGCCAATATGCAAAAAAATATGCTGTTTTTAGCTAATGGCGATTATGTTTCTATGTTGCCTTATTTGGATGAGAATGGGCAAAAAACACCTTTAAATCTTATTTTTGAAGCTATTATTGCAAAAAATAATAATCTTAATAATCAAGTAGATGTAAAAATTGCCAAATTAAGATCAGAGCTTCCACAAGATATTGTGGCAAATATTTTGTATTTTAATTCCTTAAATTCAAATTTAAATATTAAAGAGTATGCTCAAAATGCCCAAATTCATTTTAAGAATTTGCAAGTTGATTACCGTAGTGTTTTTGGAGGTTCAAATATTGCTAGGGAATTGTATGTTAATTTAATGCATATTGCAGGACTTTTAAATTTAGAAAGACAAAAATTTAAAACACTGATCAATACCTCTAAGGTTAAAGATGAGGGTATGGTACAGACTTTAGCTTATTTAGATATTTTTGCGCAACAGTATGAGGAATCTTATGCCTTATATAATATTTTAATCGATGAATACGGAGCTAAGGATGCTAGAACTTTGTTTTTAGCCTCTGTGGCTGCTGTGGGTGCAAATAATCCAAATTCAGCAATTGCTCTTTTGCAACTTTCAAAACTTACAGATAAAAATAGTAAGGAAAGTAAAGTAGCTTTAGGTTTGCTTTATCAAGAAGTAGGTAATTACGAAGCAGCTATCACGCAGTATAGAACTTTACCTAATGCTTTTAAGAGTGAATTTTTTACTTTTGATATTAAAAATCAATAAGATGTTTGGTAAGATCCAAACATCTTTATTATGCTTTAAGGTCTAAAGTTTTTCCGCCAAGTTCATCGATACGATCGCTAACTTTTTTTATTGTTGCTTCGATTGTATCTTGACTGATTTGAGGAAGCTCTCCGCCCCAAATTTTTTCTGCTTGCTCAAATCCTTGCTTTATACCTTCTAGTCCCTTTTTAAGCTTTTCAACATCGTTTCCAGCACCTTTTATGACAAAATCAGCAATACGATTTGCTGTGTTGTCAATACCAAAAAATCCCTCTTCGCTGATGAGCTGATTGAGTTCATCAGTGTTCATTGCAAGTGGGTTTTTGCCATTATAACCCAAAGACGCAAAGTCAATATCTGAAAGCATAGACTTTATAGAGTTTAAATCATTGCCTCCTAAAAGATTGTTAATCCCAGCTTGAGCATTGCTTGTGTTTAAAACAGTACTCATAGTTTGTTGCTGAAATTGCACTAGATAAATTTGACTAATACCCTTGCCACCAAGAGCATTGAGCTTGTCTAGGACATCTTGATTTGAATTAGCACTTTGAACGTTTGTGTCTTTTGTGTTAGTATCTGCCTTCTTATTGCTAACCTGAGCTTGTGCTATACTAGCGACATTTGAAAAAGTATTTATTTGCATTTCTGCTCCTTTTTATAATGAGGCTAATTTGTATATCGACTATTTTTATTTGAATTTTAGATCAGATTGAAATAGGCTTAAAAATTTTAAGCCTATTTAAGATAGTAAGCAATTTGTTCTTTTGCAAGTATGCGTATAAGATTACTTGTGCCTTCTACTCCGGTTGGAAAACCTGCAGTGAGTAAATAGCATTTATCTTTATCCATAAAACCTTTTTCAACGCTAGATTTTACAGAATCTCTAAGCAAATCTGTTAAATCTTCACTTTTATTAACTAAAATAGCAGGATTAACACCCCAAACTATGCTTAAAGAATTTAATGTTTTTTCAGAATGAGCTACTGCTATAATTTCCATATTTGGACGATATCTTGCAATTTTAATAGCAGATTTTCCACTACTAGTCAAGGAAAAAATAGCATCAGCGTTAAGATCTGTCGCAAGATGTGCGGAAGAACGCATGATTTTATCTGTATTGTCAAGATTTACAAATTCGTTAAACTTGTTATAAGGGTAGCGTTTTTCAGTTTCTATGATAGTTTGACACATGATATCAACTGCATTTGCTGGATCTATACCTACTGCACTTTCTTCGCTAAGCATTACAGCATCTGTCCCATCTAAAACAGCATTAGCAACATCTGAAATTTCAGCTCTCGTAGCTGTTTTGCTTTTTGCAAGAGAAAAAAGCATTTGTGTAGCTGTGATAACAGGTTTTGAAGCATTATTGGCTTTGTGGATGATTGCTTTTTGTATATTAGGTACTTTATAATAAGGAACTTCTATACCAAGATCTCCACGTGCGACCATTATACCATCGCTAGATGCTATGATTTCATCTATATTTTCTACCGCATCAAATTTTTCTATTTTTGCAAATATAGAGATTTTAGCATTATTTTGAGCTAAAATTTCACGAACTTCATCAATATCATGAGCATTTTGAACAAAAGAAATAGCTAAGAAATCTACTCCATTTTCTATACCCCAAAGCAAATCTTTTTTGTCTTTTTGTGTGATGACATCGATATTGATTTTTGTATTTGGAAAATTAATACCCTTATTTGAATTTAAAAAACCATCATTTTCTATAAGGGTTTCAATTTTTTCATTATCCTTGGCAGTGACTTTTGCTTTGATCGAACCATCATAGAGATAGATGTATTCATCTAGTTTTAGCATATTTAAAATTTCGCTTTGATTAATGCTAAGTTTATAATGATTTGGAGTGATTTGTTCGCCTATAATTTTTTCATAATAAAAATCAAGTTTATCACCTTTTTTAAGTTCAAAAGGAGTTTTCAGCTCTCCTGTGCGAATTTTTGGCCCACTTATATCTTGCAAAATTCCCACACGAGTATTAAGCTCTCTTGAAACTTTGCGTATGGTTTCAAGATTGTTTTTATGATATTCATGTGTTCCATGAGAGAAGTTTAAACGAAAAACATTTACGCCATTGATTATCATCTGGCGCAAAATATCTTCTTTTTCGCTTGCTGGTCCAACTGTAGCCACAATTTTAGTTTTTTTTAGCATACTGTTCTCCTTTTTTTGTTTAATTATAATCAAACTTTGGAAACAAAAAGACTACAATAGTTCTGAAGCAAATTTATCCTCGTCAAATTTAGCCCCTAAATATTCACACATAAGCTTAGCATCTCTTTCAGCATTACCTAAACAGCTTGTTGCTCCAGGACTTGGGGTCATATTGAAAATAATTCCAGGAGTTTCGGTGATACTTGCTTCGCCTAGCATTAATTCCCCTTTGGTTTTATCAATTACTTGAGGACGGACTCCTCCAAAGCCCTTTGCATAATAAATATCGCTTGTTTTTAAACTAGGAACTATTTTTTTAGCATCTTTTACAAATAAACCTTTATCGATAAAAGGTAATTCAAAAAGATAGTTATAAAGTATATAGTTTCTAATCGTTGGATCTTTAAACATACTAAAAGTAACTTTTAAAACGGTTTTATCAAGTTTTAAAGCTTCAAAAAACTCAGGAACGGATTTTAAACCGTGATAGCGTTCAAGTTTTGGAATAACTAGTGCAGTAGGACCAAAACGAGTATTCATATCTGCAAGCAAATCAGGATCTCCATGAAGAGCTGCAAAAGGTAATTTTGGATTTTGCACCATATAGACTTTACCATTGAGTAATTTTTGTTTGGTTAAATAAAAGCTTCCTGCTACAGGCCAACAAGATTTATCCATACCCAAATTCATTTTATGCGCTAGATATAAAGAATGCGCACCAGCATTTACAACTACAGCTTTAGAACGGTATTCTTGATAAGTATTTGTTTTTAAGATAAAAATATCGTCTTTTTTTTCTATGTGAACAATTTCTTGATTGAAAGCTACAAAGGTGTTTTTACCTTGTTTTTGTCCTTGTTCAATTAAACTTGCACTCATTTTCCCAAAATCTACTGTGGTAAAAACTTCTCCAGCTTCAACCCCCATGGCACAGATATTTTCAGGTCTATCATCTATACCATTTTCTCCAAGAGCTACTTTAGGTTCGATTTGTTTAATTTTTTCTTTATCAAAAAATTTCATATAAGGATAAAGTTCGCCAAATTCTTCATGGCGTTTTTTCATGTACTCACATTCTGTATCGCCAACGGCCAAGGCCATTTTTTGATGAGAAAACATAAATTGATTCTGCGCATTTTGCAAAAGCCCATATTTTACTATCATATCAGCAGTTCTTTTAACTTTTTTAGCTTTTTCTAGAGTGTAGTTTGTTTCGATATCTCCACAATGAATAGTTTGAGAATTGCTTGTTCCTTTAGAATTTAATGTTGCAGGAGCATGATATTTTTCTATCAAAGCAATATTTTTAATATCAGTGTATCTTGCAAGCTCATAAAACAAAGCTGCTCCAGAAATTCCTGCTCCGATGACAATTACATCGAATTCTTGTTGAGTCATTTTTTTTCCTTTTTTTGCTTCTAGCAAAGTTAATTTTTCTAAATAAAAGTGTAATCCAATTTATTTTATAAAAAGTTAAAATTGATTGAAGAATATGCAAAATGAGAATTTTTGTAACATTGAAATTAAAAAAGTAGATTTGGATTTTCTTGTATAATCTTCTTCATTCCTCTAAAAATGAGAAGTTTATCGTAAATAGCATAATCAAAATAATTTGCTAAAAATTGCCCATCTCCACCCGTAAAATAAAGTTTTTTATTTTGTGCAGCATCTTTGATAAGTAAATAAATACTTTTAAACACCCCATAACTTAAGGCATCGCTTGTTTTTTGCGGGAAAGCATCAAGACTGATTTGAGTATTGAATTCATGTTTTAATCTAGGGGAAATATGAGCATAAATTTTTCTATAATTAGCAATACCTGGCAAGATGAATCCTCCCAAGTGTATGGAATTTGATACTATATCTACCGTAATTGCACTACCAGCATCTACTACAACCCCATCTTCTATAGTGTAACAAGCTGCAATGCGATCTACACCCAAACCCTGATAAATAGTATCAAATACAAAATAGGGTTCAAGATTTATAAAGTTTTTACGTGCTTTTAAATGCTCTTTGATGTGTTCATTAACATTGATATAAAAAATTTTTTGTTCACTTTTAAATTCTAAAAATTGTTCTATGCTAAGGGTAAAAAATTTATTATCGTCTAAAAAACTAGCATTGGAATTGCCAATATCACAAAATAACATGAATACGAAATCCTTTTTCTTCAAGGTAATGTTTTGCTTTTGAGCATAGTGGGCTTTTGGTAAAAAAATATTTGTATTTTAGATTAAAACTATTTGCTAAGTTATCTACAAATACAGCATCTTTATTAATAAATCTTGCTTTTCCTGTATATATTAAAAGTAAATTTTCATCATTTAAAGCACAAAGATAAGTTTTCTTTTTTGTTAAATTTGTTAAATCAAAAGGTTTTAAATCTAGTTTTAAAACCTTCATTGCTTCATTTAAAATATTCATAATAAATCTAAAATTTTATTTCCATAATAAAACTTTCCATTACCCATAAAAGATGTTTTTTCAACTGCGTTTGGAAGTTCAAAGATTTGAATATTTTCAAAATTTAGATCACATTTGATTAAATAGCCTGTTTTTTCAAAAGCGTAAAGATGGTCATTGTGTATGCTAACTTTTGTAAATATAGCAAAATCAAATTTTTTCTCAGTGATTTTCCTTAGATTATAATCTGTTTTTATAATATTGCCATTTTTTTCTAATATAAATATTGCATTATTATCAAATGCAATATCCTTAATATCAGCGTCTAAATAAAGAGTTCTAGCAGGGCTTACTACTATAACTTTTTTAGCTGTTGCAGCTATCATTTTATCATCACTTATCCCAAGGTGAATGACATTATTAAAAAAACTTTCCGCTGAAATCACTACATCTTTGACAACTTCAAAAGTATTTTTTGACACAATTATAATTTTTCCATCTAGAGTTGGATAGATAATAATATTGTCTAAAAAGATAGGATTTGCAACGCGACTATCTTGCGCTGGTGCGGGTGTTAAGTTTTGGTTAAATTTTATACCCAAAGAGCGATTGGCTAAAACGATGCTATTATTTGCTAAGATTAGTGCTAAATCATCTCCATGTAAAGCTATGCCAAGAACTGCAGCATCAAATTTGTAAGAATAAACTTCATCGTGAGAGCTATTATAAATCTTTAAATTTCCATTATCGTCCGCTTCGATAAATTCACCTTCTTGATATGCTAAAAGCATATAACCTTTATCTAGTTTAAAATCTTCAATTATTATATCATTTTTTAAAATTATTTGATTGTTTTTGAGTTTTGCTGAAATTGTATTCCAGTCTATAATGCTAGCTTTTAAGCTATCGTTAGAACTTAGTTTTCCATCAGTTTGTGAAGGTTCAAAGTATTGTCTTTTTGTTCCGCAAGCGCAAAGAAAAATAAGGCAAAATGAGATTAAAACAAACTGCCTCATTGGGAAATACCTTGATAATGTTTAAGATTTTTAGCAATTTGACTTAGAGCTGAGTCATCTTTAATTTGAGAAAGTAAAATATTAGCTTGTTCGATTTTTCCTTCTCCTAAAAGTCTATAAGCTTGTAAAATTTTATCGTAATTTTTTAAAAATATGGATTTTTCCCCCAAAGAAAGAGAAGCAATATTTTTAAGCAAATGATTTGTATCAGAATGAGTACTTAGGGTTTGTAGTTGGCTTTTAATCTCAGTATTATTAATATCTTTTGCTAATTCTTTCATTAAAAAAATTGCATAAAGGTTGGTATTTTTATTTTTAAGTTGTTCAAGAAGTACTTTATCGTTTGGGTTCTTTAATAAATTTGTATAAATTTTATTACTTTCTTCAACATTATATTGATCAATTTTTCCACTTATAAAGCTTATAGCAAACCATACAATTAAAATTGCTATAAGTGCAAATATATATAATTTATACTTTCTTATAAATCTTTCACCTTTGATAAAATTTTCAATGAATTGTTCTTCGGTATTGATTTCTGCTTTTACAGCTTTTAAATTATCTTTTAATCCCAAAATTTATTCCTTGTAATTTTTAATTTTAAAAAACTGCAGTATTGTATCATATAAATTACAAAATATCCTAAACAATTTAAAGCTTTTTATGATATAATTTTAAAAATTGACTTTATTTTAGTAAGGTTTAGGATGCAAATAGATGAAAAATTGCTTAGCAAACTTGAAAAACTAAGTGCTTTGCAAATTGAAGAAGAAAAAAGAAGCGAAGTGATTCGCGAACTTAGCGAGATTGTGAATTTTGTTGAGAAGTTAAATGAATTGGATTTAAGCTCTTCAGAAGTTACAATCAGCACTATTAAGGGTGGAACACCTTTTAGAAGTGATAGTGTTAATAGTAGCAGTGTGGTAGAAACGGTTTTAAATCATGCTCCAAAAAGCAATGATCATTTTTTCATTGTTCCTAAAATCATTGAGTGATTAATCTAGTGTTTGGTTCTTGTTTGTATAATTTGTAATTTTAAGTGATTTTTAAATGCTTGGTAAGGTGAATTAAAATATGGAATTTTACTGGTTTGATGCTTTTATTTTAGGTTTTACGCTACTTTTGGGTCTTAAGGGTATTGTAAATGGTTTGATTAAAGAAGTATTTGGCTTACTCGGGATCATTGGTGGTGTTTTTATTGCTTCAAAATACGCTTCGCAAGCTGCAGAATTTATTCAAAATACTTTCTATAAAATAGAAAATCAAAGCTTGGCTGAGTTTGCAGGATTTCTAGCGACTTTAATTATTGTTTGGATAATTTGTCTTATACTCGGCAATTTTCTTTCCAAATTAGTTAAATTAAGCGGTTTGGGATTTTTAGATCGCTTGGGAGGATTTATTTTTGGAGGTGCAAAGGTGTTTTTAATTTTTGCAATTTTAGTTTTTTGCGTAGCACGCATCGATTTTTTAAATGATAAATTAAATCAATTTGCCCAAAATAGCTTTACCTTAACTCCTCTTAAAAATATAGGGTCATTTATAATGAATCAGCCTCTAGCAGCAAATGGCTTGGGTCAAATTGATCAAAATTTGCAAGATATTAGAGACGATTTAAGCACTACTCAAGGAGAATAAATTATGTTGATTGAGAATGTAGAATACGATGTATTATTAGAAAGATTTAAGAAAATTTTACGACAAGGCGGTCTTAAATATACCAAACAAAGAGAAATTTTACTTAAAACCTTGTATCATAGTGATACACACTATACTCCTGAAAGTTTATATATGGAGATTAAACAAGCAGAACCGGATTTAAATGTAGGTATTGCTACGGTTTATAGAACTTTAAATTTGCTTGAAGAAGCAGAGATGGTTACTTCTATATCGTTTGGTTCGGCTGGAAAAAAATACGAGCTTGCAAACAAACCGCATCATGATCATATGATTTGTAAAAATTGTGGAAAAATTATAGAATTTGAAAATCCTATCATTGAAAGACAGCAAGCTTTGATTGCTAAAGAGCATGGATTCAAACTTACTGGCCACTTAATGCAACTTTATGGTGTATGTAACAATTGTAATCAAAAAGCTAAGGTAAAAATTTAATGTTTGACAATATTTTAGAACAACAAAGAATTCAAAAGGCCAACGAGTTTAAAAACGTAGGAGTAAATCCTTATCCCCATTTTTTAGTTAAAGAACTTTCTTTAGCAGATTTTAAAAAGAAATTTAGCTATATTTTTGATACTGAAAATAAACGTGATGAAAGTATTTCTTCAGTCGTTTCTGGACGTTTAAAGCTTCTTAGGATAGCTGGAAAGTCTATATTTGCCAATATAGAAGATGAGAGTGAAAATTTGCAAATTTATTTTAGCAAAGATTCTTTAGGCGAGGAAAAATTTAATTTATTTAAAAAAAATCTTGAAGTAGGTGATATTATCCTTGCAAAAGGCTTCCCTTTTGTTACTAAAACGGGAGAATTTAGCTTGCATGCAAGTGAAATCACTTTAGCAACTAAATCAATAGTGCCATTGCCTGAAAAATACCACGGACTTACGGATGTAGAGCAAAGATATCGTAAGCGTTATGTAGATATGATTATGAATGCAGAGGTTAGAAAGGATTTTTTAATTCGCTCTAAGGTTGTAAGTTTGATTCGTCACTTTTTCGAAGAAAAAGGCTTTTTAGAGGTTGAAACTCCTATGATGCACCCAATTGCAGGCGGTGCAAATGCTAAACCTTTCGTAACTTTTCATAATTCTTTAGGAGTTGAGAGATTTTTAAGAATTGCACCCGAACTTTATTTAAAAAGACTTGTAGTAGGTGGCTTTGAAGCGGTTTTTGAAATCAATCGTTGTTTTAGAAATGAAGGTATGGATCTTACCCATAATCCTGAATTTACTACAATTGAATTTTATTGGGCTTATCATAATTATAAAGATTTAATGGATCTTACCGAAGAACTTTTTGCCTTGCTTTTAGAAAAATTGCAATTAGGAAAAATCATAGAATTTGATGGACAAAAAATCGATTTTTCTAAACCTTTTGAGAGAATTACTTATAAAGATGCGCTTAAAAAATATGGTGCCTTGAGTGATGAGATTATTGAAAATAAAGATAAGATTTTAGAGAAATTAAAAAAAGATGGCTTTGAAGCAAATGATAAGCTTGATTTAGGACATTTACAAGCTGAGCTTTTTGATAATTATGTAGAAAGTAAGCTTATTGACCCTACTTTTATCACAGATTTTCCAATATCTATTAGCCCACTTTCTCGTCGTAGTGACAAAAATTCCGAGATAGCAGAACGCTTTGAGCTTTTTGTGTGTGGTAGAGAACTGGCTAATGGTTTTAATGAATTAAATGATCCTTTGGATCAATATGAAAGATTTTTAAAGCAAATTGAGGCTAAGAACGCAGGTGATGAAGAAGCTTGCGAAATGGATGAAGATTTTGTAAATGCTTTAGGATATGGTATGCCACCAACAGCAGGACAAGGTATAGGGATAGATAGATTGGTAATGCTTTTAACAAATAAAAAATCTATTCGAGATGTGATATTGTTTCCAGCTATGAGGCCATTAAAAACAGAATTAAAGGAGGATAAAGAATGAGTTTAGAGCAGTTTGATAAAGAAATTTTTGATTTAACTAACCAAGAGTTAGTGCGTCAATGTGAAGGTCTTGAAATGATAGCAAGTGAGAATTTCACTTTGCCTGAAGTAATGGAAGTAATGGGAAGCGTTTTAACTAACAAATATGCAGAAGGTTATCCAGCTAAGAGATATTATGGAGGCTGTGAATTTGTAGATGAAATCGAAAATTTAGCTATAGAAAGATGTAAAAAACTTTTTAATTGTAGTTTTGCAAATGTGCAACCTAATTCAGGCTCTCAAGCTAATCAAGGCGTTTATGCTGCACTTTTAAATCCAGGTGATAAAATTTTAGGAATGGATCTAAGTCATGGCGGACATTTAACACATGGTGCAAAGGTAAGTTCATCAGGAAAAATGTATGAGAGCTTTTTTTATGGTGTAGAGCTTGATGGAAGAATAAACTATGAAAAAGTTAGAGAAATTGCTCATATTGTAAAACCAAAGCTTATTGTATGCGGTGCGAGTGCTTATGCTCGTATTATTGATTTTTCAAAATTTAGAGAGATTGCGGATGAAGTTGGAGCTTATCTTTTCGCAGATATTGCACATATTGCTGGGCTTGTTGTAGCAGGCGAGCACCCAAGTCCATTTCCTCACGCTCATGTAGTAAGTTCTACAACCCATAAAACCTTACGTGGTCCAAGAGGTGGTATCATCATGACTAATGATGAGGAGCTTGCTAAAAAAATAAATTCAGCTATTTTTCCAGGTATCCAAGGTGGACCATTGATGCATGTTATCGCAGCTAAAGCTGTAGGATTTAAATTTAATCTTAGCGAAGAATGGAAAATTTATGCCAAGCAAGTAAGAAGCAATGCACAAGCTTTAGCTAAGGTTTTAATGGATAGAAAGTATAAACTCGTAAGCGATGGAACAGATAATCATCTTGTGTTAATGAGCTTTTTGGAGCGCGAGTTCAGTGGAAAAGATGCTGATTTGGCTTTGGGTAATGCAGGAATTACAGCGAATAAAAATACTGTGCCTGGTGAAACTAGAAGTCCATTTGTAACAAGTGGATTAAGGTTAGGAACACCTGCTCTTACAGCTAGAGGTTTTAAAGAAAACGAAATTCAAATAGTTGCCAACTATATAGCTGATATTTTAGATGATATTCAAAACACTCATTTGCAAAAAGAAATCAAGGAAAAACTCAAAACTCTTGCAAGTAATTTTATAATCTATGAAAAGGCAATGTTTTGATTTCACCTATGGATCTGTCGCTGATTAAAATAATTAGCGATCATTACTATATACGACGCGATAAGATTATGAAAAAAATAACACATCGAGGTCGTTTATTTTTTGATAAATTTGAAAGGATTGACGCTCCTTTAAATTTAAACATAATGAGAGAACATGCAGCAAAGAAAATTGTTGTTGCCCATGATTTGATCACCAAAGACAATAAGGTAGAAAATATTGTTTTTGATTATAATGGTTTTAATGCTGAAAGATTTTATCATCGTGCGCAGCTTATTTTGCGTGAAGAAGGTTTTATAAATTTTACAGCTTACAAAACGAAGACTCCAGGTCATTTACATCTTTATATTCACAAAGGTCATACTGCATTAAATGAAGGTTATTCTTTAGCGTCTAAACTTTCAATGATGTTTGCAAGTAAAATGCCAGTTGAATGGAAGGTGTTTCCAAGTATGGATATTCCTAGAGAGTTTAATATATTAATATTGCCCTACGAAGTCTATCAAAAAGAACGAGGCAGTTCTTGGTCTAAACATATGTAAGAAAGGAATATTATGGAAAATAATAAGAATGAATTTGATGACATTATTTTGGAAAAAAGTAATAAAAGTGAAAAAATGAAAAAAATTCTCTTACGCGTTATTGCTTTGGTAATTTTATTTCTAGTGATTATGATAGTGATGAAACTTATTAATAGTGGCGAAGAAAATGCTGAAAATCAAAGCATTTTACCAAGTGAACCTTTGAATATAACGCAAGATAATAATGCTGATTCTTTTGAGAGTATGCCTATCACTGAGAATACTTCAGCTGAAGATCAATTTGAAGCCTTAAGAAGACAGATTCAAGGGGAGCAAAATGATAATTCTTCAGTATCGACTTCTAATTCTAATGCAAATGATAATATCAATTTAACTGTACCTGATCAAGAAGTGCCTGCTGAACCAAATACGACAAATTCTGAAAAAGTAGCACCTTTAAATACTACAGCTCCTAAGCAAGAAGCAAAACAGGAAAGTAAGCCAAAAGAAGAAGTAAAACAGACTGTTACAAAAAAGGAGCCTGCAAAGCAAGCACCAAAACAAGAAACTAAGCAAGAATCAAAAACAAATGCTAATGATTTGTTTAAAAATGTAGATGCTAAACCTGTTCATCCAAATGGCTTGGCTTCTGGAATTTATGTTCAAATATTTTCAGTAAGTAATTTAGATCAAAAGTCAAGAGAGTTAGCAGCTGTAAAGCAAAAAGGCTATGAATATAAGCTTTATAAAACTACAGTAGGCGGAAAGGAAATCACTAAGGTTTTAATAGGGCCTTTTGAAAAAGCAAATGTTGCAACGGAGTTAGCTAAAATTAGAAAAGAAGTAGCTAAAGACGCTTTTTCCTTCACTCTAAAATGAAATTTTTAGCTGTTATTGGTGATCCTATCTCGCATTCTAAATCACCTAGAATTCATAACAATGCCATTCAAGTTCTTAAACTTGATGGTATTTACACACGCTATCATCTACAAGATTATCATCAATTAAGACAAGATTTTTTTAAGTTAAAGCTTCAAGGTGCAAATATTACTTTGCCATTTAAGGAAGTAGCTTTGGAAATAGCTGATGTCAAGGATGAGTTTGCTCGTAATATCGGCTCTGCAAATACTTTGTGTTTAAGAGATGGAAAAATTTATGCTTACAATACAGATGCCTTAGGTTTTTTAGAAGCCATTAAAGAATTTGAAGGTATTAACAAAGCTTTGATTTTAGGAGCTGGAGGGACTGCACTTGCTCTAGCATTTGCTTTAAAACAAAAGGGTGTAGAGGTTTGTGTGGTAAATCGTAGTGAAAAAAGATTTAAGGATTTTACTCTATATAAAACTAGTCTTTATGATGCTTTAGATGATTTTGATTTTGATTTAGTGATCAATTCAACTTCAGCAGGCCTAAAAGATGATGATTTGCCTTGTGATAAAATACTTTTAGATAAAATTTTAAGTAGAGCAAAATTTGCCTTTGATGTTATTTATGGCAAAGAGACTTCTTTTTTAAAATTAAGTAAAGAGCATAACTTAAAAACAAAAGATGGATTTGATATGCTCTTATGGCAAGCAGTTTTTGCCTTTGAACTTTTTTTTGATGTTAAAGATAAAAGAGAAAAGATTAAAAATGCCATGCAAGAAGCTCTAAAGCTAGAATCTTAACTTTTCTTAAAATAATAAAATATTAAGAGAAATTAGAACGCTATTGCCAAGTGGCAATAGCTAGAATTTAAGAAATTATTCAAAAATGATAACCCCATCTTGATTTTTGTTTGTGTTATTTTCATATTGTATATTTGAATTTGAAGATGTTTGCTCTTGAAAAGAAATATCTTGTGAATTGTTATCTAAATTTTGTTCTTGAGGTAAATTTTCTTCAAAGATTGTGTTGGTATCAAAATGATTAAAGCCGCCAGAATCAGTATTGCTATTTGGTACAGTTTTTCCTATATCTGTGGCTTTTGACAGGTTGTTATAGAGCGTATTTAAAGTATTTTTATAAAAATGTAAAAAGCTTTTATCTATTTCAAAAGCCGGTTTTTCTAAACCTTTATTAAGTTGTGTGGGTACTGTTGAAATAGTAGTTTTAAACATATTTATTCCATCTTTGGTTTTAATAGGATAATTTAAATCTACCAAGGAGTCAAGTTTGGTATGACTTGTTAGATTGGTTGAATTTTGAGGGTTATGCTGGTCAATAAAATCAATTTTTCCTTGAAATTTAATTCCTAGATTGGATTTAATAGATTCTCCACTCATGAAATTATTTGATTTTTGTATATTTTTTTCTTCTATAAGAATGCTTACTAAACTTTTAAGGGTATAGTCAGGATTTGAAGTTACTATTTTATAGCCTTTAAGCTGTGCTATGGTTTTAAATTGTTCTTCCAAATTTTCCTTTAAAAGAGCCACTTCTTTGTCGATGCGAATTTTAAGTACAGAGTTTTCAAAATAATCTGAATAATTATTATTTTGTTCTATATTTATAGGTTCTAGCATGATTGAAACCCCAGAATCTATAGGCTCCACTTTGGTAGGGGTTTGAGGCTTGAAATTAGGCATTGAAACATGCACAAAATTATTGCTAGCACCACTGCAAGCAGCTAAAAATAAAGCAATAACAAATAAGAAATATTTTTTCATTTTTTAACCTTTAAGATAAGAAATTATGTTTAATTATAGCAAGTTAAAGTTTTTTTGCTATATTTTTATAAAATAAATAATGGAAAAAGTATGGAATTTTGGCAAAATATTTATTCAAATTTTGATGTTGTAGCTTTTAGTGTTTTAGGGTTTAAAGTACATTGGTATGGAATTATGTATGTTTTGGCCTTACTTTTGGCCTTACTTTTGGCTAAATTTTTTGTAAGAAAATTCAAGTTAGATATCAATGAAAAACGCCTAGATAGCTATTTCATTTGGGTGGAAATTGGTGTGATTTTAGGAGCAAGACTTGGATATATTTTAATTTATGATGCACATACTATGTATTATATTACTCATCCTTGGCAAATTTTTAATCCTTATGCAAATGGTGAATTTGTAGGCATTCGTGGTATGAGTTATCATGGAGCAATTATAGGATTTTTAATAGCCACTTTTTTATTTTGCAAAAAATATAAAGAAAATCCTTGGAAATTTCTTGATTTGGTAGCTTTGAGCGTGCCTTTAGCTTATGTTTTTGGTCGCATGGGAAATTTTTTAAACCAAGAGCTTTTTGGACGTATTACTAATGTACCTTGGGGTATTTATGTGGAGGGAGTTTTAAGGCATCCATCACAACTTTATGAAGCCTTTTTAGAGGGAGTTGTGGTTTTTATCGTTATTTATCTGGTAAAAATGAAACAAAAATTTCAAGGTGAACTTATTCTTGTTTATGCTTGTGTTTATTCTTTGGCGCGCTTTGTGTGCGAATTTTATCGTGAACCGGATTTTGGTTTGGGCTTTATTTTTTGGGGTATGAGCATGGGACAAATTTTGAGTTTGCTTATGTTTGTAGCAGCCTTGTTATTTTATATTTGCATAAAGTTTAAAAAAGTAAATATTTAATGTGTATTAAAGGCTATTGTACTATAATGAAGAGATTTTTTAAATTTCTTTCTATAAAGGAGTGAAGATGAGTGAGCTTATCGAAGGGTATTTGGGTAAGAGCATTGATGGCAAAAAAAGTAAAATGCCTGCAAAGTTAGATTTTATCCAAAGTGCTTCTGGGCTTTTTCTAGGTCTTTTCATGTGGGTACATATGGTTTTTGTATCTACTATCTTGGTGAGTAAGGATTTTTTTAATTCCGTTGTCCATTTTTTGGAATTAAAATTCATTTATAACGATCCAATGATGAGTTATATTACCTCATTTTTAGCCGCCTGTGTTTTGGTGGTATTTTTTGTGCATGCTTTATTGGCTATGAGAAAATTTCCTATTAATTTTCGCCAATACCAAATTCTTAGAACTCATGCTAAAAAAATGAATCATGGTGATACTTCATTATGGCTTGTTCAAGCATTTACAGGTTTTGTAATGTTTTTCTTAGGTTCTGCACACTTGATTTTTGTTATCACAAATGGAGATAAAATTTCTGCTGATATGTCAGGTGATAGGGTGATCAATCATTTTATGTGGCTTTTTTATATCGCACTTTTAATCTGTGTGGAATTGCATGGTAGTATAGGGCTTTATAGACTTTGTGTAAAATGGGGCTGGTTTGAAGCAAAAGATGTTAAAGATATTCGCAAGAGTCGTAAAAAACTCAAGATGGCAAAATGGATAATCAGTATTTTCTTCTTGGTTTTAGGAGTTTTAAGTCTTGCAGCATTTGCTAAAATTGGATTTGAAAATTATCAAAATCAAACAACTGCAATGGTAAAAACTTATAATGGAGCAAATTATGAATATTCAATATAGTGATGCTTTAGTAATAGGCGGAGGTTTAGCAGGCCTTAGAGCTGCAATAGAGGTAGCAAAAAGTGGTCAAAGTGTAACACTTTTAAGTATTTGTCCAGTAAAGCGTTCGCACTCTGCTGCGGTGCAAGGAGGTATGCAGGCTTCTTTAGGAAATGGTGCTAAAGGTGAAGGCGATAATGAAGATCTACACTTTGCAGATACAGTAAAAGGAAGCGACTGGGGTTGCGATCAAGAAGTGGCAAGAATGTTTGCACAAACCGCTCCAAAAGCTGTTCGCGAACTTGCTTCTTGGGGGGTTCCTTGGACTAGGGTAACTAAAGGGCCAAGAACGGTTGTTATTAATGCACAAAAAACTGTAATCGAAGAAAGAGAAGAGGCTCATGGACTCATCAACGCTCGTGACTTTGGTGGAACTAAAAAATGGAGAACTTGCTATATAGCTGATGCTACAGGCCACTGTATGCTATATGGTGTAGCTAATGAAGCTATCAAACATCAAGTAAAAATCATCGACAGAATGGAAGCGGTTAGAGTTATCCATGATGGCAAAAAATGCTTGGGTGTAATTGCAAGAGATTTAACTAATGGACAATTGATTGCTTATATTGCAAGAGGAACAATGATAGCAACGGGCGGTTATGGTAGAATTTATAAGCAAACTACAAACGCAGTTATCTGTGAAGGAACAGGTGCAGCTATAGCTCTTGAAACAGGACTTTGTAGACTTTCAAATATGGAAGCTGTACAATTTCACCCAACGCCTATTGTTCCAAGTGGAATTTTGCTTACTGAAGGATGTCGTGGAGATGGTGGAATTTTACGCGATGTGGATGGATATCGTTTCATGCCTGATTATGAGCCAGAGAAAAAAGAACTTGCAAGCCGTGATGTGGTAAGTCGTAGAATGATGGAACATATTAGAAAAGGTAAGGGTGTAAAAAGTCCTTATGGTGATCATTTATGGCTTGATATTTCCATACTTGGTCGTGCACATGTAGAAAAAAATCTTCGTGATGTGCAAGATATTTGTAAAACTTTCAATGGCATCGATCCTGCTGATGAAGGTCCAAAAGGTTGGGCTCCGGTTTTACCTATGCAGCATTATTCTATGGGCGGCATTAGAACAAAACCTACAGGTGAGAGTCAGTGGTTAGATGGTCTTTTTGCTTGTGGTGAAGCAGCTTGTTGGGATATGCACGGATTTAACCGCTTAGGAGGAAATAGCTGTGCTGAAACTGTTGTTGCGGGTATGATTATAGGGGATTATTTTGCAGATTATTGTAAAAATAATGGAGAAGTTATTGATACAAATGTAGTAAAAGACTTTTTAACAAAAGAATATCAATATTTAAAATCTTTGGTAGACAAAGAAGGTAAATATTCTGTTTTTGAAATTAAAAATAGAATGAAAGAAATCATGTGGGATAAAGTAGCAATCTTTAGAACAGGTGAAGGCTTAAAAGAAGCTGTTGATGAGCTTGAAAAACTTTATAAAGAATCTCAAAATGTAAAAGTGCATTGTAAAGAACTTGACTGCGCAAACCCTGAGCTAGAAGAAGCTTATAGAGTTCCAAGAATGCTTAAAGTCGCACTTTGCGTAGCTTATGGGGCGTTATTAAGAACCGAAAGTCGCGGGGCGCACTATAGAGAGGATTATCCAAAAAGAGATGATTTAAATTGGATGAAGAGAACTCTAACTTATTGGGTAGAAGGTGAAAGCTTGCCTCGTGTTGAATACGATGAACTTGATATTATGAAAATGGAAATGCCACCTGCATTCCGTGGGTATGGTGCTAAGGGAAATATCATAGAAAATCCTTTAAGCGAAAAGCGTCAAGCTGAAGTTGATGCAATCCGCGAAAAAATGGAAGCTGAAGGTAAAAATCGTCACGAAATTCAGCATGCTTTAATGCCTTATGAATTACAACCAAAATATAAAGCGCTAAATCAAAGAATAGGAGTGGATTATGAGTAGAAAATTAACGATAAAGGCGTTTAAATATAATCCTTTAAGCAAAATTTCAAAGCCTCATTTTGTAACTTATGAGCTTGAAGAAACTCCTTTTATGACAGTTTTTGTATGCTTGACTTTAATCCGCGAAAAAATGGATGCGGATTTGAGTTTTGACTTTGTTTGTCGTGCAGGAATTTGTGGATCTTGTGCAATGATGATTAATGGTGTACCAAAGCTTGCTTGTAAGACTCTAACAAAAGATTATCCTGATGGAGTTATTGAGCTTATGCCTATGCCTGCATTTAGACATATTAAGGATTTGAGTGTCAATACAGGCGAGTGGTTTGAAGATATGTGTAAGCGCGTTGAAAGCTGGGTGCATAATGAAAAAGAAACCGACATTTCAAAAATTGAAGAACGCATAGAGCCTGAAGTAGCAGATGAAACTTTTGAACTTGATCGTTGTATCGAGTGTGGAATTTGTGTAGCTTCGTGTGCAACTAAACTTATGCGTCCGAATTTTATCGCAGCAACAGGGCTTTTAAGAACAGCTAGATATTTACAAGATCCGCATGATCATAGAACAGTGGAAGATTTCTATGAGTTAGTGGGTGATGATGATGGTGTTTTTGGATGTATGTCTTTATTAGCTTGTGAGGATAATTGTCCTAAAAATTTACCTTTACAAAGTAAAATTGCTTATATGAGAAGACAACTTGTTGCTCAAAGAAATAAATAATATTTTCCCCTTAAAAAGGGGAAAATTATGAAAGAATTACTCCAAAAACTCTGGCAAAATGAACTCCAGCTTTTAGATTTTAATGCAAGCTTTAAAGATAAAAATATTCTTGATGTTGCCGAACTTGCTATAATATTAAGTGTTAACAAAGACAATTATGAAAGATATTTTCTCTTAAAAGAATTTGGCAATATTTGTAAAAAAATTGATTTAAGAGTAGATATTTTTAGTATTCAAAAAGCTCAAATTTGTGTTTTAAATATGTTTAGAGAAGGTTTTATACCTAAACAAGATTTGTTAAAAGCCTTGCGAATTTTGCAAAAAATTTCAAACAATACTGAAATTTTAGAATATATACAAAATATTCAAGTTCAAAGCATTGATAAAAAAGCTTTGTTTCAAAGTGGTTTTAATGAGCTTAATCATATCAATATAGAGCTTAGCAAATTGAGTTTTGATGAAAATAGTAAAATAAGACTTCAAAAAACTTTGGAAAAATTTCAAAAATTAGAATTCAATATAGCTATAACAGGGGTTATGAATTCGGGAAAATCAAGTTTACTCAATGCACTTTTAAAAGAGGATTTTTTAGGCGTTTCTAATATCCCTGAAACCGCAAATTTGACTTTACTAAGTTATGGCAATACCCAAGAAGCTGTGATTTATTTTTGGGATACTCAAGAATGGGATAATATATTAAAAAGTTCCAAATTTAGCAAGGAATTAAAAGAATTTATTGATGAGCTTGCTTTAAAAGTAGATATAAAAGAATATGTTCAAGATAAAGCTTTAACGCAAAAAATTAATTTAAATGAACTCAAGGATTTTAGTTCTGCTAAAAACCAAATTTCTGCTCTTATTAAAAAGATAGAAATCAAAAGTAATTTGGAATTTTTAAAAAACAATATCTCTATAGTGGATACTCCAGGGCTTGATGATATAGTTGTGCAAAGAGAAATTCTAACTAATGAGTATCTTAAAGAAAGCGATTTTTTAATCCATCTTATGAATGCTTCTCAAGCTTTAACACAAAAGGATGCTGAATTTTTAATCCATTGTTTATTGAATTCTCGGCTTAGCAAATTTTTAATTGTCCTTACCAAGGCGGATTTGTTAAGCCAAAAAGATTTAGATGAAGTGATAAATTACACCAAAGAAAGTCTTAAGGCTAGACTTGAAAATTTTGACACGCATTTGATAGAAAAGATAGATTTTTTATGTGTAAGCGCAAAAATGGCAAGTGATTTTTACAAGGGTTTATCTTCTGAAGAAAGCTTTAAGAAAAGCGGTATGAAAGAATTTGAGGAATACCTTTTTAATGAGCTTTATTCTGGAGAAAAAAGTAAAATTATTTTACAAGCCTATAAAAAAGAATTGCTTTTAGAGCTTAAAAATATTTTAAATGAATATGAAATGCAAAATAAGCTTATAAAAGAAGATGGACAAGGTTTAAGCGAAGAAAATAATAAACTTTTATCGGAATTTAAAGCCAAAGAAGAAGCGCTTAGGGAGGCAAAGGAAGAGATTTCAAATTCTATTTTAAATCTTGAGAATTTTGAAAATGGGGTGGATAATCTTGTTTTATTATTGGCTAAAAAACTCAAAGAGCGTTTGATTGATGAAATTAAATATTTAAAAGATAAAGCTCAAAAAATTAATATTAATCGTATCTTAAATATGATAGATATCACGGTTAAAGATGGTATTAATGATATTTTAAGAGAGGTTAAATTTGAAAATATTAAAAAAATAGAAGAATTAAAAACAAGTTTGGCTTTAAAATATGATTTCTTAAAAGATGATTTTGACAATGGATTTGAAGGCTTTAAAGACGAAATTTCTAAAAAGATAGAAAATATTTTTAGCGATGAAAAATTTGCATTGTTAAGACTGCAAATTGAGCAAATTATCTCTACCAAAGTCGATTTGTTCGAGCTTGAAACAAGATTAACAGAAGTGATTTTTAGCACTTTTGAAAGCTTTAATATAGGTGCTATATTAAAGGATTTGGATATCAATGGCGCCTTTTTTGCTTTCTTGAATGAAAGAATGGCAAATTATGAAGTGTTACAAAAAGAAAAGCTAGCGAGTATTGAACATTTGATCAATAATCTTAAAAATCAAAATGCTGACATTTTATTTTCTTATGAGGAAAATTTGGAAAAAATTGCAAAATTACAACAGCTTGAAGTGGAGCTTATGAATGCAAATTAATATTTTAAATCATTTTATAAAGGCTTATGAAGATGCCTATAATATAGATTTTGATAAAAGTTTTGAAGGGCAAATTAAAATGCTATGTAAAAAACTAAACGAGCCTTTCATGCACCCAAGCTATAATCTTACTCAAGAGCTTGAAGAATTGAGTTTTTCTTTAGAAAAAAATATTAATATTGCTATCATAGGTCAATTTTCAAGTGGAAAATCCACCCTTTTAAATTTAATCCTAAAAAAAGAATGCTTACCTACAGGAGTGGTGCCTGTTACTTTTAAACCTACTTTTTTGCGTTATGCGGATGAATATTTTTTAAGAGTTGAATTTCAAGATGGAAGTGATGAAATCACTCATATAGAGGAGTTGGCAAAATATACAGATCAAAGAAATAACATAAAAGAAACAAAAAGTTTGCATATTTTTGCACCCATACCTTTGCTTAAAAAAATTACCCTAGTGGATACCCCAGGACTGAATGCTAACGAAGATGATACTTTAACCACTCTAAAGGAGCTTCAAAATATCCATGCGGCGATTTGGTTAAGCTTGATTGATAATGCAGGAAAAAAGAGCGAAGAAGACGCTATAAAGGCGAACTTAGAGCTTTTGGGCGAAAACAGCATTTGTGTTTTAAATCAAAAAGATAAGCTTAGTACTCAAGAATTAGAAAATGTATTAAGTTATGCCAAAACAGTTTTTTCTAAATATTTTAAAGAATTGATTGCCATTTCTTGCAAGGAAGCAAAAGACGAAACAAAATATAAAGAATCTAATTTTAATCTTTTATTAGATTTTTTAGATAGCTTAGATGAGAAAGCTTTAAAACAAAAATTTACAAAGAGAAAAATGCTTCATTTGTGTCAAGTTTTAGAAGATGAAAATAGGCTTTTTGTGGATATTTTTGACAAACTTGTGAATCAATTTCAAATTTATCAAGAGAAATTAAATTCTTCTTTTGATGATTTTATAAAAGAAGTTCAAATTTTAAATCATCAAATTTTAAATAAGCTTAAAAGTATCGGTGAAAGAATTGCAAGTGAAATTTTTAATTGCATTAAAGAAAAAGAGGCTCATTTTTACAAAGAAGCTAAGGGGTTTTTGAAAAAGGATTTATATGTAAAATACGATTATAAAGCTCCTTTTATCTCGAGTGATGATGCTTTTTTGGCAATGTTTTATAACAGCGATATAATGAATAAAGAATTTAAAAAAATCAAAAATGAAATTTATGAATCGTTTGAAAAAATAAAACAAAAATTGAAAGATTTTATAGACAATTTAGAAAAAGATATATTGCTTTTTAAAGCCGAATTTTCAAATATACAAAAAGATCATATCTTGCAAAGTGATAAAAATTTTAGTGAACTCAGGGCTTTTTGCAATGCAAGCGATGAGTACTTTTTAAAAGACTTTAAAGAACTTTTATTTAAAAGTATTTTGGAGTTGGATTTATTTTTTGAAAAACTAAATCTCAAAGCTTTTGCAAATTATGAAAATGCTACAAAATTAAGCTTGGCATTTTTTAGTAGAAAAATCAACGAAAGTCGAGTTCTTTATGAGTTGGATAGCTCCGAATTTACTCTTTTTTATCCTAAGAAGAGTGAAATTTATGAGAGAGTTTTAACCGAACTCAATGTCTATGAATTTGAAGCTTTGCTTATCAATAAGCCGATTTTAGTAAAAATATCTAATCATTTTTTAGAACAAAATAAAAATATAATTGAAGAAAAAAATAAAATCTTAGCTTTAAAAAAAGCAGAATTGCAAAAACGCAAGGAGCAAATTTCAGAAGTAAGAAGTGTATTGAAGGAAAATTTATGAGGATATTTTTCATTTTATCTTTATTTTTTCACACTCTTTTTGCTGTGGACGATTTAGATAATGCTTTAAGGCTTTATGAGGGAAATAAATTTGTAAAAGCATATGAAATTTTTGAAAGACTTTGCGAAAAAGATAATGCCAAAGCTTGTTTTTCTTTAGCTTATATGAATGAAAATGCTCAAGGGGTTGCAAGAGATTTTAACAAAGCGTATAAATTTTATGATAAGTCTTGCAAACTTGGTTTAGCTAAAGCTTGTTCTAATATGGCCTTAACCTTACAAGATCGAGGTTATGTTAATGAATCTCTTTTAGCGTTTAACAAGGCTTGTAATTTAGGCGATTCTTCAAGTTGTAACCACATGGGTTTGGTTTATGAAGATGAAAAAGATGGTCAAATGGCTACACATTTTTATAAAAGATCTTGCGATTTAAAAGATGCTAGGGCTTGCTATAAATTAGGCTTTTTGTACGAAAGAGGAGAGCTTGTAAGACAAAACCTTAAATCGGCTTTAGCTTTTTATTCTAAATCTTGTACTTTAGGTTTTGGAGAGGCTTGTTATTTGATCGGACGTTATTATGAGCTTGAGAAAAAAGATTTGAAAAAGGCTAAGAGATATTTGGGCATGGCTTGTGACAAAAAACACCAAGAAGCTTGTGCTGCTTATAGAAAGCTAAATTCTCAAGATATAGAAATTTATTAAAATATCATCAAAAATATATTATTTAAGAAACTAAACTAAAATTGATTTGATTATTTTGTGAATTTTGTTGATAGATTGTACCAATGAAATTTCGAAAGTCTTTATTTGTTTTTGCTTTTTCGGAGCTATCTTTAGAATCTTGATTATTTGTATCAAGATTTTCTTGTTTTTCTTCGTTTTCTTCTTTTTTCTCTTGTGCTTCTTGCGCTTTAAGTTTTGTTGCTTCAGCTCTTGCTTCAAATTCCATTTTTAAAGCATTTGCAGCGACTCTGTAATCTTGCGGGCTAGGATCAGCAGGTGCCATGGCCGCTGCAACAACTTGACGCGCATTGGCTATGGTTTCTTCAGGTGTTCTTCCTTTTTGCATTCTTATAGGAACTTCACCTGCTGTGGCATACATTTGATTATCAGGTCCTCTTGTGTAACTAAAACTTGCAGCCCCTGCCAAACCACCTCCAGCAGCTTGATGCGCTGCTTCGTGAGCTTTTACATTTCTATCTATGCTTTGAAGTTCACGCACTTGTTGTACTTGTTGCATAGTAAGTTCAACTCCGTTTATCATTTGAGTTTGTTCGTTATTTTGCTTTGGGTCTTTATTTTGCGAGTTTGTGTTTTCTGTATTTTCTTGTGCGGTATTATTTTTTTGTGTATTGTCAAAAGAAGAGCTGCTAATATAATTGTAATTTAAATTAATTTGCATTTTTCCTCCTTTGCTTTTTTGTATATTTTAGAAATATTAACGCATTTTGACTTAAAAATTTGATAAATTTTGTAAAATAACAATCAATACAATTTTAAAGGAAGATTAATGATTTATGAAAATAAATGGATTTATATAGAAAAAGAAGAATCTCAAGTACCATGGATTAAAATTTTTACCAAGCAAATCTATAAAGAATTTAGTGATTGTCCCTATGAACTTCAAAAAGAAATTTTTGATAAAATTTTGCGTTGTGAAAAGGCTATGATAGAATTTTACAAACCTGAAAAAATCAATATTGCTTCTTTTGCAAACTATGTTCCAAGAGTGCATTTTCATGTAATGGCAAGATTTAAAGAGGATGCTTTTTTTCCAGAATGTATGTGGGGCAAGCAGCAAAGAGAATTAAGGGATTTAAATTTACCTAGTTTTGATGAATTTGTGATTTTTCTTAAAAATAAA
The DNA here is from genome assembly GCF_001492295.1 of Campylobacter coli. Taxonomy (GTDB): domain Bacteria; phylum Campylobacterota; class Campylobacteria; order Campylobacterales; family Campylobacteraceae; genus Campylobacter_D; species Campylobacter_D coli_B. The sequence goes on along the minus strand of NZ_FBQX01000001.1, from coordinate 1,459,204 downwards.
ATGGACTAAAATTATCATTAATGGTTGATTGTTTTTTGTTTAATAGAATTCTTCTTACATAAAAAATACAAAAAAAGGAAAAAAATGAAAAAAATTTTATTAAGTTCCCTTGTTGCAGCTTCTTTGCTAAGTGCAGGTTTATTTGCTAAAGAATTTACTTTAGATAAAACTCACACTGATGTAGGTTTTAAAATCAAACATTTACAAATCAGCAATGTAAAAGGAAATTTTCAAGATTATGATGCGGTAATCGATTTTGATCCTGCAAGTTTTGAATTTAAAAAACTTGAAGCAACAGTTAAAGTAGCATCTGTAAATACAGACAACCAAACAAGAGATAATCACTTACAACAAGATGATTTTTTCAAAGCAAAACAATTCCCTAATATGACTTTTGTAATGAAAAAATACGAAAAAATCGACAATGAAAAAGGTAAAATGACAGGAACTTTAACCATAGCAGGTGTTTCTAAAGAGGTGGTTTTAGATACTGAAATCGGCGGTACAGCTAAAGGCAAAGATGGTAAAGAAAAAGTAGGTTTTTCTTTAAATGGCAAAATCAAACGCTCTGATTTTAACTTTGCGCCAGGCACTTCAACTATTACTTTAGGTGATGATGTTCATCTTAATATCGAAGTTGAAGCTAACGAAAAATAATTTTTAAGCCTTAGAGTTTTACTCTTAGGCTTTGTAAATTCTGATTCAAATTTCCTTCTTTTTCTTTCCATACAAGTTTAAATTCGGGTTTAAAAGTTTCATTTTCAAGTTTTAATTCCGTGTTTTTTAATGTAGATTCTAAAAAAGCAAGATGTTTTAAAGCTGTATCTTTGTCATCAAAAATTAAAACAAAATCATTTTCTACGATAAAAATTTTTGCTTTAAAGCGTTTTAAAATTTTTGCAATTTGTTTTAGAATAAGCTTGATATATATTTCTTGAGTATCCTTAAATTCGCTAAAGTGAAGCAAAGCTATAGTGTAAGAATTTTTACCTTTGATAAAGCGATTGAGATTTTTTTCATTAGGAAGTTTGGTTAGGGTATCAAAAAATGCGATTTTGTAGGCTTGATAAATCAAATAAAAGCAAAAAACCAAACTTGCAAATTCAAAATAAGCAAATCCCCAAAAACTTTCAAATAAAAATTGAAAATTTGCTCCCAAAAAAGCTAAAAAAAGATAGTTTTCTTTGCTTTTAAAGGCTTTGAGGATTAGGATAAGTGAAATAAACATAAAAAATAAAAAGCTAAGCTCACTAAGAGGTCTAAAAAAACTTAAATTTAAAAAATGAAAATTCAAATTTGCAGCGCTAAAACCGGTATTTCTTGGCAAGAAAAAGCTTAAAAGTATTATAAAAATAAGTAAAATCGCAGAGCTTAAATTTTTTTGTTCTATTATAAGTTTTCCCATTTGTTTGACGCTAAGTAAAATAAAAACCAAAGGCAAAAATAAAGAAACAAACAAATGTGCTTGAAAGGTACTTGTATAAAGATAGGGCAGATGAAAAATAAACAAGGCGAGTGTAAGAAAAAAAATTCTTGTATTTTTGAAATAAAATGCCAAAGCAAGTGCTAAAAATTCAAAAAATATACTAAAAATACTTAAAGATTGCAATAAAAACATTAAATAAAACCTTAAAATTTTAAAGATAAAAGTAGAAATTGTATAGAAAAAATCTTAAAAATTGGTTTTATTTGAATTTATTGATTATAATTTGAGATTTTTTGGCATATGAGATATTGAGCAATCTATTCCATTTGTGTTTTTTTAAATTTGGCATATAAGTCAATAACATTTAAATCACTTTTTAAAACTTTCTTTTCTGCATTTTCGCTAAATTTGGCAAGTTTGTGAAAATTTTCATAACTTTCGTTAATTGCTTCATCAATAGCCAACCCTTGTAGTATTACGCGATAAAGATTTGGTCTAGTTTTTTTCCAATTTCGTAAAGTTTGCACATCAACCCCCAAAAAGGCAGCCATATCTCGTTTTGTCATCATTTCTCTTTATATTGTTTTTTGAAATGATAAAATATAAGTTTTTAAATTTTATATATAATAATATTTATGCTTAATTTATAAAAAAAGCATAAATATTATTGTTTTTAAGATTTATTAAAGTTTTTTAAATTTATAATTTGGAGTAATTTTTATATTTTAAGGAGAACTAATGGAAGGCGTAAGTGGCGGATCTATTTTTGTAACAATGTTATTGTTTGTATTATACATGTTACCCGCTATTATTGGTTTGAGTAGAAAGCATTCTAATTGGCTGATGATTTCTTTGCTGAATTTGTTTTTTGGTTGGACTTTTATTGTTTGGCTTGTGTGTTTAATATGGTCTTTTACAGGAAGTTTTAAACAAACTATTATTATCAAAGAAAAAAATGAAAAATAGGAGAAAAAATGACAAAATTTTTAAGTGTTTGTGGTTTAATTGTGGTATTGTTAAATGGTTGTGGAGGCGATTTTCCTGGGCAGCCAAGTGATGTGGTTAAGGTTCAACAAAATAAATACTCAACAACTGGGAATTTAAAAGAAGAAATTCCTTACAATAAAGAGTCAAGGATACATGGAATAAAAAGAACCTTTTATGATAATGGCCAACTAAGAACAGAAGAGAACTATAAAAATGGAAAAAGAGATGGGGTTAGCAGAGAATATTCTAAAGATGGACAACTTTTGGAAGAAATGAATTTTAAAGATAATCGTGGATATGGTGATTATGTTGGCTATTATGAAAATGGAAACATTAGAGCAAAGGGTAAATTACTTGGTTTTGATGAAGATGGAATGCAAGAGTTTGAAGGTAACTATAAAGAATATTATGAAAATGGCACTTTAGCTCTTGAATATAATTTTAATAATCAAGGCAAAATGGATGGGTTGCAAAAATCCTACAATCAAAATGGTTCCTTGGAGAGTGAAGAAAGTTACAAAAATGGAATCAAAAATGGAATTTTTAGATACTATAAAAATGGTGAAATTATTAAAGAAGAAGAGTTTACAAATGGAATTTTGATACCAAAATCTAAAAGCTAAAGGAGCAAATATGTTTAAAAAAGTGATTTTGTTTTTATTTATAGGATTTATATACCTTCAAGCCAATCCATTGGAACAATGCGATAATGCTAAAATTATTTCAAGTCTTAAAAAGCAAATTCCTATTGAAATTTTTAAAAATATGTATGAATTGTCAGGATTTAAAGCTCAAGGAATTGATTACGAATCTTATGAAAAAAGTATGAAAGAAATGGCTAAGCATTATGGAAAAACAAATTATACTGATATGATTGAAATTAATTCCATTTCAAATTTTGTTCTTAATTCTGATTCTTGCATGGTTATGGTAAATGCTATCTTAAAGGGGGAAAATAGAAAAGGTCTTTGGAGCGTTACTTATAAAGTTTTCAGTGCAAATAAAGTAAAAATTTCAGAATTAGCTTATGTCAATGGAGATTTTAAATAAGGCTTATAAAAAATTAAGTAATGAGAAATCATTGCTTAATTAAATTTTACTACTCAATTAACTTCAAGTCTTTTTTCGCTACAATTTCTTAAAAATTTTTATAAGTAAAAAATTGAAGGAAAATTATGGTTGAAGTTAAAAATCTTACTATGCGCTTTGCAAATCAACTTTTATTTGAAAATGTAAATTTGAAACTTGTTCGCGGCCAAAGATATGGACTAATAGGAGCTAATGGTGCAGGAAAATCTACCTTTTTAAAAATTCTTTCGGGCGAGATAGAGTCAAGTAGCGGAGAAGTCGTCTTTGATGAAGGATTGAGAATAGCTGTTTTAGGTCAAGATCAATTTGCTTTTGAAAATTATACTATCAAAGATGCGGTAATGTGTGCAAATAAGCGTTTATATGATGCCTTAAAAGAAAAAGAAAAACTTTATATGAGTGAAGAATTTACAGATGAGATCAACGAACGCTTAAGCGAGCTTGAAATGATAACAGCTGAAGAGGATCCTAATTATGATTGTGAAACGCGTTGTGAGAAAATTTTAAGCTCTTTAAAAATCAAAGATTTTGATGCTTTGATGAGCACCTTGCAAAGTGCAGATAAATTTAAGGTTTTACTTGCGCAAGTATTGTTTTTGGGTGCAGATGTACTTTTTTTAGACGAGCCTACAAATAACCTTGATTTAGAAGCGATTTCTTGGCTTGAAAATGAGCTTTTAAGACATGAAGGAACCTTGGTGGTGATTTCTCATGATAGGCATTTTTTAAATAAAATTTGTACAAGAATTTTAGATGTGGATTTTAAACAAATTCGTGATTTTGCTGGAAATTATGATGATTGGTATATGGCTTCAACACTTTTAGCTAAACAAGCTGAGCTTAAGCGCGATAAAACTTTAAAAGAAAGAGAAGAATTAGAAAATTTTATCCGCCGTTTTAGTGCGAATGCCTCTAAAGCAAAACAAGCTACAAGTCGCGCAAAGGCTTTGGAGAAATTAGAGCTTGAAGAGATTAAAATTTCAAGTCGCAGGGATCCAAGTATAGTTTTTAGAACAAATCGTGAAATAGGAAATGAAGTTTTAGAGCTTAAGGGTATTAGTAAGGCTTATGATAAAGAATTGTTTTCAAATTTAGAATTAAAAATCGAAAAAAATGACAAAATTGCTTTAATTGGTGCAAATGGTGTAGGCAAGTCAACTTTGGCTAAAATCATTGCCAATGCTATTGCTCCTGATAGCGGTTCTATGCACCTTGGAGCGACTATAGAACTTGGATATTTTCCTCAAGATACAAGCAATTTAATTTGTGAAAATTTGAAACTTTACGAATGGCTTATGAGTGAAAAATTCAAAGATTTGGATGAAATTCGAAAGTGTTTAGGTAGAATGCTTTTTAGTGGTAGTGATCAAGAGAAAATGGCAGCGAGCTTAAGCGGAGGAGAGAAGCATCGTTTGATGCTTTCGCGTTTAATGCTAGAGCGCCCAAATTTTTTACTTTTGGATGAGCCTGATAACCATTTGGATCTTGAGAGTATCATAGCCCTTGGTGAAGCTTTGTATAATTTCAAGGGTGTTGCACTTTGCATAAGTCACGACAGGGAGCTAGTTTCTGCTTTTGCCAATCGTATTTGGCACTTAAAAGATGGAGAACTGACTGATTTTCGTGGAACTTACCAAGAATTTTTAGGAGAAAATGATGGCTAAATTTAGAATTCAGTATAGCGCAGGCTTTGGACATTTTACCCAAAATCATAAAGGCTTTGGACCTACTATTTATATAGAAGAAGTGGTGGAATTTGATAATGGTAAGGATTATTTTGATTATATAGATTTTTATAATACTTATTCAAAAAGCGATGATACTTATTTTCATATCAGTTTTTTAGAGGATAGACCTTTAAGTGATAAAGAAATCACTATACGTAATGAATATCGTAAAATACGCGATGAAAATTGCAAGAGAGCAAAAGAAGAATTTATAAGAGATAATGAACTTGATGTAGAACATTTACCAACTCATGGTGATTAAGGAACACTTTTTGCTTGTATAGTTTTTGCATATTTTGAAAGGAGAAAGCTATGCAAGTAAGTTATAAAACTATTAGCTCATATGAATATGATGCGATTAGTGGTCAGTATAAGCAGGTGGATAAGCAAGTAGAAGATTATTCTTCGACTTCTGATTCTGAGTTTATGGATATATTAAGTAAATTAGAGGAAAATTCGGGTACTTCTAGCACGGAAGAAAATTTACAAAACAATACCCAAAGTTCAAACTCTAATTCCTCTCAATACGCACAAATGTCAAGCATGTATGCTTATCGTTTTAGACAAAACGAGGGCGAACTTTCTTTAAAAGCTCAAAGTGCGAGTGTGCATAATGATCTTTTAAATCAAAATGCAAATGGACAAAATAAAGATAGTAGTCTTTTAGGTGATTTACTCAATGCGATTTAAATTAAAGCCTCAAACGAGGCTTTAAGATAGATTATAATTTCTCTATTTCAAAAGGTGTAAATTTGGTGCAAAAGATTTCAAACTTTTGCTCTTCCTCTTCGTTTAAATTTAAGTTTAAAATCACTTTTTCATTTTTAAAGTCTCGCTCAAATTCCAAAGAGTGAGTTCTTAAAAAATGTTCGAAGCGATTGAGATTTTTAAAATCTATGGCAATTTTGATATTTTTTTTAAATTCAAAAGTTAGCAAGGAGGCATTGTTAATCGCTGCATTTGCCGCATCACTATAAGCTCTTACAAGTCCTCCTGTCCCAAGTTTGGTGCCACCAAAATATCTTACAGTGATGACTGCGGTATTGATAAGTTCATATCCTCTTAAAACGTTTAAAGAAGGTATGCCTGAAGTGCCTTTAGGCTCGCCATCATCACTTTTATCTTCTATGATTTGATTGTATTCATTTAAAGTTCGATAAGCATAAACAAAATGAACGGCTTTGGGGTGTTCTTTTTTTAAATTTACAAGCAAATTTTTAAAATCCTTAAAAGGGCAAAGATAGGATAAAAAAGTAGATTTTTTAATTTCAATTTGTGCTTGAAAAATTTGATCAATTGTTTGCATTTTCGCCTTTTTATTTGGTATTATGATTAAATAAGGTAAAATATAATGTATTAATAAAATTTTTAAAAATATACTATAATTTTACAAAAATTAAGGAAAGAAATGTCAAAAACAAGTCAAAAGAATTCAAGTTATAAAATTTATGAGTTTATCATAGAGTCTATAAAAGAAGGAAGTTTAAAACCTAATGATAGAATAAAAGAACAAGATATCGTGCAGCAAACAGGCTTTAGTAGAACACCTATACGCGAAGCTTTAGGACTTTTGCAAAATGATGGAATTTTGGTACAAGATAGTAAAAAAGGGCTTGTTGTCGCTGGACTTGATTTGATTTCTATTACAAAATTATATGAAATAAGAGAATTGCTAGAAGGCGAAGCGGCTAAACTTGCTGCCCAATATGCTTCTTCATCGGAGATAGAAATTTTAGAAAATATAGTTCAAGCTCAAAAAAATATCACAGAATTAAATGAATTAAAATCAAATAATGTTTTATTCCATCAAACCCTATATCGTTGTTCAGGAAATCATTATTTGTATAAAATTATGGAAAATTTAGATCGCTCCTTATTGCTTTTAGGAGATAGCACTTTAGCTAAAGAAAATCGTGCTAAAGAAGCCTACAAAGAGCACCTTGCTGTTGTAGAAGCAATAAGAAATAGAGATATTGCAAAAGCAGAAGAAATGGCTAAATTTCATATAAGGCAGGCTTATAAAGTACGTTTAAGTAATATTTTAAATCAATCATAGATTTATAACTCATACTTTTATTATTCTCACACTAGAACTTTCAAAAAATTAAACTTTCAAATTTCTTAAAATAAAACAATCAAATATTTAGCCTTTTAATATTTTTGAATATTTTTAAATATTTTTGTGTAAATATGTAACTTAAAAAATACTTTTGTATACAAAAAGATATTTTAGTATATTTTTTTTCAAAAACTAGTTTATAATGAAAAGAAAAAAGGAGGTTGCATGGCAACAAGATCTAAAAGTGATGCTAAAACCATTTTTAGTGTGGCTAGCGGTAATTTTTTAGAAATGTATGATTTCGCAGTTTATGGTTTTTATGCTGCTTTTATTGCTAAAGTATTTTTTCCAGCTGAAAATGAGTTCATTTCTTTAATGCAAAGTTTTATGGCATTTGGTGTGGGATTTTTGATGCGTCCTATTGGAGCTATTGTTCTTGGATCTTATATGGATAAGTATGGTAGAAAAAAAGGACTTGTTTTAACTTTAGGCATCATGGCTTTAGGAACTTTAAGTATAGCCTGTTGTCCTAGTTATGAGAGTATAGGAATTTTAGCTCCTATTATCGTAGTGATTGGAAGACTTTTACAAGGTTTTAGTGCAGGTGCTGAGGTAGGAGGAGCAAGTATTTATTTAGCCGAGATTGCTCCAAAGCATTTGCGTGGTTTTTATGTGTCTTGGCAAAGTGGTTCCCAGCAAGTAGCCACTGTTTTTGCAGGTGCTTTAGGTGTGCTTTTGCATTATCTTGTAGGAGATGCACTTATGCAAGCTTGGGGATGGAGAATCCCTTTTATTATCGGTTGTTTGGTTGTACCTTATATTTTTTATATAAGAAGAACTTTGGATGAAACTCCTGAATTTAAAGCTAAAATTCATCAAGCACCAAAAACCTTAGGAGCAATATTTCAAAGCATAAGACAAAATATACCTATTGTATTTTTTGGAATTATGTTTGTAATGATGACAACGGTAACTTTTTACTTTATTACAGCTTATACTCCAACTTTTGCCAATAAGGAACTTCATTTTAGTAAGCTTGAAAGTTTTGCAATTACTACCATTATAGGTGTTAGCAATACTTTTTGGTTACCTTTTTCAGGATATATAGGAGATAGGATAGGAAGAAAGCCTATTTTATTGACTGTAACTTTTTTAGGTGTGATTAGTGCTTATCCTATGTTAAATTTCTTAACCAATAATATCTCTTTTACTAATTTGGTTATAGTTGAATTATGGTTTAGTTTTATTTTTGGTGCTTACAATGGAGCTATGGTTGTATCATTATCTGAAATTATGCCAAAAAATGTAAAAGCCTTGGGTTTTTCTTTTTCTTATTCTATAGCGGTGGCAATTTTTGGAGGCTTTACTCCAGCGATTTCAACTTATTTAATAGAAAAAACTGATAATCCTGCTTCACCTGCATTTTGGTTGACTTTTGCGGCACTCTGTTCTTTAATCGCTTCTTTAGTGATATTTAAAAAGGGCGGAATTTATGAAAGACAGCAAAAAGGAGAGTGAAATGGAATTTGATATAGTAGTTATAGGAGGGGGAAATGCAGCACTTTGTGCTGCAATATCAGCTGCTAGTAAAGGAAATGTTAAAATAGCTCTTTTGGAAAGCTCTCCAAAAGAGTGGAGGGGTGGGAATTCACAACATACGAGAAATTTACGCTCGATGCATGACGCTCCTACAGATGTTTTGGTTGAAAGTTATAGTGAAGATGAATTTTTTGAAGATGTTTTTAAGGTAACTAAAGGGCAAACCAATGAAGAATATGCGCGTTTTGTTATCTCTCATACTCCACAAGCTGTAGAATTTGCAAAAAAATACGGAGTTCGCTTTCAGCCTTCGATGCGCGGAACTTTGCATTTAGGACGAACAAATGCTTTTTTTCTAGGTGGTGGAAAATCTTTGGTGAATGCTTATTTTAATACAGCTCAAAATTTAGGCGTTGAAATTTTTTATGAATTTGAAGCTTTGGATTTGGTTATAGATGAGGGTTGGTGTAAAGAAATTTTAGTTTTAGACAAAAAACAAAATAAAGAATTAAAATTCAAAGCAAAGGCAGTGATTGTTGCAAGTGGTGGTTTTGAGTCAAATTTAGAATGGCTCGAAGAAGCTTGGGGAGAAAAGGCAAGAAATTTTATTATCCGTGGTACACGCTTTAATCAAGGTAAAATGCTAAGGGCTTTGCAAAAAAATCATGCTCAAATTATAGGAGATCCTACACAAGGACATATGGTTGCTATTGATGCAAGAACTCCAAAATATGATGGAGGCATTGCTTCAAGGGTTGATTGCGTGTCTTTGGGTATAGTGGTTAATAAAAAAGCACAAAGATTTTATGATGAAGGGGAGGATTTTTGGCCTAAGCGTTACGCAATTTGGGGTCGTTTGGTGGCAAATGAGGAAGATCAGATTGCTTATTCAATCACAGATTCTAAGGTGCAAAAATGTTATATGCCATCACTTTTTGAGCCTATAGTAGCAAATTCAATTGAAGATTTAGCAATCAAGATAAATTTAGACCCAAAAGCTTTAAAGGCAACACTTGATGAGTATAATCAAAGCGTTGTAGAGGGTGAGTTTAATCACACTATACAAGATAATTGCTATACACAAGGTTTGAAGATAGAAAAAACACATTGGGCTTTAAAGATTAATACTCCGCCTTTTTACTGCTATCCTTTGCGTCCAGGTGTTACTTTTACTTATATGGGGGTAAAAGTGGATAAAAATGCAAGAGTTTATCAAGATGATGGCGAACTTTTTAAAAATGTTTTTGCTGCCGGTGAAATCATGGCGGGCAATATTTTAACTCAAGGTTATGTTGCGGGTTTTGGTATGAGCATAGGAAGTGTTTTTGGGCGTTTGGCTGGTGAAAATGCGTATGATTTAATAAAGGAAGTAAAATGAAAATTACAAAAATTTATGAAGATGCAAATAAATCTTGCATTATATGCAATTCTTGTCGTTATTGTGAAGGACTTTGTGCAGTTTTTCCAGCAATGGAAAAAAAGCGTGAATTTTCTTTAACAGATATGGATTATTTAGCAAATTTATGCCATCAGTGTTCAGAATGTTTTTATGATTGCCAATACGCGCCCCCGCATGAATTTAATGTTTCCATTCCTAAACAATTTGCTGCACTTAGACAATATAGCTATGAAAAATACTCTTTTCCAAATTTTTTAGGAAGTGCATTTAGAAAAAATGCGGTTTTAACAACTATAGTTTTAATTTTATGTCTATTTTTTGGTTTTTGGAGTGCTAGTTCTTATGATGGCGAAAGCACAAATGGCAACTTTTTTGCTGTAGTTTCATATGAATATATGGTTAGTGTTTTTAGCATAGTTTCCCTTCTGGTTTGTATCGCACTTTTTGGCGGGATTATTAAATTTTATCGTGCCATTGAAATTAAAAATGTAAATTTCAAAGTTTTTGTTCAAAGTATCAAGGATGCAATGACATTAAAATATCTTGGTGGGCATAAAAATGAGGGTTGTACTTATCCTAATGAAAAGCGTTCAAATATAAGAAAAATATTTCATCATTTTACAGCTTATGGTTTTTTATTTTGTTTTATAGCTACATGTTTGGGTGCGATTTATCATCATTTTTTAAATTTGGTAGCACCTTATGATATCACACAGCTTCCTAAAATTTTTGGGATTTTGGGTGGAATTATGCTTTGTATAGGATCTTTAGGTTTATTTGTTTTAAAATGTATAGCGGATAAAAATATCATTGATGAGCAAAGTGTGAGTATGGATTATACTTTTATTTTTATGCTTTTCTTGGTGAGTTTTACAGGAATTTTACTTATGTTTTTAAAGCACAGCTTTTTCTTATCTTATGCGCTTTGGTTTCATTTAAGTTGTGTTTTGGCTTTTTTTATTATGATGCCTTATTCTAAATTCATTCATATGTTTTATCGTTTTATTGCTCTTTTAAAATACAATAGCGAAGAAGAAATTTGATATAAAAATGCCTATTTTTAGGCATTTTTATAGAAAAGTTCATTTTAAATGATACTGATTTTTGAAAAGTATTTTTCAATTTGTATTGGTTGATATTTAAGTTTAATTTTGTAAAATCAAATTTATGGAAAAAATCAAAAATTATAAGCTTATTATTCTTTTACTTGCTTTTGATTTATTGGCTCTACTTTATGGAATTTCAACCCTTAGTATAAGCACAGATGAGGCTAAGATTTATTTTGAAGATAAAGGCAATTTTCTTTTTTTGAATCATAGTTTGCTTTATTATCTTACACATTTTGGAACTTTTGTTTTTGGACAAAACGACTTTGGCTTGAGAATTCCTATTTTATTTTTTCATTTTTTAAGTTGTATTCTGCTTTATATTTTGGCTTTAAAATATACAAAAACTCATTTTGATAGTCTTTTAGCTCTTCTACTTTTTGTCTTGTTGCCAGGTACTGTTGCAAGTGCTTTGTTGGTAAATGAAGCTTCTATAGTGATTTTTTTAACACTAGCTATAATTTGTGCGTATGAATATGAAAAAAAATGGATTTTTTATCCCCTTTTGATTTTAGCTTTATTTATAGATAAGTCTTTTAATATTTTATTTTTAACCTTTTTCTTTTTTGGAATTTATAAAAGAAATTCTTTTTTGCTTACTTTGGCTCTTGTGCTTTTTGGTTTGAGTATAAGTTTTTATGGTTTTGATACAGGTGGGCGCCCAAGGGGATATTTCTTGGATACTTTGGGAATTTTCGCTGCTTGTTTTTCACCGCTTGTTTTTATTTACTTTTTTTATGTGGTTTATCGTTTAACTTTTAAAGAGCAAAAAAGTTTACTATGGTTTTTAATGAGCGTAACCTTTATTTTTTGCTCTTTGCTTTCTTTGAGGCAAAAGCTTTACTTGGAGGATTTTTTACCTTTTTGCGTGATCTGTACGCCATTACTTATCAAAACCTTGATGGCAAGTTATAGGGTGCGTTTACCACAATTTAGGTTAAGATATAAAATTTTTATAGAATGTTCTATCATTTTTTTACTATTTTGTTATTTTGTTATCATAGGAAATCAAATTTTGTATTATTTTGTTTCTGATCCAAAATATAATTTTGCCAACAATTATCACCTTGCCAAAGAATTAAGTAAAGAGCTTAAAAAACAAGAAATTTTTGAATTAAGAGTCGGCACATCTTTGCAACCAAGATTAAGATTCTATGGTATTAAAGATAGTAATACTTTTTATCTAAAAAGTATTAAAAATAAAGAACAACTTGATAAAAATAAAAAAAATATTATAATAAAGCTAGGAAAATTTGAAAAAATTTATCAAATTCAAAGATACTAGCGATGCTTTTACGCTTTTTGAGCTAGTTTTGGTTGTTTTAATTTTAGCTCTTGTGATTTCCATAGCACAAATCAATCTAAAGCAAGATAGATTGATGCAAGGCGCAAAACAAATTCTTAATGACATACGCTATGTAAGATCTTTAGCGATGATTCAAGAGAGCTTTAGGGATTTGGAATTAGCAGTGGCAAAAAGAGAGTGGTATAAAAGCAGATGGCAATTATATTTTATCAATTCAGCAGCAACAAATTATGAGCAAACCTATACAATATTTTTAGATAAAAATGGCGATGGAAATGCTAATTTAGGGAAAACTGAAATCAATATCGACCGTGAAATTGCTGTAGATATCATAAACCCTAAAAAATTAATGAATTCAGGACAAAGTGGAGTCATTGATAAGAGTGATAGCAAGACTACGCAAAGATTTAATATTTTTAAAAAATTTGGCATAAAAAAAGTAGAATTTAGAGGTTCGTGCAGGGGTTCTACAAAGATAATTTTTGACGAAAAAGGAAGGTTATATTCCCCTTTACGAACTTCTCAAGGTATTTATGATAAAAATTTAGCTAAAACCAATCAAGACTGTATCATACGCTTAAGCTCAATACAAGCAAATCAAATTTGCATTATAGTCAATCCGCTTAGTGGTTTTGCTTACATACCTAAATTTCAAGATTTTAACAAGCAAATGATAATGATAAATGGTACAACTTCTCAATGTTCTAAAATTTAGAATACTTTAATTTTTATATAAATTTTGCTATAATTTGAATGCAAATATTAAATAAAAGGGGAAAACAATGAACCGCTTAGGAATTTCAGCAAGATTGTATTTAAGTTTTGCTTTAATTATTTTTATTATGCTGTTTGTAGCTATTTTTTCGATAGCTAAAGTGAATTTTTTAGATAAAACTCTTACAACAGCAACAGGGGAAAACGCTTTGATTTCTCGTCAAGCAATTAATTTTAGGGGAAGTATTCATGATAGATCGATTTTAATTCGAGATGTTGTTTTAGCACAAGATCAAGAAGACTTAAGAAAAACTTTAGCGCAAATACAAAAATTGGAAAAAGATTATGAAGAAGCCGAACTTATTTTAAACGATATTATAGCTAAGGGTGGAGGCGATTCAAATGTGCGCTCTATGATGGAAGATATTGCAAAAACTAAGAAAAATACCGTGCAAATTTATCAAAAGATTATTGATACAGTGGTAAAGAAAAATGATATTCAATCAGCAACTAAGATGGTTTTAGACTTTGCTAGACCGGAATTTATTTTATGGCTAGCACAAACTAATAAATTGATTGATTATCAAGAATTAGATAATCAAGAATTAACTCAAATAGCGCTTTTAGAAAGTAAATCCTTTCAATTTATCATGATGAGTATCATTATAATTGCTTTAATTATTTCTATAATTATTGCTTATTTAATAGTAAGATATATTAAAAAATCCGTAGGTGGCGAACCAAGAGATGTAAATAGAATTATCACCGAGGTAGCTAATGGAAACTTAACACAGCAAATTCATACAGAATATAAACAAAGTATACTTTATTCTATTTCTAGAATGCAAGATCAATTGCGAAATATAGTTCAAAAAATGATTACTATTTCTAATGAGCTAAACCACAAAGCTGATCTAGTGGTAGATCGTATAAGCAAAACTGAAAAGGCAGTGATTTTTCAAGGTGAAACTTCTAGAGAATCTGCTCTTAAAATTCGAGAAATCAGTCAAAAAACACAAAATGTTTCCAAAATGGCCCTAGAAACAGAAGAAAATTCAAAAAATACTACTCAAGTTTGTCAGAACAACAAAAAGCATGCCGAGGATACAGCTTCTCAAATGGAATACATAGCAAGCAATTCTTCTAGAGTTTCTCAGCAAATTGCTTTGCTAAGTGAACATGCTAAGAATATAGGAACAAGTACAGAGCTTATTAGTGAGATTACAGATCAAACCAATTTACTTGCTCTAAATGCAGCTATAGAAGCTGCTAGAGCAGGAGATGTAGGTAGAGGCTTTGCTGTTGTTGCTGATGAAATTCGCAAATTGGCTGAAAAAACAGGTGGAGCAACAGATCAAATTGCTATGATTAACAAACAAATTCAAGAAGAAACAATAGCAACAGTAGGCGTTATAGAAGAGTCAATACCATTGATTTCTCAAGGTAAAAGCTTAAGCGAAGAGGTAAGAGATAGCGTAGATTTAATCTATAAACAGGCCAATGATAGCCTTTTTAAAGCACAAGAGGTAAATCAAGAAGTGGCCGCTCAAGTAAAATTAATGGAAGAAATTGAAGAAAAAATTATAACAGTAGCAGATATTTCTTCCAAAACCCAACAAGCTGTCAGTGAAAATAAAAATGCAATGAAAGAACTAAAAAATATTTCAGATAATCTTCAAGCTGAAATAACTATTTTTAAACTCTAACACCCATTTCCAAAAATTTTTTAAAATAAGGCTAAATTTCTAGCCTTATTTAATCCTCCTTTAAGCTTAATTAGTTATACTTTCATTTCCTTTTTCAAAAAAGGACTTTAAAATCTTTAAATTATAAACTAAAGTTTATAAAGCTAAATGAAGATTTTGTAAACCCTTGTTTCTAGTTTTAAATTAATTTTAATCCTAGTCAAATCAATTCAAGTTTATAAAACTTTATTATTACTAAACTTTATTTATAAACAATAAATGATTTTTTGTTTTTGTTCTTTAAAATTAATATTGTTATTTCAAATCTTATTAGTCAATCTTTGAAATCTAAATAAGTGATCGATTGAGCCAGAAAAGATTTAGGCATAAGCAATTATGTAAAATCTATTCAATCTAAATATTTAAAGATTAAAAGTTTTTATTTTTAATCTTCATTACTTTTTCTTTGAAGAAAAAGATTAAACTATCTATAATTTTTATGGAGAGTTTGATCCTGGCTCAGAGTGAACGCTGGCGGCGTGCCTAATACATGCAAGTCGAACGATGAAGCTTCTAGCTTGCTAGAAGTGGATTAGTGGCGCACGGGTGAGTAAGGTATAGTTAATCTGCCCTACACAAGAGGACAACAGTTGGAAACGACTGCTAATACTCTATACTCCTACTTAACACAAGTTGAGTAGGGAAAGTTTTTCGGTGTAGGATGAGACTATATAGTATCAGCTAGTTGGTGAGGTAATGGCTCACCAAGGCTATGACGCTTAACTGGTCTGAGAGGATGATCAGTCACACTGGAACTGAGACACGGTCCAGACTCCTACGGGAGGCAGCAGTAGGGAATATTGCGCAATGGGGGAAACCCTGACGCAGCAACGCCGCGTGGAGGATGACACTTTTCGGAGCGTAAACTCCTTTTCTTAGGGAAGAATTCTGACGGTACCTAAGGAATAAGCACCGGCTAACTCCGTGCCAGCAGCCGCGGTAATACGGAGGGTGCAAGCGTTACTCGGAATCACTGGGCGTAAAGGGCGCGTAGGCGGATTATCAAGTCTCTTGTGAAATCTAATGGCTTAACCATTAAACTGCTTGGGAAACTGATAGTCTAGAGTGAGGGAGAGGCAGATGGAATTGGTGGTGTAGGGGTAAAATCCGTAGATATCACCAAGAATACCCATTGCGAAGGCGATCTGCTGGAACTCAACTGACGCTAAGGCGCGAAAGCGTGGGGAGCAAACAGGATTAGATACCCTGGTAGTCCACGCCCTAAACGATGTACACTAGTTGTTGGGGTGCTAGTCATCTCAGTAATGCAGCTAACGCATTAAGTGTACCGCCTGGGGAGTACGGTCGCAAGATTAAAACTCAAAGGAATAGACGGGGACCCGCACAAGCGGTGGAGCATGTGGTTTAATTCGAAGATACGCGAAGAACCTTACCTGGGCTTGATATCCTAAGAACCTTATAGAGATATGAGGGTGCTAGCTTGCTAGAACTTAGAGACAGGTGCTGCACGGCTGTCGTCAGCTCGTGTCGTGAGATGTTGGGTTAAGTCCCGCAACGAGCGCAACCCACGTATTTAGTTGCTAACGGTTCGGCCGAGCACTCTAAATAGACTGCCTTCGTAAGGAGGAGGAAGGTGTGGACGACGTCAAGTCATCATGGCCCTTATGCCCAGGGCGACACACGTGCTACAATGGCATATACAATGAGACGCAATACCGCGAGGTGGAGCAAATCTATAAAATATGTCCCAGTTCGGATTGTTCTCTGCAACTCGAGAGCATGAAGCCGGAATCGCTAGTAATCGTAGATCAGCCATGCTACGGTGAATACGTTCCCGGGTCTTGTACTCACCGCCCGTCACACCATGGGAGTTGATTTCACTCGAAGCCGGAATACTAAACTAGTTACCGTCCACAGTGGAATCAGCGACTGGGGTGAAGTCGTAACAAGGTAACCGTAGGAGAACCTGCGGTTGGATCACCTCCTTTCTAGAGTACAAAGTAATAAGTCTCACAACTATTACTTCATTATAAACTCAATTGATTCTTGTTTAGATTTCAAAGATTGATGATAAAGCTAATTGTTTATGGGGAATTAGCTCAGCTGGGAGAGCGCCTGCTTTGCACGCAGGAGGTCAGCGGTTCGATCCCGCTATTCTCCACCATTATTAAGGGCCTATAGCTCAGCTGGTTAGAGTGCACCCCTGATAAGGGTGAGGTCACAAGTTCAAGTCTTGTTAGGCCCACCATAGAAATATCAATCTTAAAAGATAAAAACAAGATTTGAAATCAAGCTTTAAAATCTAAAGCAAGTATATATTTTATAAATATACTTTGATATATCATATACTTCCTTTAGGTTTTAAACCTAAATGTTCTTTATAATTATCATTGTTAAGAGTCACAAGCAAGTTTTAATAAAAACAATTTTACAGGACTTGTTAAAGGATAAAACCCAATTATCTTTTCTTTGGTTTAACTTATATCTTTTAACTATCTTTATTTTTTATAATAAAGAGAATATTAGATCTAAAGTTTTAAATTAAAGATAAGTTTCAAACTCACGACTTGGTTTAAATATTAATTGAATTTTAGTATTTATATTAAGTGTTTGAATGCTTTCCGTCTTAAGATAATGAAGTCTTATCATAAAAACTTTAACAAGGAAGTGATGCGTTTTAGAATCAATAAAAAAGGTAGAAGTTAGATTATATCTAACTTTTATGCATATTCTTAGCAGAAGAAGCAAGAAAGACTACTAGTCTTTAACTTACTTTATCAGCCTAATATCTTTTAGGTTGGCGGGGTAGGCCTTTAGCTTGCTTCTTAGTCAAGGCAAAGCCTTGACGCTAAAGAAGGTAAAAAAGGTAAGCTACTAAGAGCGAATGGTGGATGCCTTGACTGGTAAAGGCGATGAAGGACGTACTAGACTGCGATAAGCTACGGGGAGCTGTCAAGAAGCTTTGATCCGTAGATTTCCGAATGGGGCAACCCAATGTATAGAGATATACATTACCTATATAGGAGCGAACGAGGGGAATTGAAACATCTTAGTACCCTCAGGAAAAGAAATCAATAGAGATTGCGTCAGTAGCGGCGAGCGAAAGCGCAAGAGGGCAAACCCAGTGCTTGCACTGGGGGTTGTAG
Source organism: Campylobacter coli (assembly GCF_001492295.1). Lineage (GTDB taxonomy): Bacteria > Campylobacterota > Campylobacteria > Campylobacterales > Campylobacteraceae > Campylobacter_D > Campylobacter_D coli_B. The sequence goes on along the minus strand of NZ_FBQX01000001.1, from coordinate 1,441,000 downwards.
GACTGCAATGTGCAAGAGGTGAGTTTAGCAGAACATTCTGGAAAGTATAGCCATAGAGGGTGATAGTCCCGTATGCGAAAAACAAACCTTAGCTAGCAGTATCCTGAGTAGGGCGGGACACGAGAAATCCTGTCTGAAGCTGGGTCGACCACGATCCAACCCTAAATACTAATACCAGATCGATAGTGCACAAGTACCGTGAGGGAAAGGTGAAAAGAACTGAGGTGATCAGAGTGAAATAGAACCTGAAACCATTTGCTTACAATCATTCAGAGCACTATGTAGCAATACAGTGTGATGGACTGCCTTTTGCATAATGAGCCTGCGAGTTGTGGTGTCTGGCAAGGTTAAGCAAACGCGAAGCCGTAGCGAAAGCGAGTCTGAATAGGGCGCTTAGTCAGATGCTGCAGACCCGAAACGAAGTGATCTATCCATGAGCAAGTTGAAGCTAGTGTAAGAACTAGTGGAGGACTGAACCCATAGGCGTTGAAAAGCCCCGGGATGACTTGTGGATAGGGGTGAAAGGCCAATCAAACTTCGTGATAGCTGGTTCTCTCCGAAATATATTTAGGTATAGCGTTGTGTCGTAATATAAGGGGGTAGAGCACTGAATGGGCTAGGGCATACACCAATGTACCAAACCCTATCAAACTCCGAATACCTTATATGTAATCACAGCAGTCAGGCGGCGAGTGATAAAATCCGTCGTCAAGAGGGAAACAACCCAGACTACCAGCTAAGGTCCCTAAATCTTACTTAAGTGGAAAACGATGTGAAGTTACTTAAACAACCAGGAGGTTGGCTTAGAAGCAGCCATCCTTTAAAGAAAGCGTAATAGCTCACTGGTCTAGTGATTTTGCGCGGAAAATATAACGGGGCTAAAGTAAGTACCGAAGCTGTAGACTTGACTTTGTCAAGTGGTAGGAGAGCGTTCTATTTGCGTCGAAGGTATACCGGTAAGGAGTGCTGGAGCGAATAGAAGTGAGCATGCAGGCATGAGTAGCGATAATTAATGTGAGAATCATTAACGCCGTAAACCCAAGGTTTCCTACGCGATGCTCGTCATCGTAGGGTTAGTCGGGTCCTAAGTCGAGTCCGAAAGGGGTAGACGATGGCAAATTGGTTAATATTCCAATACCAACATTAGTGTGCGATGGAAGGACGCTTAGGGCTAAGGGGGCTAGCGGATGGAAGTGCTAGTCTAAGGTCGTAGGTGCTTATACAGGCAAATCCGTATAAGAATACACCGAGAACTGAAAGGCTTTTTGAAGTCTTCGGATGGATAGAAGAACCCCTGATGCCGTCGAGCCAAGAAAAGTTTCTAAGTTTAGCTAATGTTGCCCGTACCGTAAACCGACACAGGTGGGTGGGATGAGTATTCTAAGGCGCGTGGAAGAACTCTCTTTAAGGAACTCTGCAAAATAGCACCGTATCTTCGGTATAAGGTGTGGTTCGCTTCGTATTAGGATTTACTCCGAAAGCGAAGAAACTTACAACAAAGAGTCCCTCCCGACTGTTTACCAAAAACACAGCACTCTGCTAACTCGTAAGAGGATGTATAGGGTGTGACGCCTGCCCGGTGCTCGAAGGTTAATTGATGGGGTTAGCATTAGCGAAGCTCTTGATCGAAGCCCGAGTAAACGGCGGCCGTAACTATAACGGTCCTAAGGTAGCGAAATTCCTTGTCGGTTAAATACCGACCTGCATGAATGGCGTAACGAGATGGGAGCTGTCTCAAAGAGGGATCCAGTGAAATTGTAGTGGAGGTGAAAATTCCTCCTACCCGCGGCAAGACGGAAAGACCCCGTGGACCTTTACTACAGCTTGACACTGCTATTTGGATAAGAATGTGCAGGATAGGTGGGAGGCTTTGAGTATATGACGCCAGTTGTATATGAGCCATTGTTGAGATACCACTCTTTCTTATTTGGGTAGCTAACCAGCTTGAGTTATCCTCAAGTGGGACAATGTCTGGTGGGTAGTTTGACTGGGGCGGTCGCCTCCCAAATAATAACGGAGGCTTACAAAGGTTGGCTCAGAACGGTTGGAAATCGTTCGTAGAGTATAAAGGTATAAGCCAGCTTAACTGCAAGACATACAAGTCAAGCAGAGACGAAAGTCGGTCTTAGTGATCCGGTGGTTCTGTGTGGAAGGGCCATCGCTCAAAGGATAAAAGGTACCCCGGGGATAACAGGCTGATCTCCCCCAAGAGCTCACATCGACGGGGAGGTTTGGCACCTCGATGTCGGCTCATCGCATCCTGGGGCTGGAGCAGGTCCCAAGGGTATGGCTGTTCGCCATTTAAAGCGGTACGCGAGCTGGGTTCAGAACGTCGTGAGACAGTTCGGTCCCTATCTGCCGTGGGCGTAAGAAGATTGAAGAGATTTGACCCTAGTACGAGAGGACCGGGTTGAACAAACCACTGGTGTAGCTGTTGTTCTGCCAAGAGCATCGCAGCGTAGCTAAGTTTGGAAAGGATAAACGCTGAAAGCATCTAAGCGTGAAGCCAACTCTAAGATGAATCTTCTCTAAGCTCTCTAGAAGACTACTAGTTTGATAGGCTGGGTGTGTAATGGATGAAAGTCCTTTAGCTGACCAGTACTAATAGAGCGTTTGGCTTATCTTTAATAAAGCATCACTTCCTTGTTAAGGTTTTTAGTAAAGCTTTGAATAACAATAATCATTCAAAGTGATATGGAAATCTTGCAAGTAGGGTTTATATTAGAACTTGCTCTTAACATTGTTTTTTAAGTATTCTAAAATAAAAGCTTATCAAAGAGAGTAAAGATTTTATTCATTGATAAGATGAAAGATAAGATTTAAAAAATAAAAGAATATAAAGCAAAAGAAATAAAAAAGAATAGAAGAAAAGCAAAAAAATAAAAAAAATAGAATAAAAAATAAAAGCTTTATTCTTAAGTTAAGTCTTTCAAAGAATATTTAAATAACAATGTCCGTGATTATACAGATGTGGAAACGCCTTGCTCCATCCCGAACCAAGAAGCTAAGCACATCGTGGGTGATGATACTACGCCTTACTGGCAGGGGGAAAGTAGCTCATTGCGGACTTGTTAATTCTTCTTTACTTACTTTATATATAAATCATAGTTTGTTTTTATTGTTGTTTTAGATGGGATTTAGAATAATTATCTTTATGTTTATTGAATCTGTTTTTGTATTAATTGTTCTTTTTTATTGTGTTTATTGAAACTGTTTTAATATATTGAATTTGTTTTTATATGTTGATTGTTCTTTATTATGTTTGGTTAGTTTGGTTCAATATGTTGAATTTGTTTTTATATGTATTAATCATTCTTTTTATGCTGAGTTATGGTTATGCTTAGTTATAGTTAGCTTGCTTAGAGTTATTCACTTTAATCTGTTTTTGGTTTAATGGTTGTCTTTGTGTTTGGTTTATAATTTCATTGTATGGTTTTTTGGGTGGTGGTGTTAAGATATTGATTTACTAGGCTGGTAAATTTGTTTAGGTTTTTTATTGTTTGAATGTGTTTGGGGTGAGAGAAGTGAGTTGGGGTTGTTAAATTTTACTCACATATTCTTTAAATTTTTCTCCACGTTGAGCATAAGAGTTAAATTGATCTAAGCTTGCACAAGCAGGGCTTAATAAAGCTACCTCATTATTTTTTAACGTTTTGGAAATTTCTTTGACAGCATTTTCTAAAAATTCACACTTATGAGCTTTTAAATTTGCTTTTAAAGCATAATCTAACATTTTTTGAGTACTAACCCCTATGGCATAGAGTTCTACATCAAAATCTTTCATAAAATTAAATAACATGCTTAAATCTACACCCTTATCATCACCGCCTATAATGAGATGAATTTTTTTATCTTTATAGCGGTTAAGAGCGGCCATTACAGCGTTTTCATTGGTCGCTTTAGTATCATTGATCCAAAGTCTACCTTGATTATCTTGCAATTCTTCAAGTTTATTTTTTTCCATAACAAAATGATTTAAAAGTTCATAGCTTAAGGTATCAAGTAAAATTTTTTCTATACTTAAAGCCATAACAGCATCAAGCAAAAAAGGACTTTTAAAAGATATTTTTTTTATATCAATATCCATTTTTTGAGCAAGATCAAATTCATCTTTATAGGAGATAATATAAGCTTTTGTAGGTGTTTTTGCATAAATTTCAGGCAAAATCGCAATATCACACTCATTCATTCTTTCTAAAACACTCAATTTATCTTTTACATAATTTTCAAAACTTCCATGCCATGAAAGATGATCCGCACTTATGGGTAAGAGTGCGTAAATTTCAGGTTTTGCAGTATGGGTATAGTGAAGTGTAAAAGATGAAGTTTCAAGTATCCAAATTTTGGCATTTAAATCAAGTTCGGCTAGAGGAAAACCAACATTTGCTCCCATTATTGCTCCTGCATGCGAAAGCAGGTGTGTAGCCATTTGTGTAGTTGTGGTTTTGCCATTTGTGCCACTGATCCAAATAGATTTTGGCATAGCATCATAAAAAAAATCATATTCGCTTTGTAAATTTTTTGCTTTTTTTATAAGAATATGATTGGGTGGAAATCCAGGGCTTGGAATTTCAAGCTTGCTTAGTTTTTCATCAAATTCTTTAGGATTTAAAAGATGATTGCCCCATTCATCTTTATTTTCTTCTTGAAAGTGATCATCATAGATGTCAAAAGGACCGAATTTATTAACTAAATTTTTGGCTATTGCCTGTGTGGTTTTTCCGTATCCAAAAAGCGAAATTTTCATTATCTTAACTTTATCGATGCAAGTGCAAGTAAATTAGATAGCAAGGCTATCATCCAAAAACGCACTATGATTTTATTTTCTACCCAGCCTATTTTTTCAAAATGATGGTGTATAGGCGCCATTTTAAATACTCTTTTGTTAAAAATTTTAAAGCTTCCTACTTGTAAAATGACAGAAATGGTTTCAAGCACAAAGACAAAGCCTACGAGTAAAAGTAAGATTTCATTTTTACTTATAATAGCTAAAAAGCCTATAAATCCACCCAAAGCCAAGCTTCCACTATCTCCCATAAAAACTTGTGCAGGGTAGCAGTTGTACCATAAAAATCCCATAAGAGCTCCAATCAATGCTGCACAGATAATCACTACTTCACCTAGACCTTGAATTTTAGGTAAAAGTAAATATTCGCTATAGTTTAAATTTCCACTCAAATATAAAAATATACCCAAGGTAGATAAAGAAAAAATACTAGGAACAGTTGCAAGTCCATCAAGCCCATCGGTTAAATTGACAGCATTAGAGCTTGAGATTAAGACCAAAATCCAAAAAGCAAGAGCAAAAATTTTCATATCAAAAAGCGGATATTTATAAAAAGGAAGATAAAATTCCGTATTAAATTCAGGACTAAAATATAAAGGCAAAATACAGATCAATGCCACGCTTATTTGGGCTAAAAGTTTTGCTTTTGGACTAAGTCCTGAGTGGTTGTCTTTTTTTAAAATTTTACCCAAATCATCCACAAGTCCGATAAGACAAAAAAGCACAAGACAAAGTAAGGCTGTGATTGTAAATATATTATCTAATTTGACACAAATAAGGCTTGTAAAGACTGCACAAGCTATGAAAATAAGCCCACCCATTGTAGGCGTTTGAGATTTGACTTTGTGAGTTTGAGGTGCTAATTCGTAAATGGGTTGATTTGCATTTTTGTTTTTAGCCCAAGCAATAAATTTAGGCATAATAAATAAAGATAAACATAAAGCAATGAAAAACGCAAAGCCCGCGCGCACACTGATATAAGTAAAAAAAGCATAATCACTAAAATAAGAAAGATAATACAAAAGCTAGCCTTCTTTTTGGTTTTTAAAAGCTTAATTTTAGTAAAATCTAGCCAAAAAATTTCTTATAAAAGAGTAAAAAATGAGACAAAAATGTATTTTGGTTATTACAGACGGGATAGGTTTTAACAAGGAAAAAGATTTTAATGCTTTTGAGGCTGCTAAAAAGCCAAATTACGAGAGGCTTTTTAAAGAAGTACCAAATTCTTTAATCAAAACTAGTGGTTTAGCAGTAGGTTTGCCTGAAAATCAAATGGGAAATAGTGAAGTGGGTCATATGTGCATAGGTAGTGGGCAAATTATCTATCAAAATCTGGTGCGCATTAATAAAGCTATAGAGAGTTACGAACTTGAGAAAAATGCAAATTTAAAAAAACTTTTACAAAAATGCAAAAGGGTTCATGTTATCGGTTTATATAGTGATGGTGGGGTTCATTCTATGGATACGCATTTTAATGCTTTGCTTGAAATTTGTGCTAAAAATGGAAATGAAGTTTTTGCACATGCAATTACCGATGGACGCGATGTAAGCCCTACAAGTGGACTAGAATTTATAAAAAAGCTTAAAAATCATTGTGAGAAAATAGGCGTGCATTTTGCTACACTTTGCGGGCGTTTTTACGCTATGGATAGAGATAAGCGTTGGGAAAGAGTCAAGGAATATTATGATTGTTTATTGGGTAAAAGTAAGGGTGTGCCAAATTTGGTTGATTATGTGGAAGAATGTTATCAAAATGGAACAACTGATGAATTTATCCAAGCGGCTAAAAATGAGAATTATAAAGGTATGCAAGAAGATGATGGATTGATTTTTGTTAATTTTAGAAATGATAGAATGAAACAACTGATCGAAGTTTTAAATTCTCAAAATTTCAAGGAATTTGAGAGAGAGAAAGTGTTTGAAAATTTACTTACTATGAGTGTTTATGATGATAAATTTAATATTCCAGTACTTTTTGAAAAAGAAGAAATTAAAAACACACTTTCTGAAACCATCTCTAAAGCAGGACTTACTCAACTTCACACTGCAGAAACTGAAAAATATGCCCATGTCACTTTCTTTTTCAATGGAGGAAAAGAAGAGCTTTTAGAAAATGAAACAAGGGTTTTAATCCCAAGCCCAAAGGTGAAAACTTACGATGAAAAGCCTGAAATGAGTGCTTTTGAAGTATGTGATGCGGTTAAAAAAGGGATAGAAAAGGGTGAAGATTTTATAGTGGTGAATTTTGCAAATGGTGATATGGTAGGTCATACAGGAGATTTTAACGCTGCTGTTAAGGCTGTAGAGGCAGTAGATGCTTGTTTGGGTGAAGTGGTTGAATGCGCAAGAAAGCATGATTATGCCTTTATTATTACAAGTGATCATGGAAATTGTGAAGCTATGCAAGATAAAAAAGGAAATTTATTAACCAATCATACAACTTTTGATGTTTTTGCTTTTGTAGAAGCCAAGGGAGTGGATAAACTGAAGGAAAATATGGGGCTTAGTAATATCGCTGCGAGTGTGCTTAAAATATTAAATTTAGAAATTCCAAAAGAAATGAATGAGGCTTTATTTTGATCTGTTTGCCTTTTGATATAGATTTTTGTTAAAATTTAATTTTTATATTTTTTTTAAGGATAGAAATGAAATTTAGTGGAAAAAATGTTTTGATTACAGGCGCAAGCAAGGGTATTGGTGCTTCTATTGCAAAAACTTTGGCAAGTTTTGGATTAAAGGTTTGGATTAATTATCGTTCAAAACCAGAACTTGCAGATGCTTTAAAAGATGAAATTCTTGCACAAGGTGGCAATGCGGCTGTGATTAAATTTGATGCAAGCAAAGAAGATGAGTTTGAAAATGGTATAAAAACTATAGTAGAAAGCGATGGAGAACTTAGTTATCTTGTAAATAATGCAGGCGTTACAAACGATAAACTTGCCTTAAGAATGAAACTAGAAGATTTTACTGGTGTAGTAGATACAAATTTGAGTTCAGCGTTTTTAGGTTGTAGAGAAGCTTTAAAAACAATGAGTAAAAAGCGTTTTGGCGCGGTTGTAAATATTGCTTCAATTGTTGGTGAAATGGGGAATGCAGGTCAGACTAATTATTCTGCTAGTAAAGGTGGAATGATTGCTATGACTAAGTCTTTTGCTAAAGAGGGAGCGAGTAGAAATTTACGCTTTAATTGTGTTACTCCAGGCTTTATTAAAAGTGATATGACAGAGATTTTAAGCGATGAAATCAAACAAGCTTATCAAGATAATATCCCTTTAAAACGCTTTGCAGAACCTGAAGAAGTTGCAAATTGTGTAGCGTTTTTATTAAGTGATTATGCTTCTTATGTGACAGGTGATGTGCTTAAAATCAATGGCGGATTATATATGTAAGGAAAGCATATGGATTTAAAAGAAATCGCACAATTTTTAGATGAAAATACTCCTGCATTTTTGGCAACTTTAGGAACTTGTGGAAATCCTAGAGTTCGTCCTATGCAAAGCCCTTTGCTTGTAGGGGATAGAATTTATTTTTGCACTTCTAATAATAAAGGACTTTTTAAACATATGCAAAATTATAATGGTATTGAATTTTGTTCTTGCTCTAGAGAGGGTGTTTTTTTAAGACTTAGGGCAAATGCAGTTTTTGAATCCAACGCAAAAGTAAAAGAGCTAATGTTTGAAAAATATCCTTATCTTGTAAGCCTTTATGAAACTCCACAAAATTCTAGATTTGAAGTTTTTTATCTTGACAATTTAAGTGCTAAAATGCAGTTTCCAAACGGAGATTTTAAACTTTACAAAGCTTAAAGCAAGGATTTTCCTTGCTTTAAATATCCATTTTCATTTGCAAAGCATGTTCCCAAAAAGCATTTTCTAAACGCACTACATTATAGAAAATTTCGCTAAGATTTTCAAATTTTTCTTGAGATATTTTTTGAGTATAAGAATTTAAAAAATCTTCAAATTCTTTAATTTCACTTTGAAATTCATCTGAACTATAGGTTAAAATCCATTCTTTATAAGGGTGATTTTGAAGTTTTTCCTTGCCAAGTCTTTTATAAATTTCAGCTCCTATATAACCATAACCTATGGCACAAGCACTTAAAGCCACTAACATATCTAAAAAATCTCCACTTTCACCCACGCTTAACATATAGCGTGTGTAAGCTATATTGGTCAAACTTTCATCTTTAACATTTAATTTATCAGCATTGATGCCAAGTTTTAAAATACTTTTATGAAGTTCAATTTCTCCTTCTATAATGTAGTTTTGAAATTTCATTGCAAAGCGTAGTTCTTCGGCATTTTTTGCATTTAAGGCAAGTCGTGCATAGCACTTAGCATAATGGATGAGATAGATATAATCTTGTTTGAGATAAAAAAGAAAATTTTCTTCTTTTAAACTTCCATTTTCTAATTTTTTTACAAATTCATGATGTAAATATTCATCCCAAATGTGTGAATTTGTTTCAATAAGTCGAGAAAAAAGCATTTCTTACTCCTAAAATTCAATGGTTTTTATAAAGTATAGTCAAAAACTATAAATATTTTAAGTTTTTTATTGTAAAATACGCTTTATTTTAATTTTTATCAAGGAGATATATAAATGGCAACATTTGATGATGTAAGAGCAGTGGTGGTAGAGCAATTAAGCATTGATGCGGATGCTGTTAAGATGGAATCAAAAATCATTGAAGATTTAGGTGCAGATTCTTTGGATGTTGTAGAGCTTATTATGGCATTAGAAGAAAAATTTGAAGTAGAAATCCCAGATAGTGATGCTGAAAAACTAATTAAAATTGAGGATGTTGTAAATTATATCGAAAATCTTAAAAAATAATTTTAGAAAATTCACTTTACAAGGAGCTTGTTCTTGAAAAGAGTTGTAGTAACAGGTATTGGTATGATCAATGCCTTGGGTTTAGATAAAGAAAGTTCTTTTAAGGCGATTTGTGAAGGTAAGAGTGGTGTGAAAAAAATCACTCTTTTTGATACTACAGACTTTCCAGTTCAAATTGCAGCAGAAATTGAAAATTTCGATCCTCTAGAAGTAGTAGATGGTAAAGAAGTTAAAAAAATCGATCGTTTTATTCAGCTAGGTATTAAAGCTGCTCGTGAAGCAATGCAAGATGCTAATTTTGATCAAAATTTAGACAAAGAAGAATTTGGAGTTGTTTCAGCTGCGGGAATTGGAGGTCTGCCAAATATAGAAAAGAATTCTGTTATTTGTTCTGAACGTGGTCCTCGTAAAATTTCTCCATTTTTTATACCTTCAGCTTTAGTAAATATGCTAGGCGGTTTAATTTCTATAGAACACGGACTTAAAGGACCTAATATTTCTTGTGTAACGGCTTGTGCAGCAGGAACTCATGCCATAGGAGAAGCTTATAAAAGTATAGCTTTGGGTAATGCTAGCAAAATGTTAGTAATTGGCGCAGAAGCTGCTATTTGTCCTGTAGGAATCGGTGGTTTTGCTTCGATGAAAGCCCTTTCTACTAGAAATGATGATCCTGCTCACGCTTCAAGACCTTTTGATAAAGAAAGAGATGGTTTTGTAATGGGAGAGGGTGCAGGTGCTTTAGTTTTTGAAGAGTATGAAGAGGCTAAAAAGCGTGGAGCTAAGATTTATGCTGAATTGGTTGGTTTTGGAGAAAGTGCTGATGCGCATCACATTACCTCACCTACATTAGATGGACCTTTAAGAGCGATGAAAAAAGCCTTAAAAATGGCAGGAAATCCAAAGGTAGATTATATTAATGCACATGGAACTTCAACGCCCGTAAATGACAAAAATGAAACAGCTGCAATTAAAGAGCTTTTTGGAAGTGAAATTCCAGCGGTTAGCTCAACAAAAGGACAAACAGGGCATTGTTTGGGTGCTGCAGGAGCTATTGAAGCGGTTATTAGTATCATGGCATTAGACAATGGAATTATGCCACCTACTATTAATCAATTTGTTAGCGATGAAGAATGTGATTTAGATTATATACCAAATGAGGCCAGAAAAGCGGATTTAAGAGTTGTGATGAGTAATTCTTTTGGCTTTGGCGGCACAAATGGTTGTGTGGTATTTAAAAAAGTAGATTGATATGGCTTCGTATTTAGATTTTGAAAAAAATATTCAGCAAATTGATGAAGATATTATCAATGCTCAAATTAAGGGTGATACCGAGGCTGTTGCTATACTTAAAAAAAATCTCGAAAAAGAAATTGCTAAAACTTATAAAAATTTAAGCGATTTTGGACGTTTGCAACTCGCTCGTCATCCAGATCGCCCTTATGCACTTGATTATATAGATCTTATTTTAAATGATGCTTATGAAATTCACGGAGATCGTGCTTTTAGAGATGATCCTGCTATTGTTTGTTTTATGGGATATTTAGGAGAAAAAAAACTTATAGTTATAGGAGAACAAAAGGGACGTGGCACAAAAGAAAAGATCGCTAGAAATTTTGGTATGCCTCATCCTGAAGGTTATAGAAAAGCTTTAAGAGTGGCAAGACTTGCAGAGAAATTTCAAATTCCTATTTTGTTTTTGATAGATACCCCGGGTGCTTATCCAGGTTTGGGAGCAGAAGAACGTGGTCAAAGTGAAGCTATTGCTACAAATTTGTATGAACTTAGTGATTTAAAAACTCCTACTATAGCTGTGGTTATAGGAGAAGGAGGAAGTGGTGGAGCTTTGGCTATAGGTGTGGCTGATAAGCTTGCAATGATGAAAAATTCAGTTTTTTCTGTTATTTCTCCTGAGGGTTGTGCGGCTATACTTTGGAATGATCCTTCTAAAAGTGAAGCAGCAACAAAAGCTATGAAAGTTACTGCAGATGATTTAAAAAGTCAAGGCTTAATTGACGATGTGATTGAAGAGCCTATCAACGGAGCCCATCGCAATAAAGAAGCTGCTGCTGTTGCTATAGCTGATTATGTTAAAAAAGCCTTGGATGAATTAGAAAAAATAGATCCACGAGAACTTGCTTCAAATCGCATGCAAAAAATTCTTCAACTTGGAGCTTTTAGCGAAAGCTAAAAACTCTACTTAATAAAAATATTCTTTAAAATTTCAAATTATTCTAAAAAATTAAAATTTTGACAATAAAGCAAAACCTACAAAAAAAGTTCAATAAATATAAGAGATAAATAATAAATACTTTATATCCTTTATATCACAAATAAAACAATATAGAAGATGTAAAGAAGCATTTATACTTTTTAATGGATAAAAAATAATTTGACAAATGGGTAATATTGTAATAAAAATTTATTAATATTTAAAATATCACTTTTATATTAAAAATATATAAAAATGAAATATATAATTTTTTTAAATTTGCTTAATTAAGTAACAATAAATTTAAAATATGAGAATATTGGTAACATTATTAAATAAAATTTTTATTTGTCAAAAATTTGTTGATAGTATTTAAGTGTTTTTTATTGGAAGTTAGTAGAAAATTATCTTAAAATTACTCAAGATAAGGAGCTAAATGATGGATACTATTAATATTATTATTTTATTTTCCCTCATAATATCAATTGCTTTGGGCTATGTTCTTAAAGCAAATATCGGAGTCTTTGCGATGCTTTCGGCCTTTATTGGGGCATACCTTTACGGTATAACACCAGAAAAGGTGATTAATCTTTGGAATGGAAGTTTAAGTTTATTTTTTATACTTCTTTCTATTACTTATTTTTATGGTTTTGCGATTGCAAATGGTACGCTAAACAATCTCGCGTTAAAAGCTGTGTATTCTGTTAGGAACAGACCTTGGAGTATTCCTATTGCACTTTATATTACAGTTATGGTATTTGTAGGAATTGGACCAGGACATTATGCAGGCTTTGCTTTTATGAGTCCTTTGGTTCTTTATATTGCTAGCAAAATCAAAATGAATAAGATTTTAGCAGCTATTATTATTTATTCTGGTTCCTGTGCAGGTGGATTTAATCCCTTTACCCTTGGTGGCAGAGTAACTTTTGATCTTATCGAAAAACTTGGTTATTCAGCAGAAGCTTCTGCAATAATGCAATTAAATTTAGGTAAAAATATGTTTATTGCACATACTTTGATTTTTATAATCGGATATTTTTTGCTAAAAGGTTATAAGGTGAAAATTACTTCGCAAATTACAAAACCAAAAAGATTAAATGCTGCGCAATGGAAGACGATTTTTATTGTGTGCTTTGTTTTTGCGGTTATTATGATCCCATCTTTTTTTCTTGCTTTAAATCCTCATGATGAAACACTAAAAAAAGTAACTTCCATTTTTAACCCTGTTTTTGTTTCATTTCTTGGAATCGTTTTAGCAGTAATATTTGGAATTGGTAGTGAAAAGAAGCATTTAAGAATGTGCCTTGGGATTTGATTTTTATGATCGGATCACTTTCTATGCTTATTGAGCTCAGTAAAACAACAGGTATAATGGAAAATATCACAACATTTATGAGTGCGCACGGTTCAAGTAGCAGTAATTGGCTTTATTATTTGCTTGGAATTTTATCTTCTTGTATGAGTGCGTTTGCCTCAAGCATGGGGGTGGTTATGCCAACATTTTTCTCTATCGTACCATCAATCAAAGCGCTTGAGCCATCACTTGCATTTTCTATAATCGCAGTATTTGCAACATTTACTGGATATTCAAGTTTTTCAACAGGCGGAGCCTTGGTTTTGGCTGGTGCACAAGATGAAAGTGAAAAACGCTATCTTTTTATAAGATTGATAATATTACCTTTAATTTTGGTAGTATTTGGTTTTGTATTATTATTTTTAGGTATTTTAAATTAAGGAGAAAAAAATGAGTTATGAAAATTTTATTGGAAAACAAGAAAAATTTACAGAAAACATCAATGAAAAACAGGTGCAAAAAATTGTTGCAACGCTACAATCTAAGCAATTAAAAAATGGCGATGCCCTTCCATATCTTTGGCAATGGTGCTTTTTTAATGAAGCACTAACTCCAGATAAATTAGGCAGAGATGGCCATCCTAAACTAGGACTAGATAAAAATAGCTTTTTGCCAAGCTTTGGTGAAGTCAATCGTATGTGGGCAGGAGGTAGATTTAAATTTATTACCCCTTTGATTATCGGAGAAGATGCAACAAAAATAACCACAATAAAAAAGATTCAAGAAAAACAAGGAAAAAGTGGAAAACTTACTTTTGTTACCTTAGAGCACTGCTATTATCAAAAAGAGCAGTTAAAAATCGAGGAAGAACAGGATATTGTTTATAAACAACCAGCACCTCCAAAGCTTACGAGTGATGTAGTTGCTATGAATGCAGATTATTCTGAAAAAATGCAACCTGATTCCACGCTTTTGTTTCGCTATTCTGCTTTAACCTTTAATGGCCATAAGATCCACTATGATTTTCCTTATGCAACGCAAGTTGAGGGTTATCATGGTTTAGTTATACATGGTCCTTTATTGGCAACTTATATGATTAATTGCTTTGTAAAAAATCATCCCGATAAACAAATTGTTAATTATAGTTATAGAGGCATGCATGCACTTTGTGTTCCTGATAGTTTTGCTGTGGAGTCAAAAATTACTGATAAAAATACTGCTGAAGTATGGATAAATAAAAATGGATTTGTAGCGCATTCTGGCACTATTCATTTTAAATAAAAAGGAGAAGAGATGTTACCTTTAGAAGGAAAACTGGTTTTAAGTATAGAACAAGCAATAGCAGCACCTTTTTGTACAAGACAATTGGCGGATTTAGGGGCTAGAGTTATTAAAATAGAAAGACCTGAAGTGGGAGATTTGGCAAGAGGATATGATAAAAGAGTAGATGGTATAGCTAGTCATTTTGTCTGGGTAAATCGCAGTAAGGAAAGTTTGGCTATTGATTTAAAAGATCCTGACGCGCTTGAATTTATCAAGACGATTTTACCAAAAGTGGATATTTTTGTGCAAAATTTAGCATTTGGCGCATCTAAAAGATTGGGATTGGATTATGAAAATCTAAAAAAATACAACCCAAAGATTATAGTTTGCGATATTTCTGGATATGGTGAAGGTGGAAATTATGGACATAAAAAAGCATATGATCTTTTAATACAATCAGAAAGTGGCTTAGTTTCCATAACGGGTACGCAAGATGAATGTGTAAAAGTTCCAATCAGTATCGCAGATATTTCCGCAGGAATGTATGCTTATAGCGGTATTTTGCAGGCATTATTATACTTAGAAAAAACTGGAAAGGGTTCTAGGGTAGAAATTTCCATGCTAGAATGTATGGCTGAATGGATGAATTATCCTCTTTATTACACCTATAAAAATGCGACTCCTCCAGAGAGAAAAGGTGCATTTCATGCAAGTATTACTCCATATGGTCCTTATAAGGCAAAAGATGGAGTTGTAATGTTTGGCTTGCAAAATCCAAGAGAATGGGAAAGCTTTTGTAAAATTGTATTGCAAGATGAATCATTAATTGATCACGAAGATTTTAAAAACAATACCTTAAGAACCAAAAATGCATCAAAAGTAAAAGAAATAATCGAAGACGCTTTTAAAAACCTTAGCGCAAAAGAAGTTATAAACCGTCTTGATGAAGCAAAAATTGCTAATGGAAATGTCAACGAACTCAATCAAGTATGGGAACATCCACAGCTAAAAGCTAGAAATCGTTGGAGGGAAGTTGATAGCGAGGTTGGGAAGATACCTGCACTTTTACCTCCGGCAACAAATAACAATTATGAGGCTAGAATGGACAAAATTCCAGCCCTTGGAGAACACACAGAATCAATTCTTAGAGAATTTGGTTTTTCTGATAAGATAAATTTATTCAAAGAAAAAAAGATTATTTAAGGATTTTTCTATGAAAGCTAAAAGTTTTTTATTTGTTCCATCAATTTATCCAGAAAGGTTTATAAAAGCCTTACAAAGCGGTGCTAATCAAATTATTATTGATTTGGAAGATTCTGTTGAAGAGGCAAAAAAAGAAGTTGGAAGAAAAAATATTGCAGATTTTTCAAGTCAATGTGCTAAAAATAACGATAAATTTCTTATAAGGATTAATGAAACACAAAGCGCGGAATTTCAAAAAGATTTGTCCTTAATTTCAACTATTAAAGAATCTAATAGTATTGTTGGCATTGTATTGCCAAAGGCGCAAAATTATGAGGATATAGATATACTTAGCAAATTTGAACTTCCTATAATACCCATCATCGAAAGTGCATTGGGAGTGGAAAATTTAGATGATATTGCTAAGCATCCGAGTGTTTTAGCGTTAAGTTTTGGAAGTTTAGATATGACTTTGGATTTAAATTTGCAAGAGGGGGAGGGGAAGAATTTTATTTTAAACAGCATTAGAACGCAGATTGTTCTAAAAAGCGTAAAATACAATCTTTTATCACCAATCAATGGAGTTTATCCTGATATAAAAAATATTGATGGATTAAAAGAAGATTTGCTATTTGCAAAATCAATGGGCTTTGGAGGATCTTTGTGTATTCATCCAAATCAAGTTGTACCAATCAATGAGGTTTTTAGCCCATCAGCTCAACAAATTGCATGGGCAAAAGAAATTTTATCACTTAGAAAAAACAGCAATGATATCATTTTTAATCATAATGGAATGATGGTGGATCTACCCGTTATTAAGAAAGCAGAACAAATTCTGTTAGATAGCAATTCAAATCTCTCATAGGGAGATTTGAATAAATTATTTGTGTATAAATATAATACTTTTTTAAGATATTTTTATCCTCTTACTTGTCTTTTAAAATAACTTATAATATTTCTAAAAAGCTATGTTTTGTGCAAATTTTAAGCTTTAAAATTGTTTTTATAATTATTATCAAAGTTAAGTGAATTTAAAGTCATTTTTATCTATACTTCAAAATTGATTTTAACTATCATAATAGCCTAATACAAGAAAGGAAAAAAGGACGATGAATGCTAAAAAGCTTAAATTAAGCATTTTGTGTTTTTGTTTGATAGGATTAGGTGAAATTAAAGCAGAAGAACAATACCAACTTGATGATGTGGTAGTGAGCGCAAGTGGTTTTGAGCAAGACTTAGTGGATGCGCCTGCTAGTATTTCTGTTATTACCAAGGAAGAACTTAGTAAAAAACCCATTAAGGATATAGGAGAGGCAATTTCAGATATTCCAGGTGTTGATGTTACTATGAATAAAACCGGTACTTATGATTTTAGCATACGAGGTTTTGGGAGTTCTTATACTTTGGTTTTGATTGATGGAAAGCGTCAAAGCGTTGCTAATGGTTTTTATGATAATGGTTTTAGTGGTAGCGAATCAGGATATTTACCTCCCGCATCTATGATAGAGCGTATTGAAGTGATACGCGGACCTGCTTCTACGCTTTATGGTAGTGATGCAGTAGGCGGGGTAATAAATATCATTACTAAAAAAAATCCTAATAAAACCGAAGCGAGTATAGAATTTAACACCCTTTTACAGCAGCATTCTAATAAATATGGAAATGCGGGTGGTTTTAATGCTTATGTGGCTACACCTTTGATTGAAGATACGCTTTCAATTTCTGCCAGGATTAAGTATTATGATAAGGCAGCTTCTGATTTAAAATGGCCTACGCCGGTTTGGAATGGTGGTACTCAAAGACCTGAAAATTATCAAATCGCAAGTCATAGTCCTGGATATTTTACGAGTTTGGGTTTTGGATCAAGACTGAATTGGACTGTGAATGATAGTAATAATGTTTATTTAGATGTTGAGCGTTATGTCAATGAAATTTCAGTAAATTCTACAAGCGGTAGGGCTATCAAAAGCGAAAGGCAGCTGTTTAAAGATAATGTTGTTTTAAATCATGATGGAAATTATGAATTTGGAACAAGTAATGCGTATTTACAGTATGGCAGCACCAAAGATAAAGAACTACATAGTCAAATTTGGGTAGGGGAAGGAAAGGTTGTCTTGCCTTGGAATTTGGATAAATATGGAAATTTGGTAAGCACTTTTGGAACAAGAATAGACTATGAGACGCTTAAAAACGATCAAGAAAGTGCAGGTAGTGAAGTAAGGGGTAAAAATCTTGATCAAACTACGGTTGCGCTTTATGGTGAGGGTGAATATTTTATTAGCGATGATTTGATTTTTACTACAGGCTTGCGTTATATTTATAGCGATTTGTTTGATTCTGAACTAACTCCTAGAGTATATCTTGTTTATCATTTAAATGATAATGTTGCTTTTAAAGGAGGTGTAGCTATGGGCTATAAAACTCCAGCAGCAAAACAACTTACTAATGGTTATTATAATTATAGCAACGGAAGTGCTTCTTTTGGAAATCCTGATTTAAAACCTGAAGAAAGTACAAATTATGAGTTGGGAGTTGATTTTAGGATATTTGATTTTGCTCATTATTCTATTACAGGGTTTATTACTGATTTTAAAAATCAAATCAGTAGTGAAGAATTAACAGGAACACAAAATGGTATTGATTGTGCCAATGGTGTTACATGCGAGCGTTCTATCAATCTTGGCAAAACGCAAACCAAGGGTGTTGAATTTGCTTTCAATACAAAACCTTATAATGGTTTTAGTGTCAATTCAAGTTATACTTTCATGGATAATCGTTATAAGGATGGACAGACAAATTGGTTTGGTGGAGATAGAATAGAAAATTTGCCAAGACATATTGCTATGCTAAAATTAAATTACGAGCAAGGCAAATTCAGCTCTTATGTTAAAGCACGCGCAAGACTTGATACTATAGCCAGATCAAAAGGTGGTGGTAGTGGAACTTTGCCATGGCAAAAATATAAGCCTTTTTATATAGTGGATTTGGGAGTAAATTATAAAATCGATAAACAATCGAGTTTAAGTTTTACAGTGCAAAATCTTTTCGACAAAGATTTCTTTGATCCACAAGTTACAAGATGGGATAATACTAATCCAGGAGGTTATGCAAATCGCTATCAAGATTATACAGAAGGAAGAAGTTTTTGGTTAAGTTACAAATATGATTTTTAAAATGAAAAAAAGGAGAGCATCTTAACTTAAAACAAGTAAAAACAAAGTATAATGAAGAAAAAATAAAGGCTTTGTTTTATGATATTTAAAAATTTAAAAGAGCTTCCTTTTTGTGAGTCTAAGTATATCAAACCTAAAAGATTCAGCTATGAAAGTAATGGCAAGCTTTGCACTTGGGATTTTATAGAATCTAAAGATAGCGTTTCAATTCTTTTATACCATAAAGAATTGAAAAGCTTTATTTTCGTTCGTCAATTTCGCATACCGCTTTGGTATCATCAAAAGCAAGATAAAAACTATCAAAAAGATGAAAATATGGGCTATACCATAGAACTTTGTTCAGGACTTGTGGATAAAGATTTACCCTTGGAACAAATAGCTAAAGAAGAATGTATCGAAGAAGTAGGTTATGCTCCTAAAGAATTTGAAAAAGTGGGTGATTTTTATACAGGCTTTGGTTCAGGAGCTAGCAGACAAAGTTTTTATTTTGCAATTGTAGATGAGAATGATAAGGTTTGTGAAGGAGGTGGCGTTGAGGATGAGCAAATAGAGGCTGTTTTTGTAAAGATTAACGAGTATGAAGAATTTTCTAAAAAGATAATCCATACACCCTTGCTTGATTTTGCTTATTTGTGGTTTTTAAAAGAAAAGAAAGAGCTTTGCCTTAAATAAGGCAAAGAATTTGATTAATTTGTTTCATTAAGCATTTCTTTAAATACATCAAATAAATGTAAAGATGCATTTTCAGCATTTTCACATTTTTTGATAATTACATCTTGAGTATTGCCTAAGCTTGCATCTTCTGTACTCGCGATACGGATAGCACTATTCATATTTTCATGTACTTTTTGATGTGGCTCATTGATTTTTGTAAAGCTTTTGCTGTTGCCAAATCTTTCTTTTCCAGTACTTGCTACCCATTTGCCTAAACGACAACTTGTATGATCGGCTAATTCTTGTCCAGATTTTGCAAAAATTTCTTTATATCCATTGAGTTTAAATGCTATATGATCAAGCTTTGCCAAAGATACAAATGCTTCTGAAGCAATGCCTACGGCATTTGAATTTGTAGAGTGTGCTTCATTGACTAAGTGGGTAAATTTTTCTGAAAAACTCATAATATGTGCATTAGAATTAATAGAAATTTTTTCCACTTGCTCACTTTGAGTATACATTTCATTTGCATTTTGTTTTAGAAGATTGATATTCATTTCCACTTCTGTTGTAGCTTTTTGAGTTTTTTCAGCTAATTTTCTAACTTCATCTGCCACAACAGCAAAACCTCTACCATGTTCTCCAGCTCTAGCAGCTTCTATGGCAGCATTTAATGCTAAAAGATTGGTTTGATCGGATACATCTTTGATAAGATTGATTACATTAGTAATCTCATCAACACTACGATGTAAGGTTCCTGCAACATCGCGTGTTTTGTTAGCTGATTCTGTAATATCGCTTAAAGAAGCATTTATAGAATTAGCTATATGATTTAATTCATCCATTTCTGCTAGTGAAGTTTTAGAATAATTAGAAATAATTTCAGCTTTATTAACATTTTCAAGCATATCGCTTTGAACTATGGTAATATTTTTCAAAACACCGCCTAATAATACATTTAAAAGATCGGTTTTTAATTTTGACTCTAAAGCTTCTTGCTCTAAGGTTGAAATTTTATCTTTTAACTCTAAATTTTCAGCCTTGATTTTCTCAAGCTGATGAGCAAGATTTTGGTTTTCATTTTTGATATTTTGAAGTTCTGTATGATTTATTTTACTTCCAAACATATTTGTACCCTATTTTTTGTAGTTTGATAGATATTGGTTCAACTCATCTTTAATATGTAATTTTTCTTTTTTAAGATTTGAAATTTCAATATCACTTAATAGGGCTCTTCCTTCTTCTGCGTCTTTAATTTGATCGTCAAGTTCATTATGGCGCTCAAATAACTTATCAAAATGCGCATCTTTTCCTTTTAACTCTGACATAAGTTCGCGATATTCATGTAGCATAAAATTCTCCTTAAAAATTGATAAAATTTAAAAAATATTAAATGATATGTTACATTATAGCTAATTAAATAATATTTTTGGCTTAAAAAATACTGAACAATTCAATAAATCTTAAATATGTTACAAATTAGCAATTTATTAAATAAAGTAATGATAATTGAAGAATTTTAAGGTCATTGAGGACGAATCCTCAAGAGTTTATTTAGAGTTTTGTTTTTTTAAAGTTCTTAAAGTAGAAGCAGCAATTCTCATTTTTCTTGTAGTACCATCTTCTAGGGTTACGCGAACTGTTCTAAGATTAGGTAAAAAGCGTCTTTTTGTTTTATTGTTAGCATGGCTGACATTATTACCCACCATTGGTCCCTTGCCTGTGATTTGACATATTCTTGCCATATTTGCATCCTTTGGAAATTTTAAATCAAGATTCTATCAAATTTAAGCTTAAAATATTCAAATATTTATACTATTTTTAATTTATAAATAGATAAAATGTTTTTCTTTAAAATTTTTTACTTTATGAGGCTAATTTTATGTATGTAGCTCCGAGTTTATTATCGGCCAATTTTTTAAAACTAGAAGAAGAGATTAAAGCAATCGATGAGGCGGGAGCTGATCTTTTGCATATTGATGTTATGGATGGACACTTTGTTCCAAATTTAACCTTTGGACCCTGTGTGATAGAAAAAATTTCAACTATTACTTCAATTCCTTTAGATGTTCATTTGATGGTAAAAGATGTAGGTAAATTTGTAGATCTTTTTATCCCTATCAAACCTAAATTTATTTCTTTTCATATAGAAAGTGAGCCTCATCCTATAAGGCTTTGCGAGTATATAAGAAGTCAAGGAATTCACCCTGCTATTGTTTTAAATCCACATACTCCTATAAATTCTATAAAACATATGATAGACTTTGTAGATATGGTGCTTTTAATGAGTGTTAATCCTGGCTTTGGCGGACAAAAATTTTTACCTTTAGTATATGACAAAATCAAAGAATTAAGAAGACTGATCGATGAAAGAAATGCTAAGGTTTTTATAGAGGTTGATGGCGGAGTCAATGGTTTAAATGCAAGCGATTTAGAAGCCGCGGGTGCAGATATTTTAGTCGCTGGAAGTTATATTTTTTCTTCAAATGATTATAAAACTTCAATTTCATCTTTAAAGCTTGAATTTTGAGTTTACAGCAAATTGATCAGATTATTTCTGTTTTAAGTAAGCAAAGTAAGCCTTATGGGTGGGTAATCAAGGAATTTAAGAAGATTGAAGAATTAAAAGATTATGAGCTTGATTTGGAAACTTTTGAGCTTTTGGGTTTGGGTTTGACCTTAGATAAAAATAATATTTTTACCTTGCAAACGCGTACAAAAAAGATTAAAGAAGAAATTTTTTGTATTGTAGATATAGAAAGTACAGGTGGGATTAAAAACGGACAAATTTTAGAAATAGGTGCAGTTAAGATAAAAAATTTGCAAGAAATTGATCGTTTTAGCTCCTTGGTGCAGGTAAAAGAAATTCCTGAAAATATTACAGAACTTACAGGAATTGATTTAGATATGGTAAAAGATGCGCCTAGTTTGACTAAGGTTTTAAATGATTTTAGACTTTTTTTAAAAGATAGTATTTTCGTCGCACATAATGTGCGTTTTGATTATGGTTTTATTTCCAAGGCCTTAAATGAATGCGGTTTTGGAATTTTGCTTAATCGTCGTATCTGCACTATAGAATTTGCGCAATGCTGTATAGAAAGCCCAAGATATAAACTAGATGTTTTAAAAGAACTTTTAGGGATAAAAAATGCTCATCACAGAGCCTTAAATGATGCTTTGGCTGCGGCTGAAATTTTTAAACATTGCCTTGGCAAACTTCCTTATCATATCAAAACTACTGAAGAACTTATAAATTTTACTAAGACTTCTCGTATAAAGCAAAAATAAAATATTTAAAGAGTATAATTAAAACATAAATGACGGGAGCTTGTGATACAGGCTGAGAGTAAGCTAAAAGCTTAGACCGAACCGGAACTAGATAATGCTAGCGTCGGGAAGATTTATACTTTCTACAATTTACTTGCACCCTCATTTATCCAAATTTTTTAAAGGATAAATTATGAAAACTCAAATGCTTTATGCTAAAGAAGGTATTTTTACCAAAGAAATGGAGATTGTTGCCCAAAAAGAAGAAGTAAGCAAAGATTTTTTGCTTGAAAATATAGCTTGTGGTAAGATTATCATTCCGGCGAATATCAATCATAAAAGTCTTGATCCAAATGGCATAGGACTTGGACTTCGTACTAAAGTGAATGTGAATTTAGGTGTTTCAAATGATTGTGTTGATTATAGTGAGGAGATGAAAAAAGTAGAGCTTGCTCACAAATTTGGAATCGAAGCTATTATGGATTTAAGTAATTATGGCAAAACAAGTCGCTTTAGAGACGAGCTTATCGCAGTTTCAAAAGCCATGATAGGAACAGTTCCAGTTTATGATGCGGTAGGATTTTTAGAAAAAGATCTAAAACAAATCAGCGCTAGAGATTTTTTAGATGTGGTTTATCATCATGCAAAAAGCGGAGTTGATTTTATGACTATACATGCGGGTATAAATTCGCGTGCGGCTAGAGTTTTTAAAGAAAGTAAAAGACTTACTAATATAGTTTCTAGAGGAGGATCGGTGCTTTATGCGTGGATGGCTATGAAAGAAGCTGAAAATCCTTTTTTTGAATACTATGATGATTTGCTTGAAATTTGTTTAAAATACGATGTGACCCTATCTTTAGGTGATGCTTTGCGTCCAGGATCTAC
Organism: Campylobacter coli; assembly: GCF_001492295.1. Lineage (GTDB taxonomy): Bacteria > Campylobacterota > Campylobacteria > Campylobacterales > Campylobacteraceae > Campylobacter_D > Campylobacter_D coli_B. Next base: position 1,417,448 of record NZ_FBQX01000001.1, on the reverse strand, counting down.
ACATGATGCAAGTGATGCGGCGCAAATTTCTGAACTTATCGAATTATCTTTACTCACTCAAAGAGCATGGGAAGCAGGTGTTCAAGTGATGATAGAAGGACCTGGGCATATGGCAATTAATGAGATTGAAGCCAATATGCAAATTGAAAAACGCATTTGTAAAGGTGCTCCTTTTTATGTTCTAGGGCCTTTGGTTACGGATATTGGTGCTGGATATGATCATATAAGTGGAGCTATCGGTGGTGCTGTGGCCGCTGCTGCGGGTGCTGATATACTTTGTTATGTAACTCCTGCTGAGCATTTAAGATTGCCTAATTTAAATGATGTTAGAGATGGTATAGTAGCTACTAAGATTGCAGCTCATGCAGGAGATTTAGCTAAACTTCCAAAAGAAAGAAAAAGAGATGATGAAATGAGTAAGGCAAGACAAGATATTGACTGGGAGAAAATGTTTAAACTTGCTATTGATGGCGAAAAAGCTAAAAAAATGTTTAACGAAAGACGCCCTGATGATTTAAATTCTTGCTCTATGTGTGGAAAAATGTGTGCTATGAATACAATGAATCAGGTTTTAAAAGGCGAGAATGTAAGTTTAGTTTGAGTAAATTTGCACATTAAGATTTATCATTATCCCATGATCACTAGCCTTTAAGGTCATGGGATAATCAATCTTTATAAGATTGTTATATTGAGCTAAGGCATCTACAAAGTCATATAAGCGTCTAGGATTATTTATCAATGCTCGAATGTTGATTCTATGGGTAAGATATTTTTCTTTTTTATCTAATTCAAGCTCTGTTATCTGTATATTTTCAAAGTATTTTTCTAAAAAATTTTGAAGATGTGCTAGATTGAATTGTTGTTCAAATTGTTCTAAGCTTTTATTATTTTCTGTTCTTAGTGTGATTAGTTTATTTTCACTGGCATCTAACTTAGCTTTCGCTGCATTAAATATAGCTGCTTGTGAATTTTTTCTTAAATGGGTTTGCTTGTAATCTTTTAGTACAGGCAATAATAAAAATAAAATCAAAGCAGTACATACAGTGATAAAGCTTAAAACATAAACAATAATCTTTAAAATATTTAATTCTTCAAGACTTTTATCTTTCATTGTAAAACTCCTGAATTTTGTTTACTTATACTAATGAAGCGATACCAACCATTGTTTAAGCGATAATAAGTTGTAAAACTCTGATCAAAAATACTTTTCAATGGAGTTTCTAAAAGTAAGGCAAACATTTCTTTTGTAGGTGTAACCCCTATAAGCTTAAGAGAATTTTTTTCTTGCTCTACGCTTTCAAGAGTGATTCCATCGGTCTTGACTATTATGTCAAAAAGATTTTTTAAGCTATTTTTAAAAGCTTGGTTTTGGGTATAAAAGGTATTTGCAATTTCACTTTGTTCTAAGAGAATATTATATAATTGTCCATTTTCTTGTGTTTTATTTTGAAATTGTAAAACTTGTTCTTTTTGTTCTTCTATTAGATTATGTGTTAATGCAATCTTGGTAAGGTATAAAAAATATATTGCAAATATAAAAAATATACCAAAACTAAAAAGTCCCAGCCATATTTTATCAAAGAGTGTAAAGATAGGCTTTTTTCTAGGCTTTATGAAGCTATAGGTTGTCACTGAAGCTCCTTTTGCATGAGTTCTGTAATTGAATCTAAAGTATTGATTTGTTTGGTTTGAATTTCTAATAAAGTTTCTTCTTCCAAAAATTCAATAGCGCTTTGATCGAGTTCTTTTGTGCTAAGGATAAAAATATTATCAATAAAAACACTCTGATATTTTTCATCCTTGTAAAATTTTTCAATACTCATGACTATATGGCGACAAAGCTCCATGTCGTTGCCAAATTGATTCATCTCTTCAAGATCGAGTTTATCCCTACCATCTAAGAACCCTGAATCATCTTCGTTATGTTCTAGATCATTATCATCAAATTGATCAAGAGCGTTGAGCTTATCTTCTAGAGTTTCATTAAAATTATCAAGTGTTACTTCAGTATCGCTTAATATATCTTTGCCTAGGCTATCTAAATTCTCTTCTTGATTTTCAATTTCTAAGCCCAATTCTTCTTCAAAGAAAATGATATCTCCATATAAAATTTCAACACCTCGGCAAATTATAAGGGTTAAAATGTACTCATGTCTATAAGCATAAAGAGTTATTTTGTCATTACTTGGTTTTTCTTTTAAAATATTATGATAAAGTATAGCAAAAGGAGAATATAAAAAATCCAAACCACCATAATCCTCAAAAAATTCATTAAAATATTCTATGTGTTCTGTCGCTGTGTATATTAAAGCATTATTTAATGTGACGGATTTTAAGCTCATTTTGCCTACATTAAATCGTTCAAAATCCTTATCATTTTTACTAGGAATCAAACCTTGCTCTTTAACATTTAAAAATAATGCTGTATGGTAAAATAAAAATTTGCTATTGAGTGTTTTTACATATTCTAATAATTTTTCACTTTTGTCGAAAGTTTTTTCATTGCTACTTATAAGTTTTTGGTTTTTATATATAGAAGTTTTAAGGATGTTTTTTTTGTCTTCTAAAATAATACTTGTGAAAAGTTGTGGTAATATTTTTTTAAGTAAAAATAACATTTTATTCCTTAAAATTTATCCATTTGTTCAATATTTTTAAAATGTTCAAGTAAAAAAAATTTAGCTTGATCTTTATCTAAACTTGAAATATCCAAGGGTTCGCTAAGCCTATAGACTAAATGAGTAAAAGGCTTAGGTAAAATCATTTTATCCCAACTTTTAAATTCCCAAAAATTTCTCGCCTCATAGTTTAAAATTCTTATTTTAACATTTTTTTTCTGCGCAAGCAATACTGCTCCATCTGAAATACTATGATAAGGTCCGCGTGGTCCATCAGGAGTGATGACTACATCGTGATTTTCGTCTAGAATTTTAAAAGCACTTCGAAGAGCTGTGCTAGCTCCCTTTGAAGTACTTCCTCGCACTGTATCTAGTCCAAATAATTTAATAATTCTAGCAATTTGCTCTCCATCTCTATGATGAGAGATCATAACATAAGCTTTTTTCCCTTTTTTGCCAAAATGCCTAAAGGCAAAAGGCATAAGGGCAAGACGCCCATGCCAAAAAAGTATCACATAAGAATCTTGATCAACTTTATCGCCTTTATAAGTTTTTTTGCAAGTAATAAAAATCAGCCATTGTAGAATGAAAACTAAGCGTGCTATAAAAGCTATTTTAAATGATTTCCCCATATAAAACCATACGCTTTGCATTAGTAATTTTTACTTCTTTAAAAGTTCCTAAGAGTTCTTCACTGCCTTCAACTTGCACCAAAAAATTATTATCTGTTCTACCCGCAATAGCATTGCCCGCTCTTAATTCTTCAAAAAGAACTTTAAAAGTTTTATTTTCTTGTTTTTTGACAATATCGTCTAAAATTTCATTATGACGAGCTTGTAGAGTACTAAGTCGACTTGAAGCTATTGCTTCATCGATTTGATTTGGCATAGTAGCAGCTTTGGTTAAAGGACGCTTGGAGTATTTAAAAGAAAACATTTGTTCAAAGCGTACTTTTTCTAAAACCTCCATAGTTTCTTCAAAATCTTTATCGCTTTCTCCTGGAAATGCAACAATAATATCTGTTGATATGCTAACATTTGGACAAAGTTCTCTTAACTTTAATGCCCTATCTAGATACCACTCTTTAGTGTAGCCACGCTTCATAGACTTTAAAATTTGACTTGAGCCGCTTTGTAAAGGCATATGCATTGATTTGCAAACTTTTGGATTTTTGGCAAATACTTCTAAAAATTTATCATCCATATGTAGAGGATGAGGACTTGTGAAGCGGATACGTTCTAAACCTTCTATGGTGCTAAGTTCTTCTAAAAGATCTGAAAAATCCATTTTTTTATGTTCATTTCTAAATCTTTTGCCGTAATTATTAACATTTTGTCCTAGTAGGAAAATTTCCTTAGCGCCTTTATCTACTGCTTTTTGTGCTTCTTTGTAGATAATATTTAAAGGGATAGAAATTTCATCTCCTCTTGTGTGCGGAACTATACAATAAGTACAATGTTTATCACAACCTATAGAGATATTAATATATGATTTGTAAATGCTATTTCTAAAATCACCAAAAGCAAATTCACTCTCATCATAATCTATATCAACGCTCATAAATTTAGGAGTGTTAACAGCTTCGGTAATTTTAGAAATATTCCTAGCTCCTAATACAAAATCCACATAAGGGGCACGACGAAAGATTTCACTTCCTAAATGCGAAGCTGTGCAACCACAAACTCCTATTTTTGCGCCCGATTTTTTAACCTTTTCAAATCCACCCACTTCTGAAAAAAGCTTATGTACAGGTTTTTCACGCACAGAGCAGGTATTGATAAGTATCAAATCTGCTTCTTTGATATCTTCTGTTAAAGTATAATTATCCTTTTGTGTCAGTTCTGCTATCATATGTTCAGAATCTCTGACATTCATTGCACAGCCTAAGGTTTGAATAAAAAGTTTTTTCGAGCTCAAAGAATGTGAACCTCATACATAAAATCATTACTATCTAAACCATATCTGATAGTTCTATGATAAACACTTAAGCCTTTTTTTTCAAAGTGCTCAACCAAGGCAATAAGATCTTTGTGTGAATTTTCTTTATCAAAATAAAAAAACTTTTGTCCTTCTTGATTTACAGCCTCTTCAATTTTAGCTAGACTAATATTTTTAGGCTCTTCATTGATTAAATTTCTTGCCAATTTTAAATCCATAATTGTATCCTTAGCGTCTTTTAAATCTATAATTTTATCAAATTTTACTTTTAATTAAACTTATTAAAGATATACTTTTAATCTACTTTCTTAAAAAAATCCCAAAAGAAAAGGTATCGATAATTATGGAAAAAATCGCAGACATTATAGAAAGCATTGCGAATGAGAAAAATTTGGATATAGAAAGCGTAAAAGAAAAAGTTATTACAGCTTTGATAAATACAGCAAAAAGAATTTATGGGCAAGAATATGACTTTTTTGTAGATAGAAAAAATTTAAATCTTTATCAAAAAATTACAGTTGTGGCTGACAATGATGAGAGATTGAATGAAAATAAAGAAAGTTACATTGAATTTAGCAAAGCCAAAAAAGAAGCACCTGATGTTGAAATCGGTGATGAGCTCACCTATGAATGCTCTTTAGAAAATTTAGGAAGAACAGCTGTAAATATTTTACACAAAGAATTAGAATACCACATACAAAAGCTGCTTGAGCAAACTATTTTTGAAAAATATAAAAATAAAGTCGGCCAAATGGTTTTTGGAAATGTTGTGCGAATTGATAATGAAGAAAATACTTATATAGAGATAGATGAGCTAAGAGCTTTTTTGCCAAGGAAAAATCGCATTAAGGGTGAAAAATTTAAAGTGGGCGATGTTGTTAAGGCTGTGATACGTCGCGTTTATACAGATAAGGGCATTAAAATGGAGCTAAGTCGCACGAGCCCTAAATTTCTAGAATGCTTGCTTGAAGCGGAGGTGCCTGAAATTAAAGACGGATATGTAAGCGTAGTTAAATGTGCTAGAATTCCTGGAGAAAGAGCAAAAATTATACTTCAAGCAAATGGAGCAAATATTGATCCTGTGGGAGCTACTGTAGGTGTAAAAGGGGTTAGGATCAATGCAGTAAGCAAAGAATTACACAATGAAAATATAGATTGTATTGAATTTAGCAATGAGCCTGAAATTTTAATTGCAAGAGCCTTAGCCCCTGCTATAGTGAGTTCTGTAAAGATTGAAAATGAAAAAGCAATTGTAACTTTAAACAGCGAGCAAAAAAGCAAAGCTATTGGAAAAAGTGGTATTAATATTCGTCTTGCGGGTATGCTTAGCGGTTATGAAATCGAACTTAATGAGGTTAATACTCATACCACAAACAATACTCTAAGCAATGAAGAAGCTCTAAAAAACTTGCAAGATTTATTTAAAATTTAATCTTTTAATTTGTGAATTTATAAAATTCACAAATATTTCTTATCAAACCATTTCCAATAAAAAGCTGCAAATATAAATATGATTCCAAGCAAAGCTGTAATCGTAGCGAGTTTAAGGCCTTGTTCGAATAATAAACCCATGAGTTGAGAAATAAGAGCACTAAAGCTAAGATAAACCATATCCGTATAAGCAATCACTCTTCCATAGTAAGCTTTATCGCAGTTTTTCTGAATCATTGTATAAGTATAAGCCCAAAGAGATGAGGTGCAAAATCCCGCAGCAATAAGACCTATAAATGAAATATAAAAATTAAACTGAGTTAAAGCCCAAAGTATAATTCCCAAACCTTGACCTAGATATAGAAAAAATATATTTTTATTGTTTGTAATTCTACTTAGAAAAAGAGGACCAAAGGCTAGAGCTAAAGCTCTTATAGCATTTAAAAATCCTATAACTAAAGCAGCAGATAAAACTTCTTTATATTCGTGTTGAGCTAATAAAGTTACGAGTGTTTCATAAGCAGTAAATCCTATAAAAGCATGCAATATGATAAGATGAAGGATGATTTTGTTTTGCAAAACATATAAAAAACCTTCTTTAATCAAAGTGAAAAATTTATTTTGAATTTTTTGTTTAAAATGAGGAATATGAAGTCTGGTTAAAAGTAAAATTCCAATAATTATAAGGCAACAATCAAACAAAAATGCTGCTTTTATACCAAAAAAATTGATAAAAATTCCTGCACTTGCCATACTTGCTGTATAAGAAACTGCCCAAATTACACTATGCATTTCATTGGCAAGTTTGAGTTCTTCTGGATTTAAAATTTTAGCTAGCAAACTCATTTCAGCTTGGAAATAAATCGAAGCCACGCAAAGTCTAACAAAAATTAAAATAAATAAAAGCCAAAGCATACTAAGACTTGTTACAAAGATAAGACAGAAAATAGAAACAAGCTCTATGCTAATCATACTCAATAAAAGCTTTTTAGGCTTATTTTTTTCTACTATAACCCCATTAATAGGAGCAAGTAAAACTCCTGGTAAAAAAGCAAGCATAGCACTTGTAGCCGTTGCCCAAGTGGGAGCGTTAAGGCTTACTAAAAGAGTAAAAACACCTGTTTGGGAAAACCACGCACCAAAATATACGATAAATTGCACTAAGGTTAGTATTCTAATATTTTTATTATTTTTCAATAAGTCAATATAATTCATAAGCGAAACTATAGCATAATTTATGTTTTTAAATGCTATAATAAAGCTAAAAATGGATTTTAAGGAAATAACTTGAAAAGATTAGATAAAGAAGAAGCTCTTTATTTGTTAAGGAATGCAAATTTAGTAGAGCTTGGAGAAATGGCTTACCAAAGAAAATTAGAACTTCATCCTGAAAAAATCACTACCTTTGTTGTGGATAGAAATATAAATTATACTAATGTTTGTTGTATAGATTGTTCTTTTTGTGCTTTTTATCGCCATCATAAAGAAGATGATGCTTATATTTTAAGCTTTGAAGAAATCGGTAAAAAAATTGAAGAGCTCGAAGCTATCGGAGGGACACAAATTCTTTTTCAAGGTGGGGTGCATCCTAAACTAAAAATAGAATGGTATGAAGAGCTTGTTTCATGGATAAAAGAGCATTATCCAAATATTACCGTGCATGGCTTTTCTGCAGTTGAGATTGCTTATATTGCTAAGGCTTCTAAAATTTCAATTTCTGAAGTTTTACAAAGACTTCAAGCTAAAGGTTTGTTTTCAATACCTGGAGCGGGTGCTGAGGTATTAAGCGATAGAGTGCGAGATATTATCGCGCCTAATAAATGCGATACTGCTACTTGGTTAGAAGTGCATAGAAGAGCTCATGAAATTGGTATGAAAAGTACTGCTACTATGATGTTTGGAACGGTTGAAAGTGATGAGGAGATTATCGATCATTTTGAACATTTAAGAAAATTACAAGATGAAACAGGAGGTTTTAGGGCTTTCATCTTATGGAGCTTTCAAAGCGAAAATACAGCATTAATCCAAAAACATCCTGAAATTATGAAGCAAAGTTCAAACAAATATTTAAGACTCTTAGCTTTAGCTAGACTTTATTTGGATAATTTTAAAAATTTGCAAAGTTCTTGGGTAACACAAGGTTCATTGATTGGGCAACTTGCTTTAAAATTTGGGGCCAATGATTTAGGTTCAACTATGATGGAGGAAAATGTTGTAAGCGCTGCGGGTGCGAGTTATAGAATGAATCAAGATGAGATGATAAGATTGATTAAAAGTTTAGGCGAAAATCCCGCTAAGCGCAATACAGCTTATGAAATTTTAGAAAGGTTTTAATGCAGAATTTAGAAGTTAATGAGATAAAAATTCCTTTTATTTTTGAGGAAAATAATGATTTTCCTATTGTTATTTTAAAGCTTGTTTTTAGAAACTGTGGAAGAAGTTATGATGAGATAGCAGGACTTGCAAAGATGTTTGCAAGAATTTTAAACGAGGGTGTAGACGATAGCTTTTTTAAAGAATTGGAATTTAAAGCTGTAAATTTGGAAGCAAGTAGTGGTTTTGAAAGTTTGGAAATCAATCTTTCTTGCTTAGAAGAAAATTTTGAATTTGCTTTAAAACACTTAGAAAATTTACTTTTAAATCCTAGATTTGAAGAAAAAATTTTAGAAAAACTAAAAATTAATGCCCTAGGTGAGCTTGCTAGTAAAAATAGTGATTTTGATTATTTAGCAAAAAATTTGCTTAATAGCGAAATTTTTGGATGCAAAGAATTTCAAAGTCCAAATGATGGTGATGAAAAAACTATCAAGCAAATTTCTTTAAGCGACTTGGAAAGTTTTTATAAGAAAAATATTAATTTAAGCAATCTTGTAGTGATTTTAGGTGGAAATTTAGCCCAAGAAAAGGCTAAAGGCTTATTAGATAAATTATTAGCAAAACTTCAAAAAGGCACTCAAAATTCACAAAAAACTTATGAAATTAACTCAAAAAATAAAGACATAATCCAAATCAGAAAAGAAAGCGAACAAGCCTATATTTACTTTGCTGCACCCTTTTTTACAAAATTTAATGATAAGGATTTTTATCTTGCAAAAATCGCACTATTTATTTTAGGTCAAGGCGGTTTTGGATCAAGGATAATGGAAGAAATTCGTGTTAAAAGAGGGCTTGCGTATTCTGCTTATGCTATGCTTGATATGAATGCATCTTTTACTAGAGTTTTTGGTTATTTGCAAACTAAAAATGAAAGCGCTAAAGAAGCTAAAAAGATAGTTAAAGAAGTATTTAAAGATTTTGTAAAAGAAGGAGTGAGTCAAAATGAGCTTGTGCAGGCTAAAAATTTTCTCATAGGTTCAACTCCTTTGCGTTATGAAAGTCTTAGCAGGCGTTTGTCGATAAGCTTTAACGAGTATTATCAGGGATTGCCAAAAGGATATTATAAAGAAGAATTAAAGCTCATAGAAAAAGTAGAACTTCAAGAGTTAAATGCTTACATACGAAAGCATAATGAAATTTTAGATTTAAATTTTGCAAGTATTGCAAATGAAAATTAAAGAAAATGATTTTGATTTTTTTAAAAAATTAAAAATTAAAAGCGCGATCGATTTAGCGCTTATCTTACCTAAAAAAATCGAAAATTTGAGTCCTAGCAAAATGCCGAAAGAAAATGAGCTGTGTACTCAAAAAATAATCATTAAAAGCATTCATTCGAAAAAAGGTCAGCTTTTTGGTTTGGGATTTTGCAAGGAATGGAATCAAGACATTTCTTTTGTGTTTTTTCATCCTAGGGCTTGGCACTTTGGAGTTTGCAAAATAGGCAAAGAGCTTATTTTACATGCAAAACTTACGCGTTTTGGTCATATTTGGCAGTTTAATAATCCTAAAATTTTAGCTTCTTTTGCAGGCTTTGCTCCAAAATATCAAATTCAAGGCTTACAAGATAATAAAATTTCTGAATTTATACACCAATATCTTAATTATGAAAATTTAAAAGAAAGCGGGATTGAAGATAAATACATCCATTTTCTTTTAAATTTGCATGCTTATGATGAAAAAAGTTTTTTAATGTTTGAGAATTTGGAGCGTTTTGAGAAAGATTTAAAATATATTGAAATTTATAATTTTTTAAAACGCTTAAAGGCTAAAAAAAACCATTTTAAAGCTTATGAAATTGAAATTTTTAATATAGCCAATTGGTTAAAAAATTTACCTTTTTCACCCACTCGCGATCAATTAAATGCTTTAAAGGATATAGAGCAAGATTTAAGTTCTAAAGAGGCTAAAAGACGAGTGATTATGGGAGATGTGGGCTGTGGTAAGACTTTGGTTTTGCTAGGTGCTGCTTTAATGGTGTATCCAAAACAAGCTATTTTGATGGCTCCTACTAGCATACTTGCCCATCAGCTTTATGAAGAGGCAAAAAAACTTTTACCTGAATTTATGGATATTTTATTTATCAAAGGGGGCAAAAAAGAAAAAGATTTGGAAGAAAAAATCAAAAAAACCAATTTGATTATAGGAACTCATGCACTCATTCACCTTCAAAGTCATAATGCCGTGCTTGTAATGATAGATGAGCAACATCGCTTTGGTTCTGCGCAGCGTCAGCAAATTTACTCTTTAAATGAAGATGAATTAGCCCCACATTTTATACAATTTTCCGCAACGCCCATTCCAAGAACTTTAAGCATGATACAATCAGAGCTTTTAAATTTTAGTTTTATCAAGGAAATGCCTTTTAAAAAGGATATCACCACTCTTTGTATACAAAATGAGGGTTTTGCAAAACTTAGTGAAAAAATCAAAGAGGAAATTGCGCAAAATCATCAAATCATCATCATCTACCCCTTAGTCAATCCAAGCGATAAAATTCCTTATCTTTCTTTAGAGCAAGCAAGGAAATATTGGGAGGATAATTATGAAAAAGTTTTTGTTACGCATGGGAAAGACAAGCAAAAAGATGAAATTTTGGAGCGGTTTCGCGATGAGGGAAATATTTTGTTAAGCACTACGGTTGTAGAAGTAGGAATTTCATTGCCAAGGCTTAGTACTATCGTTATTGTGGGGGCAGAACGCTTAGGTCTTGCTACCTTGCATCAACTCCGTGGACGCGTAGGTCGTGTCGGACTTAAAAGCACTTGTTATCTTTATACAAAACTCAAAGAAATTCCAAATCGATTAAAAGAATTTGCTAGTACTTTAGATGGTTTTAAAATCGCAGAGCTTGATCTTAAAAATCGTTTGAGTGGAGATTTGCTTGATGGATTTATCCAGCATGGAAACGAATTTAAATATTTTGATTTTTCCAAAGATGAATACATTTTGGAAAAAGCAAAAAAAGATCTGATGAAAATATAATCTTAATGTCCGCCAAAACGATAAAGCATATTTTGAAAATGCGAGGCTATCATTTGTGCGCGCTGTAAAATAACATTTTTCATTTCTTCATTGTAAATTTTATCTAAACTTTCTTCAAAAAGTCCTAGCCAAATTCCAAAAAATTCTTGTGGAAAAGGAGGTAAGTCAAGATGTTTTTTCAGGGGTTGCCCGATATAATCACCCTCTCCTAGTAGCATTCCAGCCCAAAAATTTCCTATTTTTGCCTTATGTTCTTTCCATGCTTCATCACTGGTTCCTATGGCGTTGTTGAAAATAGGTCCTAAATCTTTATCTTTTCTTATTTTGTCATAGAAAAGCTCCATAAGTTTAGCTATACTTTCTTTGTTTATGGTTTCATATTTCATTATGTTTGCCTTTGGATAAAAATTTATCGTTAATATAGCACAAACAAAATGAGATAAAATTAACATAGGTTAAATATTACAATGCAAGAGTATTTGGATTTTTTAAAAGGCATAGGCAAAATAAGAAAATTTGAAAAAAATAATATTTTATTTTTTGAGGGCGAAAAGGCATTAAAATTTTTTATTCTTTTAAAGGGTAGGGTGCGTGTATATAAGAGTACAGCAGGTGAAAAGGAGATTACTTTGCATTATTTTACACCACCCAATTTCATAGCCGAAATGCCTACATTTAAGCGTTTAAGATATCCAGCAAATGCTATTTGTGAAGAATATTGTGAAATTTTAGAAATTGATTTTGAGGATTTTGAAACCCTATGCAGTCAAAATAAAGAATTTAATTTTTTGCTTATTTCATCTCTTTTTGAAAAAATCAAAATTTTAGAAAAAAAATTATTAGAAAATTCTTTGGATTTAAAAAGTAAACTTGCAAGATATCTTTTGGAAAATGAAAAGAATTTGACCCAAATTTCGCAAAGACAAATTGCGGTGGACTTAAGCGTTCGTGCTGAATCTTTGTCAAGAATTTTAAAAGAATTTAAAAATTCAGAGCTAATTGAGACAAAAAAGGGTAAAATTGAAATACTAGATAAAGAGGGTTTAAAAAAAGGACTTTGGTAATAGGAATAAAATGGATTTTGATTTTATACTGGCTAATTCAAATGCTTTCGTTGCAGCTGCTTGGCTTACTTTAAAACTTAGTTTCTTTGGTATTATTTTTTCTATAATTATAGGCTTTTTTTGTATTTTAATGAGTTATTTTAAAATAACGATTATGGAAGCTTTTTGCAAGGTTTATATAGAATTTTCTCGTAACACTCCTTTGTTAATACAGCTTTTTTTCTTATATTATGCTTTGCCTAAATTTAATATTCATTTAGAACAAATTCCACCTTTGAATTTGATCTGCTTAAGCGTAGATGAGGCTTTGCGTCCAGCGTTTGCATGTGCTATTGTAGGACTTAGTTTCTTGGGTGGTTCTTATATGGCAGAGAGTTTTAGGGCTGGTTTTGAGGCTATTAAAAAGCAGCAATTTGAAGCAGGGCTTTCTTTAGGTTTTACTAAATTGAATAATTTGCGTTATGTTATATTACCTCAAGCTTTAGGAGTTTGCTTGCCAGGAATAAGTGCGAATATTGTTTTTCTTATTAAAGAAACCTCTGTTGTGAGTATTATAGCTTTGCCGGATTTAGTCACTGTTATGAAGGGTTTAAATTCTCTTACTTATAAAACAGATGAGCTTTTATTGCTTTTGTTTTTGGGGTATTTGTGTATCATTCTACCTATTTCTTTGTTTTTGTTCTTTTTGGAAAAAAGGTTTTCAAATGTTTGATTTATTAAATCCAGATACCCTAAGCCGGCTTTGGAAGGGTTTGTATATTACGCTTGAAATTTCTATCGTAAGCATTATTATAACTTCTTTTGGAGGGCTTTTTTTAGGTATTTTAATGAGCCTTAAAAATCGTTATGTTTATATTCTATGCCGTTTTGCTTTGGAATTTGTTCGTGTTATGCCGTTGTTAGTATGGCTTTTTATGGTATATTTTGGACTTTCTAGATGGTTGGGTATAAATTTAAGCAGTGTAAGTTCGGCTATTATCGTTTTTAGTATTTGGGGAAGTTTTGAAATGATGGATTTGGTGAGAACTTCTTTAAAAAGCATTCCTAAGCACCAATACGAAAGTGCAGCAAGTCTTGGTTTAAATAAAACTCAAAGTTATTTTTATGTCATAATCCCACAAGCTATGCGTCGTTTAACGCCTATGAGTATGAATTTGTTAACACGCATGATTAAAAGCACAACTTTTGCTTATTTAATCGGTGCGGTAGAGCTTGTAAAAGTAGGACAGCAAATCATAGAATTTAATAACAAAAATGATTTAGCACCATTTATTATATATGGTTTAATCTTTTTTATCTTTTTTATAATTTGCTATCCTGTTACTTTATATTCTAGAAAATTGGAAAAAAAATGGAGTTAAAATGAGTATTTTAAAGATAAAAAATTTACAAAAATATTATGGCTCTCATCATGCTTTAAAAAATATTAATTTAGAAGTAAAACAAAAAGAAGTGGTGGTAATTTTAGGTCCAAGTGGTTGTGGAAAATCCACTCTTTTGCGTTGTATTAATGGACTTGAGGAAATTGCAGATGGGATTATAGAAATAGGACAAGATAAGATCGATAAAAATTTTAAAGATTGGACAAGGGTGCGTCAAAAAGTGGGCATGGTATTTCAATCCTATGAATTATTTGAACATTTAAGCGTGAAAGATAACATACTTTTAGGTCCTTTAAAAGTACAAAAAAGGGCTAAAGAAGAAGTTTTACAAGAAGCTAAAATTTGGCTTGAAAAAGTAGGTTTAGCACATAAAATTGATGCTTATCCAAGAGAGCTAAGTGGGGGGCAAAAACAAAGAATAGCCATAGTGCGTAGTCTTTGTATGAATCCAGAGCTTATGCTTTTTGATGAGGTTACAGCAGCACTTGATCCTGAAATCGTTCGTGAGGTTTTAGAAGTGATTTTAAATTTGGCAAAAGATGGAATGACTATGCTTATAGTTACTCACGAGATGGGATTTGCAAGAGCAGTAGCTGATAGAATAATCTTTATGGATAATGGAGAAATTATTGAAGAAAATACTCCCGATGACTTTTTTAAAAATCCTAAAAGTGAAAGAGCTAAGAAATTTCTTAATTTATTTGACTATCATAAATAATTTTAATGAAAATCCTAGTTTTTGGATTTTTGATGAGAAATTTTAATTATTAGAATGTTTTTTAAATAATTTATAGTGCTTAATCTTGACAAACTATTTTTTTTAAGATATAATATCGTCTTTAAATTAATTTGCTGGTTTAGCTCAGTTGGTAGAGCAGCTGCCTTGTAAGCAGCAGGTCGGGGGTTCAAGTCCCTTAACCAGCTCCATTATTTTAGCAGTGTTTGACCAGAATATTACGATAAAATTAGATGTAATATTTTATTTATGGTGAGTTACTCAAGTGGCCAACGAGGGCAGACTGTAAATCTGCTGGCTTTCGCCTTCCGTGGTTCGAATCCACGACTCACCACCATGCTTTGCGGGAGTAGCTCAGTTGGCTAGAGCATCAGCCTTCCAAGCTGAGGGTCGCGGGTTCGAGTCCCGTTTCCCGCTCCAAAGTTTGACTGGGAGCTGTATTTTTTTCTAACTTACAGTAAATCCCCTAAAATTATTTTTTAGTTGTCTATGTTTTTATATAATTTTTCTGAGCGCTCGTATGGCTCAGAGGTAGAGCACTCCCTTGGTAAGGGAGAGGTCGCGGGTTCAATTCCCGCTATGAGCTCCATAAAATTGAAAAAATTATAAATATAGACTTGCCTTGTTAAATTTTTATATGGAGGAAAAAATGGCTAAAGAAAAATTTTCACGTAATAAGCCACATGTAAACATTGGTACTATCGGTCACGTTGACCACGGTAAAACTACTTTGACAGCTGCTATTTCTGCTGTTCTTTCAAGAAGAGGTTTGGCAGAACTTAAAGATTATGATAATATTGATAACGCTCCTGAAGAAAAAGAAAGAGGTATCACTATTGCAACTTCTCATATCGAATATGAAACAGATAATCGCCACTACGCACACGTTGATTGTCCAGGTCACGCTGACTACGTTAAAAACATGATTACGGGTGCTGCTCAAATGGACGGTGCTATTCTTGTTGTTTCTGCAGCAGATGGTCCTATGCCACAAACTAGAGAGCACATTCTTCTTTCACGCCAAGTAGGTGTTCCATATATTGTTGTTTTTATGAATAAAGCAGATATGGTTGATGATGCTGAACTTTTAGAATTGGTTGAAATGGAAATTAGAGAATTATTAAGTTCTTATGATTTCCCAGGTGATGATACACCTATTATTTCAGGTTCTGCTTTAAAAGCTCTTGAAGAAGCAAAAGCTGGACAAGATGGTGAATGGTCAGCGAAAATTATGGATCTTATGGCTGCTGTTGATAGCTATATTCCAACTCCAACTCGTGATACTGAAAAAGATTTCTTAATGCCAATTGAAGATGTTTTCTCAATTTCAGGTCGTGGTACCGTTGTTACAGGTAGAATTGAAAAAGGTATTGTAAAAGTTGGTGATACTATAGAAATCGTTGGTATTAAAGATACTCAAACAACAACTGTAACTGGCGTTGAAATGTTTAGAAAAGAAATGGATCAAGGTGAAGCAGGAGATAATGTTGGTGTTCTTCTTCGTGGTACAAAAAAAGAAGAAGTTATCCGCGGTATGGTTCTTGCTAAACCAAAATCAATTACTCCACATACTGATTTCGAAGCTGAAGTTTATATCTTAAATAAAGATGAAGGTGGTAGACATACTCCATTCTTTAATAACTATAGACCACAATTCTATGTAAGAACAACAGATGTAACAGGTTCTATTAAATTAGCTGATGGCGTTGAAATGGTTATGCCAGGTGAAAATGTAAGAATCACTGTAAGCTTGATTGCACCAGTAGCTCTTGAAGAAGGTACTCGTTTTGCTATCCGTGAAGGTGGTAAAACTGTTGGTTCAGGTGTTGTTTCTAAAATTATTAAGTAATTTTAAAAGCCAAGTTTAGTGCTTGGCTTTAAATTTTTTAAGGAAAATATAAATGAGAATTAAAGTTGGTTTGAAATGTGAAGAATGTGGTGATATTAATTATAGCACCTATAAAAATAGCAAAAATACTACAGAAAAATTGGAATTAAAAAAATATTGCCCAAGATTAAAAAAACACACACTTCACAAAGAAGTTAAGCTAAAAAGTTAAGCTTATGCCCTAGGGCAATAGCTCCAACGGTAGAGCGCCGGATTCCAAATCCGATGGTTGGGGGTTCGAATCCCTCTTGCCCTGCCATGATTAAGGTTTAAATAAATGGAAAAATTAATAACTTATTTTAAATTATCAAAAGCCGAATTAAGGAAAGTAATTTTTCCTTTAAAAGAACAGGTAAGAAATGCTTATATTACAGTTTTTGTAGTAGTTACGGTTATTTCTTTGTTTTTGGCGCTAGTGGATTGGATTATGTCCTCTATTGTTTCTGCGATTGTATAAGGAGAACAAATTTTGAGTACTCATAAATGGTATGCAATCCAAACTTATGCTGGTAGCGAAATGGCGGTTAAAAGAGCCATTGAAAATTTAGTAAAAGATAATGGAATCGAAGAGCAACTAAAAGAAATTGTTGTTCCAACTGAAGATGTTATTGAATTTAAAAATGGAAAAGAGAAGATAAGCGAAAGAAGTTTGTATTCTGGTTATGTTTTTGCACATCTTGATTTAAATACAGAACTTTGGCATCGCATCCAATCTCTTCCAAAAGTTGGTCGTTTTATTGGAGAATCAAAAAAACCTACTCCTTTGACAGAAAAAGATATTAATTTAATTTTGGAAAAGGTACATAACCGTGCTGCTCCAAAGCCTAAAATTTCTTTCGAAGAAGGGGAAAATGTAAGAATTACAGAAGGTCCATTTGCAAACTTTACTGCTATAGTAGAAGAATACGATATGGTTCGTGGATTACTAAAACTTAATGTTTCTATTTTTGGACGTTCTACTCCGGTAGAGATCTTGTATTCTCAAGTTGAGAAAATTATTTAATTTTATATCAAGTAAGGAGATTTGTTATGGCTAAAAAAGTCGTAGGCGAAATTAAATTGCAAATTGCAGCTACAAAAGCTAATCCATCGCCACCTGTAGGCCCTGCTTTAGGTCAACAAGGTGTAAATATTATGGAATTTTGTAAAGCTTTTAATGAAAGAACAAAGGATATGGCAGGATTTAATATCCCTGTTGTTATTACTGTTTATGCTGATAAAAGCTTTACTTTTATTACAAAACAACCACCTGCTACAGATTTAATCAAAAAAGCAGCTGGAATTTCTAAAGGTACAGACAATCCACTTAAAAATAAGGTAGGTAAATTAACTCGTGCCCAAGTTTTAGAAATTGTTGATAAAAAAATTGCAGATTTAAATACTAAGGATAGAGATCAAGCTGCGAAAATTATTGCAGGTTCAGCTCGCTCTATGGGTGTTGAAATTGTAGATTAAAACCTTTTACCGCTAAGGTAAAAAGCGGTAGCACTTTAAAAATGCGGAGAAATATATGGCTAAAATAACTAAAAGATTAAAAGAATTATCACAAAAAATTGATGTAAGCAAAGAGTATGCTTTAAATGAAGCAATTGAAACAGTAAGAAATTTAAAGTCAGCAAAATTTGATGAAACTGTTGAAATCGCACTTAAACTTAATGTTGATCCAAGACATGCCGATCAAATGGTTAGAGGTTCTGTTGTGCTTCCTGCGGGAACAGGTAAAAAAGTTCGTGTGGCCGTTATTGCAAAAGATGCTAAGGCAGATGAAGCAAAAAATGCTGGAGCAGATATTGTAGGAAGTGATGATTTGATAGAAGAAATTCAAAAAGGCAATATGAATTTTGATGTATTAATCGCAACTCCTAATTTAATGGGTCTTGTAGGTAAAGTAGGTAGAATCTTAGGTCCTAAAGGTTTGATGCCAAATCCAAAGACTGGAACAGTTACTATGGATGTAGCTCAAGCAGTTAACAATGCTAAAAGTGGACAGGTAAATTTCCGTGTAGATAAACAAGGAAATATTCACGCAGGTCTTGGAAAGGTAAGTTTTTCTAAAGAGCAACTTTGGGATAATATTTCTACTTTTGTTAAAGCAATTAATAAACATAAACCAGCAGCAGCTAAAGGTAGATATATTAAAAGTGCGGCTTTATCTTTAACAATGAGTCCTTCTGTAAAACTTGAAACACAAGAATTACTTGATATGAAGTAAGAGTTGCTATAATGCAACTCTTTTTAAATAAACATTTGAAAGAATTTTTAGTTTTTTGAGATGTTTATTTTAGATTGGAGATAGTCGAGGCGAAAGCTTAATTTGGGTAAAACCACTCTGCTTGAAATCTCAATCGGAAAGGAGAAAATGTGACTAGAAGCGAAAAAGTTGAGATTATTGCTAAACTTCAAGAAGAATTTAAAATTAGCGAAGCAATTGTAGTTTGTAATTACAAAGGCTTGAGCACTAAAAAGCTTGAAGAACTTAGAAATAATGCGAGAGAAAACAATGTAAAAGTTCAAATTATTAAAAACACTTTGGCTAGCATTGCTCTTAATAATTCCGGTAAAACAGGTCTGGTTCTTAAAGATACCAATATTTATCTTTGGGGCGAGGACCAACTTAGCGTTTCAAAAGTAGCAGCTAAATTCGAAGAAAATAATGATAAATTCGAAATTAAAACTGCCCATATTGAAGGCGAAGTTGCAGATGTTGCTAAGGTTAGAGCTTTAGCGAAAATGCCTTCTCGCAACGAGTTGCTTGCTATGCTTTTGCAAGTTTGGAATGCGCCAATCACCAATTTCACTATTGGTTTAAATGCGCTTAAAAATAAAAAAGAATCTGAATAATAATAAAGGATAAAAAATGGCAATTTCTAAAGAAGATGTATTAGAATTTATTTCAAATTTAAGTGTTCTTGAGCTTTCTGAGCTTGTAAAAGAATTTGAAGAAAAATTCGGCGTGTCTGCTGCTCCTGTAATGGTAGCAGGTGGTGCAGCAGCAGGTGGTGCAGCAGCTGCAGCTGAAGAAAAAACTGAATTTGATATCGTTTTAGTTGATGGTGGTGCTAAAAAGATCGAAGTAATTAAAATCGTTCGTGCTTTAACTGGCCTTGGACTTAAAGAAGCAAAAGATGCAGTAGAGCAAACACCTTCAACTTTAAAAGAAGGCGTGGCTAAAACTGATGCAGAAGAAGCTAAAAAACAACTTGAAGAAGCTGGTGCTAAAGTAGAACTTAAGTAATTAAGCTTTAAAAGTTTAAGAAGATTTACTTTTTTAGTAAGTCTTCTTTTTTATTTTTTACCTAGATATTAGGTCTTCTTTTTTAAATTTACAAAATTTACCACGAGGTATATGCAATATGTTAGACAATAAATTAAGAAATCGTTTAAGAGTAGATTTCTCCAATATTTCAAAGCAAATAGAAATTCCAAATCTTCTTCAACTTCAAAAAGCAAGTTTTGATTATTTTTTAAATCTTGAAAACGGTGAAAGTGGAATAGAAAAAGTTTTTAAATCAATCTTTCCTATCCATGATCCACAAAATAGGTTAAGTCTTGAGTATGTTAGCAGCGAAATTGGAAAACCAAAATACACAATTCGTGAGTGTATGGAAAGAGGTTTAACTTACTCTGTAAATTTAAAAATGAAAATCCGTCTTACTTTACATGAGAAAGATGAGAAAACAGGTGAAAAAGTTGGTATAAAAGATATCAAAGAACAAGAAATTTATATCAGAGAAATTCCATTGATGACAGATAGAGTTTCTTTTATTATCAATGGAGTTGAAAGAGTTGTAGTTAATCAGCTTCATAGAAGTCCGGGTGTAATTTTCAAAGAAGAAGAAAGCTCGACTGTTGTTAATAAACTTGTATACACTGCTCAAATTATTCCTGATCGCGGTTCTTGGCTTTATTTTGAATACGATGCCAAAGATGTATTGTATGTAAGGATTAATAAAAGAAGAAAAGTACCAGTAACAATGCTTTTTAGAGCTTTGGGGTATAAAAAACAAGATATTATTAAATTATTTTATCCTATTCAGACAATTCATGTTAAAAAAGATAAATTCTTAACAGAATTTAATCCAAATGATTTTATGGATAGAATAGAATACGATATCAAGGATGAAAAAGGAAAAATTATCCATCAAGCTGGTAAAAGACTGACTAAGAAGAAAGCTGAGCAGCTTATTAAAGATGGTTTAAAATGGATAGAATATCCAGTAGAAATTTTATTAAATCGTTATCTGGCTAATCCTATTATTGATAAAGAAAGTGGCGAAGTTTTATTTGATTCCCTAACTTTACTTGATGAAAGCAAACTTGCTAAAATTAAAGAGCAAAAAAGTTTTGAAATAGCTAACGATTTGGCAAATGGAGTGGATGCAGCTATTATTAACTCGTTTGCACAGGATAATGAAACTTTAAAATTATTAAAACAAAGTGAAAATATTGATGATGAAAATGATCTAGCAGCTATTAGAATTTATAAAGTAATGCGTCCAGGTGAGCCTGTTGTAAAAGATGCAGCTAAAGCCTTTGTTAATGATTTATTTTTTAACCCTGAAAGATATGATCTTACTAAAGTAGGTCGTATGAAAATGAATCACAAATTAGGGCTTGAGGTTCCAGAATATGTAACAGTTCTAACCAATGAAGATATTATCAAAACTGCAAAATATTTAATTAAAGTAAAAAATGGTAAGGGTCATATTGATGATAGGGATCACTTGGGAAATCGTCGTATTCGTTCTATCGGAGAACTTTTAGCGAATGAACTTCATTTAGGTCTTGCTAAAATGCAAAAAGCTATCAAAGATAAATTTACCTCTTTGAATGCAGATATTGACAAAGTAATGCCTTATGATTTGATCAATCCTAAAATGATTACAACGACAATTATTGAATTTTTCACAGGTGGACAACTCTCACAATTTATGGATCAAACCAATCCTTTAAGCGAAGTCACACATAAACGTCGTTTGTCAGCTTTAGGAGAAGGTGGACTTGTTAAAGAAAGAGCGGGTTTTGAAGTACGGGATGTTCATGCGACGCATTATGGTAGAATTTGTCCTGTTGAAACTCCAGAAGGGCAAAATATCGGTTTGATCAATACCTTATCTACTTATGCTAAAGTAAATGAGCTTGGGTTTGTTGAAGCGCCTTATAGAAAAGTAGAAAATGGAAGAGTAACGGATCAGGTTGTGTATTTAACAGCTACTCAAGAAGAAGGATTGTTTATTGCTCCAGCTTCTACAAAAGTAGATGCTAAAGGCAATATAATAGAAGAATTTGTCGAAGCAAGACAAGATGGAGAAACTATACTTGCAAGACGCGAAGAAGTACAGCTTATAGATCTTTGCTCGGGTATGGTTGTGGGTGTTGCTGCTTCTTTGATCCCATTTTTAGAGCATGATGATGCAAATAGGGCATTGATGGGCTCAAACATGCAACGTCAAGCAGTTCCACTTATAACTTCTTCAGCGCCTATTGTTGGAACAGGTATGGAAAATATCATTGCTCGTGATGCTTGGGAAGCTATAAAGGCTAAAAGAGGTGGGGTTGTTGAAAAAGTAGATAACAAAAGCATATTTATCCTTGGTGAAGATGAAAAAGGTCCATTTATAGATCATTATATTATGGAAAAAAATCTCCGTACAAACCAAAATACAAATTTTATGCAACATCCTATTGTTAAAAAGGGAGATGTGGTTAAAGCAGGGCAAATTATAGCTGATGGTCCTTCTATGGATCAAGGTGAACTTGCTATCGGAAAAAATGCTTTGATTGCTTTTATGCCTTGGAATGGATATAACTACGAAGATGCTATAGTAGTAAGTGAAAGAATTATACGCGAAGATACTTTTACTAGTGTTCATATTTACGAAAAAGAAATAGAAGCTAGAGAATTAAAAGATGGTATAGAAGAGATTACTAAAGATATACCAAATGTTAAAGAAGAAGATGTTGCGCATTTGGATGAAAGCGGTATAGCAAAAATTGGTACTCATATAAAACCAGGTATGATTTTAGTAGGTAAGGTTTCTCCAAAAGGTGAAGTTAAGCCAACGCCTGAAGAAAGACTTTTAAGAGCGATTTTTGGTGAAAAAGCCGGCCATGTGGTGAATAAATCCCTTTATGCTACTGCTTCTTTAGAAGGTGTAGTTGTTGATGTGAAAATTTTCACCAAAAAAGGATATGAAAAAGACGATAGAGCTTTAAAATCGTATGATAAAGAAAAAATGTCCTTAGAAAAAGAGCATCATGATAGACTTTTAATGATGGATAGAGAAGAGATGCTACGCGTTTGTGCGTTGCTTTCTAAATCTGCTTTGATGAGTGATCAAAAAATAGGTGATAAAAACTATACAAAAGGACAAAAAGCAAGCCTAGAGGATTTGGAAAAAATCAATCGTTTTACCTTGACTACTTTAATTAAAGCTTATTCTAAAGAAGTTCAAAAAGAATACGAAGAATTAAAAAATCATTTCCAAAATGAGAAGAAAAAGCTTAAAGCTGAGCACGATGAGAAGCTTGAAATTTTAGAAAAAGATGATATCTTACCAAGTGGAGTAATTAAGCTTGTTAAGGTGTATATCGCAACAAAACGCAAGCTTAAAGTGGGTGATAAAATGGCAGGACGCCACGGAAACAAAGGTATAGTTTCTACTATAGTACCTGAAGTGGATATGCCTTATTTACCAAATGGAAAAAGTGTAGATATCGCACTTAATCCACTTGGGGTTCCAAGCCGTATGAATATAGGACAAATTTTAGAAAGCCATTTAGGTCTTGTAGGGCTTAGACTGGGTGATCAAATTCAAGAAATTTTTGACAGAAAACAAAAAGATTTCATTAAAGAATTAAGAGCAAAAATGCTTGAAATATGTTCTATCCCAAGACTTGCAAATGAAAAAGAATTCATTAAAAATTTAAGTGATGAGGAGCTTTTAAATTATGCAAGAGATTGGAGCAAGGGTGTTAAATTTGCAACCCCTGTTTTTGAGGGAGTAAATATAGAAGAGTTTGCAAAACTTTTTGAAATAGCAAAGATTGACATGGATGGTAAAACAGAGCTTTACGATGGTCGTACTGGAGAAAAAATTGCTGAGAGAGTTCATGTGGGATGTATGTATATGCTAAAACTTCACCATTTGGTTGATGAAAAAGTTCATGCTAGAAGTACTGGACCTTATAGTTTGGTTACTCAGCAACCTGTGGGTGGTAAAGCACTCTTTGGTGGACAAAGATTTGGTGAAATGGAGGTTTGGGCACTTGAAGCTTATGGGGCAGCTCATACTTTAAGAGAGATGCTTACTATAAAATCTGATGATGTTGAAGGTAGATTCAGTGCCTATAAAGCGCTTACCAAAGGAGAAAATGTCCCAGCAACAGGAATTCCGGAGACATTTTTTGTATTGACTAATGAACTTAAATCTCTAGCTTTAGATGTTGAGATTTTTGACAAGGATGAAGACAATGAGTAAATTTAAAGTAATAGAAATCAAAGAAGATGCAAGACCTAGGGACTTTGAAGCATTTCAACTTAGACTTGCGAGTCCTGAAAAAATTAAATCTTGGTCTTATGGCGAAGTAAAAAAGCCAGAAACTATTAATTATAGAACCTTAAAACCAGAAAGAGATGGACTTTTTTGTGCGAAAATTTTTGGTCCTATTAGAGATTATGAATGTCTTTGTGGTAAATACAAAAAAATGCGTTTTAAGGGTGTTAAATGCGAAAAATGTGGGGTTGAAGTTGCAAATTCAAAAGTTCGTCGTTCTAGAATGGGACACATTGAACTTGTAACTCCAGTAGCTCATATTTGGTATGTTAATTCTCTTCCAAGTCGTATAGGAACACTTCTTGGCGTTAAGATGAAAGATCTTGAGCGCGTACTTTATTATGAAGCTTATATTGTAGAAAATGCAGGAGAAGCATACTATGATAATGAAAGCACAAAAAAAGTAGAATACTGCGACGTATTAAACGAAGAGCAATATCAAAATTTAATGCAGCGTTATGAAAACAGTGGTTTTAAAGCAAGAATGGGTGGCGAGGTAGTTCGCGACTTGCTAGCAAATTTAGATCTTGTGGCACTTTTGAATCAGCTTAAAGAAGAAATGACTGCTACAAATTCAGAGGCTAAGAAAAAAACCATTATAAAACGTTTAAAAGTTGTAGAAAACTTTTTAAATTCAAATTTAAACGCAAATACAAACAATGAAGATGCAGTACCAAATCGTCCTGAATGGATGATGATTACAAATTTACCTGTATTACCACCTGATTTGCGTCCTTTGGTTGCTCTAGATGGAGGTAAATTCGCAGTTTCTGATGTAAATGATTTATATCGCCGTGTTATCAATAGAAATACACGTCTTAAAAAACTTATGGAGCTTGATGCACCTGAAATTATCATAAGAAATGAAAAAAGAATGCTTCAAGAAGCTGTAGATGCGCTTTTTGATAATGGTCGTCGCGCCAATGCGGTTAAAGGAGCAAATAAGCGTCCATTAAAATCTTTGAGTGAAATTATCAAAGGTAAGCAAGGTCGTTTTAGACAAAACTTGCTGGGTAAAAGGGTAGATTTTTCAGGTCGTAGTGTTATTGTTGTAGGGCCAAAACTTAGAATGGATCAATGTGGCTTGCCTAAAAAAATGGCTTTAGAACTTTTCAAACCACATTTATTGGCTAAACTTGAAGAAAAAGGTTATGCTACTACAGTAAAACAAGCTAAAAAAATGATAGAAAACAAAACCAATGAAGTTTGGGAATGTTTAGAAGAAGTGGTAAAAGGGCATCCTGTTATGCTAAACCGTGCTCCGACTCTACATAAGCTTTCTATCCAAGCTTTTCATCCTGTTTTGGTTGAAGGAAAAGCAATACAGCTTCATCCTTTAGTTTGTGCGGCATTTAACGCAGACTTTGACGGGGATCAAATGGCAGTACATGTGCCGCTTTCTCAAGAAGCGATTGCAGAGTGTAAGGTTTTAATGCTTTCTTCCATGAATATTCTCTTGCCTGCAAGTGGAAAGTCTGTAACTGTACCTTCTCAAGATATGGTTTTGGGAATTTATTATCTTTCTTTGGAAAAAATGGGAGCAAAAGGCTCACATAAAATATGCACAGGCATTGATGAAGTTATGATGGCTCTTGAAAGTAAATGCCTTGATATTCATGCTAGTATTCAAACTATGGTTGATGGCAGGAAGATTACTACAACGGCAGGAAGACTTATTATTAAATCTATTTTGCCTGATTTTGTTACTGAGAATATGTGGAATAAGGTTTTAAAAAAGAAAGATATTGCTGCGCTTGTGGATTATGTATACAAACAGGGTGGTTTACAAATTACTGCAAGTTTTTTAGATAAACTTAAAAATTTAGGTTTTGAATATGCAACTAAAGCAGGTGTTTCTATATCTATTGCTGATATTATTGTTCCTAGTGATAAACAAAAGGCTATTGATGAGGCTAAAAAGCAAGTAAGAGAAATTCAAAATTCTTATAATCTTGGTTTAATCACTTCAGGTGAAAGATATAACAAAATTATTGATATTTGGAAAACTACCAATAATACTCTTTCAAGAGATATGATGAAGCTTGTGGAAAAAGATAAGGAAGGCTTTAATTCTATTTATATGATGGCAGATTCAGGTGCTAGGGGTAGTGCAGCTCAAATTTCTCAGCTTGCTGCTATGAGAGGGCTTATGACTAAACCTGATGGATCGATTATTGAAACACCTATTATTTCAAATTTCCGTGAAGGTTTGAATGTTCTTGAGTATTTTATTTCAACTCACGGAGCCAGAAAAGGTTTGGCAGATACTGCTCTTAAAACAGCAAATGCGGGTTATTTGACAAGAAAACTTATCGATGTGGCACAAAATGTAAAAATCACTGTTGAAGATTGCGGAACGCACGAAGGTGTTGAAATTAATGAAATCACCGCAGATAGTTCTATTATAGAAACTTTAGAAGAGAGAATTTTAGGTAGGGTTATAGCTGAAGATGTAATAGATCCTATTACAAATTCTGTGCTTTTTGCAGAAGGCACTTTGATAGATGAAGAAAAAGCTAGAATATTAGGAGAAAGTGGTGTAAAAAGTGTAAATATTCGCACTCCAATCACTTGTAAAGCTAAAAAAGGAATTTGTGCAAAATGTTATGGAATCAATCTTGGCGAAGGCAAGCTTGTTAAGCCAGGTGAGGCAGTGGGTATCATTTCTGCTCAATCTATTGGTGAGCCAGGAACTCAACTTACGCTTAGAACTTTCCATAGTGGGGGAACTGCTAGTACGGATTTACAAGATAGACAAGTAAGCGCCCAAAAAGAAGGTTTTATAAGATTTTATAACCTTAAAACTTATAAAAACAAAGAGGGTAAAGATATAGTAGCTAATCGTAGAAATGCGGCTATTTTACTTGTGGAGCCAAAAATTAAGGCACCATTTAAAGGTATTGTCAATATAGAAAATATTCACGAAGATGTAATTATTTCTATAAAAGATAAAAAACAAGAAGCAAAATATATTCTTAGAAAATACGATCTTGCTAAACCAAATGAATTAGCAGGCGTTAGCGGAAGCATTGACGGAAAACTTTATTTACCATATCAAAGTGGTGCTGAAGTTGAAGAAAATGAAAGTATTGTTGAGATGATTAAAGAGGGTTGGAATGTTCCAAACCGTATTCCATTTGCAAGTGAAATTCTTGTAAAGGATGGAGATCCTGTTGTACAAAATATCAAAGCAGGGGAAAAGGGGATTCTAAAATTCTATATTCTTAAAGGTGATGGACTTGATAGGGTTAGAAATATCAAAAAAGGTGATATAGTAAAAGAAAAAGGATTTTTTGTTGTAGTTGCTGATGAAAATGATAGAGAGGCAAAAAGACACTATATTCCAAGGGAGTCAAGAATAGAATTTAATGATAGCGAAGAGGTTAATTTTGATTCTATAATTGCTAGTGCACCAAAACAAGAAAAATCTATTATCGCAGAATGGGATGCTTATAATAACACTATCATTGCAGAGATTGATGGTGTGGTAAGTTTTGAAGATATAGAAGCAGGTTATAGTGCAGATGAGCAAATCGATGAAGCAACAGGCAAGCGCTCGCTAGTGATTAATGAATATTTACCAAGTGGGGTAAGACCAACCTTGATAATCGCAGGCAAAGGTGATAAAGCAGTGCGCTATCAATTGGAGCCAAAAACGGTTATTTTCGTTCATGATGGTGATAAAATTTCTCAAGCAGATATTTTGGCAAAAACTCCAAAAGCAGCGGCGAAATCAAAAGATATCACAGGGGGTCTTCCAAGAGTTTCAGAGCTTTTTGAGGCAAGAAAACCAAAGAATGCAGCAGTAATTGCAGAGATTGATGGTGTGGTTCGTTTTGATAAACCTTTGCGCTCAAAAGAAAGATTGATTATCCAAGCAGAAGATGGCACAAGCGCTGAGTATTTAATCGATAAATCAAAACATATTCAAGTAAGAGAAGGAGAATTTATTCACGCGGGTGAGAAACTAACTGATGGGGTGGTTTCAAGTCATGATGTGCTTAAAATTTTAGGCGAAAAAGCCTTGCATTATTACTTGATTTCTGAAATTCAACAAGTATACCGAGGTCAAGGGGTTGTTATTTCTGATAAGCATATTGAGGTTATAGTTTCTCAAATGTTAAGACAGGTTAAAATTATTGATAGCGGACATACTAAGTTTATCGAAGGGGATTTGGTTTCAAGACGCAAATTCCGTGAGGAAAATGAAAGAATTCTTAGATTGGGTGGAGAACCAGCTATTGCTGAGCCTGTGCTTTTAGGTGTTACAAGAGCAGCGATAGGAAGTGATAGTGTGATTTCTGCAGCTTCATTCCAAGAAACAACAAAAGTACTTACCGAAGCAAGTATCGCAGGTAAATTTGACTACTTAGAAGACTTAAAAGAAAATGTTATTTTGGGTAGAATGATTCCTGTTGGAACAGGGCTTTACGGAGAACAAAATTTAAAACTCAAAGAACAAGAATAATTAAAATAGCCTATTTTTAGGCTATTTTTTTATTTTATCTTGATTTGAAAAGCTCAATTTGATTATTTTCTCTTCTTTATGTTTATATTATAAAATTTAAGATATTTATAAAACTGAAATACAAAACAAATATTAAAATGGTAAAGTATTTTCATTTTCTACCAATCAAACATTTATCTTTGTAAATTTATTTTTAGAAAATTTGCAAAAAGATTTAAATTATTCATAGTTTATAATCTTATAAGTAAAATTTAGATATCATCCAAAGTTTATTATATTTTTTAAAGAAAGGAATTATTGTGCCTACCATAAATCAATTGGTTAGAAAAGAGCGCAAAAAAGTTTTAGAAAAATCTAAATCTCCAGCGCTTAAAAATTGCCCACAAAGAAGGGGAGTTTGCACTAGGGTTTATACAACAACTCCTAAAAAACCAAACTCAGCGTTAAGAAAAGTTGCCAAAGTAAGACTTACTAGTGGCTTTGAAGTGATTAGCTATATCGGTGGTGAAGGTCACAACCTACAAGAACACAGCATTGTTTTAGTGCGTGGCGGTAGGGTAAAAGACTTACCAGGTGTGAAATATCATATTGTGCGTGGTGCGCTTGATACTGCGGGTGTTGCAAAAAGAACAGTTTCTCGTTCTAAATATGGTGCAAAACGCCCTAAAGCAAGTGCTAAGTAATTTTTTAGACAGACGAATCCGTTAGATTTGATTTTGTTTGAGTAAAATTTAAAATTTGAAGGAAAAATAATGAGAAGAAGAAAAGCTCCGGTAAGAGAAGTCTTGCCTGATCCGATTTATGGTAACAAAGTAATCACAAAATTTATTAATTCTTTAATGTATGATGGTAAAAAAAGCACAGCTACTACTATTATGTATGGCGCTTTAGAACTTATCGATAAAAAAGGTGGCGAAAAAAAAGGTATTGATATCTTTAATGATGCGATTGAAAATATTAAACCTTTATTAGAAGTAAAATCTCGCCGCGTAGGTGGAGCGACTTATCAAGTTCCAGTAGAAGTTCGTCCTGCTAGACAACAAGCTTTGGCAATTCGTTGGATTATTTCTTTTGCTAGAAAAAGAAGTGAAAGAACTATGATAGATAAACTTGCAGCTGAACTTTTAGATGCGGCAAATAGCAAAGGTGCTTCATTTAAGAAAAAAGAAGATACTTATAAAATGGCTGAAGCAAATAAAGCATTTGCTCACTATCGCTGGTAAGAAGGAGAAAAAATGTCTAGAAGTACTCCTTTAAAAAGAGTTAGAAATATCGGTATCGCTGCACATATTGATGCGGGAAAAACAACTACAAGCGAGAGAATTCTTTTCTTTACAGGTATGAGCCATAAAATAGGCGAAGTGCATGATGGTGCTGCGACTATGGACTGGATGGAGCAAGAAAAAGAAAGAGGTATTACTATTACCTCTGCTGCGACGACTTGTTTTTGGAAAGATCATCAAATCAATCTTATAGACACTCCGGGCCACGTGGATTTCACTATAGAAGTTGAAAGATCTATGCGTGTTCTTGATGGTGCTGTTGCAGTATTTTGTTCAGTAGGTGGGGTGCAACCTCAAAGTGAAACTGTTTGGAGACAAGCAAATAAATACGGTGTTCCAAGAATAGTTTTTGTAAACAAAATGGACAGAATCGGTGCAAATTTCTATAATGTAGAAGATCAAATTCGCAATCGCTTAAAAGCTAATCCAGTTCCACTTCAAATTCCAATCGGTGCTGAAGATAATTTCAAAGGTGTTATCGATCTTGTAACTATGAAAGCTTTAGTTTGGGAAGATGATACTAAGCCAACAGATTATGTAGAAAAAGAAATTCCTGCTGAACTTAAAGAAAAGGCGGAAGAATATCGCACTAAAATGATAGAAGCGGTTTCAGAAACTTCAGATGAGTTGATGGAAAAATATCTAGGCGGTGAAGAATTAAGCCTTGAAGAAATTAAAACAGGTATCAAAGCAGGATGTTTAAGTCTTTCTATTGTTCCTATGCTTTGTGGGACTGCATTTAAAAATAAGGGTGTTCAACCTTTACTTGATGCTGTTGTAGCTTATTTGCCAGCTCCAGATGAAGTTGCAAACATCAAAGGAGAATATGAAGATGGTACAGAAGTTTCTGTAAAATCAACTGATGATGGTGAATTTGCAGGACTTGCATTTAAAATCATGACTGACCCATTTGTAGGACAATTAACTTTCGTGCGTGTTTATCGTGGATGTTTAGAAAGCGGTTCTTATGCTTATAACTCAACCAAAGATAAAAAAGAGAGAATCGGTCGTCTGTTAAAAATGCACTCTAACAAAAGAGAAGAGATTAAAGTTCTTTACGCAGGAGAGATCGGTGCAGTTGTAGGACTTAAAGATACTTTAACAGGAGATACTCTTGCGAGTGAAAAAGATAAAGTAATTCTTGAAAGAATGGATTTCCCAGATCCTGTTATTTCTGTTGCAGTAGAGCCAAAAACCAAAGCAGATCAAGAAAAAATGTCTATTGCATTAAATAAACTAGCTCAAGAAGATCCAAGCTTTAGAGTTTCTACAGATGAAGAAAGTGGTCAAACTATCATTTCAGGTATGGGTGAATTGCATCTTGAAATTATCGTTGATCGTATGCTTCGTGAATTTAAAGTAGAAGCTGAAGTAGGACAACCTCAAGTTGCTTATCGTGAAACTATTAGAAAAACTGTTGAGCAAGAATACAAATACGCTAAACAATCAGGTGGACGCGGTCAATATGGACATGTATTCTTACGCCTTGAGCCACTTGAGCCAGGTAGTGGATATGAGTTTGTTAATGATATCAAAGGTGGGGTAATTCCAAAAGAATATATTCCTGCAGTAGATAAGGGTGTTCAAGAAGCCTTACAAAATGGTGTTTTAGCAGGTTATCCAGTAGAAGATGTTAAAGTAACTGTTTATGATGGAAGCTACCATGAGGTGGATTCATCAGAGATGGCATTTAAACTTGCTGCTTCTATGGGCTTTAAAGAGGGTGCTAGAAAAGCAGGTGCTGTAATCCTTGAGCCTATGATGAAGGTTGAAGTTGAAACTCCTGAAGATTATATGGGTGATGTAATTGGCGATCTTAATAAGCGTCGCGGTCAAGTAAACAGTATGGATGAAAGAGGTGGAAATAAAATCATCACAGCATTTTGTCCTTTGGCTGAAATGTTTGGATACTCAACCGATCTTAGAAGCCAAACTCAAGGTCGTGCGACTTATTCTATGGAATTTGATCATTATGATGAAGTTCCTAAAAATGTTGCTGAGGAAATCATTAAAAAGAGAAATGGTTAAGTATTAAAGCGGGATTTTCCCGCTTTTGTCCTCGTAGCTCAGCAGGATAGAGCGCAAAATTCCTAATTTTGAGGCCGTGAGTTCGAATCTCGCCGTGGACACCATTTAAAGTTTGTATTTATTTTGCCAAGCTAAGTTTTTTAAATAAACTCAAAATAGAATTCAAATTTCAAGGAAAATTATGTTGAAATTTTTTTTCGTAATATCGTTATTATCCTCTTTACTTTTTGCTCAAAATTTTATAGATTTCGCAAGTCAAAATAATGTTTTAAAACAAGAACAAAACACAAGCAAAGAAAATGCTCCTTTGAAAAGAGTTAAAATTCCAACTCATTAAAAATGCAAGATAGTATTAAATTAGCTCAATTGAATGATGGTTATCGTTACAATAGCGATTCTTTGCTTTTGGCTGATTTTGTTTTAGAAATGGGTGTAAGAAATCAAGTCCTAGAAGTAGGTTCGGGATGTGGTATTATAGGAATTTTACTTAAAAAATTTGTTTCTAATTTAGATTTATCTTTGCTTGATATACAGCAAGAAAATATAGAATTAATTCATCGTAATTTAAAACAAAACAATATACAAGCTGAGATATTCCACGAAGATTTTAGGAATTTTCAAAACAATAAAAAATTTGACTTTATAGTTTGCAATCCACCTTTTTATAGAGATGGAGCTCATGAGAGTAAAAATATGCATAAAAATATAAGTAAATTTCAAAAATATTTAACATTAGATGAATTTATTGCTAGATCTAATGCTTTGTTAAAGCCTATGGGGGTATTGTATTTTTGTTACGAGGCTTTAGCTTTGGATAAAATTTGCCTTGCTTTAGAGAGTAAAAAGTTAAAATTAACTAAAATTCGTTTTGTACATACCCATCAAAACACTCAAGCAAGGCTTGTATTGGTGCAAGCTAGAAAAAGTGTAAAGTCACCATGTGAGATTTTACCTCCTTTTTTTGTTTATAAAAATGAGAATTTAAGTGAACAAATGCAAGAGATTCACTCTAGATTTAGGTTGGAGAGTTATGATATTTAATAAAGATTTTTCTTACGGATTTGATGAAAATGCTTGTCAGAAATGTGGTGGAAAATGCTGCACAGGAGAAAGTGGAAATATTTTTGCAAATAAAGAAGAGCTAAAGGCTTTGCGAGAACATTTGCAATTAGATGAAAAAGAATTTGCTTTAAAATATTTAAAAAAGGTAGGCTTTAGAATGAGCTTTAAGGAGGTTGAATTTGAAGATGGATTTGCATGTATTTTTTTTGATAAGGAGAAAAGAAACTGCTCTATCTACGATTTTCGTCCGATGCAATGCCGTACCTTTCCTTTTTGGGAATATTTTAAAACACATCAAGAGGAGCTAAAAAAAGAATGTATAGGAATTTGTTATTTGTCTTAATAGGCTTTTTTTTAACAGCGTGCGGGGCTTCAAAAACGGTTATAGCTTATCCTAATTATGAGCAACAAAAGAGTAATGAATTTGATTTAAGAATCATGAAAGCTTATAATTATGAATATTTTAATCAATACGAAGAAGCTAGAGATGAGTTTTTGGCACTTTTTAGGGATTATAATATTACTAATTTTTTAGAAAATGCTTTTTTGCTGACTCTAGCAAATAATCTTGACAAAAAAGAAGAAATAAATAATATAGCTAAACCTTATCTTGATAAGAGTGATAATCTTAAGCGTCTTAGTGCACTTTATGCCTTAAATTCTTACAATCTTAACGAGGCTCAAAAGCTTATCGAAGAGCTTTTAAAGAAAAAAAGTGATGATCCAAGAAATTTAGAGCTTTATGGAGATGTTTTAATGCGCCAAAACAATTTAAAAGATGCCATAAAGTATTACCAACTAGCTTATAATCAAATTCAAAACGAGGAGATCTTGTTTAAGCTTGTGGGTGTTTATGCGATATTAAACGATACTTCAAGCATTAAAAATATACTTGAAACTTCAAAAAATATTAATGGTTGTACTCTTAAAACTTGTATTTTACTAGCAAAGATTTATAATGACGAGGGAAATGACAAAGCTTTACAAGAAATTTATATAGAGCTTTATAATATTACAAAAAATCAAAGTTTTATTCTAGCTCTTATCGAGCTTTTAAATGCTCAAAATAAAGATAAAGAAGCATTGCATTTTGCCTTAAAATATAATGTAGATGATGATGTAAAGCTTTATTTGTATCAAAGATTAAAACTATACGGCAAGGCAAAAGATCTTAGTATGCAAATTTATAAACACACTCATGAGAAAGAATATCTTTTGCGTGCAGCAATTTTTGAATTTGAAGAAGCAAATTTGGAAAAAAAAATTACCCCACAAGTTATTACTCTTGTGAGTGAAAAATTTTCCGATGCAATTGATGAAAATAGTGATGCCTTGTATTTAAATTATTATGGATATTTGTTGATAGATTATGATTTAGATCTTGAAAAGGGTATAAAATTAGTTCATCTTGCTTTGAAAAAAGAGCCTCAAAATTTATATTATTTAGATTCTTTAGCGTGGGGGTATTATAAACAGGGTGATTGTCAAAAGGCTTGGGAAATTTTGAAGCAAACTTTAGAGGATAAAGAATTTGCAAATTCTGATGAGAGCAAAGCTCATGCAAAAGCGATAAAGGCGTGTATTAAACCATGATTTTAGATAAAATTTTTGAAAAAACTAAAGAAGATTTGAAAGAGCGTAAGGCGCAACTGCCTTATGATGTGTTGGGACGATCTTTAGCATCAAATCCTTTTTTTCCTAAAGATGTTAAAGCTGCTTTAAAAAGAGTAGAAAATGAAGTAAGAATTATCGCAGAGGTTAAAAAAGCCAGTCCAAGCAAGGGGGTTATAAGGGAAAATTTCGATCCTTTGGATATAGCTTTAAAATACGAAAAAAATGGCGCCGCTGCTATTTCAGTTTTAACAGAACCGCATTTTTTTCAAGGGAGTTTAGAATACCTTAGTATGATACGCCGTTATACGCGTGCTCCTTTGTTGCGAAAGGATTTTATTTTTGATGAGTATCAAATTTTAGAAGCTTTGGTTTATGGGGCGGATTTTGTTTTGCTTATCGCTAGAATGTTAAGTATGAAAGAGCTTAAAAGATTACTTGAATTTACAAGGCATTTGGGACTTGAAGCCTTGGTGGAAATTCACGATAAAGAAGATTTGAGTAAAGCGATTTTTTCAGGAGCTGATATTATAGGTATAAATCATCGCAATTTGGATGATTTTTCTATGGATATGAATTTATGTGAAAAGCTTATTCCACAAATTCCAAATTCAAAAATTATTATCGCAGAAAGTGGTTTAGAGGATAAAGATTTTTTAAGACATTTGCAAAATTTAGGTGTTGATGCTTTTTTAATTGGAGAATATTTTATGCGTCAAAACGATGAAGGAGAGGCTTTGAAAGCCTTGCTTTAAAAGGATAAAAATGCAGTATTTGTATGCACCATGGCGAAGTGAGTATTTTGAAAAAGAAAAGAGCGAGTGCCCTTTTTGTGATTGTGCTAATAAAATCAAAAGCGATGAAGAATTAGGGGTGATTTTTAGAGCCAAGCATTGTTTTGGCGTGATGAATCGCTATCCTTATTCTGCAGGGCATTTTATGATAATACCTTATTTGCATGAAGAGCATATAGAAAATTTAAGTGATGAAGTTTGGCAAGAGATAAGTAAATTTGTGCGTCTAGGGGTAAGAATTTTAAAAAGTGAACTCCATGCAGGCGGGGTAAATATCGGTATGAATTTGAGTAAAGATGCAGGTGCTGGTATAGCTCCTCATTGTCATTATCATCTAGTGCCGCGTTGGGCAGGAGATACTAATTTTATCACCACTATAGGAGAGACTAGGGTTTGTGGCACCAATATAGAACAAGTTTATCAAAAACTTGTTTTGGCGTTTAAAAATGTTAAATGAAGTAGATTTTGCAGAATTTCAAAAAGAAAATTTCTCTCTTTTAATCGATGCAAGAAGCCCTAGGGAATTTTTTCATTCTCATTTGATAGGGGCGTTGAATTTTTATGCTTTAAATGATGAAGAATATCAAGAAATAGGGACAATTTATAAAAAAAATCAAGCTTTGGCTAAGGCTAGGGGTGCGAGTTATATTTGTCAAAATATGTCAAAGCATATCTTAGAGCTTACTCACAAATTTCGTATAGGAGATAAGATCGGAATTTACTGCTCTCGTGGGGGTTTGCGTTCGAAATCTATTGCAGTGATTTTGAGCGAATTAGGCTATAGAGTGGTGCGTTTAAAGGGTGGTTTTAAAGCTTATAGAAGTTTTTTGGCACATTATTTTGATAATGAAATAAATTTAGATTTTTTTGCTCTTTGTGGCAATACAGGCTGTGGAAAAACAGAGCTTTTGGAGCTTTTGCCCCATCATTTAAATTTAGAAAAAATGGCAAATCATCTAGGATCTTCTTTTGGCGATATTTTAGGTACTCAGCCTACGCAAAAAGCTTTTGAAGCAAGCCTTTTTCATGCTTTAAATTCTTTAAAAGATTTTATCTTTATAGAGAGCGAAAGTCGTAAAATAGGTGAAATAGTTTTGCCTTTAAAGCTTTATGAAAAAATGCAAAAAGCATTTAAAATTCATTGTTTTTGTTCTTTAGAAAAGCGCATAGACAGGATACAAAAGATCTATCAAGAAAAAATGACCCCTTTAAAATTTAAAGAATGTCTTGCTAAGATCAGTCCTTATATCAGTGTAAATTTTCGTCAGGATTTGCTAAAAAGTTACGAGCAAAGAGAATGGCAAAGGCTTATTGCCTTGCTTTTGGCTTATTATGATAAGAGTTATAAAAAGCCACAAAAAATAGATTTTGAGCTAAACACTGATGATATCTTCAAAGCCAAAGAAGAGCTTTTAGGCTATTTTAAAACGCAATTGCTTTTTTAATACTAGATAATTTCTACTTTTAATTTAAAAAATTTTTACCAAATCATCAAAATTTTTCTTTACCATCTTGCAAGAATTCTTTTTTAATTTTGTTAAATTTTTTCAGTTTAGCTCCAATTTTTTATTTTAATGCTAGTAAATTTGAGTTATAGAGAAGTGAAATATTTTTTTTAAAGTACCTATTTATGGTAATTTAAGATAAAAAAATAAACTTTGATAAAAAAAATATATAAAATATTTCTTAAATTTATATTTTTTTAAACCATTTTAAATATAATTATCTCGCAATTAAATTTTGTAAGAAAGGATAGGTAAATGAATGCGATAAATTCAAGTTTTATTGTGTTGTGTACTTTGCTAGTTTTGCTTATGACTCCAGCTTTGGCAATGTTTTATTCAGGTATGGTAAGAAGTAAAAATACTCTTAATACCATAATGAATTGCTTTATTGTTTTTGGTGTCATTACTTTACAATGGGTAGTGCTTGGATTTAGTCTTTCTTTTGGTAAAGATGAAGGACTTGGGCTTGTAGGAAATTTCGAGAATTTCCTCTTAGAGGGTATTAGCGGATACAACGCTTCAGGTGTTCCAAATATTCTTTTTGTGATTTTTCAAATGATGTTTGCACTTATTGCATCTGCTATTATAACAGGCTCTTTGGTGGGAAGAATTAAACTGGGTGTCTTGGTGATATTTCTACTTTTTTGGAGCACTTTAGTTTATGATGTGTTAGCACATATGATTTGGAGTAGCGAGGGATTTTTGCTTAAAAGAGGAAGTCTTGATTTTGCTGGGGGCGGTGTTGTGCATATTAGTTCCGGGGTTGCCGGACTTGTAGGAGCTTTGATGGTAGGCGCTAGAAAAAGTGATGATGAGGATAAAAACGCGCATTCTATTCCTTATGCTTTCTTGGGTGCGATTTTGCTTTTTATAGGATGGTTAGGTTTTAATGCTGGAAGTGCTGGCGAAATGAATGATATTGCTATCAATGCTTTTATAGTAAGTATTATATCAGCGGCTTGTGGCTTTTTATCTTGGGTGGTACTTGAGTGGCTTATTCATAAAAAACCGACTATTTTAGGTGGACTTAGTGGGCTTGTAGCAGGGCTTGTGGGGATTACTCCAGCTTGTGGTTATGTAGATATTTACGCTTCTCTTGTTATAGGGGCTTTGTCTTCTGTATTTTGTTATTTTGGTTTGAGTTTTATCAAATACAAACTCAAATGGGATGATTCTTTAGATGCTTTTTCTTTGCATGGAATTGGAGGTATTTGGGGAGGAATCGCCACAGGGCTTTTTGCAAGTGCTAAAGTAAATCCTAATGTGATTGCCCAAAATGCACTTGGCGAGGGATTTTTTATCAGTGGAAGTTTAGAGCTTTTAAAAGAGCAAATTTTTGCTATTGTGATTTGCGTGGTTTTGTCAGCTCTTATAAGCTTTATTATTTTTAAGATTATTTCTTGTTTTACAGACTTAAGAGTAAAAGAAGAAGTAGAGCAAAAAGGTTTAGATGTGAGCTTGCACGGAGAAAAAGCTTATACTTTGGCTTAGTTGGCTAAATTTTTACCGAAAAGTCCTTGTTGATCTTTAAAAAAATGATAGACAAGGACTTCAAAATTTATTTTTAGTTAAAATCAGATAAATACTTTAAAACAAATTGAGTAAATTCATCGCTATCATTTGGGCAAGTGATTAAATCATAATCACACTTTGCTAAATGTTTATACTCTATACCTAGCTCAAAAATCGTTTCAGAGCAATCTATGCAAAAAGAAATAGGATAAATCAAAGCTTTGTTATCTAAATTTGCCAAAATATCGCTTGTATTTGGTTCAAGCCATTTTACTGGACCTAGTTTTGATTGATAAGCTAAGATAATCTTATCAAAATGATCTTTTAATCTTTCTTTTAAAAGTTCTACATGATGATTGACATGTTTTTCATATAAATCACCCTTATCGATAATGCTTTGCGGTAAAGAATGTGCTGAAAAAATCAAAGTTTTAGCATCAAACTCACTTTTTTTAGCCAAAATGTGAGAAATAATCATTTCATTATAAAGCGTATTTTCATAAAAAATGTCCATAGTCTTTACTTTTGCTTTGATGTTTTGTTTTGAAATTTCATTTTGCAAAACTTCAAGCGATGAAGTAACTGTGGTGCTTGAGTGATGTGGATAAAGAGGAAAAAGAATGATTTCATCATTTTCGTTTAAAGTGTATTTTTGCAAAACTTCATTTGCAAAAGGTGGCACATAAAGATTGACAAAGTCAAATTTAAAGTCTTTTGTTTTTGCATTAAGTTTTTCGCACAAACTTTGAGTAAGCTTATTGAGTGGAGATTTTCCACCCATTTGTTTATAATTTTCTCTCATAGCTTTTACGCGAGATTTTGTAATGATCCACGCTACAAATCTTCTTATAAATTTATTTTTAATACCCAAAATATAAGGATCGTTAAACATATTTTTTAAAAAAGTTTCACAATCTTGTAAATTTGTGGCTCCGCCCATATTTAAAAATAAAACCAATTTCATTTAAAAACCTTTTTTAGTTTTATTTTACTTCAGTATGGATTTAAAATCAATAAATTTTTTATCTTAAGTATTTGAAGATTTTATTGAAGCTCAAGTTATTTGGACGATGTTACATTATTTTAGAAAAATTAAAATTTTTCTAAAATTTCTTGCACAGCGTAAGCATTTTGTATATTTGCTAGGTAATTTTCCTTATTTAAAAACAAATCATATAAAGCCATATGCTCCCCAAAAAGCGGAGTTTGTGTCATCAGCTCCAAGCTTTGTCCGTCTTTGCTTAAGGAAAAGTCTGCTAAATTTGCCTCGTAAAAATGATTTTTACTTACAAGTGTAATTTTTCTTAGTCTTTGCGTGCTGTTCCAGCTTTGATGCACACAAGCGATCGTTTTTTCTAGTTTGCAGGCTATAATGCTTTCATCTTCTCTTTGTTTGTCTTTATTGAAGCTTTTTAAAATGTTAGCGTTTATAATTTTCTCTCCGCTTAAAAAATGAAGCAAGTCAAGATCATGCACAGCCAAATCTTGTAAAATTCCTACATCACTGATTCTTTGCGGATAAGTGGAAAATCTTTGTATATTGATGCTGATAATTTCCTCGTTTTGAAGCTCTTTTTTTAGAGCTAAAACCACAGGATTAAATCTCTCGCAAAATCCCACACCCACTTTTACATCATGGTCTTTAGCCAAATTTGAAATTTCATCTATTTCATTTAAATTCAGCGCTAAAGGTTTTTCAATCAATACGCATTTACACTTACAAAAAACCTTTCTAGCTATTTCTAAATGTGAATTTGTCGGTGTTGCAATGATGATGATATCATTATCTTGATTTAAAAATTCATCCAAATTGGTAAAAAAGGGTGCATTTAAATTTTTATTTTCAACCATATCAAACAAAGCATTGATTTTAAAATTTTTATTTTTACCAAGCTCGTTTAAATGGTTTTGCCCCATTTTTCCAAGGCCTATAATTCCTATTTTCAAGAGAAAAATCCTTCATTTTCAAGCTCACTTAAAACTTGTTTTAAAAGTTTAATTTTTTCCCATTGAGAATGAGTGAAGATTTCATTTCCTTCTTCAGTGGAGCTAAAGCCACATTGTGTGCTGATTTCAATTTGTTTTGGACTTAAAAATTGAGCTGCTATTTTCACTTTTGCTTTTAACTCTTCTACGCTCGGACTTTCATTGGTTTTGCTAGTAAGAATTCCTAAGACCGCAATTTGATCATTTATATATTTTAAAGGTTCAAAATCTCCAGCCCTTTCATCATCAAATTCTAAGAAGAATTTATCGACTCTAAGTTCGCCAAAAAGTTTCTTGGCGACTTTCATATAGCCTCCACTTGCCACATAGCGACTGCGGTAGTTTCCACGACAAATATGAATCGCGCTCATTATGTTTTTTGGCATAGTTTTTAAACTCTCATTTAAAAAATCTACATATTCTTCACAAATATCATCTGCGTTAATTTCATTTAAAGCGCAAAATTCATAATCACATAAAGAACCAAAGCTTGTATCATCAAGTTGCAAATATACTCCGCCAAGAGCTGCAAATTCTTTGTAAAAATTTTCATAAGCATTTAAAATATCATTTTTAAGTTTTGTAAAATCTTTGCCATAGTAATTAAATTCTGTGTTTTTGCCCCCACGGATAAAAAGCATATATAAAAGCATTGATGGACTTGGAATGGTAAGTTTTAAGCGATTCGTATCTATTTTTAAACCTTTTGCGATTTGCATTAATCTTTCAAAATCTTTTAAAAAAGGATGATTGTTGCACTCGATTTTGCTTTCAATTTCTATACCTTCGGCTCTTGTTTCTATCCCTTTAAAGATATAACCCTTTTCTTTTTTGATTTTTTTAATGCCACCAAAACCCCAGTAAAAATCAAGATGCCACCAAGAACGGCGTAATTCTCCATCGCTTAAATAATAAATTCCCGCCTTATCGCATTCTTCTAAAAGATCTCTTATGCAAGAATCTTCAATGCTACGAAGTTGTTCCTCATCGATTTTCCCTAAGGCGAAATTTTCTCTAGCTTCTTTTAAAATTTTGGGTCTTAAAAAAGAGCCCACTTGATCTAATTTCATAGTCCTTCCTTAAATATTTTAATTACACTTTCTTGCTCACTTTGACTTAAAAATGCTGAAAATGGCAAGGATAAAATATGCTCACTCGCAAATTCTGATTTTTCTAATTTTAGATGCGAAAATTCACTGAAGCAAGGTTGTTTATGAAGTGGCGTAGGATAATGGATAGCATAAGGAATGTTTGCTTTTTCAAAAGCTTTTAAAACTCTAGCTCTATCTTCTACTAAAACGCTATATTGTGCATAAGCACTGATGGCATTTTCATCAATTTTTGGAATTTGACAATTTGTCAAATTTTCGTTGTAGAATTTTGCTATTTCTTGTCTTTTGTTAATTTCTTCATCTAGGTGTTTTAATTTTACATTTAAAATGGCTGCTTGAAGAGTATCAAGACGAGCATTTATCCCTATAAAATCATGTTTATAGCGATCAGTTTGTCCGTGGTTGAGTAAAATTCTTAATTTTTTAGCTATGCTCTCATCATTGCAAAAAATCGCTCCACCATCGCCATAAGCCCCCAAAGGCTTAGAAGGAAAAAAGCTAGTGCATGAAATTTTGGCAATAGAGCAAGATTTTTCACCCTTAAAGCTTGCTCCAAAACTTTGTGCGCCATCTTCAATCAAGCTTATATCTTTACTTTCGCAAAAGGTGTTTAATTCTTGTAAATTACTCATTTGACCAAACATACTCACAGCAATAATTGCTTTTGTTTTAGGGCTGATGGCATTTTTTAAGAGTTCAAAATCGATATTAAAATTATCTAAATTTATATCTACAAATACAGGCTTAGCTCCTAGTAGTGCTACCATTTCAGCTGTAGCTATAAAAGTAAAGCTAGGAACTATGACTTCATCTCCTTGTTTGATATCTAAAGCCCTTAAAGCAAGATATAAGGCACTTGTGCCACTTGAGCATCCTATGGCGTGTTGCACATGAGTGTATTGGACTAAATTTGTTTCAAATTCATTTAATTTTGCACCTCCTATAAAAGAGGAGCTTGATAAAACACTTGCGATTTCAGAATCAATTTCTTCTTTATATTTAAGATATTGAGCTTGAAGATTGATAAAATTCATAAAAAACCTTGAAAATTAAAGAAATTAATTAAAAAGGCTTATTGTATTTTAGTTTTACTTAATTTAAAGT
Organism: Campylobacter coli; assembly: GCF_001492295.1. Taxonomy (GTDB): domain Bacteria; phylum Campylobacterota; class Campylobacteria; order Campylobacterales; family Campylobacteraceae; genus Campylobacter_D; species Campylobacter_D coli_B. The sequence goes on along the minus strand of NZ_FBQX01000001.1, from coordinate 1,375,012 downwards.
AATTTTGGTATGATATGCTTTTATAAAAATTTCTTAGGAAAATCTTATGGATGTTAGAAGTGAATATTTAAATTTTTTTAAGTCTAAGGGTCATGAAATCACCCCTTCAAGTCCTTTAGTTCCTGATGATGCAACTTTGCTTTTTACAAATGCAGGAATGGTGCCTTTTAAAAGTATATTTATAGGAGAAGTGCCTCGTCCAAACCCACCACGCAAAACAAGTTGCCAAACTTGTATAAGAGCAGGGGGAAAGCACAATGATTTAGATAATGTAGGCTATACCGCTCGCCATCATACTTTTTTTGAAATGTTAGGAAATTTCAGTTTTGGGGATTATTTTAAAGAACAAGCTATCGCTTATGCTTGGGAATTTGTAACCGAGGTATTAAAACTTCCTAAAGATAGACTTTATGTAACCGTACATGAAAGCGATGATGAAGCGTTTGAATTGTGGCAAAAACATATCCAAAAAGAAAGAATTTATAGATTTGGTGATAAGGATAATTTTTGGCAAATGGGCGATACAGGTCCTTGTGGTCCTTGTAGTGAGATTTTTTATGATCAAGGCGAAGAGTATTTTAATGGCGAAGAAGATTATATGGGTGGAGATGGAGATAGGTTCTTAGAAATTTGGAACCTTGTTTTCATGCAGTATGAAAGAAGCGCTGATGGTAAACTTACGCCTTTGCCAAAACCAAGTATTGATACAGGAATGGGGCTTGAGAGGGTTACGGCTATCAAAGAGGGTAAATTTAGCAATTTTGACAGCTCGCTTTTTATGCCTATTATTGATGAAATTGCAAAACTTTGTGGAAAAACTTATGTTTATGAAAGTGGAGCCAGCTTTAGAGTTATAGCTGATCATATAAGATCGAGTGTATTTTTGCTCGCTCAAGGAACGAGTTTTGATAAAGAGGGTAGGGGCTATGTTTTACGCCGTATTTTACGCCGTGCTTTAAGACATGGGTATTTATTGGGGCTTAAAAAACCTTTTATGTATAATTTAGTTGATGTGGTTTGCAAGCTTATGGGTGATCATTATACCTACCTTAATGAAAAGAAAGATTTTGTAAAAGAGCAAATCCGCTTAGAAGAAGAGAGATTTTTAAGCACTATAGAAAACGGTATTGAAATTTTTAATGAAGAGCTTAAAAACACCAAAGAAGTTTTTAGCGGAGAGGTTGCATTTAAACTTTATGATACTTATGGTTTTCCACTTGATTTAACGCAAGATATGTTAAGAGAAAAAAATCTTGTGGTAGATGAGGCTAAATTTGAAGAATTGATGAATGAACAAAAAAATCGTGCAAAAGCTTCTTGGAAAGGAAGCGGCGATAAGGTAGCAAGTGGAGATTTTAAAAATTTGCTTGAAAAATTTGGAGAAAATTGCTTTGTAGGTTATGAAAAAACAGAATGTCAAGCCACCGTTTTAGCTCTTTTAGATGAAGATTTTAAAGAAGTTTCAAGTCTTAAAGGTTTAGGCTGGGTTATGCTTGATAATACTCCTTTTTATGCAACAAGTGGGGGGCAAATTGCTGATACAGGATATATAGGAACTAGCGAAGTGCTAGATACTCAAAAGTTTTTCAATCTAAATCTTAGTCTTGTAAAAACTAATGAAGAAATCAAGCTTAATGATAAGATAATAGCAAAAATTGATACCGATAAAAGAGAACAAACTGCACGCCATCATTCGGCTACCCATCTTTTGCACCACGCTTTAAGAGAAATTTTGGGCTCTCATATCAGTCAAGCAGGTTCTTTGGTTGAAAGCAATAAATTAAGATTTGATTTTACTCATCACAAAGCTTTAAGCAAGGAAGAATTAGAAAGTATTGAAAAAAGAGTCAATGAAATGATTATTAATTCAAGCGAAGCAATCTTAGAGAATATGCCTTTAGAAGATGCTAAAAAAAGTGGAGCCATTGCTTTGTTTAATGAAAAATATCAAGGCAATGTACGCGTTTTAACCTTAGGTGAAAGTAAAGAGCTTTGCGGAGGAACTCATGTAAAAAATACAGCTCAAATAGGAAGTTTTTACATAGTTAAAGAAAGTGGTGTAAGTGCAGGTGTAAGGCGTATAGAAGCGGTTGTTTCAAGAGCAGCTTTAGAATTTTGCAAGACTTTTATGAATGAAAATTTAAATCTTAAAGAAGAGCTTAAAAGCAATGATTTAAGTCTTGGGGTAAAAAAACTTAAAAATGAAATTCTAAAATTAAAAAATGAGCTTAAAAATTCCAATAAATCACAGCTTAACTCAAGCAATATCAACGGAGTTCAAATTTGCGTTGAATGCGTGGAAAGTGGTGATATAAAAACTATGATTGATGAATTTAAAAACAAATTCGAAAAAGCTGCTATTTTGCTAATACAAGCAAAAGATGATAAGATAACCCTTGCAGCAGGTGTGAAAAATTGTCCTTTAAAAGCTGGAAATTTGGTTAAGAATATTGCTCAAATTTTAGGTGGCAATGGCGGCGGAAGAGATGATTTTGCTACGGCAGGTGGTAAAGATATAAGCAAGATAGATGAAGCTTTAAAACAGGCTTTAGATTTGATCCAAAAAGGACTTTAAGTAATGTTAATTCTTGCTTCAAGTTCTGTTTCTAGATCGAATTTACTCAAAGAGGCAAAGATTGAATTTCAACAAATAAGCTTTGATTATGATGAAAATTTAGACAAAAATTTAAAGCCTAGTGTTTATGTGCAAAAAATTGTCCTAGAAAAAGAAAGACAATTTTGCACAGCTTATGAAGAAAAATTTAAAGATAAAACTTTACTCTTTGCAGACAGCATAGTTTGCATAGGAGATAAAATTCTTACTAAGGCAAATGCCAAAGAAGAAGCTTATGAAATGCTTGATTTACAAGATGGAAAATGTGCTAGCATTTTAAGTGCTTTTTTGTTAAAGAATTCAAAAAAAAGAGTTTTCTCTCTTTCAAAAACAACGCTTTATTTTTCAAAATTTGACCCTCATGATTTGAAAGATTATGTAGAAAATGGACTTTATAAGGGCAAGGCAGGAGCGATTATGTGTGAGGGTTTTCATAAAAACTATATTATCAAACAAGAGGGAAATTTAAATACTGCTTTAGGGCTTGATACTCAAAATTTAAAGGCTTATTTATGAAAATTTTAAAATATATATTTTCATTTTTTGTGGTGTGTTTCATCGCTGCATTTGTTTATGTAGCTTATCTTTTTACAAATGCAGATACACAAGGATATACTTTTAAAGAATACAAACCTCCACTTACAACGCAAATTTACGATAGAAATGGAAAATTAGTAGCTAATATCTTCGAACAACATCGTTTTTATGCAAATTATGAAGAATTACCTCCACGCCTTATAGAAGCTCTTGTAGCTATAGAAGATACTAGCTTTTTTGAGCATGATGGGGTGAATATTGATGCTATTTTTAGAGCTGTTGTTAAAATCATAAAAAGTGGTGGAAAAACCATGGAGGGGGCTTCAACGCTTACCCAGCAATTTATCAAAAATACAGAATTAACTCCTGAAAGAACTATCACTCGTAAAATTCGTGAGGCCTTGCTCGCCTACAAAATGGAAACGATTTTAAGCAAAGAGCAAATTTTGGAAAGATATTTAAATTATATCTTTTTTGGGCATGGGTATTATGGGGTTAAAACAGCTGCGCAAGGATATTTTCATAAGAATCTAAACGAGTTAAGTCTTAAAGAGATTGCTATGCTTGTGGGTATGCCAAAAGCACCAAGTAGTTATGATCCTACAAAACATTTAGATCTTTCTATCGCAAGAGCAAATAATGTTGTAGCAAGAATGTATACATTAGGTTGGATTTCTAAAGCAGAATATGATGAAGCCATGAAAGAAATTCCTCAAATTTATGATGATACTTTAACGCAAAATGCAGCTCCTTATGTTGTAGATGAGGTGATTAAGCAATTAAGTCCTAGCATTAAAGATCTTAAAACAGGTGGCTATAAAATCACTTTAAATATAGATTTAGATGTGCAAGAAATGGCTCAAAACGCCTTAAAATTTGGTTATGATGAAATAGTAAAACGCGATAAAGATGCAAACTTAAGCACGCTAAATGGAGCTATGGTGGTTGTTAATCATCAAAGCGGAGATGTTTTGGCTTTGGTAGGAGGGGTTGATTATGAAAAAAGCAATTACAACCGAGCCACTCAAAGCACGCGACAACCGGGTAGTTCCTTTAAGCCTTTTGTATATCAAGCAGCTATTAATCTTGGTTATTCGCCTGTGAGTGAGATTGCGGATATTTCTAGAATTTTTGAAGGTGGAGCAGGGGATAATAAAGACTGGAAACCCAAAAACGATGGAGGTAAATTCCTTGGCTTGATTACCCTAAAAGAAGCCTTAACACGCTCAAGAAATCTAGCTACTATCAATCTCGCACTCAATATGGGACTAGATGTACTTCATTCAAAACTTGTAGAATTTGGCTTTAGAGATATTCCGGCTAATTTATCGATTGTTTTAGGAAGTTTTGGAATTTCTCCTTTGGAGTATTCTAAATTTTATACTATGTTTGGAAATTACGGAGTTATAAAAGAGCCACAAATTATTAGGCAAGTGCAAGATAGAAATGATCAAATTATTATGGAATTTAACTCAAATGAATACAGAGTGAGCGATGAAGCGCAAAGCTTTTTGGTTTTAGATATGATGAGAAATGTTGTAGAGCATGGCACAGGGCGCAATGCAAGGGTTGAAGGTATAGAAATAGCAGGAAAAACGGGAACTACAAACAAAAATATCGATGCTTGGTTTTGTGGCTTAACGCCTGAGATTGAAGCTTTGATTTGGTATGGAAATGACAATAATAAGCCTATGCGTTATACAGAGGGTGGGGCTAGGACCTCTGCTCCTGTATTTAGAGAATTTTTAAACAAATACTTAGAGAAATTTCCTGATACTACAAGAAAATTCAGTATTCCAAATGGGGTATATAGAGGAAGTTACAAGGGGAAAAATGCTTATTATACTATCAAATCGCCTCTACCAAGAGCAAATATGAAATTTAACGAAAGTGAGATTTTATTTTAAAAAGTATGCGAAGAAATAGAAAAATCTATTTCTTCTAAAAAGAGTTAAACTTTTTCGATAACAATCTCATCATTTTTTGCATCGATGATGATCTCATCGTTTTCATCAAGCTTATCTGCAAGTATCATATCGCTTAGTTTGTCTTCGATTAAATCATAAATAGCCCTTCTTAAAGGTCTAGCACCAAAGTCAGGATCAAATCCGTCCTTAGCGATTAAAAGTGCAGCATTTTCACTAAGACTTGCTTTTATGCCTTTATTTTCCAAACTTTTTTGCAAGTCTTTAAATAAAAGCTTAACTATCTCATATGCCTCATCTTTTCCAAGTGGATTAAAGGTGATGATATCATCTAAGCGATTTAAAAATTCAGGCTTGAAGAAATTTTTTAACTCATTTTTTACCGCATCTTCTTGTTCTTTTCCACTTAAATTCATGATAGCACTTGAGGCGATATTGGAAGTTAAAATGATAATGGTATTTTTAAAATCCACGGTTACACCTTTGCTATCGGTTGCTCTACCATCATCTAAAATTCCTAAAAGCACATTAAATACATCTTTATGAGCTTTTTCGACTTCATCAAATAAAAGCACGCTATAAGGTTTTCTACGCACCGCTTCAGTGAGCTCGCCACCTTCTTCATGTCCTATATAGCCAGGAGGTGCTCCTAAGAGTCTTGAAACACTATGTTTTTCCATAAATTCACTCATATCAAAGCGAATCATTGCTTTTTCATCATCAAATAAAAATTTCGCCAAAGCCTTAGCAGATTGTGTTTTTCCTACTCCTGTAGGTCCTAAAAATAAAAAGCTTCCTATAGGTTTGTTGTCTGCATTTAATCCTGCTTTATTGCGTTTAATAGCCCTTGCTAAAGCGCTTAGAGCTTTATCTTGTCCAATTACGCTTTCTTTTAGGTGTTTTTCTACTTCTAAAAATTTTTGTTTTTCTGAAGTCAGCATTTTTTGCACGCTAATCCCTGTCCATTTACTTAAAATTCCAGCAACCAAATCTTCATCAACTTGATTTTTAAGCAAGACTCCATTTTCACTCATTTTTTTCCATTTTTCTTCCAAATTTGTCACTTCTTTTTCGCATTCTGGAATTTTGCCATATTCTAATTCTGCAGCTTTTTGGAATTCACCTTTATTTTTTGCAAAAACGGCTTCATTTTTTAGACTATCAATTTCTTTTTTCTTTGCACTTATGCTATCAAAGACTGCTTTTTCATTTTCAAATTGAGAGTTTAAGGCATTTTGTTTTTCTTTTAAATTTGCTAGCTCCTTGGAAATTTCATCTAGTCTTTTTTGATTTTTTTCATCATTTTCCATTTTTAAAGCTTCATTTTCTACTTCTAAGGTTTCTATGTCTTTGCGTACTTTTCTTAAAGAGCTTGGTTCGCTTTCAATTTGCATTTTAAGTTCAGCCGCAGCTTCATCGATTAAATCAATTGCTTTATCGGGTAAAAAACGATCGGCTATATAGCGTTTTGAAAGCTTAGCTGCCGCTACTAAAGCACTATCATTTATGGTGACATTGTGATGAATTTCAAGTTTTTCTTTAATACCTCTTAGCATTGCTAAAGCTTCATTTACGCTAGGCTCACCTACATTTACGGGTTGAAAACGGCGTTGTAAGGCTGCGTCTTTTTCAAAGTATTTGCGATATTCTTTAAGAGTGGTTGCTCCTATGGTGTGTAGTTCGCCTCTTGCAAGTGCTGGCTTTAAAATATTTGCCGCATCCATACTTCCTTCGCTTGCTCCTGCGCCTACTATGGTGTGAATTTCATCGATAAAAAGTATGATATTTTCACTTTTAATAACCTCATTTACCACCGCTTTTAATCTATCTTCAAATTCTCCACGATATTTTGCCCCTGCGATTAATGCACTCATATCAAGTGCTATGACTTTTTTATTTTGTAAAGATTTTGGTACATCTTTTTTGATAATTCTTTGTGCTAAAGCTTCTACGATTGCTGTTTTTCCTACTCCTGGTTCACCTAAAAGTATAGGATTGTTTTTCGTTTTGCGTATAAGAATTTGCATCAAGCGTTCGATTTCTTCTTCTCTGCCTATAACAGGATCAAGCTTTCCTTCACTTGCTTTTGCGGTTAAATCTATACCAAATTTATTTAAGCTATCTAAGGTTTCATCACTTGTTTTGCTTTCGATTTTGCGTCCCGCTCTTAGATTTTGGAGTTCTTTTTGAAATTCTTTAATATCTATAAATTTAGCTAAAATTTCTCTAATAGGGTTTTTTTCGCTTTCACTTATAAGCCAAGTATCTACGCTTAAATAGTTATCACCATTAGCACTCATAAGTCCTTTAGCACTTTCTAAAGAATTGATAAATTCATTAGAAAAACGCATATTTTCACGATTTACATTAGAGCTTGTTGCAAGATTTGAAATTTTGCTTTTGATTTCAAGCTCTAAAGCTTCTTTTGAAATATTAAATTTATTACAAATTTGATTTAAAATACTTGAACTGTCTACAATTAAAGCCCATAAAAGATGCAAAGGGACAACTTCATTATTTTTAGAATGAATTGCTAAAGATGCCGCACTTTCAAGATTTGAAAGCATATTGTCGGTTAAAAATTCTTGTATATTTGCCATTGTATATCCTTTTTCAAGTTTTATATATATAGCATTATATAACTTTAGTCAAATAATGTCAAGTTATTTTATAATATTTTTGCAATAAAATTAAGTATTTATTTGAAAGTATTAAATTCAGAGTATTAAAAAAAGGCTACTTGACAAACATATCAATAGCTTTGTTTAAATCTTCTATACTTTGTGTATCTTTTTCCATCACTGCATGATACATACAATGGGCTAAATGTTCTTTAAGTATGGCTTTGGCGGTATTGTTAACCGCTGCTTTAACCGCAGCAAGTTGGATAAGAATATCACTACAATCCTCATCTCTTTCAACCATTTTTTTAATAGCTTCTAAATGTCCTATGGTGCGACTTAGGCGATTACTTATAGCTTTGATATGTTTTGGAGAATGTGTATGAGTGTGTTTCATTATATATTCTTTCTTGCTTTAAAATTAAAAAATATAAAATATTTTAGCATTAATTTTTTTAAATCCATTAAACTTATAACAAATTTAGTATTATTTACGAATTTTTAAGCAAAAGTTATTAAAATTTGGGCTTAAAATATTTAATTTTGGAGTTCATTTTGAGTAGTAAAAGATTTCTAGCCGCTATTACAGGCTTTACAGGCTCTTTGGCTCTTTGTGTTTTTTTAGCAAGCAACCTACAAGCAAAACCAAAGAATCAATCTGATTTAATGCAACAACGCTTAGAGTCTTTGGATAAACTGACTAAAACTTTAGCTATAGTCGAGCAGTATTATGTAGATGATGAAAATATTACAGATTTGATTGATAAGTCACTTTCTGGGCTTCTGAGTAATCTTGATGCACATTCCTCTTTTTTAAATGAAAAAGATTTTAACGATATGAAAATTCAAACAAGTGGTGAATTTGGTGGGCTTGGGATCACTGTAGGTATGAAAGATGGTGCCTTGACTGTTATCTCTCCTATAGAAGGAACTCCAGCGGATAAAGCAGGGATTAAATCAGGTGATATTATATTAAAAATCAATGATGAAGCTACTTTGGGAATAAACTTAAATGATGCAGTAGATAAAATGCGTGGAAAACCAAAGACACAAATCACTCTTACTATATTTAGAAAAGGAGCAACTAAGCCTTTTGATGTTGCTTTAACGCGTGATATTATCAAAGTAGAAAGTGTTTATGCAAAGCTTATTGAAAATGAAAATATACTTTATTTAAGAGTTACAAATTTTGATAAAAATGTTGTAGATATGACAAGCAAAGAGCTTAAAAAACATCCTGATGTAAAGGGTGTAATTTTGGATTTAAGAAATAATCCTGGCGGCCTTTTAAATCAAGCCACTGGACTTGTTAATTTGTTTGTAGATAAAGGAGTGATTGTTTCTCAAAAAGGACGCGTTACAAGTGAAAATCAAGAGTATAAAGCAAATCCAAAAAATAAAATTTCTGATAGTTCTTTAGTGGTGCTTGTAAATGGGGGAAGTGCGAGTGCTAGTGAGATTGTTAGCGGGGCTTTGCAAGATCTTAAGCGAGCTATAATTGTAGGAGAAAATACTTTTGGAAAAGGCAGTGTTCAGCAAATTATTCCGATTAATGAAACTGAAGCTTTAAGACTTACTATTGCAAGATATTATTTGCCAAGTGGACGCACTATTCAAGCAGTGGGTGTAAAACCCGATATTGAAGTGTTTCCAGGAAAAGTCAATACTCAAGAAGATAGTTTCAATATCAAAGAAAGCGATTTAAAGCAGCATTTAGAGAGTGAGCTAGAAAAACTTGATAAAAATGAGAAAAAAGAAGACAAGAAAGAACAAAAAAATGATAAGAATATTATTACTCAAAAGCAAATTAATGATGATGCGCAGTTAAAATCTGCCATAGATACTATCAAAATCTTAAATATTAAACAAGGACAATAATTATGAAAAAAAAAGAATTACTTTATGAAGGCAAGGGTAAAAAACTCTATGCTACCGAAGATGAAAATTTTCTTATAAGTGAATTTAAAGATGATTTAACAGCTTTTAATGCCGAAAAAAGGGGAAGTGAAAGCGGAAAGGGCGCATTAAATTGCAAAATCAGCACCGAGCTTTTTCATTTACTTGAAAAAAATGGCATAAAAACCCATTTGGTTGAAACCATTAATGACAATGAGCAAGTGGTAAAAAAATGTAAAATTATACCTATTGAGGTTATAGTACGCAATGTTGCAACAGGATCGCTTACAAAAAGATTGGGTATTAAAGATGGCACGGTTTTACCTTTTGTTTTGGTGGAATTTTGTCTTAAAAATGATGAGCTAGGAGATCCTTTTATTAATGATGAGCATTGTTTGATTTTAAATTTAGTACAAAATGAGGCACAGATTAAAGAAATTAAAGAAATGGCTAAAAAGATTAATGCGATCTTAAGTCCTTTTTTTGATGCTAAAAATTTAAGACTTATTGATTTTAAAATTGAGCTGGGTTTAACTAAAGATAACGAGCTCGTTTTAGCAGATGAAATCAGTCCTGATAGCTGTAGATTTTGGGATAAATTTAGCAATGAAAAGCTAGATAAAGACAGATTTCGTCAAGATTTAGGAAATGTTAAAATGGCCTATGAAGAGGTTTTAAAAAGAATTCTAAACTAAGGAATATAATGAAAATAGTTGTCAATGTTTTTTTAAAAAATGGTGTTTTAGATCCCCAAGGAAAAGCTATAGAAAAGGCTTTACATTCTTTAAATTTTAACGAAGTAAAAGAAGCAAGAGTAGCTAAACAAATTATACTTGATTTAGATGAGAGTAATGAACAAAAAGCAAAAGAGCGCGTAAAAAGTATGTGTGAAGAGCTTTTGGTAAATAGTGTAATCGAAGATTATGAGCTTATTGTAAGTGAGAAATGATGAAAGTTGCTATTATTAGATTTCCTGGAACAAACTGTGAATTCGATACCCAATATGCTTTTGAAAAAATCGGCGTAAAAGCGCAAGTCGTTTGGCACGAAGAAAAAGAAATTAATGCAGACTTAGTGGTTTTACCTGGAGGATTTTCTTATGGAGATTATTTAAGATGTGCAGCAATTGCTAAAATTGCTCCTGCTATGCAAGGCGTTATTGCACATGCGAAAAGAGGTGGATATATTTTAGGAATTTGCAATGGTTTTCAAATTTTGCTTGAAAGCGGACTTTTAGAAGGCGCCATGAAGCATAATAATAATTTAAGCTTTATTTCAAAAAATCAAAATTTAAGAGTTGTTTCGAATAATAATGTTTTCTTAAAAAATTTTAAGAAAGATGAAATTATCAATCTTCCTATTGCCCATGGCGAAGGAAATTATTATGCAGATGAAGCCACTTTGAAAAAAATGCAAGATAAGGATTTAATCCTTTTAAAATATGAACCAAATCCTAATGGCTCTGTGTTAGATATCGCAGGAATTTGTGATGAAAATAAAAAAATTTTTGGTCTTATGCCTCATCCAGAGCGTGCTTGCGATAAAATTTTAGGTAATGATATAGGCTTAAGAATGCTTGAAGGCTTTATGTGAGAATAATACTTTTTCTAGTTTTTGTTTGTTTTAGTCTTTTTGCTCGAAGTGAAATTTCTGTTTTTGATGGTCAAGATGAAAATATGCAAAAAGAACTACAAAAACTTCCAAAAGAGGAGCAGCAAATTTATCAAAATATCGCTCCAAGTGATGAAAATTCCGATTTTGATAGCAATATATATGATCCTTTTATACCCCAAAGCTCTTTAGTTCTTACTACTGATGATTATCTTAGCAAAGTATATGTTGGAGAGGCGTTTCCCATAATCCTTCATGCCAAAACTACAGAAGATACAAATTTTGATTTTAATATCACTTTGCAAAAAAGCAAGGACTTGGTTTTTTTAAATCCTGATTTAAAATGGGAGTACATTAAAGGTGATTATAGGGCTGTTTTGTGGTTTGAGGCTAAAACTTCAAATGCAAATTTGGAACAGATTTCAGTCAGTCTTTTAAGAAATGGAAAAGTTTTTCAAAGTGCTAGTATTAGTATAGGTGCTATCCAGTTTGAAAATACGCCCAATAATAAAAACTTTTCACATCTTGTGGCAAGTTCTTTGGAAGTTAAAAAAATTAAAACCAGTTATTTTGATGATTCAAATATTATTACAATGATTGAATTAAGTGCTACAAATACAAATCTTAAGAGTTTTTTTGTAAACGGAGTCGAGAAACAGGGTATTGAAAATTTAAAGGGTGATTTTAATTCTTCTAATGCTTTTTATTATGCTATTTTTCCATCGACTAAAACAGATTTTGAATTTTCTTATTTTAACAAAGACACTAAAAAAATGGAAAATATGAGCTTTAAGCTTAAAATCAGCGATGATGAGGTGAGCACTCAAAGCGATTTAAATCCTACAAATAGGGATTTTAATATTTATAAACAATATGCTCTTTGGGCTTTAACTCTTATTTTGGCATTATGGTTTGTTTGGAAGAAAAATTATTTTATTTTAGCAGGAGCGCTTTTATGTTTTATACTTGGTTTTCTTGTAGATACTAACACAGAAAATGCAATTTTAAAAGCGGGTTCTAGAGCTAAAATTTTACCAACTGAATCATCAACTTATTTTTATACAGCAAATTCTAACGAAAAGGTTGAGGTGTTAGGCAAAAGACTTCATTATGTCAAAGTGCTTTTTCAAGATGGTAGGATAGGATGGGTTGAAAGTAGTGATTTACAAAAAAATTAAAGCTTTATATTTTTGGTTATTTTTTATTATAAGCGTAGCTTTTGTTGTGTTATGCTTTTGTTTTATAAAGTCCCAAGATACTCTTTGGAAACTTCGAAAATCTTGGGCTAGATTTCAAAAAAATATTCTTTTTTGCAAATATGAAGTCATAGGAGAATTTAATCTTAGTGCAAATATGATTTTAATGAATCATCAAAGCACTTTAGACATTATAGCTTTAGAGGATTTGTATCCTAAAAATTTATGCTGGATTGCCAAAAAAGAATTGGGTGAAATTCCTCTTTTTAAAATCGCCATTAAAAAACCCAAGCTTCTTTGTATAGATAGAAAAAATCCACGCGATTTGGTGCGTGTTTTAAAAGAGGCTAAACAAAGACTGAGTGAAGATAGAGTTTTGGCAATTTTTCCTGAGGGAACGCGTTCTAGAAACGAAAAATTGCTTAAATTTCAAAGTGGTGCTAAAGTTTTAAGCGATAAGCTTGACTTAAAGGTACAGCCTATTTTAATTGTCGATTCTGCAAAAATTTTAGATACTAAAAGCTTTAGCGCTAGTTCTGGAGTATTGAAAATCATCTGCATGGATTTAGTGGATACGAGTGATGATAAATGGCTTGAAAATACTAGAAAAAAAATGCAAGAATTGCTAGATCAAGAAAGAACTAAGCTTTGCTAAATACTATTTTAGTTGTGGGTTTTGGGGGTTTTATAGGGGCAGTTTTAAGAATGCTTTCTATCAATTTGATAAATAAAATTTTACCTCATTCTATAAGCTTTGGTACTCTTTTTGTTAATATCTTAGGATCTTTTATGATGGGGCTTTTATTTTCTTATGCGCATCATAAGGGTTTATCTCCTGCCATTAAAAGCTTTGTAAGTACAGGATTTTTAGGGGCTTTTACGACTTTTTCTACTTTTTCTTATGAAAATTTACTGCTTTTACAAAGTGGAAATTATTTTAATTTTTCTTTAAATATTTTATTCAATATAATTCTTTGTCTTATAGCAGTTTGGCTTGGTTTTATAATTTTTAAGTAAGCTCTTGAAATTTACCTTAGAATTTGTATTTTTTGCTAAAATATCTGTTTCAAAATTTATAAAGGAGAAAAAATGCAGTTTCAAACTGAAGTAAATCAACTTTTACAATTGATGATTCATTCCTTATACTCAAACAAGGAAATATTTTTAAGAGAACTTGTATCAAATTCAAGTGATGCTTTAGATAAACTTAATTTTTTAAGCGTGAGTGATGATAAATATAAAAGTTTAAAATTTGAACCTAGAATAGATATTAAAATCGATAAAGATAAAAAAACCCTTACTATTAGTGATAATGGTATAGGTATGGATAAAGATGACCTTATTAACAATCTTGGAACCATAGCAAAAAGCGGTACAAAAAGCTTTTTAGAGAATTTAAGTGGTGATGCAAAAAAAGATTCTCAACTTATAGGACAATTTGGCGTAGGTTTTTATTCTGCATTTATGGTAGCTAGCAAAATCGAAGTTTTAAGCAAAAAAGCTTTAGATAATAAAGCCTATCTTTGGATTTCTGATGCAAATGGCTATGAGATTGAAGATGCGACTAAAGAAGAGCAAGGGACAAGTATTACTTTATATTTAAAAGATGATGAATTTGCAAATTCTTATAAAATTGAAAGCATTATAGAAAAATATTCAAATCATATTCAATTTCCAATTTTTATGGAAAAAGAAGAATTTATCCCTGCTAAAGAGGGCGAGGAAGAAGGAAAAACCGAGCTTAAAATTTCTCAGATTAACAAAGCTAATGCTCTATGGAGAATGCAAAAATCAAGCCTTAAAGCAGAGGATTATGAAAGATTTTATGAGCAAAATTTTCACGATTCTAACAAACCCTTGCTTTATCTTCACACCAAAAGCGAAGGAAAATTAGAATACAATTCTTTATTTTTTATCCCGCAAAATGCACCTTTTGATCTTTATCGTGTGGATTATCAAAGCGGTTTAAAACTTTATGTAAAGCGTGTATTTATCAGCGATGACGATAAAGAGCTTTTACCGACTTATTTGCGTTTTGTACGCGGGATTATCGATGTGGAGGATTTACCACTTAATGTAAGCCGTGAAATTTTACAAGAAAATCAAATTTTAAAAGGTGTAAAAGAAGCCAGTGTTAAAAAAATACTTAGCGAGCTTGAAAAACTTAAAAATAAAGATAAAGAAAAATATTTAAGCTTTTTTAAGAATTTTGGCAAGGTATTAAAAGAAGGACTTTATGGTTTTGGTGGAGAAAAAGACAGTCTTTTAAAACTCATGCTTTATAAAAGCACCAAAGGCGAAAGCTTGCGCTCTTTAGAAGAATACAAAAACGATATACAAGGCGAACAAAAAGAAATTTTTTATATCACTGGAAGCAATGAAAGCTTGCTTAGAAATTCACCTTTGCTTGAAGAATATAAGCAAAAAAATATAGAAGTATTACTCATGGATGATGAGATCGATTCTTTGGTTACTCCTATGCTTGGAGAATATGAGGGTTTGAAATTTGTAGCTATTAACCAAGTTGAAGATAAAAATGAATTAAGTGATGAAGAAAAAAATGAATTTGCCCCATTAGTGGCTAAATTTAAAGAGCTTTTAAAAGATCAAGTTGAAGATGTGAGACTGACAAGTCGTTTAAAAGATAGTCCAAGTTGTATTGTTTATGATAAAAATAAACCTGATTTTGCAATGCAGCAGCTTTTAAAGCAAATGGGACAAGAGCAAAACTTTAAACCTATTTTGGAAATCAATCCAAAGCACGCAATTTTTACAGGCCTTAAAAATAATGAAACTTTTAGTGCCGATATAGCAACTTTGGTTTTAAACATGGCAAAACTTAGCGAAGGTATGGGCGTGGATAATCCGGCTGAATTTAATGCAAGTCTTACAAAAATCATTACTAAGGCTTTCTCATGATTACAAATCTCCCAGCAAGTGTTTGGATGAAGCAGGATTTAAGCGAATATCAAATTTTTGATGTTCGCACTCCAGCTGAATGGGAAGAGGGTGTTTTACCCCATGCTGAATGTGTAGCTTTATATGATAATCACGGACTTTTAAATGCTAATTTTTTAGAAGAATTTCAAACAAGAAGGGATAAAAATAAAAAACTTGCTTTTATTTGTCGTGGAGGTCATAGAAGTATGATGGCTGCCAATTTTATTAAAAATGAACTTGGCTTAGAAAGTGTAAATTTAGATGGTGGGATGTTGGCATTAAAAGGTTGGATATGATAGGACTTTATTTGTTAATAGCAGCATTATCTTTTTTACTCCTTTATTTTGCACTTAAAAAACTTACTTTAAATATAGATGAAAAAGCTCTGCTTGAGCCTATAAAATCAGATATTTATCCTAAATTTTGTGATATTATCGATGAAAGAATTAGAGAATTTAAGGATAGAATTCAAAATAATAGTTCTGCCTTAAAAGATCAAGATAGAAAAGATGAATTATTGGAAAAATTAGGGGATTTAAGCAGAGAGCTTACCTTTATACAAACAATGAATTTAAGTAATAAAAGTGATAGTGTATGGCAAAATGAGCTTTTTGATTTTTTAAAAGAGCTTGAAAATTTATTGCTCGAGTATTTGGAAAATGGCGAAGAAGAGGCTGAAAATTTAAGAGAAAATTTAATGAGTGAATTTGAAAAGCTTAGAGGATAGGGTGCAAGAAGACAAAAACTTTTTAAAATATCTCAAGATAAGTTTTTGGGGTATTTTTACCTTGATTTTGATCTTTGCTTTAATTCGCTTTAGTGAATTTGCCAACTTATTAGCTGGAGTTGCAATCTTACTTATAGGAATGACAAATTTAAGTTTAGGGTTTAAATCTTTTAGTGGCGGTTTACTTGAAAGAATCCTTGCTCGCTCAACAAATACGAAATTTAAAAGCATACTTTTTGGTGCTATTAGTACTCTTATCATGCAATCTTCGACTTTAGTTTCAATTATTTCCCTTTCTTTTTTAAGTGCAGGACTTATATCTTTGACCGCTGGTGTGGGGATTATTTTTGGTGCAAATTTAGGAAATACTGCGAGTTCTTGGCTGATTGTTTGGCTTACAAGGGTTAATATTTCTATCTTGGCTATACCCTTGCTTGTGATTGGAGTTTTATTTTTCTTTCAAAAAGACAATATTATAAAAAGTTTTGGGAATATTTTTATAGGTATAGGTTTTTTCTTTTTGGGAGTGGATTATATAAAAAATGGTTTTAATGAATTTCAAGATGCTATAGATTTGTCTTATTTTGATTTTACAGGTTTTAAGGGAGTGCTGATTTTTGTAGGACTTGGGGCTTTGCTTACAGGTATTATTCAATCAAGCACAGCGACAATAGCCATCATAGTCGCAGCCTTATTGGCAGGACAAATCAGTTTTGAAAATTCTTTAGCAGCGACTTTAGGCACTAGCGTAGGAGGTGTGGTAACAGCTGTGCTAGCTTCTTTAAGCACTAATGTCGAAGGTAAGAAGCTTGCTTTTGCAAATTGTATTTTTAATTTTACTATTGCAATTATAATCATAGCTATTTTTCCTTATTTTATTGATTTTTTAAATGGGATAGCAGGAATTTTGAATATAGAAAATTTAGCTTTGAAAATGGCTTTATTTCATACCTTGTTTAATCTTTTGGGAATATTTGTTTTTGTATTGTTTATCCCGCAATTGGTAAATTTTTTAAACAAGAGCGTTAAAGCGTCTAAGGATAAAAACAAGGATCGACCTTTATATCTTGATTCTAATTTATTGAAATTTAGCGATACAGCTATCGAAGCCTTGCGAAAAGAAAGCGAGCATCTTTATGATAATGCGTATGCGATTATCGCTCATGCGATAGGTTTAAGTCGCAAGGATATACAAAGCAATAAAAGTTTTGAAGAAATTTTACAAAATAAAAAATGGTTCAGCAGAAATGTGGATTTGGATTATTTGTATCAAACTAGAATTAAAGTGCTTTTTGAAGCGATCATCGATTTTTCAACCAAAGCACAAATTCATATAGATGATGAGCTTAAAAATCATAGAATTTTTACTTTTAAAATCGCTGCTAAAAATCTTACAGAGGCAACTAAAAATTTAAAATTAGTTCAAGAAAATATCAAAAAATACTCTAATTGCAACAATAAAGATTTGGCCTTAGAATACAATAAAATAAGATCTAATTTAGGAGAATTATTAAGAAGTATTCAAGAGCTTAGGGCTGTTGATGATGAAAAAATGTATTTAATTATTAAAAATCTTCAAAAAGGTAAGGAAATTTTAAAAGAAATTGATGGTTTAACTCTTAATAATGTCGAACATCTTATTTTGGTTAGAAAAATCACTACCGCAGAGGGTATATCCATAATCAATGATACAAGTTTTATCGCTAAGATCGCTAAAGATCTCATAGATGCTGTTGAAATTATTTTTGCAAGAGAAAAGGTGCTTTGGGATGATATTAATTAAGAGTTTGGTTATTTTCTACAATGACAGGGGTTAAAAAATCCTCATTGATTAAAATATCTACAACATCTTTAAACATAGGCAAAGCACTTTGCGCAGCATAATAACTATAAGGTTTAGTAGGATTTCTTACTAAAACTCCTATGGTATAATTATGTTTTGCATCATTAGCAAAACCGAAAAAAGAAGCATTGTAGCGATTAGAAGTATAGCCTTGCCTTTCTGCAATACGCGCGGTTCCTGTTTTGCCTCCTATGATTATGCCTTGAGTGATGGCTTTTTTTCCTGTACCTTTTTCTATAACATCAATAAGAATTTTTTGCATGGTTTGTGCTGCTTGCGGGGTTAAGATAACTTCTTTTTTGATATCCTCTTCAAGACTTACAAAGCGTCCATCTTGATAGAATTTTTCAGCCAAATGTGGAGTTATATAAACCCCATTGTTATTAAAAACATTATAGGCAGCAAGAAGTTGTATAAAGGTTGTTTTTAAACCATATCCATAACTTAATACCGACTTTTCTATATCTCTTAAACGCTTGGAATTAGGAATTTCTCCTTTTTGTTCGTAAGGCAAATCAATCCCACTCTTTTCACCAAATTTAAAAATTTTAAGCCCAGCAATGATTTCAAGATTGCTCAATCTTTTGGCAATTTGTATCATCCCTATATTAGAAGAATACCTAATTACCTCTTCCATAGTCATTTGATCCATTTTATGATCATCTCTAATGGTAAAACGACCCAGTTTATAGGCTCCGCCATAGGTATTAATCACTTCATCCGTCTTGAGTTTGCCAAGTCTTAGAGCAGTTGTAAAAATAAAAGGCTTGATAACCGATCCTGCTTCGTATCCATACTCTATGGCGCTTGCATTTAAAACAGATAAATCTTTGCCGCGATTTTGCGGATCATAACGTCTAGAGCTTGCAAGAGCTAAAATTTGACCTGTTTTACTATCCATGACTCCGACTATGATTTCATTAGCTTTTAAATCTTCATTTCTTCCATCAATCGCTTTTTCAATGCTTTTTTGAAGTTTTAAGGATATATTAAGATATAAAAGACAACCATCAATCTTTTTTTGTTGTAATGAATTTAAATTTAAGATTATATTTCCACCTATATCTTTTAAACCTTGAATTTTCTCGTTTTGGAGCGGATTTAGACAAGCATCGTAGTATTTTTCAAGCCCTTTTACTCCAACATTTTTTAAAATTCCACTTTGAGGATCTAAAACCATTTTTGTATAACCTATGGCTGGAGTTAAGGCATCTTTGGACATATAAATTCTATCTTCTTCGTGTTCTATGATACTCAAGCCTCTTGTTTCGGCTTTTCCTAAGTTGTTGGTAAATGCTTTAAAAAATCCTTGTATATAAAGCTTTTTTGCAAGATCTTTAAGATAACTTGCTTGTTTAGAATCTAAATTTTGAGAAAGGATAAAATGATAGGATCGTTTTTTTTGTTTTTGGATTCTTTTTTTAATATCTGCAATTTCACTATCGCTAATACCGCTATATATTTGAAAAAGTTTTAAAAATAAATCAAATTTATCTTTATTGATACTTCTTAAATCAATTTCTGCGCGATAAATTTGTCTCGAGCTTGTGATAGTAAAATTATCTTTAGTGATGATGTTTCCGCGCAAGGCAATAGAGTATTGATCTTTTTCGGTATTAGGGATATGGCGTTTTGAGGTGAGAAAAAAGGTAGAGCTAAGAAAAATAATCATAAAAAAAAGTGCCATACAGTAAGCAAAGGCGACTTTTGAAACGCGATTTTTCTTATGCTCTTGCATATAAGTTAAATTTGTGTTCTTGTGATTTCTTTATAAGCACTGATAGCTTTATTTCGGACTTCTAGCATAAATTTCATACTGCTTTCAGCTTTTGTAATAGCAATAGCTGCTTGGTGTAAATCTTTTACTTGTCCTGTTGCAATATCCGTCATCGCAGCTTCTGCAGTTTTTTGAGTTTTATCTAAATCTTCAATTTCATTTTTAAGCATTTTGGCAAATTCATCACCGATTCTATCGCTAGAATTTTGGCTTTTGTTTGTATTTGAAATGTTGTTATTTAATCTTAAATCATTAATATTATTCATAATTTTATTATCCTCTTAATAAATCAATCGCGCTTTGAGCTATGGTCTTTGCACTTGTAAAAGCACTAACATTAGCTTGATAAGCTCTTGTTGCTTCAATTAAATCTGCCATTTCGATGACAGGATTTACATTTGGATATGCTACATAGCCTTGCGCATTAGCATCAGGATGAGAAGGATCGTATTTCATACGAAAATCTTTATCATCTCTTACGACTTTATCTACAACAACACTTTGTATAGCAGGCTTTGCCTCTTCAGGTGAGCTTGGATCATTTAAAGGATTTTCATATTTTAAAAAGTTATTGTCTTTATTGATTTGCTCATTTAAAAGCTTGTCAAAATCTGTTGCTTTAAAGATCACTTCGCGTCTTCTATAAGGTCCGCCTTCAGCTGTTCTTGTTGTATTTGCATTAGCTATATTGGAGCTAATAACATTCATTCTAAAGCGTTGAGCACTTAAACCATATCCGCTAATATCAAAATCACTTAAGTATGCCATAATTTACCTTTAACTTAATTTAGAACTTGCATCAAGTATAGAGCTAAAAATATTACTTTGTCTTCTTAAGACCCCATCAAGAGCTGTAATCATCACTGTATTTTTACTCATCTCAGTAGTCTCAACATCTAAATCTACAGTGTTAGCATCATTTCTTGCTAAATGTCCATCTCTTAGATAAATAGTAGATTTGCTAGGATCTGGAAATTTCCAAGGTTTTTGATGTCCTTCTTCGGTTATTGCTAATTGCAATTCTTTATTGTCATTTTTTTTAAAGATTTCATTTGCACGATTTACCAAAGCAGTTTCAAATTCAATATCTCTTGCTTTATAAAAAGGAGTGTCAACATTTGCAAGGTTTGCATTGATGAGTTGATTTCTTAAATTTCTACCCGCTAAAGCACTTGTGATAAGTTCTTTTGATTTGAATGGGTTAATCATTTTTTATCCTTTTTATAATTTCAAAAATTAACAAGCAAATACTGTTCCAACTTGCATAAATTTTTACAATTTCAATTATTTGTTTTTTGCAAATTAATAGCCTTGTTGTGATCGTTAAGATTGGTGCTAAAAATATGCGCTCCTGTGGCTTTATCTCTTACAAAATATAAATAATCAGTTTTTGCAGGAAAGATAGCAGCACGAATTGCAGATAGAGAAACATTGCAAACTGCTTCTTTAGGCAAACCTTCAAATTTATAAGTATTATAGGAACTATTATCTTGTCTTATTCTTTGAGGAGTGATTTTTGTATGAGAATAAATTCCATAGTTTAAAGTCCCATCCATTTGAAGTTTCATACCTTTTTTGATACGATTATAAATAACGCTTGCAATTATAGGCATTTCGCTTTCATTGGCCGCTTCTTTTTGAATGACTGACGCTGTTATGATATATTGGTGCCATTTTTTAGCATTGTATTCGCCAAAAATTTTTTCCGAAGTTTTTCTATTTGTATTTTCTGCATGTTTGAGTAAAACTTGAATTAAAAGTGCTTCTGTGATTCCTTTTGGAATTTTGTAGGTTTCAGGAAGAAAAACTCCTTCTTTATATGTAGCTTGTTTTTCAAATTCAGCTAAAAGCGTGTTTTTATCAAGTTCTAATTGTTGTGCAGCTTGTTCTAAAAAAATTACACTGGTTTCTCCAGGGATTAGAGTAAGAGTTTCTAATGCTGCTTTGGCTATAGTGAGTTTGTGTAAAAATTCTATCCTATTGAGTTCTTTTGTGCCTATATTTATCCAACCTGATTGAGGATGACCTAAGAAAAACAAGATATATTTATCAATCGAGTTCATTTCGTATTTATTTTGCTTTAGATGTGTTATAATTTGAGCAATAGAACCTTGAGGCAAAAAAACAACAGAATTGCTTTTTAAAGGTTGTGTTAAATAATAAAAAATTCCTAAAATAAATATCAAAAAGAAGTTTCTAATGAAAAAGAAAATTGTATATGTATTACTTGTTTTAATTGTATTTATCTCGGCTATATTTTTAGTTCTTAAGAATGGTATTCTCATATCTAATATCCAATTAAGTTTTTTAAATTTGGAGCAATTATATATTAAATTAGATAAAAAACTCATTGTGCGAGCAAAAAATATTACATTTAATGAAGATACTAATGCAAGCATTGGGGATGATAAGAATGAAAATTCTGATTTTGCTTCTAAGGAGTTGTTAAAGATTACTAAGAATTTAAAATATCTTTATACTTTTGTTGAGGAAATAGACATACAAAATCTCAATATTAAAGATAATCATATGCGTATATTGTTTAAAAATGATGAATTTTTTGTAGATAATGATTTATTGTTTTTAAAACTTGCCTTACACAGAGAGGGGCGAGAAATCAATGCTGATATCAAAAATCTTTGGCTTAAAGATTATAATTTAAGTGTAGATGGAAATTTAAGTATTAATGCAAGAAGTGAATTTTATAATTTTAAAGGCCAAGCAAGTGGTGATTTGATTGATTTTAAAGTAAATATTTCTTATAAAAATCAAAACTTAGCTTATAAATTCGAAGATATTAACATTAGAGATATTACTACTATTTTCAATCAAGCAGAAAAAAGAATAACACTTCCTGAACCTTTAGTTCTTTGGGTTGCACATAGAGCTAAAGGGGACTTCTATCATTTTGACTTTATTCAAGGTTTTGTTGATTTATCTAAAAATAATTATTATTTTGATGATATCAGTGCATGGGGTTATGCAAATAATGTAAAAGTTCGTTTAGACAATCAAATGAATGCTATTAATTTTCCAAAACTTGATTTAAATTTAAGTAATCAAAAATTAAATTTTACTTTCAATAAGGCAAGTTATAATGAATCAGACTTAAGTGAAAGTAAGGTGTTTTTATATGATTTATTTGACAATAAAAAACATGGAATTTATTTGCGTATCAAATCTAAAAATTTAAAATTTGATGAAAAGCTTGCCAAGGCATTAAAAAATTATAATTTAAATTTACCTTTTTATCAAAAAAGTGGAAAGCTTGGAAGTGATTTAGAGCTTATAATCGATTTTAATGAAAAAGGTGATTTAAAATACAATGGCACTTTGTCTTTAGAAAATGCGGAGCTTACATTGGCAAATTTTAATGTGGCTAAAGCTTTTGTTAAACTGAATCAAAATGACTTGAGCATAGAAAACGCAAGTGTAAAAAATGAGTTTTTGGAAGCAAAATTTAATGCTAAAATCGATCTAGCCAACCACAAGGGTGTTTTTGATACTCAAATTTCAAGATTGTATTTTGACAATGGTGAGCTTTTTGATATGAGAAATCAAAAAACAGTGATAAATTTAGACTATAAAGATGATTTACAGCTTAGTATGCCAGAATGGGATTTGACTTTAAATTTTAAAGAAGGACTTGAAGTATATGCCAATAATTCTAGTGTTTTAATCCCTCATTCGCCTTTATTAAAAAATTTCGGTTTTATGAGTGCAAAAAGTATTTATTATAAAAGTATAGATTTTAATGACTTTAATGCACAAATACAGGATGCTCATTTTAAAAACAACTTGTTAGTCGATAATAAACCTTATGAAAATGATAGCTTTGGTATTGTTCGTAAAAATGGTGTTTTAGACATAAATACACAAAGTGGTTTGGTCAGTGCCAAGATTATTGATAATAATAAAACCATGCATCTTAAAAATTTGACTTATACTTATCAAAAAGATAAAAATGCTTCCGCTTCTTCATTTGATATAGCAAAGAATACTCAAAATGTTATACTCAATGGAGAAAATCTTGCTTTGATTTTAGCAGATTTTAATAAAACTTTAAAATTTGATAAACTAGAGGCAAATTTAAAGAGCGATATCTTAGATGCTAGGGCTACTCGCAAGAATGCAAATTTTGATCTTCATTATAGTCCTAATGATTTGAAATTATTTGTCAAAAATATAAACGATGAGCATCTTAATGAATTTTTACAAAAGCGAGCCGTGCAGGAGGGTGTTTTTAATTTTAGTGTGGTAGGCAGCAGCATAGATTATTTTGAGGGGGAATTTAATTTTAAAGATACTTTTATAAGGGACCTTAAAGGGGTTAATCAGCTTATATCTTTTATCGATACGGTTCCAAGTCTTTTGATGTTTAAAACTCCTACTTTTAATGAAAAAGGTTTAAGTTTGCATGATGGAAGGGTTGTTTTTAATCGTAAGAAAGATTTACTTAGTTTTGAAGCGATTAATTTAAATGGAGATAGTATGGATTTGTATGGTTTAGGTAGCGCAAACTTAAGATTAAATACTGTTGATGTAGATTTGGAATTAAAAACTTTAAAATCAGCTTCTGAAACTATTTCAAAGGTTCCGATTTTAAATTATGTTATTTTAGGGAAAAATCAAGAAATAAGTACCAATATAAAAGTCGATGGCGCTTTGGATAATCCAAAATTTCATACCCAAATTTTAAGTGATACTTTAAAAACTCCTTTTAACTTGATTAAAAATATCATACAACTTCCTTCTAATCTATTTAATTAAAAGTATTTAAAGTTTGTTTTAAAACTAAAACAAACTTTAAATTTACTCTTGCATTTTTTTTTAATTGTAATATACTTTAGATTGAAAAATAAAATTAGTGTTTAAAAGGACAGAAAATGCAAGTTACTTACACTTTGACAGACGAGTCTCCAGCGCTTGCGACCTATTCGTTTTTACCTATAGTAAAAGCTTTTTTAAGCAAGGCGCATATAGGAGTAAAAACTTCTGATATTTCGTTATCTGGAAGAATTTTAGCTACTTTTAGTGAGTATCTAAAAGAAGATCAAAGATGCGAAGATGCTTTGGAGCTTTTGGGTGAGCTCGTAAAAAAATCAGATGCAAATTTAATTAAGACTCCAAATATTTCAGCTTCTATTCCACAGCTGAAAGCTGCTATTAAAGAATTGCAGGAAAAGGGTTATATGTTACCAAACTACCCAGACGAACCAAAAAACGATGAAGAATTTCAAATAAAAACAAAATATCAAAAGGTTTTAGGTTCAGCGGTTAATCCTGTGCTTAGACAAGGCAATTCAGATCGCCGTTCTACTAAAGCGGTAAAAGATTATGCAAAGAATAATCCTTATCGCGTGGTTGAGTTTAATCCTAATTCTAAAACTCGTGTATCTTATATGAAAGAAGGTGATTTCTTTTCAAATGAAAAAGCGGTTTTAATCGATGAGGATTGTGTAGCAAGTATTGAATTTGTCGCAGATAGTGGCAAAAGTGAAATTTTAAAAGAAGGCTTAAAGCTTGAAAAAAATGAAATTTTAGATGCAACCTTTATGGATGTAGAAAAATTGCAAGATTTTTATGCTCAAGAAATCAAAGCAAGCAAGGATAATGATTTGCTTTTTTCTCTTCATTTAAAAGCTACAATGATGAAGGTAAGTGATCCTATACTTTTTGGCTATGCGGTAAAAATCTTTTTTAAAGAATTATTTGATGAATTTAAAGATGAATTTGAAACACTTGGAATTAATCCAAACAATGGATTAAGCGAGCTTTTAAGTAAGGTAGAAACTTCAAGTAAAAAAGATGAGATTTTAAAAAGATATAATGAAATTTTAAATAGTCGTGCTGATATTTCTATGGTAAATTCAGATAAGGGCATTACTAATTTGCATGTTCCAAGCGATGTTATTGTTGATGCTTCTATGCCTGCTATGCTTAAAAATGGGGCAAGATTATGGGATAAAGAAGGCAAAGAAAAAGATACAAATGCAGTTATCCCTGATCAAACTTATGCGACTATCTATGAAGCAGTTATTGAAGATTTGCATAAAAATGGCACTTTAAATCCTGCAAAATTAGGTAGCGTATCTAATGTAGGCTTGATGGCTAAAAAAGCTCAAGAATACGGCTCACATGATAAAACTTTTGTTGCTAAAGAAGATGGAGTGTTTAAAATCATTGCTAAGGGTAAGGTTTTATTAGAGCATAAAGTTAGAAAAGGTGACATTTATAGAGCTAATCAAGCTAAATTTGATGCTGTTTTAAATTGGATTGATTTGGGCATAGAAAGAGCTGATTTAACAGGGGCTGAGGCGATTTTTTGGTTAGATAGCAAAAGAGCTAGCAATAAAATTATGATAGATTTAGTTCAAAACCGTCTTAAGGAAAAAAATAAAAATATAGCTATCCTTGCTCCTTATGAAGCTTGCTTAAAAAGCTTAGAATTGATTCGCGCTGGAAAAGATGCCATTTCTATTACGGGAAATGTTTTAAGAGATTATTTAACCGATCTTTTTCCTATCTTAGAGCTTGGAACAAGTGCAAAAATGCTTTCAGTTGTACCAATGTTAAATGGTGGAGCTATGTTTGAAACCGGAGCAGGGGGTTCAGCACCAAAGCAAGTAGAACAATTAGTAGAAGAAAACCATTTGCGTTGGGATAGCTTGGGTGAATTTTTAGCCCTACAAGCAAGCTTAGAATTTTATGCTAATAAATGCAATAATCATAAAGCTAAAGTCTTAGCAGAATGTCTTGATGAAGCTATAGGAGAATGGCTTGAAAATAATAAAGCTCCATCAAGAAAAGTAAAAGAAGATGATAATCGTACAAGCCATTTTTATTTAGCAATGTATTTTGCAAATCATTTAGCAAGACAAGCAAATGATATGGAGCTTCAAAGCTTTTTTAAAGATATTGCTTTAGAATTTTCCTCTAATGAAGAAAAAATTAGAGCT
The DNA here is from genome assembly GCF_001492295.1 of Campylobacter coli. GTDB lineage: Bacteria > Campylobacterota > Campylobacteria > Campylobacterales > Campylobacteraceae > Campylobacter_D > Campylobacter_D coli_B. The sequence continues at coordinate 1,348,366 of NZ_FBQX01000001.1, read as the reverse complement.
GAATTTAATGACGCTCAAGGCGTGAAGGTTGATTTAGGCGGTTATTATAAATTTGATGATGAAAAAGCAAATAAAATTATGCGTCCAAGTGCAACTTTTAATGCTATCATAGAAAAAATAGGACAAAGATGAAAATCACAATCATCGGTGCAGGGAATGTAGGTTCAAGTGTAGCCTATGCTTTAATTTTGCGTGAGTTGGCGAATGAGATTGTTTTAGTTGATATCAATGAAGATTTATTGATCGCAAAGGAATTAGAATTATCCCAAAGCATAGCTGCTTTAAATTTGGATATAGAATTAATTTGCACCAAGGATTATTCTTATACAAAAAATTCTGATATTGTGCTTTTTAGCGCAGGATTTGCAAGAAAAGATGGTCAAAGCAGAGAAGAGCTTTTGCAACTTAATGCAAACATTATGCTTGATTGTGCTAAAAAAATTAAAGAATTTAATTCTGATCCACTTTTTATCATTTTGACAAATCCTGTGGACTTTTTGCTCAATACTCTTTACGAGAGCGGAATTTTTTCTTCTAAAAAAATTGTTGCTATGGCAGGGGTTTTAGACAATGCAAGATTTAAGTATGAGGTAGCCAAAAAATTAAAAGCCAAAATTTCAAGCGTGGATACAAGATTAATTGGTTTTCATAATGATGATATGGTTTTAGTAAAATCTTATGCAAGTGTTAAAAATCAAAAACTCGGAGAGCTTTTAAGCGAAGAGGAATTTGAAGATTTGGAAAATGAAGTTAAAACCGGTGGTGCAAAGGTGATTAAACATCTTAAGACTTCAGCATATTTGGCACCTGCAAGCGCTTGTGTAAGAATGCTCGAATCCATAAGAAGTGGAGAATTTTTGCCTATGAGTGTGATTTTGCATGGGGAATTTGGAGTGCAAAATAAAGCCTTAGGAACTATGGCAAGATTGGGTTTAGAGGGTGTTGTTGAGATTATGAAGCTTGAGCTTAGCGACGAAGAAAAAGACAAGGTAAAAAAATCATTAATAAAATATCAATATATAAAGGAAGATAAATGAATATACATGAATATCAAGCAAAAGCGATTTTTGCAGACAATGGTATCCCTACTTTAAAGGGAAAGGTTGCATTTAGCGTAGAAGAAGCTGTAGAAAATGCTAAAGAGTTAGGCGGTAGTGTTTGGGCTGTTAAGGCTCAGATCCATGCAGGTGGTCGTGGTCTTGGCGGTGGTGTTAAAATCGCTAAAAATTTAGATGAGGTAAAGGCTTATGCAAGTCAAATTTTAGGTATGAATTTGGTTACTCATCAAACAGGACCTGAGGGTAAATTGGTGCAAAAACTTTACATAGAAAGTGGTGCAAATATAGTAAAAGAATATTATTTAGCTATTTTATTTAACAGAATGGCAGAGCAAATTACAATCATTGCCTCAAGCGAAGGAGGAATGGATATAGAAAAAGTAGCTAAAGAAAGCCCTGAAAAAATTGCAAAAGTAGGTATTGATCCACAAATTGGCTTTAAAATGTTCCATGGTCTTGAAGTAGCAAAAGTTCTAGGACTAGATAAAGATGAAAGCAAAAAACTTATTTCTATGATAGCAAAACTTTATAAGCTTTACATGGATAAAGATATGAATATGCTTGAAATCAATCCTTTAATTAAAACCGCAGAAGGAGATTTTTATGCTCTTGATGCAAAATGTAGTTTTGATGACAGTGCGCTTTATCGCCATCCAGAGATTGCTGAACTTAGAGATATTACAGAGGAAAATCCTGCTGAAAGAGAAGCGGCTGAATTTGGTTTAAGTTATGTAAAATTAGACGGTGATGTTGCTTGTATGGTAAATGGCGCAGGACTTGCTATGGCAACAATGGATATTATCAATTATAGCGGTGCAAAACCTGCAAATTTCTTAGATGTGGGTGGTGGTGCATCTGCTGAAACAGTTGCAAAAGCTTTTGAGATTATTTTAAGAGATAAAAATGTTAAAGTAATATTTATCAATATTTTTGGTGGTATTGTTCGTTGCGATAGAATTGCAAATGGTATTTTAGAAGCAACTAAAAATGTTGAGGTTAATATTCCTATCGTAGTGCGTCTTGATGGTACAAATGCAGCTGAAGCAAAAGCGATTTTAGATAGCTCAAATCTTAAAAATATCAAAGCAGCAACCAATCTTAAAAATGGTGCAGAATTAGTAAAAAGTTTAGTAGGATAAGGATAAAAAATGAGTATATTGGTTAATAAAAATACAAAAGTAATAGTTCAAGGTTTTACAGGTAAAGAAGCAACTTTTCATGCAGAGCAATGCATAGCTTATGGTACAAATATAGTAGGAGGAGTAACTCCTCATAAGGGTGGTCAAACTCATCTTGGCAAGCCTGTTTTTGATACAGTTGCGGATGCAGTTAAGGCTACGGGAGCTGATGTAAGTTTGATTTTTGTTCCTGCTTTTGCTGTGGGTGATAGTGTAATCGAGGCAGCGGATGCGGGTATTAAGCTTGCTGTTGTAATTACAGAACATACTCCGGTTAAAGATATGATGTTTGCCAAGCAGTATGCAAATAAAAAAGGTATGAAAATTATAGGACCAAATTGCCCAGGAATCATTACTTCTGAAGAATGCAAATTAGGCATTATGCCAGGCTTTATCTTCAAAAAGGGTTGCGTAGGGCTTATTTCAAAAAGTGGAACTTTAACTTATGAAGCAGCTAATCAAGTAGTTCAAGGTGGGTATGGAATTTCAACAGCAGTAGGAATTGGTGGCGATCCTATCATAGGACTTGCTTATAAAGAACTTTTAAGTGAATTTGAAAAAGATAACGAGACAAAAGCTATTGTTATGATAGGGGAAATCGGCGGTAGCTTAGAAGTAGAAGCAGCAAAATTTATTAAAGAAAATATTAGCAAACCTGTGGTAGCATTCATTGCGGGAGCGACTGCGCCAAAAGGTAAAAGAATGGGACACGCAGGAGCTATAGTAGGTAGTGCTGATGAAAGTGCTGCAGCTAAAAAAGAAGCGTTAAAGTCTTATGGAATTCATGTAGTGGATTCTCCAGCTTTAATCGGTGAAGAAATACAAAAAATATTAGGCTAAAAAAGGAAAAAGATATGAGTATAGCAGCTCCAAAAGATACCCCTGTTTGGGTAGATGAGCATAGATGTAAAGCTTGCAATATCTGCGTTAGCTATTGCCCTGCAGGGGTTTTAGCTATGCGCGATGATGTTCATGCGGTTTTGGGACAAATGATAGAGGTTGTACACCCTGAGTCCTGTATAGGTTGTACTGAGTGCGAAACACATTGTCCAGATTTTGCTATTATGGTGGCAAAAAGAGATGAATTTAAATTTGCCAAACTGACTCCAGAGGCTAAAGATAGAGCCGTAGCAGTAAAAAATAATAAATATAAAAAATTAGCATAGGAAAGACAATGAGAGAAGTTATAGCAACAGGTAATGTTTTAATTGCAAAAGCAGCAATTGATTGTGGATGTAAATTTTTTGGGGGTTATCCTATTACACCAAGTTCTGAAATTGCACATGAATTAAGCCATATGCTTCCTGCAAATGATGGAACTTTTATACAAATGGAAGATGAAATTTCAGGTGTGAGTGTGACTATCGGTGCTGCTATGAGCGGTGTAAAATCAATGACTGCAAGTAGTGGTCCTGGAATTTCACTGAAAGCAGAGCAAATCGGTCTTGCGTTTATCGCTGAAATTCCACTTGTTATCGTAAATGTTATGCGTGGTGGTCCTTCAACAGGTCTTCCAACAAGGGTGGCTCAAGGAGATTTGTTTCAAGCAAAAGCACCTACTCATGGGGATTTTGCCAGTGTAGCTATCGCACCAGCGAGCCTAGAAGAAGCTTATACAGAAACCATAAGAGCGTTTAATTTAGCTGAAAAATATATGACTCCTGTGTTTTTACTTATGGATGAAACTGTAGGGCATATGAATGGTAAAGCGGTATTACCTGATTTAAAAGATATAGAAATTATTAACCGTAAAAAATTCACAGGCGATAAAAAAGATTATAAACCTTATGCGGCGGGCGAAAACGAACCTGCAACGCTCAATCCATTTTTTACTGGCTATCGCTATCATGTAACTGGACTTCATCATGGAGATATAGGTTTTCCAACAGAAGATGGTGCTATAGTTAAGAAAAACATAGAAAGACTTATAGGTAAAATTAAAAATAACCAAGATGATATTTGTACTTATGAAGAGTATATGCTTGATGATGCTGAGTTTTTAATTATAGCTTATGGAAGCGTAAGTCGTTCTGCTAAAGAAGCTATCAATAGACTTAGAGAAGAAGGTATTAAGGTAGGACTTTTCCGCCCTATCACGCTTTATCCTGTAGCTGAAAAGAAAATTGCTGAAGTAGTAAGCAAATTTAAAAAAGTAATGGTAAGCGAATTAAATATGGGACAATATCTTGAGGAGATTGAAAGAGTAAGTTCTCGTCGTGATTTTATTAGCTTACATCGTGCAAATGGCCGTCCTATAACACCTAGCGAAATCATTGCTAAAGTAAAGGAGAATATATAAAATGGCATTTAATTATGATGAATATTTAAGAACTGATAAACTTCCTACTCAATGGTGTTGGGGTTGTGGTGATGGTGTAGTTTTAAAATGTATTATCCGTGCGATAGAAAAGCTGGGTTGGAATATGGACGATGTTTGTCTTGTTTCAGGTATAGGATGTAGCGGTAGAATGAGCTCTTATGTAAATTGCAACACTGTGCACACTACTCATGGTAGAGCTATTGCTTATGCGACAGGCATAAAGCTAGCCAATCCTAGCAAACATGTTATTGTAGTAAGTGGTGATGGCGATACTTTGGCAATTGGTGGAAATCATACTATACATGGATGTCGTAGAAATATAGATTTAACTCATATTGTAATCAATAACTTTATTTATGGGCTTACTAATTCTCAAACTTCTCCAACTACTCCAAAAGGTTTTTATACAGTAACTGCGCAATTTGGAAATATCGATCCAAATTTTGATGCTTGTGAATTAACTAAAGCTGCTGGAGCTTCTTTTGTAGCAAGAGGAAATGTTATTGAGGCAAATAAATTAGAAAATTTAATTTATAAAGCTTTAGCACACAAAGGTTATAGCTTTGTTGATGTTTTCTCAAACTGCCATATTAACCTAGGTAGAAAAAATAAAATGGGTGAAGCAGTGGCTATGCTTGATTGGATTAAAAATCGTGTTGTGGATAAGTCTAAATTCGAAAGTATGGATTTTGAAGAAAGAAAAGACAAATTCCCAACAGGTGTTTTATATGAAGATAGCACGCAGCCAGAATATTGTCATGCTTATGAAGAAGTGCGTCGTGCAGCCAAAGAAAAAAGAATGGTTGATTTAGGAGCCTTAAAATGAAATATCAATTAAGATTTGGTGGTGAGGGTGGTCAAGGTGTTATCACCGCAGGAGAAATTTTAGCTGAAGCAGCGATCAAAGAAGGTCGTCAAGCTTTTAAAGCTTCAACTTATACTTCCCAAGTGCGTGGAGGTCCAACTAAGGTTGATATTATCATTGATGATAAAGAAATTCTTTTTCCTTATGCAGTAGAGGGCGAAGTAGACTTTATGCTTTCAACTGCAGATAAGGGTTATAAAGGCTTTCGTGGTGGAGTAAAAGAGGGTGGTATCATAGTTGTAGAGCCGAATTTGGTTCATCCTGAAAGCGAAGATTATAAAAAATGGCAAATTTTTGAAATTCCTATCATTACTATAGCTAAAGATGAAGTAGGTAATGTGGCTACTCAATCAGTTGTTGCATTGGCTATTGCCGCTTATATGAGTAAATGTATTGATTTGGATATTCTCAAAGAAACTATGCTTCATATGGTTCCAGCTAAAACAAGAGATGCAAATTCTAAAGCTTTTGATTTGGGTGTTAAATACGCACAAGAAACTAAAGCTCATTCTTAAATAAATTTGGGTTTATTCCCAAATTTATTGCTTCTTAAAATAAATTTTTAAACTTTTTCATTTTTTAATTTAGCTACTTTTAACGATTAAAATTTTATAATCAAAAACATATTTATTAAGGAAATTCAATGGATATTTTTGACGAAATGTTTAATAAAACTCCTAAGGAAAAATTTATAGAAATTATACAAAATGGAAATTTAGGAGCCTTAGAAAAAGTATTTGAAAACTTTTTTGCTGATCATATTGCTATGATCGAGCTTTTAGAAAAACAAGGTTTCAATGAAATGGATGTGAAAAGCTTTATACTTGAAAATGGAGATTTTATTCAAGAAAGGCAAAATGACCTTTTTATAGAATTAGGTGCTAAAATTTTAGGACATGAGGGCTAATGAGCATTAGGCTTTTGGTTTTTTTTGCTTTGATGGCAAATTGTATTGTTTTAAATGCTGCTCCTGTTTTTGATTATACATATAAATTTACACTTAAAAAAGATGAGAGAGCTAGCGTGGAGATTAAAGAGCTTGGTTATGATAATGGGGTTCAAAATTTCGATTTTTATTGGACTTTGTTTGATAATACCAATATAGTTGTTCATTCTAAATTTCGCAAATATCCGCGTCAATTTGTGATGAGTTTAAGAAGAAATTTGGACTGGGTAACTCAAACTTTAATTCCTGATTATAAAAATCCACATATTGATAGAGCAAGACTTATTTTAGAATTTAGCGAATACAAAAAAGGCGAGGCAATTTTTACTGTGTATATAGAAGATAAGGATTCTAGACTTGAAGTGAAATTTCTTGATCCAAGAAAAATGCAATTAACAAATCCACCTCAAAATAATCAAGTAGTGCCTATGATAGATTTTAATGAGCCTCAAGTAAAACCATTAATACAACGAGAAAATACCACAAACTAAATTTGAAGGATATAGGGTGCAACCAATAGATGATTTGATAAAACAATATTTGCAAGAGCTTGATTATGAGCCTGTTTTAACTATGCTTGCTAATACCAAATCAGGCAAAAAATTGCGTTCAAAGTTACTTTTAGCAATTGCAGGAGAAAATGCAAATTCTTATAAAATTTGTGCCGCAATAGAACTCATACATTTAGCAAGTTTGTTGCATGATGATATCATAGATGAAAGCAAGTTAAGACGCGGTGCAAAGTCTGTTAATGCTGAATTTGGTACAAAAAACGCCCTTATGCTTGGAGATATTTTATATTCAAAAGCTTTTTATGAATTGAGCCAACTAGATGCTTGTTTTGCAAGTATTATTTCAGATGCGGTTGTTAAGCTTGCTGTGGGTGAGCTTATGGATGTTGAGCTTAGCAAAAGTTTTAATGCAGATAAAGATAAATATCTAAAGATGATTTATAATAAAACCGCAGTTTTAATCGAAGCAAGTGCAAGGTGCGGGGCTATTTTGGCAAATTTAGATGAAAAAGCTTTTGGGGAATATGGCAAAAATTTAGGCCTTGCATTTCAAATGATTGATGATATTTTAGATATCAAGGGTGATGAAAAAACCCTTGGTAAACCTGCTATGAATGATTTCAAAGAGGGTAAAACCACTTTGCCTTATATTTATCTTTGTGAAAATTTAAATGATGAGGATAGGACTCAATTAAAGAATTTGTTTCAAAAAGATTTAAACAATGATGAAAAAACATGGATGCAAATAAAATTTGAAGAAACAAAAGCTTTAAATAAAGCTATATCGGAAGCTAAAGAATATGCCCAGCAAGCAGCATTAGCCATAAAAGATTTTTCTAATGAAAAACTCCAAGGTATAATTCAAGCTATGATAGATAGGGATTTTTAATGTATTATTGTATATCTTTTACTCATAAAAATACAGATATCTCTTTAAGAGAGAGATTGAGTTTTTCTGATGAGGCGAAAAAAAATGAATTTTTGAGATTGCTAAGCATTCATGAAAATATTGAAGAATGCTTGGTTATAAGCACTTGCAATCGTGTAGAAATAGTAGCTTATGTAAAAGAAGCTTGTGCAGAATATATCATTAAATCCTTAGCTTTATTGTGCAATGTAGATAAAGAAAGCTTGGTTCAAAAAGCCGATATTTTCGAAGATAGCGGAGCTATTCATCATCTTTTTTCAGTTGCAAGTTCGCTTGATAGCTTGGTTGTTGGAGAAACACAAATTGCAGGACAATTAAAAGATGCTTTTGCTTTTGCTTTAAAAAATAATTTTTGTGCAGTACATCTTTCAAGAGCAATTCACAGTGCATTTAAATGTGCAGCTAAGGTTCGCAATGAAACTCAAATTTCAAAAAATCCTATTTCTGTTGCTAGCGTGGCAGTAGCCAAAGCTAAAGAACTTTTGCCTTTAGAGGGAAAAAGTGCTATCGTTATAGGTGCAGGTGAGATGGGAGAGCTTGCAGCCAAGCATTTAATCGCTGCTGGAGCTAGGGTTATAATATTAAACCGAGATATAGAAAAAGCCCGTATTCTTTGTGAGAGATTAGGTGTTTTAAGTGAGTGCGATAGTTTAAATAATTTAAAAAAATATCTTGATGAATACGAGCTTTTTTTCTCAGCTACCAATGCTTCAAGTGCTATTATTACAAATTCTTTAATCGATGAGGTTTCTCACAAGAGATATTTTTTTGATATTGCTGTACCGCGAGATATTGATGTCAGTGAAAATGAAAAAGTATCCGTTTTTGCAGTTGATGATCTTGAAGTTGTCGTGCGAAAAAATTTGGCTTTAAGAGAACAAGAAGCGCGTATGGCGTATGGTATCATCGGGCGTGAGACGGCAGAATTTTTTAGATATTTAAATGATTTAGCTTTAACTCCTATTATTAAAGCGATTCGCTTGCAAGCAAAAGAATGTGCTAACAAACAGCTTCAGATCGCTTTAGATAAAGGATATTTAAAACATTCTGATGAAGAAGAGGCAAGAAAATTAATCCATCAAGTATTTAAGGCTTTTTTGCATACTCCAACTATAAATTTAAAGCATCTACAAGGGAAAATGCAAAGTGATACAGTGATTAATGCTATGCGTTATATTTTTGCTTTAGAAAACAATCTTGAAGGTTTAAATCAATACGCATGTGAATTTAATATGGAGAATAATGATGAAATTTAGCAAATTATATGCACCAAGTCTTAAAGAGGCTCCAAAAGATGCGACTTTACCGAGTCATATTTTTTTAACACGTGCTGGTTTTGTTGAGCAAATCGGTAGCGGGCTTTATAATTTTTTACCTTTGGGAAAAAAAGTATTGGATAAAATTCGCACCATTGTTAAAGAAGAAATGGATAAAGCAGGAGCGCAGGAAGTAAGCTTGAGCTTTGTGACTCCAGCAACTTTATGGCAAGAAAGTGGGCGTTATAATGTTTTTGGTAAAGAGCTTTTGCGTTTTAAAGATAGAAAAGAAAATGATTTTGTTCTAGGTCCAACGCATGAAGAGGCTATGCTTTCTTTGGTAAAAAATAAAATCACATCTTATAAACAACTTCCCTTGCATTTGTATCAAATAGGGCTAAAATTTCGCGATGAAGCAAGACCAAGATTTGGGCTTTTAAGATGTCGTGAATTTTTAATGAAAGATGGCTATAGTTTTCATGCAAATGAAGAGGATTTAACGCGTGAATTTGATTTGATGTATAAGACTTATTCTCAAATCTTACAAAGAATGGGCTTAGAATTTAGAGCTGTTGATGCCGATAGTGGAGCGATTGGCGGAAGTGGTTCTAAAGAATTTATGGTTTTGGCAAAAAATGGCGAGGATGATATTTTAATTTGTGAAAATTGTGATTATGCTGCAAATGTTGAAGCTGCAATTAGAGCCAATAAAACTTGCGATGAAGAGCGTCCTGAGGCAAATTATACAAGTAAATTTCACACTCCAGATGTTAAAACCATAGAAGCTTTAGCACAATTTTTCAAAATCAATGCTTTTTATACCATTAAAGCTGTAGTAAAAAAAGCTATTTACGAAAATGAAAATAAATTAGTTGTATTTTTTATACGCGGTTGCGATGATTTACAAGAAACCAAAGCGCAAAACGCTTGCAATGCTCTTGAGCTTGTGGATGCGAGCGAAGAAGAATTAGAAAAAGCGGGATTGGTTGCAGGTTTTATAGGCTTTGTGGGTTTGAAAAATGTTGATTTTTATTTAGATAAAGAGCTTGAAGGCGAAAAACAAATGATAATGGGAGCAAATGAAAAAGATTATCATTTGATAGGCATTGATGTGGTTAATTTAAACAAGGATCGTTTTAAGGATTTGGCAGAAGTTAAAGAAAATGATTGCTGTGCTAAATGTGGTGGAAAATTAAGATTAAGCAAGGGTATAGAAGTAGGGCATATTTTTAAACTAGGACAAAAATATTCTAAGGCTATGAATGCAAATTTCTTAGATGAAAATGGCAAAAGCAAGCCTTTTTACATGGGATGCTATGGTATAGGAGTTTCGCGCTTGCTTGCAGTAGCGATTGAGGCAAATCATGATGAGAAGGGTTGTATTTGGAATAAAACCTTAGCTCCTTTTACACTTGAAATTATAGTTTCAAACATCAAAGATGAGAAATCTTTAGAATTTGCTACCAAGCTTTATGAGGATTTAAGCAATGCGGGCATTGAGGTTTTACTTGATGATAGAAATGAGCGTTTTGGGGTCAAGATGAATGATTTTGAGCTTATGGGCTTTCCTTATGCTTTGGTTGTGGGTAAGGGTTTAGAAAAGGATGAGCTAGAATTTATAGATAGAAAAACACTAGAGAAAAAAATTCTATCAAGTAAAGAAGCTTTTGATTTTATTAAAAAGAGTGTAGAATGAATTACAAGCTCAGCCTTAGTCCGCTTTTTTTATTAGAACTTGTTGCAAGTATTTTATTTATCGTATTTTTTGGTTTGGGAAATTTTTTAATTTTTATTTTGGCTAGTATGATTTTTGGAGTAATTTTGCTTGGAATTTTTTGGAAAAATATGCTTGAGTTTCGTATAAGTGATTTTAAAAATATGCTTACCCAGTTTGCTTTTATAATGGCGGCTTTTTTGTTTATCTTTCCAGGAATAGTAACGAGCATTTTTGGATTTTTTGTTTTATGTTTTGGCTTGATTTTTAACTTTGCCAAACCTAGATACAAAAGAAACTATAGGCAAAATAATACTTCTGATGAAGAAATTATCGATGTTGAAATCATAGAGGAGAAAAAATGAAAGAACTTGTCATAGCTACAAGAAAAAGCCAATTAGCTCTTTGGCAAAGTGAATTTATAGCAAATTTTTTAAGCAAAACTCATGGCATAGCAGTTCGTTTAGAAGGTTTTAAAACTAAAGGAGATGTGATCTTAGATAGTCCCTTGGCAAAAATAGGGGGTAAAGGGCTTTTTACCAAGGAGCTAGAAGAAAGTATGCTAAGAAATGAAGCACATTTGGCTGTGCATAGCTTAAAAGATGTACCAAGTTTTTTTCCTCAAGGTTTGGTTTTGGCTGCGATCAGCAAAAGAGAACAAAGCAATGATGCGATGTTGAGTCAAAATTATAAAGATTTTCTTTCTTTGCCAAAAGGTGCAAGGATTGGCACTACAAGCCTTAGACGCAAAATGCAACTTTTATTATTAAGACCTGATTTAGAAATTATTTCCTTGCGTGGCAATGTGAATTCTCGTATAGAAAAATTAAAAAATGGGGATTTTGATGCGATTATCTTAGCTATGGCAGGTATTAAGCGTTTGGATTTAGATAAACAAGTGAATTTTGTTTATGCATTTAGCAAAGATGAGCTAATCCCAGCAGCATCTCAAGGGGCTTTGGGTATAGAGAGCATAGATGATGAAAAAATTTTAGAATTTTTAAAGTGTTTAAATGATGATAATGCTTTGATAGAAACTACCATAGAAAGAGAATTTATCGCTACTTTAGAAGGAGGATGTCAAGTGCCTATTGGTATTAATGCAGAACTTCTAAATGATGAGATTTGTGTGCGTGCCATACTTGGTTTGCCTGATGGTAGTGAAATTTTAAAAGAAAAAAGAATGATTAAAAAAAGCGAATTTAAAGGCTTTGGTGAGAGTTTAGCAAAGGAATTTATCGCCAAGGGAGCTAAAGAAATTCTGAAAAAAGCTGAAAGTATGATATGAAAGATTTTATTAAAATTCTAAAAGACAATGATTTGCTAAAAGTGTATGAAGAACCTGTAGATGTAGATCTTGAAATCGCCCATTTAGCTTATATAGAAGCTAAAAAAGGTGAAAATGGTAAGGCTTTGCTTTTTAAAAATCCCGTAGATAAACGAAACAATAAACAATATAAATTTCCTGTTTTGATGAATGCTTTTTGTAATGAAAAAGCATTAAATTTGGCTTTTGGACGAGATTATAAAGAGGTAGCTGATGAAATTTCAAAGCTAACCAAGCTTCATATTCCTACTAGTTTTAAAGCAAAAATAGATTTTTTTATGAATTTATTAAGTCTTAAAAATGTCCCACCTAAAAGATTAAAAGCAGATAAAGCTTTGTATGATTATGAGCTTTTAAATTCTCTTGAAGAACTTCCTATACTTAGGACTTGGGAAGAAGATGCGGGTAGATTTATTACTATGGGGCAAGTTTATACACAAAATTTGGATAAAACTCAAAATAATCTTGGTATGTATCGTTTGCAAGTTAGCGATAAAAATGAACTTTTAATGCACTGGCAAATTCATAAAGATGGGGCAAATTTTTATCACGAGTATAAAAATGCTGGCTTTAAAAAAATGCCTGTAAGTATAGCCATAGGCGGGGATCCTCTTTATATTTGGTGTTCTCAAGCTCCTTTGCCTAAAGGAATTTTTGAACTTTTACTTTATGGTTTTATTAAAAAAACTCCAGCCAAACTGACACCTTGTGAAAATGGTATTTTTGTGCCTTATGATAGTGATATAGTGATCGAGGGTTATGTGGATTTAGAAGAATTTAAAATCGAAGGACCTTTTGGCGATCATACGGGTTTTTATACTCCCGCAGAGCTTTTTCCTGTGATGAAGGTAGAAAAAATTTATACCAAAAAAGAGGCTATTTATCAAGCAACCGTTGTGGGAAAACCTCCTTTAGAAGATAAGATTATGGGGCTTGGAACCGAAAGAATATTTTTACCCCTTTTGCAAACTTCAGTTCCTGATTTAATCGATTATAAAATGCCTGAAAATGGGGTTTTTCATAATCTTATCTTGGCAAAAATTGATGCAAAATATCCTGCTCATGCACAGCAGATTATGCATGCTTTTTGGGGAGTGGGACAAATGAGCTTTGTTAAGCATGCTATTTTTGTAGATAAGAAAGCCCCAAATTTAGATGATTATGATGCATTGATACCTTATATTTTAAATCGTTTTAATGCAAATAAAATTTTAATTTCTGAAGGAATTTGTGATCAATTAGACCATGCTTCGCCTAATTCTTGCTTTGGAGGAAAGGCAGGACTTGATGCTTGTGAAGAAACCATAGTAGAAGAGCTTGAAATTTTAGAAGATGAAAAATTATTAGAGCTTTTTAAAACCAAAATAGAGCTTGTTAATCTAAAGCAATTTTACAAAGAAAGTAAAAGTCCTATAGTTTGTATTTTGCTAGATAAAAAAGAAAAAATAGAGCAAAGCTTTGAAAAACTTTTGGAATTTAAAAAGCATTTTAGAATTTTAGTATTTTTAGATACTAATAACAAACTCGAAAATCCTTATATGCTTGTATGGCGCGTGGTAAACAATATAGACGCTAAAAGAGATATTTTTATTAAAACAGATAGAGTAGGGATTGATGCTACTGCTAAAGGCTTAGTGGAGGGTTATGAAAGAGTTTGGCCTAAACAAACTGATTGTACTAAAAGCGTGATTGAGGATTTGATTTTAAGAAATATTTTGGAAAATAACTCAGAACTTTTTTCAAAATTTGAAATTCTAGGCTAATTCTATCTTAAATTCAGCTTTTTGATAACTTTTGGCACACTTTTTGCTTGTTATTTTTTTGTAATGAAAAATAAATTTTTCTTTATAAAGTATTCATAAATTTATAATTTTGTCGATATAGCCTTTAAACAGCAATATTAAATTTTAAAAAGGATTTTAAAATGGAAATATCAAAGGCAAATGGGCAGTTAGATGCAGCTTTTGCGAATTTAGCTCAAAGAGCAAGTGGAGCGCATCAAACTAATTCAGATATTCAAGCTGGAGGAAATCAAAGCCAAGGAGGCGATGATAAACAGCAAGGAAATTTGAACAATAAATTGACAGATATTGTGCGAAAATTAAATGAGCAAATGGATTCGCTAGATACTAATGTCAGATTTGGATATAGCGATAAAATTGATTCAATGTATATAAGCGTGACAGAGAAAAGTACTGGAAGAGAAATTCGTCAAATTCCTAGCGAAGAAGCTATGAGATTGGCTGAATACTTTAGAGATGTAATCGGTATGATTTTTGATAAGGAGAGTTAAAATGGCATTTGGTAGTTTATCAAGTTTGGGATTTGGATCAGGGGTTTTAACACAAGAAACTATAGATAAATTAAAAGAAGCAGAGCAACAAGCTCGTGTTAATCCTTATACTACAAAGATTGAAGAAAATACAACAAAACAAAAAGACTTAACAGAGATTAAAACTAAACTTTCTACTTTTCAAAGCGCGGTTTCTTCTTTGGGAGATGCTACTGCTTTTGCTAAGAGAAAGGTTGTGGCAAGTATTACAGATAATCCTCCTGCAAGCCTTACAGCTACTTCGGGTGTGGCCTTACAAAGTATGAATATCAATGTCACTCAACTTGCACAAAAAGATGTTTATCAAAGCAAAGGCTTAGCAAATGATACAGGCATTATCAATGCAAATTTAACAAGTGCTACAAATTTAACCTTTTTTTCTAAAGGTAAAGAATACACCGTAACCATAGATAAAAATACAACTTATAGCGATTTAGTAGATAAAATCAATAGTGCTACAGGTGGAGAAATAGTAGCTAAAATGGTAAATACAGGCGAAAAAGACACTCCATATCGTTTAACTTTGACAAGCAAGGAAACAGGCGAAGATAGCGCTATAAGTTTTTATCCAGGCGCGAAAGATAGCAATGGAAAATATGTAGTAGATAGTAATGCAACAGAAGTATTTAAAAGCTTAGGATGGAATCTTGATGAAACAGCTTTAAATGCAGAAGGGTTTGATCCTGCTACAAGTAAAAAAGGCGTAGGCATTATAGATGATGCTGAAAATCCTTTGCATATCCAACAAGCTCAAAATGCTAATTTTACCATGGACGGCATTAAGATGACAAGATCGAGCAATACTATTACCGATATTGGTGTAGGAATTACTCTGACTTTAAATAAAACGGGTGAAATTAATTTTGATATTCAGCAAGATAGCGAGTCTATCACTCAAGCTATGCAAGAAATGGTTGATGCTTATAATGATTTAGTTTTAAACCTTAACGCAGCAACCGATTATAACAGCGAAACTGGAACCAAAGGATCTTTACAGGGTGTAACTGAGGTAAATTCTATACGTTCAAGTATTGTTTCGATACTTTTTCAATCTCAATCAGTGGATGGAACAGTAGAAGATGCTAGCGGCAATAAAGTAAGCGCTAAGGTTATGCTTTCTTTACAAGATTATGGTTTAAGCATGACAGAATCAGGAACTTTAAATTTTGATTCTTCTGCCTTTGAAAGCAAGGTAAAAGAAGATACAGCTATGGCCGAGAGCTTTTTTTCGGGTATTACTCAATATAAAAATATAAATCATACGGGTGAATTGATTAAACAGGGCAGTCTTGATAAATTTTTAAATAAAGCACAAGGCGATGATAATGGCATAAGCTTTGATTCGGGCAAATTTCAAATTGTAAGTGATTTTGAAACCTATGATTTGTCTAAAAATGCCGATGGAACAGCTTTTAAGTTAAGTGGTGCAACAGAACAAGAAATGCTTCAGAATTTAGCCGACCATATCAATAGCAAAGGGATTGAGGGTTTAACTGTAAAGGTTGAATCTTATAATCAAAATGGAGAAACAGGTTTTAAGCTTAATTTTAAAACAGATGGGAATGCTGATTTTGCGATTAAAGGGGATAATGATTTTCTTAAGCAATTTGGCTTGAGCCAAGTTTCTATAACAGCTGAAGCTGTTGAGGGTGCAGGTGTTTTTGCACAGCTTAAAACGACTTTACAAGGTATAACAGGAACTGATGGTTCTTTAACAAAATATGATGAAAGTTTAACCAATGATACAAAAGCTCTTACTGAATCAAAAGAATCAGCTCAAAAACTGATAGATACTAGGTATGAAACTATGGCAAATCAATGGTTGCAATATGAAAGTATTCTAAATAAGCTTAATCAACAACTCACTACTGTTACAAATATGATTAATGCAGCAAATAATTCAAATAATTAAGGATAAATCATGCAAAATAATTTAGCCTACAATGCTTATTCTCAAAATCAAGCGGGGATAGAATCTCCGCAAAAACTTATCGAAATGCTTTATGAAGGAATTTTGCGTTTTTGCTCAAGGGCTAAAGTAGCGATAAGAAACGAAGATATAGAACAAAGAGTGCATTTTGTAAAAAGAACTACGGCTATTTTTATAGAGCTTATCAATACTTTAGATTATGAAAAAGGTGGTGATGTAGCGCATTATCTTAGCGGTCTTTATACAAGAGAGATTCAACTTTTATCTTTGGCAAATTTAGAAAATAATGAAGCAAGGATTGATGAGGTTATCAATGTAACTAAAGGCTTGTTAGAAGCTTGGAGAGAAGTGCATAGCAATGAAGCAATGGCTTAGTGATTTTAAACTCGCGCTCATACAAGAGGATGTTAATAAGCTTGAAGGCTTGCTAAATACACTTGATTTAAAAAAAATGCTTGAAGATCTTGCAAGAGATTTTCAAAGTGATGAGTTAAAAGATAAACTAAATGATAATTTAAGTCAAGTTAAAGCACTTTTACAAGAAGCGGTTGTTTTAATAAGTGAAAAAAAGAATTCTAAAGCTTGTGAAATTCAAAAAATTCAAAAAGCTTTAAAATATTTCAAAGATTAAAATTTTTAAAGCATAGCGATAAGCCGAGTTCTGTCTAGAATGCTCATTTATCTAGTTTTGTTTTCGCAAACAAAATCAAGCGAAGGGTTAAAATAAAGACCTTAACCATCCCTTCTTGCTGCACATTGGGTTTACATAGCCGAAATTGTTGCCAAAATCGCTGGTAAGCTTTTACCTCACCGTTTCACCTTTTCCACTTTCGTGGTAGTTTTCTTTCTGTTGCACTGTCCCTTAGGTCGCCCTAGCCATCCGTTAGATGGAATGTTTGTCTTTTGCAGCTCGGACTTTCCTCTTCTTTTTAAAGAAGCGAGCATTTACTATGCTTTAAAGCTAAATTCTAACAAAAAAATGCTTATTTTATTATCAATTATATTGTGATATCAAATAATTTTTGTTAAAATTATAATTTATTTTTAATATAAAAAGGAAAATTTATGGCATCTTATTCAATGGGTGATTTAAAAAAAGGGCTTAAAATCGAAATCGATGGAATTCCTTTTAAAATAGTTGAATATCAACATGTAAAACCAGGAAAAGGTCCTGCTTTTGTGCGTATAAAAATCAAATCTTTTATTGATGGTAAGGTTTTAGAAAAAACTTTTCACGCAGGAGATAAATGCGAAGCTCCAAATTTGGAAGAAAAAACCATGCAGTATCTTTATGATGATGGTGAAAATTGCCAATTTATGGATACAGAATCTTACGAGCAAGTCGCAATCAGTGATGAAGATGTAGGGGAAGCAAAAAAATGGATGCTTGATGGTATGATGGTAGATGTACTTTTTCACAACGGCAAAGCTATCGGCGTGGAAGTTCCGCAAGTTGTAGAACTTAAGATTGTAGAAACAGCTCCAAATTTTAAAGGCGATACTCAAGGTTCAAACAAAAAACCTGCTACACTTGAAACAGGTGCAGTTGTACAAATTCCTTTTCATGTTTTAGAGGGTGAAGTTATACGCGTTGATACAGTGCGTGGGGAGTATATTGAAAGAGCTAATAAATAAATATCAAATTTTGTAAGCTTTTATAAATTAAGATATTTATACAGGAATTTTTAAAATATATTATTTCAGCTTTTAATGCGCGTAAGCTTAAAAGCTGAATTTTAAAAGAATTATCTATTTGTCAATCTTACTCTAAAAATGTATTTTGCAATGTATTCAAAATATTTTCTTAAATAAGGTTTATGGATAACAAAACCCCCTAGAAGCCCCAAAAGACTACCTATGATAATATCTTGCAAGCGAGCGTGTATCAGCATATCAACACTTAAATTTCCAAAAGAAGCTGCTTCAGCTAAATAAGTCACATAAGGGGTAAGAAAAATTACGGTTAAGGCATAGTTTCTAACTACTAAAAACTCTATTATAAAGGCTAAAAACATCATCAACAAGACAAATTCTAAAGGAGTAAATTTGATTTTTAAAAGCCACCATGCAAATAAAATTCCAACCGTTGTCCCAAGAATGCGTTGAAGCTGTTTTATCCAGACTGATTTTAAATTAGCTCCTTGTAAGATAACAGTCGTGCTAACTGCAACCCAATAACTTCTATCAAGTTCTAAAAATGCTCCTAGAAATACAGCAAATCCGACAAAAAAAGCAATAATTATAGAATCTACAAAGATAATATCAAAGCCTAAATTCCCATTTTGTAAAACAGGCTTGGGTGGGGAATTTTTAAAAATATAAATGACAGATACAGAGTATAAAAAAGCAGCTATGTTGGCAATGATACCACCTATACAAATCAATCCCACTAGAAAAATATAATCTTTTGCTGGAAAAGGAAAAAATGAAGCCAATAAACAGGAAAAAACAAAGAAAAAATACCCCGGCGCGCCTATGTTATAATAGCGTATCAAAATAGAACTAGCCATAGCCACTAGACCAATTATAAGCGGAGAAAACGCAGGAAAAAAATGGGTGCAAAGTCCTATTAAAAAAGATAAGCACAAACCAAAAGAACAGCACATTGTAACAGCCATTCTATGATACATAGGCGTATTGGTTGTATAAACAAAAGCCATGATTCCTATCATAGCGATTAGTCCCAAGTCCATACGCTCATAATATGCAGCAATACTAAGTGCAAATCCAACTGCTAAGGCAAAGAAAAAAGGCATTTGCCAAACTCTTTCAGTTGGATTAAGTTGTATGATTTCTTTATATTGTTGTTTTAAAATTTTTCTTTTACTCATTTTCTTATTTGTCCTTCTCCGCTGATTAGGTATTTATAAGTACAAATATCTTCAACACCCATTGGACCTCTTGCATGAAGTTTACTTGTGGAAATTCCCACTTCCCCACCAAAGCCAAATTCACCCCCATCGCTAAAACGAGTTGAGGCATTGACATAAATACAAGATGAGCGTAGAAGGCGTTGAAATTTGTTTATGTTTAAAGCATTGTTTGAGATTATGGTTTCAGAGTGTAAAGAGCTGTGTTGGTTGATATGCTCTATAGCCTCATCGCAATCTTTTACTGATTTTACACTGATAGCAAAATCAAGCCATTCCGTATCAAAAGTGCTTTCATCAGCCTTTGAAATTTCTAATTTTGAGTTTTTAAAATGTTCTAAGATATTTTCATGTGCGTGAATTTTTACCTTAAATTTTTCAAATTCAGGGATTAAAAGTTCTATAAAATCTTTAGCAATTTTTTCATGGATTAAAAGGGTTTCTAGGGCATTACAAACACTTACTCTTTGGCATTTTGCATTAAGGATGATTTCTAAAGCCATATTTAAATTTGCACTCTCATCCACAAAAGCATGGCATAAACCTTTGTCTTGTTTGATGAGTGGAATTTTTGTATGACTAGCGATTTCTTGTATCATATTTGAACTTCCACGAGGGATAATCACATCGATTAAATCATCAAAAGCTAAAATTTGCATGATCTCATTTCTTTCATAAAACATAGCAAAACAATCTTGCAAATTAAACTCTTCTAGTACTTTATAAACAAGATCAAATATTGCTGAATTTGTAAATTTTGCTTCACTGCCTCCTTTAAGCACGCAAGCATTGGAGCTTTTTATCATTAAAGCAATGATTTCAGCACTTAGACTCGGTCTTGCCTCATAAATTACACTGATTAGTCCTATGGGAATGCTGATTTTTTCTATCTTTAAGCCCGCATAATTAACCCAACCTTTAGAAATTTTACCTATAGGATCTTCTAAATAAGCAATTTTTTCCAAAGCATCACAAAGAGAAAAAATGCGTTTTTCATCTAGTAAAAGCCTATCTCGCATTGCTCCACTTTTGGTGAAATTTGCTATATCTTTTTCATTGGATTCTAATATGGTTTTGAAATTCTTTCTTAAAGTGTGAGCTAGTTTCAATATAATATTTTCTTTATCTTTGGGTGTTAAATTGAGCAATTTTTGAGAATTTTTCTTAATATTTTCAAGTAAATTTCGCATTTTTAATCCTTTATTTACAAAAAACTTGATAAATTATACAAAAAAATTTAGAATTGAAAGGTAAATTTGAATGAAAAAAGTAGATTTAATTGTAGTTGGCGCAGGGCCGACAGGAATTGGTTGTGCGGTTGAAGCCAAGCTTAAAAATAAAGAAGTTTTGGTATTGGAGAAATCAAACAATATTTGTCAAACTTTGATGCAGTTTTACAAAGATGGTAAAAGAGTTGATATGGCTTATAAGGGTTGTGAAGGGACAAATCACGGACATGTCCCTTTTCAAGATGGAACCAAAGAAAGCACCATAGAAACTTTTCAAAACGCTTTAAATGAGCATAATATAGAAGTTGAATTTGGCTCTGAAGTAGAGAGTGTTAAAAATGAAAATGGAGTATTTTTAGTAAGCACAGGCAAGGGTGTTTATGAGTGTAAAAATATCATCGTTGCTATAGGTAGAATGGGTAAGCCTAATAAACCTGACTATAAACTTCCTGGAACTTTAACAAAGATTATTAATTTCAATGCTAATTCTGTTTTAGGTGATGAAAAAATCCTTGTTGTGGGAGGTGGAAATTCAGCTGCAGAATATGCGGTGGATTTAGCTAACTCAAACAAAGTAAGCCTTTGTTATCGCAAGAAAGAATTTACGAGACTAAATGATATCAATCTTAAAGATATTCACGAAGCTGGAAATTCAGGCAAAGTAGAATTAAAACTCGGTATAGATATAGAAGAGCTTGAGGATGATAATGGTAAAGCTAAAGTGAAATTTAACGATGGCAGCAGTGAGACTTATGATAGAATCATTTATGCTATCGGTGGTTCTACTCCTCTTGATTTTTTACAAAAATGCGGAATCAATGTCGATGATAAAGGAGTTCCTTTAATGGATGAAAATAAACAAAGCAATGTAAAAGGCATTTTTGTAGCAGGAGATATTGCAACTAAAAATGGCGCAAGCATAGTAACAGGCTTAAATGACGCTGTAAAGATACTTGCCGTAATTTAATCAAATTTGGCCCTTGGGCTAAATTTGACTTATTAAACTTTCAATATTATAATTTCTTTATTATATTTTAATTTTTAAATATTATTATGCAAACACAAAACAAAAACAATAAAAAAATCATACCGATAGAAACCTATCGCTTAGCTTTCTACATACTAGGACTTCAAACACTCTATTAGCTCCTTTTAAGATATTTGTATTGTTAAATATTTTAAAGGATTTTTTATGTCAAATATTTTTAGCACCTTAAGCCCTTTTAGGCTTTTTGTTAAATGTGCTGTGCCTAATGTAATAAGCATGGCATTTATTTCTTTTTATTATATTGTTGATGGAATTTTTGTTGGAAAATATCTAGGAAATGACGCTTTAGCGGCTTTGGCCTTGATTATTCCTTTTATTATGATATCTTTTGCTTTGGCTGATATGATAGCCATTGGTTCAGCTGTGCAAATTTCTATGCATTTAGGACTTGGGAAGAAACATTTAGCTAGAAAAATCTTTAGCTCTAGTATGTTAATTATCTTTCTTATTTCATGTTTGGTGGGCATTTTAGAATATCTTTTAAGTCCTGTTTTGATTAATTTTTTAGATGTAAGTGAAGATATCAAATCAATGGCAAAAGAGTGTATGCTTGTGTTTGCTTTGTTCGCACCCTTTACCATGTGTTCTTTTGCTTTGGATAATTATCTTAGAATTTGTGGAAAAACAACTTATAGTATGATGATGAATGTGATTATAGCATTAAGTAATATAGTGCTTGATTATATTTTCATCGTTGTGTTAGGTTGGGGCTTGTTTTCAGCAGCTCTTGCGACTTGTTTGGGACTTATGCTAGGCGGTATTTTTGGAATTTTCCCTTTTTTATTTCAAAATTTAGAGCTTAAATTCTCAAGTTTGTATATGAATATGAAGATTTTTAAAAACATAGTTTATAATGGAAGCAGTGAATTTTTTGGCAATATCTCAGGTTCTTTATATGGCATATTTGCCAATTTAGTTTTATTAAAAATTTCAGGCACTCAAGCGGTTGCTGCTTTTTCTATCGTTTCGTATATTGATAATTTTATCATTATGCTTATTATCGCTATGGGTGATGCGATGCAGCCTGCATTAAGTTATAATTATGCTAAAAAGGATTTTTCAAGGATTAAAGATATTTTAAAGGTAATGTTTTTTGCGGGTGCGATTTTGTCTTTGCTGTCTATCGTGATGATATTTGTTTGCGGTAAGGATTTGGTAGGATTGTTTACTCAAGAAGGTGATCAAGAATTTATCATTTTTGCTTATATGGCTTTGATGTTGTTTTCTTTTAATTATCTTTTTGCGTGGTTTAATGTTTTAAGTGGTTCTTTTTTAACAGCGAGCAATAAAGCGAGTTTTTCTTTGATTTTAAGCTTGAGTCAAAATCTTTTTATTCCTTTGTGTTTTCTTTTGATTTTATCTTCTATCATGGGTTTAAAAGGAGTGTGGCTTAGTCCCTTTTTTGCTGAACTTTGTGTTTTGATTTTAGCTTGTATTTTTGTTAGAAAAGTCTTTAAGAAACTATCGTTTTTATGATGATAGTTTCTTTGGATTGATTTTAGAATTTATATCCTACACCTGTAAGCAAGATGTGGTATGTTTCATCGTAAAAATCTATATCACTATTTCTTTTTTCTAGGCCGTAATTTACAAAGCCATAAAGTGAGTCATAGCCTAAGAATTGATTTTTTACGAGCTTGAGATTAAATTTTGTGATACTACCATCTTGTTTTTGGTTAAAAATAGGATCTGTGCCATCTGCTTTGTATTGATTTAAGCTTAGGCTTGGAGTTAGGATATAATTTCTTGCAAAAACTAGATGTGTGCCTATTTTAAAGCCATATCTTGAGTAGCTTTGAGCCTTTCCATCAGCGTCATTATAATCATAGATTAAGCCTAAGTTTAATAAAGAATAATTATAGCTTAATTCTAACTCATGATAATTTCCCTCTCGTTTAAGAGAATCAAATTCTATACTTTCTTTATCTAGTTTGTTTTTTGCAAAAACATAAGAAGCATTGAATTTTCCAAAATCACTTTCGTAAAGTTGTGAAATTCTAAAGCCGTATTTACTCACATCAGTTTCTTCACGATTACCTATAAAATAAGGATTAGCATAAGCTTTTTCTCTTAAAGATGAAATGAAAGAAAAAGAAGTGCTAAAGCGTTCTAAATAAGCTCTTTCATAACCCAAAGCAATACCGCTTAAATCTCTTCCGTTATAGTTTTTAAGAAATACTCTATCATTATCGATTAAATTGCCATAATAAAGCTCAAGACCTATAAAAGGTATGGCAGCAGTATCGGAATTTTTAGCGTTATACCCACCTAGATAGTTGCTATTTGCTAGAGGTGAGATATTGCTTTTAACATCTCTTACTCCTATCCCTAAGCTTAAATTTCCGCTAAGACC
Source organism: Campylobacter coli (assembly GCF_001492295.1). Taxonomy (GTDB): domain Bacteria; phylum Campylobacterota; class Campylobacteria; order Campylobacterales; family Campylobacteraceae; genus Campylobacter_D; species Campylobacter_D coli_B. The sequence continues at coordinate 1,324,500 of NZ_FBQX01000001.1, read as the reverse complement.
ACTTTGAAATTCTATGGATGAAGCTTGACTTACAAATAAAGAGGCCAAAGCAAAAGAAAATAAGGTTTTTTTCAAGATAAACTCCTTGATAGTTTTTGATTAAAATTATAATTTTATTGTAACTAATATTACTTTAATTTTTTATAAAAAGCTTATGTGAATTTTTAGATTCTTTTAGATAAAATCTTTCAATAAATTTTACTCAAAAAAGGAAAATAGGTGCAGCAAGAGCATTTTGATTTGGATTTAGAACGCGCAATTTTAAGTAGTTGTATTATGAGCGAGGACGCTTATTCTAGCATAGCAGGAGATATAGAACCTAAAGATTTTAGTCTTAAAGCTCATCAGGATGTTTTTAAAGCTATTATTGCTTGTGTGAATGCTGGAGAGCCTATATCGATTAGCTTTTTAAAAAAGCATAAAAAAATAGACGAGCAAATTTTAACAGAGATTATCGCAACTCCTTCGATAATAGATCTGCCCGCTTATGTCAATGAACTTCGCGAAAAGTCGATTAAAAGACAGCTTTTAAGTTTTGCCCATCTTTTGCCAACAAGGATCAATGATAATCGCGCAGTCAGTGAAATTTCTGATGAAATCGGCAAGGAAATTTTTAACATCACCAATCGTGTAAACACCAACGATATCAAAGATATAGAAATAGTCTTAAGCGAGCTTTTGGAAGAATTTAAAAAACAAAAAAGCCTTGAAAACAAATCCGTGATAGGACTTGATACAGGATTTGAAGATCTAAATACTATGACTAAGGGTTTTAAAGGCGGGGAGCTTATCATCATCGCAGCGCGCCCAGGTATGGGAAAAACAACTTTGTGCTTGAATTTTATAGAAAAGGTTTTAAGACAGGATAAGGGAGTGGTGATGTTTTCTCTTGAAATGCCTGCTGCTCAAATCATGCAAAGAATGCTTTCGGCAAAAACTTCCATTCCTTTGCAAAAAATCTTGACTGCGGATTTAAATGATAACGAATGGGAACGCATTGGTGATGCTTGTAATTATTATTCTAAAAAGAAATTATTTATCTATGATAGTGGTTATGCGACTATCACAGATGTAAGAGCGATTTTAAGGCGTTTAAAGGCTCAAGAAGAAAGTATAGGGCTTTGTGTGATCGATTATATAGGGCTTATGATGAGTAATTCTAATTTCAATGATAGACATTTACAAGTCAGCGAAATTTCAAGAGGGCTTAAGCTTTTAGCAAGGGAGCTTGATATGCCTATCATCGCGCTTTCACAGCTCAATCGTTCTTTAGAACAGCGTGCAAACAAGCGTCCTATGATGAGTGATTTGCGTGAAAGTGGGGCTATAGAGCAGGATGCGGATACGATTTTATTTGTGTATCGCGATGAGGTTTATAGGGAACAAGATGAAAAAGAACGCGAAAACAAGGCTAAAGCCGAAGGCAAACCTTATCAAAGAAATTTCATTCCTAATCCTATGCAAGAAAATGCTGAAATTTTAGTCGGCAAAAACAGAAATGGCCCTGTAGGGGTTGTCGAGGTTTTATTTTTAAAAGAAAAATCTTGCTTTGTGGATAAACCGAGATTTGAGAGTGTTGAATTTCAGGAGTAGGGTTAAATTGTTAGAGGTGCTTTGATATGAAAGCAATGTTATTTAAAATCAATCATAAATACTATATAAAAGCGAGAACGAATGAAAATTTTAGGTTTTGATATAGGGATTAACTCTATAGGTTGGGCTTTTGTTGAAGACAATCAATTGCAAGATTGTGGTGTGAGATTATTTACTAAGGCTGAAGATCCTAAAACAAAAGAATCTTTAGCTTTACCTAGACGCAATGCAAGAAGCAATAGAAGACGACTAGGAAGAAGAAGATCAAGACTGATTGCTTTAAAGCATATTATCTCAAAAGAATTGAAGTTAAATTATCAAGATTATATAGCAAACGATGGAGAATTGCCTAAAGCTTATGAAGGAAGGCTTGTAAGTCCTTATGAGCTAAGGTATAAAGCACTTAATGAAAAAATAGAACCCAAAGATTTAGCAAGGGTGATTTTACACATAGCAAAACATCGTGGCTATATGAATAAAAATGAAAAAAAATCAAGTGACAATGAAAAGGGTAAAATTTTAAGCGCTTTAAAAACAAATGCTTTAAAATTAGAAAAATATCAAAGTGTAGGAGAGTATTTTTATAAAGAATTTTTCCAAAAATATAAAGAAAATACAAAAGATTTTATAAATATACGCAATAAAAAAGGCAGTTATGAAAATTGCGTTCTAGCAAGTGATTTAGAAAAAGAATTAAAACTGATTTTAGAAAAACAAAAAGAATGGGGATATTCTTATAATGATAATTTTATAAAGGAAATTCTAAAAGTTGCATTTTTTCAAAGACCTTTGAAAGATTTTTCATATTTAGTAGGAGCTTGCACTTTTTTTGAAGATGAAAAAAGAGCTTGTAAAAATTCATATAGTGCTTGGGAATTCGTAGCGTTAACCAAGATTATCAATGAACTAAAAAGCTTAGAGAAAGAGAGCGGAGAGCTTGTATCGAGTCAGATTATCAATGAAATTTTAAATCATATCTTAGATAAAGGAAGTATCACTTATAAAAAATTTAGAGAATACATTAAACTTCATGAAAGTATGAAATTTAAAAGCCTAAAGTATGATAAAGACAATGCAGAAAGTGCAAAGCTGATCGAATTTAGAAAATTAGTCGAATTTAAAAAAGCCCTAGGAGAGCATTCCTTAACTAGGGAAGAACTAGATCAAATAGCGACTTATATCACTCTAATTAAAGATAATGAGAAATTAAAAATTACTTTAGAAAAGTATAGTTTAAATAACGAGCAAATCAAGAATTTAATAGAAATTGATTTCAATGATCATATAAATCTTAGTTTTAAAGCACTTAATCTAATCTTGCCTTTGATGAAAGAGGGAAAAAGATACGATGAGGCTTGCAAGCTTTTAAATTTGAAAACAAAATCAAACAATCAAAAATTCGATTTCTTACCTGCCTTTTGCGATAGTATTTTTGCACAAGAGCTTACCAATCCTATCGTAAATCGTGCTATAAGCGAGTATAGAAAAGTTTTAAATGCTTTGCTTAAAAAATATGGAAAAATGCATAAAATTCATATAGAATTAGCAAGAGATATAGGGCTGAGTAAAAAGCTTAGGACTAAGATCGAAAAAGAGCAAAAAGAAAACTATGAGAATAATATTTGGGCTTTAAATGAGTGTGAAAATTTTGGGCTTAAGGCAAATGCTAAAAACATCTTAAAATTAAAACTTTGGAAAGAACAAAAAGAATTTTGTATTTATAGTGGTAAAAAAATATCCATAGAACACTTAAGAGATGAAAAAGCTTTAGAGGTTGATCATATATATCCTTATTCACGAAGTTTTGATGATTCTTTTTTAAATAAGGTTTTGGTTTTTACTAAAGAAAATCAAGAAAAACTCAATAAAACACCTTTTGAAGCCTTTGGAGCAAATGAAGAAAGATGGAGTAAAATTCAAGCTTTGGCTCAAAATCTTCCCTACAAAAAGAAAAATAAAATTTTAGACGAAGCTTTTAAAGGTAAGCAACAGCAAGATTTTATCAGCAGGAATTTAAATGATACAAGATATATTTCAACTCTTATTGTTAAATACACAAAAGAATATTTAGATTTTTTACCTTTAGATGAAAAAGAAGACATAAATTTAAAAAGTGGAGAAAAAGGAAGTAAAATACATGTGCAAACAATCAATGGAATGCTTACATCAGTTTTAAGGCATACTTGGGGATTTGCTCAAAAAGATAGAAACAACCATCTTCATCACGCGCTTGATGCCACAATAGTCGCTTATAGCACAAATGCCATTATAAAAGCTTTTTCGGATTTTAAAAAAGAACAAGAGCTTTTAAAAGCAAAACTTTATGCTAAAGAACTTACAAATGATAGTTATAAACATCAAGCTAAGTTCTTTGAGCCTTTTGAGGGGTTTAGAGAGCAAATTTTAAATCAAATAAACAAACTTTTTGTTTCAAAACCTCCTAGAAAAAGAGCAAGAGGAGCTTTGCATAAGGAAACATTTTACTCTAAAGATGAAATGATTAAAAAATACAACTCGCAAGAAGGTGTAGAAATAGCACTAAATTGTGGAAAAATAAGAAAAATAGGTACAAAATATGTAGAAAATGATACCATGGTAAGGATTGATATTTTTAAAAAACAAAATAAATTTTATGCTATACCTATTTATACTATGGATTTTGCTTTAGGAGTTTTACCAAATAAAATAGTAATTGCAGGTAAAGATAAAAAGGGCAATCCAAAGCAATGGCAAGAAATAGATGAAAGCTATGAGTTTTGTTTTTCTTTACATAAAGATGATTTGGTTTTGATACAAAAAAAAGATATGCAAGAACCCGAATTTGCTTATTATAATGGTTTTGGTATCAGCACCTCAAGTATTTGTGTTGAAAAACATGATAATAAATTTGAAAACTTAACAGACAATCAAAAGCTATTGTTTACAAATGCAAAAGAAGGAAGTGTAAGGGTTGAAAATTTAGGAATTCAGGGATTGAAAATTTTTGAAAAATACATTATAACCCCGCTTGGAGAAAAAATTAAGGCTGATTTTAAACCAAGGGAAGATATTGCCTTAAAGACGAGCAAAAAACATGGCCTATGATGAAGCTTTTAAAAGCATATTGATATCCAATCAAGCAAAACTAAGCCTTGAGTTTAATCATCTTGTGATAAAACAAGACGATAAAGAAGCCAAGTTTTTTCTCAAAGATATCAATTTTATCATACTAGAATCTTTGCAAGCAAGTATCACTTCAAGCTTGCTTAGCGCTCTAGCCAAGTATAAAATCATACTTTTAACTTGCGATGAATCTCATCATATCAATGGAATTTTTTCTCCATTTTTAGGTCATTTTATCAGTGCAAAAGTAGCTAAAAAGCAAATTAAAGTAACACTACAAAGAAAAGCGATTTTGTGGCAAAAAATCATCAAAAACAAAATTTCAAATCAAGCCCATATTTTAAAAATTACCCATCATATCTAAATTACGGTTATGCTGTCATAAGATCACTTATAGTTAGAGCGGTTTGCATAAGTGGACTTTTACCATGGCAAGGTATAAAGCACGATAATATCTATAATGATTTTAATCTTTGCGATGATTTGATAGAAGTATTTAGGCCTTTGGTTGACTTGTGCGTATTTGATTTAAATGATATAAAAGAGAGTGAATTTTTAGATAAGGAAGCAAAGCAAAGATTAATTGGTATTTTGCAAGAAGAAATCATTATTGAAAATAAAGCTTATCCTTTAAATAGGGCTATAAATTTTTATATTCAAAATTTTAAAAATGCTTTATTGGAAAATGATGAACTTATGATGGTAAATTTATATGATAGAAGATAAATTTATGAGAGTATTATTGATGTTTGATATACCCACTAAAAGTAAGAAAGAGCAAAAAAGTGCAAATAAATTTAGAGTTTCGCTTGTAAAACTTGGCTTTTTTATGATGCAATTTAGCGTATATGTTAAAATTTGTAAAGGAATGACTTCGGCTAAAACAGCAATCAAATCCGTAGAAAGAATTTTACCCCCTTGTGGCAATATAAGAGTATTAACCATAACTGAAAAACAATTTGACAATATGCAAATACTTTTAGGCGGAGTTTCTTTTAATGAAAAAATGAATGATGATAAAAATTTAGTTCTTTTTGAGTATGATGAAAAAACACAAGATTTTAAATACAGCAATGACAAGATATACAAAGAAAACAAAACTAAGTCTAATAAAATTAGACAAGCTAGTTTGTTTGAATTTTAACGGTTTTAAAGGGATTGTAACCCTGCGTGGCTAACCGAAAACCACTTATTTTAGTCTCTTTTTAAATTTCTCTTTTAAAATGATAGCATATTTTTATACATTTTTGTATACAAAAAGCTCTATTTTTCTTTATTTGTTCAAAGTCTATTTTACCATAAAGAAATTTAAAAAGAGACTAAAACCAAAGAATATTTAAAAGTGGATATTCTTTATTTTACCATAAAGAAATTTAAAAAGAGACTAAAACTATAATATCACTATCAAAATCGCAAGTATTATTTTACCATAAAGAAATTTAAAAAGAGACTAAAACTTGTAATTGAAACAAAAGCTCCTTTTATGATTTTACCATAAAGAAATTTAAAAAGAGACTAAAACATTAAATTTAATATAACTAAATTACCATATATTTTACCATAAAGAAATTTAAAAAGAGACTAAAACAATATGTCGCTTTTGGAATTTGAAAAAATAAATTTTTTCAAACTTTAATTTTTACATAACATATTATCAATTGTAAATTATAATTTATGCTATAATTAACAATTAATTATAAAAGGCAACAAATAAAATTAAATATATTAGTTCTTAATTTTATTAACAACAAATGTATTTTCGAACGATGGTTATTTTATTAAAGAAGTGTAAGTACATCGAAAGAGATTGCCATACAGCAAGAATTAATTATGAAAAATCTTGTGAATTAGGAGATGAATATGATTGTAAAGAATATAAAAATTTCAAATAATATAGCTTTAAAAGGAAAATTGATGGTAATGAAATATTTCATATTTGTATTTACTTTAATACCTGTTTGCGTTTATTCAAATGATAATTATTTTGATCTTGGAAAAGAACAACATAAACAAGGTAATTATTCTAAAGCTAAACAATACTATGAAAAAGCTTGTGAATTAGATATAAAAGAAGCTTGTAATGGTCTTGGACTTTTATATTTTGATGGCGATGGTGTTAAACAAGATCGCACTCAAGCAGTAAATTACTTTAAAAAAGCTTGTGAATTAGAGTATGGAGAAGCTTGTGGTATTCTTGGACTTTTATATCTTGATGGCGATGGTGTTAAACAAGATCGCACTCAAGCAGTAAATTACTTTAAAAAAGCTTGTGAATTAGGGTATGGAGAAACTTGTGATATTCTTGGACTTTTATATCTTGATAGCGATGGTGTTAAGTAAGATCCACTCAAGCAGTAAATTACTTTAAAAAAGCTTGTGATTTAGGATTTCAAAAAGGTTGCAATGAATATAAAATATTAAATGAAAAAGGTATTCGTTAACAACTAATTTTTAATTTCATCTTGCTTATAATAAATTATGAAAACAATGGGTTAAGCCTTGAGTACAAAATACCTTTAACTCATTGTCAATTTATCTTGGAAAAACATCTTAACAATTTATTATAGCTTAAAATAAACCATAATAAGCTATGGACATATATAAATTCTACTATTTCTTTAATACGTAAAAATTAGACTGTAAATAATATAATAAATAAGATAAAAATAATAAAACAAGTTTTACTTTACTCTAAAAGTTTTAAACTGAATTAATATCAAATAAGACTCACAAACTCTACTCAAGTTTTTAAATAATCAATATCTTCAAATTGATATTTTTACATTGCTTTAAGTTTTAATGTTCTTATTTCAACCTTAAAAATCAAACAAATATTCAATCAAAATACTATTTTATAGGACTTCTCTTATTTTTTTCTTTGTATTAAAATTACTATTCTTTAAAAACCTAAGAAATATAATATTAATATTAACTACTACGTATAAATACTACATGCATATTTTTTTATTTTTTATATTAACGCACATACACATTTGATTTTATTATAAAGAAATTTAAAAAGAGACCAAAACAAAAATTCAAAATATCTACAAACAAGCGGTTTTAATAAGAGGCGTCCAAGATAAGAGTCCATTTTTGATTAGTGTTAACGCCCCTTCGGGACTTTCAGCCCCAAAAGCTAAATTTGGAATCAAAAAGCATAAAAATAAAACTAAAGCTAATTTACTTCCATTCAAAAGCTTCAGGACTTGATTGATAAAATTTATTATTTTTGTCTCTTTGAAATAATACCGCTTCATTTGCATTAGAGCAATCCCTTTGTTGAGTTTCATTCATTTTCTCCATTTTTTTACATTCTGCAACTCTAGCTTTTGCCTCATCTAAGTGCGCTTTATAATAATCGCTTGTTTTTGCTTCATCGCCACAACCTGCTAAAAAAGCCAAAACACCTAAACCAATTAATCCGCTAAAAATAAAATGTTTCATTGTTTTTCTCCTTGATTTAATATAGAAACAAAATATTTTAACATTATTTTATTTCTATTTAAAAATATTAGGACTTGATTGATAAAGATTATTATTTTTTATCTTTTTGAAAAAGTTTTTCCATTTTTGCTTGTTTTAAAATATCTTTATTATTTTGTGGCTGATATATTGCTTTGATTCGCAATTAACTGATTTTGTTTTTTAAGCAGTTTTCATAGCCTGTAAATTTCCATTGGAATTTTGCTTAAGTTTTGCAGATAAGCATCTTTGCTTTATAAGTTTTTGTATCGAAGTTTTAATTGTTGCAATGTGTTATTTAATTTAATATAATGCAGTTAAAATACACTAAAAATTTTTAATCTAGTTTTGATTTACTAAGCGGGTAAAAAAATATAAGTTTTTTTAGATTGTATAAGTGTAATTAATATAATGGTGGATTTAGCAGGACTCGAACCTGCGACCAACCGGTTATGAGCCGGTTGCTCTAACCAACTGAGCTATAAATCCGCCTTAATTTTTTAAAGATAAAATTATATCTTATTTTTGCTTAAAATTATTTTATTTTATTTTTACTATCTATCCAAAAATATCTAAAAGTAATCAAATGCTGTAAAATTCCAAAGAAAATCATAAAAATCGTAAAAGAACTTCCTCCATAGCTAAAAAAAGGCAGCGGGATACCAACAACAGGCGCAAATCCTATAGTCATCGAAATGTTTACCGCAGCATAAATAAAAATAAACAATGCTACGCAGTTTATAGCAACCCTAGCAAAATAATCTTCCTTAAGCTTTTGATTTAAGCTTAGTAAATGAAAAATGAGTAGAGTATAGAGCAAAATCAATACAAATCCCCCCAAAAAACCAAACCTCTCTATAAGATACGCAAAGATAAAATCACTTGTGGAGATAGGCAAAAAATTAAAATGTGTTTGCGTAGCTTCATCTTGAGATTTTCCTATAAGGCCTCCATTGCCTATGGCTATCATGGATTGTGCGACTTGATAACTCGGTTTTTCTGAGATAAAATCATGAATTCTTTGTTTTTGATAGGGTTTTAAAAAATGCGTATAAATGATAGGAGAGCTTATACCGATGGCGATGATGATACTAAGCCAAATTTTATAATGCACACCCATGATAAAAAGCACGCCAAAGCCTACGATTAAAAGCACCATAGCACTTCCTAAATCAGGCTCTTGAGCGATCAGTAAAAAAGGCAAAATGATAAAAAAACTAAGTTTTAGAAATTGTTTTAATTTATAGCCATTTTTAGGCGGTGGATCTTGATAGATCAAATAAGCAAGCATTAAAATAAAACTAGGTTTAAAAATTTCAGAAGGTTGAATGGTAAAATGAGTAAAAGGAATTTCAAGCCATCTTTTAGCGCCTAGCTTTTCAACACCAAAAAGATCTGTGCTTAAAAGTAAAAGAATATTTACCCAATAAGCTATAGGTATAAGCCACATCAGTTTGCGGATAGGCAGCAAAAAGAACACGCTAAATGCAGCAATTCCTACACAGGCATAGACAAATTGTTTTTCAGCTAAAAAAGCATTGGCTTCAAATATCAAAAAAAATGAAATCAAAATAATAGGTATAAATAAAATAGGTTGCATATAATCAAAATGTGTTAAAATTCTTCTATCGGGTATAAACAAAATTTGCCTTCAATTTGTAGTATTTAAAGTATAATTATAAAATAAAACTCTAAATTATATAAAATTATAAGGAAAAAATGCAAACTTTTTTGGTTGATGAATCTTCAAGGCTCGATACTTTTTTAGCTAAAAATCTTCAGCAAAGTCGCAATCAAATAGCCTTGATGATAGAAAAAAACTGCGTTTGGGTTAATGATAAAATTCAAAATAAAAATTCATTTAAGCTAAAAGTCGGAGATAGGCTTGTTTTAAATTTACCGCTTGTAGAGGAAGTTAAACCTAAATTTGATATAGATTTCGATATAGAAATTTTATACGAAGATGAGGATTTGTTGGTTTTAAACAAACCCTCAAATTTGGTAGTTCATGGTGCAAAGAGTGTTAAAAGTGCGACTTTGGTGGATTGGCTTATAGAAAAACAATACACCCTTTCTACTTTGGGTGGAGAAGTGCGTGCAGGGCTTGTTCATAGGCTTGATAAAGAAACAAGCGGAGCTATATTGATAGCGAAAAATAATTTTACCCACCAAAAGCTTAGCGAGCAGCTTAGCGATAAAACTATGGGAAGAATTTATCTTGCGTTAATTGATTTGCCACTAAAAGAGGATAAAATTATCATAGATAAAGCTTTGATTCGATCAAGTGCTAATGCTATTAAAAAAATAGTTACAAATAGCTTTGTTAAGGGTTCTAAGGAGGCTAAAAGTGCTTTTGCTAACTTGGCAAAAAGCGAGGATGTGAGCCTTATTGCAGCTAAGCTTTTTACAGGTAGAACGCATCAAATCAGAGCACATTTAGCTAGTATAAATCGTCATATTTTAGGAGATGAACTATATGGCTATAGGGGAAAATACGAGTGTAGGATTATGCTGCATGCGTATTTTTTGTATTTTATTCATCCTAGAAATGGAGAAAAAATATTTATTCAAGCTCCATTAATGGACGATTTTAAACAAATTTTAGAAAAAAAATTTATTTTAGGAGAGCTTAATGAAAAAATTTCACTTGAGTCTTTGCTTGGGTGCTTTGACTCTTTTATTTAGTGCTTGCAGTGTTTCGCAACTTTCCAATATAGGTTCAAAGAAAGAACTTTTAGTCAATGAAAGCTTGCCAAAGATTGACAATCTTAAAAGCCTTAGCGATATTAGTAATATAGCGTTTGAATGGGATCCTTTATATGATGATAATATCAAAGGATTTTATTTATATCGTTCAAATGATGCAAATCCTGAATTTAAACTTGTAGGAACGATTAAGGATAAATTTCAAACCCATTATGTAGATGCTAAGCTTGAGCCAAATACGAAATATTACTATATGATGAGAAGTTTTAATAATCAAGGACATATTTCAGAAGATGGAAAGGTGGTTGAAGTAAAAACTATGCCAAGATTAGAGGCTATTGCTTTTGCACAAGCTATTACCAATCTACCAAGCCGAATTAAATTGATTTGGCGTCCGCATTCAGATCCAAGAGTAGCTTCTTATATCATAGAAAGAGCTAAGGCAGATGGACAAGAATTTAAAAAAATTGCTGAGGTAAAAAATCGTTTAAATGCTGAATTTATAGATGAGGATTTAAAGCCAGAGGAGAGTTTTAATTATAGAATTATAGCGGTTGGGTTTGATGGAGTGCAAAGTGAGCCAAGTTCTGTTTTAAATTCTACAAGCAAGGCTTTGCCACCTCAAGTTGAACATTTAAATGCGAGTTTAGATGGAGCCAATAAAATAGTTTTAACATGGGATGCTCCTAAATATAAAGATTTTTCGTATTATAAAGTTTATTCTACGAGTTCAAGTTTGCTTCCTTATACTCTTTTGGCTAAAACCGAGCAAAATTCTTATGAGGATATAGTTGAAGGTGCTGCAAAGAGTAGATACTATAAGGTAACTATGGTAGATATAGATGGGCTTGAAAGTTCTATGCCTAAAAATGGAGTAGAGGGCAAAACTTTAGGGAGCCCATCTTCTCCTAGTGTGATTTTGGCTCAAAGTACAAGTGATGGTATTGAATTAGAATGGGTGGATAATGACTCAAGAGCGGTTGAATACGAAGTTAGACGCTATGGCGGTGGGCAAAATGCTATTTTTAAAGGCATAAAAGAGAAAAGATTAAAAGATATTAAAGCTTTACCGGGTGTAGAGTATAGTTATGAAGTGATAGCGATTGATTCTGTTGGCCTTCGTTCAGAGCCTTCAAAGAGAGTTAAGGCGGGGCAATAGTGCCAAATTTTAAAGCTAGAACACTTAAAGAAATCATTCTACCCTTTGAAAAAGATGGGGTAGAATTTGTTTGGATGGCATATAATGATAATGTGAATTTAATCTACACAAAGGTCGAGGAAGAAAGCTTTTTTTTACAGGTTAAAAAAGGAGAAAATGAATTTGTAGTTAAGGTAGATAAACACACTAAGCCTTCTAAAATAGCCTATTTACATAAGGCTTTATATGTTTTTAAGCAATATTTTTGCGAGGATATTATCAGCGAGGCTTTTGGTATAAAAAACAATGCTTTGGCTGAAAAAACTCCTTTGATTGCTAATGATTTTGAGGAAGTATTGGCAAGACTTGAGGGGAGAATTTACATTGAAATCGGCTTTGGTTCAGGAAGGCATTTGCTTTACCAAGCTAAAAATAATCCCCATGTTCTAATCCTTGGGATAGAAATTTATAATCCAGCCATCACACAGGTGGCTAAGCTTGCGAAAGCACAGGGTGTTGATAATATTTTATTGGTTCAAAGTGATGCTAGACTTTTATTAAGCGTTCTTCAGTCTCATTCTGTAGAAAAAATTTTCTTACACTTTCCAGTTCCTTGGGATAAAAAGCCTCATCGTCGTGTCGTTTCTAAAGCATTTTGCAAAGAATGCGCAAGGGTGCTTACATCCCAAGGGGTGTTTGAACTTAGAACGGATAGTTATGAGTATTTCGACTTTACTTTTAAGGAATTTTTAGATTTTTCATCGCCACAATTTAGCATTAGAAAAAATGAAAATTTAGAAATTTCTAGCAAATACGAAGACAGATGGAAAAGACAGGAAAAAGATATTTATGATCTTTGGGTTTGGAATTTAGATAAAGAAGAAAATAATCCTTTATCAGAAGAATTTGATTTTTCGGATATACATTTAGATAAAAATGATTTAATGCTTTTAGAGAAAAATTTTGAAAATTTTACTTTAAAGAAAGAGGATTTCTTCTTGCATTTTGAAAATATTTACAAGCAAGGGGAAAGTTTATTGTTAAAGATAGCCTTTGGTGCGTTTAATAAGCCTGAGCATTGTTATTTGCATATAGGAGAGACGATTAGCTTTGTTTTTAAGGAGCCTTTTAAAATACAAGAAAATTTAAAAGCTATAAAAGAGCTTAAAAAAAGTGTTAAATTTCACTTTAATATGAAACATTTTCTTGAAAATTAAGCAAAAATAAAGCATAATTTACGAATTTTGAAATTCAAAGAGGATGGGATGTCAAATTTAATTCAAGCGCATAAACTTTCTTTAGGTTATGATGAATTGGTTATTAAAGAAGCTAGTTTCACTTTTAAAGATGATGATTTTGTTTTTATCACAGGTAAAAGCGGAAGTGGAAAAAGCACTCTGTTAAAATCTTTTTATGGGGATTTGGAGCTTCTTTCGGGTCAACTTGAAGTGTGCGGATCTTCTATGCGAAAAATTGGAAATTTAGAGCTTTTAAAATTGCGTCAGCAAATTGGTATTATATTTCAAGATTATAGACTTATACAAGAATACAGCGTAGAAAAAAATGTTATGCTTCCTCTTATGATTAAAGGTTATAGTAAAAAAGTTTGTCATGATCAAGCAAGCAAGCTTTTAAAGCATGTAAATTTGACATTTAAAGCAGATAAATTGCCCAATCAACTAAGCGGAGGAGAACAGCAAAGAGTAGCTATGGCTAGAGCTTTAGCACACAATCCTAAGCTTTTGCTTTGTGATGAGCCTACAGGAAATTTAGACGAGTATTCTTCAGATATTATTTGGACGCTTTTAAAATCAGCCAGAGAGCTTTTGGGTACTTGTGTTGTGGTGGTTACACATAGAATTCCGAGTAATTTAAGACTGAATTATCGTCGTTTTAATATAGAAAATGGAAATATGAATGAAATTTTTTAAAACCCACTTATCTTTGATTTTACCCTTATTATTTATGATGTTTGCTTTTGAGTTTATTTTGCTTACAAATGCTACCTTAAGATATTACGAAGAACTTGTCAATAAAGATTATAATATCATCGTCGCAAGCTCTACTGAACTTGACAAGAATGTTATAAAAACTAAACTTTCTTCCTTTTCTGACTTAGAACTTTTAGATCCTAAAAATTTGATAGATCGCTTAAAAAATGATATTTCCGATAAAAATTTAAAAATTTTGCGAGATTCTTTGCCGAGATTTTATAGCATTAAGCTTAATTATTTACCTACGCAAAATGAGCTTAATATGATTAAAAATCAACTTTTAAGCATTCCAAACATTAGCAAGGTCGAGACTTTTGCTAAAACGCATGATAAGGTTTATTCCTTACTTGTTTTGATGAAATTTGTATTTTGGTTATTTTTATTTATCATTATTTTGCTTTCATTTGTTTTGTTTTTAAAACAAATGAAAATTTGGCTTTTTGAGCATACTGAGCGTGTAGAGATTATGTGCTTGTTTGGCGCACCTTTTTGGTTTAGATCTTTTATGTTGTATAAGATTGTGGTTTTGGATTGTTTTATTGCTTTTGTTATTTTATTTATATTTTTTACACAAATTTATAATCTTTCTATAGTTCAAGATAGTCTAAAAGCGGTTGATATTATCTTGCCTCCTATTAATTTTATCGTGCATTTGGGCGTGATTTTTTTAGTGACTTTATTTATATGTTTGTTGTGTGTAAATTCGGTGATGTTTAGGGTGAAAAAATGAGAAAAATTTTAATTTTTCTTTGTTTTTTTTTACTAAGCAATGAAATTTATGCTAATGCAATCAATGAAAAAACTAAAAATTTAGAAGAAAACAAACGCATTCAAGAGCAGGTAAATAAAAAGCTTGAAGATTTGGCAAATGATATATTAAGCGGAGAAAAGAGCCTAAAAGAATTAAGCGCTCAAATTGAAACTCTTAATTCTCAAACCCTTAAGCTTGAAGCTCGAGCTAAAGCACAAAATAAAGACTTAAATTTACTCACGAGTCAAAATACAGATCTTTTGAAAAATAAAGCCAATATGGAGGGCAAGCTTATAACTTTAATGGCTAAAGATTTTGCTTATGATTTGCCTATTCCGCAAGGTTATGTTGAAAGTAAGGAAAGTTTTATGGCTTTTGAGGTTTTAGGTAGCTTGGATAAAATTTTACAAGATGAAATTTTTAAACTCTCTAAAGATTATGAAGATATAAGCAAGCAAATCGACAGCAAGCAAGATCAAATCAAAAAGATCAATGAGGATTTAAAAGATTATAATACCCAATTGGCAAAACTTCAAAATTTAAGACAAAAGCAAGTCAGCGAGATTAACAAACAAAAAACCGATCGGGCAATTTACGCTAAAAAACTTGAAAATTTGCAAGATCAGCAAGATGAGTTAAGAAAAACCTTAAATCAGTTAAAAATTATAGAAAGCAAGCAAGAAGACAAAAAGCAAACTCAAAAAACTGCTAGTGATAGTAAAATCACTAATAATACCCAAAAAATTCGTCAAATTGGCTCTAGTTACCAAGGAAGCTCTACTAAGCGTTATACAGGTAAAAAAACCATAGCTCCTTTAGAGTCTTTTACTGTAAAGCAAAAATTTGGAAATTATATTGATCCTGTTTATAATATTAAAATTTTCAATGAAAATGTTGTTTTAAGAAGTAAAAAAGCTGATGCTGTGGTAAAAAGTGTTTTAGACGGAAAGATAGTTTTTGCTAAAGATACGAGTATGTTAGCAAGAGTTGTGATAGTCGAACATGATAATGGAATTCATACTATTTATGCACATTTAGACAAGATAGCGCCCAATATTAAAGTCGGTAAAAATGTAAAAAAAGGTGCGGTAGTAGGTAGGATAAAAAATGATTTAACTTTTGAAGTGACACAAAAGAATTTTCATATCAATCCTTTAGAACTTATTAGTTTAAATTAGCTAATTTTAATGCAATTTTCAATATAATTTCAAGCTGATTAAGGAGAAAAAATGCAAGAGAGAAAAAGAGTTTTAGTAAAATTTTCAGGAGAAGCTTTAGCCGGAGAAAATGGTTTTGGTATTGAAAATTCTATTTTAAAATTCATAGCAAATGAGATCAAAGAACTAGTTAAAAACAATATAGAAGTAGGAATAGTAATAGGTGGTGGAAATATCATTCGCGGTGTTTCAGCGGCAAAAGGTGGTCTTATCAAACGCACAAGCGGAGATCACATGGGAATGCTTGCGACTGTTATTAATGCTATTGCTATCCAAGAAGCTTTAGAAAGTTGCGGACTTGATGTGAGAGTGCAAAGTGCGATTCAAATGGAAGCTTTTTGCGAAACTTATATCATGAGAAGGGCTCAAAGACATTTAGAAAAAGGCAGGGTTGTAATCTTTGCTGCAGGCACAGGAAATCCTTATTTTACAACAGATACAACAGCGATCTTAAGAGCGGTTGAAATTGATGCACAAATGGTTATTAAAGCAACAAAAGTAAACGGGGTTTATGATAAAGATCCTAATAAATTTGAAGATGCAGTATTTTTACAAACCCTAAGCTATGATGAGGCAATGCAAGATAACATTAAAGTTATGGATGACACTGCAATCGCTCTAGCTAAGGATAATTCTTTACCTATAGTTGTATGCAATATGTTTGAAGAAGGAAATTTATTGAAAATTATACAAGGCGATAACAGTCTTTGTTCTATAGTCAAAAACTAATCAAGGAGAAATAAATGGAGAATAGAATAGAAGAAATAGCAGCTAAAGCACTAGAAAGAATGGGAGATGATCGCTACCGTCTTTCTTTGGTTGTTGCAAAAAGAGCAGAGCAGTTAGCTGATGGTGCAGCACCTTTGGTTGATATTGATAAAAGTAAATTAAAATTCGCAGATATTGCTTTATATGAGATAGCAGAAAATAAAATCACTTTAGAGGGTCTAGTTGAAACCAGTCGATGAGGAATTATTGCTCGAAAAACTCATTGAAGATATTAAAAATTGTAGAGATTTAACAAGAGCAAAAGAACTACTTTTTAGCATTTGCCAAGAAGATGCTATTGTAGAAAAAGCTGTGGATTATTGCATAAAGTCTCACGAAGGTCAGGTAAGAAAAAGTGGAGAACCTTATGCAGTTCATCCCATCTTGGTTGCAAGCTTAGTTGCTTTTTTAAGTGAAAATAAAGCCACAATTTTGGCCGCGCTTTTACATGATGTGATTGAAGATACACAATGTACTGAAGAAGAACTTAGAGATCAGTTTGGATCTGAAGTTTTAAAGCTTGTTTTAGGCCTTACAAAAATCGTAGAAATCAGAGAAGATAATCTTATTCCTTCAAAATCAAAGAAAAGTTTAACCAAATC
The DNA here is from genome assembly GCF_001492295.1 of Campylobacter coli. Lineage (GTDB taxonomy): Bacteria > Campylobacterota > Campylobacteria > Campylobacterales > Campylobacteraceae > Campylobacter_D > Campylobacter_D coli_B. The sequence goes on along the minus strand of NZ_FBQX01000001.1, from coordinate 1,307,164 downwards.
TGCTCTTACATTTAGAAATATGCTTTTAGCAAGTATTGAAGATGTTGGGGTTTTGGTGGTAAAACTTTGCGATAGGCTTCACAATATGCTAACCTTAGATGCTTTAAGAGAAGATAAGCAAAAGCGTATTAGCGAAGAAACTTTAGTCGTTTATGCACCCATAGCACATAGACTTGGAATTTCTAGCATTAAAAATTATTTAGAAGATTTAAGTTTTAAATATTTAATGCCTGATGAATATAAACTTATTGATAATTATATCAATTCAAACGATCAGCAAATGCAACTAGGCCTTAATGAATTTATTTCAAAAATCGAACTTTTATTTCTTAGCAATGGCTTTAGGCAAGGAAGTTTTCAAATTCAAAAACGTATCAAGCACAGTTATTCTATCTATCTTAAAATGCAAAGAAAGGGTGTAGGTATAGAAGAAGTCTTGGATCTACTTGGCGTGAGGATTTTGGTTGAAAATGTGAGCGATTGTTATTTGGCTTTAGGGGTTTTACATACAAATTTTAATCCCTTGGTTTCGCGTTTTAAAGACTACATAGCCTTACCAAAACAAAATGGCTATCAAACCATACACACAACACTTTTTGATACGAAAAATATTATCGAAGCACAAATTCGTACTTTTGATATGCATAAAATCGCTGAATTTGGTATAGCTGCGCATTGGAAATATAAAGAAGATGGAAGCGTTGTAGCTCCGCGACTTGATTGGCTTGCTGATATTTCAATGCAAAGCACGAACAATCTCGAAAATGCAGAAGATTATAATGCTATTGAGCTTTATGAGTATGCAAAAGATAGTCTTTATGTAGAGGATGTGGCTGTTTATTCTCCAAAGGGTGAAATTTTTACCTTACCGCGAGGGGCTACCGTGCTTGATTTTGCTTATGAAGTACATACTAAAGTAGGGCTTCACGCAAAAAGCGCTTATGTTAATCGCGTAAAAGTCCCCCTTTTAACCGAGCTTAAAAATGGAGATATAGTACGGGTTGTAACTTCCAATGATAGATTTTATCGTTGCTCTTGGGTTGATAGTGTAAAAACAGGAAAAGCAAAAGCGAGTATAAGAGAATTTTGCAAGCAAAAAATGAGAGAAATCAATCTTTTAAGCGCGATTAATATGTTAAGTTTTATTTTTAGCGTAGATAAGAATAAGATAGAAAATTGGATCGAAAAAGAGAATTTAGGTAGGCGTATACGACAAGTAGCTAGCGATAGTGCTTATTTAAAAGATATAGTCAATGGGCTTAAAAAATATGCTAAGAAGTCTTATTGGTTTGATAAATATGAAATCAAAGAGCAAAAAATTGGAAATTTTTTATTATATTCTAATCATAAAATTGCTAATGTGGATTTTGATTACTGTTGCCATCCAAAAAGAGGCGATGCTGTGCTTGCATTTATCGAGAATGGAAACGCTATAGTTCATCATAAACTCTGTGATAGAGCAGACAAAATGATAGATAATAATAAAGACATGGTTTTGATTAAATGGGATTCTAATGTACCCAAATCGTATAAATTAATCTTTTCTTTGGAAAATAAAAAAGGAGTTTTAGCAGAGTTTTTGGCAGTTTTGGCTAAAATGCAGATTAATTTATTAACGATTAGTTTGTCAAGTGATACTAATACAGTGGTGGATTATTTTGAAATCACGATAGAAATTCCTGACAATATAAATCCTGATAATGTCCGAGATAGATTGAAGTCTTATTGTAAAATTTTAGATTTTACTTCATTAAATGACGCTTATAAAGAAGCTTAAACTAAAAGGTGGAAAATGGATATAAAAAATATACTTGCAGAAATCAAACGAGGGTGTGCAGAAATCATCGACGAAGAAAGAGTTGAAAATTTGATTAAAAATTATTACGAAAAGGGTGAAAATTTTTTCGTAAAAGCGGGATTTGATCCTACTGCACCTGATTTACATTTAGGCCATAGCGTGGTTTTAACCAAAATGGCATATTTGCAAAAACACGGAGCTATAGTTCAATTTTTAATCGGTGATTTTACAGGGCAAATTGGCGATCCTAGTGGAAAAAGCGTTACACGCAAAAAGCTTGATAAAGAACAAGTATTAAAAAATGCCAAAACTTATGAAGAGCAGGTATTTAAGATTTTAGATCCTCAAAAGACGCAATTAAAATTTAATTCTCAATGGCTCAATGAACTAGGAGCTGCTGGGATAGTAGAGCTTACTTCAACCTTTAGTGTGGCAAGAATGCTAGAGCGCGATGATTTTACAAAGCGTTTTAAAGAACAAAGTCCTATTTCTATATGTGAATTTTTATATCCTTTACTCCAAGGATACGATAGCGTAGCCTTAAAATGTGATATAGAAATGGGTGGAACGGATCAAAAATTTAACCTCTTAATGGGAAGAACCCTGCAAAGAATTTATAATACCGGAAAAGAACAAGCCGTGATGATGATGCCTCTTTTAGAGGGTTTAGATGGTGTAAATAAAATGAGTAAAAGCTTGGGAAATTATATCGGCGTTACAGAAAAAGCTAATGATATGTATGCTAAAATTCTAAGTATTAGTGATGAGTTAATGTGGCGTTATTACGAGCTTTTAAGTACTAAAAGTTTAGAAGAAATTGAAAATATGAAAAAAGAAATTTCTAGTGGCAATTTACATCCTAAACTTGCTAAGGAAAATTTGGCACTAGAGATTACTGCGCGTTTTCACAATGAAGAAAGTGCTAAGGCTGCAAAAGCCGAATTTGATAGCGTGCATAGTGGAAATGCTTTGCCAAGCGATATAAAAGAATTTGAGATACAAGGCGAAATTTGGCTTGCTAAAGCTTTAGTAGAATGCGGTTTGGAAAATTCTACCTCTGCAGCAAGAAGAAGCATTAATGCAAATGCAGTGAGTGTAAATTCACAAAAAGTAAGCGATGAGCAAATGCAACTTAGCGCAGGGGAGTATATTTTACAAGTAGGTAAGAGAAAATTTGCAAAATTAAAGGTGAATATATGAGTTTAAAATCCCTTCAAATAGGAAAACACACTATAAAATATCCCATTTTTCAAGGCGGAATGGGGCTTGGTATAAGCTGGGATAAATTAGCTTCGGCAGTGTCATTAAATGGCGGTCTTGGTATTATCTCATCTGTTGGAACAGGATATTATGAAAATCGCACCCATATTAGCAAAGAACTGAATGCTAAGCCTTATGGTAGTGAAAATTTTTATTCACGAGAAGGCTTGCAAACTTTGATAAATAATGCAAGAAAAGTATGCGGTGATGCGCCTTTGGGTTGTAATATTTTATGTGCAAGTAATGATTATGCAAGAATTGCTCGTGATGCTTGTGAAGTGGGTTTTAATGTTATAGTTTCAGGCGCTGGACTTCCTACTAATTTACCTGAATTTACAGCAGATTTTCCTGATGTTGCTTTAGTTCCTATAATCTCTTCACCTAAGGCTTTAAAAATCATCTGTAAAAGATGGCAAAGCAGATATAACCGTCTGCCTGATGCTGTTGTGCTTGAAGGACCTAAGAGCGGCGGACATCAAGGTTTTACCTATGAGCAATGTTTAGATCCTAATTATCAACTTGAGAATTTAATCGCACCTGTGGTTGAAGAGGCTAAAAATTGGGGTTCTTTTCCAGTGATTGCAGCGGGTGGAATTTGGGATAAAAAAGATATAGAAAATGCCATTTCTTTAGGTGCTAGTGGGGTTCAAATGGGAACTCGTTTTATAGGCACTTTTGAATGTGATGCGAGTGATGAGTTTAAAAATGTATTGCTTGCATGTAAAAATGAAGATATAGAACTTATCAAATCTCCAGTAGGATATCCTGCAAGAGGAGTAAGGACTAATTTGCTTGATTTAGTCGATAAAAGAATGGGACCAAAGATCAATTGTATCAGTAATTGTGTAGCGCCATGTGGCCGAGGTAAAGAGGCAACAAAGGTGGGTTATTGTATAGCAGATAGACTTTTTGATGCATGGTCGGGAAAAAAAGAAACAGGATTATTTTTTACAGGAGCTAATGGCTATCGTTTAGAAAAATTAATCAGTGTTAAAGAGCTTATGGATAAACTTGTCAATGGTGAATAATGCTTAGAATTTTAGTTTTTTGTATCGCGCTTTTTAGTATTTGTTTTGGGGCGTATGAAAATGAGCTTGCTAACTTTGATAAGAATTTCATTATGTCAAAAAATGATGCTCAAGTTAAATTTCATCACCAGCTAAAAAGTCTTTATATACAAAGTGTAATTAATGAAGATGAAAAAACTAAAATCGAAATTTTAAAAAGATTGATTATAAGTTCCAATGCTTTAAATTTAGATGATAAATCTTATGCGAATGAACTAGAAGAAAGCGGAGTTAGTAAAGCTAGTATCAATGCTTTAAGAAAGGCAGTTATTCAGGATAAACAAAAACTTCAGTCTAGTTCTAAAAATGTCGAGCTTTCTAGTTTTGATCCTCCTAAAAGCACTCCAAAACCCCAACAAGCTAAACAAGAAATTGTAAAAACGCAAAACAATAAACCCCAGCAGACAAAAAAAGTAGATAAGGTTTATGTTTTAAAATCAAGTAAGACAAGTCAAGGAGTGGTGCTTGATTTAAATACTAATTTAGAGCAAGAAGATATAAAAAGTTTTGCATTGGATGAAAAGGGAAATTATCGTTATATCAGTGATTTTGAAGGTATTTTAGAAGGTGGAAGAAAAGAATATAAATTTGATGATTACCGCATAGTGATTTCGCAATACAATCCAAAAACTATTCGTATTGTTGCTTATGCTAAGGAAAAAATTCCCATAGGGTTTGATTTTGAAGATGAAAAAATAAATATTTCTAAAAAATCACAACCTGTACAAAAAAATATTCCTGCTAAACAAGAAACAAAGACAGCAGTAAAACAAGAAAGTGATAAAGTAGTTGCAAAACAAGAGCCTAAGCAAGTTAAAACTCAAGAAGCTAAAACAAATACTAAAAAAGAGCAAGCAGATGATGAACCTTTATATGTTTTAGATGTGGATAAAAGTTCTAATTCTGTTGTTTTAAATTTAAGTGATGAGCTTGATGAAAAAGATATTACAAGTTTTAGCACAAAAGATCAAAAATTCTTTAGACAAGTAGTGAGCTTTCAAGGAATTTTAGAAGGTAGTCGCAAGAATTTTACTTTTGGGCAAAATGCTGTTACAGTTACTCAGTATAATCCAAAAACAGTTCGCATTGTACTTAGTTCACCTAAGGAATTTAAACTTTTTAAAGAATTAGATGGCAAAAATTTGACTTTAGGCTTTGGTGGTAGTGTAAGTAAAAACACTTCTGTTTCAAGTAAAAGCACTTCAAAAACTAGCAATAAAAATGTTTTAAATTCTAATTTCAAATCCGATAAGCTCATAGTGCTTGATGCGGGACATGGGGGTAAGGATAGCGGTGCTTTAAGTGATAAAAAGGGCACTTTAAAAGAAAAAGATATAGTTCTAAGTACGACTTTAAAACTTGGAAATGAGCTTAAAAAACGCGGTTATAAAGTACTTTACACAAGAAGTTCAGATAAATTTATCAATCTTAGGGATAGAACAAAGTATGCTAATGATAAAAGGGCGGATTTGTTTTTATCTATCCATGCGAATGCAGCGCCTAGTGCATCAAGGGCAAAAAGCAGTGAAGGTGTGGAGACTTTTTTCCTAAGTCCTGCTAGAAGTGAAAGAAGTAAAAAGGCTGCCGAAAAAGAAAATCAAGGTGATTTTGAAGAGATTAATTATTTTTCAAAACAAAGCATTTTAAATTTCTTAAACAGAGAAAAGATTGTGGCTTCAAACAAACTTGCTATCGATGTGCAAAAAAATATCTTAACCCAAACTCGCAAGAAATATAAAATTGTTGATGGTGGAGTAAGAGAAGCTCCTTTTTGGGTTCTTGTTGGGGCTCAAATGCCTGCTATTTTGATAGAAATCGGATACATTACTCATCCAAGTGAAGGAAAAAGAATCGCAAATAAAAGTTTTCAAGACACTTTGGTTAAGGGTATAGCTGATGGTGTGGAGAATTATTTTTATAACAATAGATGAAAAAAGCTAATTTAATCTTTAAAGATAATACTCCATTTTCTTTGGATTTTGATGATTTTTATTTTAACTCAAAAGATGGTTTAAATGAAAGTAAATTTGTTTATAGCGAGGCTTTTGAATTTAAAGAAAATGATACATTTATCATAGCTGAAAGTGGCTTTGGTATAGGACTTAATTTCTTTTTAACTCTTAAAAGATTTCTTCAAGCAAAAAAGCGTCCTAAAAAATTATTTTATGTCAGTGTTGAGGGTTTTTATATCGAAAAAGACAAGCTTAGGGAAATTTATCAAAAGCTTGGATTTTATGAAGAATTTAAAGAAATTTTAGAAGCTTTTTTAAAGTTTTATCCTAAGGCTAAAAAAGGATATTATCGCTTTTATTTCAAAGACTGCTTTTTGGATTTAATCTTTGATGATATTGCTGTTCTTAGTGAGCTTGATTTTAATGCTGATGTTTGGTTTTTAGATGGTTTTTCTCCGAGTAAAAATTCAGCTATGTTTGATGAAAATTTCATAGCTCAAGTTGCTCGACTTTCAAAGATTAATACCCAAATTTGCACCTTTTCTGCTTCGAGTATTTTACAAAAAAATCTTATAAAATATGGCTTTGAAGTTCAAAAAACTAAAGGTTTTAGAAAGCGAGAGATGATCAAAGCTTTTTTACGCAAAGAAAATCCAACCCTAGATAAAGAAGCTTATTTTCAAAGAATTCCAAGTTTATACAAAAACAAAAAAGTAGCCATTATAGGCTCGGGTATATGTGGTGCGACTTTGGCTTATGAGCTTTCTTTGCGTGATTTTGAAGTCAGTGTTTTTGAAAAAAACGATAGTTTAGGATGCGGTGCAAGTGGCAATGAAAGTGGAATTTTAAGCTCTTTGATTTTAAAACCTGATGTTGCTTTGGGCGAATTTTCTCAACTTGCTTTTATCGAGGCGAGTCGTTTTTATAAGCAAATTTTAAATTTAAATCTAAACGGAGTGATAGAATTTGCTCATACTCCTTTAATGCAAGAGCGTTTTATAAGCCAAAAAGATAATGTTTTATTTAAGATTGACAAGAATGAAGCTTTTTTGGAAGATGGCGGACATATCAAGCCTAAAGAAATTTTAAAATCGCTTTTTGAAAAAAGTCAGGCAAAAATGTATTTTAATCACGAATATGATTTTTTTCAACACCAAGAAGACAAATTTACTTTACATTTTAAAAACCAAAAAGCAATCCAAGATTTTGATATTTTAATCTATGCTATGGGTGCTGATATTAAGGATTTTTTAGTTTATGATGGAATGCTTTTAAGTAAGGTTAGAGGACAGGTTACTCATCTAAAACCTTTTTTAGATAATGCATTTGCCCTTTCTTCAAAAGCTTATATTTGTCCTAGTGATGGGGATTTGCAAGTTATTGGTGCAAGTTATGATAGGCTTAATTCAAACCCACATCCACAAAAAGCTGATGATGAAGAAAATTTGCAAAATATACAAGAATTTTTAAAAGGTGATGAGGAAATTATCATCAAAGGCTCTAGAGTGGGTTTTAGATCTTATTCTAGCGATAGGTTTGCTATTGTAGGGGCAGCTTATGATGAAGCTTTTTATAAGCAAGAATATAAAGCCTTATTATGGACAAAAAACAAGACACAGACTTTGCCTCAAAATATCCCCAATTTATATCTTAATTTTGCTCATGGTTCAAGAGCTTTTAGCACCTCTGTTTTAGCTGCAAGATATCTTTGTGCTTTGATTAATGAAGAGCCTTTGGGGGTATTTAAAAAATTTATTCCTTGTATACACCCTGCAAGATTTTTGATTCGCAAGCTAAAGAAAGGGATATAAATTTTTAGTTTTTATTAATATATCTTTAAGTTTTGTTTATATTTTTCTATCGAAATTTAAATTTTAATACATTTTTAATTTGCTTTGTTTTATTATTAAGTAGAACAAATTACATTAATTAAGGAATTTCAATGATTGATTATAATCAAATAGAGTCCCGTTTAAGTGCACTTGAGAAACTTCCTTCTTTAAATCCTGAAAATTCTATACCAAAAGCTTTAGAAAGATCCGGCTTTACTAGAAGAGATTTTATGAAATGGGCAGGGGCGATGACAGCATTTTTAGCATTGCCAGCGAGTTTTACCCCTATGGTGGCAAAAGCTGCAGAACTTGCAGACAGACTTCCTGTGATTTGGCTTCATATGGCTGAATGTACGGGTTGTAGCGAGAGTTTATTAAGAAGCGATACTCCAACTATTGATAGTTTAATATTTGATTATATTTCTTTAGAATACCATGAAACCGTTATGGCTGCAGCGGGTTGGCAGGCTGAAGAAAATTTAGAAAGTGCCATTGAAAAATATAAAAACAAATATATTTTAATGGTTGAAGGCGGTATCCCTATGGGAGATACAGAGAAATTTTTAACCATAGGACCACATGGAAAGAGTGGCTATGAGCTTTCTAAAGTGGCAAGTGAAAATGCTTTGGCTATTTTTGCGATAGGAACCTGTTCGAGCTTTGGTGGAATTCAAGCTGCAAGACCAAACCCAAGCAATGCTCAACCTCTAAGCAAGGTAACAAGCAAAACGGTTATTAATGTCCCAGGTTGTCCGCCAAGTGAAAAAAATATAGTAGGAAATGTTTTACATTACTTACTTTTTGGCGAGTTGCCCGCGCTTGATGTTTATAATAGACCAAAATGGGCTTATGGTTTGAGAATTCACGATCTTTGCGAAAGACGCGGACATTTTGATGCGGGTGAATTTGTACAAAACTTTGGCGATGAGGGTGCAAAAAATGGTTATTGTCTTTATAAAGTGGGTTGTAAGGGTCCTTATACTTTCAATAACTGCTCTAGAGAAAGATTTAATCAGCACACTTCTTGGCCTATCCAAGCAGGACATGGCTGTATAGGTTGTTCTGAACCAAATTTCTGGGATACTATGGGGCCTTTTGAAGAGCCTATGGCAAGTCGTAAATTTGATACCGTTTTTGGGCTAGGGGCTGATAATGTATCAGATAAAATAGGTATAGGTGTTCTAACGCTTACAGGCGTTGCTATTGCAGCACATGCGGTGATCGCATCTATGAAAAAAAATGAGGAATAAAATACATGAGTCAAAAGATAATAGTAGATCCAATTACAAGAATAGAAGGACACTTAAGAGTTGAAGTTGTTGTTGATGATAACAATGTGGTTAAAGAAGCTTATGCGGGTTCTACTTTATGGCGTGGTATTGAAACCATTGTTAAAGGACGCGATCCAAGAGATGCGGGCTTTATGACCCAAAGAATTTGCGGTGTTTGTACTTTTTCTCACTATAAAGCGGGTATAGTTGCGGTTGAAAATGCTTTGGGTATTACTCCGCCTTTAAATGCGCTTTTAACAAGAACTTTAATGAATGCCGCACTTTTCTTACACGATCATATCGTGCATTTTTATCAACTTCATGGACTTGATTGGGCAGATGTAGTAAGTGCTTTAAGTGCTGATGTTAAAAAAGCAAGTGATGAGGCTTTTAAATATACTTCAATGCCTTATGCAACAGGAGCGGATAAACTTCTTGAAGTGCAACAAAGACTTAAAACCTTTGTAGATAAAGGAAATCTAGGACCTTTTGCAAATGCTTATTATGGTCATCCTACTTATCGCTTAAGTCCTGAACAAAATTTGATCGTTTTATCGCATTATTTAGAGTGTTTAAGAATTCAAAGAATCGTAGCTCAATGTATGGCTATCTTTGGTGCTAAAAATCCTCATCCGCAAAGCTTAACCGTGGGTGGTGTAACTTGCGTTATGGATTTGCTAAGCCCTGCTAGAATGGGTGAATATATGGAAAAATTCAAAGAAGTACAAGACTTTGTTAACCGTGCTTATTATCCTGATCTTGTTATGGCAGGAAAAGCTTATGCAAACGAACCTAGTGTGCTAAACGATATTGGGGTAAATAATCTTTATACTTTCCAAGAATTCCAGCTTGGCAGAGATGAGTGGTTGTTTGAAAGTGGAATTATTAAAAATGGCGATTTAAGCAAGGTATATGAAGTAGAAGAAGATAAGATCACTGAAGAAGCGACTCATTCTTGGTATGCAGATAATGAGCCTTTACATCCTTATGATGGTAAAACAAATCCAAATTATACAGGACTTGTAGAGGGTGAAAGTGTAGATCATCATGGAAATACAGTGCATTCTAAAGTATTTGATACTAAGGGTAAATATAGCTGGATTAAAGCTCCACGCTATGAAGGAAATCCTATGCAAGTAGGACCTTTGGCTAATATCGTTGTAAATTATGCTAAGGGTAATCAAAATGTTGTTCCTGTGGTAGATGAGTTTTTAAAAGAAACAGGACTTCCTTTAAATGCTGTATTTAGCACTCTTGGAAGAACTGCTGCGCGTTGTTTGGAAGCAAAAATTGTGGCTAATAACGCTTTAAAAGCTTTCCGTAATTTAGTAGAAAATTTAAAAGTAGATGAGAGCACTTGTGCGCCTTATGTGATCGATAATTCTAAAGAGTACAAAGGCCGCTATATGGGGCATGTGCCACGCGGAACGCTAAGTCATTGGTGCAGGATTAAAAATGGAGTGATAGAAAATTGGCAAGCAGTTGTTCCTTCTACTTGGAATGCAAGTCCAAAAGATGCTAATGGCGTGGGTGGAAGCTATGAGCAATGTTTGATAGGATTAAAAATCGCTGATGTAAAACAACCACTTGAAATCATTAGAAAAATTCACTCTTATGATCCTTGTATTGCTTGTGCGGTGCATGTAATGGATACTAAGGGAAATAATCTAAGCGAATACAAAGTAAACGCGAGTTTATAAAGGGGCTTTTATGCAAAATAAAGAAGAAAAATTGCAAAGAAAGGCTGAATATGAATTTAGCATAGGTTTGCGTTTAACACATTGGGTGAGAGCTTTTGCTATAGTGATTTTGGTTGTAACAGGATATTATCTTTCCTATGTTTTTCAAAATCCTGTAAGCAATGGCGAGCCGGTTAATTTCATGCAAGCAAAATACAGAATGGTGCATCAAGCTGTCGGTTTTGTTTTGATTGCTTGTGTGATTTTTAAAGTTTATCTTTTCTTTTTCGATAAGATAAGTCGCAAAGAGCGCATCAGTATAGTGGATGTGCTTAATCCAAAATTATGGATAGAGCAGATTAAATTTTATCTATTTTTGGGAAAACATCCACATTTAAAAGGTGTTTATAATCCTTTGCAATTTGTAACTTATGTATTTTTTTATATTGTTATGGTGGGGATTATTCTAACAGGATTGATTCTTTATACTCATACTTATCATGAGGGCTTGGGAGGATTGTTGTATGAAGTGTTAAGACCTTTAGAGGCCGCTCTTGGAGGTTTAGCTGATGTTAGAACTTACCATAGAATTTTAATGTGGGTTATTTTAATCTTTGTGCCCGTTCATATCTATATGGCATTTTTCAATGCGATTAAAGGTAAAGATGGTGCGATCGATGCTATAGTTAGCGGTTATAAATTTGTTAAAGAAGAGAAAAATTGAAATTTCTTATCCTTGGTATAGGAAATATTATGTTTGCAGATGAAGGCATAGGCGTTCATCTTTGCAAACTTTTGGAGAAAAATTATAAATTTACCCATCCAAATCACAGTTTAAATTTCGTCGATGGAGGCACCTTAGCCTTGCAACTTAGCTATATTATCGCAGAATATGACAAGATGATAGTGCTTGATTGTATAGATGCAGATGATTCAAAAATCGGCGATGTATTTTTCTTTCCTTATGATGCAATGCCTAAAAAGATCAATTGGAGCGGTAGTGCACACGAAGTAGAAATGCTTCAAACCCTGCAATATATGGAATTAATGGGAGATTTGCCCCCTACGCAAATTTTAGCTTGCGTTCCAAAGCGTATCAAACCTATGAGTTTTACTCTATCGCAAGAGATTGTTAGTGCGGGTAAAATCATGGAGAAAACTTTGCTTGAGTATTTAGCTAAAGAGGGCTTTAGCTATGAAAAAATAGCAAATCATTCTTTACAGGAATTAGCTGACATTTCTTATAAGAACTGATTTAAACCTTAGTACGAAAATTAATGGCTTTATTTAGAGATATAAAGTCAACATTTTCTAAATTAACTCCACTTGGAATACCCTGCGCAATTTTGCTAAATTGCAAATTTAAATCCTTAAGTTTATCTTCTATATAAAAAATCATTGCATCGGAATTTAAATTGTGAGTAAAAGCAAAAATGAGTTCTTTGCTTTGTAATTTTAGTATCATTTGTCTTAGTTGGGCGAGTTTTTCATCATTTAAATCATCTAAGACAAAATACAAACCCCCATAGCTTTTACTTTCTTCTATAACCAAAACATCTTTAGGACTTTGCACTATACATAAGAAATTCTTATCCCTTTCTTCATCGGTGCAAATTTCGCAAAGTTCGTTTTCGCTTAAAGCTCCGCATTGCTGACAAGGCTTTATAAAGCGTATGGCATTTTCTATATTGTGTGCGAGTTTCATACCTTCAAGTTGATTTGCTGTGCAGATATGATAAGCAAGGCGAATAGCAGTTTTTTTACCGATAGTGGGCAAATTTGCAAAACTTTCTACAAGTTCGTTAAATTTTTCTACACCCTTATGTGTCATTGTTTGTTTTTACTCCGAAAAAAATTTTAAAGCAATGTTTGCCTTCTTCGTAAAAATAAATAATATCAAAATTATGTAGTTTACACACTTCAAAAACGATATAAAGTCCTAAACCCATCCCCTTAACTTTCTGATATGGTTCACGCGTAAAAGCCTCAAAATAATGTTCTATAGGCTCACTTAATGGATTACCAGGATTTTTTATCACAAAACATTCTTTACAACAATAAAGCTCACAAGTCCCATTGCTTGAATATTTCAAAGCATTATCAATGAGATTTTTTAAAATCAAAGGAAAAATTTCCATATCTACATTAATCAAGGCATCGTGTTTTAAGTTAAGCTTGACAACTTTATTGAAATCATCACGCATTAAATAATCTTTGGCTTCATTAAGTATAGTGCTAAAATGTACAGGTTTAAACTGAAGATTGTAGTTTTTTGAAAAAAGATTTTCTATTTTTGCAAATTCATTAATCAACGAATCCATTCTTAAAAAAATATCAATCAATCTTTCTTTTTGCTTCTCTTCTTTTAGCATTTCAGATATAATCCTACCTTTTCCGATAGGAGTTTTAAGCTCATGCATGATGGTGCGTAGAAAAAGTTGTCTTGATTGTATAAGTTCTTGATTTTTTTTAAAAGCTTTTTGAAATTCAAAGGCTATTTTACCTACTTCATCTTGTTGGTAGTTTTCAAAATCAGGTTTTCCACCATTAGCCACTTCTGCGACTTGTCTTCTTAATTTTTTGAGCGGTTCGAGGGATTTTAATACTGAAAAATACATAAAAACTACTAAGAAAGAAAAAAAGAAAAAGCCTATTAATAAAAGATTATACACTCTATTGTTAGTATCCTCTTCAAATAAAGCGTTGAAATCTTTGCATTGGACATCAAGATAGAGTTTGTTTTGATATTTTAAAGAAGAGAGAGTACAGGAATTTTCTCCATTTCCTGCACGAAAAAGGTTTTGTCCATCTATCCTTGCGATTTTTGCAAAATAGTCATTTTGTATGGCAACAAATCCACTATTATTAAGATGAGCTCCTATATCAACCCCAGAAGAATTGCCATAAGAATTGATGATATTTTTTATAAAACTTTCTTGTTTAAAGCCTTCTTCTTCGCTGTAAGTATTGCTTTCTATTTTTAAAAGTACAATAAATAAAACACAAACTAAAAAGAAGGTTACAACAAATAAAATAACAAGTTTGGTATAAATAGAATAATTTTTTGTCATCCTATAAGTTTATATCCTATACCTCTAACTGAAAATATATGTTTTGGAGATTTAGAACTATCATTTATCTTAGTTCTTAAACGACCGATGATAACATCAAGGCTTTTAGAGTCTTTATCTTTAAGATTTTTACAGCGACTTACAAGTTGTTCTCTTGATACGCTATATCCGTGTTGCTGTATGAGGTATTCTAAAATTTCATATTCGGCAGGAGTTAAAGTTAAGACCTTGTTTTGATAAGTGATTTCATGTTTTCTTTCATCGATTTTAAAAGCTGAATTGATATTTTCATTGCTAGTATTTTCAGCTCTTTTTGTGCGACGAATAAGACTCATGATTCTTGCGTGCATTTCTTTTGGATCATAAGGTTTTGGTAAATAATCATCTGCACCGATTTGAAGTCCTACTACTTTATCACTCAAATCTCCTCTAGCAGATGAAATGATGATGGGAATATTGTATTTTTGTCTGATTTCTCTACAAACTTCAAGTCCGTCTATTCCAGGTAGAGTTAAATCTAAGATTAAACAATCATAGCCTTGTATACCTACATTTAAAGCTTCTTTAGGATTTTCAAAATTTGTGATTTTGATATTAAACTGAGTTAAATATTCTGACAATAATTGGGCAAAATCAGGATCATCTTCTATCATCAACACATTAATCATTTTGTTATCCTTTATTATTTATGTAAGATTTATATATTTACATAATTTTATTTAAATTTTGATAAATTATTGAGTTTATTTTTGCTAAAATTATATTTTTTATTTTTACAAATTTTATAAATATTTTATTATTTAAAGGAAAAATATGGAGTTAAGCTACTATGAAATTTTAGAAATTACTCAGAGTGCTGATAAAGATACCATTAAAAAAGCTTATAGAAAAATGGCTTTAAAATACCACCCCGATAGAAATCAAGGAGATAAAGAAGCTGAAGATAAATTCAAGCTTGTAAATGAAGCTTATGAAGTTTTAAGCAATGAAGAAAAACGCGCTATTTATGATAGATATGGCAAAGATGCTTTAAAAGGCGGTGGTTTTGGATCAGGGGGAGCAGGTTTTGGTGGCTTTGAGGATTTGGGTGATATTTTTTCTAGTATTTTTGGTGGCGGTTTTGGTGGAGCATCGCAACGCCGCAAAAAATCAAGTGATGAAAAATTTCAAGCTGAACTTGTGGTGAATTTAAAACTTAGTTTTAAAGAAGCGGTGTTTGGCTGTAAAAAAAATATAGATTTTACTTACAAATCTTCATGTAAAACTTGTAGTGGAACAGGAGCTAAGGATGGAAAGCTTCAAACTTGTCCAAAATGTAAGGGCAGGGGACAAGTAGGAATTTCTCAAGGTTTTATCACTTTTGCGCAAACTTGTCCTGATTGTAAGGGGAGTGGAGAAAGCGCAAGTGAGAAATGTAAAGATTGTAAGGGTAGGGGCTATGAAGAGCTTAAGGATAGTGTAGAAGTAAATATCCCTGAAGGTATAGACAATGGCATGAATTTAAGAGTCGCAGCTAAAGGCAATCTTAGCAAAAGTGGTAATAGGGGGGATTTGTATGTAAAGGTTATCGTTGAAGAGGATGATACTTTTATAAGAGATGATGAGGATATTTATATAGAATTTCCAGTATTTTTTACCCAAGCTATATTAGGACAAAGTATAAAGGTACCTACTATACGAGGGGAGGCGACTTTAAATTTGCCAAAGGGTGCAAAGGATGGGCAAAGATTTGTGCTTGAAAGAGAGGGTGTAAAAGATGTGCATTCTTCTCGCATAGGCAATCAAATCGTGCAAATTGCTATCAAATTTCCAAATTCACTCAATGATGAGCAAAAAGAACTTTTGGAAAAACTCAGCGAAAGTTTTGGGATAAAAGATGGTATGCATCATGAACAAAAAGGATTGTTTGAAAAAATAACTCATTGGTTTAAATCTTAATTTTCTTCAAGCTTTTTAGCTTGGGAAAATTTCTTTGAATTTAAGTTAGAAAGATATTTTATATAAATTTAAGTTTTAAAAATAAGGCATAAAAAAAGGTGGAGTAAAACTCCACCTTGAACTTAGACTTTAGAGCTTCTTAGAATTTGTAAAGAGCTTGAAGTCTTACAGCATCGTGATGAGAATCTTGTGTATCGTTATCAACATTTACATAAGAATAGAATGCTGAGAAGTTAAGTTTTGGAGAGTATTTGTAGTTTACTCTTGCAACTGCTTCAAGTTTGTCTCCACCGTTACCAAGTTCTGTTTTAGTTCCACCGTATACGAAGTCAGCACCTACACGAACTGTTTCGTTGAAAGTATAGCCTGCTTTAACATAACCGAAGATATTTCTACCTGTGCTACCATTAAGTTGAGAGCCTTGGGTATAGAAAATTTCCTCACCTGCAAGTAAAGAGCCGATATTTCCTTGATCTTCGATTACAGTTAGAGTAGCTTTATCTTTTTTACCATAGTATAAACCACCAAGAGTTGCATCCCAGCCATTTACTTCAATACCACCATTTAAAGCAAAGAAGTTACCATTTCCATTGCCAAGATCTTTAAGTTCATTATCAAGGCTATTTCCTAAATAAGCACCTTCAAGAGTCCAGTTTACTCCATCAAAAATAGTAGTGCTATAAGCAGCATCTATAGCATAGAAGAAAGCATTGTCAGTCATATAGGCTAACCATAATTGTGGGTTTAATTGACCATTAAATACTTCATAAGAACCGATAGCTGCAGCACCATAAAGATTTTCGCTGAAATCTAAAACATTGCCTAATTCTCCATTAGCAGTTATGGTACCATTAGTAACAGTAGGAAGAGTTTGCTCGTCTGAGTTGTAGCTGTCAACTGCGAAAGCAGCTAAAGTCAAGCCATCAATGCTGTTGTTTACTACTTTGATACCTGTTCCTACTAAACCATCGATTGCATTGTCAGTCCAGATGGTGTTGAGTTGTTGTTTACCTAGGATTACACTTGTAGCTACATTTTCATCTGTATAAGTTAAGTATAATTGGCGAACATTTAAAGAAGTTTTTGTGTTGCTAAGATTATCAGCAGGAGTACCATAGCCACCATCTGCTGCATTGTAGTCAAGTTGAACGAAAGCTTTGAAGTTATCCGCTATAGCACCGCTGAAGTTAACTTGAGCTCTATATTTGTGTTTTTGTTTTCCAGAAATACCGCTAAGATAATCATCGTTGCTCCACTCATTGCTTGTTTCGTATCTATATCTTAAAACACCTGATACATCGATATCTTTGATCGCTTCTTCAAGTGGAGTAGCATTAGCCACTGAGAAAGCACCTGCAGCAAGAGCTGCTACTAAACTAAGTTTAACTAGTTTCATGAGAATTCTCCTTGTTTAAAATTAAGTAAAACGCTGTAATTGTAGCACATAAATCTATAGTTTTTTCTTAAAAGGCACTTAAAATAATAAAAATTCTAAATTTTTAGAGTAGAAAATATAATAAAAATAGGCCTAGCTTGGTATTTATCTAGGCCTATATTAAGGAGTTTTTCTTATGAATGTTTTCGGTTCATTTGGAAGTATAAATCTTGAAAGTAAATGGGAAGTAATTGAAGATATTTGAAAAAATATTTTAAATTACTCATAATTATATATTTGTAACAAATTAATTTGTAACTCCATAAACGAAAATTGTAAGAATGATTAAAGGTATGATGAACTTAATATAATAAAACCAAATTTTAAATCCCACGCTTTTTAATTTACCTTCATTACTAAGCTCTTTTATGCTTTGCTCTTTGCCAAGAATCCAACCTACATAGATACAGCAAAAAAAGGCTGTTAAAACAAATAAGATATTTCCGCTGATAAAATCAAAACTATCGAAAATATTTTTTCCTTTAACAAGAGTAATATCTCTCCAAGGCCCATAAGTGAGTATACAAGGAATGTTTCCTAGTATGAAAATCGAACCTAGGGTTAAATTAATAGCTGTTTTTTTAGAAAGTTTGAATTTTTCTTCTAAAACACTGATGATAACTTGATATATAGGCAAACTTGTCGTTAATGCAGCGATGAGTAAAAGTATAAAAAATAAAATGCAAATGATAGTCCCAAAGTGGATATGAGAAAATGCAATAGGCAGGGTTTGAAACACTAAAGAAGGTCCTTTATCAGGCTCAAGTCCTGCTGCAAAAAGTGCAGGAAAGATCATAAAGCCTGCTAGCACAGCAATAAGAGTGTTTAAAACTCCTGTATAAATGGCAGTTTTCGTCATGTTTTCATTTTTGCTAAGATGAGATGAAAGAGTTATCATCACGCCAAAACCCAGAGAAAGCGCAAAAAAGACTTGTCCTAGAACATCGATGAGTAGTTTTCGGGATAGAATTTTGTCAAAATCAGGCGTAAGATAAAATTTTACACCATTCATGGCACCTTCAAGGCTTAAGTTGCGTCCTACAACAAGTATAAGACAAATGAAAAGCAAAGGCATGAGAAATTTAACTGATTTTTCTATACCATCTATAATGCCACGCCTTAAAATGATATAATTGATAAGGACAAAAAGTGTAGTAAAAATTCCTACACCTAAAGGGTTGAAGGAAATTTTTTCATTAAAAAATTGCTCGGTAAAATCTTTGGTTACAGTATGAGAGAGATTGAAATTGCCTATGATTAACTCAAAAACATAGACAAAAACCCAGCCACCTAAGACCATATAATAAGCCATGATACCAAAACTACCCAAAAGTCCCATATAGCCTATAAATTTCCATTTACCTTCAAAAGCATCGACGCTGTTTGTCATGGATTTTCTACCGATGACATTTTCAGCTAAGATAACAGGGATACCAATGAGTATCATTGCTATACAAAATACTAAAACATAAGCACCACCCCCATTTTCTCCTACAAGATAAGGAAAACGCCAAGTTGCACCAAAGCCTATGGTTGCTCCTGCGACGGTTAAGATATAAGTAAGAGTGCTACTCCATGTTTGTCTTTGCATGCTTATCCTTTCAAAAAAATTAAATTGTAGCCTAAGAATACTTTAAAAAATTATAAATTTTGCATATAGTTTAAATCGTAGGTATTTTTTAAGCGTTTTTGTATAGTTTCGTGCCAATTTTGTGAAATGAGCGTATCGAGTTTGCTTAATTTTTCAAGCAAAGTTGGATTTTGTTTGAGTGCTTGATGAGGATTGTAAAATAAATGATTGAGTTCTAGGACGCTTAAATTTATAGGATTTTTTTCTATAAGCTGAATTTTAGAATGTGCATGAATTTTTTTACCCTCTAAAACCCGATAATACCACCCGCTTAATCCTGTTTTAAAAATCTCTTGTGTGAAATTTGGATTGTGATGAATTTTTGAAATTTTCACACAAGGTTTGCGCGGTTCGCTCACTTGCAAGATAGCATCTTCAAATCGGTGTATATCGCCTATACAAACATTTTGTTCGTGTAAAATTTCAAGGGTTAAATTCTCTCCCATCATACCACACTCAAGTTTTTTTCCAAGAAAATTTTCCCAAAGGGGGTAATTATGATAAGAATTTGCAAACAAGGCTTTATTTTTTCCACCATGATGTTTTGTATCTGCTATATTGTCGTTAATAATTCCCGAAAAATCAATATCCACTTCTTTTAAATAAATATTTTTTATAAAGGCACTTTTAAAGCCGCCATAATCCTTGATATGTCCTATTTGTAAACTTTTAATTTTCATTTTGTCAATTTTTGCAATAAATCATCTGCGCTGATAAAACCAGTGATTCTAAGATTTTCTTTACCATTTTCAAAAAATATCAAAACTGGTGGGCCAAAAACACCAAATTCTTTCATGATTTCTAAGTCCTTGTCGCTGTTTTGAGTGAGATCGATTTTGATTAAATGAAAATTTTTGAGTTTTTCTTGAATTTTTTCATCACTAAAAGTAAGCTCATCTAAGAGTTTGCAATTTTCACACCAAGATGCTGTAAAGTTAAACATGATAGGACGGGTGCTGGTTTTAATCTCTTTTTGAAGAGCATTAAGATCGTTTATAAAGTTATAATTTAATGTTGAAGAATTTAAGAGCGTATTTGAATTTAAATTCAAAGGATTTAAGAAATTTTTTGCGCCAAATATCCCACCTAAAAATATACTTAAAGAATAAGCCAAAACCAAAATCAATAGACTTTTTTTAATCTTAGTTATCACGCTAAAAGCTTGTTCGAAAATTCCCATAAATACACTAAAAAATACGCCCAAAATTCCAAAAGCGATCAAAATATATCTTGTTTCAATGATACGAGAAAGTATCCAAATAGCCATAGCTAGCATAACAAAACCAAAGAAAATTTTTACTTTTTGCATCCAAGCTCCCGCCTTTAAAAAGCCAAGACCTAGACCAATGAAAAGTAAAGGAATTCCCATGCCAAAACTCATGACAAAAAGAGCACTAGCTCCTAAAAGTGCATCGCCTGTATTGGCTATGTAGATTAAAGCACCGGTTAAAGGAGCGGCTACGCAAGGACCTACGATAAGAGCGGATAAAAAGCCCATGACGGCCACACCTAGCACTCCTTTGCCTTTTTCACTTTTTTTGTGGAGAAAATTTTGAAATTTTAGGGGTAGCTCAAAGCGAAAACTTTCAAACATTGCTAAAGCAAGCAATACAAAAATCAATGCAAAAAAGATCAAAACACTAGGTTTTTGCAAAAGTCCTTGAACGCTTGCTCCTAAAAAACTTGCTATAACTCCGGCGATAGCATAAGCTAAAGACATAGAAAATACATAAATAAAAGATAAAAAAAAGCTGTGTTTTTTAGAAAATTTTGTTTCACTTTTGGCTACGATGAGTGAAGATAATATAGGAATCATTGGCAAAATACAAGGAGTAAGTGAAAGTAAAAGTCCATAGCCTAAAAAGCTTAGTAAGATCCAAAAAAGCTTATCTGTGGCTAAGAAATTTGCTATCATACTTTCTTCGGACTTTACTTGAAGAGTCTTTTTCTTTTCTTTATAAGGGGCTGAAATTTCAAAATTTTTATCTTTGTGTTTTAGATCAAAATACCAAGTTTGGGGGTTGTAACACAAGCCTTGTTCGGAGCAGCCTTGAAATTCGAGTTTGATTTGATTGTTTTGACTTTGTGTAAAACGCTCAAGCAGTAGGCTAGGCAGGGCTAAATTTAAATCTTGATAATACACTTTTTCGTTGAGTCTTTGAGTGCTAGGCGGAAGATTGATTAAATGGCTGATATCGTTTTGATTAATATAGAGTTTGAGTTTATCAGAATAAAGATAAATATCTTTTCCCAATTTAATATCGATTGATACAGCGCTATCATAAGAACTCGATTTTACTTCAAAGGCTTCATTTAAAGATAAAACAGAAGCAAATAAAAAATAACAGCTAAATAAAAGTGTAAAAATAAAACGCATTATTATCCTAAACTCAAGTGTAAAATTTGTGATTTTAATGTGAATTATAGTTTGTTATGGTAAATTTGCTTTAAATATTTTATAAAGGTTGCTTATGCAAGAAAAAGTTCCGGCAAAAATTCAAGAGAATACAAAAAAAGATGAAATTTATGTTTCTATCAAGAAGAAAAAAAGCACTATAGAATATGAAAAAGATTTAAAAAATTTGCAAATCGAGCTTTTAAAATTTCAAAATTATGTAAAAGCAAAGGGTTTAAAAGTGCTTATACTTATAGAAGGACGCGATGCAGCAGGTAAGGGCGGCGCGATCAAGCGTTTGATAGAGTATCTAAATCCTAGGGGATGTCGTGTGGTAGCACTTGAAAAGCCTAATGATGTTGAAAAAACACAATGGTATTTTCAACGCTATGTGACGCATTTGCCTTCAGCGGGTGAGATTGTGATCTTTGATAGATCATGGTATAACCGCGCAGGAGTAGAGCCTGTGATGGGTTTTTGTACCCCACAGCAGCATAAAGACTTTTTAAGAGAGGTGCCTTTGTTTGAAAATATGATTTCAAATAGCAATTTGATGTTTTTTAAATTTTATTTTTCTGTTTCTAAGGAGGAGCAAAAAAGACGCTTTGAAAAACGCCGCATTGACCCTTTAAAGCAATACAAACTTTCTCCTGTGGATCAAAAATCTCAAGAATTATGGGATAAATATACCTTGGCAAAGTATTCTATGCTTTTAGCATCTAATACCCCAACCTGTCCATGGACTATCATTTCTTCAGATGATAAGAAAAAAGCAAGACTTAATTTGTTGCGTTTTATATTGTCAAAAGTGGATTATGCGGATAAAAAAATTGGAGATTTTTCTAAAATTGATCAAGAATTAGTAAGAAGCGGCGAAGAAGAAATTCGTAAAATGGAAGCAAATTTGGAAAAAATAGACAATAAAAAAGCAGATGAAAAAATAAAGGATTTGGACTAAAACTATGTTAGAACGCGTTAAAAATTTAAGTGATAAATACTATGAAAAAATTGTCAATTTAAGACATCAAATTCATATGCACCCTGAGCTTGAATTTGAAGAGGAAAATACAGCAAGATTGGTGTGCGAAATTTTAGATGAATTTGGCATTAAATATGAAAAAAATATAGCTAAAACCGGAATTTTAGCAAGTATAGAAGGAAAAAAACAAAGCACTAAAAAACCTCAATGCGTGCTTTTAAGAGCGGATATGGACGCTTTGCCTGTGCAAGAGCAAACAAATCTTAGCTATGCTTCAAAAATCAATGGAAAAATGCACGCATGTGGTCACGATGGACACACAGCAGGGCTTTTGGGAGCGGTTTTGATCTTAAATGAGCTAAGAGATGAATTTAGCGGAACGATTAAATTTATGTTTCAGCCTGCTGAAGAAGGAAGTGGGGGCGCTAAGCCTATGATAGAAGCGGGCATACTTGAAAATCCCCATGTAGATGCGGTTTTTGGATGCCATTTATGGGGGCCTTTGCTTGAAAATACTGCTCAAATTGTAAGCGGTGAGATGATGGCGGGGGTTGATGTTTTTGATCTTGAATTTATAGGAAAAGGCGGACATGGAGCACACCCTCATACAACTATCGATCCTATAGTCATGGCGAGCAAATTTGTCAGCGATGTGCAGTGTATCATTTCAAGGCGTTTAAGGCCTGTGGATGCGGGGGTTATCACCATAGGAAAATTCCATGCAGGAACGACTTTTAATGTGATCCCACAAAATGCTATTTTGCAAGGAACAGTGCGTTTTTTAAGCGATGAAAATCAAAAACTTTTACAAAGCTCCATAGAAAATACAGCCAAAGCTGTTGCTTTAGAATTTGGGGGTGATTTTAAGCTTGATTATAAAAGAGAATACCCTCCTTTGATCAATGATGAAAATGCTGCAAAAATAGCTAGAAAAGCTTTTAGCAAGGTATTGGGCGAGCAAAATATCATTAGCGTAGCTAAGCCTGATATGGGGGCTGAGGATTTTGCTTTTTTAACGCGTGAGAGAATGGGTGCTTATGTTTTTGTGGGTATTTCAAAAGATTTGAAAAACCCTACCTTGCACCATAGCTCTACTTTTTGCTGGGAAGATGAAAATTTAAAAGTCTTAATGCAAGGTGATAGTATGATGGCTTTAGAATTTTTAAATTCTTAAAAAATGAATTAAAAAATTCACAAAAAATTCACTTTGCCCAAGTAGAATTCTAAGATTTATTTTTTTGGTTTAAGGCTTAGGATGAAAAATAAGATCGTTTTGATTGTAGTGATTTTAGCGCTTTTTGGAGTGGGTGCTTATTTTGTATTTTTCAATAATGGTGAAAAAATCAATTATCTCACCCAAAAGGTTAAAAAAATAAATATTTCTCAAACCATAGAAGCGGTAGGGAAAGTTTATGCTAAAGATCAAGTTGATGTGGGTGCTCAAGTGAGCGGGCAAATCATCAAGCTTTATGTGGATGTGGGTTCATATGTAAAACAGGGTGATTTGATCGCACAAATTGATAAAGATAAACAGCAAAATGATTTAGATATCACAAAGGCGCAGCTTGAAAGTGCTAAGGCCAATTTAGAAAGTAAAAAAGTCGCCCTTGAAATCGCAAGTAAACAATACCAAAGAGAACAAAAACTTTATGCTGCTAAGGCAAGTTCTCTTGAAAATTTAGAAACTCAAAAAAATAATTTTTACACTTTAAAGGCAAATGTTGCAGAGCTTAATGCTCAAGTAGTTCAGCTTGAAATCACTCTTAAAAACGCTCAAAAAGATTTAGGATATACAACCATCACTGCGCCTATTGATGGAGTTGTGATCAATGTGGCAGTCGATGAAGGACAAACTGTAAATGCCAATCAAAACACCCCAACCATAGTCCGCATAGCTAATTTAGATCAAATGGAAGTAAGAATGGAGATAGCTGAAGCGGATGTTGGTAAGATAAAAATCGGCACAGAACTTGATTTTTCTTTGCTTAGCGATCCTCAAAAAACTTATCAAGCAAGTATAGCAAGTATAGATCCTGCAGATACTCAAATAAGTGATTCAAGTACCAATTCTACTTCTTCTTCAAGCTCTAGTTCTTCAAGTTCAAGTTCTAACAATGCGATATATTATTATGCTAAATTTTATGTGGCAAATAAAGATGATTTTTTGCGTATTGGTATGAGTATACAAAATGAAATTGTTGTTGCAAGTGTTAAAGATGTTATTGCTGTGCCTACTTATACGATTAAAAATGATGCAAAAGGGTATTATGTTGAAGTTTTACAAGATCAAAAAGCAGTAAAAAAATATGTTAAATTAGGCATTAAAGATTCTGTAAATACTCAAATTTTAGAAGGTTTAAGCGAGGATGAATTACTGATAGTAAGTTCAAGTGGCGATAGTGCTGCTCCTAAGTTAAGATTGAGATTTTGATGATTTTTTTAAACAATATTTGTAAAAATATAGGCGAGAATGCCATATTAAAAAATGTAAGTTTAAGTATAGAAAAAGGCGAATTTGTCGCTATCATAGGGCAAAGTGGGAGTGGAAAAACTTCGCTTTTAAATATCATAGGAACCTTAGATGAGCCAAGCAGTGGGAGTTATATTTTTGATAATTATGAAGTTACCCAGCTTAATAGCGACGAAAAAGCGAGACTAAGACGCGAAAAAATAGGCTTTATTTTTCAACGCTACAATCTTTTAAATCTTCTAAGCGCAAATGACAATGTCGCATTACCTGCTGTTTATGCGGGTAAAAAAGTGCAAGAAAGAAATTTTAGAGCTCAAGAACTTTTAGGAAATTTAGAGCTTGAGCACAAGATAGAATCAAAACCCAATGAGCTAAGTGGAGGACAGCAACAGCGTGTTTCTATAGCTAGAGCTTTGATGAATGGTGGAGAGCTTATTTTAGCCGATGAGCCAACAGGAGCTTTAGATAGTAAAAGCGGTATTATGGTGCTTGAAATTTTAAAAAAATTAAACGCACAAGGGCATACCATAGTACTTGTAACGCACGATCCAAAGATAGCAGCACAGGCTAAAAGAGTGATAGAAATCAAAGATGGAGAGATTTTAAGTGATAGCAAAAAAGATAAGTTTGCCTATCAAGGACAGGTTAAAAGTATGCCAAAAGAGAAAAAAACTTTTACCTTGTTTAAAAATCAAGCCTTTGAATGTTTAAAAATAGCTTATTCTTCCATACTTGCACATAAACTTCGTTCTATTTTAACCATGCTAGGGATCATCATAGGTATAGCTTCGGTTGTGTGCGTGGTGGCCCTAGGACTTGGCTCTCAGGCTAAGGTTTTAGAATCCATCGCAAGACTTGGAACCAATACCATTGAAATCCGCCCTGGTAAAGGTTTTGGGGATTTGCGTTCAGGCAAAACAAGGCTTAATTTTAGTGACTTAGAAACACTTAGAAGTTTAGATTATTTAGAAGCGGTAGATGCGCACTCTAATACTTCAGGCGTAGCAACTTATACTAACATTTCTTTAAGTGCTAGAGCCGAGGGAGTAGGAGTGAATAATTTTGCCATAGAGGGTTTAAAGCTTCAAGTTGGGAGAATTTTAAATAATGAAGATATAGAAACTAATGCTAATGTAGCGGTGCTTGACTTTAATGCTAAGAGAAATCTTTTTCCTCATCAAAAGAGCGAAGATGTTTTAGGGCGTGTGGTGATTTTTAATTCTCAACCCTTTAAAATCATAGGAGTTTTACAAAAAGACACAGAAAAACCCATAGAAGATAATGTAGTGCGCCTTTATATGCCTTATACTACACTGATGAATAAGCTTACGGGTGATAGAAATTTGCGTGAAATTATAGTAAAAGTAAAAGACGATGTGAGCTCTACCTTGGCTGAAAATGCCATTATTAGAATTTTAGAGATCAAACGCGGACAGAGGGATTTTTTTACTTTTAATTCCGATACTTTCAAGCAAGCTATCACGGCAAATAAACGCACGACAACTATACTTACTGCTTCGGTGGCGGTGATTGCTTTGATTGTTGGAGGTATAGGCGTGATGAATATCATGCTTGTTTCAGTGAGTGAAAGAACAAGAGAAATAGGAATTCGCATGGCAATAGGTGCTAGAAGAGAAGATATCATGATGCAGTTTTTGATCGAAGCTGTGATGATATGCTCTATGGGTGCGATTTTAGGAGTTTTGCTTTCTGTTTTTGTGATTTTTGGTTTTAATACCTTAAGCACTGATTTTCCTATGGTTTTAAATGCGTATTCTGTGCTTTTGGGGCTATTGAGTTCTGTTTTAATCGGGGTTGTTTTTGGATTTTTCCCTGCAAGAAATGCAGCCAATTTAAATCCTATCAGCGCCTTATCAAAGGAATAAAATGAAAAATTTATTGAGTATTTTACTAGCATTTTTTTTAAGCGCCTGTGGAGTAAAACTTAGCTTACCTAAAGAGCCAACAATGAGCGAGGAGAGCTTTAAAGACTTAAATATCACTTATGATTGGTATAAGGCTTACGATAATGCTAAATTGAATGAATTTTTAAATTTTGTTTTGTTAAACAATAGCGATATAAATACAGCTAGAAGTACTTTGCTTGCAGCTTTAGCAAGGGCTGATTTGATAGATTATGATTTGTATCCGACTTTAAGTGCAAATTTGGGGCTTGGTGGAGATAAGAAGTTAAATTCCGGAGTCCAAAGTAAGAATTTTAATAATAGCTTAAATTTAAGCTATGAGCTTGACATTTATGGAAAGATAAGGGATAGCTCAAGTGCGAGTGAATTCAGTGCAAAGGCTAGTGCTTATGATCTAGAAAATTTAAAAATCAGTATGATTAATACAGCTTTAAATGGTGTTTTTGAACTTGCTTATTTTAATGATGTGGATAATTTACTTAAAGAGTATCTAGCTAATTTAGAACAAATGAGAGAGCTTTATGCTTATAAATTTGAGCTTGGAAAAATCGAAGAACTTGATTTGCTTAATATCGAGCAAAATTTATTAAGAGCAAAACAGAATTTATTACGCAATGAGCAAAATCGCAATTTACTTATAAAAAATCTACAAGATTTGATAGGCAAGCAAGAGGGTTTTGCTTATATTGATTATTTTAAAGCTTTAACTCTTTCTGATTTTAAGAATTTAAATCCTAATTTTAACATCCCTTTAGAAGCTCTTGTGTATCGTCCTGATGTGCGTTCTAAGCTCAATACCCTTAAATCCGCTTTTAAAGACTATGCTTCGGTACAAAAATCAATCTTGCCAAGCATTTCTCTAAATGGGGCTTTAAATGGTAGTGATAAACAATTTGATGATAGTTTTAAATTTGAAGTTCTTAGTGGTAATATAAAAATTTCTTTGCCTTTCTTAGACTATGGCAGAGTAAAGCAAAATATCAAAATTTCGCAGTTTGATTATGAGAGTACACTTATTACTTATGAGCAGAGTTTGCAAAGTGCTATGAATGAATTTGCTTTAAATTATAAAGACTATCAAAGCAATACTATGTTGCTTCAAATTTTAAAAGATACTAGCTTTAAACAAGAGCTGATTACCCAAGCTTATTGGGAAAAATATAATTTGGGTAAAAGTGAATTAAAAGATTATTTAGATGCTTCTAATACTTTAAATTCCACTAAACAAAGTTTGTTAGAAGCTAGGTTTAATCTTCTTAAAACCATCAATTCTTATTATCAAATCACGGCTTTAAGCTATGATGAAACCCATTTGGAAATGCCTTAATTTTATATCTCTTCTGCTAAAAATATCAAGCAAATAAGGCTTTTTTAAATTATATTGATAAAATTAAAAATCAATAATGCACATATTTTTTTAAATCATCAAGCAATTTTTTAGCCATTAATTCATAGCCTTTAATGGTTAAATGTACATCTTGCAAGGAGAGCTTTTGTTCTATCCATTTATTTTTTCCACCACTATCTTGCATGAATTGGTGCATGTCAAAAAGAAGAGTTTTTTCTTCCTTGGCTACCTCATAAAGTGCTTGCCTTATAGCAAAAAAATCAGGAGCTAGGGTATAGTTTTTACCTTGTTTTTTTACCACAGTAGGAGGAGAAACAAGCATGATAAGGGCGTTTTTGTTATAAGTTTTGAGTGTGCGAATCCAATCTTTTAAATTCTTTTTAAATTTATTTTTTTCAAAGCCCTTAAAAAGTGCGTCATTAGAACCATAAGCAAGTAAGATTAAATCATTAGATAGGAGTTTTAATTCTTGCTCGCTTACTTTTTTATTCCACGACATCCAAAGATCACTTTTTGCCCCATTGATCGCTATGGTATCTAAATAGGCATTATCTTCTTTGCTGGTGATAAAATATCCTCCCAATTGAGCGTTTTTTTGTAGAGCAGAAATTTGCAAAGGAAAAACAAGTTCGTATTCTTTATATGACCATTTATTAGCCACTGATCTTAACTCATAACTTTTGTTTTGAGCATCTTTAATACTAAAGGCATTGGTGTTATTTTGAGCCTTAAAGACAAAACCTACTTTAAATTTTTTTTTGTCTAAATTGGTATCAAGAGTGATTTTTGCACCTTTTTCTTTAGCTTTGGCTATTATCCCACCTAAAGGAAAATCAATACCTGCGGTGTCTGTATTTCTTGAGTTTAAAATTTCATAATTTTTATAAGAATAATCAAGATTTAAGTTTTGTTGATATTTAGGTTGTAAAGGATAAGCAAAGCCTATGGAATTTGATTTGATTAAATATCCTCTAATAACACGCGGAAAAAAATCTGCTGCCGTGTGAGAATCTCCATAAATTCTAATGCCTATATTTTTTTGATCTTTGAGTTTTTGTTCTAAAATCTTTAAATCTTTTTTAGAAGCATAATTACTCAAAGCGCTTTGATTTTTGGTTTGATTTAAAATTTCATCTATGATATTGTTTGTGTTGTTTGCGTATAAATTGATTGAAAATATAAGGATTAATAATATAGCTTTAAATTGCTTAATTTGCATTTTCTTCCTTGATTGTTATATGTTCGAGCAAGAGTTTTGACATCTCTTTTGCGCCATTTGGGGTAAAATGAATTCCATCATCTGTTCTCATTTTTACACTTTTGTTGTTTTCGTTTTTGATATAGGTTGAAAATTCATCATTGACGCTAAAAAATAATTTTGTATTGATAAAAATTTGCTTGTTTTTTAGAATTTCTTCGCTGTAAATTTTATTTAGAATTTGTATTTTTTCATTGAGTTCATCTTTTTTAACAGGAGGGACTTCAAACCAAAGAATTTTTGCATTATGTTGTTTGGCTATATTGATGATTTCATTTACTCTATAAGTGTAGATATCAATCCAGCTATCTGAACCAAAGCGATGATAAACCCCACCTTTTTTAATATCCCAAGGATCATTTGCTCCAACTAGGACGACGAGATATTTAATGTTAGGATTTTTTGCAAAAGCTTCTTTGGTCGCTTTTGCCCAGTCAAAATAAGATTTATAAGAAAGTCCTGTATTTTGCTTGCTAAGATCATTAGCTTTTAAACCTAGATCAATTAAATCGCGATTAAGTGCAATTGCAACACCTTGCATTAAAGAATCACCTATAAATAAAAATTCATCACCTTTGTGAATTTCTAGCTTGGTATTGTCAATAAAACTGACATTTTCATCTTCTGTTTGCTGTATATCTTCAATAGTGGTGTTTTTATCGATAAAATCATTACTTGCATTAAGTTCATCCATATCTTCTTGAACCATGATATTTTCTTCTATATTTTGAGGCAGGGGCTCATTGCTTAGTATTGCACGGATTTGTTCTAGTTTATTTTTAAAACCATTGGCCTCTTGTAAAATATCGTTTTTAGGATAAAATGCAAAGTGATATTTTTGCTCGATATAAGAAAAAATGCTTTGATTCATCACAAGGCAAACAAGTATAAACACTATAATTAAAATAAAGAAAAATCTAATAATTTTCATTTAAAAACTCGAATAAATAAAATCAGGAATACCATTTGGCATAAAAGCAAACACCAAAAGCAAAATAAAAGTGATTACAAACGGCTTTAATAAAAACGGCGTAAGATTTAAAATCTTTACACAATATTCTCTAAAATTGACAAATAAAGGATAAATCATAAAAAGCACAGCAAAACTTACAAGCATATAGATATCATTATAGCTAGGAATTTGGAAAAAGTTATTATAGCAAGCTTTGAAGTATTCTAAAGCATCTTCTAAATTTTTATTATAATAAAAGAAAATCCAAGTAAAACATACAAATTGAAAGGTTAAAAATCTTCCTAAAGCTGGAATTTTTTGAAGGCTGAATTTGGTTAAGGCAAGCAAGTGGATAAATACAATACCTAATCCATGCAATAATCCCCAAAGTCCAAAAGCCAAAGTACTTCCATGCCATAAGCCCGAAAGGATAAAAGCGATGAGTATATTGGCTATGGTGCGAGGCATTCCTTTTCTATTGCCTCCTAAAGGAATATAGATATAATCCCTTATGAAAGTTGAAAGACTGATGTGCCATCTAGCCCAAAATTCTTTAAGATTTTTTGCTAAATAAGGCATATTAAAATTCGGTGGTAGAGTAAAACCTAACATTAAAGCAAAAGCGCAAACTAGATCTACATATCCACTAAAATCGCAATATATTTGCACCGCATAAGCATAAATTGCACTTAAAAGTTGTATGAAATTATAAGATTGTGGAAAATCTAAAATATTTTTAGCATAAATTCCTAAGTAATTAGCAATGAGAACTTTTTTAACTATACCAAAAATAAGCAAAATGATGATCAAATTTGCATGTTTAAATTCGCGTTTTTGATAAGCTTGTTCGAAAAAAAACGCACTACGCATAATCGGTCCTGCAAGTAGGGTAGGGAAAAATGATAAAAAGGTTGCTAAATTTAAAAAGCTTTCTAAATGGTGTTTTTTATATACATCTACAAGATAAGTAATAGAAGCAAAAGTATAAAAACTAATGCCTATAGGTAAGATAAGTTCGATATTTAAAAAATCAAGCCCCAAAAAGCTTAGCACTTGATCAAGACTTCCTTTGATGTTTGGAAAATATTTGAAAAAACATAAATTTAATATTATAAAAGTTAGACAAGTAGCAAAGATATATCGTTTACGACGCACAAAGATAAGTAAGGCGAAAAAATGTATAAAAAAAGTATAAATAAATAAAATTAAAGCAAAATAAGGATTAATCAGTATATAAATAAGATATGAAAAAGCTAAGATTAAAATATTTTGTATTTTATAATTATCTTTAAATGCCCAATATATGGCAAAAAATACAATCATTAAAATGCTAAATTCTAAAGAAAAATAAGTCATGCGCTACCTAAGATGAAATTGTAATTTTGCCTTTTTCAAGGCAAAAATATTATTTTTTAGACAAGGCTAAATTTTTGATATATTGATCAGCTAGATACAAGCCGTTTCCATTATCACTGATGAGTTTGATTTTGTCTACTATACCACGGAAAAGTGCTTCTTCTTCGTGTTGTTCGCTTACATACCATTGAAGAAAATTAAAAGTAGAATAATCTTTATTGGCTAACATGTGCTCTACAAGATCATTAATGGATTTTGTAATGCTTTGTTCATGCTCGTAAGTTTTTTCAAAAACATCAAGTAAAGATTTGAAATTTTGTTCAGGTTGCTTAACTTCTTTAAGCTCTACATGTGAATCTGTTTCATTAAGATAAGTTATAAGTTTTCTTGCGTGTTCACTTTCTTCGCTTGCGTGTTGAAAAAGAAAGAGTCCAGCTCCATCAAGACTATTTTCATAGCACCAAGAACTCATACTTAGATATAAATTAGCTGCATACATTTCTTTATTGATTTGCTCGTTTAATAAATCAACTACTTTTTTTGAAAGCATTCTATCTCCTTGTTTTTATTTTTTAGAATGTTTTTAAAATGATATATTGATTTTTTTAAAACAAAATAAATTTTTAAAGGATTGAAATCAAAATATATAAAATAAAAATAAAATGTTTCTAAATGAAATAATTTATATTTTGTTATGAGATAGAATTTTAAAAAGGCTGAAAATCTGCAAAGATTTTTAGGTGGGTGTGCCTTTAGAGGTTTCAAAAGGACTTAGTCCTTTGTCGCAAGACGGAATTTATTTCCGTTGCGAAGTAAGAGAATTTTAAAAAGGCTGAAAATCTGCAAAGATTTTTAGGTGGGTGTGCCTTTAGAGGTTTCAAAAGGACTTAGTCCTTTGTCGCAAGACGGAATTTATTTCCGTTGCGAAGTAAGAGAATTTTAAAAAGGCTGAAAATCTGCAAAGATTTTTAGGTGGGTGTGCCTTTAGAGGTTTCAAAAGGACTTAGTCCTTTGTCGCAAGACGGAATTTATTTCCGTTGCGAAGTAAGAGAATTTTAAAAAGGCTGAAAATCTGCAAAGATTTTTAGGTGGGTGTGCCTTTAGAGGTTTCAAAAGGACTTAGTCCTTTGTCGCAAGACGGAATTTATTTCCGTTGCGAAGTAAAAAAATGTTTCCAAAATGTTTCCCATTTTTCCTAAACTTCCGTTACTTTTTTAAAAGTAAGGAGAAAAAATGAAAAAAATTCTAGCTTTAAGTGTTGCAAGTTTTGCTTTAGCAGGTGCTTTAAATGCGGCTGATTTAAAAATCGCAGGTTCATCAACTGTGTATCCATTTACTTCTTTTGTAGCTGAAGAGTATGCAGCGATTCACAATACAAAAACTCCTATCGTAGAGAGTTTAGGAACAGGGGGTGGATTTAAAGTATTTTGCGAGGGCATAACTGATATTTCTAATGCTTCAAGAGCGATGAAATTTAGTGAATTTGAAACTTGCAAAAAAGCGGGAGTTACTGATATAGTAGGGATTATGGTAGGTTATGATGGTATAGTTTTAGCGCAAAATAAAGCCAACACACCTTTAAACATCACTAAAAAAGAACTTTTCCTAGCTCTAGCTAAAGAGGTTCCGCAAGGTGGCAAACTTGTCCCAAATCCTTATACAAACTGGAATCAAATCAATAAAAATTTACCTAATCGTAAAATCAGCGTTTATGGTCCTCCATCAAGCTCAGGTACAAGAGATACCGTAGAAGAGCTTGTAATGAGTGATATTTCTAAAAAAATTCCTGAATACAAAGGCGAGTATAAAACCATACGCCAAGATGGAGCTTATATCCCAAGTGGTGAAAATGATAATCTAATCGTTTCAAAACTTACTATCGATAAAGATGCTTTTGGACTTTTTGGTTATGGATTTTTAGTAAGCAATGTGGATAAAATCAATGCAGCAGATATCGATGGCGTAAAAGCAGATGAAAAAAATATTGCTGATGGAAAATACGATCTTGCAAGAAGTTTGTTTATCTATATCAATGCAAAGAAAAATCCTAAAGAAGCCTTTGAATTTGCAAAAATTTATATGAGTGATGATTTAGCAAAAAGTGGAGGCGAACTTGAGAAAATAGGGCTTGTTCCTTTAAATAATGAGCTTTTAAAAGCTTCTCAAAAACATATAGAAGATAGAAAAATCTTAACCGATGAGCTTGTAAAAGCTGGAAAAGTATTTTAAGGAAAAACTTTGCTAAAAGAAAAAATAATTAAATTTATACTTTTCTTATGCGCTTTTGTTAGTGTGGTGGTAAGCTTTGCCATCATGCTAACGATTTTAATTGAAGCTTTAAAATTCTTTCAAAAAGAAAGCATAAGTACTTTTTTATTTTCAAGCGAATGGGCGGCTGATGCAGCTTTTATGAATGCAGATGGCACGAGCAAGCAAGGGGTTTTTGGTGCAGTGTCGCTTTTTTGGGGAACTTTTTATATCTCTTTAATCGCTATGCTAACAGCTCTACCTTTGGGGGTAATGTGTGCTATATATTTAGGTGTTTTTGCCGGTAAAAAATCTAAAAATTACCTCAAGCCTATCCTAGAAGTTATCGCAGGGATTCCTACTGTTGTTTTTGGATTTTTTGCAGCTATAATCGTAGCACCTTTTATAGTATGGTTTTTTTCTTTGTTTGGTATACAGGCGAGTTTTCAAAGTGCTTTAGGTGCGGGATTTATCATGGGGATCATGATAGTACCTATAGTGGCTTCTTTGTCGCAAGATTGTATCGAAGCTGTGAGTGAAAAAAGGATTAACGGAGCTTATGCTTTGGGGATGACAAAAAAAGAAGTGGTTTTTGCTGTGATTTTACCTGAGGCTATTCCAGGTATAGTAGCAGCTTGTCTTTTAGGGCTTTCAAGGGCTTTGGGTGAAACCATGATAGTGGTAATGGCAGCTTCTTTGCGTCCAAATTTGACAATGAATTTCTTAGAAGATATGACAACGGTTACGGTAAAGATCGTAGAAGCATTAAGTGGGGATCAAGCTTTTGATAGTTCTTTAGCTTTAAGCGCCTTTTCTTTAGGCTTGGTACTTTTCATCATCACTTTAATCATCAATATGTTTAGCGTTTATCTTATCAACCGCTTTCACAAAAGGAAAAATTTATGAAAAAGCTTTTCAAAAAACGACAAAAAGCCTCAAAGTCTTTTAAAAGACTTTGCAAAATGGGACTTTATATCAATCTCATTTTTCTTTGTATCTTTTTAGGAAGTGTGGCATATCTTGGAATTGGGGCGTTTAAGCAAACTTATATTTATGTGGAAGCGGATAGAAATTCGCCTGCTTATGAGCTTTTATCGCGCGCAGAGCAAAGAAAGATAAGAACAGGACAAATCACAGAAAAATCATGGCTTTTAGCAAATTCAGAAGTAGATCAGTATATGAAACAAAATTACAACCGCTTAAATGAAGAGCAAAGAGCTTTGGTTGATAATCTTGTACAAAAAGATGAAATAGCGCTTCGTTTTAATACGAATTTCTTTTTAAATGGGGATTCAAAATCGCCTGAAAATTCAGGAATTTTATCTTCAGCTGTAGGAACTTTGCTTGTTATGCTTGTATGTATGGCAGTAATCGTTCCAGTAGGAGTTGCAGCGGCGATTTACTTGGAAGAATTTGCACCGCAAAATTTATTTACACATTTTATAGAAGTGTGTATTAACAATCTTGCAAGTATTCCTAGTATTTTGTTTGGACTTTTAGGACTTGGCGTGTTTATCAATCTTTTTGGAATGCCACGTTCAAGTGCTTTAGTAGGCGGGCTTACTTTAGCGATCATGAGCTTGCCTATCATCATAGTTTCAACCAAAGCAGCTTTAAAAAGCGTGGATATTAACATGAAAAATGCTGCCTATGCTTTGGGTATGACAAAGGTGCAAATGGTAAAAGGCATCATGCTTCCTTTGGCTATGCCTATGATTTTAACAGGTTCTATCCTTACTTTAGCAGGAGCCATAGGTGAGACTGCGCCTTTGATGATTATCGGTATGATAGCTTTTATTCCTGATGTAGCAAGTTCAGTGCTTGATGCAACTAGCGTTTTACCTGCTCAAATTTATTCATGGTCGGCTATGCCAGAGCGTGCGTTTTTAGAAAGAACTGCAGCGGGTATCATCGTACTTTTAGGGCTTTTGGTGGTGCTAAATTTAAGTGCGGTTTTATTAAGAAAATATTTTCAAGGAAAATTAAAGTGATAGCAAAAACAACAAATTTAAATTTATTTTATGGAAAAAAACAAGCTTTATTTGATATCAATATGCAAATCGAGCAAAATAAAATCACTGCATTAATCGGTGCTTCAGGATGTGGAAAGTCTACCTTTTTGCGTTGTTTTAACAGAATGAATGACAAAATCGCAAAAATCGATGGTTTAGTAGAAATCGAAGGAAAAGATGTAAAAAATCAAGATGTAGTAGTTTTGCGTAAAAATGTCGGTATGGTTTTTCAACAAGCTAATGTTTTTGTAAAAAGCATTTATGAAAATATCTCTTATGCTCCAAAACTTCATGGTATGATTAAAAGCAAGGATGAGGAAGAAGCTTTGGTGGTGGATTGTTTGCAAAAAGTAGGGCTTTTTGAAGAAGTTAAAGACAAGCTCAAGCAAAATGCTCTAGCTCTTTCAGGCGGACAACAACAACGCCTTTGTATCGCAAGAGCTTTAGCGATCAAACCTAAACTTTTGCTTTTAGATGAGCCAACTTCTGCACTTGATCCTATAAGTTCAGGTGTGATTGAAGAGCTTTTAAAAGAATTAAGCCATAATCTTTCTATGATCATGGTTACGCACAATATGCAACAAGGCAAACGCGTGGCTGATTATACAGCATTTTTTCACCTTGGAGAGCTTATAGAATTTGGGGAAAGTAAGGAATTTTTTGAAAATCCAAAGCAAGAAAAAACCAAAGCTTATCTAAGCGGTGCTTTTGGGTGAGATTTTTAATATTAAATTTTTTATTCCATCTATAAGTCTTATTTGACAAAGACTTTTTTATAAAATAGGAGAGAGTAAGATAAATTTCTCTTTCCTTTTTCTAAAGATAAAATAATATAAATTTAAATCCCTATTTTTTGAAAAATAAAATAAACTTAAAATTTGAAATTTAAAAATTTATTGTTTTGATGTGTTTATAATAGTGTTTATTTTTATTGTATTAAAATTATTATTTATAGTATATAATTTTGTTACTCGGAAATTTTTTAAATATTTGGAGAAACAAAATGAGTAAAAAAGAATTGTATGAAAAGCTAATATTTGCTATTGAAGGTCAAGAGGTTAATGGAGTTATCCAAGCCATTAGAGATGGGGCAGAAGTAGACAAGGAAATAGTTGATATAGCTTATGGATTTTTAGAAAGTTTAGAAATAGAATATGCTGATGATAAAGCTTTTTATGCTGGCTGCACTGCTAAAAATTCAGATCAGGATTATATTTATAGAATTGTTTCAAGATATGCTAAGGGGCAAAAGCTTGATACTATTATAAATACCATGTTTAATAGAAAAACTAATCCTCTTAAAAGTAAAGGTGAAATAATTACACCTAAAAATAAAAGAGAACTTATAAAGCTAATGAATAAGAAAAGGCAGTATTTAGGTGATATTGATATTTCAAATATTAAAGATTTTTCAGAATTATTTACAGATGTAATAAGAACAGATTTTGGTGGCATAGAACTTTGGGATACAAACCATGTGGTAAATATGAACAGAATGTTTGAAAAGTTTAATTTTAGTAAAATTAAAAGCGACAGCCCTTTATTTGACTGGATAAGCAATATGGATACTTCCAATGTAAGTGATATGGGTTATATGTTTTCCCAATCAATTGGCTTTAATACTGATATAGGCAGCTGGAATACATCAAATGTATTAAACATGAGCTATATGTTTTTGGAAGCAGAAGATTTTAATCAGAACATAAGTGCATGGGATACATCTAATGTATTATGTATGGTGGATATGTTTCATGGGGCAAAAAGATTTAAACAAAATATAGATAACTGGGATGTAAGCAGCATAAATAAAGATTACAGGGCTACTAATGCAAAAAAATATAAGTTCATAGATCATGAAAATTTATGTAACTATGCTTTATATGAAAACTGCCCTACTAAGCCTAAATGGCTCATGCTATGTAAAAAAGAAAATGGTAAGTATAAGCCTAATACAAAACTGGAATTAATGTTACTTGCAAAAGATAAAAATATAAATCTTGCTGATGTTGATATATCTAATATTAATGATTTATCATTGATATTTCTACACTGTGAAAGAGATTTCAGTGGCATAGAATCATGGAATACAAGCCATGTGGTAAATATGAGCAATATGTTTGCATATAGCAATATGAACCAGGATATTAGTATGTGGGATACATCAAAAGTAGCATATATGGACGGTATGTTCCAAAATACACCTTTTAACCAAAATATAAATAACTGGAATATATCTAATGTAAAAGATTTGAGCTCTATGTTTTATTGTGCAGAAGATTTTAATCAGCCTCTTGATAAGTGGGATACAAGCCGTGTAGAAAGTATGCATTATATGTTTTATAGAGCTTTAAAATTTAATCAAGATATTGGCTTATGGAACACATCAAAAGTAAAAGATATGAATCATATGTTTTCTAATGCAGAAAGTTTTAATCAAAATATTAATAACTGGAATGTATCTAATGTGAAAAATATGCATGGTATGTTTTTTTATACAAAAAAATTTAACCAGCCTCTTGATAAATGGGATACAGGCAAAGTTACAAATATGGCGTCAATGTTTAGATCAAGCAAAAGATTTAATCAAAATATCAGCTCATGGAATGTATCACATGTTAAAAATTTTTCATATATGTTTGAAGAAACAGAAGATTTTAACCAGCCTCTTAATGGGTGGGATATAACAGGTACAACATCATTAGCATATATGTTTAGTGAGGCAAAATCTTTTAATTCACCACTTAATGAATGGGATACATCTAAAATAAAAGATATGACTGGCATGTTTGAAGAAACTGAGAAATTTAACCAACCACTTAGTGACTGGGATGTATCAAATGTAGAAACTATGCATGCTATGTTTTCTGAAAGTAAAAGCTTTAATCAAGATATAAGCAGCTGGAATATAAAAAGTATAGAAGATTTAAGCTATTTTTTACATGAAGCAAAAGCTTATACATACAGCCTTAAAAGCTGGCGACTTAATGCAATAGATGTTGATAATTACTATATTGTAGAAGGTACAAATATAGAAGAGCCAACATGGTATGAAGCATAAACATGTAATATTTATATTAAGAATATTATAAAATAAAGATTGTCTTAATATATAGGTTAAGGCGGTCTTTACTTATTCTAAAACAATGTCAAGATCGAGGTGTTTCAAGTGTAAATAAGATAAATATTCGTAAATTTATCTATGGACTATATACAAAATTTCAAAAATGTTGACATTATTATCATAGCATTTAAAAAAATCATTCATAAAATTCTTAAAAAATTATTATAAAATCATCACTATAAAAAATAAATTTTTAAGCCAGAAAAGATACAACAATGCCTTTTTTCTTTTTAAATTTTAGCTCATCTTTGAGTATAAAATTTGTCTAAATTAGGTTAATTTTGTT
The DNA here is from genome assembly GCF_001492295.1 of Campylobacter coli. Classification (GTDB taxonomy): domain Bacteria; phylum Campylobacterota; class Campylobacteria; order Campylobacterales; family Campylobacteraceae; genus Campylobacter_D; species Campylobacter_D coli_B. The sequence goes on along the minus strand of NZ_FBQX01000001.1, from coordinate 1,267,882 downwards.
ATAATCTTAGATTTTAATATTTTTAAAAGAATAATCATGGCAAAAAAACAACTTTCCCTAACAAAACTCAGTGTTCCTATTTTTTGGGATTTGCTTTCAAAATACCTTACTATCATCATCAATACTGCTATGGTTTCGCATTATTCAAATTCCCTTGTGGGTGCTATGGGAGCGGGGAATTTAATCGCTGATTTGTTTATCACGATTTTTAGTTTTTTAAGTGTGGGTTGTAGTGTTGTGATCGCTCAAGCCATAGGAGCAAGGGATTTAGTCTTAGCAAGAAAAGTGATACATCAAAGCTTGTTTTTAAATGCGCTCTTGGGTTTTGTTTGCGCGGTGTTTATCATATGGCAAGGAGAGCTTTTGCTTAGGCTTGCTAATATCCCTGAAGAAAAGTTACAAGATGGTATTATCTATCTAAGAATGCTAGGAATTTGTTTGTTTTTTGATGCTTTGGGGATTGTATTGGCTGCTATTATCAGGGTTTATAATATGGCTTATTGGGTTATGTTTATAGGCTTTTTGATGGATATCATAGTCATTATAGGCAATTTTTACGCCCTGCATTTTACTCAAAGTGAGCTTTTAGGAGTAGGGCTTAGCAATCTTGTTGCGCGTTTTGTGGCGGTGGCTGCTTTACTTATCATACTTTTTTATAAATTAAAAATTCATCTTAAAATTCAAGAAATGATAAAGCTTGAAAAAGCTGTGGTGAAAAAAGTTTTAAACATAGGCGGTTTTTCAGCGGGAGAAAATTTACTTTGGATAGTGCAGTATTTTATCGCTTTTTCTTTTGTGGCAAAACTTGGATCAAACAATGATAGCGTGCAAACGATTTATTTTCAAATTTCAATGCTTATCATGCTTATTGGACAAGCAATCAGCATAGCAAATGAAATCATCGTAGGTAAATTAGTGGGTGCAAAATACCAAAATATCGCCTATAAGCACGCTTGGAATGCCTTGTATTTGAGCGTGATGGCCAGTGCTTTTGTGGCGGTTTTAAATTTTGTTTTTAAAGATTTTACTATGGATTTGCTTGATTTAAAACCTGAGCTTAGAGAGCTTATGCTTCCTTTATTTACGCTTTCTATTTTTCTTGAAATTTCACGCACTTTTAATATAGTCATGGTCAATGCCCTAAGAGCGAGCGGAGATGCGAAATTCCCATTTTTTAGCGGACTTGTTTTTATGATGGGTGTTTCTTTACCGGTGGGCTATGTGCTTTGTTTTCATTTTGGGCTTGGAATTTTGGGGGTATGGATAGGTTTTTGTGCAGATGAGTTCTTAAGAGGGCTTGTAAATGCTTATAGATGGAAGAGTAAGAAATGGCAAGGCAAAGCTCTAGTGTAAAAAGTTTTCGTTACTTAAATAGGGATTTTTTCTATCAAATCAAAAACATTAAAACCTTGCGTTTAAAGCTCAATGAAAAGGGCGAATTTCATTTAAGTATCCCTCAATTTTATCCGCTAGAAAAAGCAAAAGAATTTTTATATAAAAATGAAATTTGGATACAAAAAACTTATCTTAATTTTCAAAGCAAAAAAGCAAGGATTAGCGAAAATGAAATATATTTTTTAGGTAAAAAATATATTTTAAATTTAGATGAAAGCTTTAAAAAAACGCGAATTTCAAAGGGTGAAATTCAAAGTGCTTCAAGAGAAGATTTGGATAATTTTTTAAAACAAAATGCAAAAATCATTTTTTCTTTTTATCTTAAAAAATGGAGTAAAAAAACAAATTTGCATTATTCTCATTTGAGTATTAAAAAAATGAAAACGCGTTGGGGATCTTGCAATCATAAAAAAGGCTATATCAACTTAAATTTAAGACTTTTAGAAAAAAACTTAAGAGCTATAGAATATGTGATTTTGCATGAATTAAGCCACATTAAATTCCCAAATCACAGCAAAGAATTTTATGATTTTATCCATTCTTTTATGAGCGATTTTAGGCAAAGAGAAAAAGAATTTTAAGTAAAAAATGCTATATTTATAGTTTATTTTTCAAAAAAGGCACAATATGACTTTGGAATTTGATTTTGTTTATAGTGCGGATAATGATATATTTGAATATTTGCTGCGTTTTTATGCGAAAAATTATCGTTATACTTTAGAAAAACAAGAGGATAAATATCATTTTAGCATTGATGCAGACGAAGAAAATTTAAAGGCTTTTTGTGATTCTTTAAATTCTATGAGTCATAGTATTTTTTTGAAAAAATTTGATGTTAAGGCAGGAGAATTCCATCAGCAAGAAGTAAAGGATAAAGATTTTTTCCCTTTTACTTATCTTACTTATCTTAATTCAAAGCTCTATCAAGAAAAAAAAGAATTAAGCAAAAACGAATGGGGTGTATTTTGCGAGTGTGAATTTTCAAGTGATTTAAACGAATTTCAAAGTCTTAATGAAGATAATTTTGATAAAAATTTAAACACTGCTTTTGATTTGTTGCTAAAAGAAAAAAGTATTTATTTAAAGGATAAAAAGGGCATTTATGAAATTTCTTTATTTAAAGGGGATTTTGAGTGCGATTTTTTAATGCCTTGCGATATCAAAGCTATAAATTCTGTCTTTGTTTGCTCAAATGAAAATCTAAAACTTCTTGCGAGTTTGGAAAAACCATTGATGAAGCTAAGATTAAGCGCTGTATTTAGAAAAAATCATGATCTTGATTTTAATGAATTTAAGCTAAGATTGGCGCAGGATTTGTTTTCTTTTGCTTTAGGATTAAAGCTTTGGCAAAATGAGTATAAATTTTTAAGCGTTAAAAAGATAAAAGAATTTCAAAAAGATTTTTATATCACGACTTTAGATAATCAAATAGTAGTATTAGAGGGTTTTGAATTTATCAACCCAAGAGCAAGAGAGCTTATCTTTTCTAAAGAAGATAAAAATATGGCAAGAATTTCTTATCTTTTAAGTCGTTATGGAGAAAAGGCTTTTGTGTTAGAGCTTAGCAAGGAATATGAAGATTTATTGCTTGCAAATAAAGAGATCAATTTACTTTGCCTTGCTTTACCTAAAAATTCTAAAGAGCTTTATGAAGAGATACAAAAAGATGAAATCGGCGCAAGACTTTTAGAAAATTTTGCCAAAGAATTTCCGCTTTTAAATGAGAGTTTTGAACTTAAAAACAATTTTTATTCTTTACTTTGCTTGGTGGGTAGGGTGTTAAATTTGGATGAAAATTTACACAAGGCAGGAGAAAAACTTTTAAAAATCGCAGACGAATCTAAAATGCCTCGTGGGGTGAAGATTGATTATCGTTTGAAAGAAGATAAAAGTTTTGATTATACTAGGACCTTAAGATCTACTATGAGCTTTATGCTAGCAGGGGTAGATAGTGCAAATATCGCTTATGGAGCTGTGGAAAGTTTGGCTTATTTTTTACGCGATACTTATGATAGTTTAAGAGAAAAAAAACAGAGTGAAATGGCGCTAATTAGTGGATCTTTGTTTGAGCATAAAGCCTTGCTTAGAAATACTTTAAAACATCTTAAAAATTGTCAGTTAAGCGATGTGCCGCTTAGGATATAAACTTCAAATTTCAGGACTTGTTCAAGGCGTAGGCTTTCGTCCTCTTGTCTTTGAGCTTGCCTCTGAATTAGGACTTCATGGAGAAGTAAAAAATGATGGTTTTGGGGTAGAAATCATTCTTGCTTGCACCAAAGAAGAATGCGAGCATTTCATCTATAAGCTCAAAGAGAAGCTTCCGCCTTTAGCAAGGATAGATAGCATTGATATCACAGAGCAAACGACTACAAATTATACCCATTTTAGCATAGGTACTTCTTTGCAAAATACAAAAACTACTCCAATGCTTAGTGATTTTGCACTTTGCAAAGAGTGCAAAAAAGAATTTTTTGATGAAAAAAATCCGCGTTTTTTATATCCTTTTATCACTTGTACGCATTGTGGGCCAAGATTTAGCATCATTAAAAATCTCCCTTATGATAGGTGCAATACCACAATGGAAGCATTGAAAATGTGTGAGTTTTGCAAAAGTGAATATGAAGATCCTAAAAATAGGCGTTTTCATGCCCAGCCTATAAGTTGCCCTCAGTGTAAAATCGATGTTTTTTTAAAAAATAAAAAGGGTGAAATTCTAGCCCAAGATAATGAAGCTTTTAAGACCTGTACCAAGCTTTTAAAGCAAGGAAAAATTTTAGCTATCAAAGGAATGGGGGGATTTCATTTGATGTGTGATGCCTTTAATCTTGAAGCCATAAAAGAATTAAGACTTAGAAAAAACCGCCCCAAAAAACCCTTTGCTTTAATGTGTAGAGATATAAGCGATGCTAAAGAGCTTTGTTTTGTGGATAAAGAGGAAGAAAAACTGCTTGGTTCTATTTTAGCTCCTATTGTGATTTTAAAAGCTAAAAAAGCCTTTTCTTTAATCGCCCCTGATGTAGATAAACTCGGCATTATGTTAGCTTACACTCCACTGCATCTTTTACTTTTTAGATATTTTGATGGGGTTTTGGTAGCAACAAGTGCAAATTTAAGTGGCGAAAGCATTATCAAAGATGAGGATAATTTGCTTAAAAAGCTTGGCAATGTTTTTGATTTTTATCTAGACTATGCAAGAGAAATTCACAATCCAAGCGATGATAGCATTGCTCAAGTTGTAAATGGAAAAACTATGTTTTTACGCACTTCAAGGGGTTTAAATCCGACTTATTTGGAAATTAAAAGCGATAAAAAAGGAGTTTTTTTAGCTTTGGGCTCCGAATTAAAAAATGAATTTGTGATTTTTTATGAAAATAAACTTTTGATTTCTCCTTATATAGGGGATTTAAAAAGCGTTGATGTACACGAGAGATTTTTTTCTTTGCTTGATTTTTTTAAACAAAGTTATGATTTAAGTTTTGATCAAATACTTTGCGATAAACATCCTAATTTTAGCTATACAAAAGAATTTTACAATACTTATAAAATTCAGCACCATTACGCGCATTTTTGCGCACTTTATTTTGAATACCAAAAAAAATTTAAAAAAGATGAAAAAGCTTTGGGTTTTATCTTTGATGGTACGGGTTATGGTGATGATGGAAAAATTTGGGGTGGCGAGATTTTTATAGGGAATTTAAAACAATACGAAAGAATCGCGCATTTTGAAAATTTCACCCTTATCAATAGCGATATAAAAAATATACAAAATTTAGCTTTGAGCTTGATTTGGCATTATGATTTAGAAGATGAAGCTAAGACATTTTTATCTAAAATTCCAAAAATAAAACTTGAAAATCTTAAAAAAATTCACACCCACTCTACACTTCAAACAAGTTCTTTAGGACGCATTATCGATGCTTTTGGGAGTATAGTTTTTGATATAGAAAAAATTTCTTACGAAGCACAAATCGGGCTGATGTGCGAAGCATTTTATGATGAAAATTTAGACTTTTCTTACGAGCTTTTTTTCAAGGATGGAGAAATCAACTTTAAAGAACTCATTGAAGGTGCTTTAAAGGATGAAAAAAGCAAGGCTATTACGGGTATGTTTAATGCTTTGGCAAATTTGATTATAACTTTTAGCAAGGCTTATGATTTAAAAGTGCTTTTAGGGGGTGGAGTTTTTCAAAATAAAACCTTACTTCAAATTCTAAAAGCTAAAAATTTTGACTTTTTTACATCTTTAAAATACCCTTGCAACGATAGCTCCATAGCCCTAGGACAAATGGTGCATTTTTTAAAAAAAGACTGATAATATCTTTAAAACTCATTAAAATTTAATACTTTTAAAGATAAAATCAAAGAAAAACTTTCAAAAGGAACATAATATGTGTAAGGATTGTGGCTGTTCAGTAAATTCGGCTCATACTCATGAGCATTCTCATCATCATGATCATCATCATGAAAATCCAAGCCTAAAAGAAAGCAAAACCATAGAAGTAATTTCTAAAATCTTAAGTAAAAATGACGAAGAAGCCAAGCACAATAGGGCGCATTTTAATGAAGCAAATACACTTTGTATCAATCTCATGAGCTCTCCAGGAAGCGGAAAAACTACGCTTTTAGAAAGCACGATCAAGGCTTTGAAAAACGAACTTAAAATTGCAGTGATTGAAGGGGATTTAGAAACCAATAACGACGCTTTAAGAGTAAAAAATGCTGGAGCGTTAGCGTATCAAATCACTACAGGACAAAGCTGTCATTTAGATGCTTTTATGGTGCATGAGGCTTTGCATCATTTAGATATCAAAGGAGTGGATTTACTTTTTATAGAAAATGTGGGGAATTTAGTTTGTCCTGCGAGCTATGATTTGGGCGAGCATTTAAATGTAGTCTTGCTTTCTGTGACTGAAGGTAGTGATAAGCCGCAAAAATATCCTGTGATGTTTAAAAAAGCAGATATTGTTTTGATTACCAAGGCGGATTTGGCTCATCATTTTGATTTTGATATCAAAGAAGCTACAAAACTCATAAAAGAACTCAGTCCAAGAGCTGATATCATCACTCTTGATGCTAAAAATGGAACCAATATGGAGCTTTGGTATAAATTGCTTAAACTCAAAAAGGAGCTTTTTTAATGTGTTTATCTATACCTTCTGAAATTTTAGAAATCGATGAGCTTAACAATGCCTTGGTGCAAACTCTAGGTGTTAAAAGAAAAGTGAATTTGGATTTGATCGATGAGCCTTTGCAAAAGGGTGATTATGTTTTAATCCATGTAGGTGTTGCCATGGAAAAAATCGACAAAGAAGCCGCTTTAGAAAGTATAAAAACCTATCAAGAAATAGTAGAAAAGATGAACAGTGGCGAGATCAAAAGCGATGAAGGGGATATGGGTTTAAATGAATTTCATCGATGAATTTAGAGATAAAGATAATATTTTAGCCTTAAAAAAGCTTATAGAACAAGAAATTAAAACTCCGATTAATATCATGGAAATTTGTGGTGGGCATACGCATAGTATTATGAAATACGCCTTGCCTTCTATTTTGCCTAAAGAGATCAATTTTATCCATGGGCCAGGCTGTCCTGTTTGTGTGATGCCAAGAGTTCGCATTGATACTGCGATCAAACTTGCTTCTATGAAAGATACGATTTTTTGCACCTTAGGAGATCTTTTAAGGGTTCCAGGAAGTGAAATTTCTTTGCTTGATTTAAGAGCAAGGGGAGCGGATGTAAGAGCGCTTTACTCTCCGCTTGAAGTTTTGGATATTGCTAAGCAAAATTTAAACAAAACCATCATCTTTTTTGCCATAGGTTTTGAAACTACTACGCCTATGAGTGCTTTACTTCTTGAAAAAGTGATAGAACAAAATTTAAAAAATGTCTTTTTTCATATCAACCATATCACGGTTCCAGCACCTGTAGAAGCGATTATGAATGATGAAAATGTAAAGATCAATGCCTTTTTAGGGCCTTCTCATGTGAGTGTGATCACAGGTTATGGGATTTATAAACCTTTAGCGGCTAAGTTTAAAACCCCTATAGCAGTGAGTGGTTTTGAGCCTGTGGATATCATGGAAAGCGTTTTAAATATAGTAAGACAAATCAATAAAGGAAGTTTCGAAGTCTTTAATCAATACAAAAGAGCGGTGAGTGAAAAAGGCAATGAAAAAGCACAAAATTTGGTTGAAAAATACTTTCAAGTTTGTGATTTTGAATTCCGTGGTTTAGGGCTCATAAAAGAGGGTGGTTTGGAATTAAAAGAAGAATTTAGTGCTTATGATGCGAGCAAGCGATTTGACTGCACAGTGCAAAGTAAAAGCGAAAGCAAGGCTTGTATTTGCGGACAAATTTTAAGAGGTTTGGCAAAGCCTTATGATTGTAAGGTTTTTGGTAAAGCCTGTACTCCAAAAAGCCCTATAGGAAGCTGTATGGTTTCAGGTGAGGGAGCTTGTGCGGCGTATTATAAATACTCAAAGGTGAATGCATGAAAAATATTTCTTTAGCACATGGGGGCGGCGGAGAAGAGATGAACGAGCTTTTAACTAAGCTTTTTAAGATCTTTGATAATAAAATTTTAAATGAAAACAATGATGCGGCGATTTTGGGAAATTTGGCTTTAAGCACGGATTCTTTTGTCTTAAGTCCTATCTTTTTAGATGATGAGGTAAATATAGGTAAGCTTTGCGTTTGCGGTTCTGTTAATGATGTTTTAATGGTAGGGGCAAAACCAAAATACCTTAGCTTAGGACTTATTTTAGAAGAGGGCTTTGAGCTAGAAAAACTTGAACGCATTTTAAAAAGTATTAAAGAAGAGTGTGAAAAATGCGGGGTTGAGTTGGTTTGTGGCGATACCAAAGTGGTGCCAAAAGGCAAGGGGGATGAAATTTATATCAATACTACTGCTTTAGGTGAAATCATCGCTAAAAAAGAGAGTAAAAATATCAAAGCAGGACTTAGCATACTTGTTTCAGGTGATGTGGGCAGGCACGGGGCTAGTGTTTTGATCAAAAGAAATGAATTAGAAGCGGATATAAAAAGCGACTGCAAGGCTTTAGATAAGGAAGTTTTGGAACTTTTGGAAAAAGATATAAAAGTCGTAGCTATGCGTGATGCAACACGCGGGGGACTTAGTGCAGTTTTAAACGAATGGGCAAAGCAAAGCGGGAATGATCTTTTGATTTTTGAAGAAAAGATAAAAATACAAGATGAGGTTTTAGGACTTTGTGAGCTTTTTGGCTATGAGGCTTTTGAACTTGCAAATGAAGGCACTTTTATACTTTGCGTTGAAAAAGAGGATGAGTTAAAGGCTTTGGAAATTTTAAAAAAATACAATGCAAATGCTAGTATCATAGGAGAAGTTTTAGAAGAGAAAAAAGCTCGTGTGATTTTAGAAAATGCTTATGGAGCTAAACGCTTTTTAGAAGCTCCTAAGGGCGAACTTTTACCGAGAATTTGCTAATGCACGAGCTTAGTATAGTAGAGTCTTTAATCGAACTTTGCGAAGAAAATGCTTTTGCTCATAAGGCTAAAAGCGTGCAAGAGATTTATGTAAAAATAGGTCGTTTAAGTGGTATAGAAGTAGAGCTTTTTAGGCGTTGTTTTGAAACTTTTAGGGAAAATTCAGAGCTTTGCAAAAATGCAAAGCTTTTTATAGAGCTTGCACCGCTTGAAATTTTGTGTTTAAAATGCGATCAAACAAGTATTTTAGAAGAAAATGTTTTTAAGTGTCCTAAATGTGAAAGTATAGAGTATAAAATCTCACAAGGTGAGGATTTGCACCTCATGCGACTTGTGATGGAGTAAATTTTGTCTAAATTCTTAAAAAATCTTGGATTATTATTTTATGAAAAAACCTTTTTATAAACTTAAAATATTTTATATACCTTGCAGTGTACTTATAGTTTGAATTATTTTTACAAGCTTAGCTTATCATTTTTTACAACGACCCTTAGAGCTTATTTTTTGGGATAGGTATTATCAAAAGAAAGAAAAAGAATTGTTTGTGGAAAATTTATATGAAATTTGGGAAGATGAAAAAGAATTTAAAAAATACTACAATGATTTTTATCTTAAAACAAATCAAGAAGAAAAGCACAATAACTTACATAAAAAATTATTAATCTATAATCAAAATGCTAAGAATGATTTTTTACATATGTCTTTATTAGGTTTAGATAAGATATATCTGCAAGCATTAGTTGATAAAAATAAAATTTATTTTACCAATCTTTCTTGGGAGTTTGCACTTAGAATTTAAAAACAAATAGAACAATATATTGAATTTTTAAAGCATTATAATGATATGCTAGAATGGATAAATACCTTAGATAAAAATCTTTATTTTGAAGCTAGAGTGAAATTTCATTCTATGGTGTCGACTTTTGTATGTAATTTCTTGATAACAAATAAAGAACCTTGTAAATTAGACACAAAAAACTATTAGATATTGCCACAAATTTAGAAAAAATCATTCTTTAATACAAAGAAAGCGAATTTGAAAAATATTTAATACCAGATTTATTTGAACTTGGTAATAATTTCTTAAATAAAATCAAGGAAATAGCTGATGAATGCAAATGAAATTAACCAAGAAGCCTTAAGATAAAGATAAAAAGTCATAGAAAATAATAAAGAAAAAATAGGATAAATAAAATGCCCCTTTATAAAGAATGTGAAGTTTGTAAAACAAAAATCAATAAATTGCAAAATATATCAAATGTATTTTTATTAGGCTTTGGTAAAGAACTGGTTTGTAAAAGATGCAAAACTAAATATAAAGCAAATTCATTATTTATTTTTTTATATAGCGTTTTTAATGATATTTTAATTTTGTTTATATTGTGGAATTATTTTATGGATTTGTTAGAAATTTTTCATTTAAATACAAATTTAAAATTATTTTTTTCGGTAGTTTTTTATTTGTTTTATAAAATTATTTTAGTGTATTTTATTTGTTTGAATAAAATAAAGGAGAAACAAAATGTCCCTTTATAAAGAATGTGAAGTTTGTAAAACAAAAATCAATAAATTGCAAAATATTTGGAATATATTCTCGGGCAAATTAGAAATAAAATGCAAAAATTGCAAAAGTAAATATGGTGTTTCTAATAAAATTATAAACTGGATATATGATACTTTTGGATATTTATTGCTTATTCCAGATAATATGCTTTTAATTATAATATTTTTTGGTGGATATTTTTTTGTCAAATATGGATTATTAGTAGCACTTTACTTATTGGCAATTATCCTTCTCGCTAGGAAATTAATTGGTATTGTTTTGCTTATTCTTTGCAAATTAAAAAGGATAGAAAATGAGAGATAAATTTTTAAAAAGAGTATTAAAATTATGTTTTTTTACATTTTTTATTTGCAACGCTGCTTATGCTTTGTGTACTGATGAGTTGAGCGATGAGGATTTAAAATTTATACAAAATGCAAATTTAAATCAAGTTAATTTTAAATGCAACATAAACAATCAAACATACTACTATAACAACCTTACCCGAAAAGAATATTTACAAAACTTAGAAGAACTTAAGGCGATTTATTTTAATCTGAACAAAGAAGAATTAAAAACACTAAGCTATGTCATCTATCTTAATGAAGCACTTTTTTATCTAAAACTTGATTTGAATTTTTTTAAAAACTTTTTTTCTGTGCAAAAAAACGATATTTCAAACCTTGAAAACTTAAGAAATTCTCATTATAAGCAAATAGAAAATAGTCTGACATTAAATCAGAAAGAAAAATTACAAAACTCTTTTGTTTTAGCAGATCAAATTTTACAAAAAAACGCAATTGCAAAGGATTATACTAATATTTCCTCTAAGCTTATAGAGCAGAGCAAACAAGAAAATAAAGAAATTTTAAAGTATATTGAAAGTTCAAACAAAGATATCTTCTCTCTTAAAAATATCAATCAATTAGCCTTTCTTTATAATGCAAATTTACTTATAAATGAGGCTAAAAATTATCCACAAAGATCAGCTCTTGCTTATGATAAAAATGAAGCATTAAAACTTTTAGAAATACTTTTAAAAACAATGAATAAAATTTCAAATAAAGAAGATAAGCTTGTGCTTTTACAAGGTGCTTTGATTACTTATAATAAAGCAATATCGAGCTTAGATATTGATTTGCCACTAAATGAACAAAAATATAAAAAAATAATCAAAAGAAAAGAATATATTATTTTAATGGGACGATTTTTTCAAAGTGATGCGTTTGCTTATTTTAATACCAATATAAAAAGAAAATTTGATTTTAAAGATGATTTTATTCAAATTTTTCCAAAAAGAACGAGTGAAATTTTAAAACTCATTGCAATTTACAATCAAACAAAAAAAACTTTAATGCTTACAAAGGAAGCTTTAAAATATAAAGGATAAATATATTTGATTTTTAACTATCTTCATCCCTATAAAAACAAACTCGCCAAATTCTAAAAATAATCCTTCTTTAATTTTAAAACAAAAAGATATAAGTATAAATCAAGAGATAAGCAACACAAAAGAACAAGACTTTAATCTTTGATTTGATAAGATTATAATACAAAATAATATTATTTTTAAAGGTAAAAAACTTGCTTAAAATATCAAAAAGAATTTCTACTATAGTTTTTATTGTATTGGTTTTTATTGCAGTTGTTAGCAGTGTTTATGAGTTTATCCATGAAGCTCTAAAGTTTAAAGAAGATAATGAAAGCAAAGCAAGAGAAAATCTTAGTGCTTTAATCAAGTGGAGTGAAAATGAAGGCAAAGAAGAATTAGAGTATGCTAAAAAATTAAACAAAGAAACTTATAATCAAGAAAAAGTTACGCAAATGATTATTAAAAATCTTAAGATGATGCAAACAAGTATTGAAGATATGCAAATTCTAACTTTTTATGGATTTGCAGATGAAGATGAAGAGCTTACAAGAAAAGCTAGTCAAATTGTTTTAAGATTAAATATGGATATTATACTTTATCTTTTAGATAATGAAAAAACTTTTATAGGACATCAAACTTATTTTTTATTTGATAAGGAAAGATTTAAAATTTTTGAAGATTTTTTATTTTTTTTAAATGCTCGTTTAGAAGAGGATTTTTTGAAAAAAAATGATAATGATTTTGAAATAATAGAAATTGTAACATATATTAATCTATTGATTGGCTTAGATGGTGCGTTTGCTAACAATATGTACCTAAGGGAACTTTCCATAGCTCCTATTTGTGATTTAAATAATCCCAAAACCATAGCAATTCTAAATGGCATAGAAAAAATTAATATTGCAGTTGATAGATATATCAATCTTATAAATTCAAAAATTAAATTTATTGCCTATAAAGATGATTATCTTAAAATGAAAATAGAAAATATAAACAATAATTATCCAAAACTCAAACTCGGTCAAAAACAAATCAATGAACTTAAATCCATACAATCTAAACTAAAAGAGTGTAAACAATGAATGAAGAATTGCAAAAAGAAAATAATTAAAATCTTTAGGAGATTTGAATATATAAAATATGTTCATTAATGCAAGGATTAAATTATCAATGATTATTGCAAAATAGCTGAGATTTTTAGGAGTATAAATGAATAAACCTTTTTACAAACTTAAAGGATTTATATACCTTGTATAATAATTATTATAATATTTGCTGTGCTTGCAAAATTACTTTATTCTCCTTTATACACGATTCATTGGGAAGCAAATCATCGTTTTGAAAAAGAACAAGAATTTAGAATCATTGAAAAAATGGCTTTAAACCCAAGCCCTAAGGATAGGGTAAAATTGTAGATGATTATCAATCAAAACTAGAAGATTTTAAAGATTTGAATGTAAAATTTACAGAACTTACACTGCTTGAAATTTTGTGTTTAAAATGCGGTCAAACAAGCATTTTAGAAGAAAATGTTTTTAAGTGTCCTAAATGCGAAAGTATAGAGTATAAAATCTCACAAGGTGAGGATTTGCACCTCATGCGACTTGTGATGGAGTGAAATATAAATTGATTTTTTTAAGTAATAATCTCATTTAAGCATAAAGATTTTTTAGAGAAATTTTACAATAAATTTAAAGAGTAAAAATAAGAAATGAGATTGTCAATAATCTAACTTTTTATAATCCTTGCAAGCTTTAGCAAAGTGGCGATTAGAAATTCTTTTTTAGCGAGTTTGGAATTAGTTTTAAGCTCATATTCACTTTTAAGTAAAAGGTTGAAAATTTCTTTATAGTGTTTGATTTTTAGACTGAAAGCTTGCTCGTTTAAATTTTGTGCTACTTGAGGCGGGGGAGTATAGCCTAAGAGTTCTTTAAAATCCACCTTCCCATAAATTTTAGCATAAAGAGCGATCTTAAAAAGGCGGTAAAAGGCAGAATTTAAAGAGTTGATCAGTGCGATTTCGTTAAAATTGTCTAAAATCTTCTCAAGCTCATTTTTAAAATCAGCTCTTTTTAAAATTTTTTCAAAGAAGCTTTCAAAACTTCCTATGTTTAAGCTATAACAATACTGCTCTATGATTTTTTCATCTACTCTTAAGCCGCTGAATTTATTAAGCTCACTAGCAGCAAGATACAAATTCTCATCAAAGCTTGTAAAAAGGGTAAATAAAGCATTTTGAGTGATTTCTATATGGAGTTGTTTTGCTTTTATGCTTAAAAGCTCTATCCCTTCTCTTGCGTTATTGGCCTTGAAAAAACGCACAAAATTAGGAGAAAAGATTTTTTCTATATCGCTTTGTTTAGAGCTTTCATCGTAAAGTTCTAAAAGTAAGAAATTGTCTTTATTATTTTTGCAAAGCTCAACTAAAACTTTAAGTTCTTTTGTGGGAATTTTTTTAGAGGTTTTGATTTCTAAAAGTTTTTTTTCGCTAAAAAGCGAACCTCCGCTTAGAAAATCACTTGCACGAGTAAAGCTGTATTCTTCAAAAAATAATTTTAAAATTTCATCCGCTTGGTATTTTTCCTTGATAAAATCAGCATAGAGCTCACTTTGAAAATTATCAGCTCCATAAAGAAAGAAAAAATTATCAATTTGATTTTTGGAAAGTAAATTTTGAAGTTCTTTTCTATACATTACTTTCCTTTCTAAGTCTTTGGGTGATTTTTGCATAAATTTTTGCCATGATGATGTCAGCTTCTAAAATTTGCACTTCTACGCTTTCTAGTAAATTTACCCGCGTATCATAAAGGATGATGTCAGCTCCTTTGATCTCATCATCAAGTTTTGCTATACAAATTCCATCATTTTGCACTACTAAGGCTTTAAATTTTTTGCCTATATTTTTAGCTGCCCATCTTGCAAATTTTCTATCCATAAAATCATAAGCGACTTTATCAGCTTCTCTTTCAAGCACACTAAGGTTTTCGCAAGTGCTTTGTATATTTAAAAGTAGGTAGTTAAAAAGTTTTTCATCTTTTTTTTGTTTGGCTTTTAAAAGTCTATGCAAGATAAGATCAGAATATCTGCGTATAGGGCTTGTAAAATGTGAGTATTTGTCAAAACCTAAGCCAAAATGCCCCCCGTTTTCGCTAGAATACTCCGCCTTTTTTTGAGCTTTAATGATGAGTTTATCCACTTCTGCCCTTAAACCAAGCTCATCGGCTAAAGCTTGTATATCGCGTATAAGCTCAGGCAGGTTGGGTTTTAATTTCACATCGATTCCAAGCTCTAAAAGCTCATTTAAAAGTCTATCTATCTTTTTCATATCTGCACTGGAGTGATTTCTAAAAACACCTACATCGATGAGTTTTGCGGCGGCTTTGTTGGCTAAAAGCATACAATCTTCGATTAAATTATGCGAAGGTGTGTCTTTTTCAAAAATCGTGCTTTGAAGACTTAAATTTTCATCCAAATTCATCCTTAGTTCTTCAGTGCGGAATTCAAAGGCGTTTTTAAGGCGTTTTTTGCGTAAAGTTTTTGTGATTTCAAAAAGCTTATAAAGCCAAGAAAGTTCTTTTAAATCCGGCTTTTGAATCAAAATTTCATCCACTTCATCATAATTAAAACGGCGTTTTGAGTTGATGATGGTTTCAAAAAGTTCTTCTTTTACGACTTTGCAGTCTAAATCAAGCGTGATTTTAAAACAATACGCCAAGCGATCTAAATGAGGCTTTAAAGAACAGATGTTTTCACTCAAAGGGCGAGGCAACATAGGTATGGCAATATGTGGAAAATATATAGAAAATCCACGATTTCTAGCTTCTTTATCAATAGCGCTATAAGCATAAACATACTCGCTTACATCGGCGATTGCGACATAGAGTTCGCGTTTTTCTGTATCAAAATAAATTGCATCATCAAAATCTTTTGCATGCACAGGATCTATAGTGCAAAAAGGCAAAGCTCTTAGATCTAAGCGATTTTCATACATGCTTGCATCAACGCTATCTCCATTGGCTAAAGCTTCTTTGATACAAGCATCGCTAAATTCACTGTTTTTGTTGAAAAGTGCAAGAGAAATTTTTTCATCTATGCTTTCATCATCAATGTGTCCTAAAACTTCTATGATGTTGTTATCTTGATTTTCTATTTTTAAAATTGTCCCCAAAGGTAGTGCTTTTAGGGATTTTTGCGAGGCTTTTAAGGCGGTGCTTAATCCTGTTTTAATATTCATCCCAAGAACTGCTTCGCCG
Source organism: Campylobacter coli (assembly GCF_001492295.1). Lineage (GTDB taxonomy): Bacteria > Campylobacterota > Campylobacteria > Campylobacterales > Campylobacteraceae > Campylobacter_D > Campylobacter_D coli_B. The sequence continues at coordinate 1,251,855 of NZ_FBQX01000001.1, read as the reverse complement.
TATCTTTTGGTGATGACAAGTGAGGTTTCGTTGGCTCTTTTTAAAACCAAAACTACTTTAGCACTAGGGCGTTTTTTCTTTAAGGGAAGTAATTTAGCAGCAACGATATCTTTGTAATTTGCTCCTTTTAAATTTTTATTTTCTATAAGCAAATCTTTTTTAAAACTCTCATCAAAACATTGTAAAAATCCTGTGCCTTTGCTTGAAATATCAAGAGTTCCAAAAACATAGCCGTTATTAAGATAATATCTATTTTTGTGTTCTTTGATGATGTTATTAGCTAGAAGCTCTCTTAGAATTTGTTTAAATTCATTGCTAACTTCATGAGCACTTATGCCATAATTAAGATTGTTTAAAAATTCTTTCACTGCTTTACTTTATGTAAATTTTCTTGAGAATTCTTGCATAAAGTTTATAAAAAAAATATGAAATTTAAAACTTTATTGTTATAATAAGCTCTTTAATTTTGAATTTATTAAGGAGTAAAATAATGGCTGTTACAGTTTATTATGACAAAGACTGTGATTTAAGTTTGATTAAATCAAAAAAAGTGGCAATTATAGGCTTTGGATCTCAAGGACATGCTCATGCTATGAATTTAAGGGACAATGGAGTTAATGTTGTCATCGGGCTTCGTGAGGATGGATCAAGTTTTTCTAAAGCAAAAAGTGCAGGTTTTGAGGTGATGAGCGTGAGCGAAGCTTCAAAAGTAGCAGATGTGATTATGATTTTAGCTCCGGATGAAATTCAAGCTGATATTTTTAATGCGGAAATAAAGCCAAATTTAAGCGAAGGCAAGGCTATAGCTTTTGCACATGGTTTTAATATTCATTATGGTCAAATCGTAGCTCCTAAGGGCATAGATGTAATCATGATAGCTCCAAAAGCACCTGGCCATACAGTAAGAAATGAATTTGCTATAGGTGGAGGAACTCCTTGTTTGATAGCGATTCATCAAGATGAGAGCAAAAATGCTAAAAATTTAGCTTTAAGCTATGCAAGTGCTATTGGTGGAGGTCGTACAGGTATCATAGAAACAACTTTTAAAGCTGAAACAGAAACAGATCTTTTTGGTGAGCAAGCTGTACTTTGTGGTGGGCTTAGTGCTTTGATTCAAGCAGGATTTGAAACTTTGGTTGAAGCAGGATATGAGCCTGAAATGGCTTATTTTGAGTGTTTGCATGAGATAAAACTTATCGTAGATTTGATCTATCAAGGTGGAATTGCAGATATGCGTTATTCTATTTCAAACACTGCAGAATACGGTGATTATATTACAGGGCCAAAAATTATCACTGAAGAAACTAAAAAAGCCATGAAAGGTGTTTTAAAAGATATACAAGATGGAAACTTTGCTAAAGATTTCATTTTAGAACGCCGTGCAGGCTTTGCAAGAATGCATGCAGAACGCAAAAATATGAATAGTTCTTTAATCGAGCAAACAGGCCGCAATTTACGCGCAATGATGCCTTGGATCAGTGCTAAAAAATTAATTGATAAAGATAAGAACTAAAATTGTCAAAAAAACTGATTCAAATCAAGCGTTACTTAATCATCGCTATACTTTTTTTAATATGCGTGATTTTATTTTTGGGAATTTTGATTCAATATCAAGATTCTCAAAATGCATTAAAATTCGCTCAAAACTCTAGTAAAAATATAACAATAGAACCTAAGCAAGAAAATATATCTAATGAAAATCATTCGGGTATTTTTAAAGAAATTCCTTACAAAGATGAAAATGATAATTTCCAAGAAAACAATCAAAGTATCTTAGAACAACAAATCAAAGATTTAAATTTAAGCAGTGTTATAGAACAAAATTTAAGCAAAATAGATGAAAATTTAAGCCTTGTGCCAGATCAAAATTTAAGCAAGGAAGAAAATCTTATAAAAGATATAAATTCAAGCAAAATTAAACAAGCTCGTCTTGCTATTATTATAGATGATATGGCAAATATAAGTCAAGTTAAGGCTTTACAAGCTTTAAAACTCAAGCTTATCCCTTCATTTTTTCCGCCTGATAAAAATCATATCGATACTCCAAAGCTTGCTTTAAAATTTGATTTTTATATGGTGCACTTGCCTTTAGCGGCGATGAATTATACTAAGCCTGAGCTTGATACCTTAAATCCAAGCGATAGTGAAAAGCGTATTTTTAAAAAAATAAAACAAATAAAAAAAGATTTTAAAGATTTAAAATTTATCAATAATCACACAGGAAGCTTATTTACAAGTGATGAAAAAGCAATGAAAAAACTCTATAAGGCTTTTGAAAAAGAAGAATTGATCTTTGTAGATTCTAAAACCATAGCAAGTTCTAAAGCACCTAAAGTAGCTAAAGCCTTAGGTCAAATTTATATACAAAGAGATGTATTTTTAGACAATCAAGACGATGTTGCTTATATTAAAAAACAACTCATGGAGGCGGTAAATCTTGCTAAGAAAAAAGGCTTTGCGATAGCTATAGGACACCCTAGAAAAAATACCTTTAAAGCCTTAGAGCAAAGCAAAGATTTGCTTGAAAGTGTTGAGTTAGTGTATTTAAGTGAAATTTATGCAAAATGAACTTCCAAGCAATTATCTAGAACTTTTTAAAGAGTTGAAAAATCCTCCTAAAAAACTTTATTATAAAGGAAATTTAAAACTCTTAGAACAAAGAAAGATAGCCATTATAGGCTCTAGGCGTATGAGTACTTACACTAAAAATTGTGTTTTTGAACTTTCAAGCTTGCTTAAGAATTCAAAAATAAGTGTTGTAAGCGGAGGTGCTTTAGGTGTTGATATAAGTGCAAGTATGGCGGCTATGCCAAGCACCATAGGGGTTTTTGCTAACGGTCTTGATGAAATTTATCCTAGAAGTAACGAAAAAATTATAAAACAAATTTATGAAAATGCTTTGGCTTTAAGTGAAAATGAACCCCATTATAAGCCTAAACCTTATGATTTTTTACTTAGAAATAGACTGATTATTGCTTTGAGTGAAGCTGTTGTTGTTGCGCAAGCAGATTTGCAAAGTGGTTCTATGCAAAGTGCAAGGCTTGCTTTGGAGCTTAATAAACCTTTATATGTTTTACCCCAACGCAAAAATGAAAGCGATGGGACAAATTTACTTTTACAAGAAAGAAATGCAAATTTACTTTTAGATTTTAAAGAATTTGTAAGTTGTTTTGGTGTTATAGAAGAAGAAAAGGATGAATTTTTAGACTTTTGTAGACAGGGCGTAAGCGTGGATGAGGCAACTCAAATTTATGGAGAAAAAGTCTATGAGTACGAGCTTGAAGGAAAAATTTCCATAGAAGGTCTTTTTATAAGGGTTTTGGTATGAGAGCTTTGGCTTTAGATGTGGGTTTAAAGCGTATAGGCGTGGCGCTTTGTATAGATAAAATCGCCATTCCTTTAGAAGGTATAATCAGAAAAAACCGCAACCAAGCTGCAAATGAAGTTAAAAATTTAATCCAAATTCATGATATTTCTTTGTTAATCGTAGGTATTCCCAAAGGAGGTTCAAGCGAAGAAGAAATGACAAGACGCATTAAGCATTTTGTATCTTTACTTGAATTTGATAAAGAAATCCGCTTTGTAGATGAAAGTGGAACAAGCAAAGAAGCTTTAGGGTATGGCGTAGCTAATACACGCAAAAAAGATGCTAAATTAGATTCTTTAGCAGCTTTAATCATGATAAAGGATTATTTTGGAATATAATCTAGCCAGTATTTATAATAATAAAGAGCTTGAAAATCTTAAAAATTCTTTTAAATTGCCTAAAAAAATATGTTGTTTTATAAATCGCCTAAAATGTGATAATTTAACACTTGAAAGAGAATTTCAAGATTTGAAATTAGAGTATGAAAAGCTTAACGAGTACTGCTATCTTTTTAAGGCTTGTGATAAAAGTGTTTTAAGTTCTATGCAAGCTTTTAATGAATTTAAATTTTATATACAAAATTATGCATCTTATTTGTGTGCTTTAAATTTAGATGTAAAAGCAGGGCAAAGCGTTTTAGATATGTGTGCAGCGCCTGGTGGAAAAAGTATAAATCTTGCTAATTTTATGCAAAATGAAGGCTATCTAGCTTGCAATGAGGCAAGTAAGGACAGGTTTTTTACTTTGCAAAAGAATTTGAAAAATTATGGAGTAAAAGCTCGAGTTTTTATGAAAGATGGTAAAAATATAGGAAATTTATGTCCCTTAAAATTTGATAAAATTTTACTTGATGCACCTTGTTCTACTTTAGCAAAAATGGGTTTAGAATTAGAAAAAAGTTCTAAAGAGATTAAAAACATAGCCAAACTTCAAAAAAAACTTTTACATTCTGCACTCAAGGCTTTGAAAGTAGGTGGAGAGCTTGTTTATAGCACTTGTACTTTTACCAAAGAGGAAAATGAAGAAGTGATAGAAAATGCTTTAAGAAGTGATTTTGATATAGAACTTTTGGATATAAATTTAGAAAATGCTTTGGCTAAAAATGGGCAAAGTAGAGAATTTGAGGAGATTTCTAAATGCAAACGCATTTTGCCCTGTGAGGAATATGACGGGTTTTTCATCGCTAAATTAAGGAAAAATTGATTTTCAATTCTTTAAGATTAAGTTCGTATAGAAGCTAAAATTTTATTATATATTAAAATTATTCACATCTTCAAATAAATTCACAAAAAAACTTAAAAAACAATAAATGTTTTTTCGGAAAATTTAAAACTTAAAGTCCTATTTTTAGGTACTTTGAAAAGAAAATCACATCGTGAAAAGCCTGTGAATAAAAAGTAAAATTTTCAAAACTTAAAAAGATAATTTCACTCGTAATTTTTGATTTTTTCTAGCTTAGGCGCTATAACAAAACGACAATAGCTTTGGTTGGGATTGTGTATAAAATAATGTTGATGATAATCTTCTGCTTTGTAGTATCTTTGAAGTTTGTAAATTTGTGTGACAATTGGAAGTGGGAAATTGACTTGTTCTTTTTTTATAAAATCTTCTATAGTATTTTTATCGCTTTGGCTTTCATAAAAAATCGCCGAACGATATTGAATTCCTATATCAGCTCCTTGCTTGTCAAAGCTAGTTGGATCATGAATTTTAAAAAATAAGCTTAAGATTTGTTCTAAGGAAATTTTGGCTTCATTGTAAATGATTTTAACTACTTCTATATTACCATCGCCATTGCAAACGCTTTCATAGCTAGGGTTATCGTTTCCACCTGTGTAGCCCACTTCAGTATGCACAATGCCTTTGCAATTTTCAAAAGCAGCTTCTACGCACCAAAAACATCCACCACCTAAAATGATATTTTTCATAGGGAATTTCCTTAAAGATTTAGCCTATAAAAGGCTAAATAAAGAATTTATTTGTAGTTTTTAATCGCTTTTTCTAAAATTTCAATAGCAGCTTTTTCATCTTTGAAATCTTGCACTTTTACCCATTTGTTAGGTTCTAAGATTTTATAAGTTTCAAAGAAATTTTTGATTTTATTTAGAGTTGCTTGTGGTAAATCAGTATAGGTTTTGATATTGTCATATCTTGCATCGATTTTAGAATTAGGCACAGCAAGAAGTTTTTCATCCATTCCACTTTCATCTTCCATGATTAAAACACCGATTAAACGACATGGAATAACTGCGCCTGCTTGGATAGGGTATTCATTTAAGACTAAGATATCCACAGGATCGCCATCATCAGCTAAGGTATTTGCGATAAAACCATAATTTGCTGGATAAAACATCGCGCTAGCCATAACGCGATCCACCATGATCGCACCGCTATCTTTATCGATTTCGTATTTAATGCTTGAGCCGTATGGAATTTCAATTACAGCATTGATTTTGTTTGGAATATCTCCGATTTTGATTTTGCTTAAGTCCATTTTTTATCCTTATATACTTTGAATTTTTTTAATCAGTTCTTTCATATCAGCAACGATAGGTTCGATAGTGCGTTCTCCATCGATGATGAAATGAAGTTTTTTCTTTTGATAAAAAGAAATGATTTCTTCTAGCGGCTCGGTATATACTTTCATTCTATTGTAAAATACTTCTTCGTTATCATCTGCACCACGACTTCTTCCTAAAACGCGATCTTTAGCTACTTGCTCGCTAACTCTTACTTCGATTACACCCTTAAGACAAATTTCATTTTGCTCGCTTAAAACCTTATCAAATTCTACCATTTGTTCTACACTTCTTGGATAACCATCGATAATAACTGTTTTTGTAGGAGCAGTTTTTAGTGCTGAAACTATGGTATTTACCACTACATCTAGCGGAACTAAATTTCCTTTAGAGATAAAACCATCTATGGTTTTACCAAGCTCGCTACCACTTGCTACTTCCGCTCTTAAAAGATCCCCTGTAGAATAATGAGTAACATCCGCATCAGCTTGTGCAATCAAACTAGCATCTGTAGTTTTTCCACTTCCTGGCGCACCTATAATTAAAAATAATTCTTTCATTTTACATTCTCCCTTAATTTGATTCCTAATTCTCTCATAGCTTCATTGCTAGCAACTGAAGGCGCATCTGTCATCAAGCATTGCGCTCTTTGAGTTTTTGGAAATGCTATAACTTCTCTTATGCTATTTGCTCCCGTTACTAGCATGATAAGTCTGTCAAGTCCTATGGCGATACCTCCGTGTGGTGGAGCACCAAAACTTAGTGCATCAAGTAAAAATCCAAATTTTTCTTTTTGTTGTTCTTCATCGATGTTAAGCAATTTAAAGACTTTTTGTTGGATATCGTTTTTATGAATTCTTATACTACCGCCACCTAGTTCAACGCCGTTGAGTACAACATCATAAGCGATAGATGAGATTTCTTCTAAATCGCTCTCATCGATATTTTTTGGCATAGTGAAAGGATGATGCATTGCAGAATAGCTTCCATCATCATTTTGTTCAAACATAGGAAAATCAACTACCCATAAGAATTCTAAAGCATCAGGGTTGATTAAATTAAGTTCTCCAGCTAGGAAAATTCTAAACCTTCCCATATAATCAAGCACAGTTTTCTTAACTCCTGCACCAAAAAATACCACATCGCCTACTTCAAGTTCACAACGCTTGGTAAGCTCGTTTAAATCCTCTTCATTAAAAAATTTGCAAAGAGGACCTTTAAGTCCATCTTCTTTAACTTGTATAAAGGCTAAGCCTTGAGCCCCAAATTTGCGCACAAATTCTTCAAATCTTTGCATTTGTCTTTTTGAAAAGATAGTATCACCCTTTGGAACGCGTAAAGCTTTAACACGATTTTTCTTGCTGTCTTTGGCAATATTTGCAAAAATTTCATTATTTGACTTCGCAAAAATATCTATAACATCGATCAGTTTTAAATCAAAACGCAAATCAGGCTTATCGCTTCCGTAGTTTTCCATAGCCTCTTTATAAGGCATTTGTCTAAAAGGAATTTGGATTTCTTTACCGCAAGCTTTGAAAATATCTTTTAAAAAGGTTTCAGCTGTGGCAATCACATCTTTTTGCTCGCAAAAACTCATTTCAACATCAATTTGTGTAAATTCAGGCTGACGATCTGCTCTTAAATCTTCATCTCTAAAACATTTAGCGATTTGAAAATAACGATCAAAGCCACTACACATTAAAAGTTGCTTGAAAAGTTGTGGGCTTTGAGGAAGGGCATAAAATTCTCCTTGATGCACGCGTGATGGCACAAGATAATCCCTTGCTCCTTCTGGAGTGGCTTTAGTTAGGATAGGGGTTTCAACTTCTAAAAATCCCATATTTGCCAAAGAATTTCTAGCGGCTATACAAGCTTTAGAACGTAGTGCAAAATTTTCATAAAGCTTAGGATTTCTTAAATCTAAAAAGCGATATTTAAGACGCAATTCTTCATTTACACTTTCATCGCCTATGCCAAAAGGAGGGACAGCGCTTTCATTTTCGATAATGAGCTTGCTTACTACTACTTCAATTTCACCGGTTTTTAATTTAGGATTTGTAAGTCCTTCTCCTCGGGGTCGAATTTTTCCTTCGGCTATTAAAACAAATTCATTTCTTGTGCGAGAGGCTATTTCGTGAGCTTCTTTGCTATCATTTGGATCGCATACAAGTTGAATAATACCGCTACGATCTCTTAAATCAATAAAAATTACGCCGCCATGATCTCGGTAGCTATTGACCCAACCGCAAAGTTTAACTACTTCGCCTATGTGGGCAGAATTTAAGTCTGTGTTGTAATGACTTCGCAAAATTTTTCCTTGAAAATTAATTTTTTTTAACATATAAGTTAAAATTATAATATTTTTATTCTTTTGCTTAGCTAAGATTTGTTATAATTTTTTATGCAAAATAAAATAGATTATAAAAACATTAAAAAAATAGGGCTTGCGGCGCGTCCAAATTCAAATTTAGACAAGGAAATTTTAACTCTAAAAGAAATTTTAGAAAAAAAGGGTGTAGAACTTTTGCTTTATAAGGAAAGTTCTGAAAATATAAAATTGCCAAAATACAACCTTGATACTTTGTTTGAGCTTTCGGATTTTGTAATTTCCTTAGGGGGTGATGGAACTTTGATTTCTTTATGCCGAAAAGCTTGTGAGCACAATAAAGCGGTTTTAGGAATTCATGCAGGTCATTTAGGATTTTTAACGGATTTTAAGGTGGATGAAGCTGAAGTTTTTTTTGAAGCTTTTTTCAGGGGAGAATTTAGGGTAGAAAATCCTTTTTTATTGAGTATTATTTTAGAAGCTAATGATGGTCAAATCACGCAAAAATTTGCTTTTAATGATGTAGTAATCAGTAAGGATAGAAAAGCTTCTATGGCACATATAGAGGTATTTCGCAAAGCTAAAAAATTTAATGAATATTTTGGAGATGGTCTTATAGTAGCTACTCCAGCAGGCTCTACAGCATACAATTTAAGTGCAAATGGACCTATAGTTTATACTTTAGCACAAGCTTTTATACTCACACCTGTTTGTTCGCATTCTTTAACTCAACGTCCTATAGTATTGCCTAAGGGTTTTGATCTTGAAATAGGCGCGAAAGATTGTATTTTTAGTATAGATGGACAAGAAAATTACAAAATGAATGATTTTAAAAGTGTTAAGGTGGGGCTTAGCGATAGAAGTGTGGCACTTATACATCCTAAAAATCGAGATTATTTTCAGATATTAAGAGAAAAATTGAATTGGGGACATTGATGATAAATAGAGTTTTAATGAAAGAAAATCTTGGCTTTAAAGAAGTTGAGCTTCAAATTTCTCAAGGACTTACAGTCTTTACGGGTTTAAGCGGAGCAGGAAAGTCTGTACTTTTTAAGGGGATATTGTCTGCTTTTGCATTAAGCGAGAGTGAGGCAAAGCTTGTTGAGATTGCACTTGATGATAGGATAGACTTAGAAGAATACGGCATAGAAAGTGAAGATGAAAATGTTTTTAAACTTTTAAAGGATAAAAATGCGAAATATTTTATCAATAATCAAAGCATTTCTAAAAAAAGTTTGATTCATCTAAGTAAAAAATTTATTAAATATCTAAGCGCCAAAGAAATCAATGAATTTAGTAATGAGAAATTTTTAAATCTCTTAGACGCTTTAGAATGTGTGAAAAATCCTGAATTTGAAGATTTTTTATCTCATTTTAAAGACGATTATAAACAATGGCTTCAAATTTCAGAAGAATTGACTACAATTTTAGAAGAGGAAAAAAGGATTGAAGAGCTTAAAGAATTAGCAAGCACACAGATTGAAAGAATTTCTAAAATCAATCCTAAAATCGGAGAATACGAAGAGCTTTTAAATCTTAAAAAGAAATTATCAAAAAAAGACAAAATAGAAGCAGCTTGGGAAAAGGCAAGTGCTATTTTTGAATTAGAAAAAGTAGTCATTGATGCTTTAAATCTCAGTGAAAAAGATACGAGTTTTTTTAGTGAATGTTTAAATGAACTTCGTATCATAGCCGAAAATGAAAAAATCGAAGATTTGGATTTTGATATAGAAGAAGTACTCAATAGAATCGAGGATTTATCCTCTTTGATCAAGCGTTATGAGAGTATAGAAAATGCTTTAGAAGTGCTAGAAAATAAAAAAAATGAACTCGCTCATTATGATAATTTAAGCTTTGAAAAAAAAGAACTTGAAAAAAAAATAGAAAAAATAGAAAAGAAAATAAATCAAAATACCCAGTTATTAACTCAAGCTCGCATGCAAAATTTAAAAACTTTAGAGGATTTTTTAAATGATTATTTAAAAAATCTTTATATGAAAAATGTGAGTTTAGAATTAGTAAATATTTCAAAAATCACCTCTTTGGGAAAAGATGAGATCAAGTTAAGTATCAATACTGCAAATTTAAAAAATTTAAGCTCAGGTGAACTTAATCGCTTAAGACTTGCTTTTATTGCTACTGAGTGTAAAATTTTAAATTCAGGCACAGGGATAATATTTTTAGATGAGATTGATGCTAATTTAAGCGGTAAGGAAGCGATGAGTATAGCCAATGTTTTAAATGAGCTTGCTGCTTTTTATCAAATTTTTGCTATATCTCACTTGCCACAGCTTTCTTCAAAAGCTCATAATCATTTTTTGGTTGAAAAAAATGCTTCTTGTAGCACGGTTAGAAAACTTAAGAATGAAGAGAGAATTAAAGAATTAGCAAGAATGATAAGTGGCGAGACTATTACGGATGAAGCTTTGGAATTTGCTAAAACTTTGTTTAAAGCTTAAGCGGAATTTTTATTTGTTTGTGTTAGAATTGGGATTTTTTTAATTTTATTATAAAGATTTAGTTTTAAAAAAGGTATTTTTATAGATTATGAATAAAAAAATTTTACTTATTGATGATAATAAAATGCTTGGAAAGCTTTTAGCTAAAAAGATACAAACCACTTTAAATCGTGAAGTTGATATTGTTTTTAGCCTTGCTGAAGTTAAAGCATTGCCCGATGATGAATATTTTTTAACTTTTGCAGATTTATGCTTGCCTGATGCACCTAATGGAGAAGTGGTGGATTATCTCTTGGCGAAAAATTGGCCTGTTATTGTATTGACTGCAAGTAATGATAAAGCTACAAGAGATAAATTTATGGATAAAGATATTTTAGATTATATCTTTAAAGAAAGCGATACCTGTATAGATCAGATCATAGATTCTATTGTTAAGCTTGAACACTATGCTAAAACCAAGGTTATCTTAGCCCTAAGTAAACTTTCTGAGCGTAATGAAATAAAAAAACTTCTCACACAAAGAAAATTTAGTGTTTTGGCTGCTGCTCATGGCGAGGAAGCAATGAGCTATTTAAATGATAATAATGATATAAAGCTTATTATTGCTGATGCAAATATGCCTGTTATTAGTGGAAGCGAGCTTTTAAGTGAGGTAAGAACTCGTTTTAGTGATAGCGAATTAGGTGTAATTATTTTAGGCGACAAAGATGATGCTTTAGAGGCTAGTTTGCTTGTAAGTGGGGCTAATGAGTATTTGATAAAACCTTTAAGTAAAGAAAGTTTAAATTGTCGCTTAGATAAATGTCTTCATTATATGGCCAATATGCAATTTTTAAGTATTTATAACAATCTTGATCCTATTTCTGGGATAAAAAATTCCAATGCTTTGTTGAATTGTGTTGAGGATTATTTAAATGAAATTGCATGCAAAGAAGAAGAATTTGCTTTTGCGTTCTTGGATATAGACAATTTAAGAAATTTAAATGAAGAATATGGCTATGAAGTAGGGGATAAAATCGTCAAAATTTGTGCTGATGAGATTATTAACGAAACCAAAGGACGTGATATAGTTGGTAGATATAGTGCTGAAAAAATTTGCATAGTATTAAAGAATATTTCACAAGAAAGGGCGATTAAAATTCTTTCTCGCATTCGAGTCAATATAAAAAAAGCTGGAATTTTAGTCAATTTGGATGAAGTCTTTTTTACCGCTTCCATAGGAGTGGTTTTTGCTAAGAGTGGAGATAAATTTGAAACCTTAGTTGATAAAGCTTCAAAAGCACTTTCGCAAGCTAAGGCCAATGGTAAAGATAGAGTAGAAGTATGTTCTTAAATCTTGAATTTAAAGATGGTTTAAAGATCGTCGATACTCATTGTCATTTAGATAGTGAAGTATTTAAAGAGGATTTAGACGAGCTTTTAAAACATTCGTTTGATAATGGCATAGAAAAAATCATCATACCAGGCGCAGATATTAAAGATTTGCCTTATGCGGCAGAGCTTGCTAGTAAATATAAAAATGTATTTTTTGCCGCAGGCGTACATCCTTATGAGCTAGAAGGTTTTGATGAGAAAATTCTAAGAGCGTATTTAAAAGATGAAAAATGCGTGGCTGTAGGTGAATGCGGGCTTGATTATTTTCGTTTTAAAAGTGAAGATTTTAAAGAAAGAGAAAAAGAAAAAGAAGAGCAAAAAAGACTTTTTGTAGCCCAACTTGAACTAGCTAAAGAATTCAAAAAGCCTGTTATCATCCACTCTCGCGAAGCAAATAACGATACTTATGAAATTTTACATGAACATTCTAAAGATCTTGTTGGAGGGGTTTTGCATTGTTTTAATGCAAGCGAACATTTATTGCGCCTTAGCAATGATGGATTTTATTTTGGAATCGGTGGTGTTTTGACATTTAAAAATGCTAAAAATTTAGTAAATATTTTACCACAAATTCCAAAAGATAGATTGTTGCTAGAAACAGATGCGCCCTATCTTACTCCAGAGCCTTATCGCGGTAAAAGGAATGAGCCTTTATTGACTCAATTGGTGGCCAATAAAATGAGTGAAATTCTTGATTTACCAAGACAAGAGCTTTTAGGGATTTGTTTGGAAAATTCCTATAGATTATTTTTTAAAGGTTAAATATGAAAAAAATTATATTATGTTTTATTTTATTTTACAACTTTCTTTTTGCGCAAACTACTACTCCTGAATTTTATGAAAGACAAATGAGTGTTTTAAGAAATTTAGATATTGATCCAAGTTTTATAAGTGATTTGGCTTTTGTGCAAAGTCAACAGGATTTAAGATCGAAGCATGCACCGACTTTGATTGATGGTATACAAAATTTCTCAAAAGTTACTCCTATGATAAGAAAAATTCTAGCGCAGCAAGAAGTTCCAGAAGAAATATTATATCTAGCAATGGTAGAATCGGGATTAAAAGCACATAGTGTTTCTAATGCTAAGGCTGTAGGCGTGTGGCAATTTATGCAACCAACAGCAAGAAATTTAGGACTTAGAATTGATGCTTATGTTGATGAAAGACGCGATCCTGTGAAGTCTACATATGCTGCGGTTCATTATTTAAAAAGTTTAAAAGAAGAGTTTGGCAAATGGTATTTAGCACTTTTAGCTTATAATTGTGGAAATGGAAAATTGCGTCAAGCAATAAAGCAAGCAGGAAGTGATGATTTAAGAATTTTGCTTGATTCTGATAAAAAATATCTTTCTTTGGAAACTAGAAATTTTATACGTAAAATTTTAACTCTAGCTTTCTTGGCTAACGACAGAGATTTTTTACTTGATAAAGATGGCTCTTTGGTTAATTACGCTTTAAATAATGATTTTGCAAAAGTTGATGCTCCTTCTTCAGTTGCATTAAAAGATTTAGCTAAAAATTTAAATATGGACTTAGCAACTTTTAAAAAATATAATCCACAATTTAAACATGGTTTCACTCCTCCAGGTAAGGGATATTATATGTATATTCCTTTAAATAAAGTAGCTTTTTTTGATAAAAATTTTAAAGTTGAAAAGCTTGCAAAAGTGGATACAACTATACCTATGACTAAAGTTTATGTTGTAAAATCAGGTGATTCTTTATATAAAATCGCCAAAACTTATAATACTAGCGTAGAGCAAATTCGAGAATTGAATAAAATCGCTAAAAATCACTTAAGCATTAATCAAAAATTAATCATACCTATTAAGGAGAATAAAAATGCAAACTATAAAACAAAAGCTAAAGAAAACTTTACCAAAGTTGTTAGCCGCTAGTTTAGTTGCAACTTTTTCTAGCGGATGCTTTGGAGGTCTTTTTTCTAGCGTAGGTTCAGCACAAATATATTATCCAAGCAACGATTTTCATAGTAGCCCCTCAGGTTCTGGAAGCAAGGGGACTATGAAACCTTATACCATAAATGGCAAGACTTATTATCCAACTGTTGTATCAGTAGGTGAAACAGCAGATGGTATAGCAAGTTGGTATGGGCCAGGCTTTCATGGTAAAAAAACTTCTAATGGGGAAACTTATAATCAAAATGGTTTAACCGCAGCTCATAAAACTTTGCCTATGAATACCATTTTAAAGGTAACCAACTTAAATAATAACCGCCAAGTTACCGTGCGTGTTAACGATAGGGGTCCTTTTGTAAATAATAGAATTATAGATCTTTCTAAGGGCGCTGCAAATCAAATCGATATGATTGCTGCAGGAACAGCACCTGTAAGACTTGAGGTTATAGGTTTTGGTTCGGCTAATTCAGGTAATAATGTCGTTCATTCAAATATAAATTATGGAACTAGCGGTGGAATTGCCAATAACGGTCAAATCTATGAGGGTGGAAATTTTATGGTGCAAATTGGAGCGTTTAAAAACCCATCAGGAGCTCAAACTATAGCATCTAGATATAAAACTTATAGAACTTATTCTTCAACTATACGCAAAAGTTCAGTTGATGGTTTGAGTCGTGTTTTCTTGACAGGATTTAGAAGTGAAGAGGAAGCAAGAGATTTTGCGGCAAGTGGTGCATTTGCTGGTGCTTTTGTTGTGCGTGAGTAAAAATGATAGAATTGATATTTTTAGATGTAGATGGTTGTCTTACAGATGGTAAAATCATCTACACTTCTAATGGAAGTGTGATTAAAGAATTTGATGTCAAAGATGGTGCGGCTATCGAAGCTTGGATTAAATTGGGTAAAAAAATTGCTATTATTACTGGAAGAAACTGTCCTTGCGTGAGTGCTCGTGCTAAGGATTTGAAGATAGAAATTGTGCATCAAGGTGTTAAAGATAAATTAACTTGTGCTAAAAAAATTTTAGAAGAGCTGAATTTGGATTTTTCTCAATGTGCGGCTATAGGGGATTATTTTAATGATAAAAATTTACTTGAAAATGTAGGTCTTAGTTTTAAACCTAAGGATGCACATAAAGATTTAAAAGTCGATATCACACTTGATAAAAAAGGTGGTAAAGCAGCTGTGGCTCAAATGATAGAATATATTATAAAGAAAAATAATATGCAAGAGGAATGGGATAAGCTTTGGCTATAAGAATATTTGGAATTTTGATTGCGCTTTTTACTATTACTTTTACAATTTTAAGTTTGCAAGATCCTTATTCTTTAAATATTAAATCCTATGCTTTAAATTTTAAAAATATCGAAGCTTTTAATTTAAATGCTTATGAGCTTAATGCAAGTAATGTAAAATCATATTACAAGGCACAAACTTGGACGCGTTATGCAGATAAAGATGAGTTTGATAATTTTGTTAATTTCAATTTGGATTTTAATTTAAGTGCAAATAAACTAGAACTTAAAGGCAAGGAAATGGATAAGGTTTTGTTTGAGGGAAATGTAACTTATATAGGCTCTAATAATACTAAAATACTTGCTGATAAAGTTGAATATGAGCCTAAGAATAAAATTTTAAGCACGGATACAGGATTTAAAGCTTTGATAAATGGAAGTATTATTAACGGAAATACTCTAAACTACGATGTGGAAAAGAAAATTTTACAAGTTCAAGGAGTGAATGCGTGGTTAGAAAGATAATTTTATTTTTGATGAGTATAAGCATATCTTTAGCTAGCCAGATAGAGGTTAAGGCCTTAAATTTTTATTCAGATGAAAACAAGGGCGAAAGCATACTCAGCGGTAATGTTGAAATCATAAGGGGCGATGATGTTTTAACTGCTGAAAAAGTGATTATATATACAGATAAAAATCGCAAACCTATTCGTTATGAAGCTGTGCAAAATGCTAGTTTTAAAATCGTTTTAAAGGGAAAAACCTATAAGGGAAGTGGGGATAAATTTATTTATAATGTAGCTAAAGATATTTATGAAATTGACGGAAATGCCTATATCAACGAGCTTGAAAGTAATCAAAAACTTTATGGAGATAGGATAGTAGTAGATAAACGAAATAATGTTTATCGTGTTGAAAGCAAGGATAAAAAGCCTGCTCGATTTATATTTGATTTAGAACAAAATGATAATAAGCGCTAAATTTATCAGCTCTTTGGATAAATTCGATAAAAATTTTGCATCTCATTTTAGCGAAGTGGCATTTTTAGGAAGATCAAATGTGGGGAAAAGTTCTTTGATTAATTCCTTATGTAAGCAAAAAAAACTCGCCAAGAGTTCTGCTACTCCTGGAAAAACGCAATTGATTAATTTTTTTGAAGTTTTATGTAAAAAAGATGAGGATAAATTCAGTATTCATTTTATTGACTTGCCTGGCTTTGGTTATGCGAAGGTTTCAAAAAATCTAAAAGAAATATGGAATAAAAATTTGGATGAGTTTTTAAAATTGAGAAGTTCGATTAAACTTTTTGTGCATTTGATTGATTCAAGACATACGAATTTAGATATTGATTTAAATTTAGATGAGTATTTAAAAAGTTTTTTAAAGCCTGATCAGAGAATATTAAAGGTTTTTACAAAATGTGATAAGCTTAATCAAAGCGAAAAAGCTAAACTTAAAAATAATTTTAAAGATGCTATTTTGATATCTAATTTAAATAAAATGGGACTTGATGATTTAGAACATGAAATTATTAAGCAAACTTTAGGTTTATAAAATGAGAAAAAGTATCAGCACATATAAAGTAAAACTGAATGGAAGTTATATTTTTTTAGGCTTTTTGTGTATTTTATATCAAATTTTAGGTTCTATTTTTTTTTATATGCCTTTGCTTTATGGTGTATTTTTTTGCTATATGTATTTTCTTTTAGAAGAAAGACAAAAAACATTTAATAAGCTTGATTTTAGATGGTATTTTTCTTTGTTTTTTTTGTTTTTTACAGATATAACTTACGATTTTTTTCTATTTTCTTCTTGGTTTGCTTTTGCTATTTTTTATTATACTTGCGCGGATTGGATTAAAACAAATTTTAAAATAGGAAAAATTATCCCCGTTATACTCGTTCTTTGTGTTTATGCTTTTATTTTTGTTTTGGATGCTATTTTTTCTTATGTGGGAGATCAAGAGTTTAAAATGCCAAGTTTTGGCTATATGATATCGATTATGTTTGAGTGTTTGTTTGCTTATATGCTATTTAGGAGTAAGTTTTAATGAGAATGCGTTTGGTTGTTGGCTTTATACTGCTGTTTTTTATATTTTTGTTAAGCCGTGTATATTATCTAAGTATAAAATCAAATGTGTATTATGAAGAACTCGCCAAGCAAAACGCTGTAAAAACCGAATTTATAGCTCCTACTCGTGGTCAAATTTCAGATCGTAATGGTACTCCTTTGGCGATTAATGATTTGGGTTTTAGTATTTCTATTAAGCCTTATTTAACTTTAAAAAGAGCAAATAGAGGTGTATTGGAAAAAGAATTAAATCAACTCCAAGAATTTTTTCCTGATTTAAATGTTACCAAGCTTGCTGAACTTTATAAGAAAAATGACTCTTATTATAATCAAGATTTTATTAAAATTATAGATTTTATACCTTCACAAGAAATGATGAAGCATTATTCAGAACTCAATTTAAATGAAAATATACGCATAGATCCTGCAGGGCAAAGAAAATATCCTTTTGGAAAATTAGCTTCTCATATTATAGGCTATGTAGGTAAGGCAGACTTACAAGATATTAAAGAAAATGAAATTGCAAAGCTGACTAATTTTACAGGAAAGAGCGGAATAGAGCGTTATTATAATGATGTTTTGCAGGGAGAAAAAGGAACTAAAGTTTATAAGGTTAATGCTTTAAATCAAGAAGTGGAGCAGCTTTCCTATACTTCGGCACTTTCTAATGATATAGAACTTACCATAGATATAGAACTCCAAAGCTTTTTAACACAACTTTTTGAAGGTAATGCGGGTGCTGCTATCATTATGGATATTAGTGATGGTTCTATTTTGGCAGCAGGAAGTTTTCCTGAGTATGATTTAAATCCTTTTGTAACTGGAATTTCTTATAAAGAATGGGACGAGCTTTCTAATAATCTTGATCATCCTTTTACAAATAAGCTTATTAACGGATATTATCCCCCAGGTTCTGTTGTGAAGATGGGCGTTGGTTTGTCTTTTTTAAATTCAAAAAGTATTAATCCCTCAACCCAATTTTTTTGTAATGGTAGCGTAGAGCTTGGTGGGAGATTTTTTCGTTGTTGGAATAGAGCAGGGCATGGGGCTGTAGATTTAAAACATGCGATAAAAGCAAGCTGTGATGTTTATTTTTACGATGGAAGTTTGCAAGTGGGTATAGATCAAATAAGTCGTACTTTATCACGCATAGGTTTTGGTGCTAAAACTGGTGTGGATTTACCTAATGAATTTGTGGGGATCTTGCCAAGTAGGGAATGGAAAATGCAAAGATATAAGCAAGCTTGGTTTCAAGGCGATACCTTAAATACTTCCATAGGACAAGGAAATTTCTTGGCTACACCTATGCAGATTGCTAGATATACAGCTCAAATTGCAAAAGGTGGTGAAGTTATTCCCCATTTTCTAAAAAGTGTAGAAAATAATAATAGCATCACAGAAGATAAAACACAAGATAGTAATGAAATTTTCACTCTTTTTGAAAAAAGCCAACTTCCCTATATAAGAGATGCGATGTATGCAGTTGCTAATGAGCAAGGTGGTACTTCTTATCATTATTTGCGTAATCTAGAAGTAAAAGTTGCTGCTAAAACAGGAACTGCACAAGTGGTAGGTTTTTCTCAAGCTGATAAAAATAGAGTCGATGAAAAGCAACTTAAGTATTATACAAGATCGCATGCTTGGGTAACTTCTTATGCGCCTTATTCTAAACCGCGTTATGTGGTTACTGTTTTGGTAGAACACAGCGGAAGAACTATAAGCTCAGGTGTTGCTACGGCAAAGATTTATCAAAAAATGATAGATCTTGGATATTTTAAGCCAGAAAGCAAAGTTAATAACTCGAAAAAGAACTAGAAAAATTAATTTTATACAATATTAATTTTTCTAAGATTTTAATTTTTAGTTAAATCGTCTCAGTTCTTTCTTTTAGCCATTTTAAAGCCTTTGGATTGTCATGAAGCTTAGGGGAGAGTTTTTCGTAAACTTCCTTATGATAAGCATTAATCCACGCTTTTTCTTTGGTGTTCAATAAGGTTTTGTCAATACAACTTATTTCAAAAGGACAAAGTGTTAAGGGTTTAAAATATAAAAATTCACCAAAATCTTTGTTTTTGGGATTTTTTATTTTTGTATTAACAACTAAATTTTCAAGCCTAATGCCCCATTTTCCCGTCCTATAAATTCCAGGTTCTATAGAAGTTAGCATACCTTCTTTAGCCTTTGTTTTTTCAAGCACAGGGCTAAAATAAGAAAGAGTTTGCGGACCTTCATGGACATTTAAAAAATAACCCACTCCATGACCAGTGCCGTGTGCATAATCAAGTTGTTCTTGCCATAAAGGAGCCCTTGTGATAGCATCAAGCAAAGGCATGGCAATATCTTTTGGAAAGACCGTGCTTGATATGGCTATGTGTGCTTTTAAAACTAGGGTATAATCATGAATTTGTTCTTTGTTTAATTCACCTATAGCTACAACTCTAGTAATATCCGTGGTGCCATTTTTGTATTGCCCACCCGAATCTATAAGCAATAATCCATTTTTTTGAATATAAGAAAAGCTTTCTTTTTCAGCTTTATAATGCGGCAAAGCTGCATTAGCGTTAAATCCTGCTATAGTGGCAAAACTATTGCTAATATAATAAGGACTTTGAGATCTAAATTCGGTGATTTTAGTATCGATGTCAAGTTCGCTGATTGGTGTATTATTTTCGATATTTTCTTCAAGCCAAGCAAAGAATTTGCATAAAGCCACCCCATCTTCTATCATGGCATTTTGTATGTGAGCGATTTCTTTATCTGTTTTGATAGCTTTTAAATGGGTGCTAGGGTTGATTTCTTCTAAAATTTCAACGCTTTTATCTAAAATTTCAATGAGTAAAGCAGTTGTTTTTGAAGGCTCAATGAGTAAATTTGTATTTTGGAGTTTTTTAAGTTCATCTTGAATTTCATTATAGTCTTTAAGCCAAATTCCATCGAGATTTAATTTTTTTTCAAGCTCAAAATCAATTTTTTCCCTATCTATAAAAAGCAAAGCCTTTTCTTCCAAGATTAGCAAATGACTTAAAAATACAGGATTGTAGTTTACATCGCTTCCTCTTAAATTAGTAATCCAAGCTATGTCATCAAGACTGGAAATAAGATGGTTTTGTGCTTGTAGTTTAGCCATTTTTTCACGTACTAATGTTAGTTTTTCTTTTCTAGAATAGGAGCAATATTTTAATTCGTGTTCATAAACTTTATTTTTGGGTAGTGCAGGACGATTTTCCCAAATAGGGCTAATTAAATCGATATTTTTTAGTTCGGCTTTGCAGTTTTTTTGTATTTCTTTTTGCAAAGCTAAGGATAAAACTGAAAAATCTATACCTAAATTTTGTTCCTTGTTTAAATTTTCTTTTAGCCATTTTAAAAAGGTATTATTTGCATCTTGTTTTTGTAAAAGTATGCCACTACCTTCTAATTCCTTTTTTGCCTGAATCCAGTATCTTCCATCTGTCCACAAAAAAGCATCTTGAAGAGTGATGATCAAGCTTCCAGCAGAGCCTTTAAAACCGCTCACAAATGCTCTACTTTGATAAAAACTAGGCAAATACTCATTTAAATGTGGATCAGCACTTAGTATCAAATAAGCGTCAAGTTTTTCTTTTATCATAAATTGTCTGATTTTTTCAACTCTTGTTTTGTAAATATTCATTTTTTTCCTTTTAAATTTGCGTTATTTTATAAATTTTTCTATCAAAATAAAATTATAGCTTTTATAGATAAAAAGCTATAGTATTTGTTTTAGTTTTTATTTTTTACTAGGGCAATAAAAGAAAGCGTTAGTTTTAAATGGAGGTTTAAATTTGATGTATTGTCAATTTCAAATTTTTGAATTTCATAGTGTAAATTTGAATTTTCAACATCTTGTATAAAAGAAAGTATAGGATTAAAATCACCCAAAATATCGACTGAAATTCTATGATAAGAATTTTCTTCTTGTAATCTTGATATATTAGAGATCCAAAGATTGTTTTTTAGGGCTAGATTTTGTAAATTTTTAATATATGTTTCGTAGTCTTTATTGAAAGTACTAAGATGATTTTCATAGCTTTTTATTTTATCTTGGATAGAATTTAGTTTTTCTTCAAGCTGTTTTATTTGTTGGTTTAAATCTTGATTTGTTATGATTATTTTATTTACTTCATCGCTTTGGATAAAAAATTCATGATTAAATAAACTTTTTAAGTAAGAATGGTAAAAATGAAAGGATAACAATACTGCTAGAAGTATGGTTGTAAGATATATTAAAATTTTTTCTCTAGGACTTAGATTTTCTAAAAATTGTTCAATTTGATTCATTGTAATGCTCTTAAGGTGATTTCATATAAGAATTTATCCTGCGAGATGAGGTTAAATTGAGGACTTGTAAATTGAAGAGCTTTATTAAAATTCTCTTCGTTGCTAAATTTTATAGTGATAAGGGTTTTATCTATCATGAGATTAGCAATTTTTAAAGAATGATCATTTAACCATGTAATAATCTTTGTTAAAATCAAAATTGTATCTTTATCAGCTTTAAAATTTTGCGTAATTTTAGACAATTGCTCAGAGTATTTTTCTAGTAAAAGATCTTGAGTTTGAATTTCTAATTGAAGTTTTTCTATATCGGCCTTAAGTTTTTGATTTTGATTTTCTTGAATTTCATAGATTTTATTTTGTGAAATTTCATTTTGTATATGTGTTTTTTTAGCACTTTGGTATTGTGTAAAATCAATCAATGATAAAATTCCAATATTGATCATAAAACTTAGAACAAATAAAAAAATAAATTTGAAATACCAAGGAAGATGTTTTTGATAATACTTGATGAAATTGGCATTTTTATCAAGATGATGAATACTGTGATTTGAAAGTGTGATTTTATCTTCTTGAATTATTTTCAAAGGAAGTTTTGCCTTTGTGCTTATAAGATCGATAATTTCATGAGCTTTTACGCTTAGCAGTATTTTGCTTTCATAATGTTGTAAAAGCTCTAAAATACGGCTTTTATTTATAAATTCTTCTACATTATCACAAAAATTGAGTGTTTTAAAGGTTTTAAATTTACCTTGCTCATAAAAACACAAAAATACCTTTTTTGAGCTTATTTCTAAGATACAAAAATTCTCTTCTTTGATTTTATTTTCTAAAAATAAGCTTTGAAAGATGAGAGGTTCGGGGAAACAAAATTTGGTTTTGGGTAGTTTTGCAGCCCAAGTTAAAAAGCAATGATAGATTTGATCTTGCTTTAAAAAAGCCAATTGATATTCAAAAGGATTTTGAAGATCACATTCTTTTGTTAGCTCTTTAAAAAGGCTATCTTCTTCGAAATTACCATTTTTTTGTTTATAGATAAGATTTTCAAAACCTATAAAATGAGCTTTATTCTTCATAATTTAGAATTTTTTTAAGAAAAACTTCATCTTTTTGCCAATTTTTCTTTACAACGACAAAAAGCTTTAAAAGCACTTTATTTTGAATGAGTTTTGAGATTTTAAATCTCGCATCTTTGCCTATTCTTTTAAGCGTTGCTCCATCTTTTCCTATAAGCATAGCCTTATGGGAATTTGTATCGGTGATGATTTGTGCATCGATGATAAAAAGATTGGGTGTTTCTTTGGTATTTTTTATCATAATTTCACAAGAATAAGGTAATTCTTCGCTTAAATTTTCATAAATACTTTCAAGTATAAAATCTCTAAAAATATCCTTTTGAGAACTAGGAGTTAAAAATTCACTATCATAAAAATGCTCATGTTCAGGTAAGAGCTTGCATAGCTCATTTAGCAGTGGTTTTTGATAACTCTTTTTCTTGCAAGAATAAGGCAAGATAGCTTTAAAATACTCACTGAATTTTGCATATTCGTTGAGTTTTTTTAAAAGTGCGCCATTATCAGCTAGATCAACTTTGTTAAGAACAATGATATGAGGAACTTTAGGATTTAAGCTTAGAAAATTTTCATAATCTTTTACACTGTCAAAAATACTAGCAACAAACAAGATAACATCGCAATCACCCATAGATTTTATAGCGCTTTGGATAAGAAATTGATTAAGCGTTGCTTTGCTTTCATGAAGACCAGGTGTATCTATAAAGATGATCTGATCTTCA
Source organism: Campylobacter coli (assembly GCF_001492295.1). Taxonomy (GTDB): domain Bacteria; phylum Campylobacterota; class Campylobacteria; order Campylobacterales; family Campylobacteraceae; genus Campylobacter_D; species Campylobacter_D coli_B. The sequence goes on along the minus strand of NZ_FBQX01000001.1, from coordinate 1,228,498 downwards.
CCGTTCATGACTATAGCTTTGATTTTACGCCTTGTGGCGTTTTGTTTGTGCGAAACTAGGGCGATTTTTTCTTCTAGTAAGGAATTAATAAGAGTGCTTTTCCCTGCATTGGTGCGCCCTATGATGCTAACAAAGCCACTTTTCACAAAATATACCTTGCAAGATCTTTATTTTCTATAATATCTCCGAGTTTTTCTTCTACCATTTTTTTATCAACTACGAATTTTTTACCCGCATATTCATCTGCTTCAAAGCTGAGATCTTCAAGTAATTTTTCTATAACCGTATGCAAGCGTCTAGCGCCTATATCTTGCATTTCTTCATTGGCCTTAGAGGCAATTTTTGCAATCTCTTTGATCGCCTCGTCATCAAATTCAAGTTCTAAATTTTCAGTTTTTAAAAGTTGTTCGTATTGTTTTAAAAGTGAATTTTTAGGGCGTGTTAAAATTTCATAAAGTGCTTTATCATCAAGACTATCTAGCTCTACTCTTAAAGGGAAGCGACCTTGAAGTTCAGGGATTAAATCGCTTGGTTTGCTAAGATGGAAAGCTCCTGCTGCTATAAAAAGGATATGATCGGTTTTTAAAGTACCGATTTTTGTTTGCACACTTGAGCCTTCAACAATAGGAAGCAAATCTCTTTGCACGCCTTCTTTGCTTGGATCTTGACGATTTGAATTTCCACTTGAAACTGCAATTTTATCAATCTCATCTATAAAAATAATTCCTTCATTTTCTGCTCTTTTTAAAGCTTCGCTTTTGATACTTTCTTGATCTAAAATTTTCTCTCCAGCTTCATTTTTAAGAGCATTTTTGGCATCTTTAATTTTCATTTCTTTTTTGACTTTTTTACTGCCAACGCCTATAACTTTGACTATATCTTGCATTGCTCCCATTTCAGGCGGCAAATTTGGATTGGTATCAAACATGCTTTGTGAAATTTCTATCTCTATCACGCTTTCATCTAAATCCCCATTTCTAAGTTTTGTTCTCATTTTTTCAAGGCTATTTTTATACTCTTCTTGTTTTTCATCACTGATGCCTTTAGGTAAAGGGGGAAGAAGTTTTTCTAAAATTTTATTTTCTATAAATTCATCGATTTTATCTTTATTTTTTTCTCTTTGTTCATTTTTTACCAAATTTAAAGCTGCATTTGCAAGATCTCTTACCATACTTTCTACATCACGACCTACAAAGCCTACTTCTGTGTATTTACTCGCTTCGATTTTGATAAAAGGAAAGCCCATCATCTTAGCCAAACGCCTTGCAATTTCAGTTTTGCCCACACCTGTTGATCCTATCATAAGGATATTTTTTGGCACTATATCATCTTGGAGTTCAGGGCTGAGTTGCATTCTACGATAGCGGTTTCTTAGAGCTATTGCTATAATTTTTTTAGCTTTTTTTTGTCCTATGACATAATCATCTAAAAATTTAACGATTTCTTTAGGAGTTAAATTCATTTTTCATCCTCAATTACATAAGTTTTTATATTGGTATTGGTATAAATGCAAATTTCACCCGCGATTTGAAGGCTTGATTTAACTAGTTCTTCTTCATCTAAATTTGCATGTTTTGCCAAAGCTCTAGCTGCTGAAAGCGCGTAATTTCCACCACTTCCTATGGCAGCGATTTGTCCATCTTCAGGCTCGACTACATCGCCTGTGCCCGAAAGTAAGAAAATATGATTTCTATCAAGTACTAGCATCATAGCTTCGAGTTTTCTTAGATATTTATCCTTTCGCCATTCTTTAGAAAAATCAATTGCTGCTTTTAAAAGATCACCCTTAGAGCTTTGAAGTAGATTTTCAAACATATCAAAAAGATTAAAAGCATCGGCTGTTGATCCTGCAAAACCTGCTAAAACTTTGCCATTATTGAGTTTTCTTATTTTTACTGCATTACCTTTTAAAACAGTATTGCCAAAGCTTACTTGACCATCTCCGCCGATTACGGATTTGTTTTTGCCTTTGTAAGCTAAAATAGTTGTTGCATGAAACATTATTCAGCCTTTATGTTTATATTAAATTTTGCATGGATAGCATGACCTAATTTAACGCTGACTTCATGAGTGCCAAGGCTTTTTAGGGTATCACACTCTAAGCTTTTTTTATCGATTTCTATATGGGTTTGCTCTTTTAAAGCATGGGCAATTTCATCTTTAGTTACCCCGCCAAATAAACTTCCATTAGCTCCTACAGGCTTTGAAATTTCAAGCGTAACTTTACTAAGCTCTTCTTTTAGTTTTTCTAAGTTTGCAAGCTCAAAGCGTAAATTCTCCGCTTCTTTTTTCTTGTCGCTTTCGTATTTTCTTAAAACCTCATTTGTTGCTGCCTTAGCAAAGCCTTTAGCAATGAGAAAATTTTGACCATAACCATCTTTTACTTCTTTGATTTCACCTGCTTTTCCAAGAGCTTTAACATCTTTGATTAATAATACTTTCATTTTTTTAATCCTTGTTTAAAATTTTCTTCCGTTTTTTCCCGCGATAATAAAACGCAAAGCATTCAGTTTGATAAAACCTGCTGCATCTTTTTGATTGTATACTTCATCTTCTTCAAAGGTGCAATAAGCTGCATTAAATAAGCTATCATTAGCACTTTCTCGGCCTATAACCATTACATTGCCTTTATAAAGTTCAAGTTTTACTCTACCATTGGCATGTTTTTGAGATTCATCGATTAGAGCTTGAAGCATCATTCTTTCAGGTGAGAACCAATAGCCATTATAAATCAAACTTGCATATTTTGGCATAAGTTCATCTTTTAAATGTGCAGCTTCTCTATCTAGTGTAATGCTTTCAATAGCACGGTGTGCTTTTAAGAGTATAGTTCCTCCTGGTGTTTCATAGCAGCCACGACTTTTCATTCCCACATAGCGATTTTCTACTATATCAAGGCGTCCTATGCCATGTTTTGCACCAAGCTCGTTAAGTTTGCTTAAAAGCCCAGCAGGACTTAAATGCTCTCCATTGATCGCAACTAAATCTCCCTTTTGAAAATCAAGTTCTATAATTTCACTTTCATTTGGTGCTTCTTTTGGACTTTTGCTCCATCTCCACATATCCTCTTCAGGCGCGTGTGCAGGATCTTCTAAAACAAGTCCCTCATAAGAAATATGAAGTAAATTTGCATCCATAGAATAAGGAGATTTTCCTTTTTTCTTAGAAATATCAATGCCATGTTTTTGTGCATAAGCTAAGAGTTTTTCACGGCTGTTTAAATCCCATTCACGCCAAGGAGCGATGATTTTTAAATCAGGATTAAAAGCTAGATAGCCTAATTCAAAACGCACTTGATCATTTCCTTTACCTGTAGCTCCATGACTTACCGCATCAGCACCTGTTTGTAGAGCAATTTGTGCTTGAGTTTTTGCAATCAAAGGTCTTGCTATGCTAGTTCCAAGTAGGTATTCACCTTCATAAATGGTATTGGCTCTAAACATAGGAAATACATAATCTTTAACAAATTCTTCTCTTAAATCTTTAATGAAAACATTTTCTTCTTTAATTCCCAATGAAAGAGCTTTTTTTCTAGCAGGTTCAAGCTCTTCACCTTGTCCAATATCTGCTGTAAAAGTTACTACTTCGCATTTGTATTCATCTTGAAGCCATTTTAAAATAATACTTGTATCAAGTCCGCCAGAATATGCCAAAACGACTTTTTTTACTTCATTTTTCATAGAGTATCCTTTGTTAATATTGATTTAATTGTTAAATTGTATCCAAAATTCATTAAAGAAAAGTTTTTAAATTGATGAAGAAAGGGCTAGTTTGGATAAAATGGGTTTTAAAAATTTAATTTTTTTGGTAAAATTCTGTACTATGAGAGTAGATAAATTTTTAAATGCGGTTAATATTACTAAAAGAAGAGCTATTTCTGAGGATATGTGTAGAAGTGGTGTAGTGGGGATTAATGGAGTGATAGTGAAAGCGAGCAAAGAGGTTAAAGTAGGAGATATTATCACTTTGCATTTTACTGATTATACGCAAGAATATAAGGTTTTGGCTTTACCTACTACTAAAAATATTCCAAAAAATGCACAAAGCGAGTATGTGGTGAAATTATGAAAGAATTTGTTTTAGCCAAAGATGAATTAAAAACAATGCTCCGAACTTTACCAAAGCAAGGTGTTGTTTTATTGCAAGGAGAATTAGCCAGCGGTAAAACAAGCCTAGTGCAAGCTTGGGTGAGCTTTTTAAATTTAGATGAGAAAGTAGATTCTCCCACCTTTTCTATCATGCAAAAATATGAAAATCAAGATATATGTGTTTATCATTATGATATATATCAAGAGGGTTTGGAAGGACTTTTAAAAAATGGTTTGTTTGAGAATTTTTTTGAAGAGGGCTTGCATTTGGTTGAATGGGGAGATGAGAATTTAAAAAAAGCTTTGCTAAAACTTGGAATTCCTACCTTGGAAATAAAAATCAGTGTAGAAGATAATAAAAGAAAGTATGTAATTCATGAGTAAATTAGAAATTGTAAATTTAGAAAAAATTATTAAAAAAACAAAGATTATCCAAGGTATATCCTTAGAATTAAATAGTGGTGAAGTTGTTGGACTTTTAGGACCTAATGGAGCGGGAAAAACAACTACATTTTATATGATATGTGGACTTATAGCTCCAAGTAGCGGAAAAGTGCTTTTAGATGGTTTGGATATTACTAAAGAGCCTTTAAATAAACGAGCAAGGCTGGGCATAGGTTACTTACCTCAAGAAAGCAGCATTTTTAAGGATTTAAGCGTTGAAGATAATTTGCTTTTAGCTGCTCAAATTTTTTATAAAGATAAGAAAATTTTACATGAAAAAGTGGAGCAAATGCTTGAACTTTTAAGTATAGAACCTATTCGTTTAAGAAAAGGCTTAAGCTTAAGTGGCGGGGAAAGAAGGCGGTGTGAAATCGCAAGATCTTTGATGTGTGAGCCTAAATTTTTGCTTCTTGATGAGCCTTTTGCTGGAGTGGATCCTATCGCAGTAGCTGAAATTCAAAGTCTTATCAATGAGCTTAAAAAGCTTGATATTGGAATTTTAATTACCGATCATAATGTTCGTGAAACTTTGGCAATTTGTGATAGAGCTTATGTGATAAGATCAGGCTCTTTGCTTGCAAGCGGAAATGCTGAAGAAATAGCAAATAATAAAGATGTTAAAAAATACTATTTAGGAGCGGAGTTTAAACTCCTTGATTGATGTTAAGGCAAAAGATTACCCAAGCTCCTAAAACCAAGATTTCTCAAACTCTGCGTTCATGGTTGCCTATATTACAAGCAAATATAGAAGATTTAAAAGAAAATTTAGATAAATTTGCCGAGGAAAATCCTTTTTTAAGTGTTCAAGAACCCATTCAAACCCACGAGCATAATAAGAATTATTTTGATTCTTTTTATAAACGCAATGTAAATTCAGCATTTGTGGACAATAAAGGTTTTGCCACAAAAAGCGTATATGAACTTTTAAGCGAGCAGATTATACCTCCTCTTTTTCCTACAAATAAATCCCAAGAACTTGCAGGTAAAATCATAGAATGCTTAAATCATGAGGGATATTTTGAATACGATGAAGAAATTTTAAAAGATTATGATATAAATGAAATAGAGCGTATAAGAGCAAGATTTAAATTTCTTGATCCTGTGGGAGTGGGAGCAAAAGATTATAAAGAAGCGTTTTTATTTGCATTAGAAAATATAGAACTTGATGCAGAGCTTTATGATTTTTGTAAAATGCTTATTCAAGATTTTGAAAATATACAAAATTATACTAAAGAGTCCTTGTATAAAGAGGCATTAGCGATTTTTAAGCGTTTTAGTATACCGCCTTTTTTGGAGTATTTTGAAGATTCTCGCGTTATTATACCTGATATCTTTGTTTATAGGGAAAATAATGAAATCAAGGTAAAAATTAATGATGATTATTATCCTGAAATTTCTATTGAAACTGATGGTTTAAATCATGAATATTTAAATCACTACATAAAAGAAGCAAAAAATTTAGTCGATGCTTTAACGATGAGAAAAGCAACGCTTTATAAAATAGGACTTATGATAGTAGAATATCAATATGATTTTTTCATGGGTAAAGATATTAAACCTATGACTTTTAAAGATTTAGCTCTTGATTTAGAGCGTAATGCTTCAACCATTTCAAGGGCAGTGGCAAATAAATACTTAAGTTGTGATAGGGGACTTATCCCTTTGCGTGATTTTTTTGCTTTTGCGCTTGATGAAGAGGGCGAGACTTCAAATGTCGGTGTTAAGGACTTTGTCGCAAATTTAGTTAAAAATGAAAATCGTTTAAAACCTTTAAGCGATAGTAAAATTCTAGAATTGATCAAAAAAGAATTTAAAGTCGATATAGGACGACGCACTATTACTAAATATCGTAAACACTTAAATATACCAAGTTCAACAGATAGAAAAAAATTATACGAACTTGAAGGATAATACTCAATTTATCACTTTTTTAATCTTGAAATCAAAAATATAAAAATACACTGAATTTGTATTAATGATATTTTAATGTATATTTTAATATTCATTAGTATATTATTTTAATTATATGTTTTTTTATTTAAAATTGTGCTATAATCACAACAATTTTTAAATTTATTCCATAAAAGGAGTTAAAATGGACTTTTTAACCAGTCTAGATGAGAGTATTCAGTTTTTAATACAAATCATCATTGTTTTAATTTGTCTTTTTTACGGTGCGAAAAAAGGTGGTATAGCCCTTGGCTTACTTGGAGGTATAGGTATTTTAATGCTTGTTTTTGCTTTTCATATAAAACCTGGAAAGCCTGCTATAGATGTAATGCTTACTATCTTAGCTGTGGTCGTTGCAAGTGCAACTTTACAAGCAAGCGGTGGTCTTGATGTGATGCTTCAAATAGCTGAAAGAGTTTTAAGACGCAATCCTAAATTCTTAACCATTTTAGCTCCTTTTGTAACTTGCTTTTTAACCATACTTTGTGGTACAGGACATGTGGTTTATACTATCATGCCTATTATTTATGACATAGCGATTAAAAATGGAATTCGTCCAGAACGCCCTATGGCAGCAGCTTCTATATCTTCGCAAATGGGTATTATTGCAAGTCCTGTTTCTGTTGCAGTTGTAAGCTTAACAGCTTTGCTTTTAAATGCAGAGCATAAATTAGCAGGTTTTGATGGCTATATTAATCTTCTTCAAATTACTATACCTAGTACGCTTTTTGGTGTTTTATGTGTGGGAATTTTTTCTTGGTTTAGGGGAAAAGATTTGGATAAAGATGAGGTTTTTCAAGAAAAACTTAAAGATCCTGAATTTAAAAAATATGTTTATGGCGATTCTAAAACACTTTTAGGTGTTCAGCTTCCAAAAAGCAATTGGATTGCAATGTGGATTTTCTTAGGAGCTATTGCATTGGTTGCCTTAATTGGTGCATTTGATTCTCTTAAACCAAATTGGGGTCAAAAAATGGCTTATAAAGCGGAGATTAATGGCACTACATTACAATGGACTCCAAGTGGATTAAATAAAGGTGTTGTAGATCTTAAGCAATTAGGTTTTGATCAAACTTCAATAGTAGAAGAAAATGGAGATAAGAGTAGCAAATTTAAAGAAGCGATAAATTCAGGCGAGATTATTGCAATCCCTCAAAAAGATAAATTAGGCAATCCTAGTTATGATTTCATCTCTATGGTAAATGTAATACAAATGTTTATGCTTTTAGCTGGAGCTTTGATTATTATCTTTACTAAAACAGATGCGAAAAAAATCGGTTCAAATGAGATTTTTAAATCTGGTATGATAGCTCTTGTTGCAGTTTTTGGAATTTCTTGGATGGCTGATACTATGTTTGCTGTTCATACTCCTATGATAAAAAAAGCTCTTGAAGATGTGGTTACAGATTATCCTTGGACTTATGCAATCATGCTTTTACTTATTTCAAAATTTGTAAACTCTCAAGCAGCAGCTATTGCGGCTTTTGTTCCTTTAGCCTTAGGAATAGGTGTCGAGCCAGGTATTATCGTGGCTTTTGCAGCAGCTTGCTATGGGTATTATATTTTACCAACTTATCCAAGCGACTTAGCTACTATGCAATTTGATAGATCAGGTACAACTCATATAGGCAAATTTGTTATCAATCATAGTTTTATTTTACCAGGCCTTATAGGTGTGATTAGTTCTTGTGTTGCGGGATATTTCTTAGCTTTAATAGCAGGATATCTTTAATATTTTGCAGGATTTTTCCTGCAAAATAAAAATATTATAAATCTTTTAATTTATTGATCTCATCTCTTAAAGCTGCTGCTTTTTCAAATTCGAGTGCTTTAGCAGCCTCAAGCATTTGTTTGCGAAGTTCTTTTATGATTTTAGCTCTTTCATTAGCAGGCATTTTTTCAAATTTTTTACCTTTGCGATAAATTTCTCCTAAATTCTCTTCATTTTTTAAACTTTCTTCAATATGTCGCTTGACTGAAGTTGGAGTAATATTATACTTTTGATTATAAGCTTCTTGAAGTTTGCGACGCTCATTTGTGGTATCCATAGCTTCTTGCATGGATTTTGTAATCTTTTTACAAAAGAGTAAAACCTTACCATTGACATTTCTAGCGGCTCTTCCCATGGTTTGAATTAAACTTGTAGTGCTTCTTAAAAAACCTTCCTTATCCGCATCCATAATGGCAATAAGCGAAACCTCAGGTAAATCAAGTCCTTCTCTAAGCAAATTTATGCCTATTAACATATCAAAAGCACCACTTCTTAAGCCTCTTATGATTTCATTGCGCTCTATTGCATCGATATCTGAATGCATGTATTTTACTTTAATACCAAGTTCTAAATAATATCTTGTAAGCTCTTCAGCTAGTTTTTTAGTCAGCACAGTAACCAAAACGCGTTCATTTCTTTGTATAACTTTTTTGGCTTCATCAAATAAAATTTCAACTTGATTATCGCTATCTTTAAGTTCTATCAAAGGATCAAGTAGTCCCGTTGGACGCATGATTTGATGAAAGATATTTTCTTTACTAAGTTCAAGCTCAAGTGGGGCAGGGGTAGCTGAAACAAAAAGAAACTGACAATCTTTATGGATAAATTCATCAAACATTAAAGGGCGATTATCAAGAGCTGATGGAAGACGAAAACCATAATCTACTAAAGTTTGTTTCCTGCTTCTATCTCCTGCAAACATACCGCGAAATTGTGGCAAAGAAACATGACTTTCATCTACAATAACAAGAAATTTCCTATTTTTTATAGCAAAATAATCAAAAAGTGTATAAGGTGTATCTCCTTCTTTTAATCCTGTTAAATGTCTAGCATAGTTTTCAACCCCTTTGCACATTCCTGTGCTTGTAAGCATTTCAAGATCAAATTCAACGCGTTGTTTAAGGCGTTGGTATTCTACAAGCTTGTTTTCATGTTCAAATTGCGCCAAACGCTCATTAAGTTCTATCTTTATATCTTTAATGGCTTGCTTTAGTCTAGTTTCTCCTACGCTAAATTGGCTTGTAGGATAAAGTATAAAGCGTTTTAAATCTTTACCTTTTTTGTTTTCTAAAACATTATAATGATACATTGCATCTAGCTCATCACCGAAAAATTCAAGCCTTACTACTTCATCTTCATAATAAGCAGGATAAATATCTATAATATCACCTTGTACGCGAAAATCTGCACGATCAAAGAAATTATCATTTCTTTTATAGCCCATATCTACAAGTTTTTTCAAAAGTTCTTTTTGTGAAATTTGCATGCCCAGTTCAAAAATCAATACCATTCCAATATATTCATTTGGATTTCCCAACCCATAATTAGCTGAAACACTAGCGATGCAAACCACATCTTCGTAACTTAAAAGCGAAGCGGTTGCACTAAGTCTTAAGCGCTCTAGATCTTCATTTGTAGAGCTGTCTTTTTCTATAAAAACATCGGTACGTGGTATATAAGCTTCAGGCTGATAATAATCATAATAAGAAATAAAATATTCCACATGATTGTTAGAAAAAAATCCTTTAAATTCGCTGTAAAGTTGTGCACAAAGGCTTTTATTGTGGCTCATGATAAGAGTTGGCATATTGAGTTCTTTTATGACATTTGCCATAGTAAAAGTTTTTCCACTTCCTGTTACGCCGAGTAAGGTTTGATATTTATTACCTTTTTTTATGCTTTTGACAATATCTTGTATTGCTTGTTTTTGATCAGGACTTGGTTTAAAATCACTTGTAAGTTCTAACATTTTCCTACTTTTTGAAAGTTTTTTAGAAAAATTTTAAAAGAAAATGCTTTAATTAAAAATTAATTGACTATAAAAAACCTAAATTTAAATTTTTTTCTGCTACAATTACAAAAAAATATTTTTATTTTAAATTTCTATAACAGAAGGCAAACCTATGTTCGATGAAAAAATTATTAACACAATGTCAGATAAAGTCAATGAGTTGATTGAAAAATACAATGAAGTGTGCGAAGCAAATGAAAATTTAAGAAACGAACTTGTAAGCGTAAAAGCGCAAAATGAAGCAAAGAGCAATCAAATCATGCGTTTAGAAGAAGAGCTTAAGTCTCGCAATATAGAAAGTGAAGATATTTTCAAAAAAATAGAGGCTGTACTTGGCAAGTGATAATTTAAAACAAGTTATTATCAATGTTTCTGCAAAGGATTTCATTGTTAAATGTAGTGGAGAATTTGCGAATTTTTTGGAAGATGATATCGCTCTTATTTCTGGTGGCACTAAAAAGATAGAATTAAAGCGTTTCGTCGATGCTTTTGTAAAAAAAAGCTATGAGAATTATATCTTAGAAAGAGAACTTAAAAAACTTATAAAAGCGATCAATGAAGAACTCCCTGTAAAATGAAAAAGGCTTTTACTCTTTTAGAGCTTATTTTTGTGATATTGATTTTAGGGATATTGGCAAGTTTAAGCTTCTCTTTTGCCAATCAAAATAAAAATAATGCGAAATTATTAAAATTGAAAATAGATTATGAAATGCTAAATTCAGCCTTAGCTCTTATGCGTACCCAAGTTGAACTCAAACAAATCAGTGCTTTTTCTCCTAATCTTGATGAAGCAAAAATCAATACTCAAAAAGAAAAGTTATTTTATTGTCAAGCTAGTCAAAATTGCACTTATTCTTTACTCCATACGCCTATTTACTCTAATTTAAATGCTTGGATGAAAACAGCACCTAATCGATATAGATTTTTTTTAAATGCAAAAGAATGGGTTGATTTTTTTTATAATGCTGATTTTGCTATTTTAGAATGTCTTAGTGAAAAATATTGTAAAGAATTATTATGAGATATTATGAATTAGCAGTTTTTGGACTTTATTTGCAAAATTTAATCTTTCATAGCGAGGAAGAAATTCCGGCTTTAAGGGAGGTTATTATTGATTTAAAAAATAAAAAAAATCTTAGAGCTTTAGTATTAAAAGAATGCCAAAAGCCTGAATTTCAAACAAAAGAGATTAAAGAAATTACACCTTTTTCGTTAAGCTGTGTGCAATTTGAATTGGCGAAATTTATTTCGTATTATTATACTTCAAAACTAGGCTTTGTATTAGGACTTTTTTCTACTCATCAAACCTATGCTTGTGATCCGGTTAAAATAGAAAATGAACCCAAATTAAGCCAAAAGCAAAAAGAAGCTTTAGAATTTGTAAAAACTAATCCCACTTCTTTGCTTTTTGCAGATACAGGTAGTGGGAAAACTGAAATTTATATTTGTTTAATAAAGCAATATTTAGAACAAGGAAAACAAGTTTTGCTTTTAATGCCAGAAATTTCTCTTACTCCACAGATGCAAAAGCGTTTAGAGGTATATTTTAAAGATAAATTTTTTCTATGGCATTCTAAAATTTCAAAGAAAAAAAAGCAAGAAAATTTAGAGCGTTTTTGCAAGGGTGAAGCGCTTTTGGTTGCAGGAGCAAGATCGGCTTTATTTTTACCTTTTGTAAATTTAGGACTTGTCATAGTGGATGAAGAACATGATAATTCTTACAAAGCGTCTAATCAACCCTATATTAATGCTAGGGATTTAGCGCTTTTTTTGAGTTCAAAATTTGATATCAAGGTACTTTTAGGCTCTGCTACCCCTTCTTTAACGAGTTTTTACAAGCAAAAGAGTTTCAGGCTTAAGGGTACTTTTTTTGAAAGTAAGAAACATTTTTTATACGACGAAAGCGAACTGGGTATAACCCCTATGCTTTTAGGTGAGTTGAAAAAAAGTTTGGAAAATCAAAAGCAAGCTATCATTTTTTTACCCACAAAGGCTAATTTTAGGCAAATTGTTTGCAAAGATTGTGGGCAAACCATAAAATGCCCTTTTTGTTCTATTGCTATGAGTTTGCATAAAAAAAGAAATGTTTTAAAGTGCCATTATTGTAATTATACTTCTTTGATAGAGCAAAATTGTCCTAGTTGTCAAGGTGCAATGCTAGAGGCTAGGAAGATGGGTACAGCAGAATTACAAGAACTTTTGCAAGAAGCTTTACCTTTGGCGAGAATAGCTAAATTTGACAGCGATGAGATTACAAGCATTCGAAAACTTAATGCCATTTTGAAAGATTTTAACGAAAATAAGATTGATATACTTATAGGAACTTCCATGCTTGCTAAAGGACATGATTATCATAGTGTAGATTTAAGCGTTATTTTAGGACTTGATGAGTATTTGTTTCGCCCTAATTTTAAAGCAAGTGAAGAAACTTTAGCTTTGGCTATGCAAGTAGCAGGAAGAGCAGGGCGCAAAGGCGAAGGAAGGGTGCTTTTACAAACAAAAAATAGGAATTTTTTTGAACGATATATAGAGGATTATGATAGCTTTTTGCAAGATGAATTAGAAAACAGAAAAGATCTTTATCCTCCTTTTAAGCGTCTTTTGAGAATTGTGATCGAAGATAAAGAGCAAAAGCAGGCTCAAAATTTGTGTAAAAAATTAGTTGATCAAATCAGTCGCATTTTAAAAGTTGAAATTATAGGATATGGAGCTTGTAGTATAGAAATGTTAAAAGGGCAATATCGTTTTTATATATTACTTCGTAGCGATTTTTATAAAGCTTTAATTAAAATACAAGAATATGCTTTAAATTTTAAAAATGTTAGCGTAGATATAGATCCTATTGATTTTTTATGAGGAATTAAAGCAAAAAATAGCTAAAATTTTAAAAATTATTTACAAAAAGAAGCTGAAAATGGAATATAAAAGATTTAAGACAAGACAAATTAAAGTGGGCAATGTTTTAATAGGTGGAGATGCGCCTATTTCGGTGCAATCTATGCTCTTTACTAAAACAAGAGATATTGAAGGTTCTTTAGAGCAACTTAATCGGCTTTATTTTGCAGGAGCTAATATCGTGCGTTTGGCATGTTTGGATATGGCGGATGCAAGAGCTTTAAAAGAGATTAAGGCAAAAAGTCCTTTGCCTTTGATTGTAGATATACATTTTAATCACAATTTAGCTGTATTTTGTGCTGAATTTATTGATGGAGTTCGTATAAATCCAGGCAATATAGGCTCAAAAGAAAATATTAAAGAAGTAGTAAAAGCTTGCAAGGAGCGAGGTATTCCTATACGTATAGGTGTCAATCATGGCTCCATAGAAAAAGAATTCAGCGATAAATATGGATATGGCGTAGACGCAATGCTAGAAAGTGCATTGTATAATATCAAGCTTTTAGAGGATTTGGATTTTTTTGATATAAAAATTTCGATGAAAACTTCTGATACTCAAAAGACCATAGAAGCTTATGAAAGATTAAGACCGCTTTGTGATTATCCTTTTCATTTAGGAGTAACAGAAGCAGGGACTAAATTTCACAGCACGATAAAAAGTTCTATCGCTTTGGGCAATTTGCTTCTTAAAGGTATAGGTGATACTATGAGAGTTTCAATGACCGGTGAGCTCGAAGAAGAAATCAAAGTCGCAAGAGCAATTTTGCAAGATAGCGGAGTGCAAAAAAGTGGAGTAAATATCATCTCATGTCCAACTTGTGGAAGAATTCAAAGTGATTTAATCAGTGCTATTAAAATCGTAGAAGAAAAAACTAAACATATCAAAGAGCCTCTAAATATCAGTGTTATGGGCTGTGTTGTTAATGCTTTAGGCGAGGCTAAGGGTGCTGATGTGGCTATAGCTTTTGGAAAAAATCAAGGACTTGTTATAAGACATGGAGAAGTTGTAGCAAAACTCAAAGAAAATGAACTTGTGGATAGATTTTTAGCTGAAGTAGAAGATGAGGTTAAGAGTAGAGAGATAAAAGAATAGATTTTATTTTAAGTATGGATGTTTAAAATAAAATCGCAATAAAATTTAAGTCCTAATTTTAAGGACTTAAATTTTAAGTTTATTTAAAAAGGCCATATAGCTTCTATGACTTTGCTTCCCCAAGGTTTTCTAGTACTTCTATCTACTTCACCTTCAGTTTTGTAAAGAATTTTTGCATCTGCTATATATCTACTATCTATAGTATTATCTTGACCGATATCATAAGGACGAATCACACCGCTAAGTTGTATGATTTGTTTTTCTCCATTAATCAAAAGCTCTCTTGAACCTTCGATAAAATAATTGCCATTAGATAAAATTTTAATTACGCGTGTTGAAATTGTAGTATTAAAACTTTCATTACGACTTTGAGCACCTGTTCCTTGGTAGTTGTTAGTACTATTGGTTTGAAAGCCTATATTAGAATAAGCATTTACTTTATCAATTGCAGTTCCAAGCAAGCCACTTCCACCTGTTAAAGCTCCTCCTCCTAAATTGGAAGTATTGGTTCTGCTTGTGGCCTTATTGGCTTGAGTGCTTTGAGTGGTGCTTTCTTGGATAACCACAGTAACTAAATCATTTACATTCATCGCCTTTTTATCAGAGAATAAAGGATTATCTCCTTTTCCAAAAAGTGATCCGGGTGCAGTTTCTACATTGTTGCTTTGTTTAGGTGCAAGCTCTTCTACATAAGCAGGGGGCTTCATAGAAATTTGTGGATCTACTGTTGCAGAACATCCAAAAAATGCAAAAGGTAACACATAGAATAAAACTTTTTTCATTTTCGTCCTTTAAATGATGAAATTTCATTTTTATTTGTTAAAATAGTTTTTCAAGTAAGTATAAAGCAAAGAGTGTTCCACTTTTTAAAACCAAGGAGAAAATAATGGCAAATCTTTATTTGATGAGATCTAGGAGTGATGAGTTAAATACATTAATCACCACGAAATTATTGAAAAACTATAGCAAGATATATA
Source organism: Campylobacter coli (assembly GCF_001492295.1). Lineage (GTDB taxonomy): Bacteria > Campylobacterota > Campylobacteria > Campylobacterales > Campylobacteraceae > Campylobacter_D > Campylobacter_D coli_B. The sequence goes on along the minus strand of NZ_FBQX01000001.1, from coordinate 1,213,269 downwards.
AAAATATAGCTATTTATTGTCCTGTGATTTATGTACACCGTATTCCTGTTTTGCAAGGATGGCTTGAGGAATTTGATATCAAGCAAACATTAAAAAATGCTTATAGTTTTACTTTTAGAGAAGCTATGGAAGAATTTAGCAAAGATCCGCATAGTTTTTTCAATACTATCTTAGAAGAGTATGAAGAATTAAATCGTAAATATGATTTTGTTCTTGTTAATAGTTTTTGTGAATTTGGAATACTTGATGGTTTTGATCTAAGCATAAAATTGGCGAAAAATCTTAACACTCCTATAGCGGCTATTATTAATGATGAAGATAAGTTAATAGCTCAAAAGTATTTTGATGAAGCTTTAGATGGCAAAGATTACGCCTTGATTAATGAAAATTTTAATTTTGAAGAAGTGCATAAGTTGCAAGCTTATGATTTTATGACTCCACATCGTTTTAAATATGAACTCATTAAAAAAAGTGTTAAAAATAAAAAAACTGTTGTTTTGCCAGAAAGTAATGATGAAAGAATTTTAAAAGCAGTTGAAATTTTGTTAAAAAGCAGTGTGGTTGATCTTATTTTGTTGGGTGATGAGCAAGATATCAAACAAAAAGCTGATGAATTAGGGCTTGATTTAACCGCAGTAAAAATACTCAATCCGCTTAATTCAGAATACAATGAAGAATTTGCTACTTTGTTATATGAAGCAAGAAAATCTAAGGGAATGAGCCTTGAAGAGGCTAAAGAATTAGTTAAAGATAGGACTTATTTTGGAACCTTGTTAATACATAGTGGAAAAGCTGATGCTATGGTAAGTGGAGCATCTACAACTACAGCTGAAACTATTCGTCCTGCACTTCAGATTATTAAAACTCAAGAGGGTGTTGATTCTGTTTCGGGAATTTTCTTTATGGGGCTTGATGATAAAGTCTTAGCTTTTGCAGACTGCGCTGTAAATCCAAATCCAAATGCTGAACAACTTGCAACTAGTGCTTATGTGAGCGCCATGACTGCGAAGTCTTTTGGTATTGAGCCAAGGATAGCCTTGCTTTCTTATTCTAGCGGAGACAGCGGCAAAGGCGAGAGCGTGGATCTTGTTAAAGAAGCTTTGAAAATTGCCAAGGAAAAATATCCAGAATTAAATATTGATGGTCCTATGCAATTTGATTGTGCTTATGACCCTAAAACTGCTGCTAAAAAAATGCCAAATTCTAAGATAGCGGGCAATGTAAATGTATATGTTTTTCCTGATCTTGATGCCGCAAATATTTGCTATAAGGCTGTACAAAGAACAGCAAATGCTTTAGCAATCGGTCCTATTTTACAAGGACTTAAAAAACCTGTAAATGATTTAAGTCGCGGATGCTTGGTTGATGATATAGTGGATACAGTTATTTTAAGTGCCATACAAGCACAGTAAGAAAGGAAAATAAATGAAGATTTTAGTTTTAAATTCAGGCTCCTCGTCTATTAAATTTAAATTTTTTGATGATAAGGTGGTTAAAGCTAGTGGTTTGGTGGAAAAAATTGGAGAAGAAAAATCAAAAGTTATACTAAAAAATGCTTTAAATGATGAAAAATTTGAAAGAGAACTTCCTATAAAAAATCACGAACATGGTTTACAAATTGTCAATGAGCTTTTTAAAGAATCTGGAATTTTAGAAGATTTAAATGCGCTAGATGGCTGTGGTCATCGTATAGTGCATGGGGGAAGAAATTTAAGCGAGCATTGTTTGGTTGATGATTATGTATTAAAAGAAATTGATAGAGTTAGTATTTTTGCGCCTTTGCATAATCCTGCGCATTTAGCGGGCATTAAAACGATGATGAAGGCTGCGCCTAATGTTAAAAATACAGTGATTTTTGATACAGCATTTCATCGTACTATGCCTGATTTTGCTTATATGTATGCTTTACCTTATGATTTTTATGATAAGCACAATATAAGAAGATATGGTTTTCATGGTACTTCTCATGCTTTTGTAAGTGCTAGAGCTGCTAAATTGCTTGGAAAAGACAAAGAAGATTTAAATGCAATTTCAGCACATCTTGGAAATGGTGCAAGTGTTTGTGCTATTGAAGGAGGTAAAAGTATAGATACTTCTATGGGTTTTACTCCTCTTGAAGGTCTTGTTATGGGAACTCGCTGTGGTGATTTAGATCCAGCAATTTTACCATTTATCAGTAATCTTAAGGGCTTAACAATAGAGGAAATCGACACTTTGCTTAATAAAAAAAGCGGACTTTATGGAATTTGTGGTTCTAATGATTTTAGAGATATAGGAGCGAAAATAGAGCAAGGTGATGATAGAGCGCGTTTGGCTTTTGATATGTTTTGTTACCGCCTTTTAAAATATATAGGGGCTTATTTTACGGTTTTACCTAGAACGGATGCTATTATATTTACAGGTGGTATAGGTGAAAATGCCGCTTCGGTTCGCCAAAAAGTTTGCGAAAGATTATCTCATCTTGGTGTCGAACTTGATATAGGATTAAATAATGAAAAATCAAGCTGTGAAAGAATGATTAGCACCGCTAATTCTAAAGTAAAGATTTTTATCATTCCTACAGATGAAGAACTTGAGATTGCTAGAATCACAGAAGAGCTGATAAACAAAAGCTAAAAGCTTTTGTTTTAACCCAAATTTAATTTTCTTTAGATAGTATTTTAAACTAAAAATTTAAAAGTGTAAAAAATATGAAAAAATTTAAAGATTTTAGTTGTAATTTTCTTTTTAAGATATCCGATCAGCCTGTTCTCTTGCGCGATTTACTTGAGGCTAATGCTTTATTTAATGATGGAATGCTTGTGGATCCTTCCAAACTTAATTTTAATTTTAAAATTTTAAATTCTTATATATATTTTGGAATTTTCTGCGCTTTGATTTTATTACCATTATTACTCATTACGCATTATCTTTTTACTCGTCTTGATTTTCATATCAGTATAATCAGTGCCGTAGCTGTTACCGCATGTGTTTTTATTTCTTACGATATTTTTAAGGTTTACGCTCGCAAAATGATTTCAAAAAAATTAATACAAAAAGCGTGGGCTTTGCATTTTCCTTATTTTGCGTATGAAAAATATTCTATTATGGCCGGCAATTTTTATAAAGAAGCCTTAAAGGAAGAAATTCCAAAAGCAAATTTAGAACAATATGTTTTAGAAAAAATCATTCATTCTAAATAATCTAAAATTTGATTTTGAAAGCGCATGATTTCCAAGCGTCTTTTTAAATCTTTATTTTCTTCATCAAGTACACTTTCTTCTACTCTTAAAGTAGCAATTTCTCGACTAAGATAGTAAATTTGATTTCTTATATAAATTTGTGGTGCAAATAAAACAAGAGTAAAACTGACAAATAATACAGCAAAAAGCAAATGATTGAAATTGAGATTTTTATCTTCTTTAGTAGCATTGCTAAATCCTTCTAGTAATACATTTTTAACCTTTTGCGCATCTTCATCGTATTCTGTTTTAATGGGCTGAATTTCGGGTTTTTCAATCTCTGCTTTTATTTCTTGTGTTTGTATTTTTTTTTGTAAATTTTCTAGGCTTTGTCTTATATCAGGTTTTAAGTCAGTTTGTGTGGGTTGGATCTTATCATTTTGTAATTTTTTGATTTCTGTTTGTTTGTCTGTGTGCAAATATTTTTCTTGAGTGTTATTGTGTGTAGTTTTATTTTGTATAGTTTGAATTTCTTTTTTCTTCAGAAAAGAAAAAAGTTTTTTTGTTTTTTTATTTTTTGGTTCTTGGTTTTTATTTTTTTCTTTTATTTTGGAAAAAATTTTTTTAGCCAAAGATTGTTTTTCTTCTAATTTAACATTTATCAAGTCTTCTTTTAAATATATATTTGATTTTTTTGTATATTCTAACTCATACTCTTCTTCTACTTCATCCAAGAAACGATTTGAACGTTTTTTAAAGCGGCGTCTTAAAATATCATCACTAGAGATTTCTTCTTTTAAATCATCATCCAAAGGTTTACCTTGATTGACAGCACGAGAAAATTTAAGCATTTTTTGGCGTATATTTTGTTTTTCTTTTAAGAAATCATCATCTAGCATTATTTATCCATATTTTTAAAATGAAATATCCGCATTTTTGCACAGCTTGAACGAGAGTTAATCATAATTTCCTCTTTACTTGGAACTATGGCTTTTTTACTTATAATTTGTCCTAAAGCATGATTATTTCCACATTCACATTTAAAGGCTCTTTCATCACAGATGCAATTTTTAGCCCATTTTTTAAAATAGTTTTTTACTATCCTATCTTCTAAAGAATGAAAACAAATGATAGCTAGGATACAATTTTTTAATTTAATTTTTTCTAATTTTTCTAAAAAAGTTTTTAAAACTTCAAGTTCCTGATTGACTTCTATTCTGATAGCTTGGAAAACTAGAGTTGCTTTAGAAATTTTTCTATGATTTTGTTTTGTTTTTCCTATGATTTCATAAAGTTCTTTAGCGCTTTTTATTTTATTTTTTTGTCTTTCTTGACAAATTTTTTGAGCGATAAAGTATCCATCATTTAATTCTCCATATTTTTTAAAAATATCACTCAATTGCTCTTGGGTGTAATTATTAATAATATCAAAAGCTGAATTTTTAGCATCTTGATTCATTCTCATATCTAAAAAATCAGAATGAAGATTAAATCCGCGTTTGTTATTATCAAGTTGATAAGAAGATACTCCAATATCAGCTAAAATGCCTTTGAGATCGTTCAGTTTATCGTGTGAAATTTGGTCTAAAATTTGACTAAAATTACTCAGAACAAATTCTGTTCTATCTTGAAAATCATGAAGACGCTTTTTTGAAAATTCAAGCGCTTCTTTATCTTGATCGCATGCTATAAGTTTAAGGTTTGGATGATTTTTAAGTAAGGATTCGCTATGACCACCAAAACCCACAGTACAATCTAAAAAATACCCCGAGTCTAGTTTTTTAAATGCTTGATTTACTTCATTGAGTAAAACGGGAATGTGTGGAATTTTCAAATCCTATATCCTATAAAATTTTTATAAGCTATAATTATAACGAAATTTTAACTAAAATCAAAATGAAAATATTTAACAAAAAACTACTAATTAAACTCTAATTAAACACTTCTGCGATAAAATATGTAGTTTAATTTTTATCAAGGAATGATATGCTTACTTGGATGCAACATCACAAAAAATATCTTGTTATTACTATATGGATTAGCACCATAGCTTTTGTTGGAGCCGGGTTTTTAGGTTGGGGTGCTTATGATTTTAATCTTAATAGAAGTTCGAGTGTTGCTGTAGTTGGAGATGAAAAAATCAATTATAATGAATTTAATGTAAGATATAATCAGATTTTTAATTATTACAACCAAATTAGCAATGGTGGTTTAAATGAAGAAAGCGCTAAGCAATTAGGAATCGAAAATGCCGCATTAAGCTCTTTAGTTGAAGATAAACTTTTGTTAAATTTTGCTAAAGATTTGGGATTAGGTTCAAGCGAAAATGAAGTTATTCAAGCACTTGCTGAAACTAGAGCCTTTCAAGATCCTTCAGGCGATTTCAATAAAACAATTTACTACGAACTTTTGAATGCAAACAATATGACTCCAAAAGAATATGAGAAAACTCTTTCAAATGAAATTATTATCGGTAAACTAGAGCAAATATTTAATCTTCCTCAAACAGATGAAGAGTTGAAAATGCTAGGAGCTAGCTATTTTATGCAAGATTCTTTAAGTATAGCAAAACTAGAGCAAGATAAAGAAAATATAAAAGTTAATGAAGAAGAGCTTAAAAAACTTTGGAATGAACACAAAGAAGATTATAAAACAAAAAAAATATATGAGATTTCCACTTATTATCTACCAGTGGATATGCAAAAAATCGATGATAGCAAGCTAGAAGAATTTTATAATAATGAAAATAATAAATTTAAATATAAAGATTTTAGCGGAAAAATCATGAGTTTTGAAGCGGCTAAAAAGGATGTTGCCAAAGATTATGCTTTAGCGCAGCTTAAAAATACGGCTAATGCTAAATTTTTAGAATTAAAAGAAGGTAAAGATAATTTCCAAAAAGATGAAAATATCACAGACTCAGATGTTTATTACCCGCTTGAAGCATTATCTAGGGCGAAAAATGGAGATGTGTTAAGACCGAGTGAATATCAAAATGGTTATATTATCATCAAACTTAACAAAACCAATCCTATAAGAACTAAGACTTTTGATGAGGCTAGGGAAGAGCTTATGCCTATTTATATCAGCGAACAGGTGAAAAAGAATTTAGAAGAAAAAGCTAAGCAAAATTTAGAAAATTTTAGCGGAACCAATATAGGTTTTGTAAGCAGAGATACTGTAAGAAATGATGCTAAGATTAGTAATATATTAAATGAAGCGGAATTTAGTTATTTTCTAATGAATGTTTTTAATTCTGATCAAAACCGTTCTTATGTTATTTTAAATGAAGATAAGGCTATACTTTATAAAATTAATAAGCAAAAGCTTGATATGAATCCTGAAAAATTTCAGCAATATCGCACAATGCTTAATCAGAATTTACAAAACTTAAAAGCTAATGAAATGAAACAGGAATTGATCGAAGAGCTTAAAAAAACATATCCAATAAAAATTTATTATAAAGGTAAATAATTTTGAATATATTAGGAATTGACTTAGGTTCGACACAAACTTGTGCCATTGTCGCTCAAAAAGATGAGGAAGGTTTAAAAATTATTGGTTTTGCAAAAGCAAAAACTAATGGTGTAAAAAAAGGCGCTATTACCAATATCGAACTTGCCTCAAAATCGATTGAAGAAGCAGTTAGAAATGCAGAAATGATGAGCGGTGTTCATTATGATAAAGTGGTGGTTTCTATTTCAGGTGCCTATACTAAAAGTGTTGACAGCATAGGTGTGGTAAATATACCAAATCATGAGATAGGCATCAAAGAAATTCATCGTGCGGTAAGTACAGCTAAGCACACTGCAAATCTTCCAAGTGGTTATGAAATTATCCATGTTTTACCTTATAATTTTAAGGTCAATGATTTAGAACATGTAGATGATCCTTTGGGTATGAGCGGTAATCGTTTGGAGGTTTCAACCCATATAGTTATTTCTCAAGAATCTCACATTAAAAATTTAAAAAAAGCTGTTGAGCTGGCTGATTTAAGAGTTGATAATATAGTCCTTTCTGGTTATGCTTCGGCTATAGCTTGTTTAGATGATAGTGAAAAAGAACTAGGTGCTGTTTTGATTGATATGGGTGGAGCCATCTGCGATATGGTAGTTCATACTGGAAATTCAATTCGCTATAATGATTGTTTGCAAATTGGATCGATTAATATTACCCAAGATTTATCGATGGCTTTGCATACCCCTTTAAAGGAAGCTGAGAAAATTAAATTAAATTATGCAGCTCTTTCTCAACAACCTAATGCATTGATACAAATTCCTTCTATGGGAGATGAAAGAAAAGTAAATGAGGTTTCTTTAGATATCATTTCAAATGTAATTTACGCGAGAGCTGAAGAAACTTTAATGATTTTAGCTAAAATTTTAAGTGATAATCGTTATGCAAATAGTATAGGTGGTGGTGTTGTATTGACGGGTGGAATGACTAAATTAGCAGGTATTGACGAGTTGGCTCCTGCAACTTTTGATAACCGTTCTGTTAGACTTGCTACTGCTAGAAAAGATTTGATTACTGGATTTAGTGAAATTTTTAACGATCCTGAAAATACTTGTGCTATAGGACTTTGTTTATATGGTGCAGGTTATTTTACGCCTTATGAACTTGATTCAAATGAAAAGTTAAGATATAAAGGGGAGATAGAAAATTACAACCGTCAAATTAGACAAGAAATAATTCCACAAAAAGAAGTGGAAAATGAAACAAAATCTGATTTTTTTGGCGAAAATTTGCAAGAAAATGATACAATAATATTACAAGAACAATTAGATTTTAAAGAGCCAAAAGAGAAAAAACCTAATGTTTTTTCAAATATTTGGCATAAAATAATGAATCAATTTTAACAAGGAGAAAGTTTTTATGAGCGAATTTTTAGTAGAAGAGATGCAACATAATAAAGGCGCTAAAATTAAAGTTATAGGCTGCGGTGGTGGCGGTGGAAATATGATTAATCATATGGTCAAGATGGGCTTAAATGATCTTGATTTAATCGCGGCTAATACTGATGCACAAGCTATTTCAAATTCATTAGCAAAAACCAAAATTCAACTTGGCGAGAAAAAAACAAAGGGACTAGGCGCAGGTATGTTACCAGAGGTTGGGGCAGAGAGTGCTAGAGAAAGCTTTGAAGAGATTAAAGCTAGTCTTAGCCAAAGCGATATCGTTTTTATTGCTTCAGGTTTTGGTGGCGGCACAGGAACGGGCGCTACTCCAGTAATTGCACAAGCAGCTAAAGAAATAGGTGCTTTAACTGTTTCTGTTGTAACTATGCCTTTTGCTTTTGAAGGAAAACAAAGAAAAAAACTTGCTGAAAATGGACTCCTTGAACTCAAAAAAGAAAGTGATTCTATCCTTGTGATTCAAAATGAAAAGCTCTTAAGTATTATTGATAAAAAAGCAGGGATTAAGGATGCTTTTAAATTGGTTGATGATATTTTAGCTCGTGCTGTTAAGGGTATGGTTTCTATACTTTTAGATAATGGCGATATCAATGTTGACTTTGCCGATGTTAGAACTATAATGAGTCATCGTGGTTTAGCACTTATGGGTGTAGGTAGTGCTAGTGGAGAAAATGCTATCGAAGAGGCTCTTTCTAATGCCATAGAATCTCCATTATTAGATGGTATGGATATTAAAGGAGCTAAAGGGGTTATTTTACATTTTAAAACAAGTTCTAATTGCTCTTTGATTGAAATTTCTGCTGCTGCAAATAATATTGAAGAAATTGTTGATGAGAATGCAAAGATTATTTTTGGTTCTACTACTGATGATAGCATGGAAGATAGGGTAGAAGTTACTATTATTGCTACAGGATTTGAAGATAGAGACAGTATGGCTAAAAAAGCTGCAGAAGAGGCTGAAGCTCCTAAAAAAAATCCTTATTTAAACCTTAGAAAAGTAAGTGGTGGTTTTGATGAAGAGATAATGGCTCAAATTGAAACTCCTACTTTCTTACGCCGTCAAATGGACTAAAACGAAATATTTTTTAGCAAGATTTTTATAAATCTTGCTTTTTATTTTTATTCATCTAATCCCCTAAAATTCATTCTTTTAAAAAGTTGGAACACTCTTTGCTTTATAAATTAAAATATTAAAATTTATAGGTGAAAAATATGCAAAATGGATATTATCAAGCAACGGGCGGGATGGTAACTCAATTTAACAAACTTGATGTTATCACAAATAATCTTGCCAATATTAACACGAGTGGTTACAAAAGAGATGATGTTGTAATTGCAGATTTTAAAAGGATTTTTAAAGAAACTCAGGATGAGTTACCTATAGAAAATCACACAAGAGATGCATCAAGATTTGTAAATACTACTATAGATGGTGTTCCTCAAGTTTCACAAGGATATACAGATTTTAGCTTAGGCTCTTTAAAAGCGACTAACAATCCTTTAGATTTGGCTATGACTAGGGAAGATGCTTTTTATTTGGTTCAAACTAAAGATGGTGAAATAAGATTAAGCAAAGATGGAAATTTTCAGCTTAATGAAGAGGGTTATTTGGTCAATAAGCAAGGGTATAGAATTTTAAGCAGTGATTATTTTAATAATCCTCAAAATGCAGGAATTCGTATCCCAAATGGCGCGGTTTATATCAATGTGGACAGAAATGGAAGCATTGAAGTAGATGGTGTTCAAAATGCAAGATTATTTATCGCTCAAGTAGATGATATAAGAGCTTTGCAAAAAGATGGGGATAATGTTTATAGGATAGATGATTTAACGCGTGTTAGAGATTTGGATAATTCCAATGCAGTCCGCCAAGGTTTTTCTCAAGGCTCTAATGTCAATCCAGTAACCGAAATGGTAGGGCTCATAGAGGCAAATAGAATGGTAGAAATGTATCAAAAAGTTATGACAGCTCATATGGATGATTTAAACCAAGAAGCTATCAATAAACTTGCAGCTGTTAAATAAAATAATATAAAATAGATTAAAGGATAGAAAATGATGAGATCACTTCATACTGCTGCTACGGGAATGGTAGCACAGCAAACACAAATTGATGTTACTTCAAACAATATTGCAAATGTCAACACAGCAGGTTTTAAAAAGGGTCGTGCAGAATTTGCTGATCTAATGTACCAAGTTATGAAATATGCAGGAACTTCAACTTCAGCAACAACACTTTCTCCATCGGGTATAGAAGTAGGTATTGGTGTACGCCCGACAGCTGTGACAAAGGTTTTTACTGAAGGTAATTTAAAGGCTACAAGCACAGATGGTCTTGATATGGCAATTGCTGGAAATGGTTTTTTTCAAATTCAACTCCCTGATGGCACGATAGCTTATACAAGAAATGGGCAATTTACAAAAGATAATGAGGGGAATATTGTTAATGCAGATGGTTATAGGCTTTTGCCTGAAATGACTATACCAGAAGGAGCAACTGCGATTAATGTGGCTACTGATGGCACAGTTTCTGTAATGCTTCCAGGGGAACAACAAGAAACGCAAATCGGTCAAGTTGAACTTGTACAATTTATCAACCCAGCTGGACTTCATTCTATGGGAGATAATCTTTATCTTGAAACAGGAGCAAGCGGTGCACCTGTGGCAGGTATAGCAACTCAAGATGGACTTGGAACAATAAGACATGGTTTTATAGAGCTAAGCAATGTGCAGCTTGTTGAAGAAATGACCGATCTTATCACAGGGCAAAGAGCTTACGAAGCAGGTTCAAAGGCTATCACGACAAGTGATGATATGCTTGGAATTGTCAATCAATTAAAAAGATAATTTAAATTAATTATATAAATTTATGGTATTTTTATGCCATAAATTTTTCCAATTATTAATTGACTAAAATGTTTACATATTTAATTACATTATCCGATTATATTTCTCAACAATGGTATATTAAATCTAAAATATTATTCAAGTTTAAAATAATGAAAAAACAATTCAAGTGAAGTATAATCGATCAATTTCTAAAATATATAAAATTAGGGATTAGAAATTCTGATGCAATATTAACAATAATAATTTTTGATTCTTTTTGAAAGTGAATTTATACAATATTGAAAAGTAGGAATTTAAGAAGTTGTCAATAAAAATAAAGCAAAGCGTTTAAAATTTCGCTTTGCTTTTTATTTAGCAAGAGTAGCAAGTTTTAAATTCGTATGCAGTTGGACGTGCTTCAACAGGCCAAACTTGGGTTTCAAATTTTAAATGTTGATAATCATCTATAAAGATATCGCTCATTACAGGTTTTAAGAAAGCGTTGTAACGAATTAAAGCTTCAAGGCTTCCTCTTAGGGTATGTGGTAGTTGCTCTATGCCTTTTTCACGAATTTCATCTAAGGTGAGATCAAATAAGTTTTCATCCATAGGTCCTACAGGAATGGTTTTGTTTTTAATTCCATCAAGCCCTGCCATTAAAAGACTAACAAAAGCTAGATAAGGATTAGCAGTGCTATCAGGGAAACGAATTTCAACACGAGCTGAATTTTTACCTATTCCATAAGGCACGCGACAACTTGCACTTCTATTTTGGCAAGAATAGGTTAAAATACAAGGAGCTTCAAAACCTGGAACTATTCTTTTGTATGAATTAGAGCTTGGATTGGTAAAAGCTGCAACAGAACGAGCATTTTTCAAAACCCCGCCTATATAGTTAATAGCAGTTTGACTAAGTCCTCCATAGCCTTCTTTGTCATAGAATAAATTTACACCGTCTTTCCATAGACTCATATGAACATGCATACCATTTCCATTGTCGCCATAAAGAGGTTTTGGCATAAAAGTTGCTGTTTTTCCATTTAAATGAGCTACCATTTTAACGATATATTTGTAGATTTGTACATTATCCGCAGCTTCTACAAGTGTTCCAAAATTTACCCCAATTTCTGCTTGCCCTTGTGCAACTTCATGATGATGAACAAAGGTTTTAAGTCCTACTTTTTCAAGAGTTTGAACCATTTCAGAACGAATATCTACTAAAGAATCTATAGGTTGAACAGGAAAATATCCACCTTTATTTCGTGGACGATGGCCTGTGTTGTAGCTATCTGCGAAATCTTTATCATCATTCCACTCTCCCTCTTCTGTATCCACTTCGTATTTAGAACAATGGGTTGTATCTACAATTTTTACACTATCAAAAACAAAAAATTCATTTTCTGGACCAAAATAAGCAGTATCAGCTATACCGCTATTTTTAAGGTGCTCCATTGCTTTTTTTGCTATACTTCTTGGACATTTTTCATACATTTGCCCTTTATATATATCATAAACATCACAAAAAACTATAACCGTAGGATCCGCTGTAAAAGGATCTAAAAATGCACTTTGTGCATCAGGTTTTAAAATCATATCTGATTTTTCAATAGGCTGCCATCCATGAATCGAGCTACCATCAAATGGAATTCCTGCTTCAAAAGTTTCTTCACTAATTGCATGAAGATTGTAAGTGATATGATGCCAAGTTCCTATCATATCAGTAAAGCGAAAGTCTACAAAAAGAACTTCGTTTTGTTTGCAAAAATTAAAGAATTCATCAACATTGTTAACAAATTTGCCCATCTTTTACTCCTTCTTTAAGATAATTTATGAAAATTGTATCATATTTTTTTTAATTCAGGTTTAATTAATATATTTTTTTAATCATTTTTTGAAATTTACTTACAAAACTATGAAAATTTAAATTTATATTTTCATTTTAGATAAATTTGATTATAATCGTAGTACCAAAATAAAATCTAGGTTTAGAAAAGGAAAAAGATGACTCAAGAAGAACTTGACGCCTTGATGAATGGTGATGTAAATTTTGATGAGGATGCAGAGTCTAACAATAAAAGCGAAACAGAGTCTCATATAGAATCTGAAGAGGGATTGATGTTAGAAGATGTAAAGGTGTCTGATTATAAACCAGATCCTAGTGTTGTATGGCCACCACCCCCGCCAAACCAAGAGCATAAAGTGGTTCATCAGCTCGATGATGTTACTAAAGATAGCGAATTAAAAGCTACCGAGATGATGGATAAATTAGAAAGTATTAATAGTTTCTTTGCAGATTCTGAAAGTTTGTTTAGTGAAATTGATAAGGCATTGAGTAAGAATATTGAAATATTTTCAAAACTGAACGAGAAATTCCCAAATGTTGTTAGTTTTAATGAGGCATTACAATTAAATTCAAAAGTGAAAAAAGCAAGCCAAGAAATTATTGATAAATTACAATGCGGACAAGATGAAGTAATGATGGCAATGGATGCTATGCAATACCAAGATATTCACCGTCAAAAAATTGAACGCGTTATCAATGTAATGCGCGCCTTGAGTCGTTATATGAGTTCTTTATTTGAAGGTAGAATTGATGATAAAAAACGTGTGAGTTCTGCGGTTCATATTGAAGGTGATTCTACTACTGATATTGTAAGTAATGATGATATAGAAGCACTCATAGCGAGTTTAGGTCAAAAATGATTATTCCAGAGATTGTAGCTCCTGCGGGAAATTTTACTAAATTAAAAATCGCCTTAGCTTATGGAGCCGATGCAGTTTATGCAGGGGTTAATAATTTTTCTTTGCGTTCTCGCACGGCTAGGGAATTTAATTATGAGAGTTTTGAAGAAGCTATTAAATATACTCATCAAAGAGGCAAAAAGGTTTATGTTACTTTAAATGGCTTTCATTTGGGCGGACAAATAGAATCTTTAAAAAAACATATTTTAAAACTTAAAGAAATGAAACCCGATGCTTTTATAGTAGCTTCAGTGGGTGCGATGGCCTTGGTTCGAGAGTTGGCCCCTGAAATAGCTTTGCATGTGTCTACTCAAGCTAATGTTTTAAACTATCTTGATGCAAGAGTTTATAAAGATATGGGTGCAAAACGAGTCGTTATCGCAAGAGAATTGGGTCTTAAAGATGCTAAAAGCTTAAAAGAAAATTGTGATATTGAGCTCGAAGCTTTTGTGCATGGATCAATGTGTTTTGCTTACTCGGGTCGCTGTTTGATTAGTTCTGTCCAAAGTGGAAGAATGAGTAATCGTGGCTCTTGTGCGAATGATTGTAGATTTAATTATGAGCTTTATGCAAAAAATCCTGAAAATGGAGTACTTTTTCGTTTGGAAGAAGATGAAAATGGTACTCATGTATTTAATTCTAAAGATTTAAATTTGTGTTCTTATATAGAAAAAATTATGCAAGAAGATTGTATAAGTGCATTTAAAATAGAAGGGCGTACTAAAAGTGAGTATTATGTCGCACTTACAACTAGAACTTATAAAATGGCTATACAAGATGCTTTAGAAGGCAAATTTGAAGCAAGTAAGTATGAAAAAGAAATTGCCACACTTAAAAATCGTGGCTTTACAGATGGTTATCTTGTTTCGCGTCCTTTGGAAAAAGCAGATACGCAAAATCACGATACAAGTATAGAAGAGGGCACTCATCAAGTGCATGCTATCGTTGAGGATGGTGAATATTTTAAATGCAAGGGCAAGATTGTTTTAAATAAAGCCTATGAAATTTTAATGCCTTTAGGAGATAAAATCGAGTCTTGTGATAATGAATTGGGTAAAATTTATAAAACAGAAGATAAATATTTTGTAGAATTTAAAAAACTTATTTCTAAAAATAATAAAGAATTTAATGAAATTCATAGCGGAAATGAAAACGAAATTAAAATGCCAAATAAAATCAGCAGTTTTAGCTTTTTAAGAAAGGAAATTGGATGAAATTTGTATCAATTGTGATGGGAAGCAAGAGTGATTATGAAATCATGAGTGAATGTGCTAAAACACTCGAAAAATTTGGTGTAAAATATGAACTTATTATCAGTTCTGCACACCGTAGTCCAAAGCGAACCAAAGAGTATATTAAAAAAGCAGAAGAAAAGGGAGCTAAAGTTTTTATCGCAGCTGCTGGAATGGCAGCACATTTAGCAGGAGCAGTTGCGGCTTATACGACTAAACCTGTTTTAGGAGTGCCTATGCCAGGAAGTGCTTTAGCGAGTATGGATTCTTTATTTTCAACTGTACAAATGCCAGGTGGAATTCCCGTAGGAACTTTAGCAGTGGGTAAAGCAGGGGCTAAAAATGCAGCTTATTTGGCTATGCAAATTCTTGCTTTAAATGATGAAGCTTTGGCAGAGGCTTTAAAACAAGATAGAAAAAATCAAGAAGAAAATTTAATAAGCGATTCTAAGAGCGTAGAAGTTTTATTATAAAAGGATGAAAATGCAAACTTATTTAGAGCTCCAAGAATTTTGCAAACTTGTGCATTTAAATGAAGATGTTGTAAAAGGAATGATGGCAAATGGCGCTTTGAATTTTAAAGAAGAAGAGGGAAAAATTTATATCGAGGCAAATCAAGGAACTTTTAGCGTTGTTCCAAGCACTTCTAATTCAAAGCCTGCCATGGTAAATTCTATGACTTTAGCAGGAGAAAGCTTTGTAGAAAAAACCATAGGGACAATTTTAAATTTGCATGAGAAGGTTTTAGATGCAAAGGATGAAACCCTTGATGCTTTAAAAAATGAAAATAAATTTTTAAAAGATGCACTTTATTCAATGCAAGAGCTTTATGATGAAGATAGAAAAACTATTGAAACTTTAAACCATGAATTAAAACATGCCCGAGAAGAAATAGAATTTTTAAAACGCAAATATAAGCTTATGTGGAGTAAGACAGCTGAAATTTTTGGGGCAAGAACTGAGCCTGATTTGGAAATGAAAAAAGATGAAAATTCTAGCACAACAAATGAAAAATTAAATGAAAATAAAGAAGGTTAAAATGACTTTTTCGCAAATGATATTAAATTTACAAGAATTTTGGCAAAAACAAGGTTGTGCTATCATGCAGCCTTACGATATGCCAGCAGGGGCTGGAACCTTTCATCCGGCAACTTTTTTAAGAAGTTTAGGTAAAAAACCTTGGGCCACTGCCTACGTGGCTCCTTCGCGTCGTCCAACAGATGGAAGATATGGAGAAAATCCTAATCGCCTGGGAGCTTATTATCAATTTCAAGTTTTAATGAAGCCAAGTCCTGATAATATTCAAGAGCTTTATTTAAAAAGCCTTGAGAATTTGGGCTTTGATCTTAAAAGTCATGATGTACGTTTTGTTGAGGACAATTGGGAAAGTCCAAGCCTTGGCGCTTGGGGCCTTGGATGGGAAGTTTGGCTCGATGGTATGGAAGTGACTCAATTTACCTATTTTCAGCAAGTTGGTGGAATCGCGGTAGATTTAGTAAGTGCTGAAATCACTTATGGGCTTGAGAGAATTGCCATGTATCTTCAAAATGTGGATAATGTTTATGATATTGTTTGGAGTGAATTTAATGGAGAAAAAATTAAATACGCAGATGTACATAAACGCAGTGAATATGAATTCAGTAAATATAATTTTGAAATCAGTAATGTAGATTTTTTAAATCAGCAATTTGAGAACACTTATAAAGAATGTAAAAGTATTTTAGAACAGGGTTTAGCTTTGCCTGCTTATGATTATTGTATGCTTGCGGCTCATACTTTTAACTTGCTTGATGCAAGGGGTGCTATTTCTGTTGCGCAAAGACAAGATTATATGCTAAAAATTCGCGAGCTTTCGAAAACTTGTGCTGAAATTTATAAGAAAAATTTAGATGAAACTGATTGAAATTTATAATTTTTTAGATAAGCTAAGTCCTTTTGAAACTCAAGAAATTTGGGATAATAGTGGTCTTTTACTTGGAAATTTTGACGATGAAATTCATAATGTTTATTTAAGTCTTGATATAGATGAGCAATTGATTCAAAACGCAGAAGAAAATTCCTTATTTATCACACATCATCCTTTGATTTTTAAAGGTTTGAAGGATTTGGCAAATTCAGCTTATCCTAGAGCTTTTATTAAGGAGATGCTTAGAAAAAATCTTTCTTTAATTTCTATGCATACTAATTTCGATCTCAGTCATTTAAATACTTATTTTATAGAAGAAATTTTGGGATTTGAAATTTCTTTTAAAGATAAATTTTTAGCTTATGTAGATGTGGATATGACTTTTAAAGAGCTTTGCGCCTTGGTTAAAAAGCGCTTAAATTTAGAAATTCTAAGAACAAGTTTTTGTGGCAAGGAGCATTTAAAACGCTTGGCTGTTTGCACAGGGAGTGGGGGAGATTTATTAAATGAAGTTAAGGCAGATTGCTATTTAAGTGGCGATTTTAAATACCATCAAGCCTTAGAAGCTATAAGCAATCATCTAAATTTGATTGATTTAGGACATTTTGAGAGCGAACGCTATTTTGCTCAATGTTTAGCAAAACACTTGAAAAATTTGCCGCTAAAAGTTATAATAACAGTTTCAAAAAATCCATTTCAATATTTTTAAGGAAAATAAATGAATAAATATCTCGAACAATTAGTGCTTTTATCAAAAATAGATCAAGAAATTGACAGCTTTGAACCGAAGATGGAAAGCATTAGCAAGACTTTAAAAGATGCTGAAAATAAGATTGCTAAATTTAATGTTGAATTAAATAATTTAGAAAATGAAATTCAAGATGTAGAAAATCAAAAAGTTCAAAATAACGCTCATATTTCAGAGTTTTCAGCTAAAATCAAAGAGCTTTCTAAAAAGAGTGGAGCTGTTAAGACAGAAAAAGAAGCAAATGCTTTAAAAATCGAAGAAGATATCGCTAAAGAGCAGCTTGATGCGGCTAATGATGAGATTGTTCGTTTGGATAAAATTTTAGAAAATAAAGAGCTTTTCAAAAAAGAACTTTTGGAAGAAAGAGCAAAAGAGGAGCAAAATTTAGATGAAATAAGAGTAAGCATTAGTTCTCAAATGGATGGCTTGGAGAAAGAAAGAATGAATGTTTATGCTAAAAAGACTAAATTAGTTGCAGAGATGAATCAAAAAGTTTTAAGCTTTTATGAGAAGATTAGAAAATGGGCTAAAAATACAGCCGTAGTTCCCGTTAAAAAACAAGCTTGTTATGGCTGCTTCATGAAAATTTATGATAAAACTTATTTGTCAGTGATTAAAGGCGAAGAGATTATAACTTGCCCTCATTGTGGAAGAATTTTATATAAAGAGCAAGAAGATCAAAATTGATTTTTCTTTATTATATTTTAGTGTGGATAGCTTTTTTACTCTGCGCTATCCCACTTTTTTTACTTTCTTTATTTAAGCCAAAATATAAAAATAGCTTAAAGGCTAGATTTTTTCTCTTTCGTAATATATCTCAAAAAAGATCGGATGTGCACTTTCATGTTTGCTCATATGGAGAGGCAAAAAGCATTAAAGAGCTTGTTTTGAAATTTGATTCAAGAATTACGACTATTACGCAGACGGGTTATGACTATGCTAAAGAAATTTGCAATAAAGTAAATTATCTTGCTTTTGAAAATTGGATTCCATTTTGGCTCAAACCTAGCAAGGTTTTAGTGATTTTTGAAGCTGAGTATTGGTTAATGTTCGTTTTTATAGCAAAGCTTCAAAAAAGCAAGGTTATTTTACTAAATGCTAGAATTTCAGATAATTCATATGCAAGCTATAAAAAATTTAGATTTTTTTATAAAAAAATTTTTTGCTATATTGATGAAGTTTTTGCACAAAGTGAAGCGGATAAAATAAGATTGGAAGATTTAGGTGCTAAAAATGTTAAAATTTTTCCAAATATTAAATCTAAATTGCAAATATGTCCCGCACAAAAATACTTTAAACCTAAGCAAAAATTGATTATTTTTGCAAGCACTCATAAGGGCGAAGAAGAACTTTTACTCAAGCATTATAAGATGGATAAACAAGAGAAATTAATCATCGCTCCAAGGCATCCTGAACGTTTTTTGGAAGTGGAGCAATTGCTGCATGATAAAGGTTTGAAATTTGATAAATTTAGTTTATTGCAAAATGAAGATAAAAAATTTAATCAAGATATTTTATTATTGGATTGTTTAGGTGAGCTTATAAATTTTTATGCCATTTCAGATGTGGTTGTATTAGGTGGTTCTTTTTTTGAAGGGATAGGAGGGCATAATCCCATAGAAGTGGCTCATTTTAACAATATATTGATAAGTGGAGTTTATATACATAATCAAAAAAGTTTATTTCAAGAAGTAGATAATGTCTATTTTTGCGAAGATTTAAAAGAACTTGATGGTATAATTCATAATTATAATTTAAAAGCAAAAATAGCACAAAATAATGATTTATCAACAATAATCCAAGCTATACAGGAAGGTATCGATGCAAGAAAAAGCATATAAACTTTTAGCTTTGCAAGAAAATATTTCAAATCGTGAAGCAAAAGATTTGATAGATAAAGGTTGCGTTTTTTCTCATGGTAAAAAGGTGGTTGTGGCAAGAGCTTTGATGAGTGATAAGACGAAATTTAGTATTGTGAAAACGAGCAAACCTAAAGTAATTTTTGAAGATGAAAATATCATTGCTATAAATAAACCCTATGCCTATATCAGCGAGGAGCTTGAAAAAAAATTCAATGCGAAGTTGCTTAATCGTCTTGATAAAGAAACTAGCGGTGTCATATTGCTTTGTAAAAATGAAGATTTTCGAAAGATATGCATTGAAGAGTTTAAAAAACAAAGAGTTCATAAAGGTTATATAGCTGTTTTAGATGGAATTTTAGCAGAAGAAGTTGAGATTAGTGAGCCTATATTAACTATAAAAACTAAAAATGGAGCTTTAAGTAAAATTTCTAAAGAAGGTTTAAGCGCGGTTAGTATTTTTACTCCTATTATGATGCAAGCTAAAAAGACTTTAGCTAAAATTATTATTAAAACAGGTAGAACTCATCAGATAAGAGTGCATGCTAAATTTATAAAGCATGGAATCATAGGAGATGAAAAATATGCTAAGATTTCAAGCGATAGGATGTATTTGCATAGTTATGAAATTCGAATTTTAAATTATCAGTTTAAGGCAGAATTAGATCCTAGTTTTGCAAAGCTTGGTTTTGAGATAAAAAATTTAGATTTTTAAAGCCATTTAAGAAAAGATTTTGTATAATGCTCAACTTAAATTTGAAAATAATAGAAAGGTAATAAAGTGTTTGAACTAGTCAGCGAATCTTTTAAATCAGCAATTAATAAACTTCGTTTTGTTGATGATGAAAAAGCGCTTAAAAATGCTTTAGATACCTTAAAAAAAGCTCTATTAAAAGCAGATGTACACCATAAGGTGGTTAAAGATTTACTTTCTCTTATTGAAGAAGATGTGAAAAAAAATGGCATAGGGCAAAAGCAATTTTTAGAAGCTATTAAAGCAAATTTAGAAAATATTCTAAATGGCGATGGAAAAAATCAAGGTTTTGTTTTTGCTACTAAGCCTCCAACTGTTGTTTTAATGGTGGGTTTACAAGGTGGAGGTAAAACTACAAGTACTGTTAAGCTTGCTAACTACTTAAAACTTCGCAATAAAAAAGTTTTGATAGCTGCTTGTGATTTACAGCGTTTAGCTGCAGTAGAACAACTCAAACAGCTTTGCGAAGCCAATGAGTTAGATCTTTTTTATATTGAAAATGAAAAAGATCCGATTAAAGTTGCAAAACAAGCTTTAGAAAAAGCAAAAAATTCTATGGCGGATGTATTATTAGTCGATACTGCAGGAAGATTAGCTATCGATGAAGCTTTAATGAATGAATTAAAAGCGGTAAAAGATACTTTAAACCCAGATGAAATTTTTTATGTTGCTGATGCTATGAGTGGGCAAGATGGAGTTAAAACAGCTTCAAGTTTTAATGAACTTTTACAGATTACAGGAGTAATTTTATCTAAATTTGATGCAGATACCAAAGGAGGTATAGCCTTAGGTATCACTAAGCAAATTGGAATTCCTTTGAGATTTGTAGGCGTGGGTGAAAAGATAGCGGATTTAGAAATTTTTATTCCCGAAAGAATAGTTAATCGTATAATGGGTGAGGGAGATTTGGCGACTTTAGCTGAAAAAACCGCGACTATTATCGATGAAAAAGAAGCTAAGAAATTAAATCAAAAAATCAAAAAAGGTGAGTTTAATTTTAATGATTTTTTAACTCAAATGGAGAGTGTTAAAAAATTGGGTAGCATGAAATCCATTATAGGAATGATACCTGGACTTTCTAATGTTGCTTCAAGTGTAAAAGATCTTGATCTAGATAATTCTAAAGAAATCATACATATCAAAGCTATGATCTCGTCTATGACGCCAAAAGAAAGAGAAAATCCAGATTTGCTTAATAATGCTAGAAAGCGTCGTATTGCAGAGGGTGCTGGCTTATCTCAAGTTGAGGTTAATCGCTTTTTAAAGCAATTTGCAAATGCTGCTAAACTCGCCAAGAGATTTTCAGGAAAAAAGGGCATGGATAGTTTAATGCAAATGATGAATCAAGCTAGAAGACAATTTTAGATTTTTTATCTATAAATACTTTTCACAGTATCTATAGTTAAAAAATTTTTATTTTTAAGGAGAGTATATGACAGTAATTAGACTTACAAGAATGGGAAGAACTAAAAGACCATTTTATCGTATAGTAGTAACAGATAGTAGAAAACGTCGCGATGGTGGATGGATAGAAAGTATTGGGTATTATAATCCTATGGTTGAGCCTGAAGTGGTGAAATTTGATTCTGAGCGTCTAGCTTATTGGAAAAGCGTTGGTGCAAAACTTAGTGATAAAGTAGCTTCTATTACTAGTAAATAATTTCATGGTAGAAAATTTTTTAAGAGAGTATGCTAAACTTATAGCAGATTATCCAGATAAAATTACAACAGAAAAAATAAAGCTTGATGAAAATTTTGCTGAAATCATACTTTATGCTGATAAAGTTGACACGGGTAAACTTATCGGTAAAAATGGAAAAATGATTAATGCAATAAAGACAGTCGTTTCAGCTTGCAAGAGCAAAGATTCAATGAGCTATCGTGTAACGGTTAAAGCACTTGAGTGAAAGAAATTTTATTCAAGTTGCCAAACTTGGAAAAACTGTTGGGCTTAAAGGATATTTAAAACTTTATAATTTAAGTGACTTTATCCAGCAATTTAAAAAAGGAGCTTCTTTTTTCACTGAAAATGGCAAAAGTCAGTTGAAAATTAAACACTACAATTTAGCTAACTCTTCTGTTTTGTTTGAAGGTTATGAGAATGTTGAAGCTGCAAAACAGCTTATTAATCTAATTCTTTATCAAAGTATTGAAGCTACAAGACAAACTTGCATATTGAAAAAGGATGAATTTTTTTATTTTGATATTTTAAAATGCGAAGTATTCGATGATGAGCGAAGGTTGGGGAAAGTGGTGGATATTCTTGAAGTAGGAGATTCTTATTTATTTGAAATTCAAAGCGATCAAGAGTTAATTGATAAAGCTTATGCTAAAACTTTTTTTATTCCCTATATTGATAAATATGTCAATAAAATTGATATAGAAAAATATTCTATTTTTTGCACCAAAGATGCTTTTTTAATCTTAGAAAATTCATGAAGTTTAGTTTTGTTTCTTTGTTTCCTAATTTGCTTGAATTTTATTTTAAAGATTCTATTCTTTCTCGAGCAATCCAAAAAGAACTCTTTCAGCTTGACTTTTTAAATCCTAGAGATTTTACGGACAATATTTATCATAAAGTAGATGATTATAAAATTGGCGGTGGAGCTGGCTTATTGATGCAAGTTGAACCCCTTTATAACACTTTAAAATTTATCAAAGATAATGAAGAAAATCCTTATTTTATTTTTCTAAATCCAAGTGGAAAAACTTTTAATCAAAAAGATGCAAAGAGATTAAGCAAGAAACAAAATATTGTTTTTGTTTGTGGGAGGTATGAAGGTATTGATGAAAGAGTAATAGAAATTTTTGCTAATGAAGTATTTAGCATAGGAGATTTTATTTTAACAGGCGGAGAACTTCCAGCGCTTACTCTTTGTGATGCTATCGCAAGAAATATCAATGGAGTTTTAGGTAATGCTTGCAGCTTAGAAGAGGAAAGTTTTGAAAACGGTTTATTGGAAGCTCCTTCATTCGCAAAACCATTTATTTTTGAACAAAATTTCAAGAAATTTTATACTCCTTCAGAGTTTTTAAAGGGTAATCACGCTAAAATTGCGACTTTAAAAACTACTTTAGCGTCTTGCAAAACGAAATTTTTTCGTCCAGATTTATTTTTAGAGCATGAACGCAAAAAATAAGGAATTTTTTATGAAAAATAAATACATAGAGCAATTTGAGGCAAAACAAATTGAGGGAAAAAATGTTCCAGAATTTCGTGCTGGCGATACTTTAAGACTTGCAATTCGCATCAAAGAGGGCGATAAAACTAGGATTCAAAATTTTGAAGGAATTTGTATAGCTAGAAGAGGTAATGGTGTAGATGAAACCTTTATTGTTCGCAAAATGGGTGCTAATAACGTTGGTGTAGAAAGAATTTTTCCAATTTATAGTGAAAGCTTGGAGAGTATTACTGTTTTAAGAAAAGGTCGTGTTCGTCGTGCTAGATTGTTCTATCTTAGAGATAGACGCGGTAAAGCAGCACGTATTAAAGAACTTAAAAAATAATCTGCAAAATAATAATTTTGCAGATTTAGTATCTTTCTGTTTTTTGAATAAATATATTTTTAACTAATTTATAAAATTTATTATTTAGTTATTATTGTTAATAATATTTTGTTATGATTTAAATATATAAAATATTATTAAGGGAGAAAAATATGCTTTCTATGAAAAAAAATTTGTTGGCTCTCATAAGTATACCAATATTTCTAAACGCAGCCGAATATCAGTTAAGCACCCATATTTTAGATATTAATTCTGGCCAGCCCGCATCCAATGTAAAAGTAGAACTTTATAGTTTGGATAAAAATCAACAATGGATTAAGATAAGTGAAAAATTTACAGAAAAAAATG
Source organism: Campylobacter coli (assembly GCF_001492295.1). Lineage (GTDB taxonomy): Bacteria > Campylobacterota > Campylobacteria > Campylobacterales > Campylobacteraceae > Campylobacter_D > Campylobacter_D coli_B. The sequence goes on along the minus strand of NZ_FBQX01000001.1, from coordinate 1,189,267 downwards.
GCAGAATAAGCGATTTGCTTCCTTATGAAAAAACAGAAAATCGTCCTTCTGGAATTTATAAACTCAAATTTTATACCAAAGATTATTATATGTCATGCAAAGTTGATAGCTTTTACCCCTTTGTAGAAGTAAGTTTTGAACTTTTAAAAGATCAAAAACATTACCATGTACCTATTACCTTATCTCCTTTTGGTTACTCGACCTATAGGGGAAGTTGAAATTATATCTTTTAGGAAATAACGATGACTTGGACTAAAAATTCTTGGAAAAATTTTTCTATTAAACAACAGCCTATTTATTCTAATCAAGAGGAGTTGAATAAAGTTTTAAATAAACTTGAAAAACTTCCTCCTTTGGTTTTTGCAGGTGAAGTTAGAGAGCTTCAAAATGCTTTAGCAAGAGTATGCCGAAAAGAGGCCTTTTTACTCCAAGGTGGAGATTGTGCAGAAAGTTTTGCAAATTTTGGAGCAGTAAATATACGAGATATGTTTAAAATTTTACTTCAAATGGCTATAGTTTTAACTTTTGCGGGTGGTTGCCCAGTTGTTAAAATTGGTCGTATGGCAGGGCAGTTTGCTAAGCCACGAAGTAGTGATTATGAAGAGATAGATGGAGTAAAACTTCCAAGTTATCGAGGCGATATCATTAATGGCTTTGAATTTAATGAAAAAGCTAGAATTCCCGATCCAAATAGAATGCTTGAAGCTTACTATCAAAGTGCTACTACTTTGAATTTATTGCGTGGTTTTGCTAAAGGAGGGCTAGCTAATTTACACGAGGTACATCGATGGAATTTAGGCTTCTTGAAAAAAAGCGAATTGCATCAACAATATACTGATATCAGTGAGAAGATCTCTCAAGCTTTAGATTTTATGGAGGCCTGTGGTATTAATACCTATAATACTCCAAGTTTAAAAGAAGTTGATGTTTATACTTCTCATGAGGCTTTGCTTTTGCCTTATGAGGAAGCTTTAACTAGAGTAGATAGTTTAAGCGGTGAAATTTATGACTGTTCGGCTCATATGCTTTGGATAGGTGAGAGAACTAGAGGTCTTGATGAGGCTCATGTGCATTTTTTAAGTGGGGTTAGAAATCCTTTAGGAGTAAAAATAGGCCCAAATGCAAGTGCTGATGATGTGATTGCTTTAGCTAATGCTTTAAATCCGAACAATGAAGAGGGTAGATTAAATATCATCATCAGAATGGGTGCTGAAAAAATAGCAACTCAATTGCCTAAAATTTTCTCTAAGCTTAAAAAAGAGGGCTTAAATTTAGTTTACAGTATAGATCCTATGCATGGCAATACCGTAAAAGCAGGTGATTTTAAAACGCGTGAATTTGATAAAATCATGCAAGAGGTAAGATATTTCTTTGAAATAGCTATGAGTGAAGGTGTATATGCGGGTGGAGTTCATCTTGAAATGACAGGACAGGATGTAACTGAATGTACGGGTGGTGCTAGTAATGTTACTGCGCAAAGCCTAGAAAAACGCTATGAGACACAGTGTGACCCAAGACTTAATGCGGATCAAGCTCTTGAGCTTGCGTTTTTAATTGCTGATTTGGTTAAAAAGGCGAGAAAATGAAAGTTTATGGGATTAAAAACTGTAATTCCGTAAAAAAAGCTCTAGAATTTTTAAATCAAAAAGCTCTAGAGTTTGATTTTATCGATATTAAAAAGATTGATTTGAATATACTTGAAAATTGGCTTAAATATAAAAAATTTAGCGAAATTATCAATACTGCAGGCACCACCTCAAAAAAACTCGGTTTAAATAAAGACAAGATAGAGGGCTTAAGTGAGCTTGAGTTGAAAAATATCATTTTAGAAAATCCAAGCTGCATCAAGCGTCCTGTTATAGAAAGAGATAATCAAATTTATATTGGCAAAGAGTATGAACAAATTTCGTAATTTTATTTCTTGAAAGATAACTCATTCTTTCAATCTTAAAAACTTTTACTATTTTATTTTTTAAATATTCTTAAAATATATTTGCTCATGGTAATAAAATCACCATGATAAATTTCAGGTAATTTTTAGCCATAAATTCTTTCAAATTCAGCAATAAAAATTTATAATTTTTATCAAAATCTTTAGTATTTATATTTTTCAAGGAAGACGATGAGCCAATTTACCCATCTTCATTTACATACAGAATATTCTTTACTTGATGGAGCTAATAAACTTAAAGAACTAGCTAAAACTCTTAAAGAGCAGGGTGCTACAAGTGTGGCTATGACAGATCATGGCAATATGTTTGGAGCAATTGATTTTTATCAGACTATGCGTTCTCAAGGATTAAAACCTATTATAGGTCTTGAGGCATATTTGCACAATCATGAAGATATTTCAGATAAAAGCTCGCGTCAAAGATTTCACCTTTGTTTATATGCAAAAAATGAGGTTGGTTATCAAAATTTAATGTATTTAAGTTCTCAAAGCTATATTAAGGGTTTGTATTATTATCCCCGTATCAATAAAAAGCTTTTAGAAGAGCATAGCGAAGGACTTATCTGTTCTTCAGCTTGCTTACAAGGTGAGGTAAATTGGCATTTAAATATTCATAGTGAAAGAAATGTTCGTTTTGGAGCCAAGGGTTATGAAGCGGCTAAGGAAGCGGCTTTATGGTATAAAAAAGTTTTTGGCGATGATTTTTATTTTGAAATTATGCGTCATGGTATAGGAGATCAAAGAGCCATAGATGATGATATTATAAGACTCTCAAAAGAATTGAATATTAAAATTATTGCTACAAATGATACCCATTATACTTTTAAGGAAAGAGCGGCTGCTCATGAAGTATTTATGTGTATTGCTATGGGTAAAAAGCTGAATGATCCTGATCGTTTACGCCATAGCGTTCATGAATTTTATGTCAAATCTCCAGCGCAAATGAGCGAGCTTTTTGCTGATATACCTGAAGCTATTGAAAATACTCAAGAAATTGCTAATAAATGTAACTTAGAGCTCAATTTAGGAAATCCTACCCCACCAAATTTTAAATTTACAAGAGAGTATGCAAAAGAATATAATATAAGCTTGCCCGAAGAGGGTAAAGAATTTAGTTTTGATAATGATGATGTGGTTTTTGATGAGCTTTGTAAAAAAGGACTTGAGGAAAGGTTAAAATTCGTTGATATAAGCAAGCATGAAGAGTATAAAACAAGGCTTGAAGTTGAAATCAATATCATAAAAAAAATGAAATTTTCAGGCTATATGCTAATCGTTCATGATTTTATCAAGGTGGCTAAAGATAAAGGAATTCCTGTAGGTCCTGGAAGGGGTTCAGCTGCGGGTAGTTTGGTTGCTTATTCTTTGAAAATTACAGATTTAGATCCGATCCCTTATAGTTTGCTTTTTGAGCGTTTTTTAAATCCAGAACGCGTATCGATGCCCGATATTGATGTGGATTTTTGTCAAGATAGACGCGGAGAAGTGATTGATTATGTGATTGATAAATATGGAGCTGATAAGGTTGCGCAGGTTATTACTTTTGGTAAGCTTTTAGCTCGTGGGGTGATTCGTGATGTGGCAAGGGTTTGCGATATGAGTATTCCTGATGCAGATGAACTTGCCAAGCTTATACCTGAAGAGCTTAAAATCACTCTTGATGCAGCTTATGAAAAAGAACCAAAGATTAAAGAATTTATAGAACGCCATCCAAAGGGTCCTGAAGTTTGGGAGTATGCTAAGGCTCTTGAAGGACTCAATAGAAATGCAGGTATGCACGCAGCAGGTGTTGTGATTTCTAATGAAAGTTTATGGAAAAAAACTCCTCTTTTTAGGCAAAGCAAAAATGATGAAAGACATTTGGTTACACAATACTCTAAAGATCATTTAGAGGATGTGGATCTTATCAAATTTGACTTCTTGGGTTTAAAAACCCTAACTTTAATCAATAATGCTATCAAGCTCATTAAAAAGCGTTACAATAAAGACATAGTTTGGGAAGCTATTGATGTAAATGATGCCAAAGTTTATAAAACCATACAAAGTGGAAATACTTTAGGGATATTTCAAATAGAATCAGGCGGAATGCAAAACTTAAATGCAAGGCTAAAGCCTGAGCGTTTTGAAGATATTATCGCGGTTCTTGCTCTTTATCGCCCAGGTCCTATGGAATCAGGAATGCTTGATGATTTTATAGATAGAAAACATGGGCTTAAAAAGATAGAATATCCATTTGATACTCTTGAAAGTGTATTGGAGCCTACATACGGGGTTATTGTCTATCAAGAGCAAGTTATGCAAATTGTTCAGATTATAGGTGGATTTTCACTAGGTGGTGCTGATGTGGTGCGCCGCGCTATGGGTAAAAAAGATCCCGAAAAAATGAAAAAATTAAAAAGTGAATTTGCTGATGGTGCAGAAAAGCAGGGTTATAATAGAGTAAAAGCCGAAGAGCTTTGGGAGTTAATTGTCAAATTTGCAGGATATGGTTTTAACAAATCTCACTCTGCAGCTTATGCCTTGATCACTTTTCAAACAGCGTATTTAAAAACTTACTATCCTAGTGAATTTATGGCAGCATTGCTAACAAGTGAAGAAAATAATGTCGATAAAATCGCTGTTTATATCGATGAAATGAAAAAAATGAATATCAAACTTCTTCCGCCTTCTGTTAATAAAGCTATACGCGAATTCAGTGCAGTAGAGCAAGAAGATGGTAAAGATGCTATTGTTTATGGACTTGGAGCTATTAAAAGTGTGGGAATTCCTGCAGTTGAAAATTTACTTGAAGCAAGAGAGCGAGGCGAATTTAAAAATATTGATGATTTTTTAAGTAGGATAGAGCCCACAAAGATCAACAAAAGAACCCTAGAAAGCCTTATCAAAGCGGGGGCTTTTGATGAATTTGGCTATACAAGGAAGTGCTTGTTTGATAATATGGACAATTTAACCGAAGGCTCTAAGAAAATGGCTGATGCAAGGAAAAATGCAGCAAGTTCTCTTTTTGGAGAAGATGAGTTAACTGTTGGATTACAAGTTAATATAGTAGCCAAGGATGAAGAATTTGAGGTCATGGAAAAGCTTGAATTTGAAAAAGAGATTTTGGGAATTTATGTTTCAGGACATCCGCTTGATCGTTTTTATGAGAAATTTAAGGATATAGATTATATAAAAAGCATAGATTTTTCAACGCTTAAAGGCAATGGAGAAATTTTAAGCATAGGGAAGATTGAAAGTTTTAAATCTATGATGAGTAAAAATAACAAGCGTTATGGTAGGCTTGAGATATTGGATTTTTATTCTACTTTTGAAGTGACGGTTTTTGAGTCTAATATAGAAGAGATTGAAAATATTTTAAAAAATGAAGCCTCTAAAAATGAGGCTTATGGATTTTTATTAAGCTATAAAGCAGAGGAGGGTAAATTAGATAGCTTAGCTTTAAGATCAATTAAAACTCTAGAGGAGCTTCAAGAAGGAGAGGTTAAGGCGGTAAAAAAATTTAGCGCTAAGAAAAACGCTTTAGAAAATAAAGACTTTGTAGCAGAACCTAAAGAATTTGAAAACAATATCATAGAGCTTGATCTTTCAAGATTGAATCGAGAGCTTGTTTATGAAATTCACGAAATAGCAAGGAATGCGCATAATCCAAACGAAAAAGGCAATAAAAAGCTTGTTTTGAAAATTGTTAGCACCGGTTCTTGTTTGCTTTATCATACCGATTTTATCATCTCTGATAGTGTTAGTGAAAAAATTCTCAATAAATATGTGGGTTAAGGATTGGAGGGAAGTTTTATTTTAAATTTTTAAATAAAATACTTCCAAGTCTTACCATATTAGATCCGCATTTAATAGCGATTTCAAAATCATTACTCATTCCCATGGAGCAAATTTTAGCTCCGTGTTTTTGAAGTTTTTCATAGATTTTATAGGTAATTTCAAAACTTTTTACAATTTCTTTTTGTTCTTCACTGTGTGAGCCTATGCTCATAACTCCGCAAAGATTTAAATTAGGACATTCTTCTTGAATTTGTAAATATTCTTCTATAGCTTGATCCGGATTAAGCCCGCTTTTGCTGAGTTCATTGGCACTATTGATTTCTAGTAAGGTATCTAGTTTATAATTTAGTCTTTTATCCATGGCTTTTGCTATTTTTAATCCATTACAAGAATGCCAGAGTATTGGTTTTTGCTTGATTAAAAGATTGATTTTATTGCTTTGTAGCGTTCCTATAAAATGCCATTTTATATTTAAATCTTTTTTATCAAGAATTTCTTTTTTTTGTATTAAAGCTTGAACTTGATTTTCTCCAAATTCTGTGATTCCTTGAGCAAAAAGTTTTTCGATAATATTTGCATCAACATATTTGCTTGCTGCTACAAGACGGATATTTTTGGTTTTTTCTAAAATTTGTTCTAAAGTCATTTTTATAAAAAGAGAAGCCCTAGATTAGGGCTTTTATCATTGCAATAAGCTAGCAATTTTGCTTTGAAGCTGCATATTAGATTGTGCAGCAACAAAAGCAGCCGCATTTTCTTTTAGGTAATTGCTATTAAAATCATTGACATTTTTTGCCATATCATTATTGAGCAAATTATTTTCAGCTGCTTTAGTATTGATGCTATTTTGTACGCTAGCATTGATATTAGATGTGATAGCATTAATACCTGAACCTATTTCACTTCTTAAAGCACCAAGTTGATCCATAAAACTTGTAATGCTGTCTTGATTATCTATGCTAAGACCACTAGTTGCCAATGGATTTAAATTAGTTGTTTCAGTTCCACTTCCTACTACAAAATTCATAGTTTGAAATACATTTTTTCCATTATAAGTAGCATTATTAAAAGAGTCGTTGATGGATTCTTGTATGCGTGTTGCTTCTGTTCTTAACATACTTTTTTGAGAATCGCTTAATGCCGCATTATTCATCTTTACGGAGAGTTCATTAAGTCTATCAGCACTTTGAGAAATATTTGTAAGGCTTGCATCTGCAATTTGTAAAACACCGATGGCATCATAGGCGTTTGCAATGCCTTGATCTATAGTGCTTGATTGAGATCTTAAAGAATCAGCAATAGCTAAATTAGCACTATCAACTCCACTTATTGCACGGACAGCCGCAATGTTTTCTAAAGCTTTTTCACTAGCTTTTTGAGCATTGTTTAGATAATAATTTTGCTGCATCATGCTTGCATCAGAGATCATCATAGCCTACTCCTCCTTTTAAATTTTTATAAAATATTCTAGCATTTTTTTGCTATTTTAAAACTTAAGAAATATAGAAAAACTTGCATCAATAAAATAATTTTTATAACCACTTCGCTTGCATTATGTATGCTAAGAAATTCTTGACTTTTTGTAGCTTGATCGCCTAAATTTTGAAGCTCAACAATGGTATTTGTAAAATATAAAACAAATACTAAGCTTAAGATTAAAATGAGTATGCTAAGTATTAATTTTGAGAATTTAATCTGAAATTTCATATCTTCCTTTATAAAAGAATAGATTTCAAACAATAAGTTGAAAATAGAAACAAAAATTAACAAATATCCCATTTTAATGAAAATTTGAGTCATCATTAAACCGCTTTGAAAATGACTTAAAACTCCCTCGCCTATAAAGTTAGCTGGGTAAAAAATCACCGGAGCAACAACTATGCCAAGTATAAGTTCTATGCCAATCATTGCTGCAAGTAAAAATAGATTGATTGCTTTCAATTTTTCTCCTTAATTTTTTAACTTATCATATCATACAAAGCTTATTTTTTAGCAAATTGAGCAACAAAGGCACGATCATATCCTTGTTCATCTTGAAAAAATTCAGCTTGAAAATTTTTTTGATATAAAATTTGTTTTAAAATTGCTTTTTGATCATAGCCAAATTCGCATGCTAAAAATTTAACCTTTCTTTCAAAGGAGAAAGTTATAATTTCTTCTAAAATTTCATATCCTTTTTCTCCTCCAAATAGAGCTTCTTTTGGTTCGTTTTGTACCCAAAGATCTATGGGGTATGAATTTTGGATATAGGGAGGATTTGAAAAAATAAAATCATAACTTTCTTTTATTTGTTTAAAATCACAAAGTTTAAAGTCGATTAAATGTTCAACTTTATGTAATTTAGCATTTTCTAAGGCCAGTTGTAAAGCTTTGGGGTTGATATCACAAGCTGTAATTTTTATTCCCAATTCTTTAGCTAAAACTATACTTAAAATTCCGCTTCCAAAGCCTATTTCTAATATATTTTGAAAATTATTATTTTTGCAAATTTTAAGAACTTGTGAAAGTAAAATTTCACTATCATAACGTGGGATTAAAACCCCTTTTTTTACTTTAAATTCCAAGCCCCAAAAATCTGTTTTTTCAAAGATGTATTCAAAAGGCTCCCCTGATTGAAAGCGCTTGATAAGTTCAAAATAGGGCTTAGAGTCAAATTCTAGATCTTGATTTAAAAAAATCCAAGTCCTATCTTTTTTTAGATATTCACAAAGTATAAACAAGGCTTCGTTTTCATGCTTTTCAAGTCTAGATTTGGCTTCTATAAGAGCGTTTTTTATAGTCAAGAAAGAGCCTTGATTCTATCGCTAATACTTGGATGACTAAGGTAAAAAAAGGTATAAATCTTACTTGTTTTAATAAAAGCTTTATTTTCTCTTGCTAAAGCTATGAGTGCATTTTTCATATCTTCCTTGCTAGTAAGCTTACTTCCGTGCTGATCCGCGGCAAATTCATTTTTTCTACTCAAAGCATTTATTAAAGGAGAGATAATAAAGCTAAAAATATTTGCAAATATAAATAAAAGAGCAAAAACACCCCCATTAACTCCTTCTAGATGACTTTCTAGATATGCAAAATCAGGCAAATGAGCAAAAATAAAGAAAAGTAAAAACATAGTGATTGCTCCATTAATCAGTGCTTTTATAATATCTTTGTGGACAAAATGTCCAAGCTCATGTCCTAAAACTGCCAAGAGTTCTCTCTCGCTTAAGGCTTTTAAAAGCGTGTCAAAAAGTACTACTCTCTTACTTTTAAAAAGTCCACCAAAATAAGCATTCAAACGCTTATCTCTTTTGCTAGCATCAATCACATAAACCCCATTTGCATTAAATCCACATCGCTTCATGAGATCGTTGATTTTACTTAGCAAATTCTCATCTTCTAATTTTTCCATTTTGTTAAATATAGGAGCGATTAGAGTAGGATAAATAACATTTATAATCACTATCACACAAAAAGCAAAAACAAAAGCTGCAAACCACCAAAAAGTGCCAAAAAAGTCATAACAAAAAAGTAGGGCATAAAGGATTAAAAATCCAAAAATCAAAGTTAAGATAAGACTTTTTATAGTGTCTTTAATAAAAAGTTTTAAAGTCATATTTGAAAAACCATGAGCTTTGTCTTTAACAAAACTCTCATAAATACTTAAAGGTAAATTTAAAATACTTGTGATAATTAAAAAAGCAAGTAAAAATAGAGTATTTTCAAGACGAGAGTTTTCGCTGATTAATAGTTCTTTTAAGTAGAGAAATCCAAAGCCTATCCAAGCGATATTAATAATCAGGGTATAAAAATTTGAAAAAAGCTTGAATTTTTCATTTTCTATAGCAATATCGGCTGCGTTTTGATAATCTTCCTCGCTTAAAATTTGAGCTTGTTTGTCTTTTTCTTTTTCTAAAAAGCGAATTTGATTATAAGAAATCCAAGATAAAAGTGCTGTATAAAGACATAAAATTGCAATTAAAGTCATTTATTTTCCTTGATTTATTTTTTTGCGAATTCTAACTTAAAATCATGAAATAAAGTTAATAATGATATAAATATTAAAAATAATATTTTTTTCAATTAAAATAATGTATATTTATAAAAAAGGATAAAAATGTTTTTCAAGAAAAAAGTTCCACATAAACAAAATACAAGACCTAAAATTCCAACCAATGATATAATTTTAGACGATAAGCTTTATAAATTTAAAAATAAAATACAAAAAATAAGCAAGGATGAAGCATCAGTAAGCCTGCTTGCTAGGCAGTTAAGCAGGCTTATTAAAGCTAATAAGTTTTAATTTTGGCATTTTTTCTTAGGTCTAAAGACTTGAATCACTTCATCATTTCCTTCTATATAAGCTCCCCCTATTAAATCGATGCAATAAGGTATTGCAGGAAATACAGGCTCTAGGCATTCTGCTATGGCTTTAGGATTGCCAGGTAGATTGATGATAAAAGATTTATTGCGAATTCCTGCTGTTTGTCTTGAAAGTATAGCTGTGGGTACGAATTTTAAGCTTTCTAAACGCATGAGTTCTCCAAAACCTGGCATTAATTTATCGCATACTGCTTCTGTAGCTTCTGGTGTTACATCACGAAGTGCCGGTCCTGTTCCGCCGCTAGTGATTATTAAGTCACATTCTTTCTCATCTGCTAGATAAAGTAATTTTTTAATAATCAAATCATAATCATCTGGTATAAGTTCTTTAAAATAGATGATTTCATTTTTAATATATGAATTTAGAGTTCTTTCAACTTCAGCAGTGGCTTTATCTTCATATACTCCACTACTTGCCCTATCGCTTAAGGTTAAAATTCCTATTTTAATGATATCCATTTTATCTCCTTTAATGTATTATAGCCAACCCTTTTTCTTAAAAACAATAACAGGTACAATGATAGAAATTATCATCACTGCAAGCACTATAGGATAAGCATAGTGAAGCTCAAGTTCAGGCATGAATTTAAAGTTCATACCATAGATTGTTCCTATGAGAGTAGGGGGCATCATGGCAACAGTTGCAACGGTAAAAAGTTTGATGATTTTATTTTGCTCTATGTTAACTTGACTTGCTAGAATGGTTTGAATATTATCTAGAACATTAAGTTGTGAAACACTAAATTCAACTAAAGAATTCAAGTCTTTTAAAACTATAGTTAAATTTTGTTTTATATCCCTATCGATTTTATCACTTTTCAGTAAGGAAGTCATAGCACGACGTTTATCAAACAAAGAATCTCTAACTCGCATATTAAGTTCTTGTAAACTTGAGATATCTTTTAACATCTCATCATAACTATACTCATCTTTTTTCTCTAAAACAGTTGTTCTTAAGCGTCTTGCTTCTTTATCTATCCACTCGAGCAAATCCGCATCTTTTTCAACTCGTACTTCAAACATTTTATCGATAATATCAAAACCATCTTCAAAATTTTTTGGACTTGCTAATATCCTTGCTTGAATTTCTTCAAAGGTGCTAAATTCATTATATCTTATTGTAAATAAAATATTTTTAGCTGTTGCAAAAGTTACAATTTCAGTGCGAAGCTTAATTGAGTTTTGCTCTTCGTTATCATTCTTAAATTCTCGAATCAAAAAATGAGCATTGATAGTTATAGTAGCATTATCCTCCCAGTACTTTGCGCTAAGTTCTATTTCTTCTCTCTCTTCCTTTGTTGGAAATTCAAGATTAAATTCATTTGATATAAAGGCAATTTCTGCCGCGCTTGGATGAAGTAAATCAATCCATAAGATATTTTGCGGTAATTCTTGATTATCAAGATTAAAATTAATTCTTTGCACTAAGGCATTTTGTGTTTTTATGTAAATGTAAAGCATAGTCGTTCCTTATTTTGACTTTGAAATTATAGCTTTGATTAGTTAAAAATCAACTTGTATCTAAAATGTTTCTAGAACTTAATTCAATTTCTAATTTTTTTTAGATTTGTAACTCGTGACTTTATTATTCTAAAGATGAAAATTGTTTGATTTAGTATGGTATTTAGATATTAGCGTGGTAGTGCTAAATTTTGACTTAAAGAATATCTAAGTAAAGATTATAAAAAGTAGCAAATTTCTTTTTTAGTAATTTTATAATTGATTTGTCTTTATTAGAGTGTACTAGCAAGATTTTTGTATGCAATAACAATAAAAACTTTTAAAAGTTGCAAAAGAGAGAAAATATGATATTTAAAATTCTACCATAGAAGCGTGAAATTTCACGCTTATTCTAGTTCGTATTTTTTTATAAGGTTATCATAAAATCCACTAGCCTTTGCTTCATCTATACCTTCATTAAATATTTCTATGACTTCTTTTTGTTTATCTTTATCAAAAGCAAAACTAAAACCTTCGCCACCATCTGTTTCTTGATAAAAGCTTACTAAATCAGAATTTTCAGCCAAAAAGCCTTTAGCAGTATCCTCATCGGCAACAATAGCGTCGATTTTATTATTTTTTAGTGCTAAAACAGCTATATTCAAATCCTTATTACTTTGAATTTGTGCATCTTTGATAGTCTTTGCTGTATTTTCTTGCAAAGTTCCTAACTGAACTCCTATTTTTTTACCTTCTAGATCAGTTTTTGTTTGAAGAGTTTCATTATTTTTAAGTTTAATATAAAGATTTTTACTCATATAATAAGGTTTTGTAAAATCTACACTTTGTCTTCTTTCATCTGTAGCACTCATAGCTGAAGCGATCATATCGATCTTGCCCGCCTTTAAAGCAGGGATCAATCCATCAAAATTAGTTTCAACCCAAACAATTTCAATACCATTTTTTTGAGCAATTTCTTCAACCAAATCAGTATCAAAACCCGTAAGTTTAGAATCTTGCTTATAATTAAAAGGTTTGTAATTTGGAGCAGTCCCAACCTTTAAAGTGAGTGTGGTATTAGCTTCATTGCTTGCATTATTTTCTGTTTTGGTGTTTTGGCAAGCTACTAAAAATAAGCCCGTGAAGGCAACTAAGAAAGCGGTTAAAAACTTTTTCATTGTTTTCCTTTATAGTAAAATTTTCTCTATGATTATATCAAAGTTAGCTAGCTGATTGGCAAAAAAATCTAGTTTTTAATTTTTTGCCAAAATTAATTAAAAAAATAATTTATTTAATCCTCCTTTAAGCTTAATTAGTTATACTTTCATTTCCTTTTTCAAAAAAGGACTTTAAAATCTTTAAATTATAAACTAAAGTTTATAAAGCTAAATGAAGATTTTGTAAACCCTTGTTTCTAGTTTTAAATTAATTTTAATCCTAGTCAAATCAATTCAAGTTTATAAAACTTTATTATTACTAAACTTTATTTATAAACAATAAATGATTTTTTGTTTTTGTTCTTTAAAATTAATATTGTTATTTCAAATCTTATTAGTCAATCTTTGAAATCTAAATAAGTGATCGATTGAGCCAGAAAAGATTTAGGCATAAGCAATTATGTAAAATCTATTCAATCTAAATATTTAAAGATTAAAAGTTTTTATTTTTAATCTTCATTACTTTTTCTTTGAAGAAAAAGATTAAACTATCTATAATTTTTATGGAGAGTTTGATCCTGGCTCAGAGTGAACGCTGGCGGCGTGCCTAATACATGCAAGTCGAACGATGAAGCTTCTAGCTTGCTAGAAGTGGATTAGTGGCGCACGGGTGAGTAAGGTATAGTTAATCTGCCCTACACAAGAGGACAACAGTTGGAAACGACTGCTAATACTCTATACTCCTACTTAACACAAGTTGAGTAGGGAAAGTTTTTCGGTGTAGGATGAGACTATATAGTATCAGCTAGTTGGTGAGGTAATGGCTCACCAAGGCTATGACGCTTAACTGGTCTGAGAGGATGATCAGTCACACTGGAACTGAGACACGGTCCAGACTCCTACGGGAGGCAGCAGTAGGGAATATTGCGCAATGGGGGAAACCCTGACGCAGCAACGCCGCGTGGAGGATGACACTTTTCGGAGCGTAAACTCCTTTTCTTAGGGAAGAATTCTGACGGTACCTAAGGAATAAGCACCGGCTAACTCCGTGCCAGCAGCCGCGGTAATACGGAGGGTGCAAGCGTTACTCGGAATCACTGGGCGTAAAGGGCGCGTAGGCGGATTATCAAGTCTCTTGTGAAATCTAATGGCTTAACCATTAAACTGCTTGGGAAACTGATAGTCTAGAGTGAGGGAGAGGCAGATGGAATTGGTGGTGTAGGGGTAAAATCCGTAGATATCACCAAGAATACCCATTGCGAAGGCGATCTGCTGGAACTCAACTGACGCTAAGGCGCGAAAGCGTGGGGAGCAAACAGGATTAGATACCCTGGTAGTCCACGCCCTAAACGATGTACACTAGTTGTTGGGGTGCTAGTCATCTCAGTAATGCAGCTAACGCATTAAGTGTACCGCCTGGGGAGTACGGTCGCAAGATTAAAACTCAAAGGAATAGACGGGGACCCGCACAAGCGGTGGAGCATGTGGTTTAATTCGAAGATACGCGAAGAACCTTACCTGGGCTTGATATCCTAAGAACCTTATAGAGATATGAGGGTGCTAGCTTGCTAGAACTTAGAGACAGGTGCTGCACGGCTGTCGTCAGCTCGTGTCGTGAGATGTTGGGTTAAGTCCCGCAACGAGCGCAACCCACGTATTTAGTTGCTAACGGTTCGGCCGAGCACTCTAAATAGACTGCCTTCGTAAGGAGGAGGAAGGTGTGGACGACGTCAAGTCATCATGGCCCTTATGCCCAGGGCGACACACGTGCTACAATGGCATATACAATGAGACGCAATACCGCGAGGTGGAGCAAATCTATAAAATATGTCCCAGTTCGGATTGTTCTCTGCAACTCGAGAGCATGAAGCCGGAATCGCTAGTAATCGTAGATCAGCCATGCTACGGTGAATACGTTCCCGGGTCTTGTACTCACCGCCCGTCACACCATGGGAGTTGATTTCACTCGAAGCCGGAATACTAAACTAGTTACCGTCCACAGTGGAATCAGCGACTGGGGTGAAGTCGTAACAAGGTAACCGTAGGAGAACCTGCGGTTGGATCACCTCCTTTCTAGAGTACAAAGTAATAAGTCTCACAACTATTACTTCATTATAAACTCAATTGATTCTTGTTTAGATTTCAAAGATTGATGATAAAGCTAATTGTTTATGGGGAATTAGCTCAGCTGGGAGAGCGCCTGCTTTGCACGCAGGAGGTCAGCGGTTCGATCCCGCTATTCTCCACCATTATTAAGGGCCTATAGCTCAGCTGGTTAGAGTGCACCCCTGATAAGGGTGAGGTCACAAGTTCAAGTCTTGTTAGGCCCACCATAGAAATATCAATCTTAAAAGATAAAAACAAGATTTGAAATCAAGCTTTAAAATCTAAAGCAAGTATATATTTTATAAATATACTTTGATATATCATATACTTCCTTTAGGTTTTAAACCTAAATGTTCTTTATAATTATCATTGTTAAGAGTCACAAGCAAGTTTTAATAAAAACAATTTTACAGGACTTGTTAAAGGATAAAACCCAATTATCTTTTCTTTGGTTTAACTTATATCTTTTAACTATCTTTATTTTTTATAATAAAGAGAATATTAGATCTAAAGTTTTAAATTAAAGATAAGTTTCAAACTCACGACTTGGTTTAAATATTAATTGAATTTTAGTATTTATATTAAGTGTTTGAATGCTTTCCGTCTTAAGATAATGAAGTCTTATCATAAAAACTTTAACAAGGAAGTGATGCGTTTTAGAATCAATAAAAAAGGTAGAAGTTAGATTATATCTAACTTTTATGCATATTCTTAGCAGAAGAAGCAAGAAAGACTACTAGTCTTTAACTTACTTTATCAGCCTAATATCTTTTAGGTTGGCGGGGTAGGCCTTTAGCTTGCTTCTTAGTCAAGGCAAAGCCTTGACGCTAAAGAAGGTAAAAAAGGTAAGCTACTAAGAGCGAATGGTGGATGCCTTGACTGGTAAAGGCGATGAAGGACGTACTAGACTGCGATAAGCTACGGGGAGCTGTCAAGAAGCTTTGATCCGTAGATTTCCGAATGGGGCAACCCAATGTATAGAGATATACATTACCTATATAGGAGCGAACGAGGGGAATTGAAACATCTTAGTACCCTCAGGAAAAGAAATCAATAGAGATTGCGTCAGTAGCGGCGAGCGAAAGCGCAAGAGGGCAAACCCAGTGCTTGCACTGGGGGTTGTAGGACTGCAATGTGCAAGAGGTGAGTTTAGCAGAACATTCTGGAAAGTATAGCCATAGAGGGTGATAGTCCCGTATGCGAAAAACAAACCTTAGCTAGCAGTATCCTGAGTAGGGCGGGACACGAGAAATCCTGTCTGAAGCTGGGTCGACCACGATCCAACCCTAAATACTAATACCAGATCGATAGTGCACAAGTACCGTGAGGGAAAGGTGAAAAGAACTGAGGTGATCAGAGTGAAATAGAACCTGAAACCATTTGCTTACAATCATTCAGAGCACTATGTAGCAATACAGTGTGATGGACTGCCTTTTGCATAATGAGCCTGCGAGTTGTGGTGTCTGGCAAGGTTAAGCAAACGCGAAGCCGTAGCGAAAGCGAGTCTGAATAGGGCGCTTAGTCAGATGCTGCAGACCCGAAACGAAGTGATCTATCCATGAGCAAGTTGAAGCTAGTGTAAGAACTAGTGGAGGACTGAACCCATAGGCGTTGAAAAGCCCCGGGATGACTTGTGGATAGGGGTGAAAGGCCAATCAAACTTCGTGATAGCTGGTTCTCTCCGAAATATATTTAGGTATAGCGTTGTGTCGTAATATAAGGGGGTAGAGCACTGAATGGGCTAGGGCATACACCAATGTACCAAACCCTATCAAACTCCGAATACCTTATATGTAATCACAGCAGTCAGGCGGCGAGTGATAAAATCCGTCGTCAAGAGGGAAACAACCCAGACTACCAGCTAAGGTCCCTAAATCTTACTTAAGTGGAAAACGATGTGAAGTTACTTAAACAACCAGGAGGTTGGCTTAGAAGCAGCCATCCTTTAAAGAAAGCGTAATAGCTCACTGGTCTAGTGATTTTGCGCGGAAAATATAACGGGGCTAAAGTAAGTACCGAAGCTGTAGACTTGACTTTGTCAAGTGGTAGGAGAGCGTTCTATTTGCGTCGAAGGTATACCGGTAAGGAGTGCTGGAGCGAATAGAAGTGAGCATGCAGGCATGAGTAGCGATAATTAATGTGAGAATCATTAACGCCGTAAACCCAAGGTTTCCTACGCGATGCTCGTCATCGTAGGGTTAGTCGGGTCCTAAGTCGAGTCCGAAAGGGGTAGACGATGGCAAATTGGTTAATATTCCAATACCAACATTAGTGTGCGATGGAAGGACGCTTAGGGCTAAGGGGGCTAGCGGATGGAAGTGCTAGTCTAAGGTCGTAGGTGCTTATACAGGCAAATCCGTATAAGAATACACCGAGAACTGAAAGGCTTTTTGAAGTCTTCGGATGGATAGAAGAACCCCTGATGCCGTCGAGCCAAGAAAAGTTTCTAAGTTTAGCTAATGTTGCCCGTACCGTAAACCGACACAGGTGGGTGGGATGAGTATTCTAAGGCGCGTGGAAGAACTCTCTTTAAGGAACTCTGCAAAATAGCACCGTATCTTCGGTATAAGGTGTGGTTCGCTTCGTATTAGGATTTACTCCGAAAGCGAAGAAACTTACAACAAAGAGTCCCTCCCGACTGTTTACCAAAAACACAGCACTCTGCTAACTCGTAAGAGGATGTATAGGGTGTGACGCCTGCCCGGTGCTCGAAGGTTAATTGATGGGGTTAGCATTAGCGAAGCTCTTGATCGAAGCCCGAGTAAACGGCGGCCGTAACTATAACGGTCCTAAGGTAGCGAAATTCCTTGTCGGTTAAATACCGACCTGCATGAATGGCGTAACGAGATGGGAGCTGTCTCAAAGAGGGATCCAGTGAAATTGTAGTGGAGGTGAAAATTCCTCCTACCCGCGGCAAGACGGAAAGACCCCGTGGACCTTTACTACAGCTTGACACTGCTATTTGGATAAGAATGTGCAGGATAGGTGGGAGGCTTTGAGTATATGACGCCAGTTGTATATGAGCCATTGTTGAGATACCACTCTTTCTTATTTGGGTAGCTAACCAGCTTGAGTTATCCTCAAGTGGGACAATGTCTGGTGGGTAGTTTGACTGGGGCGGTCGCCTCCCAAATAATAACGGAGGCTTACAAAGGTTGGCTCAGAACGGTTGGAAATCGTTCGTAGAGTATAAAGGTATAAGCCAGCTTAACTGCAAGACATACAAGTCAAGCAGAGACGAAAGTCGGTCTTAGTGATCCGGTGGTTCTGTGTGGAAGGGCCATCGCTCAAAGGATAAAAGGTACCCCGGGGATAACAGGCTGATCTCCCCCAAGAGCTCACATCGACGGGGAGGTTTGGCACCTCGATGTCGGCTCATCGCATCCTGGGGCTGGAGCAGGTCCCAAGGGTATGGCTGTTCGCCATTTAAAGCGGTACGCGAGCTGGGTTCAGAACGTCGTGAGACAGTTCGGTCCCTATCTGCCGTGGGCGTAAGAAGATTGAAGAGATTTGACCCTAGTACGAGAGGACCGGGTTGAACAAACCACTGGTGTAGCTGTTGTTCTGCCAAGAGCATCGCAGCGTAGCTAAGTTTGGAAAGGATAAACGCTGAAAGCATCTAAGCGTGAAGCCAACTCTAAGATGAATCTTCTCTAAGCTCTCTAGAAGACTACTAGTTTGATAGGCTGGGTGTGTAATGGATGAAAGTCCTTTAGCTGACCAGTACTAATAGAGCGTTTGGCTTATCTTTAATAAAGCATCACTTCCTTGTTAAGGTTTTTAGTAAAGCTTTGAATAACAATAATCTTTCAAAGTGATATGGAAATCTTGCAAGTAGGGTTTATATTAGAACTTGCTCTTAACATTGTTTTTTAAGTATTCTAAAAAAAAAGCTTATCAAAGAGAGTAAAGATTTTATTCATTGATAAGATGAAAGATAAGATTTAAAAAATAAAAGAATATAAAGCAAAAGAAATAAAAAAGAATAGAAGAAAAGCAAAAAAATAAAAAAAATAGAATAAAAAATAAAAGCTTTATTCTTAAGTTAAGTCTTTCAAAGAATATTTAAATAACAATGTCCGTGATTATACAGATGTGGAAACGCCTTGCTCCATCCCGAACCAAGAAGCTAAGCACATCGTGGGTGATGATACTACGCCTTACTGGCAGGGGGAAAGTAGCTCATTGCGGACTTGTTAATTCTTCTTTACTTACTTTATATATAAATCATAGTTTGTTTTTATTGTTGTTTTAGATGGGATTTAGAATAATTATCTTTATGTTTATTGAATCTGTTTTTGTATTAATTGTTCTTTTTTATTGTGTTTATTGAAACTGTTTTAATATATTGAATTTGTTTTTATATGTTGATTGTTCTTTATTATGTTTGGTTAGTTTGGTTCAATATGTTGAATTTGTTTTTATATGTATTAATCATTCTTTTTATGCTGAGTTATGGTTATGCTTAGTTATAGTTAGCTTGCTTAGAGTTATTCACTTTAATCTGTTTTTGGTTTAATGGTTGTCTTTGTGTTTGGTTTATAATTTCATTGTATGGTTTTTTGGGTGGTGGTGTTAAGATATTGATTTACTAGGCTGGTAAATTTGTTTAGGTTTTTTATTGTTTGAATGTGTTTGCTTTATTTGGTGGGTTGATTGATTGTGAGCTTGGTTGGTTAGGTCGGGCTGATGGTTTAATCATTTTTAATCTGTTTTTAGTTTAATGGTTTAAGATATTCTTTTATGGGACTGATGGGGTTGTTTGTGCTAATAATGATTTAATTTAGTTTGTATTTGTTAATGGGTTAGAGTTAATCATTGATTGTTTAGGTTCTTTTATTGGATTGACTGAATTAAACTTGGATTGTTTTAGTTATTATGGTTGTATTTGGGTTAATGGGTTTAATTTACTTGTTTAGATGGGTTGAAGTAGTTTATTCTAATTGGCTCTAATTTATTTAATCCCTTTAGAATGCTTTGTGTAATACTTTTACTTATCTATGCTTATATTTAATTATTGGGTTATTTGATTTATTTGATTTAAATGGGTTAATTGATTTAGCTTATTTATTTGATTTAATTAGTTTAATTAGTTTTAATTAAACACTTTATCAGTCCTTGCTTCAATCAGTTTATTTGAATTTAGTGTGTTTTGGTTGATCGATTGCTTCGTTTATGTTTTATGGTGTTGATTATTAGCTTATTTAATCTTTTAAAATATTTAGCTAAGAGGCATAGTATTTTGAATGTAGATTTTAATTTTGTTTTTTAAGTTGCGGGTTTGCAGGAATTAATATATGACTAGATATAGTGGAATAAATATTGCTTGCATACATTTGTAAAATTTACTTAAGGATGTAAAATGTTTCGTGTTGATCAAAAAGGATTATTTAATTTAAATTTAAAACACAAGCATGAAATTCAAGCTACGCAATCTAATCAAAAACAAACATTTTCCTTTGAGCTGGATTTAGGCGCTAAAGAAAAATCTAGTTTATATGATAGACCTTTAAAAGAATTATTTCAAGAAGCAAAAGAAGCTTCGGAAAATGCTTTAAAAGAATACAGAGAGGAAATACATTACAATAAAAAAACTCAAAGATATGAAAGTAGTTTTGTAGAAAGCAATGAAAAATATAAAGAAAAGATAAAAGAAAAAATAGAAGAACAAATTAAAGAAAATATTCAAAATAATATACAAAGTAAAATTTCTCATACAAATATTCATTTAAACCCTAAGCAATTAATTGCTCAAGCACAATTTGAAGAAAAGCAAAAAGCTGCGCTTAAATCATCAGATCTTTTTATATGATTAGCTAAAGAGGAATTAATAAAAAATTTTAGTATTGTTTAATAAAGGAGTATTGATAAAAGTTTCATTTGTAAGTATTGTAACTTTTTGACTAGCCATATGAAAAAAGTTGCAAAGTATGAGTAGTAATTTAAATATAAAATAATTAAAAATAGAACTTTTACCTTCTAATTAAAATTTCATATGCAGTGGTTGCATTGTAGAATCATTTTATTTTAATAAAATTTTAAAATAAAAGATATCAAGAAAGAATAACCTTGTATTTTTATACTCAAAGATTATGAAAAGAAAAGAAATATTTTTTATCCTAGCTTAATTTATAAACCAAGGGTATTTTTATATGGAAAGTTTTTTCATATTGTGGAAATTTTTTAGAAGCTACGCGTATGGTTTCTAAGGCACTTTTATTTAGGAAATCATATTTTGAAGGTTTAAGTATCTTTAAATTTTCTAATTTCTTTTCTTTTGTCCAAGTAAATTCTACAAGAACTTCCCCGCTCATACGCATTTTTCTAGCTTGTCTAGGGTAGATTAGGGCTTCATCAATTGCTGATTTTATTTCTTTTAAAAGCTCGCTATTGCTAGTTAAAGATACACTTTGATAAGAGTTGGTTTGTGGGGCTTGTTGTTGCACGATTGGTTGTTGTGAGCTTGTATCTTTTTTGGGTTGATTTATTGCCTTTGCATTTGTTGGAGGGATTATTTTTTTAGGTTTAATGATAGGTTTTTCTTTTCTTGGTTTTGTTTTTTTGATTATTTCTTGCACAGGTTCTTTAGGTTGTATATTGGAAGGTTCTTGTATGGTTTGCGTTGGCTGTGTCGGTTTTATATCGGAGGAATTTTGTACAAAATGTTTTATTGCCATATTAAATTTATTTTCTTTAATAACGTCATTAGGCTGTATGTGTAAAAAATTTTTAGAATAAAGAAAAACAAAAAATAAAGGTGTAAAAACAAATAAAGTAATAAGAGAAGATTGGTTTTTATGATTACTTATAAACATTCTCATCTTTTTTCTCCGTTATGATTTTAATTTTTATTTTTTAGTTTAAATATCTTTAATTTCATTGTAAATTGTTTAAAAAATAAATTTTTAACAAAAATTATAGAGAAAAATAGCAATAAAACACTCAAAAATACATTCAGTATAAGTATTTTATTTTTTCTATTTATTTCTTTAAAAAACTTATTTTTCAAGAATTATAGCAAGAAAAAATAAATTTTTAATTAATACTAATTATCACAATTGATACAAAATTTATCTTAAATTAATAATTATTATCATAATATTTTGATTTTTAAATCAATATTTAACAAAAGGAGAAAAATGAAGAAATTATGTCTATCAGTTTGTGCTATTGGCCTCTTAGCTTCCAATGCTATATCACAAAATGTAGAGCTAGATAGTTCGATCGTTAGCGCTTCAGGGTTTGCTCAAGATATTAAAGAAGCTCCTGCTACTATCAATGTTATCAGCAAAAAAGAATTACAAAGTAAGCCTTATAGAGATGTCGCAGAAGCTATTGCAGATATCCCGGGTGTTGATTTATATGCTAGCAAGGGAAAAACAGGTTCTTACAATATTACTATGAGGGGTATTACTGGATATACTTTGGTTTTGATTGATGGACGCCGTCAGGGTATTGGCGGAGAGGTTGGTCCTAATGGTTTTAATGAAATTTCAAATTCTTTCTTACCGCCAATTTCTAGCATAGAAAGAATAGAAGTTATAAAAGGTCCTATGAGTACTTTATATGGCTCCGAAGCTTTAGGTGGGGTGGTAAATATCATTACTAAAAAAGTGAGTGATAAATGGGAAACTTCTGTAAGCTTGGACGCTCTTTTAAATGAAAATAAAGATTGGGGCAATACTTATGGGACAGGTATTTACTCTAGTGGTCCTTTAATGAATGATAAATTAGGTCTAATACTTCGTTTTAGAGAATTTTATAGACAGCAATCTAATGTTGAATTTACAAATGGAAGTGGGCAAAGAGTTCAAGGGGATCAAGCTCAAAGTCCTACAAAGGCAAATAATTTTAACATAGGAACAAGAGTTAGTTATTTGGCTAATGATTATAATACTTTTATATTTGATATAGATTTTTCAAGAAATCATTACGACAATAAACAAGGTCAATTAGGAACCATCACAAGCCCAGGTAGTACACAAGGTAGCTTAACGGGTGGTTATGCAGATATTATGGAAGTTGATAAATTTGTGACTTATTTAAGCCATGAAGGTGTTTATGAAAACTTTTCTATCACTTCTGGTTTGCAATATAATAGAGTGAGCAATGATGGCCGCGAAGTCGTAGGGCAAGCTACACAGCCGTTTTTGGGAGAAAATAGAGATATAGTCGCAGAAGATATTATCTTAGATACGAAATCTGTCATTCCTTTAGGACAAAGTCATATTTTGAGTGCAGGTGGTGAGTATAGACTTGAAAAAATGCAAGATAAAATAGCTAGTCCTACTAATTTTGATCAGTATTTATTGGCAATTTTTGCAGAGGATGAATATAGTATAAAAGATGATTTAAGACTTACTTTTGGAGCAAGATATAATCATCATGAAATTTTTGGAAACAATGTTTCGCCAAGAGCTTATGTGGTTTATAATCCTACCAATGAGCTTACTTTCAAAGGCGGTGTATCTACAGGCTTTAGAACCCCTTATGCAAATCGTTTGATAAATGGAACTTATAATTATAATGGTCAAGGTAGATTTCCTATATATGGAAATCCTGATTTAAAAGAAGAGACATCTTTAAACTATGAAATAGCAGCTATTTATAATAATGATTTATTTTATGTTTCAGCAACAGGTTTTTTAACGAATTTTAAAGATAAAATTTCAAGTCAAAGTTATAACAGTGGCGAATCAATCCCAGGTATTGGCTCTTGTGGAGCTAGTAGATGTTCTAGAGCAATCAATCATGGCAAGGTTGAATACAAAGGTGTAGAACTTGGAGCAGGGATAAGCCCTCTTGATAATTTAAATGTAAATTTTGCTTATACTTATCTTGATACTGAAGTTAAAGAAGCACAAGATAGAAGTGTGATAGGTAAACCTGAACAAGATAGTTTAAAACACAATATCATGTTAAAAACCGAATACAGCTTCTATAATAAATTCACTCCTTGGATAAAAGGCGAGTGGCAAATAGATCGCTATATGGGTGATACTAATATCAATAGAGAATATTACAAGGATATCTTTTTAGCTTCTATGGGTGTGCGTTATGATATCAATAAACAATGGAGTATCAATGCGGCTATTTATAATCTTTTTGACAAAAGCTTTACAAATGGCTGGGAATCTTATGCAAGTGGGAATGATAACACTTGGGTAAATACTTATAACCGCATAGAAGAAGGAAGAAGAATGTATATTTCTATCAATGGCAGCTTTTAAGCTTTGATAGAAGAGCCAAAGAGCTTGCAAAGGCTTCTTTGGTTTTTTGTTTTTAACGCCTTATACTTAAAAAATCCATCATCAAGCCCATTTAAAATTCATTCTTTGTTTTCATCTTTATCACCTTGTTTTTTTAATCATGAAATATATCTTATCCTTGTAAAAAAGTAACTAATAAAACTTTAGTCATATAGACTAAATAAAATTAAGTATATTTTTTTATATTTATACTTGACAAAATAACACTCAATGTTGTATAATATATCTAGCAATCAAAAAATAGAGTGCTAGTTTTGAAGGAAAATATGATGAAAAGTCGAGATAAAAAGAATTTGATTTTAGAGTCTATTATCCAAACTTATCTTTTGGATAATGCACCTATTGGTTCTAATGAATTAAATTCAAATCTTTGCATACCCGCTTCAACTATACGCGTTTATCTTAAAAGACTTAGCGATGAGGGTTTGATCACTCAGCTTCACATAAGCGGTGGCAGAATTCCTACTATTTTAACGATGCAAAATTATTGGCAAAATTTTTGGGAAAAAGAGCAAGATAAAAACATTCATATCAAAAATGAAAGCTTTTTAAAAGAGCTAAGCAAGGAATTTGAAATTTATTGTCTTGTTTATGGCGGTAGAAGTTTGGTGCTTAAAGAAGTGTTAGATCTTAACGCTAAGTTTATAGTGCTTGATTTTAAAGATGAAGAACTGGTTTTAAAATACGAAAAAGAAGCGTGGAATTTTCTACAAAGTCTTATAGGACTTGATCTTTCTAGTATAGAAAAAATAGCCTTTAAAGTTCATTTTGTAGAGCTTGCAGAAAAGATAGCAAGTCTAAGACAAAATCTGATTTGTTATAGAAGTAATGAAGAAAGAGCTTACCAAATTTATCAAAACGATGAATTTGTTAAGCTCTTGGATTGTCAAATCCATCGTCATTTTAAGGAAAGTCTTGAATTTGAACCCTTGTTTAAAGAGGGTTTTATGGGGATTAAGGTGGATGCGCAGTTTTTGGGCGAGGATGTAAATATTATCCTAGCGGGTAGTGTTTATACGGATTATAAAAAAATATTACAATACATAAAGGAGGCGGCATGAGCGAACAAAAGCAAGAATTTGAAAACGAAAATGCGCAAAATTCTGAAAATTTGCAGGATGATTTGCAAGATAGCGAAGAAAGTGAAACAAATGAATTACAAAAAGAATTAGATGAATTAAAAGATAAATATATGCGTGCAAACGCTGAATTTGAAAATATCAAAAAAAGAATGGAAAAAGAAAAGCTAAGTGCTATGGCTTATGCAAATGAAAGCTTTGCTAAAGATTTGCTTGATGTTTTAGATGCTTTAGAAGCTGCCGTTAATGTCGAATGCCAAGATGAGATTAGCTTAAAAATCAAAGAAGGAGTACAAAACACTTTAGATTTATTTCTTAAAAAACTTGAAAAACACGGAGTGGCTCTTATCAAAGATGAAAAAGAGTTTGATCCTAATTTACATGAAGCGATGTTTCATGTAGATAGTGAAAATCATCAAAGTGGTGAAGTGGTTCAAGTGCTTCAAAAAGGTTATAAAATAGCCGATCGCGTGATCCGCCCAACCAAAGTTAGTGTAGCAAAATAAATTTTAATAAAAGGATAAAAAATGAGTAAAGTTATAGGTATAGATTTAGGAACAACCAATTCTTGTGTTGCTGTGTATGAACGCGGCGAGAGCAAAGTAATCCCAAACAAAGAAGGAAAAAACACAACTCCTTCAGTAGTTGCTTTTACAGATAAAGGTGAAGTTTTAGTAGGCGATAGCGCAAAACGCCAAGCGGTAACAAACCCTGAAAAAACTATTTATTCTATCAAAAGAATCATGGGTTTGATGATCAATGAAGATGCGGCTAAAGAAGCTAAAAATAGACTTCCTTATCACATCACTGAAAGAAATGGTGCGTGCGCGATAGAAATCGCAGGTAAAATTTACACTCCACAAGAAATTTCAGCAAAAGTTTTGATGAAATTAAAAGAAGATGCAGAAGCTTTCTTGGGTGAAAGTGTTACTGATGCGGTGATTACTGTGCCTGCTTATTTTAACGATGCACAAAGAAAAGCAACAAAAGAAGCAGGAACTATCGCAGGACTTAATGTACTAAGAATTATCAATGAGCCTACTTCAGCAGCTTTAGCTTATGGACTTGATAAAAAAGATAGTGAAAAAATCGTAGTTTACGATCTAGGTGGGGGAACCTTTGATGTTACCGTGCTTGAAACAGGGGATAATGTAGTAGAAGTTTTAGCAACAGGTGGTAATGCTTTCTTAGGTGGTGATGATTTTGATAACAAGCTTATCGATTTTCTAGCAAGTGAATTTAAAGATGAAACAGGCATAGATCTTAAAAATGATGTTATGGCTTTACAACGTTTAAAAGAAGCTGCAGAAAATGCTAAAAAAGAGCTAAGTTCAGCTAATGAAACAGAGATTAATTTACCATTTATCACAGCTGATGCGAGTGGCCCAAAACACTTGGTTAAAAAACTTACTAGAGCTAAATTCGAAGGTATGATTGATTCTTTAGTGGCTGAAACTATCACTAAGATCAATGAAGTGGTAAAAGATGCAGGGCTTGATAAAAACGAAATTAAAGAAATCGTTATGGTAGGGGGTTCTACTCGTGTTCCTTTAGTACAAGAAGAGGTTAAAAAAGCTTTTGGAAAAGAACTTAACAAATCTGTAAATCCTGATGAAGTTGTGGCTATCGGTGCAGCGATTCAAGGTGCAGTTATAAAAGGTGATGTAAAAGATGTACTTTTACTTGATGTAACTCCACTTTCTTTAGGTATCGAAACTTTAGGCGGTGTGATGACTAAAATCATCGAAAAAGGTACAACTATACCAACCAAAAAAGAGCAAGTTTTCTCAACTGCAGAAGACAATCAAAGTGCTGTTACCATCAATGTTTTACAAGGTGAGAGAGAATTTAGCCGCGACAATAAATCTTTAGGAAATTTCAACCTTGAAGGAATTCCACCAGCACCACGCGGTATGCCACAAATCGAAGTAACTTTTGATATCGATGCAAATGGTATTTTAACTGTTTCTGCAAAAGATAAAGCAACAGGTAAAGCACAAGAGATCAAAATCACAGGTTCAAGCGGACTTAGTGAAGAAGAGATTAACAATATGGTAAAAGATGCCGAACTTCACAAAGAAGAAGATAAAAAACGCAAAGAAGCTGTAGATGCAAGAAATGCAGCAGATAGCTTGGCACACCAAGTGGAAAAATCTCTAAATGAGCTTGGAGAAAAAGTAGCTGATAGCGATAAAGAAAATATCCAAAAAGCTCTTGATGATTTGCGTGAGACTTTGAAAAATCAAAATGCAAGCAAAGAAGAAATCGAAGCTAAAATGAAAGCTTTAAGCGAGGTTTCTCATAAATTGGCTGAAAATATGTATAAAAAAGATGAGCCAAATGCAGCAAATGATAAAAAGAAAAAAGACGATGATGTAATCGACGCTGAAGTCGAATAAAACTCTCATATCCTTCAAATCAAGCTCAAATAGGGCTTGATTTTTATAATTTATTTAAATTATCTGTTTTTTAGAATAATTTGATATAATACTTTTTTATAAAATATTAAGGAAATTTCATGGATACAAATCAGTTTCAAACCATTGTAAATTTTATATGGAGTGTGGCAGATGATTTACTCCGTGATATTTATGTAAAGGGCAAATACCGCGACATTATACTACCCATGACGATCATAAGAAGAGTAGATGCTGTCTTAGAGCCCACAAAAGATAAAGTTCTTGAAGTCTATAATGCCTACAAGGATGAAATGGAAATTTTAGAACTCTTGCTAGGCGGAAAGCAAGGAAATAATTTAGGCTTTTTTAATTATTCTAAATTTAGCTTACAAACCCTTTTAAATGATCCAAAAAATATAAGAGTAAATTTTGAAAATTATCTTGATTGTTTCAGTGAAAATATCAAAGACATTATCTCAAAATTCAAATTCAAAAACCAACTCGACACTTTAGAAGAATCAAACATACTTTTTGGCGTTATAGAGAGATTTTGCTCGCCTAAAGTAAATTTTGGCATAGAGGATATCTTAGATGAAAAAGGAAATGTTATCCATAAAGGCTTGAGCAATCTTGGCATGGGATATGTTTTTGAAGAACTCATCCGTAAATTTAACGAAGAAAACAACGAAGAAGCCGGAGAGCATTTCACCCCAAGAGAGATCATAGAGCTTATGACTCATCTTGTATTTTTGCCCGTAAAAGAGCAAATCAAGCAAGGAGCATGGCTTATTTATGATAATGCTTGCGGAAGTGGCGGAATGCTCACCGAGTCAAAAGAATTTATCACAGATCCCGATGGGCTGATAAAATCTAAAGCAAATATCTATCTTTACGGACAAGAGATAAACCCCGAAACCTACGCCATATGTAAAGCAGATATGCTGATAAAGGGCGAAAATCCAGATCATATAAAATTTGGCTCTACCTTAAGCAATGATCAACAAAATTTAAAATTTGATTTTATGCTTACTAATCCACCTTATGGTAAGTCTTGGGAAAATGATCAAAAAATTCTAGGCGTAGAAAAGAAAGGCTCAAATTCAACTTGCAATGATCCAAGATTTAGCGTGGGTATCACAAGCAAAAGCGATGGGCAAATGATGTTTTTGCTCAATATGCTTAGCAAGATGAAAACAGATACTCCTTTGGGTTCTCGTATCGCAAGCGTGCATAATGGCTCATCGCTTTTCAACTCAGATAGCGGTATGGTAGCTATAAGAAGGCATATTATAGAAAATGACTATCTTGAAGCCATAGTCGCCCTGCCTACAAATATGTTTTACAACACAGGAATTCCTACTTTTATATGGATCATCACCAACAAAAGCCAGAGCACAAAAAAGGCAAAGTTCAGCTTATAAACGCTACAAGCGATAGGTATTTTTCCAAGATGAAAAAGTCTTTAGGCTCTAAACAAAATGAAATGACAAAAGAGCATATAGAAAAAATCACAGATTTGTTTTTAAATTTTAGTGAAAATGAAGATTGTAAAGTGCTAGATAATGAAGATTTTGGTTATACTAAAATCACCATAGAAAAGCCAAAAAGTATAGAATTTCTAAAAGAGGATGAAAAATTTTCAAAACTCAAAGACAAAGAAAAAATCCTAGAAAAACTGCAAGAGCTAGAACAAAATCCGCAAGATTTTAAAGACAAGGAAGAATTTATCAAATTTTTAGGTGTAAAGCTCAAAAAAAGCGAAGAAAATCTCATCATCGATAGCGATAAAACCAACAACACTGAAAAAATTCCACTCAAAACAAACATACAAAACTACTACGACACAGAGGTAAAACCCTATGTAAAAAACTCTTGGATAGCGTGGGATAGTGCAAGTGTGGGTTATGAAATACTTTTTAACAAATGCTTTTATACCTACACACCACCAAGAAAGCTAGAAGAGATAAATAGTGAGTTGCAAGACTTAGAAAAAGAAGTGCAAGATCTTTTAAGAGAGATCATGCAATGAAAAATTTCAAAGATAGTGGCATAGAATGGCTTGGGGAAATTCCGGAACATTGGGAGATTGTGAAATTAAAATATCTAGGAAACTTCCAAAATGGAATAAGTATCAATTCTGAAGCATTTGGAGTCGGATATCCTTTTGTCAGCTATGGAGATGTATATAATAATATTAGTATTCCTTTTAATGTCAAAGGACTTGTAAATTCTACAGAAATTGATAGAAAAGTATATTCTGTAAAGCAGGGCGATATCTTTTTTACTAGAACTTCTGAAACTATTGATGAAATAGGTATAAGTTCTGTATGCTTAAAAACTATTGAAAATGCAGTATTTGCAGGTTTTTTAATACGCTTTAGAGCTTATAAAAAAATTTTAGATAATAATTTTACAAAATTTTATTTCAGAAGAAATTTAAATCAATATTTTTTTGCAAAAGAAAATGGCTTGGTAACTAGAGCTTCTCTTAGTCAAGAACTATTAGGTAAATTACCTGTTATTATTCCTCCATTAAAAGAGCAAGAGCAAATCGCAAATTTTTTAGATGAAAAATGCGAGCAGATAGCAAATTTCATAGAGAAAAAAGAAAAACTTATCAGTCTTTTAAAAGAACAAAAGCAAGTTTTGATAAATGAAACCATCACAAAAGGACTTGATAAAAATGTAAATTTCAAAGATAGTAGCATAGAATGGCTTGGCGAAATTCCACAGCATTGGAATATTTTAAAACTTAAGCATATTGCTTCTTTGCGAAATCAAAAAAGTAATAATATTGATTTTAGAATTGGACTTGAAAACATAGAAAGCAAAACGGGTA
The DNA here is from genome assembly GCF_001492295.1 of Campylobacter coli. Classification (GTDB taxonomy): domain Bacteria; phylum Campylobacterota; class Campylobacteria; order Campylobacterales; family Campylobacteraceae; genus Campylobacter_D; species Campylobacter_D coli_B. The sequence goes on along the minus strand of NZ_FBQX01000001.1, from coordinate 1,158,888 downwards.
AATTTATTCCATCAAGCGAGGTGGTGTTTGAAGAAGATGGAATAGGGTTTAAAAAGGGAGATATTTTATTTGGAAAGTTGCGACCATATCTTGCAAAGGTATTTTTAACCGATAGGGATGGAATTTGTGTTAGTGAATTTTTAGTTTTAAAGATAAAATCAGAAAGTAATAAATTTATAAAATTTTTAATGCTTTCATCTTTATTTATAGATATTGTAGATAGTTCAACTTATGGAACAAAAATGCCACGAGCAAATTGGGAATTTATAGGAAATCTTAAAATTCCACTTCCGCCACTAAAAGAGCAAGAGCAAATCGCAAATTTTTTAGATGAAAAATGCGAAAAAATAGATTTATTGATAGAAAAAACAAAAAAACAAATAAAACTCATAAAAGAATACAAAACCACACTCATAAACCAAGCGGTTTGTGGCAGGATTGATTTATAAAAGGAGAAAAAATGAAGATTATTCAAGTTAAAATAAAAAATTTTAGAGGTTATACAAATGAAGTTGTAGTTGATTTTGAAGATTTAACAGCATTTGTTGGAAAAAATGATATAGGAAAATCTACTATTTTAGAAGCTTTAGATATTTTCTTTAATGGAGGTGTTATCAAAATAGATAAAAACGATATAAATAAAGAATGTGCAAAAAATGGAGATGATGAAATTCAAATATCTGTAGTTTTTGATAATTATCCTCGAGAGTTGGTCTTAGATACATCAAATCTTACAAGTTTAGAAGAAGAATATTTATTAAATCAAAACAATAAATTAGAAATTATTAAAAAATATCCAAATGCAGGGAGTGCTAAAATTTTCATCAAAGCATATCACCCAACTAATGAAGAATGTAGTAATTTACACTATCTAAAAATCACAGAACTTAAAAGAATTATCAAAGAAAAAGATATACTTTGTGATAATTTAACAAAAAGTGCAGAATTAAGAAAGGCTATATGGCAACATTACTCTAATAATCTTCAAATGCAAGAAATAGAAATAGAGCTAAATAAAGAAGATGTGAAGAATATTTGGGAGCAACTAGAGAAGAAATTGCCATATTATGCTTTATTTCAAAGCGATAGAACAAATAATGATGGAGATAATGAAATACAAAATCCTTTAAAAAGTGCAGTAGCTCAAATTTTTAAAGATGAAAAAATTTCTAATGAACTTCAAACTATAGCTAAAGAAGTAATAAACAAACTGCAGGAAGTTACAAATTTAACTCTTGAAAAATTAAAAGATATGAATCCAGAAATTGCTAAAACTTTAAATCCTAAAATTCCAACTATAGAACAACTTAAATGGGCTGATGTATTTAAAAATGTATCCATTACAGGAGATGAAGACATTCCTATTAACAAAAGAGGAAGTGGGGTGAAAAGAATGATACTTTTGAATTTTTTTAGAGCTGAAGCTGAAAGAAAGAAAAATAATACTGAAAAAAGTAATATTATTTATGCTATAGAAGAACCTGAAACTTCACAACATCAATGTCATCAAAAATTGCTTATAGAAGCATTAAAAAATCTATCTAAAGAAGAAGGAATTCAGATTATTATTACAACTCATAGCCCAAGCATTGTTAAACAACTTCAATTTGAAGATATAAGAATAGTCAAAAATAATGAAAATACAAAAGAAATTGTAAAATTAGAAAAACACATACTTCCTATTCCTTCTCTTAATGAAATCAATTATTTAGCTTTTGATGAAGCAGATGAAGAATATCATAATGAATTATATGGCTATATTGATTTTCAACAACTTTTAAAAGAATATTTTAAAGGTAAGCCGACACAAAAATATATAAATAGTAAAACTAAAAAAGAAGAGCATCCTACAAAAACAAAATATATAAGAGATCAAATACATCACCCTGAAAATACCCATAATCCTAGATTTTCTCCTGAAGATCTACAACAATCTATTAAAGATATGCGAGATTTTATTCAAGCTAACAAAGGAAATCAATAATGACTAACTACCAAGAAAAAGATTTAGAAAATTTCATAGAGTCTTACTTGTTAGAAAACCATGCCTATATCAAAAGAACAAATGAAAACTTTGATAAAAATTTATGTATCGATACAGAATTTTTTGAGAATTTCTTACAAGCTACACAAAGTGTAGCACTTGAAGAGCTTAAAAAGCGCTGTGGACAAAACTATAAAAAAGAACTTTTTGATCGTATTTTCTCACAGATTAAAACCAAAGGCATAGTCAAAGCCTTGCAAGGCTATGTAGAGATCAAAGGCATTAAATTTTATCTAGCCTTTGCCAAGCCAAACACCAATGCAAACGCACAAAGCCTGCACAACTACGAGCAAAATACCCTTTCTATCATACGCCAGCTTTACTATAGCACGCAAAATAAAAACTCCATCGATATGGTGCTCTTTTTAAATGGCTTACCCCTTATCACCATAGAGCTTAAAAACCATTTCACCGGACAAAATGTCTTTCACGCTATAGAGCAATACAAAAAAGACAGAAACCCAAAAGAAACGCTATTTAACCATACCATAGTGCATTTTGCATTGGATCATGATCTTTGCTATATGAGCACAAGATTGGATCAAAGTGCGACTACATTTTTGCCTTTTAACCTTGGCTTAAACAATGGTAGTGGCAAGATAGGCCTAGCAAATGGAGCAGGCAATCCACCAAGTGATGGTATAAAAACAGCGTATTTGTGGGAGAAAATCTTTAAAAAAGACACCTTGTTAAATTTGCTTTTTAATTTCGTGCAAGTTATAAAAAAGGAAAACAAAGAAATCATCATCTTTCCTAGATATCATCAATTCGATGTGGTAGAAAAGCTACTTGCTCATGCAAAAGAAAAGGGCACAGGACAACGCTACTTGATCCAACACAGCGCAGGAAGTGGCAAGAGCAACTCTATATCTTGGCTCGCTCATCATCTAGTAAGCTTGCATAAACTAGAAGAAAATAGCTTTAAAAATATCTTTGATTCTATCATCGTAGTAACCGATAGAAAAGTGCTTGATAGTCAAATAAGAGAAAATGTCAAAGCCTTTTCTCACACAAAAAATTTAGTAGAAGCCATCACTCATGGAAGCAAACAGCTAAAAGAGGCCTTAGAAGAGGGTAAGAAAATCATCATCACGACTATCCAAAAATTTCCTTATATTTTAAATGAAGTCAAAAGCTTAAAAAGCAAAACTTTTGCTATCATCATCGATGAAGCCCACTCAAGCCAAAGTGGAAGCAATGCACAAAAAATGGCAGAAACCATAAGAGATAAAAGCGGTGATGAAAGCCAAAATTTAGAAGATGAAATTCTAGAAATCATAAAAAGCAAAAAGCTCCAGCCTAATGCCTCGTATTTTGCATTTACTGCTACACCTAAGCCTAAAACTTTGGAAATGTTTGGTATGCCTTGTGAGGTTGATGAAGGGCAAAAATTTATCCCTTTTCATCTTTACTCGATGAAGCAAGCCATAGAAGAAGGCTTTATACTCGATGTATTAAAAGGCTATACGACTTATAAAAGCTACTATAAAATCATATCTTGCACAAATGATAATCCAAAATACGATAAAAAAAGAGCCAATGCAAAACTAAAAGCTTATGTGCAAAACAATATCAGAACAATCGAGCAAAAATCACAAATCATGTGCGAGCATTTTTTCCAAAACAGCTTTAAAAAGATAAATGGCAAAGCAAAAGCTATGATCGTAACAAGCTCAAGAGAGAATGCTGTGAAGTATTATCTTGTTTTTAGGGAGTATTTGAGAAAAAATTATCCACATTTTAAGGCTATCGTGGCTTTTTCAGGTGAAATCAATTTAGAGGGCGAAATTTATAGCGAAAGTGGCTTGAATGGTTTTTCAGAGGGTGTTTTAAAGGACGAATTTAAAAAAGATGAGTATCGCTTTTTAATCGTTGCTGAAAAATACCAAACTGGATTTGATGAGCCATTGCTCCATACTATGTATGTCGATAAAACCTTAAGCGGAGTGAGTGCGGTGCAAACCCTATCGAGGCTTAATCGAACTTGTAAAAATAAAGAAGATACCTTTGTGCTAGATTTTGCAAATACTCATGAAGATATAGCCAAGGCTTTTAGTGTGTTTTATGAGCAAACTTATCTAAATGAACCTACTGATGATAATAGAATTTTTGATCTTAAAGCAAATCTTGGAGAATATGAAATTTACACCCAAGAAGAAATAGATGATTTTACAAATGCTATTTTAAGAAGAGAAAAAGAAAATGTCATACACTCAAAATTAGATATAATGCTTGCTAGATTTGATGAAAAAAGTGATGATGAAAAACTAGATTTTTATAGTAAGGCAAAAACTTATCTTAAAGAGTATTCTTTTTTGGCTCAAATTTTACCTTATGAAGATGTTGAACTTGAAAAGCTTTATATACTGCTTAAAAAACTTGCAAGTAAGATTATTTTACCTAAATCGCAAGATTTGGCTAAAGGAATTTTAGATAATGTAGATTTTGATAGCTATCGCTTACAGCTTGATAAAACACAAGATATTTTTTTGCAGGGAAATGGAGAGTTAAAACCCTCTTTTGCAGACGGATCAAGTAAGAGTGTTGAAACTGAGCTAGAAGAGCTTTCAAATATCATCAAAGACTTTAATAACAAATACGCAAATATAGACTTTAATGAAAGCGATAAAATCGCTAAAATTTTATATGATATAAAAGATGATATAGCAAAAAACGAAAGAATTCTCGAATCTTTAAATAAATCCGATATGCAAAATTCTCGTATTGAATTTAGCATGCTTTTGGAAGATAAAATTCAAGATATTTTGGATTTAAATTTAGAGCTTTTTAAGCAATTTAACCAAAATAATGAATTTAAAGATAAGATAACAAATGCAATGTTTAATATGATTTGCAATGATTTTGCACAGATAGAATCATCGCATTAGGTTTTATTGTAAAAGGATAAATTTTCGTGAGTATGGATTTTTTTAAAACCTTTAATCTTTCAAGTAAAGAACACCCAAAGGCTAAAAAAGTACAGGGTAAAAAATATGAAATTTTTTTTAATGAAAACCCCCAAACGCACAATGCTTTTAAAGCGTCTTTTAGGGAAGTTTTGAGATATTACTACCTTTATCCTAAAAATGCTAAAGCGACTTTTAAACTTCCTTTTTTTAAGCCGAATTTAAATTATTTTCATACCCCTCACATCACTTGGCTTGGGCATTCATCGCTTTTTGTGAGCTATAAAAACTATAAAATTTTAATCGATCCTATCTTCAACACTCATGCTTCGCCTTTTTCTTTTATCAATAAAGCTTTTAAAAATGCACCCGTTTATAATGCAAATGATTTTGATGAAATTTTTGCTGTGATTATCACTCATTCGCATTTTGATCATTTAGATGAAAAAAGCGTGAAAGCTTTAAAAAATAAGGCTAAATTTTTCATCACACCTTTAAAGGTGGGAAATTATCTAAAAAGTTATGGAGTGAGTGAGAAAAAAATCATAGAGCTTGATTGGTGGAGTGGGGTGGAATTTGATGATTTAAGGATTATTGCAACGCCTGCACAGCATAGCTCAAGTAGGGGCGATGGGCTCAATAAAACTCTTTGGGCTTCCTTTGTGATGGAGTTTTTAAGTGCAGATAAAAGGGTGTTTTTTAGTGGCGATGGAGGATATTTTACACATTTTAAAAAAATCGGGGCTTATTTTGGTGGTTTTGATTTGGTTTGCCTTGAAAGCGGTCAATTTAATACCGCTTGGCCTTTTTCACATTCTTTCCCTGATCAAATTTTAAAAGAAGCAAAAGATTTGAACGCAAAAGCTTTAATGCCTATACATTGGGGCAGATTTTTAGCAGGAACTCATGCATGGAATGGGGTGGTGGAATTTCTTTATGAGAATTTAAATTTACCTTTGATTACACCAAAAATGGGCGAAGCTTATGAGGTAGGAAGTGAATTTAAGCAAGATTTTTGGTGGAAAGAAGGGTAAAATTAACACAAGTTTATAGTCTGCATTTTGGTTTTTGCTACAATTTTATAAAAGTAAAAAAGGAGATTGTATGAAGATCGTTCAATGGAGCAAGGCTGAATTTAGTCCAAAAGAAGTTAAAATCAATGTTTTAATCGATGATGAGTACAGCAAGGAAATTCAAATTTTACTTGCTAAAGATAGCGTGATGAAAGAGCATAAAGCACCCTTTGCTATCCGCGTGCAAGTTTTAAGCGGTAAAATTTGGTTTGAGGTAGAAAACGAAAGATTTGAGTTTAATGCTTTAGATATGATAAGCTTAGAAGCAAATGTGCCACATTCTTTGGGTGGATTAGAGGATTCTGTGATAAGGCTTAGTTTAAATAAACTAGATAAAGTTCAAAGAGTAAATGCAGTACTTAAAAAACCTTGATTTTAGGGTTTAAATTCGTTGGTAAAATTTGATTTGATTGCCTAAAAAAGTTAATAATTCTAGGTTTAAAACCTAGAATTATTTATAATTTTTAACAAAATTTGCTATTCTTTCTATACCTTTTTTGATCAGTTCATCGCTTGTAGCATAAGAAAGTCTAAAGTATCCATCCATCCCAAAACCAATACCTGGAACCACGGCAACTTTTTCTTCTTCTAGTAATTTTTGGCAAAATTTCATAGAATCTTTTTCAATTTTTTGAGTATTTACAAAAAGATAAAAAGCTCCTTCGGGTTTATAAACACTAATATTTGGAATTTGATGAAGCATATTTAGAGCTAAGTCGCGACGCTTTTCAAAAGCTTGACGCATTTTTTCTATATCCTCATCACATTCTCCATTTAAAGCGGGTATAGCAGCATGTTGAGTGATGGAGCAAATATTTGAAGTGCTTTGGCCTTGAAGTCTTTTAACAGCTGAAATCAAGGCTTTATTTTTACTTGCCATATAGCCAAAACGCCATCCAGGCATAGCACCGCATTTACTAAGCCCATTGATAGTTACAGTGCGATTTAAGGCATCTTCACTTACACTTGCAAAAGCTACAAATTCAAAGCCATCATAGCGAAGTTTTTCATACATTTCATCACTTAATACGATAATCTTTGTGCCTTCTAAAACCTTAGCAATACTTAAAAGCTCTTCTTTGCTATAGATAGAACCTACAGGATTTGAAGGAGAATTAAGCATTAAAATTTTAGTTTTAGGAGTGATAGCTTTTTTGAGTTGCTCTGCGTTGACTTTAAAGCCATTTTCTTCTAAACCCTCGATAAATACAGGTTTTCCACCCGCAAATTTGACCATTTCAGGATAACTCACCCAATAAGGACTAGGGATGATGACTTCATCGCCTTCTTCAACTAGACATTCTATACATTCAAAAAGAGAATGTTTTGCCCCTACATTTGTGATAATTTCATTTGTTTCATAGCTTAACTCATTATCTTTTTTAAGTTTATTTTGAATAGCCTTTAAAACTTCAGGAATTCCTGCAACAGCAGTGTATTTACCACAACCCTTTTCTATGGCAGCAATGGCTGCATTTTTGATAGTTTGCGGAGTATCAAAATCAGGCTCGCCTGCGGAGAAGCTGATCACATCTTCACCCTTGGCTTTTAAATCATTGGCTAATGCAGTGATAGCTAGGGTGATGGATTCTTCTAAAACTTGTGATCTTTGGGTTAACATCTATTGTCCTTTTGAATTTTTTGTCTAATTTTAGCAAAAAAACACACCTATGTAGAGAATTTAATTAAAAATTAATATTGCAAAAATAGATTAATGTGAAAATTTGTTAAAAGCTAAAATACATAAAATAATATAAAATTTTTTATGTATTTTATTTTATATTAGATAAAGCTTTTTCAAGCTCTGCGATTTTTCTCTCTAATTTTTCGAGTTTATCTTCGCAGTTTGCATCAACAGCTCTTGTATTTTCTTTATTTTTGCGTCGTTCTTCCACTATATAAGCAGGAATTCCTACTGCAGTTAAATTTGCTCCTACATCTTTAACAACAACAGCATTAGAGCCTATTTTGGCATTTTCTCCTATGGTGATATTGCCAAGCACCTTTGCACCTGAGCCTATAATCACTCCTTTTTTTATAGTAGGATGGCGCTTGATACCTTTTTCAAGGCTGGTGCCACCTAAGGTTACACCTTGATAGATCAAAACATCATCTTCTATGACTGCAGTTTGTCCTATCACCACTCCATTGGCATGATCTATAAAAATACGCCTGCCTAAAGTTGCACCTGGATGTAGATCTACACCTGTTAAAAACTGCGAAATTCCGCTGATTATCCTAGCGGTGCGCTTGAAATTTTTTGTATAAAAAAAATGCGCAAAGCGGTAATTTACTACCGCCCATACACCCGGGTAATTGAAAAAAAGTTCTATACAAGAATTATACGCTGGATCTTGTGCTTTTGGTTGGGAAAAATCTTCTTTTATGATGCTGAAAAATCCCATTTACACTCCTATACTTTTTAGATAGCCATTATCGTTTAAGAAAAGATAAAGTTCGCCTAAAATGTGTTTTTTCTGTTTTTCATTGACAAGTTTAGAATTGCTAATACGTTCATTGAGTATATCCATAATCGTATGTATGTCATAGTCTAGATCCTCTAAAGCATCAAGTATGGATTGGGCTTCTATAATCCCTTCGATTTCATAACCTTTTTCATTTACGCTTATCGTTGCTTCAGTAGGATGAGTAAAAAGATTGTGTTTCATTCCAAGTACTTCTTGGTAAGCCCCTACAAGGAAAAAACCTAGAAAATAATTTTCTTTTTCTACATCTACATCATGCAAAAATAAAGGATTGTTTTTAGAATACGAAATTTCACCATCGCTATCGCAGGTTATATCCCATATACTTGCACTTCTTGTTGGCTCTTCATCGAGTCTATCAAGTGGCATGATGGGGAAATTTTGCTCCAAGCCCCAAAAATCAGGTATGCTTTGAAAGAGTGAAAAATTTACCAAATACCTTTCTTGCACTTCATCTTGTATGGCGAGCAAATCCGCAGGATTTTGTTTATCGCCTAAAAGCAAAATAGCTTTTTTTGTGATTAGATGAGTTAAAATTTCAGCATTAGAACGATCTTGCAAATCCACATAACCCAAATCAAAAAGTGTTAAGATGCTTTCTAAATGATCGATACTATCGTGCAAATACTCTAAAGCATTGGAAGGTTTTATGCTTTTATAAAGATCGTAAAGTTCATCGATGAGTTTTGGATTTTGTTTTTTTAGTATAAGCTTACTTTCTGTGTATTCTTGAGAGAAAAGCTCTAAAACAGGAGCGACTAAAACTGCGTGATTGGCTGCGACAAAACGCCCACTTTCTATAAAAATATCAGGTTCAAGATCTTTTTTTTGTTCGGCTATATTTTTTAAGATAAATACCACATCGTTGGCGTATTCTCTTAAGGTATAATTTCGGCTTTTTTCATTTTTAAATTGTGAGTATTCCACTGCCAAGCCGCCGCCTAGATTGATAGCTTTTAAATTTTTAGCCCCCATTTTTCTAAGTTCGGTATAGATGTTGCCTGCTTCATTTAAGGCTTTTTTAAGAGGATGAATTTCAGTGATTTGCGAACCAAGATGAAAATGTATCATGGTAAATTGCTCTAAAAGCTTGTTTTCTTTGAGTAAATTAACCGCTTCTATAAGTTCAGTAGAGGTAAGTCCAAATTTAGAATTAATCCCCCCGCTTTTTGCCCAAATTCCTACACCAGCAGAGTGCAAACGCACACGCAAACCTATATTAGGCTTAGGTTTAAAGCGTTCTTTAGCTATATCAACAATGGCTTCAAGCTCATTTAGTCCTTCTATGGTTAAGGTGATATTGTGTCCCATTTCAGCAGCTATAAATCCTATGTTTATAAGCTCTCTATCTTTAAATCCATTTACGGTAATGGGCGCATCTTCGTTATTGTAAGCCATAGCAAGCAAAAGTTCAGCCTTAGAACCTGCTTCAAGACCGTAATTATAATCTTTACCTAAGCGAACGAGATTTTTTACAAAACCAGGATATTGATTGACTTTTAAAGGATAAACAGCATTAAATTTTCCTTTATAGTCAAATTCCTTTCTAGCTTTATTAAAACTTCCATAAATACTTTCAATTTGCTTTTGGATTAGATGAGGAAATCTTAAGAGTAAAGGCCCTTTGTATCCATCATCTCTTAGCTCTTTTACTATATCGATAATGGCAGGTTTTTTTTCGTGATTGATACAAACTTTACCATTTTTGATGATAAAATTTTCATTTCCCCAGATATCAATTCCATAATTCATCATAAAGCATTCTCCAAATCTGAAATTTTAATCATTTTTTCATCTTTATTTTCTAAATTTTTATAAAACAAACTTTCGTTTTTTGCTTCATTTTCTCCCATGCAAAGAAAATGTTTTGAATTTATCTTATCTCCATTTTCTAAGTGCTTAGCAAGTTTTCTAGCTTCATAGCTTAAGATCACTTTGTGTTTTTTTCTAAGTTTTGTAGCAATTTGCAAAAGTTTTGGGATATAAATTTCATCCATAGCACAAAGATAAATTCCCTCTCTTTTTTCTAACTCTTCTTTTTGTTCTAAGATAGCTATAATTCTTTCTATACCCATGGCAAAACCTATGCCATAGCCACTTTTTCCACCTAAATACTCTATAAGTCTATCGTAGCGTCCTCCGCCTGCGATAGCAGCTTTTGCACCTATTTCATCGCTTATAAATTCAAAAGCCGTTTTAGAATAATAATCCAAACCTCTTACAAGCTTTGAGTCTAGCTCAAATTTAACTCCATTATCCTTTAAAATTTGTTGTAGTGTTTCAAAGTCTTTTTGGCAAGAGGCGCATAAATTATTGATCAAAAGTGGAGCATTTTCAAGTAAATTTTGACAATGTTCGTTTTTGCAATCTAAAACACGAATAGGATTTAAATTTTTTCTACGCAAACAATCTTCGCAAAAACCTTCTTTAGAATCTAAGAATTCAATAAGCTCATCGCGGTATTTTGGCAAGCATTGTGAGCAACCTAAAGAATTAAGCTGAAGTTTAAAATCAATACCAAGGCGTGAGAAAATTTCTACTAGCATTAAAATAATGCTCGCGTCTTCATAAACGCTAGGTATGCCAAAGCTTTCAACTCCAAATTGATGAAATTCTCTTAAGCGACCCTTTTGAGGTCTTTCATAACGAAACATAGAACCATGATAAAACCAACGCTTTACGCTGATATTTTTATCTAATTTTTTTTCTATATAAGCACGCACGACTCCTGCTGTGCCTTCAGGGCGCATACAGACTTCATTGCCCCCTTTATCTACAAATTCATACATTTCTTTGCCAACGATGTCAGAACTTTCTCCTACGCTTCTTTTAAAAAGTATACTTTGCTCTAAATGCGGGGTATTGATAAAATTAAACCCGTAGTTTTTTGCAACTTCTTCACAAGTTTTGATAATTTTTTCATAGTATAGCGCATCCTTATCGCTTAAATCTTTCATACCTTTTAGAGCATTAATCATCGTAAAAAATCCTTTATTTTTTGGTGTAAATTTTCTTTTGTATCATTTGCATTTAGGGTTAAAACTTGAAGATTTATTTTTTCTTTTAAAAATTGAAGAGTATTTTCAAGTTTATCTTGGACACTTAAGAAATAATCAATTCCGCGTTTTTCTATAGCGTCTTGTTCTTTTTGATTAAGACGCTCTTTGATTAAATTTTCATCGCCTTTTAAAAAAATAACTTTTTGCGGGAAAAAATTTTCCAAAGCAAAAGCATTAAGTCTAAAAAGCTCTTCATTTTCAAAATCTTTTGCATAAGCCATGCCTGAAATAAAACTTCTATCGCTGATGATAAGCTTATCTTGATTTGCTTTTAAAACTTCATCATAGTGCTGCGCACGATCGGCTAAAAAGAGTAAAAGTTCGGTTTTTTTGTCAAGCTGATAGGGTTTATGAAGCAAAAGCTCTCTTAAATGAGAACCTAGCTTGGTTCCTCCAGGCTCTGCGGTAAAAATAGCTTCTTTAAAACATTCTTTTAAAAGTGAAATTTGCGTACTTTTACCAACGCAATCCACCCCTTCAAAAACTACATACAAGGTAAATCCTTTAAAAAAGGTAAAATTTCTTTAGGGACTAAGGCGCTGACATCTCCTCCATGGGAAGCAATAGATCTAACTATGGAGCTTGAGATGAATGCATTTTTTAAATTTGGCATTAGATAAATAGTTTCAATTTCTTCCCAAAGGGCATGATTGGCATAGCCAATTTGTAATTCGTATTCAAAATCACTTACCGCCCTAAGTCCCCTTACTATAGTATTTACCTTAAGTTCTTTAGCTAAATCTACAAGGAGATTATCAAAAGTGATAATTTCTACATTGTTTAAATGCGAGGTGGCAAGCTTTGCAAGCTCTTTTCTTTGCTCTAAACTAAAACAAGGCTTTTTATGTTCGCTATTTGCTATAGCTACGATCACTTTATCAAAGATCTTAAGCGCTCTTTTAACTACATCTAAATGTCCATTTGTGATAGGATCAAAAGTCCCTGGGTATAAACAAGTCATTTTTACTCCAAAAATTTTTAAAAATATAACAAATTTAAGCTAAAAATTCTGCCATTTCTCATATAAATTATGAGAAATTCCTAAAAGATCTAGCCATTTTCCTATGATAAAATTTTCCATTTGCTCTAAATCGCTAGCATGAGAATAGCTTGCTATAATAGGAGGTGCGATGATAACGCCTAGTTGGCTAAGCTTGTGCATATGTTCTAAATTTAAGGTTGAAAAAGGCATTTCTCTTACTCCCAAAATCAAGCTTTTTCTTTCTTTTAGGGCCACAGCAGCAGCTCGCATTAAAAGCGTGTCGGCTAATCCTGCGTGAATTTTAGCAAGGCTTGAGATAGAGCAGGGTGCAATGATGGTTTTTTCTATACCAAAAGATCCGCTTGCAACGCTTGCGCTTAAGTTGTTATCACTTAAAAAACAGATATTTTGAAATTCTTCTTGGCAAATTTTTTCTAAGTTTTTCTTATTTTCAGCTTCAAAACTTATTTTTGCACCTTCAGTGATAATACAATAAAGCTCGCATTTATTCTCCAAATTTTTTAAAAGTTTAAGTCCTAAATGCGTACTGCTAGATCCTGAAATTCCTAATAAAATTTTCATTGTATAATCATCCTATTTTTTCCTGTGACTATACCTTGCATGACTTTACCTTCTTTGTTTTTTGCTCGAATTCTTTCTCCCATATCGGCACTGTGTAGGGCTGTGAGTTCTATTAAAACATCGACATTTCCATCGCTTAAAATACCTATTATAGGATCATTGCGGCGAATAAGAGCCATGGTTTTAAACATATTTTCTTTTAAAATGGTATTTTTACTGATATTACTTTTTGCTATGAGGTTGTGAGTATCTTCAGGGGTTAGAGCATTAGATGGAACTTTATCAAAGTCCATGAGTACGCTTTTATAGTCAAAAGCGCCAAGTTTATCTCCTCTTTGTATGGAGCGTTCGCTTCTTAATACTTCTAAGCTTGCTTGCATAAAATAACGAAAAAATACATTTTTTTGTATATTTTGCGGGGTTTTAAATTCAGCCCTTATAAATCCTTGAGCTTGGTTAAAACGAGCATTGGCTATTCTTATAAATTGATATTGTTCAAAATCTTTAGGTAAAGTAGTGATTTTTAAATCGATATTTTTGATGATTAAACTTGGAAAATTGTTTTTAAATTCTTTAGCAAGTGCAGTTTTAATCTCTTCTAAATTTGCACCATGACTTAAACCAATAAAAACAAAAAAAATAAAAGATATAATTCTCATTGCTAGCCTAATACGGTATTAATCTTTTATATTTTACCCAATACAAATTTACAAAGCCTTTAAAGGCTTTGCTTGGATTAAAAAGTAGGTATAACAGAGCCTTTGTATTGCTCGTTGATGAAATTTTTTATTTTATCACTGGTTAGAATTTCTTTAAGAATTAGACTTTTTTCACTTTTTTCATCGCCTTGTCTTACTGCTAGAACAATAGCATATAAGCTGTCTTTGTCTTCAATAAAAATTCCATCTTTTAGAGGATTAAGTCCTGCACCAAGAGCATAATTTGTCGTAATGACTGCTAAATCTACATCATTTAAAGCTCTTGGAAGTTGTGCGGCTTTTAGTTCTATAAATTTAAGATTTTTAGGATTTTTACTGATATCAATCGGAGTTTTAAGAGTGCTTGAGGTTTTAAATTCTATCAAACCAGCTTTAGCAAGCAAATCCAAAGCTCTGCTTTCATTGGTAGCATCATTTGGAATGGCGATTTTGGCACCATTTGGGATATCTTTAATATCTTTAATATCATTAGAATAAATAGCCATAGGAACCAAAACAATAGAACCCAAAGAACTTAATTTTGTCCCTTTGTGAGCGTTAAAATCCTCTAAAAAAGGATTGTGCTGATATAAATTCGCATCTAAATCTTTTTCATTAAGTGAGATATTGGGTATATTATAATCACTAAATTCTTTTACTTCAAGATTCCAACCTCTTTCTTTAAAAATAGGTTTTGCAAAATTTAAGATTTCAGCATAAGGAGTAGGCGTTGCTCCTATAATGATATTCTTTTCAGCTCCAAAGAGAAAACTTGTTATACAAAAAACACTTAGTAATACTTTTTTAAATTTCATAAAAACTCCTTAAAATGCAGGGATTAGCACATCTTTGTAGTGCTCATTGATGATATTTCTAAATTTATCACTTCTTAAAATTTCATCTATGATTTTAGTTTTTTCACTATCTTTATCTTCAAAACGGACTACAACATAATTTACATAAGGGCTGTTTTTATCTTCTCTAAAGATCGTATCTTTAATCGGATTAAGTCCAGCTCCAAGGGCAAAATTAGAATTAATCACAGCAATATCAACATCATCTAAAGCTCTTGGAAGTTGTGCGGCTTTTAATTCTATGAATTTAAGATTTTTAGGATTTTTCTTTATATCTAATGGGGTTTTGAGTGTGTTTTGATTGAGTTCGATTAAGCCAGCTTTTTCTAAAAGTTCTAAAGCTCTACTTTCATTTGTAGCGTCATTAGGTATGGCAACCCTAGCACCTTTTTTAAGATTTTTCAAATCTTTGATCGTTTTGCTATAAATTCCTACTGGTGCGATGACAACAGGTGTTATCGCGGTTAATTTTGTGCCTTTTTGGGCATTGTATTCTTCTAAAAAAGGTTTGTGTTGATATAAATTTGCATCAAGTTCTTTTTCTTCTAAGGCTCTATTAGGCAGTATATAATCAGAAAATTCTATTATTTTCAACTCATAACCCTTATCTTTAAAATCATCTTTGACTTTTTCTAGTAAGCTTGCAAAGGGATTTGGCGTAGCTCCTATGGTTATGGTTTTGGCAAATATAGGGCTTAGGTTAAATAAACAAAATAATAAAATAAGTTTAAGTAATTTCATAAAAAACTCCTTTGGGGTTTAAGAGAGAAGTCCCTAAAAAAGGGACAAGGATTAAAATGCAGGTAGAACTGAACCTTTATATTTTTCGATGATAAATTGTTTAACTTTCTCACTTTGTAAAGCTTTTACTAAAGCTTGAATTTTTGGATCATTTTCATTTCCTGTTTTTACTACAAGGATATTTGCATAAGGGCTTTCTTTATCTTCTATAAATACGCCATCTTGAGCTGGGTTTAGATTTGCAGAAAGTGCATAATTAGAATTAATTACAGCAAAATCAACATCATTTAAAGCTCTTGGAAGTTGTGCAGCTTTAAGCTCTACAAATTTTATTTTTTTTGGGTTTGTTGTGATATCAAGTGGGGTTTTAAGAGCTTTTTCTTTAAATTCCACCAAACCTTTTTTTGCGATAATATCTAAAGCTCTGCTTTCATTGGTCGGATCGTTTGGTATAGCTATAGTAATACCCTCTTTAATATCATCTAAGCTTTTATATTTTTTAGAATAAACAGCCATAGGCTCGATATGTACACTTGCTACTTTAGTGAGCTTAGTGCCTTTGCTTTTGTTAAATTCTTCCAAATAAGGTGTGTGCTGAAAGAAATTTGCATCCACTTCTCCGCTGTCTACAGCTAAATTAGGTAAGACATAGTCTGTAAATTCTTTAATTTCGAGTTTATAACCTTGTTTTTCTAATTCAGGTTTTGCTTGCTCTAATATTTCAACATGAGGAACTGGAGTTGCTGCGATACTGATAGTTTCTGCGGCTGTTAAATTTACAGCCAAACCTAAAAAACTTGCTACGATTAAATTTTTGATATTCATTTTAATTTCCTTATATAGTCATTTTTGTGCTTGCTTTAATCTTAATCACTCTGACTATCAGGAAGAAGCATACGAGAACTTTTGATAGTCAGACTAGCGCATCTGAGGCATCATCTGTTAATCCTTTTAAAAATTTTTTGGCTTATTCTACTTAAAAAAACTTATATTTAAATTAAAATCAGATTTAATTTTTTATTTTTTAAGGAATTTATAAATAGAATACAGAATAAGAACGATTAAAATAATCGCTTGCCAAACAAAACTTTCATCGTTGTTTATATTGATGATTATGCTGATTATAAATAAGACTATTAAAGTAGCAAGAATGTATAAAGTTTTGCTATTTTTAGCCCAAGTATAAAATAAATTACCTAAAATTTGAACCAACTGCACCAATATAAGCAAGATAATTACTGTTTGAATCATGATTTCTTTATTAAAACGTTCATAACCATAACGAATCGCAACATCTCCAAGTCCGCCACCACCGACAGTTCCTGCAAGTGCTGAAAAACCTATGGTAAAAATCAAGGTTAGGGTAATACCGCTGATGATGTTTGGTAAAGCTTCGCTAAAAATCACTTTAAAGATGATTTGAGTATTGCTTGCACCATAGCTTTTTGCAGCTTCTATGATGCCATGATCTACTTCTTTAAAAGCACTTTCTAACATCTTTGCCAAATAAGGTGCTATACCTATAGCCAAAGGAACTATAGCTGCATTTGTGCCAATGCTAGTACCCACTATAATCTTAGAAAGAGGCAAGAGCACGACAATCAATATAAGAAAAGGAAAGGCTCTTAAAAGATTAGTGATAAAATCTAAAACCGCATAAGCGATTTTATTGTGCTTGATGCCATTTTTATCCCAAATAGCAAGCAAGATTCCAGGAATGATAGCCAAAATAAAACCAAAAAATACAGCCATTAGACTCATATAAATAGTTTCATTTAAAGCAGGTTTTAAAATATTTTCATAGTTTTGTCCAAAGGTTTCGATAGAATTTAGAGAGACCTCTTTGATACCCTGCCAAGAAAATTCAGTAAAAAATTGTGAAATTCTTCCTAAAAATGCATCAAATATAGATATTTCATTCATGATACTACCTCCCATAAAACCCCGCTTTGCTCTACATAATTCAGAACTTTATTTTTATCTTTTTCATCGATATTAATCACTAAATTTCCCAAAGCATTTCCATTAAGCTTTTCAATTTTACCCCAAACAATATTAAAATCAATATTAAGAGTTCTTGCCATATGTGTAATAATACTATTTTGCGCTACTTCTTTTGGAAAATAAAGCTTAATATTTAAACCCGTTGAAGGCAAGAAATCACTTTCGCCTAAAAATTCTTTCATTTTTTCATTAGGCTTTAAAAAGAGTTCATCAATTGCACCACTTCCTATAATCTGACCATGTTCTAAAAGTAAAGCTTTTTGAGCAACATCTTTTACAACATCCATTTCATGTGTGACTAAAACTACAGTTATCCCAAATTCAGCATTGATTTTAGCAATGAGTTCTAAAATATTTTTTGTTGTATTAGGATCAAGAGCCGAAGTGGCTTCATCGCTAAGTAAAATTTTAGGATTTAAAGTCAAAGCTCTAGCAATAGCCACGCGTTGTTTTTGTCCTCCGCTAAGTTCTCTAGGGTAGGATTTGTTTTTATGATCAAGCCCTACAACCTCAAGTAAAGAATTAACTTTTTGATTTAAATCTTTTTCGCTCATATATTCTTTGCCAAAAAGCTTAGAATAAAATTTGCATTGGCTATAATGTGTTCTTAAAGGCATTGCAACATTTTCGAATACATTTTTTCTTTCCATTAAGGCAAAATTTTGAAAAATCATACCTATATCTTTTCTTAACATTCTAAGCTTTTTAGGATTATTTTGACTCAGATCTTTTATTTCAGCATCAAGCACTTTTAAACTTCCTTCTTGATAGCTTTCAAGTCCATTGATACATCTTAAAAGAGTAGATTTTCCAGCACCGCTGTGTCCTACGATAGCATAGATTTCACCTTTTTTTATCTCCAAAGAAACATCATTGATAACCAGTTCTTTTCCGTAATATTTTTTTAAATTTTGTATTTTTATCAAAGTTTTTAACCTTTTAAATTTGCTAGTTCAGCTGATATTTTTTCAAGCTGAGTGTTTAAATTTGCCAAAGCTTCCTTATTTTGTTCTACAACTTCTTTAGGTGCATTGGCGATAAATTTTTCATTTGATAGCATAGCATTTAGCTTAGCACTTTCTTTTTCTAGTTTTGTTTTTTGATTTTCAAGTCTTGTTAAAATACCACTTAAATCTACATTATCAAGTGCAATGAAGATTTCTAAATTCTCACTCACATCGCAAATGGCTTTTTGTAGCTTGTTTTCTGTAAATTCTATATTTTCACATTTAGCAAGCATGGTGATGAATTTCATATAGGATTTGATTTCATCTTGCATTTTTTTATCATTTAGTTTAATATAGGCTTTTTCTATTTTTGAATTTCCTAAATCCACAAGGCTTTTAGCGCGGCGTATGCTAACAATGCTTTCTATGATCAAAGAGAAAATTTCTTCTATATTGGAATTTTTTGCATGAAATTGTGGGTATTTGCTTATCATTATGGAGGCACTTGTTTCAAGTTCACTTTTGCTAAGCTTGTGATACAAATACTCGCTGATAAATGGCATAAAAGGATTTAAGAGTTTTAAAGCTTCTTTGAAAATACTTCCTAATTCTTTTACCGATTCTTTTTGAGCTTTGCTAAGTTCTATCCCCCAATCACAAAAATCATCCCAAAAGAATTTATAAAGCGTGTTTGCTGCATCATTAAAGCGATAATTGTCCAAATTTTCCCTTACATTTTTTACGCAATCTTGAAATCTAGAATAAACAAATTGAGCCAATGCACTTTTAAGTTCTATCTTTTCTAAATCTTCAAATTGCTCTTCATTTAAAAGTAGATAATTTGTCGCATTATAGATTTTGTTTGTGAAATTTCTAACTTGCAAAAGCTTGTCATTGCTAAGCTTGATATCGCGTCCTTGTATAGCAAGCAAAGCTAAGGTAAAACGCAAGATATCGGCACTGTATTCTTTAATGCTTTCATTTGGATCGATAACATTTCCAAGACTCTTACTCATTTTTCTACCTTGCTCATCTTTAACAAGGGCATGTAAATAAATATCTTTAAAAGGCAAGGTTCCTAAAGCATTTGTGCTTTGAAACATCATTCTAGCTACCCAAAAAAACAAAATATCAAAACCAGTTATCAATAAAGAATTAGGATAAAATTCTTTCAAATCTTCTTCAAACCAAATTTTATCTTTTCCCCAAGTGCCATTTCCCCATCCAAGTGTGCTTATTGCCCAAAGTCCTGAAGAAAACCAAGTATCGAGTACATCTTCATCTTGTTTGAAATTTTGCCCTCCACATTTTGGACAAGTTTTAGGTGTATCTTGACTTGCCCATTCATGCGAGCATTCACAATAATACACAGGAATTTGATGTCCCCACCAAAGCTGTCTTGAAATACACCAAGCTCTTAAATCTTTCATCCAAGCATTAAAGCTATTAACCCAATGGCTTGGATAAAATTTACTCTCGCCAAGGGCTACTTTTTCTATACTCTCTTTGGCAATTTCTTGTTTTACAAACCATTGTTTTGAAATATAAGGCTCGACTACATTGTTGCAACGATAGCAATATCCTACTTGATTGTTATGTTCTTCTATTTTATCTATAAAGCCAAGACTATCCAGTTTAGCTACAATTTTATCTCTAGCTTCTAAGCGTTCTAAACCTTCAAATTCCAAACAATGCTCGTTTAAAATTCCTTTTTCATCAAAAACACTTATAAATTCTAAGTTATGTCTAAGTCCTACTTCATAGTCATTCATATCATGAGCAGGGGTAACCTTTACAACCCCTGTTCCAAATTCTTTTTCTACATGTTCATCAGCTATGATTTTAATGGCTTTATTGCTTAAAGGCAAGATCAGTTCTTTTCCTATAAATTGTTTATAACGCTCATCATCAGGATGAACCATGACTGCAGTATCACCAAAAAAAGTCTCAGGACGCGTTGTTGCTACGACTAGGTATTCATCACTATCTTTTAAGTAGTATTTTATATGATAAAGTTTGCCTTTGTTTTCTTTGTATTCTACTTCTATGTCGCTTAAAGCCCCATCGTGAGTGCACCAATTGATCATATAATTTCCACGCACGATAAGTTTTTTATCGTAAAGTTCCACAAAAGCTTTTTTTACTGCATTTGCCAAACCCTCATCCATAGTAAAGCGCAAGCGACTCCAAGCAGGAGTGATTCCTAGGGTTCTCATTTGATCTAGGATTTTGCCACCGCTTTTTTCTTTCCATTCCCAAACTTTTTCTATGAATTTTTCACGACCTAATTCTTCTTTTTTGATATCTTGAGCAAGAAGTTGTTTTTCTACAACATTTTGAGTGGCAATGCCTGCATGATCAAGTCCTGGTTGGTAAAGAACTTTATAGCCATCCATTCTTTTGTATCGTGTTATGATATCTTGCAGGGTAAAGGTTAAAGCATGGCCTATGTGCAAAACGCCTGTTACATTAGGCGGTGGCATCATGATGCAAAAATTTTTATTTTTTTCTTGTATGGCTTTATTTCCATCGATTTCAAAATATCCGCGCTCTTCGCAAATTTGATAATAAGTCTTTTCTATGCTTTTATCATACATTATTTTTTACCTTTTTAGACGGCTTATTTTACAGAAGTAATTTCTATAATTTCACAAAATGGAAAAAAGTATTGAGCCTTATTAAGACCAGCTTTTAAGCTATTTATGTGCTTAGAAAAATCACTTCCTTTTCCTTCTTTTTTAGTTTGAAGTTTAAATCTTTCTATAATTTCTTCACGCGCTACATATTGATTAAGCACTTCAGGAGTTTTAATATAAGGTGAAATTTTATCCATACTTATATATTTATAAGATTTTTTCATATCGGAGAAAATAATATCTTTATTGTAAATAGTTAAACTCATCTCTCCCTTAGGTAGCATTTTGACAAAAACGCTAAGAAAATAGTCTTTGGAATTATCCTCTATAATTGCTAACATATCTTTCAAAAGCTTGATTCTATAATCGCTTAAGAATTTACCATCAAGTACATAAACTTTCATATTTTCTGTACTTAATTGAGGCTCAAGGCGACTATTTTTTCCTAAGCTTAAGTATTCTTGCGCTGGGCTTAGTTTTTTAGCTTGATAATTTGTTTTATTGTTATTTGTATTTTGAGGCTTAAATATTTTTTCTTGTTCTAAAATTTTTTGCTGTTTACTGATTTCTTTTTCAATTGCTGCTAGTTTTTTTTCATTATTTGGTTTTGTAATTTGAGAAGATTTTGTGATACTTTTATTCTCATCGTTAATAATGTTATTTGTATCCTTTTCATCTTGCTTATCTTGTACTAAATTTACATTTTCATTATTATTTGTATCTGTAGTATCGGAAACATAAGAGTTTTGAGTTGTTGTATAAGTATTATTGCTGTATTGGTTTTGTTCTGTTGAAGTTTGTGTTATAGGTGTATAGCTAGGTTTGGAATACTCAAAAAGATAGTAATAAGTCCCACTAAGTATTAATATTACAACAATTAAAATTCCTACAATAATAGAAAAAAATTTAAAATTCATCTTTAATTCCTTAACAAATAAAATAAATTGAATATTGTACTATATATTAATATAAATAAATGTTAAATTTTTATGTTTTTAAGCATTTTTTTTCTATAATTCGTGCTTTTTAAGGAAAAAAATGCCACTTTCTAGATTAAATGAAGAGCAGTATTTAGCTGCTACTGCAAATTTTGGACACAATCTGATCATAGCAAGCGCGGGGACAGGAAAAACTTCTACCATAGTTGCAAGAATTTCTTATCTGTTAAGCCAGGGTATATCGCCGCAAAAAATCATGCTTTTGACTTTTACTAATAAAGCTAGTAAAGAAATGATAAGTCGTTTGGGGAAATATTTTGATAAAAACATCACAGGAAAAATTTTAGCAGGAACTTTTCACAGTACAGCCTATACTTTGCTTAAAAGCGCAAACAAAGATGTGGTTTTAAAACAGGCCAGTGAGTTAAAAACCTTACTTAAGAGCGTTTATGAAAAAAGAACTTTTAGGCATTTAAGCGATATAAAACCTTATCAGCCAAGCTATTTGTATGATATATATTCTTTATTTCAAAACAAGGCTTATGATCAAGATTTTTACCATTGGTTTTGTATAAATTATGAAGATCAAAGTATTTATGCAGAAATTTATGAAGATATATTAAAAGAATATAGCGAAGAAAAAAAGCGTTTTAATTATGTAGATTTTAACGATTTGCTTTTGAATTTAAAAACTCTTTTAAATGAAAAAAAATACGAATTTGATGAAATTTTGGTAGATGAATACCAAGACACTAATGCACTTCAGAGTTCTTTAATCGAAGCTTTTGAAAGTAAGAGTTTATTTTGTGTGGGCGATTATGATCAGAGTATTTATGCTTTTAATGGTGCAGATATCAATATCATAGGTGGATTTAAGCAGCGTTTTAAGGATGCTCAAATTTTTTCTTTAAACAAAAACTACCGCTCTTCAAGAAGTATCCTAGCTTTGGCAAATAAGGTGATTTTAAATAATGAAAGACTCTATCCAAAAGAACTTATAGTTACAAGGAAGGATGAATTTAAAGCTCCTTCTTTACTAACTTTTGAAGAATTATTTGATCAGTATCAAAATATAGCTAAAATGATACTTACTAGCGGAGTGAGCTTGGAAGAAATTGCCGTTATTTTCCGCAATAATTCGAGTGCAGATGGTATCGAAGTAGCTTTAAGAGAGCAAGGGATTGCAAGTGTGAGAAAAGGAAGCGGGAGTTTTTTTGAAAGTTTAGAGGTTAAAGCTTTTAGCGCTATGCTTGCTCTTGTGGTAAATCCTAAGGATATCATGGCATTCATTCATTTAGTTCAATACACCAAAGGAGTAGGTGGAGTTTTAGCAAAGGAAATTTTTGACGCTCTTTTAAAATTAGGTCATGGTAGCTTGATAAGGGGTTTTTTAGAACCTGATAAAAGTGTGAATTTGCAAAACCATCAAAAAAGAAATTACCAGCTTGGACTTTTTGCGGATTTAGAGGAATTAGCCAGTGAAAATCGTTTTAAATTCGAGAGTGAGTTTAATGCTCATCCTATCTTAAAGCTTTCAAAGATCAATGATTTGTGTGCTAAAAATTTAGAAAAAATTTATTTTTTCTTAAAAAAGGCTATGGAAACAAAGCATTCTTTAGCCTTGGTTAATTTAATTTGTGAAAATTCTTTTTATAAGGAAATTTGTGAAGAACTAGCCATCAAAAGAGCAACAAATAAAGCCGGACAAGTAGATCTTTTAAGAAAGAAAGAAAATTTAGAAAAGATAGAAATGAAATTTAATGTCTTAAAAGAACTCACTAAAAATTATAGTGATATTTATAAGTACTATAATTTCTTAACCCTAGGTGCAAGCGAGATGAGCAATGGCAAGGGTGTAAATTTACTAAGTGTGCATGCGAGTAAGGGTT
Source organism: Campylobacter coli (assembly GCF_001492295.1). Classification (GTDB taxonomy): domain Bacteria; phylum Campylobacterota; class Campylobacteria; order Campylobacterales; family Campylobacteraceae; genus Campylobacter_D; species Campylobacter_D coli_B. The sequence continues at coordinate 1,135,049 of NZ_FBQX01000001.1, read as the reverse complement.
TGGAATTTGACTTGGTATTTGTAATTGATCTTGCGCAAGGGCGTTTTCCAAACCAAAAACTTATGAGTATGGGCGGAAGTTTGGAGGAAGAAAGAAGACTTTTTTATGTTGCAGTAACAAGGGCTAAAAATATACTTTATCTTAGTTATGCAAAATACGATAAAAATAAAAAAACCGCTTTTGCACCTTCGCGTTTTCTTATAGAAGCAGGGCTTTGCAAGGGAGAGTTAACTATAGATTGATAATATTTTCTTTCAAAATTAATATCATTAAAGAAAGGTTTAATTTATGAAAAAATATTTATTTTTAAGTTTAATTGCAGCAAGTTTTTTAAATGCCGAAGTTTTAGTTTATGGTCCTGGTGGTCCTGCGCCAGCTATGAAAGAACTTGCATTAAAATTTGAAGAAAAAACCAAAGAAAAAGTTGTAGTTACTGCAGGTCCTACTCCATCATGGTTTAAAAAGGCTAAAAAAGATGCAGATTTGATTTTTTCAGGCAATACTTCTATGATGGATGGATTTATCAAAAGAATTCCTAGCTTAAAATTAGAAGATTTAGTTGTTTTAAATATGCGTCCTTCAGGCATCATCGTGCGTCCTAATAACCCAAAAAATATTAAAAGCTTTGAAGATATTTTAAAGGATAATGTAAATGTTATGGTTGTTGATGGTGCGGGGCAAGTTGGACTTTACGAAGATATGGCTTTAAAAAATGGTAAAAGAGAAAATTTAGTCAAGTTGCGTAAAAATATTAAAGTTTATGCTAAAAATTCTAAAATAGCCATAGATGAGTGGAATAATAATCCAAACATAGATGCTTTAATCATTTGGTCACATTGGGCCAAGGCTTTAGGAGATAAGGCTTTGTTTATCGAAGATGAAAAAGCAGTGGTTTATCGATCAGCTGAAATAATTCCTACCAAAAAAGGCCTTCAAAACAAACAAGCTTTAGAATTTGTGAAATTTATTCAAAGTAAAGAAGCTCAAGAAATTTGGAAAAAGCATGCTTGGAATGAAGTTGACTGATTTTAAGTCACACATTTAAAGAATTAATAATAATTATTAAGATATAATAATTGTTGAAATATTTAATTACAAAAATGTTTCAATTTATAAAAATAAAGGATGACAAATGAGTTCAGTAAATTTTAAAGGAAACCCAGTAAAACTTAAAGGAAATTCAGTAGAAGTTGGAGCAGATGCTCCTAAGGTAGAGCTTAAAGCTAAAGACTTAAGTGCGATTGAAATCGGTGCTGCAGGTAAAACACAAATTGTTTTAAGTCTTCCAAGCTTGGATACTCCAGTTTGTGCAACTGAAGCAAGAGAATTTAACAAAAAAGTAGCAAGCTACAATGGAGCAGAAGTTGTGGTTGTAAGTATGGATTTACCTTTTGCTATGGGTAGATTTTGTAGCACTGAAGGTATAGAAAATCTAAGCGTTGCTAGCGATTTTGTAGCAAAAGAATTTGGAGAAAAATACGGAGTATTGATCGGTGAAGGTCCGCTAGAAGGTCTTTTAGCTCGTGCTGTATTTGTAATCAAAGATGGCAAAATTGCTTATAAAGAACTAGTAAGCGAAGTGACAGAAATGCCAGATATTGCAAAACTTGATGCATTTTTTGGCGGTTCTAGCTGCTGCGGTGGATGCGGTTGTCATTAATTTTTTATCCATAAAGCCCCAATGGGGCTACTCTCCTAGCTTTTAAAATAAATCATCAACAAAATATTTTTTAATTTATATTTTTATCAAATTAGTGCTTTCTAGTTTATTTTATTGTACATAATTTTATTATTTCAAAAATGATAAAAGGAGAATAAAAGTCCTATAAAATAGGGCTTTGAAATTATTATTTTTTATAAAAAATTCAAGATAATTTTATTTTCTATTTTTTATAATAAAATGATTTTTATTATTTTGGAGGATTAGAGTATGAATAGAAGGGATTTTATTAAAAATACCGCTATTGCGAGTGCTGCTAGTGTTGCAGGTCTTAGTGTTCCAAGCCCAGTATTGGGTGCACAAGAAGAAGAGTGGAAATGGGATAAAGCCGTTTGTAGGTTTTGTGGAACAGGCTGTGGAATTATGATAGCTAGAAAAGATGGTAAGATTGTAGCAATCAAAGGCGATCCTGCCGCTCCTGTAAATCGAGGTCTTAATTGTATTAAAGGATATTTTAATGCTAAAATCATGTATGGAGAAGATCGTCTTGTTATGCCTTTGCTTCGTGTGAATGACAAGGGAGAATTTGACAAAAAAGGAAAATTCAAACAAGTTTCTTGGCAAAGAGCTTTTGATGAGATGGAAAAGCAATTTAAAAAAGCTTATAATGAGCTAGGGGTAAGCGGTGTAGGAATTTTTGGAAGTGGTCAATATACTATCCAAGAAGGCTATGCAGCTTTAAAACTTGCAAAAGCAGGCTTTAGAACAAACAATATTGATCCTAATGCAAGACATTGTATGGCTTCTGCTGTGGTTGGTTTTATGCAAACTTTTGGTGTGGATGAACCATCAGGCTGTTATGATGATATAGAGCTTACTGATACTATCATCACTTGGGGAGCAAATATGGCTGAAATGCACCCTATACTTTGGTCAAGAGTTAGCGATAGAAAACTAAGCAATCTTGATAAGGTCAAAGTTGTAAACCTAAGCACTTTTTCTAATCGTACTTCAAATATTGCCGATATTGAAATCATTTTCAAACCAAATACGGACTTAGCTATTTGGAACTATATAGCAAGAGAGATTGTTTACAATCATCCTGAAGCTATGGATAAAAAATTTATTAAAGATCATTGTGTCTTTGCAACAGGCTATGCAGATATTGGTTATGGTATGAGAAATAATCCAAATCACCCTAAATTCAAAGAAAGTGAAAAGGATACCGTTGCAAAAGAAAATGCAATCACTTTAGATGAAGAAGAAGCCACTTCTCTTTCTTATCTTGGTGTGAAAGCGGGTGATAAATTTGAAATGAAACATCAAGGTGTAGCTGATAAGAATTGGGAAATCTCTTTTGAAGAATTCAAAAAAGGTTTAGCACCTTATACTTTAGAATACACTGCAAAAGTAGCTAAGGGTGATGATAATGAATCTTTAGAAGATTTCAAGAAAAAACTTCAAGAATTAGCTAATTTATATATAGAAAAAAATCGTAAAGTGGTAAGCTTTTGGACTATGGGCTTTAACCAACACACAAGAGGTTCTTGGGTAAATGAGCAAGCTTATATGGTGCATTTTTTACTTGGCAAACAAGCTAAACCAGGTAGCGGAGCTTTCTCTTTAACAGGACAACCAAGTGCTTGTGGAACTGCTAGAGAGGTAGGAACATTCTCTCACCGCTTGCCTGCAGATATGGTTGTGGCAAATCCAAAACATAGAGAAATTTCAGAAAAAATTTGGAAAGTACCTGCAAAAACAATCAATCCAAAACCAGGTTCGCCTTATCTTGGTATTATGAGAGATTTAGAGGATGGTAAGATTAAATTCGCTTGGGTTCAAGTGAATAATCCATGGCAAAATACTGCAAATGCAAACCACTGGATCGCAGCAGCTAGAGAGATGGATAATTTTATCGTTGTAAGCGATTGTTATCCTGGAATTTCAGCAAAGGTAGCTGATCTTATCTTGCCAAGTGCGATGATTTATGAAAAATGGGGCGCTTATGGTAATGCTGAAAGAAGAACTCAGCACTGGAAGCAACAAGTTTTACCTGTGGGTGCTGCTATGAGTGATACTTGGCAAATTTTAGAATTTGCAAAACGCTTTAAACTTAAAGAAGTTTGGAAAGAGCAAAAAGTAGATGATAAGCTTACTTTGCCAAGTGTATTAGAAGAAGCAAAAGCTATGGGTTATAGCGAGGATGATACACTTTTTGATGTTTTATTTGCCAATAAAGAAGCAAAAAGCTTTACTTCAAATGATGCTGTTATGAAAGATTTTGATAATAGCGAAGTTAAAGGCGATGAAAGAAAAATTCAAGGCAGTGATGGAAAAGAATTTAAAGGATATGGCTTTTTCGTTCAAAAATATCTTTGGGAAGAGTACCGTAAATTTGGCTTAGGTCATGGTCATGATTTGGCTGATTTTAACACTTATCATCAAGTAAGAGGTTTAAGATGGCCGGTGGTAAATGGCAAAGAAACACAATGGAGATTTAATACTAAATTTGATTATTATGCTAAAAAAGCTGCTCCAAATTCAGACTTTGCTTTTTATGGTGAATTCAATAAAATGCTCACCAATGGAGATTTGATAGCTCCTAAGGATGAAAAAGAGCATAGTATTAAAAATAAAGCTAAGATTTTCTTTAGACCATTTATGAAGGCACCTGAAAGACCAAATGAAGAATATCCATTTTGGCTTTCAACTGGAAGGGTTTTGGAGCATTGGCATAGCGGGACTATGACTATGCGTGTGCCCGAGCTTTACCGTGCTGTCCCAGAAGCACTTTGTTATATGAGTGAAAAAGATGGTGAAAAATTAGGTTTAAATCAAGGAGATTTAGTTTGGGTAGAATCGCGTCGTGGTAAGGTAAAAGCAAGAGTGGATATGCGTGGTAGAAACAAACCGCCTGTAGGGCTTGTTTATGTACCTTGGTTTGATGAAAATGTTTATATCAATAAAGTTACCCTAGATGCGACTTGTCCGCTTTCTAAACAAACCGACTTTAAAAAATGTGCGGTAAAAATTTATAAAGCTTAAGATGAAGGTTTGATTTGATGAAAGATAGAAGAGAATTTTTTGCTAGTGCTTTTAAAGGCTTGTGTCTTTGCACTGCGGGTGGATTTTTGGCAAATTTAAGCCTAAAGGCTGATGATGATTATGCCTTGAGGCCACCAGGGGCTGAAGATGAAGCGAGATTTTTAAGTAAATGTATTCGTTGTGGCTTGTGCGTAAAAGCCTGTCCATACGATACCTTAAAACTTGCTACTTTGCTAGATAGTGCAAAAAACGGAACCCCTTTTTTTAAAGCTAGAGAAATTCCTTGTTATCTTTGCAAGGACATACCATGTATTAGGGAATGTCCAACCGATGCTTTGGATAAAAAACATTTAGGGCAGGGCATAGAATCTTTAAAAATGGGTATTGCAATCGTAGATAGTGCTTCTTGTGTAGCACATTGGGGAATTCAGTGTGATGCTTGTTATAGGGCTTGTCCTTTGATAGATAGGGCTTTAAAACTTGAGCTTAAACGCAATGAACGCACTGCTAAGCACGCCTTTTTATTGCCTAGTGTCGATCATGAAGTGTGTGTAGGCTGTGGGCTTTGTGAGCTTGCTTGTATTACAGAAAAGCCTGCTATTCGTGTTTTACCACGCGAGTATGTTTTGGGTAAGGCTGGTTCGCATTATGTAAAGGGTTGGGATCAAGAGGACGAAGATCGTATAAAAGATGCAGATACTTCTAAATATTTTGATGCTAAAAAGGCAACAAATTATTTAAATGAGGGGGAAATTTGATGAGGTATTTAATCGCTAGACGCATCGTTCAAATCGGAATTTTAGCTCTTTTTAGTTTTAAGGCTACAGATTTTATTTTAAAAGGAAATTTAAGTTCCTCTAGGCTTTTTAACACCCTACCTTTAAGCGATCCTTTTGCAGTGATTCAAATTTATTTAGCAAGTTTTAGTGTAGATTTAATGGCACTTATAGGGGCATTGATCGTTTTGATTCTTTATGGAATTTTCTTAGGTCGTGCTTTTTGTGCTTGGGTGTGTCCTGTAAATTTGATTACTGATTTTGCTGCTTTTGTTCGTTCTAAAATGGCTTTTAAACAGAGTAAGGTTTTAATTTTAAGTAAAAACTTAAGATATTATATTTTGGCTTTGAGTTTAATTCTTTCTTTTGTATTATCTTTGCCTGTATTTGAAAGCATATCTTATATAGGCATTATACATAGGGGAATTATTTTTGGCACTACTTCTTGGATATTTGTAGCTTTTATACTTTTTTGTATAGATACTTTTTTAAGTCCTAGGGCGATATGCTCACATTTGTGTCCTTTGGGAGCTTTTTATGCTCTCATCTCTCGTTTTGCACTTTTGAAAATCAAGCACAATCATCAAAATTGCACTAAGTGTTATAAGTGTATTGGAATTTGTCCTGAAAAACAAGTTCTTTGGATGATAGCTAAAGAAAGTGCGAGTGTAAATTCGGGTGAATGTATAAGATGTGGACGCTGTGTGGAAGTATGTAATGATGATGCTTTAAATTTTAATATATTTGATTTAAGGAAAAAATGATGAAAAAGAAAATAGTTTTATTAGCAAGTGTTGCTACAATGTTTTTAGCCGCTTGTGCGTTAAATAGTGGGGTGAGTTCAGAGCAAATTGGACTTAGAAAAGCAAGCTTAGAAAATGAAAATAAGGTAGATTTGGTCGATGCTAGTTTTACTACCTTGCAACCAGGTGAATCTATCCTTTTTGAGCGTTCTTTTGAAAATGCACCACCGCTTATTTCACATACTATCGAGGATATGTTGCCTATTACCAAAGATAATAACACCTGCCTTACTTGTCATGATAAAGCAATTGCAAGCGATGTTGGCGCAACTCCTCTTCCTGCGAGCCATTATTATGATTTTAGAACCAATAAAACTACAGGGGATGCAATCAGTGATTCACGTTTTAATTGTACCCAATGCCATGTTCCACAAAGTGATGCAAAACCTTTGGTTGGAAATAGTTTTAAAGCTGAATTTAAAAATGAAGGCTTAAAAAATCGTTCTAATTTAATCGATGTAATTAATGAGGGTGTTGAGTAAAATAATGAAAAAAATTCTTTTCATTTTAAGTTTTTTATATATTTTATCTCCTGCTTATGAGCTAAAGCTTAATTCAAATATTACAGCTTTAAAGCTTGATCAGCAGGAGCTATATATAGGCACCGATAAAGGCGAGATTTACGAGTATAATTTAAAAGATAAAAGTTTAAAAGAGCTTTTATCTTTGCCTAAAATTAAGAATTATTATGAAGGCGATTTTGCTAGAATTTATAGCATCGATGTTTATAAGAATTCTCTTTTGGTGCTTAGTGAAGGAGATTTTGGAGGAAAGAATTTAAGTCTTTATGATAAAAATCTTCAAATTCAAACACTTCAAGAAAGCAGCGTTAAGGAAGCTTTTTTTATAGATGAAAACACCTATCTTTTGATTTTATTGGGCTCTAAAATAGAATTGGTAAATAAAGATTTAAAGCGTATAAATCAGTTTAAATTCTCTCATTCTAGCTTAAATGATGCGGCTTTAAATGAAGAAAAAACTAAGCTTGTGGCAGGATTTGAAAGTGGAGAAGTAGAGCTTTTTGATTTAAAAAAATGGAAAATATTAAAAAACTATGATAAAATGCACAAAGATAATATCTATCAAGTTGATTTGAAAAATGACACTATTTTAAGTTGTGGTACAGATAGGCGTATAGGCTTGGTAAAAAATGAAGAACAATCTTTTTTACAAAAGGATTTTTTAATTTATACTTGTGCTTTAAGCCCTAGTGGGAAATTGGCTGCGTATAGTGATAATGAAGCGGGTTTTAATGAGGTTTTTGATACAAATACCTTAAAAACTATTAAAATTTTCAAGGATGAAAATTTAATGAGTGAAATCATCATTTTTATCAACGAAAGAGAATTGATTGTCTCAGGTTTTGGAGATAAAATTGTATTTAGGAGTTTAGATGAATCTTTCTAGTGTTTTGATTATAGCAAAAGTACAACATATAGAAGAATTAAAAAAAGAAATTTTAAAAATTCCATCATGCTCGATAGAACTTTGTGAAAATGAAAAAATTATCGTTGTAATAGAAAGTGAAAATTTAGAAAAAGAACTCCAGTCTTATAAAATGCTTGAAAAATTACCTCATATTATCAGTATAAATATGGTTTTTTCTTATCAAGATTTGGATAAAGATATCCAAAAAGCTATCAGTAGTGGAGCTATACAAACCATAGAAAAAAATGAAAATGCTGAAAATATTCGTTATTATGGCAGCATTTATAATCAAATTTCTTGATTAAAGTTTTTAGATGGTTTTTTTAATTCCTTTGCTTATTATTATAGCTATTATTTTTGGTATTGATTATTTGTATTTTAATGATGAAAATGCTAAAGTAAAAGAAGAACAGCAAATTAATAAAACTGATCCGAATTTAGACAAACAAAGAGAAGAATATCTAAAACATTTATTCAAAGAGAAGAAATGAAGCAAAGAGAACTCTTTATTCTTACTATCCCTGTTTTAATGGGTTATATCCCTTTAGGAGCTGCTTTTGGAATTTTAGCCGCTAGCAAAGATTTTTCTTTGCTTGAAATTTTACTTAGTTCAATTTTTATTTATGCAGGTGCTGGGCAATTTCTTTTAGTAGCTTTAGTGGCGCAAAATGTATCTTTTTTGATGATTTTTTTTACTTTATTTTTATTGAATTTTCGCCATTTTTTCTACACTTTATCGCTTTTAAAAGAGTTAAAATCCATTAATTTTCTAAGACACTATATTATCTTTGCTTTAACAGATGAAAGTTTTGCTCTTTTAAGCTCTATTAAAGAGAAAATCAAAAATCTTAGCCGTGCGCAAAGATCGCTTGTTATGTTTGAAGTTTGTTTATTAAATCAAATTTATTGGGTAATAGGTTCTGTTTTGGGTTATTATTTTAAGCAAGGATTAAATATCGATTATTCGGGGGTAGAATTCAGTTTAAATGCTCTTTTTGTTGTATTAGCTTATGAGCTTTATAAGCAAAATCCTAATTTAAAAATTTTACTTTATTCTTCTTTTGTAGCACTCTTTGCTTTATTTTGTATAGATAAGCCTTATATGCTAGCTTTTTGTATTTTTATCGCTTTGGCTATTTTGATTTTTGGAAAAAAATATGTTAGATAAAAATATCTTGTACGCAATTTTAGCAGCTTCTTTGGCGACTTATTTAACTCGTGTTTTAGCTTTTATTTTGTTTAAAAACAAAAAAGAAAATCATCATTTGCTTTTTGTGCAACATAATATGCCTTTGGTTATTATCATCATTTTATTTTTTTATACCTTTTATGAGGTGGATTTTTATTCTTATCCTTATGGGATTGATTTTATTATTTCTTGTATTTTGGTATTTTTGATACATATACTTTTTAAAAATGCACTTCTTAGTATTATTTTAGGAACCATTTTTTATATGTTTGTTTTAAGATTGTTTTAATGGACTATACTTTATTTATCTTAACTTTTGTTTCCGTTTCTTTACTTCCAGGATTGTGTATGAGTCTAGCTTTTTCCTTGGGGCTTTCTTTAGGATATAAAAATACTTTATGGATGATATTTGGCGAGCTTGTGGGATTGGCATTGGTGGTTTTATGTTGTGCTTTGGGGATAGAGTTTGTTTTGCGGTATGAAAATTTATTTAAATTCTTTCAAATAGCGGGTGCTTTGTATCTTTTATATATCGCTTTTGTATTATTTAGATCAAAAAGTCAAATTACTCAAGAAAAAATCATCAATAAGAAAAAAATTTCTCTCATCATTCAAGGTTTTATAGCTTCTTCTTCTAATCCAAAAGCATGGATTTTTATGTTTTCTATCTTGCCTTCTTTTTTAAAATTTCATGTGAGTGTAAATGTTTTGCTTTTGATTATTTTATTGATAGAATTTTGTTCTTTAAGTCTTTATGCCTTAGGTGGAAGTATATTTAAGATCTTTATGAATAAGCATTTGGATAAAATCAATAAAATCAGCGCTTTGTTTATCTTTGTGATGGCTCTTAGTATATTATATAAAGTTTAACTTAAAATGCTTTTTGCTAAAATTAAAAAAAATATTAGGAAAGATAATGAAAAACACAGTTACAGAAGCTTCTATTTATGAAGCCCAAGGGCTTAAAGATGAAGCTTTAGAGATTTATAAAAATATTTTAAAAGAAGATCCTAATAATCAAAATGCAATCGATGCGGTGCGTCGTCTTAGCGGGTTTCGTTCTAAGCATCAGGATTTAAACACTCAAATGCTTGATTTTTTTATAAATATGAAAAGCGATGAAGAGATCAATGAATTTAAAAGGTGGTTGATAAAAATATGAATTTAGAAGATTTAGCAAAGAAAACTATCAGTGAAGTTAGCTCTATCATGGAAGAACAAAGAAGGCAAAGTGAAATTCTAAAAGAACAAGAAGAGCTTAGAAAGACTCAAATTCAAGAGGATATGCCTACGGTTGAGCTTAAGGAAGAGCCTATTGTGGAGCAAAAATTAGAAGATAAAATTTCTATGGCAAAATTTGAAGAAGAGCAAAAAATTCAAGAAGAGATTAAAAATTTAGATGAGTTAAATCAAGAAGATAAAGAGCCTGTTAAAGAAGAAGCTGTTTTGCAAAGTGAAATTTTAAACCCTAGTGTTATAGCAGAAGTGCAAACTCTTAATGAAGATATATTTTTAAAACACCTAAGAGAAAGAATTTTAGTTCTTTTTGAAGGTTTAAATAGCACTAAAGAGGAGAATTTAGAACATAGACTTCAATTAACTATTAATTTTTTAGAGTTTTTACTTGCAAACATCGAAGATAAGCTTAAAAAATAATGCAGATTTAAAATTTGTCATTGATTTTTTAAGCCCTTATACCCAAAGAGCTTATTTGGTTGGTGGGAGTGTAAGGGATTTATTTTTAGGTTTGGAAATTTATGATTATGATATAGAGCTTTATGATGTAAGTCCTAGTGATTTTGAAAAAATGATGAAAAAACTAGGCGCACAAGGCTTTGGAAAAAGTTTTTTTGTATATAAATTTAAAAATTATGATTTTGCTCTTGCTAGAACTGAAAACAAAACAGGTTATGGACATACGGGTTTTGAGGTGCAAATTTGCAATGATGAAAAATTAGGTGCCAAAAGACGCGATTTTACTATAAATTCTATGATGATCAATCTTTTTAATGATGAATTTTTAGACTTTTATGGAGGGTTAAAAGATCTAGAACAGGGTATTTTAAGGCATATTGATCTAACGAGTTTTCAAGAAGATAGTTTAAGAATTTTAAGAGCAGTGGCTTTTGCTTCAAGATTTGATTTTAAAATAGCAGATGAAAGCTTAAAATTAATGCAAAGCATGAATATAAAAGATCTTAGCAGAGATAGGATCAATGCTGAGCTTTATAAATTTTTTAAAAGCTCCAAACTTGAAGTGGGCTATAAATACTTACAAGAGCTTAAGATAGAAAAAGAAATTTTTGGCTTTGATAGTGCTTTTAAAAGCATGGAATTTCAAGCTCTGCTTAAACAAAGTAGGAAGGTGATTAAAGATGATGCTTTGTTTTTGTATTTGTATTTAAATTTTTTTAATTTAAATAAAGAAGAATTTTTTAAAAAAAGTAAAATAAAAAAAGAGTATTTCAAAAAGGCAAATCAAGCCTTTTATCTTGATAAAATGAGCGATTTTGATTTGGCAAGCATTGCTTTGGATATGCCTTTAAAGGAATGGCTTGGGCTTTGGGATGAAGAGCGCATAAAGCGGGCTAAAAAATTCAAACTCTATGAGAATAAATTTAAAACAAGTATTTTAGCAAAAGATTTTATCGAAGCTGGAATTTATGGTAAAATGTTAGGTTTAAAGCTCAAAGAAGCAAGAGAAAATGAATTGCATGAATATATTAAAAGGTTAAATTAAATGATTTCTGTATTAAAAATTTGCACCAAGGATCAAAAAGGATTGATTTATCGTATTTCTGATGTGATTTTCAAATATCATATTAATATAGTAAAAAATGATGAATTTGTAGGCGAAGAAATGTTTTTCTTTCGTGCTATTTTAGAGGGTGAGTTTGATAAAAAAGCCTTTGTTGGAACACTTGAGGCGATGTTGGGTGAAGAAGCTTATATAGAGCTTTGTGAAAAAAGAAAGAAAGATATTATTGTTTTTGCTACCAAAGAAAGCCATTGTTTGGGAGATTTATTGATTAAGCATTATAGTAATGAGCTTGAGGCCAATATCAAAGCCGTGATTTCTAATCACGACACTCTTAAAAACTTAGTGGAGAAATTTGAAATCCCTTATCATCACATCAGTGCAGAAAATTTAGAACGCAAAGAACAAGAAAAACAAGTTTTAGAATGCTTGAAAGAATATCAATTTGATTATTTGGTTTTGGCAAAATATATGAGAATTTTATCCCCTGATTTTGTCAAACATTTTGAAGGAAAGATAGTAAATATTCATCATTCTTTCTTGCCCGCATTTATAGGAGCAAATCCTTACAAGCAAGCTTTTGAACGAGGAGTGAAGATTATTGGAGCTACGGCACATTTTGTTAATAATAATCTTGATGAAGGTCCAATCATCACTCAAGCAGTTTTACCTGTAAGTCATGAGTATACTTGGCAAGATATGCAGCAAGCCGGACGCAATGTAGAAAAAAATGTGCTTTCAAAGGCACTTGATTTGGTTTTTGATGATAGAATTTTTATACACAAAAATAAAACCATAGTATTTTGATAAAAAATTGAGTATTTTTAGATAAGCAAGTTTTATATTTTCATATAAAAATATAAAACTTAAAACATTTTAAGTTCTCTTTTAATTATAAAGAATATAATTTTTTCCATTTTTAAAATTACCTTTATAAGTAATAAAATAAGAAGAGGATATAAAGTATGTTTATTTTTACTCCTTTGTTTACGATTTTTATCTTGCTTGCGGGTGGATATTTTGCTAAAAGAGTGGGCATCTTAAAACAAAAGCAAGCAAGAACCTTTTTGGATTTTGCTATCGTTTTTGCTTTGCCTTGTTTGATTTTCGATAAAGCTTATCATTTAAATTTTGACTTTTCTTTGGTTGTTTTGATATTTATAGGATTTTTTAGTTGTGCTCTTGCTGCTTTTGTAGTTGTATTTTTAGGTTTTATTTTTAATTTTTCAAAAGCAACTTTAGTGAGTATGTTTTTACTTTCTTGCTTTGGGAATACTATTTTTGTGGGCATGCCTATCATTGAAGGCATTTTTGCTAATGCGCAATTTGGTGCAGAAGTAATACTTTATGATGCTTTAGCTACTACTTTGCCTATTTCTCTTATAGGGCCTTTTATCCTTTCTTTGGGAAGTGGAGAAAAAGTAAGCCTGATGGCAAATATTAAAAAAATTCTTTCTTTTCCACCTTTTTTGGCTTTGCTTTTGGGTTTTTTGTGTAAATTAATATCCTTACCTGAATTTATTTTCTCTCCCATTCGTTTATTTGGCGGTGCGGCCACTCCAGTAGCACTTTTTGCTATAGGTTTGGGACTTGGTTTTATGGCGATTAAAACCGCCTATAAGCCTACCATTCTTGTGATTTTAGCTAAAATGGTTTTAGCACCTTTGATTTTTGTGCTTTTATTAAAGCTTTTTGGTTTTCAAATGCAAGCTTCAATTATAGTTGCCATCATAGAAAGTGCCACGCCTACCATGACTTTAGCAGGGGCTATGGTAATGAAGGCTAAATTAGATAGCAATCTAGCTGTAAGTTCTGTGGCTTTTGGAGTGCTTTTTGCTTTTATTTCTATGCCGATTTTAGTTTGGGTTTTGGTGTAAATTTTTAAGCATATGAAGGAATGATAAGAAAATTAAAAAGCAAAGAGTGTTTATCTCTTTGCTAAAAATTTGTTATTTTAAATCAAGCTTTTTGCTAATTCCTTAGCGCCTTTTAAATCCACTTTCCCAGAGCCTAAAAGTGGAATTTTTTCTACTTTTAAGTAGCGACTTGGCTTGAAAATAGCAGGCATACTTGAGCTTTTTATGGCTTCGCAAACACCTTCAAAGAATTCTTCATCGCATTCTACAAGCAGGGCAACTTGTTCGCCTTTTTTCTCATCTTCTAAGGCTACGGCGCAAAATTTCACTATATTTGTATCGATAAATTTAGCAATTTCTTCTTCTAAGGCACCCAAAGATATCATCTCCCCACCAATTTTTGCAAAACGTGAATAACGATCTACAATATATAAAAATCCATCTTCATCTAAATGTCCTTTATCACCAGTGTTATACCATCTTATACCATCGATTTCTTTGATGACTTCATCGGTTTTTTCTTTGTTGTTAAGATATCCTACCATGACTTGGTGTCCGCCTATAAGTATCAGTCCATCTTCATTTGTTTTTAGGGTTTCGTAAGTATTAGGATCGACAATGCGAACCGCAGTTCCAGGTAAAGGCATACCCACACTTCCTTCTTTGCTTGCGCGGTGAACTATCCAATAATCTGCATCAAAGCGATTAGGTAAATTCACACTTGCAACAGGAGTAGTTTCAGTCGCTCCATAACCTTCAAAAATAGTCTTTTTAAATTTCATTTCAAAAGCGGATCTGACTTCATTTTTAAGTTTTTCAGCTCCTGAAACAACCACTCTTAAGCTTTCAAACATAATGGCATCAAGCTTTTTATTTCTAGCATAAATTCCTAAGAAAGTTGAGGTTCCACACATTATCGTAACATTGTTTTTGGCTACAGCTTTTGCTACACCCAAAGCATCAGTTGGATCAGCAAAAGTGATACTTTTAATGCTTTCAAGTAAAGGTAAAAATGTAGTCACAGTTAGCCCAAAAGCGTGAAAAGGGGGTAAGGATGAAAGTATCACATCATTATTTCTTGTGCAAAGCACATCTGAAATTTGAGCGATATTACTTAAAATATTGCGGTTATTTAACATTACGCCTTTTGGAGTGCCTTCGCTACCACTGCTAAAAAGAATGGCTGCTATGGCGAGATTATTCTTAGAAGGAGCAAAGATCGCTTTTAATATAAAGCTAGGTAAAATACTAACTGTCATCATCATTGCTAAAATTTTACTTTTTTGTTTTTTAAAGATTTCAACCACATCTTCCATATAGATAAGATTTACCTCTTCGCCAAAATTAAGAGAGACACCTTTGCTTTCTAGTTTTTCTAAGAATTTTTTAGAAGTATAAATTTGTGAAATTTGAGCGCTTTTTACTGCTGCTTGCAAAGCTTTTTCTCCTGCAGTAAAATTTAAATTTACTACAACTTTTTGTGCAAGCAAGACGCTTAAATTCAGTAAAGAGCTAGCAAAAGAAGCAGGGAGTAAAATTCCTACACATTCTTCTTTAGGCGCATAAGATCCGCGTTCAAGATTGTTATTGATTTTTTTTGAATTTTCTTTTATAAGGGTGCTTAAAATAAAACTAAGACTCAGTAATTTTCTATAACTGATCGCCCCTGCTATAGAATCGATTATAGCTATATTGCTAAGATTTCTTTTAGCGCTGGTGATAAAAGCTCTTGCTATGGTATGCATTGCTTCGCATTGAGATTTCCAAGCCATAAAAGAAAGTTCAAAAACTTTAGCCTTTACTTCTTCTTTTTTAGAGTGTAAAGACATAGGAGCACCAAAAGCTATAGCGATATTTCTTTTGCTTAAGGTGCGATTTCTGGCCGAAAATTCTTCATCGCTTCTTGAAAAAGTACTGCCCCAAAGTCCGCGTATATAAAAAGGCAAGATCACTCCATCATCTTCTTCTAAATTTGAGCAAACATGCTCAAATCCACCTTTAAATTCATTGAGTTGTCCATGTCTTGAAAGCACGCCTTCGGGAAAAAGACAAACTAAATCCCCTTGTTTAATACGCTCTGCAATAAGCTCTAAACTAGCCTTGCTTGCTGCACTTGAAACAGGAATGACACCAAATTTATCAAGAAAAATTTTAATATACCATTTAGAATAAATACTTCGCTCCATGACAAAATAAATTTTTCTAGGGATCGCCATTTGCACTATAGCCCAATCAATAAAAGAAATATGATTGCCCAAAAGCAAAGCGCCACCTTTTTCAGGGATATTTTTAAAGCCTTCCACAAGCAAACGATAACGCCCTAAAAATGCTATGCTTAAAAGCATTCTTACTAAAGAAAAAGGGAGTTTAAAGACTACATAAATCGCACCCAAAAAAGCAACAAGAGTGATGAAGTAAAATAAATAAACCACATTGATTTCTAAATTGGCAAATAAAGTTGCTAAAACAAGAAAAGTGAGCATTGCGATATTTTGCACGAAGTTATTTCCTGCTAAAATTTTACCCAGCTCGTTTTCTTTTGCATGAAATTGTATAAGAGAATTTAAAGGTATGATAAATAATGCACCACAAAAACCAAAGATGAAAAAGATAAAACTATATGTAATCAAGCTTGTAAAATAGGGCATAATTAAAGCCATTAAAAACACACCCAAAGCTCCAAAAGGAATGAGTCCAAGCTCGATATAATTTTTAGAAAATCTACCTGCTATTAAAGAGCCTAAAACTACCCCAATCCCTGAAAATCCTAAAGAAACTTGTACAAAAAAAGTATTTTCAACAAAAAGTTCATTTTTGCTAAATACGGGAAAACTCACAAGATATAATTGTGATATCGCCCAAAATATCGAAATTCCAACGATACAAAGCCAAATTATTTTATTTTCAAAAATAAGTTTTAAATTGCTCATCAGCAATTTTCCGCTCAAATAGCGTTTAGAATCAAATTTTAATTCTTTTATCTCATCTTTAAGCTTAGGTAAACGCCATGCCAAGTAAAGCTCTATAAGGGAAAAAAGTATAAGTAAAAATCCCAAAGGCGCGACTTGTTTTAAAACCTCTTCTGAGCTGCTATAATTTGCATCATATAAGCTTTCAAAACTTAAAGAAAAAAGACTCATTCCAGCCAGTATAGCTACGATACTTACTGCATTAACTGCACCATTTCCCATCGCAAGTAAATCTTTTCCAACCAATTCTTTAATAAAGCCGTATTTGCTAGGAGAATAAAGTGCTGCTTGAATTCCCATGATAAAAGTAAGAGCAAAAGCTGTCCAAAAAGCCCCATTGTAATAACTTATACAAATGATAATCGTAAGTATAACGCTAAAGGCTGCCGAGAGTTTCATGATAAGATTTTTTGGATATTTATCTGCTAAAAATCCCGATGGCGAAAGCATTAAAATAAAAGGTAGAAGGATAAGAGCATTAACAATGGCTGTTAAAAGAAGCTGTGTGCTACCTTCATAAACTTTATAAATAGTATTTTGAATAATAATCTTGTGTCCTAAATCCACAAAAGCATTGATAAAAGCTACAAGCAAAAAGGGTATGAGTCCGTGGATTTGTAAAAAAGAATTTTTTTGCATATAATTTACTCCTAAATTTGTGAAAAACTTTTATAAATGTGGCACTGATTTTATCATAAAATTCTAACAATAAAATAGAAAATGATTGAGAACAAGAACTGACAATCTTTTAAAAAACAATAAGTCTAAAGGTAAAAATTTTTACCTTTGAGATTATCTATAAGATAAAATTACATAAAACTAGGCGCATCATTGGAAAAAAGTATCAAATCGCCCTGTTGGGTTTCTTTTGCTAAAACCTTTACTAGCTCTGCTTTTTCTTTGAGTATAATGGTTTTTATTTCAAGTTCTTTTTTAAAGATATCAGCATTAACTTGTGCTGTGATGATGGCAAGATCAAAGCATTCGTTGATGATTTTGGCTAATTTTATATTTTCATCTTTATTTACTTCTACTATACCAGGGCTTACTAAAACCTTGCGTCCTTTATAGCTTTTGCAAAGTTTGTAACTTGCACTCATACCTTTATAATTTCCATTAAAACCATCATCAATGATGAATTTAGGTTCTTTAGAGATGATTTGCAAGCGATGCTCTACTGAATTGATTTTTAAAACTTGCTTTTGAATTTTTTCTATTTTTACACCTAGATAATTTGCACAAAGTATGCAAGCACAAAGATTTTGAGCGTTAAAATCCCCTAAAATTTGGCTTTTAAATTCATGTGTTTTATTTTCTAAATTGATTTTAAATTCCAAACCTTGAAGACTTGCTTGAATGTCTTGTAATTTATTATCGTAAAGTAAGATAAGCTCATCTTCACTTTTTTGAGTGCTAGTATGCAAAAAAGCTTTTTCCAATCTTTTGGAATTTAAAGCTTCAAGTTTAGTGTTTCGCGTATTTTCTATATTTTTAAAATACTCTAAATGCGCATTTCCTATCTCTCCTACAATGCAAATTTGAGGCTCTAAAAAACGCGTTATAACATCAATATCGCCTTTTACTCTAGCTCCTGCTTCTGCTATGTAAATTTGTGTATCATCGCTTAAATTTGTATTAATATCTGCGATAATGCCAAGTAAGGTATTTACAGAGCGAGGCGTTTTGTAGGTTTTAAAATCATCTTTTAAAAGCTCATAGAGGAAATTTTTAATACTTGTTTTTCCAAAACTTGCAGTAATGAGTATGATTTTTAGCTGTGGATTGTTTTGAAGTTTGGCTTTGGCTTTATTTTTAAAATATAAATTACTAAATAACTCAAAGATTTTAAGACTTATAAGAGCAAAGGGTAGGGTAAAAAGATTAAAAAGAAAAGAAAAACGCAAAGCAAGTATGGCAAAAAGGGTATTATAGATAAATATAAAAACAAAAAACCATTTAACCTTACTTGTAAAGACGAGTTTTTTATCTATGCTTTTGTTCCAAAAATACAAAATCGGAGTATGAATAAGTGCAAAATATGCTAAAGAATGCAAAGGAAAAGTCAAAAAGAAAAAATAAGGCAAAAATAAAAAATACAAATGCCACAAAGGTCTATGATAGTGAAAAAATACGCGTTTGAATTTATAAGAATACCATTGCAAAGCACTCATAAGATAAAAAGCTACACAAAAATTAAAAAATAAAGAATTGAGAAAATAAAGCGTATTGGTTAGCATAGGTTTTCCTTGATTTTATTAGCTATAAATAAAGAATGTTTTAAAAAGAAAAAATGATCCCCTTCTAAAGGATAAAATTCGCTAGTTTTGATAAGCTTGTGCATTGTTTCTCCGCTTTTTAAAGGGGTAGCTTTATCATCAATTCCCCAAAAAATAAGGCTTTTACTATCGATTTTGGCAAAAGTTTGACTAAGATCTTCATCCACTACATTTTTAAAAGTTTGATACATTAAAGGATTTAAGTTTGCTCCATCCTTGCTTGCAAAATAACGATAAAATTTACCCAAACCCGATTTTTTTAGAAATTTAAACAGTATGATTTTAAAACGCACTTTAAAAGATTTTTTTGCAAGTATGCCTGAATTTGAAAGCAAAACAAGTTGAGCTTTTTGAAAATCCAAAACAAGCAAAGCAGCTATTTTCCCACCAAAAGAATGCCCTAGAAAAATATCAATATCGAGTTTTTTTTCTTTTAAAAATTCTTTTATGATATTTACATAATCTTGGCTATAAAGACTTTTTGGCGCACTTGAATTTCCAAAGCCAGGCAAATCTAGATAAATTTGACAAAAATCATTTAAATTTTTAGAAAAAGCTTGCTTCATAAGCTCTTTGTTTGCACCCCATCCATGCAATATGAGTAAAGATTTTTTCTTATCTTGATTTAAAATTTCATAACTTAGCTCATAAGTATCATTATTATAAATCACATTTGCAAGCGCCATCTTAAACCTTTTGGTTTTTGTAAATATTTTCTAAGAGTTGCATAGCGTTTTGCAAGCGTTCAAATTCTTTCATACTGAGCAAAACGGCTTCAAATTTATTGTTTTTTAAGATGACCATTTTGCCCGATTCGCTTTTTTTTAGTTTTTCGATCAAAGGGCTAAAGTTTCGCACAACTTCCGTAGCAGTATAGATTTCATCTTGTTTAAAAGAAAGCATAAATTTTCCTAAAATACATAAAATTTTATGTAAAATTTAACATACTTTCTCTTAAAGCTTTATAATTTGCCTTTTTGTCCATTAATAGAATGCAAAAATTCATAGGTGATTTTAATCTTCTTTTCGCTTTCTATATTTAGGGCAAGTTGTTCTATAATTTTGTTAAAATCCTTGAAAAGATAATTTGCTAAAGAGCCTGGATTTGGGTTGATTTCATTTAGATAAACTTCATTATCTAGGATGAAAAAATCACAACGGATTAAAGCACCTTTAAATAAAGGATTGTAAATTTTGGCAAAATTATCTTTAAGTTTTTGTTTCAATTCTTCGCTCAAATCAGCTTCGATAAGTTCGTTATGCCCTGAAAAACTAAGATATTTTTGCTCAAAATCCAAAAATTCTTTTTTCTTTGGCTCTTCGATGATTGAAAAGATAAATTCATCTTTGATCATACATCCTGCAAGATTGTACTCTTTGATATCACTTTTAAAATCCTCTACTAAGATATCAGTATCAAATTCAAAGCCCACATCTTTAGCATAATCTAATTCCTTTTCATTTTTAGCTATGCTGATTCCTATGCTACTTCCAAGTCGCGCAGGCTTTAAAATGCAAGGAAAATGAGCTGTAAAATCTTGCTTTTGGTTTTTTCTAAGCATTTGATAATCTAGAGTTTTAACCCCAACACTTTGTGCATAAAGTTTTGTGAACTCTTTGTTAAAAGATAAAACACTTGCTTCAACTCTAGGACCTATGAATTTGATATCAAAAAATTCAAGCAAAGAAGCTATCTTTCCATCTTCTCCATCTCTTCCATGGATGAGGTTGATCACACAATCTAATTCTAAGCTTTTTTCGCTCCACAAGCTTTTAAAACAAAAAGCCTTTTGTCTTAAAAACAACTCTTTTTCTTTTTGATAAGCACCGCTGCTAAAGGTTTTAGAATTCATTTTTTCACTAGGAATTAAATAAAATTTTCTCTTTTCATCGCAAAAAATAAATACCAAATCCGTATTTATCACTTTTTTTAATACCACAGCACTTACAATGCTGATTTCATGTTCGTAAGAATTTCCGCCAAAAAGTATCGCTAGTTTCATTAATTTTCCTTATGCTAGTTTTTTTAGTGCTTCTTTGATAAGTTCGCTTGTATCTTTTCCGTTGCAAGTGCTTAAAACGCTTAATATTTTATCCTGTTTAAATCCCAAAGAAAGCAAAGCAGCCAAAGCTTCGCTTTTATCATCGCTCACGCTTTCAAGTTGTACTTTAGCATCTCCAAGTTCTACGATGATGCGTTTGGCGCTTTTTGGACCAATACCTGGAACTTTTTTAAGTACGCTTTCATCTCCCAAATTTAAAGCCTTATAAAAAGAATTTACATCCAAACTTGAGCATATAGCCATCGCAGTACTTGCGCCCACTCCATTTACTTTTAAAAGCATTTCAAACATTTTTTGCTCATCTTTATCTAAAAAACCATAGAATTTATTAGAATCTTCTTTGATGATTTGAGTGATGAAAAGCTCATATTTTTGATGAGTTTCAAGCTTAGCAGCACAAAAAAGTGAGATAAAAACTCCATAGCTTAAGCCACTAGCACATTTTATAATGGCAAAAGTGGGTTCTTTTTTTGTGATTATTCCTTCGATGGCAACAACCATTCTATATCCTTTTCTTCGTAATCAAGTTTTTTATCGATCTCTATATACTCTTGGTTATTTTGTATGATTTTTTTCAAAGCTATAAATTTTGCATTTTCTTTAGTGGAAGAAGAATAAAAAATATCTTCCTTGGGCTCTAAAAGCGAAAATCTAATTTCATTCATATCGCTCCATTTTCCACTTTTGTTGATAAATTTGGCTTTAAATAAATCTTCCTCAAGTACTAAAAGTTCATCATGGATTTTTTTTCTATATTCTAAAAGCCCTTTTTCTTGATTTTGAAGTTTGTTTAAATTTGTATTTTGTATGGAAAAATTCTTCAAAAATTTCTCATATTGATTTGGTATATTTTGCCCTTGATTTTTAAGCTCTAAGACTTTTTTTTCTATATCTAAAACATTGTTTTTGTTTAATAAAATGTATTGTTTGAGTTTGCTTATTTTGTGATTAAGGGATAAAATTTCATTTTTTATTTTTAAAAGTTCTTGATCGTAGTCTTTATCCATTTTTTTTATTTTAATATGAAATTTATTATTTTCACCTTCAAAGCGTTCTATGACAACATTATTGTAAAACACACATGAATTATTGCTTTCTAATTGTTCTATATAAATTCTATCTGCTTCTATTACTCCGCCTAAGCTTTTTTTAATCCTTACTTCTTTAGCTTTTACATTGCCACCCTCTAAGAGATCTATGTTTAGCTTTTCTGCTTGAACAAAACCACGATGCGTTTTTATATAGGCTTCTTTGGCGTAAATTTTAGATTTTGTGTGCGTAGTGCCTTCAATTCTCATTCTTGTAGCTTTTAAATTTGTATTACTTCCGACACTTCCTGTGATATTGAGTTCTTCACATTCTATTCCTACGCCTGAATTAACAGCATCTTGCATATCAGATATAAATCTAATATTTATTTTTACATTTTTATCCAATCCTGCGCGGATTATGCCTATATTTTTAAAATCAACTTTATTGTTAAATTCAAGCAAAGTTCCAATATCAAATTTATCTTGATCTTCAATTACATAGCCCTTTTTTAATGCTAAATATTCTGTGTAATCTTCGTATTCTACGGCCTTAAATGCCAATGAGGAGCAGTTAAATTTGATTTTGTTTTGGTTGGCATCTATAACTTTTAAAGTATGTAAATTTAAGTCTTTTCCTTCTTTGCCTTGTTTGAATTTATTATATCTTAATACAACTTCATTTTCATCAACTACTATGATTCCTGAGCGTTTTTCATCTATGGTGTAATCTTTAGCCTTTTCTTTATAGAGCAAAACCAAAGCTTCATCTTGGCTTTGTATGGGTTCAATACCTTTGGCTACATTGATTTGTAAGGTTTTATTTAAAGCATTTTTTTTGTGTTCATTGCATATACGGATGAGTTCTTTTTTGAAATCAAATATACGAATACCTATTAAAAACTTAAGTTTCAACATTTTTTTGTAGATATTTTGCAAAAGTTCAAAGGCTAATTTTTCATGATGTTTTAGCTCATTAAAATTAATTTGAGCAACAATTTTTGTTAAATTTTTATTGGCAATCAGCTTAATGGCATTAGCGGTTTTATCTTGGCTTGTTTGATGAAAAATTTCGATTTTATATTCTTGTTTGATTTGCAAATCCTCTTTTAAAAACATTTCATCTTTTTCAAAAAGAACAAGATCTTTTTCTGCAATTTTTACCCATTCGGCATTTTCAAGACGATATTGCGTTGAAAAAGCTAAAAGATGAAAATCAAGTTCATTTAAAGCGATATTGGTTCTTGAAGCTACAGATAAAAGTTCGCGAGAAGGATTTTCAGTATAGGAAATGATTTTCTCATCTAAAGCCAAAACTTTCCCCTTTGATATTCAATTTAAGTTCAATATTATAGTCAATTTTTAATCAAATTTAGTTAAAATGATAGTTTTTATATTTGAAAATTTGTGAAAATTTATGAAGAGTTTAGTGTTTAAAAATTTTATCATCAATGCTTTAGGAATTTTATTTTCTCGCGTTTTGGGTTTGGCGCGCGATGTGCTAATCGCCCTTTTTTTAGGAGCGGGAATTTATAGCGATATTTTTTTTGTAGCATTAAAAATGCCTGCTTTTTTTAGAAGAATTTTTGCCGAAGGGGCATTTGGACAAAGCTTTTTGCCTAATTTTGTAAAAGCAAGGAAAAAAGGTGCTTTTTGTGTTAGCGTTATGTATCAATTTAGCGTTATAGTGTTTTTATTTTGTCTTTTAGTAAGCTTTTTTTCTTCATTTTTTACCAAGCTTTTTGCTTTTGGGTTTAGTTCTGACACCATAGCTTTAGCTTCTCCTTTGGTGGCGATTAATTTTTGGTATTTGTTTTTTATTTTTTTGGTTACCTTTTTAGGAGCGATTTTAAATTATAGACAAAAATTTTTCATCACTTCTTTTTCAGCAGCTTTGTTTAATCTAAGTATAGTTATAGCCGCATTTTTTGTTGATAAAGATGCTCCTCAAGATACGCTTTATTATTTTTCTTATGCGACTGTATTAAGCGGTGTGGCACAATTGATTTTGCATTTAATGGTGTTGCGAAAAAACCCTGTAATACGCGCTATGGCATTAAGTGTGAAATTTAGACGAGCAAAAGCTAAACTAGAGGGTTTTTATAGCAATTTTTTTCATGGAGTTTTAGGCTCTTCTGCTACGCAAATAAGCTCTTTGCTTGATACGACGATTGCAAGTTTTTTAATGACGGGCAGTATTTCTTATCTTTATTACGCAAACCGCGTTTTTCAGCTTCCTTTAGCTCTTTTTGCTATAGCCTTAACTCAAGTTTCTTTTCCTAAAATTTTAAAACATTTAAAAAGTGATCAAGAAAATTTAGCTTTAAGTTTTATGCAAAGAGCCTTGGCGGTTTTAAGTGTTTTGTTGATTGTTTCAAGTATTGTAGGTTCTGTATTTGCCTTAGAAATTTCAAAGCTTTTGTTTGAAAGAGGAAATTTTACTCACGAAGATAGTATTATCACAGCTTATGTTTTAATTGCTTATTTAGTAGGGCTTTTGCCTTTTGGCTTGCAAAAATTATTTTCTTTATGGCTCTATGCTAAATTTAAACAAAAAACCGCCGCTTTTATCGCCTTTAAAGCTTTGCTTATCAGTGCTTTATGTTCTGTGCTTTTTATTTTTTTAATCAAAGATGAGAGTTTAAAGGTTATAGCTGTGGCGCTTTCAAGTTCTTTAAGTGCTTTTTATTTGCTTGTTGCCAATATCAAAGAATTTGGTTTTAAGAACTTTTTTGCTTTAATATCTTTTAAATTTTGTTTTTTAATGATTATAGGACTTGTTGTTTTTACAATTTTACTTTATGGGATCAAACCTTATCTTATAGAGGCTTTGTTGTGGATTGTTGCTAGTGTTAAAGGAGTGTTTTGATGAAATTAATGGATAGTGTTTTAAAAGAAAAAATCGAACTTGAACAAGATAATATCAATATTTATTTATGCGGACCTACTGTATATGATGATGCGCATTTAGGCCATGCTAGAAGCAGTGTTTGTTTTGATTTGTTGCGTAGAGTTTTGCTTTCTTTGGGTTATAGGGTGCAATTTGCTAGAAATTATACAGACATAGACGATAAAATTTTAAAAAAAATGAGTGAAAGCGGTAAGAGCTTAAATGAGCTTGTTGAGTTTTATATAGCAAATTATGAAAGAGATATGAAAGCTTTAAATGTCTTAGAGCCTGATTTTAAACCTCGTGCGACATATTATATAGAACCCATGCTAGATCTTATCCATAAGCTTAGTAAAAACGGCTTTACTTATACCTTAGAAGATGGGGTGTATTTTGATACTAGTAAAGATGAGGATTATTTAAGTTTATCTCACCGCAATACAGAAGAAAATGTTTCAAGACTTAGCAATGAAGTTGAAAAAAGAAATGAGAGTGATTTTGTTCTTTGGAAATTCGATGAAAATTTTTATGATAGTGAATTTGGAAAAGGGCGACCAGGTTGGCATACTGAATGTGTGGCTATGATCGATTCTATTTTTGGAGATACTCTTGATATACATGCAGGTGGGGTGGATTTGTTATTTCCTCATCATGAAAATGAGGCAGCGCAATGTCGTTGTGCGTGCAAAAGAGCATTAGCAAAAATTTGGCTTCACAATGGTTTTGTAAAAATCAATGGAGAAAAAATGAGCAAAAGCTTAAATAATAGCTTTTTCTTAAAAGATGCGTTGAAAGATTTCATGGGAGAAGCTTTGAGATTTTATCTTTTAAGTTCTCATTATAGAGCCCATTTTAATTATTCTTTAGAAGATTTAGAAAATGTGAAAAAACGCTTGGATAAGTTTTATCGACTTAAAAAAAGACTTGCTGTGGGAAAGAGCGAGGATTTTGGAATTTTAAATGATATAGAGATTCGTAGCAATATCGCCAAGCAAATCTTAGAAGTCTTAAGCGATGATTTAAATATTTCTAAGGCTTTAGCTCTTTTAGATGAGTTTATAACCAATGCAAATTTAGAGCTTGATCAGCAAAGTAAAAATAAAGAATTAAAACAAAAAATCAAAGAAGCCTTAAGTGAACTAGCTAAAATTTTTGGCTTTGGTTTTATGGATGAAAATTTATATTTTCAATGGGGTGTAGCCGAAGAGTTGAAAGAAAAAATTCAAGATCAAATTTTGCAAAGAAACGAAGCTAAGAAAAATAAAGATTTTGCCAAAGCAGATCAGATCAGAGAAGACTTACTTAAGCTTGGTATCGCCTTGCAAGATACACCACAAGGAACGATTTGGGAGAAAATTTAAATGCATAAAGATATGACTCTTAAAGATGTTTTGATCCGTTTTAAGCCCTTTTATAAAAAATACAAGAAAGAATTTGCCATCGCTATTTTTGGTATGATACTTACTAGTATAGGAACGGCTGGAAGTTTTGCATCTTTAAAGCCTATTTTAGATTATATTTTTGTTGAAAAAAATGAGGCCTTGCTCTATACCTTGCCTTTTTTGCTTGTTGTTATTTATATTTTAAAGAATTTGGGTTTTTATTTGCAAACTTATTATTTAAGTTTTATAGGGATGGATACTTTAAGAATTTTGCGTTTTAAGGTTTTAAAAAATCTTTTAAGACTTGATCTAGATTTTTTTAAGCGCAATAGAAGTGGAGAGTTGGTAAGTCGTTGTACTAATGATATTAACGCTCTTCAAAGTATAGTTTCTAATATCATTCCTGATTTTTTTAGAGAGCTTTTAACGATTGTGGGTTTGTTGATAGTTGTATTTTATCAAAGTCCTATTTTGGCTTTTTTCGCTTTAGTGGTTTTGCCTTGTGCGATTTTGCCCTTGGTGCATTTTGCTAGAAAATTAAAAAAATACGCTAGAAGTATACAAGAAACAAATTCTGACTTGCTTTCAAGATTGAGTGAAATTTTTTCAAATATTGAGCTTATTAAGGCGAGCAATACCCAAAACAAAGAAGGCGAAAAATTTGCCAAACAAAACAATGAGCTTTGTCGTTTAAATTTAAAATCCACTCGCATTGACGCTCTAACTAGTCCGCTTATGGAGATTATCGGATCGCTTGGAGTAGCTGCAGTAATTATCATCGGAGGAAGAGAAGTGATCCATGGCACGATGAGTGTGGGTAGCTTTTTTGCTTTTATTACAGCACTTTTTGCTATTTATACACCCTTAAAAAGACTATCTTCACTTTATGGCAGGCTACAAGGCGCGATAGCAGCAAGTGAGAGAACTTTTTATCTAATCGATTTAGAACCACAAATTCTAAATGGAAGTAAAAATTTAGAAAGTATAGAAAGGATTGAATTTAAGCAAGTAGATTTTGCTTATGAAAATCCTTATAAAAGTGTTTTAAAAAATATTAATTTTGAATTTAATAAGGGTGAAATTCTTGCACTTGTTGGAACAAGTGGGGGCGGAAAATCATCTATTATCAATCTTTTAATGCGTTTTTATGATAAGCAAAAGGGTGAGATTTTATTAAATGATTTAGATATCAGTGAATTCAGCATAGAAAGTTTGCATGATAGAATAGGCCTTGTAACGCAAAATATTTATCTTTTTAATGATAGCTTTGCTGAAAATATAGCTTACAGCGAAGAGCCTAATGAAGAAAAGATTATCAAGGCTTTAAAACTAGCTAATGCTTATGAATTTGTCCAAAAAATGGGAGGAATTTATGCAGAGATAAAAGAGCATGGTAAAAATTTAAGCGGAGGTCAAAAACAACGCATTGCCATAGCTAGAGCCTTATACAAAAATCCTGATTTACTTATCTTTGATGAAGCAACTTCAGCTCTTGATAATGAAAGTGAAAAAGCTATCATCGAGACTATAGAAAATTTAAAAAAAGATAGACTTGTTTTAATGATAGCTCATCGTTTAAGTACTATAGAAAATGCAGACAAGATCGCAGTGATTGATCAAGGGCAAATGATTGCCATAGGAACCAATAAAGAGCTTTTACAAAGTTGCGAACTTTATCAGAAATTTAAAAACAAAGAAGTAGATAAAGTCTAGTTTTAAGTTAAATTTAGTTAAAATTTTAAAAAAACGAGGGATAATATGCTTTATAATTTTATAAAACCTTTACTTTTTAAACTCGATCCTGAAAATGCTCATGCTTTAGTAGAGGGCAGTTTAAGAACTTTAAATGCTGCTTTGCCAGGTTCTTTGAGCTTTTTTGCTTATAATTATATTGTAAATGATGATAGCTTGAAGCAAAAATTGTTAGAACTTGATTTTAACAATCCTGTGGGTTTAGCAGGAGGATTTGATAAAAATGCCACTATGATACGCCCTTTAGCAGCTCTTGGTTTTGGTTTTTTAGAATTTGGAACCTTTACACCAAAGCCTCAAGAGGGAAATGAAAAACCGCGTTTATTTCGCCTTGTAAAGCAAGAAAGCATACAAAATGCAATGGGTTTTAATAATCAAGGAGCGGAAAAAATCGCCGCAAGATTATCAAAAATTTATCCTTTTGTTTTGCCTTTGGGGGCAAATATAGGCAAAAATAAGATTACAAGCAATGATAAAGCTTTGGAGGATTATTTTACTCTATTTAGAAATTTTAAAGATTTGTGTGATTATTTTATCGTCAATATCTCTTCACCCAATACTAAAAATTTAAGAGAACTTCAAAATGATGATTTTTTAAACCATCTTCTTGAAGAAGCTAGAAAAATCACAAATAAGCCTATTTTGATAAAAATTGCTCCTGATATGCCTATAGATAGTGCTTTAAAGCTTTGCGAAAATGCTATCTTAAAAGGAGCAGATGGCTTTATCATAGCCAATACAAGCGTAGATTATTCTCTTCTTGATAATAATAGAACTTTTGGTGGTATAAGCGGAAGACTCATCACTAAAAAAAGCGGTATTTTCTTTAAAGAGCTTGCTAGGGTTTTATTTGGAAAGACTTTACTTATTGCAAGTGGAGGGATAGACAGCGGCGAGCTTGCTTATGAGCGAATCAAAAATGGAGCTAATTTGATACAAGTTTATACAGCATTGATTTATAAAGGGCCTTCATTGGTAAGAGATATTAATAAAACTCTTATAGAATTATTAAAACAAGATGGTTTTATGCATATTAGTGAAGCGGTGGGAGCAAATTTAAAATGATAGACTATAGTAAAATTACATTAAAAAATAAATTAGATGTTTATACTTTTCCTGTAAATAAAAACAGTGATGTTATCAGTGTGGATATTTTTTACAAAGTGGGTTCAAGAAATGAGATCATGGGAAAAAGCGGTATAGCTCATATGCTTGAACATTTGAATTTTAAAAGCACTAAAAATTTAAAAGCAGGGGAGTTTGATGAGATAGTTAAGGGTTTTGGCGGGGTTGATAACGCTAGTACAGGCTTTGATTATACTCATTATTATATTAAATGTTCTAAGAAAAATTTAGACAAAACCTTAGAACTTTTTGCAGAGCTTATGGAAAATTTAAGCCTTAAAGATGAAGAATTTCAGCCCGAAAGAAGCGTGGTTTTAGAAGAGCGTAGATGGAGAACGGATAATAATCCTTTAGGATATTTGTACTTTAGACTTTTTAATCACGCTTTTATGTATCATCCTTATCATTGGACTCCTATAGGCTTTTTTAAGGATATAGAAAATTGGAGCATAGAAGATATTAAAGAATTTCATAGCATTTATTATCAGCCTAAAAATGCTATTTTGATAGTAAGTGGGGATATTGATAGCGAAGAGGTTTTTAGTGGAGCTAAAAAACATTTTGAAAAAATCAAAAATACCAAACCTATTCCAAAAATTCATACTAAAGAGCCTAAACAAGATGGAGCTAAAAGGATAGAGATTAAAAAACCAACTCACACCGAACTTCTTGCCATAGGTTTTAAAATTCCTAATTTTAAACACAAGGATATACCCGCTTTAAATGCTTTAGCAGAGCTTTTAGGAAATGGAAAAAGTTCTATGATGAATGAGGTTTTGGTTGATGAGTTAAATTTGGTTAATGAATTTTATTCTTTTGCAAATGATTGTATAGATGAGAATTTGTTTATTTTTATTTGTAATTGCAATGTAGGTGTAAAAGCAGAAAAAGTAGAGCAAGAGCTTTGGAAGATTATAGACAGGCTTAAAAAGGGTGATTTTTCAAGCAAGGATTTGCAAAAAGTAAAAAATAATGTCAAGAGCGATTTTATCTTCTCGCTTGATACAGCAAGTGCGGTTTCAAATACTTATGGTTCTTATTTGGCTAGAGGGGATTTAAAACCTCTCTTAGAATATGAAAACAATATAGCCCATTTGTGCGAGCAAGACTTGGTTAAAAGTGCTAAAAAATATTTTGATAGATCAAATTCGACTACATTGATTTTAAGAAAGGATTAAGAATGGATAAAAATATCATTATCGGAGCAATGACAGCTTTGATTACACCTTTTAAAAATGGCAAGTTAGATGAGCAAAGTTATGCAAGATTGATACAAAGACAAATTGATAATGGCATTGATGCGGTAGTTCCTGTTGGGACGACAGGAGAGAGCGCGACTTTAACCCATGAAGAACATAGAACTTGTATTGAAATTGCAGTAGATATTTGTAAAGGAACTAAGGTTAAGGTTCTAGCGGGTGCTGGAAGTAATGCTACTCATGAGGCTGTGGATTTGGCTCAATTTGCCAAAGAGCATGGAGCAGATGGAATTTTAAGCGTAGCTCCTTATTATAACAAACCGACACAGCAAGGACTTTATGAGCATTATAAAGCGATTGCAAATAGTGTGGATATTCCTGTGCTTTTATACAATGTCCCTGGAAGAACAGGCTGTGAAATTAGCACCGAGACTATTATTAAATTATTTAGAGATTGTGAAAATATTTATGGAGTTAAAGAAGCGAGTGGAAATATAGACAAATGCGTTGATTTGCTTGCACATGAACCAAGGATGATATTGATTTCAGGTGAAGATGCGATCAATTATCCTATACTTTCTAATGGGGGCAAAGGGGTGATTTCGGTTACTTCAAATTTATTGCCTGATATGATTAGCAAGCTTACCCATTTGGCTTTAGAAGAAAATTATAAAGAAGCTAAAAAGATTAATGACGAGCTTTATAATATCAATAAAATTTTATTTTGCGAGAGCAATCCTATCCCTATAAAAACTGCTATGTATATAGCAGGACTTATTGAAAGTTTGGAATTTAGACTTCCTCTTTGCCCTCCAAGTAAAGAAAACTTTGCTAAAATAGAGGAAGTGATGAAAAAATATAAAATTAAAGGATTTTAATGGAAACAGAATTTAAAGGAAAAACCTTAGTTATTAGTGGCGGAACACGCGGGATTGGTAAGGCTATTGTATATGAATTTGCAAAAGTAGGAGCAAATGTAGCTTTTACTTATAATTCAAATGCGCAAATCGCTGATGAAATGGTTGAGGATTTGGAGAAGAATTATAAGATCAAAGCAAGAGCTTATGAATTCAATATTTTAGAACCTGAAACTTACAAAGAGCTTTTTGAAAAAATTGACATGGATTTTGATAGGGTGGATTATTTTATTTCAAATGCTATTATTTCAGGTCGTGCAGTTGTGGGTGGTTATACTAAATTTATGAAGTTAAAACCAAAAGGAATTAACAATATCTTTACTGCTACTGTAAATGCTTTTGTTGTGGGAGCCCAAGAAGCAGCTAAGAGAATGGAGAAAGTAGGGGGTGGAAGTATTATTTCAATTTCATCTACTGGAAATTTAGTTTATATAGAAAATTACTCAGGACATGGCACAGCAAAAGCTGCGGTTGAAGCAATGGCAAGATATGCAGCAACAGAACTTGGAGAAAAAAATATCCGTGTAAATGTAGTCAGCGGTGGACCGATTGAAACAGATGCTTTAAGAGCTTTTACAAATTACGAAGAGGTTAAACAAGCAACTATAAATTTAAGTCCTTTAAACCGCATGGGACAGCCTGAGGATTTAGCTGGTGCTTGTCTTTTTCTTTGCTCAAATAAAGCAAGTTGGGTAACAGGACACACTTTCATCGTAGATGGTGGAACGACTTTTAAGTAAAATAAAATTTTAATTTTACTTAAAAAATATTATTTATTTTTTGAGTGCTTGCTTAAAAAACTTGCACTTATAAAAATAAATTTTTTAAAACAATCATAAAAACAGAGTTTAATCAAGTTTTAGCTTCCAGCCCACATAAGCAGTCAAAAGCGTAAATAAGAAAATCAAATTTAAAAATAAATCGCCAAACCCAATATAACCTATAGACAATACACTATAAAAAAATCCGCCCACAGCTGAATAAATACAAATTGTACTTAAAGAGCCATTTTCCGCCATTTGTTTACAGGGACAAATTTTATAAAATTTTTTATCATTAAATTGATTTTTTTTCTTATTTCCTAAAAATAAACCTAAAAGCGCAAAAGCATCTAAAAAAACAAAAAAGCAAAGTAGCACAAAATCCAAATTCACAAAAGCCACCTTTAAAAATATCTAAGCCAAGAAGGCAAATGCACTTGTTCAGCTCTAAGGCTTGTTTCTTGCCCGTGCCCAGGTAAAAGTCTAAAGTCTTCTTTATAAGCCATCACTTTTTCCAAGCTTTGTTTCATTAAATTGGCATCTGAATAAGGAAAATCCCATCTTCCTATACTTCTATAAAATAAAAAATCTCCACTAAACATCAAATTTTCACCCACAAGTTCTATCATGGTACAGCCTGGTGTATGCCCAGGGAGAAAATGAAATTTAAACCGAGTGTTAGAAATTTCAAGCTCATCTTCATTTTCGATTAAAACATCTGCATTGCTTGGCTCAAAACCTTTTCCAAAAGGATCTTGTAGCATAAATTCATCATTTTTATGGATATAAATTGGAATGTCAAATTCTTTTTTTACTCTAGCATTATCCCATACATGATCATAATGCCCGTGAGTATTTAAAATCGCTAGAGGTTTTTTAGCGTATTGTTTTATAAAGCTTAGAGCATTAAGGCCAGGATCTATTATAAAATCCCCTTTAGAGGTATTTAAAATATAGCAATTTGTCTCATAAGGTCCGCAAGCTTGTTTTAGAATTTGCATTTTTAGCCTTTTTTATTGAAATTTGAACTTAAAATGAATTATAATTATACATTGATTGTTTAAAGGTAAGTTTATGGATTATGAAAAAATTTCTCAAGCTTTATGTGAATTTATTCAGCGCAAGGTTCAAGACTCGGGTTTGAGTGGTGTTGTTTTAGGACTTAGTGGGGGAATTGATTCTGCTTTGGTGGCGACGCTGTGCAAGAAGACTTTAGGCGAAAATGTTTTTGCGCTTTTAATGCCCACAAAATTTTCTAATCAAGAAAATTTAAACGATGCTTTAGATCTTTGTCAGGAATTAAATTTAAAATACAAAATCATAGAAATTCAAGACATTTTAGAAGCTTTTTTAAAACAAAGTGAAAATACAGATGAGTTAAGCAGGGGAAATTTTGCCGCACGCATTAGAATGAGCTTGCTTTATGATTATTCTGCTTTAAAAAAAGCTTTAGTGGTTGGTACTTCAAACAAAAGCGAATTGCTTTTGGGCTATGGGACAATTTATGGAGATTTAGCTTACGCTTTTAATCCCATAGGAGAGCTTTATAAAAGTGAAATTTATGAATTAGCAAGATATTTAAATTTAAATGAAAAATTCATTCAAAAAGCTCCAAGTGCAGATCTTTGGATAGGACAAAGTGATGAGAAAGACTTGGGTTTTTCCTATGAGCTTATAGATAAAGGATTAAAAGCACTTGAAAATCAAGATATGAAAGTATTGGAAAATTTAGATAAAAAATTATTAGACATGCTTCAATCAAGAATAAAAAACAATGCTTTTAAAAGAAATATGCCTGAAATTGCGAGTTTGAATAAATAATGAATGAAGAAAAAAAGTATCAACTTTGGCTTGATAATTATTTTTTTAAGCCCAGCTTTTTTCAAAAATGTTTAGCTTTTATTCTTTTGCCTTTGAGTTTGCTTTATGGTTTGTGTGCGATTTTAAATACTTGTTTTCGTCAAAAGATTGATTTTAAAAAACCCATTATAAGCGTAGGAAATTTAAGCTTTGGAGGAAATGGAAAAACACCTATTTGCAAGGCTATAGCAAGGGAATTTGAAGGCGTTTTTATAGTGCTTAGAGGTTATAAGCGTAAAAGTAAGGGTTTAGTTGTAGTTAAAAATGAAAATACAATTTTAGCTCAAGTTTCGCAAAGCGGCGATGAAGCGATGGAGTACGCATTTGAAGAATGTGTCAAGGGCGTGATCGTAAGTGAAGATAGGGTAGTAGGAATTCAAAAAGCTTTTGAGCTAGGGGCTAAAATAGTGCTTTTAGATGATGCTTTTTCTAAATTTCATATCCAAAAATTTGATATTTTACTTGAAAGCAAGATCAAGCCTTATTTTAATTTTACCTTACCAAGCGGTGCTTATCGTTTGCCTAAATTTTACGAAAAAAAAGCTGATTTTATAGCTTGTGAGGGTAGGGATTTTATACGCTATTCTTATGTAAAAGAAAATCCTAAGGCGGTTTTGATTACAGCTATTGCAAAGCCTTTTAGGCTTTATGAGCATTTTATAAAGGCTAGGGCTTGTTATTTTTTTAAAGATCATTATGAATTTAAAAAAGAAGAATTGCAAGCTTTGTTGGATAAGCATCATTGTGATACTTTAATGCTAACTTTTAAGGATTATGTTAAGGTGAAGGATTTTGGATTTAAGTGTCAGATTATAGAATTAAATATAGAATTAAAAGAAAATTTCAAAGAAAAATTATATCAATATATAAGGAGTTTTAATGTTGCTAGTTGAAAGTAGAAATATAAACAATAAAGTAGATTTTAAAAATGCATTAGTTAATCCTAATGCTCCACAAGGTGGGCTTTATTCGCCTTTAAGTTTGCCTCAATTTGATGGAGAAAAATACGCAGACTTATCTTATAAAGAATTTGCTTTAAAGTTGATAGAGAGTTTTGAATTTGGACATGAGGCTTTGTTTGATAAGGCTTTAAAAAGTTATGAAAAATTTGATGATAAAAACTCACCTATCGCTTTAAAAAAGATAAAAGATAAAACATATATTAACGAGCTTTGGCATGGGCCTACAAGAGCTTTTAAAGATATGGCTTTACAACCTTTTGGAGTGCTTTTAAATGAATTTTCTCAAAATGAAAAAATTTTAATCATTTGTGCTACGAGTGGAGATACAGGACCTGCAACGCTTAAAAGCTTTGAAAATTTAGAAAATATTAAAGTGCTTTGCATGTATCCAAAAGGTGGAACAAGCGCTATACAAGAGCTTCAAATGAGAGCTTTAGATAAGGGAAATTTAAAAGTTTTTGCTATCAGGGGAGATTTTGATGATGCACAACGCACTTTAAAAAATTTGCTTGCAAAAGAAACTTTTAAAGATGAATTGAGCAAAGTAGGATACGGACTTTGCGCTGCTAATTCTGTAAATTTTGGTAGAATTTTATTTCAAATCATCTATCACTACTATGCAAGCTTAAAACTTTATCATGAGTTTAAAGAAGAGATTGAAATTCTTGTACCAAGTGGGAATTTTGGCAATGCTTTAGGGGCGTATTATGCTAAATTGATGGGAGCTAAAATTTCTAAGATAAAAATTGTTTCTAATGCTAACAATATTCTTACTGATTTTTTCACCAAAGGAGAATATGATCTTAGGGATAGAAGTTTAAAAAAGACGATTTCTCCGGCTATGGATATACTTATTTCTTCAAATATCGAAAGATTGTTATTTTCTAAATTTTCAGATCTTAGGACTAATGAATTGATGAATTTGTTAAAAACTGAGAAATATTTCAAATTAGAAAAAGAGGAGTTGCAAAGTTTGCAAGAGGATTTTGAAGCTGATTTTTGTACCGATGAAGAATGTATGAATTTTATTAAAGAGAGTAAAATTTTAATCGATCCGCATACTGCAACTTGCTTTAAAATGCTTGATACTTCAAAGCCAAGCATCATCACTTCAACAGCAGAATGGACTAAATTTACTCCAAGTATGGTAAAAGCACTTTTTGGTAGAGAATGCAAGGATGAAAAGGCAGATTTTGAGCTTTTGGCTAAAGAATTTAAAGTAGATATCAAAAAAGATCTTTTAGAGCTTTTTGATCTTAAAAATGCTGATGAAAAAGTCTATGAGATAGGGGATATCGAAGGTGAAATTTTAGAATGGATTAAGAAATGATTATTATACCGACAAGATTAGCTTCAACGCGTTTTCCTGAGAAAATTCTTTGCGATATAGGCGGTGTACCTATGTTTATCGCTACTGCTAAGCAAGTTTCGAGTGTGGATGAGGTTTGTATAGCAGTAGATGATGAAAAGGTGCTAGAAATCGCTAAAAGATATGGCTTTAACGCGGTTTTAACAAGTAAAAATCATGAAAGTGGCACAGATAGGATCAATGAAGCTTGTAAAAAGCTTAACCTAAAAGATGATGAAATCATCATCAATGTACAAGCAGATGAACCCTTTATAGAATACGAGAATTTAGCCAAATTTAAAGAATTTGCTAATTCTTGTTTGAAACAAGAAGCTTTTATGGCGAGTTGTTATAAGGATATCAGTAAAGATGATGCAAGCGATCCGAATTTGGTGAAAGTGGTTTGCGATAAAAATAATTTTGCTTTATATTTTTCAAGAGCGAAAATTCCTTACGAAAGGGCAGACTATGAGGAAAGTTTTAAAGGACATTTAGGAATTTATGCTTATAGCGTTAAAGCTTTGCGTGAATTTTGCACTTTGGAAAATTCTGCTCTTGAAAAAGCTGAAAGACTAGAGCAATTAAGAGCTATTGAAAATGGCAAAAAGATAAAAATGCTTCAAATTAACACTGATAGCATGGGGATTGACACCCAAGAAGACTATGAAAGGGCTTTGCGAATTTATTTGGGAGAATAATTTATTCCAAAGTGGAACAAATTTTGCTTGTATTATTTATAAAATATATTTAGATTGAAGGCAGAAAAATCTAAATCAAGGAATTAATATGAGTATCTTTAGCATCAATGATAACTCAAACTATGGTTCTATACTTTCACAAGCAAAAGCTAATAAAGAAAGTAAAGAAAATTCTAAAATAAGTTTTGCTAATGCTTTTTTAAAACAAAATGCTAGTAAATTAAATGAAATTCAAAATGCCAATTCGCAAACTCTAATAAAAAGTGAAGTTTTAAATAGTGGCTCAAATTCCACTCTTGACACAAACTATGGCTTATTTAGCGAATTTCAAAATACCGTTCATACTCTAAAATATAAACAGGCGGATTTAAGCAACTCTACTAAAATGGCTTATGGTTACAGCGTAGATAAAAATGGCTATATGGGAAGTGATTTTAACAAAGCTGCGGGACTTCCTGAAGATTTTAAAATACATAAATCTACTTTAGATGAGATAGAAAGAAAGGCTGAAAATAATTCTTATATCTCACATAAAAAGCAATATTTAGGCATAGATAAATACTACACAAATATAGATATGGCTGAAACCATAAAACAATACTATAATCAATTTAATCAAATTATTAATCATGCTTTTAATGACACCAATAAAACAAGTTTCACTGAAGCAGATATAAATTCTATGCCTAAGGGAATTAGTGAATTATCATCTGATAAAACTATAGGTATTATGCCGAAAAATTATGATAAGCTAACAATAACAAACTATTATAATACACAAGAGCAATATAATGAAGCAGAACAATTAGGAATGTTTGGGCATATTAATATAGGCTTACAACCATTAAATTTCACTCCGCAAAGTATGCAAACTCAAAATTTAGATAAAGACACTGCAATAGATACTTTTAATCCTGATATGTCAGTTTATCCACAAAATGAAGATGGAAGCTACTCTAAAGAAGCTTTGTTTATGAGTTTTTTAAAATCAACGGGTGTATCGCCAAGAGAAGGTAGTGCAACATTAAATCCTATAGCTAAGTCTTATGCTGAAGCTATGGCTAAAGAAAGCTTTGATGGATCATTAGCTTCCTTAGATGACATTATGACAGGCAAAGTGGATTTTGCAAGTTTATTAAAAGGTTATGCACAAGATGGCTGGCTTGATGCAGATATATATGCAATGGATAAAGGGGTTAAATGGCAAAATACAAGCATAGGTTATGGTGGAGCTTGGTTTGATAATCAGTTTAATCAAGCAAAAGCTAATGGCTGGAAAGCAAGTAGCCAAAGTATAGATTCTTATGTTAATTCTATAATGGATAGATTAAATAATCTTATAGGACAAACTAGGGTTTAAGGGTTATGGATAAGTAGGTTTAAAAACTTATTTATTAAAAATAAATAAATCATATTTTGTTTTATTCCAAATTGGAACAAATTTTGCTTGTATGATTTTAATATATTTAGATTGAAGGCAGAAAAATCTAAATCAAGGAATTAATATGAGTATCCTTAGCATCAATGATAACTCAAACTATGGTTCTATACTTTCACAAGCAAAAGCTAATAAAGAAAGTAAAGAAAATTCTAAAATAAGTTTTGCTAATGCTTTTTTAAAACAAAATGCTAGTAAGTTAAATGAAATTCAAAATGCAAATTCACAAACTCTAGCAAGAAGTGAAGTATTAAATTCTACTAATACAACAAATACTAGCAATAACACTAATTTTAGTATAAGTAGCAAGACAAATTCTCCTAATTATGATATATCAAGTGAATTTAAAAACTCTATTTATACTCTAAAATACAAACAAGCAGATATAAGTAATACTTCTACTAATACAGCCTATGGTTATAGTGTAGATAAAGATGGTTATATGGGAGAAGACTTTAATAAAGCTGCAGGATTGCCTGAAGATTTTAAAATACATAAATCTACTTTGGATGAGATAGAGAGATTTAATCAACATAATATGGCTAGTGAAACCAGTGGAAACTATTATGATAGTTTTGATATGGCTTCTATTGTTAAATCCCATTATAATAGTTTTAATCAAGTAATAAGTGCATTTCCAAATGATAAAACAAGTTTTAGCGAAGCTGATTTAGAGCAATTACCAAAAGGACTAAATGATGGTTGCAATCAAAACAAAGAATATATTGTAACACATATATTTAACGCAGAACAATTTCACGAAGCACAAGCGATTAAGTATTCTACTATGAATTTGGGTATGAACCTTATGAAACTTGACTTTTCTCCACAAAGCATGGAGCAAGGACCTTCAAATGAAGGCGGATTTAATCCTGATATGTCAGTTTATCCACAAAATGAAGATGGAAGTTATTCTAAAGAAGCTTTGTTTATGAGTTTTTTAAAGTCTTATTCGCCTATTCCATCTTCAAATCAAGTTGTTTTGAGTCCTGAAGCAAAAGTTCGTGAAGCAAAACTTGAGCTAGAAATGAAAGCAAATCCTTCTTTTAGCGTTTCCTTAGATGACATTATGACAGGAAAGGTTGATTTTGCAAGTTTATTAAAAGGTTATGCACAAGAGGGTTGGCTTGATGCAGGTATTTATGCAATGGAAAAAGGAGTTGCTTGGCAAAATACAAGCATAGGTTATGGTGGAGCTTGGTTTGATAATCAGTTTAATCAAGCAAAGGCTAATGGTTGGAAAGCAAGCAGTGAAAGTATAAATTCTTTTGCTGATTCTATAGCGGATAGACTCAATAATCTTTTAGAACAAACTAGGGTTTAAGGGTTATGGATAAGTAGGTTAAAAACTTATTTATCTATATAAAAAAATAGAAAAATCTAAATCAAGGAATTAATATGAGTATCTTTAGCATCAATGATAACTCAAACTATGGTTCTATACTTTCACAAGCAAAAGCTAATAAAGAAAGTAAAGAAAATTCTAAAATAAGTTTTGCTAATGCTTTTTTAAAACAAAATGCTAGTAAATTAAATGAAATTCAAAATGCAAATTCACAAACTCTAGCAAGAAGTGAAGTATTAAATTCTACTAATACAACAAATACTAGCAATAACACTAATTTTGGTATAAGTAGTAAGACAAATTCTCCTAATTATGATATATCTAGTGAATTTAAAAACTCTATTTATACTCTAAAATATAAACAAGCAGATACAAGCAATATTGTATCTTTAGCTTATGGTTATGGAGTAGATGCTAATGGTTATATGGGAAGTGATTTTAACAAAGCCGCGGGACTTCCTGAAGATTTTAAGATACATAAATCTACTTTGGATGAGATTAAAAAAGCTGCTGAAAATGATCCTGTTACTTCAAGTATAAAAGAATACTTAGGCGTAAGCGAGTATTATACTAATATAGATATGGCTGAAACTATAAAACAATATTATAATCTTTTTTCTAATGCTTTAGAACAAAGTTTTCCAAATGATAAAACAAGTTTTAGTGAAGCAGATATAAATTCTATGCCTAAGGGGTATGCTATAAATGGATTTTATAATGGTTATGGTATTTTTCAAAATCCTGATCCTATAAGAAATAATGATATTGCTATTAAGAGTATAGCTGATTATTCTGATGTTTCAATTTCAAATGTGTATAGAAACCAAGAGCAATTTAATGAAGCAAATAGTATTTACTCTGATTCTGCAGGATTAATAAAGGGAATTAAACCCGAAACCTTAGGCTTGTCCTTAGAAGAAATTAAAAATGTTTCTAAAGGTGATGATTGGCGGTTTAATCCTGATATGTCAGTTTATCCACAAAATGAAGATGGAAGCTATTCTAAAGAAACTTTGTTTATGAGCTTGATAAAATCTCAAGAAGGACGTGTTTTATATAGTCCAAAAACAACACTTAATCCTATAATAGAAGTCCATAATAGGGCTATGGCTAAAGAAAGCTTTAGTGGTCCTGCAATTAACATTGATAGTATTATGACAGGTAAAAGTGATTTTAAAAGCTTTTTTAGATATTGGGCAGAGCGTGGCATAGCAGAAGGTGATTTATATATGTATGAAAATAACATTCCTAAAGAATCTGCTATGGGTAATTGGGCTTTAGACGCTGAAATTAAACAAGCTCTTGCTAATGGCTGGAAAGCAAGCAGTGAAAGTATAAATTCTTATGTTGGATCTATAATGGATAGATTAAATAATCTTATAGGACAAACTAGGGTTTAAGGGTTATGGATAAGTAGGTTTAAAAACTTGTTTATTAAAAATAAATAAATCATATTTTATTTTATTTCAAATTGGAACAAATTTTGCTTATATGATTTTAATATATTTAGGTTGAAGGCAGAAAAATCTAAATCAAGGAATTAATATGAGTATCTTTAGTATCAATGATAACTCAAACTATGGTTCTATACTTTCACAAAGTAAAGCTAATAAAGAAAGTAAAGAAAATTCTAAAATAAGTTTTGCTAATGCTTTTTTAAAACAAAATGCCAGCAAGTTAAGTGATATAGAAAGTAAAAATTCACAAACTCTAGCAAGAAGTGAAATATTAAGTAACAACAATGCATTAAGCAATAATTCAAATTCTACTAATATATCAAATAGTAGTAATACTAACCTTAGTATTAATAATGCTACTAAAACAAGTTCTCCTAATTATGATATATCAAGTGAATTTAAAAACTCTATTTATACTCTAAAATATAAACAAGTAGATTTAAGCACTGATACAGCTTATGGTTATAGTGTAGATAAAGATGGCTATATGGGAAGTGATTTTAACAAAGCTGCAGGACTTCCTGAAGATTTTAAGATACATAAATCTACTTTAGATGAGATAGAGAGGTATAATACAGATTTTAATGCTCATACAGCTAATTATTTAGGAGTAAGCAGTTATTATTCTAATATAGATATGGCAAATACCATAAAACAATATTATAACAAATTTGATGAGATATTAAATCACACTTTTAACAATGCGAATAAAACAAGTTTTACCGAAGTAGATTTAAATAGTTTACCTAAGGGTGTAAGTATGTCAGTAGGAGATTTTGATTTTGCTTCACCTTTAAATTTGGAAAGCAAAACTATAACAAATTATTACAACACCCAAGAACAATACAATGAAATAGAACAATTAGGAACGATTGCACATATTAACGTGGGATTGCAGCCATTAAATTTTACTCCTCAGAGCATGCAAACTCAAAATACATCAAACAAATATACTTTTAATCCTGATATGTCAGTTTATCCACAAAATGAAGATGGAAGTTATTCTAAAGAAGCTTTATTTATGAGTTTTTTAAAATCAACGGGTGCTGATGTTTTAAAAGGTGGCAATACCACAATGAATCCTATAGTTAAATCTCACAAAGAAGCTATGGCTAAAGAAAGCTTTGATGGATCATTAGCTTCCTTAGATGACATTATGACAGGTAAGGTTGATTTTGCAAGTTTATTAAAAGGCTATGCACAAGATGGCTGGCTTGATGCAGATATTTATGCAATGGAAAAAGGAATTAAATGGCAAAATCACATAGGTTATGGTGGTGGAGCTTGGTTTGAAAGAGAGCTTAATCAAGCAAAAGCTAATGGCTGGAAAGCAAGCAGTGAAAGTATCAATTCTTATGTTGGATCTATAATGGATAGATTAAATAATCTTATAGGACAAACTAGGGTTTAAGGGTTATGGATAAGTAGGTTAAAAACTTATTTATCTATATAAAAAAATAGAAAAATCTAA
This sequence comes from Campylobacter coli, assembly GCF_001492295.1. Lineage (GTDB taxonomy): Bacteria > Campylobacterota > Campylobacteria > Campylobacterales > Campylobacteraceae > Campylobacter_D > Campylobacter_D coli_B. Next base: position 1,092,593 of record NZ_FBQX01000001.1, on the reverse strand, counting down.
ATCAAGGAATTAATATGAGTATCTTTAGCATCAATGATAACTCAAACTATACTTCTATACTTTCACAAGCAAAAGCTAATAAAGAAAGTAAAGAAAATTCTAAAATAAGTTTTGCTAATGCTTTTTTAAAACAAAATGCTAGTAAATTAAATGAAATTCAAAATGCAAATTCACAAACTCTAGCAAGAAGTGAAGTATTAAATTCTACTAATACAACAAATACTAGCAATAACACTAATTTTGGTATAAGTAGTAAGACAAATTCTCCTAATTATGATATATCTAGTGAATTTAAAAACTCTATTTATACTCTAAAATATAAACAAGCAGATACAAGCAATATTGTATCTTTAGCTTATGGTTATGGAGTAGATGCTAATGGTTATATGGGAAGTGATTTTAACAAAGCCGCGGGACTTCCTGAAGATTTTAAGATACATAAATCTACTTTGGATGAGATATATAACTTTAATGAAGCACAATATCAAGATATAAAAGAACAGCTAAGAATTTCTCGCTATTTTACCAATATCGATATGGCTGATACCATAAAACAATACTATAATCAATTTAATCAAATTGTTAATCATACTTTTAATGATGCCAATAAAACAAGTTTCACTGAAGCAGATATAAATTCTATGCCCAAGGGTTATATTTCTGTTGGCTATAAAGGTTTAGATTTTTCAGATCAATCCAATCCTTATAATGCATTAAGACTAGTTAATCATTCTAACACAAAAGTAACTAATGTTTTTAAAACAGATGATGAATTTCATGAAGCTCAAGCAATACAAATGGGAATGATGGGTATTGATTTTTATCCGCAAAAATTAAATATATCAACTCAAAGTTTATCACAAGGAGCTTTAATGGAAGGTGGATTTAATCCTGATATGTCAGTTTATCCACAAAATGAAGATGGAAGTTATTCTAAAGAAGCTTTGTTTATGAGCTTTTTAAAATCAGAAGGTGGTTATATGGTTGCAGGAAAAAATACAACTATTGCACCGCAAGCAATGAATTATAATCTTAATGTTGCTAAACAAAGTATTCCAAAATACTCTAATGTAGATTTCGATGACATTATGACAGGCAAAGTGGATTTTGCAAGTTTGTTAAAAGGCTATGCACAAGAGGGTTGGCTTGATGCAGATATATATGCAATGGAAAAAGGAGTTAAATGGCAAAATACAAGTATAGGTTATGGTGGAGCTTGGTTTGATAATCAGTTTAATCAAGCAAAAGCTAATGGTTGGAAAGCAAGTAACCAAAGTATAGACTCTTATGTTAGTTCTATAATGGATAGACTTAATAATCTTATAGGACAAACTAGGATTTAGGTTTTGATTAAAGGATTTTAATATTTTAATATTAAAATCCAAAAGGTTCAATTTCAAAATTTAAAGATTTGGGTAAATTGAGTTTGTAATCTTTGAGTTGTTTTTTAGGATTAACAACTAAAGCAAATCCACCTTTATTGTATCTATCCCAAACACTATAAAATTCTCTTTTAGAACTGATATATTCTCCATAACTTGAATCAAGTATTTGTAAATAATTACCTTTATGATTTTATGCCGCAACAAAAATTTCAAGCTATATAAATTTATATTTTTATAAGTTTTATAAAACTTTTATTTTGATAAAGCTTATAGTTATTGTTTTTAAATAATATAAAAAATTTTATAATATTTTTTCTATTTATAATTTAATTTTATATGAAGTTAATTGATTAAACAATAAGCTAATTAATAGAATTCTTATCGGTATAAAGGTTTTATTTAGTTTTTATTTTTTTTAAATATAATAATCATTCTTATTATTAAATAATAAAGGAATGCTTTAATGATTGATTTTTCTTTATGCCAAGAAGAGTTTAATTTCTTGAAAAAAGAAGGCGGTATTTTAATTCTTGATACGCAAAACAATTTCGATATGGCAAAAATTAATAATGATGATTATTATGATGGTATTTTTTTTAAGGTTGACGCCTATAAAGAATTTATTAAAGATTGTGCATTTAAAGATTATAGGGTTGTGCTAGTTGAAACAGGAATTGATCAAATTTTATTATATAAATACAGGCATAAAATAGAAGATTTTTTAGATAGAGGTGGAATTTTTATTAGCTTTGCTGCCAATTTTTTAGAATGGTTGCCAGGAAATATGCTTTATAAGGAGAGTAAATATCCTATCAAGGACAGAGTGATACAGACGAATGGGCATGAAATCACTCGTGGGGTTAAAGATTATGATATTACTTATAGAAGAGGAGTGTGTGGTTTTTTTACTAGAGGATATTTTGAGCCACCAAAAAAATCAGAAATAGTCTTGAAAGACAATTTTAATCAGTGTGTCGCTTATATTGATTATGATACTACTAGCGGGGTTATAGTAAGCACAGCGGGTGCAGATTTGTTTAATTATGGCTTATTTGAACAAAGCACAGCAAAGAGAATAGGGTTTAATTTTTTGCTATGGCTTAGCAAAATAATTAAAAATGGCAAGCCAAAGGGGATAAAATGAAGCGAGCAATTATAACTGGTGGTGCATTTCATAATCAAAATTTTTTCAAGGTAAATAATGGAAAGTTTGGCGATATGTTTCAAGAAAGAATTTATCTTCCGGAATTAAAAGCTATAGATTTGATGGTTTATGATTATATTGTAATTGCTTCTAGGTTAAATGTAGGATTTTTACTTCAAAATAAAGATAAATTTTTAGAGTATCTGAAAAATGGAGGACATATTGTTAGTTTTGGGGATGTAAAGGCGGATTATTTGCCATATATTGATTTTGAAGAAACACAAGTAAATTTTTGGTGGTGGATACACAAGGGGGCTGATTTACCTTTGTATCAATACGATAAAAACAACAATATTTGGCAATTTTTAGATATCAAAGAGTGCAAATGGCATTATCATGGATTTTACAATATAAAAGAAGGTTGCGAAAAAATTATAGTAGATGAATTAGGTAGGAGTATTTTGTATAAAGATGCTACAAGTTTTAAAGGAAATATGTATGTTACTTCTTTAGATCCAGATTATCATATTGGACAGGGATTTATGCCTATTACTATCCCCTTTTTAGAAAAATTTATATCTTGGGTTGAGGAAGATATTCGGCATAAGTAGAAGATGTTTTCTATCTATAAAAATAATTATTGATTTTACAAGGATTTAGATAATGATTCATAAGATGGTTGTAATGTTTTTTGTGATGGTGAGTTGCGTTTATGGTGAACAAAGAGTGGCTATTATAGGAGGACTTTGGCCTCTTGCTTCTGTGGCGGCTTTTTGGACGGATGCTAAAATTGTATATATGCCAAAGGCCTCTTTTAATGCCATGGAGAACTCTTTGGCTTCAAAATATCGTCAAGAATATAAACAAGCCAAAGTTGGAAATAGTGAAAATTTGGAAGAGTTAATAACAATAAACGCAGATATTTATATATGTGGTGTTGCAAATATAAAGCTTTGTAGTGCACTAAGAAAAGCAGGCTTAAATGTTGTTGAGTTAACTACAAATGTGGATAATTATAATTCTAAAAAAACATTAGAACATTGGCTTGTTTCTTTGGAGAAGTATTTTTCTATACAACAAAACAATAAGAAATTACTAGATGAGATTACACAAGTAGAAAATTTTATAGCTTCGCGTGTTGGAGAACATAAGATTAAAGCGATTATTATTCGCCAGATAGATAAAGGCAGTATTTTATCTGGAGTTTTTAGCCATTATTTGATTACAAAAAGTGGAGCTGAAAATCCTTTAGGAGAAATCTTAGGAAATAAAATCAATATAGAGGAGATTTACAAAAGCGATCCAGATGTAATCTATATTTCAAACTTTACCCCTTTAATGCCAGAAGATTTGTTGCAAAATAAAGAATGGAAAAATATGAAAGCGGTTAAAGAAGGGCGTGTTTACAAATTGCCTTTAGCCACCTATCGTCCTTTTGCTCCAAGTCTTGATTTGGCACCTACTTTAATGTTTATGGCGCAAAAAAATTATCCTAGTGCTTTTAAAGATATCAATATAGAGGAAATTTACAAGAAGCATTTTATGCAGTATTTTGGCATTTCTTTAGATGATAATGATTTACATAAAATTCTAAATCCTAGTCCTAATGCAGGTATTTTAAATTAATTTTTATACAAAGAAAGAAGAATATGAAAAAGTTTTTTTATATAAGTTTGATTAGTTCTTGTTTGTTGGCTCAAGAAGCTGATGTAAAAACTTATTCTCTTGATAAAATCGTTGTAGCAGGAGATGAGATAAACGATGATGTAGTTTGGGACATTTTGCAATTGGAAGAAGAGTTACCAACTAGAAGTGTAAGTGTTGTAAGTCAAAAAGATATTTTAAGCAAAGGTGGAAGTGGTGGAGTTCAAGGTTTGCTTGAATCAGTTCCTGGTATTATGTATTCTCGCTCGGGCGGAGTTGGGGGTCAATTAAGCGTAAGGGGAATGAATTCTAATAATTCTCGTTCTATTATCGCAATAGATGGGGTAAGAGTAACAGGAAGAAGCACTTTAGAGCTTAATATGATCGATCCTAATTCTTTAGAGGGCATAGAGGTAATTAGAGGATCAGCTTCTTCCTTATATGGCTCTAATGCAATTAATGGGGTTATCAATTTTAAGACAAGACGCTATAACGGTGATATAAATGAACCCTTTAAAATGGATGCTAAGATTAGAGCTTTAGAATTTAATAGTGTTAATGCAGGATTTGGAAGTAGGGCAGAATTGTTAGGAGGCGGTGATGGCTGGGATATTTTACTAGGAATTCATGGGCGCAAGGGTAATGATTTTAGAACACCAGAAGGCATTGCTAAAAATTCTAAATATCAATCCTATGGGACAGATTTTAACATAGGTTATACTAAGGATAATATTCGTTATTACACTCAAGGAAAATTTCAAAAAATTAATACTTATAATGCGGGTGGAATTCATGCAAAACCAGGTAGTTATTATGGGATTGTAAGAAACGAGGATCCAATGTATGAGTATTATATAAGAGGAGGTGTGGAAGTTTATGATCTAGAAATTGCAGATAAGATGGATGCTTATTTATATTGGAGGCATTATGATACAGATTTATGGATTGATAGACGCAGTATAGGAGAAAGCTTTATTCATCAGCTTGTGCACAATACCAATCAAGTAGGAGGAGCATTAAATTTTAATAAAGAGATCGATAGGCATTCTTTAGGTTATGGTTTAAGTGTTTTAAGTGCAATATCTCCTACTCCAACAAAACAAATCAATCAAATTAGCAATCAAGAAGTTACTACTTCAAGATCGACTATTGATACAGAGATTGCTGCGTACATAAAAGATGATTATAGACTTAATGATAATTGGATATTGTCGAGTTCTTTGCGTTATGATTATATAATCACACAAATTGGCAGCAATAAATTTACAAATGAAACGCAAGATATGACGGATTTTTTAAATAGCCATAAAAAAAAGACTTCAGATGCCTTAACGGGAAGTATAGGTGCTTTGTATTATATTAATGATAAAATTGCATTGATAGGTAATGTAAGTCAGAATTTTAAAAGCCCTGGAACAACAGGTTTATTTCCTAGTGCCACTTCAGAAGCAAATCACGATTTAAAACCAGAATATGCACAAACTTATGAAATAGGTGGAAGATATCAAGAGGGTAGTCATTATGGTTCTTTGGTGTTTTTTAGAACAGATTATACAGATATGATACAAAATATAAACATAGGAGGAGGCAAGGTACAAGCTCGAAATATCGGTAAGGCTTATATTCAAGGGATTGAATTTGAAAGTCACCATAGAATTATGGAAAATTGGCTTGTTGATATTATAGCAGCCTATAATTATGGTCAAGACAAGACAGCTGATAAGCCTCTTGCATATATCGCACCTTTATATGGTAATTTAGCTTTAGGATATGAATTTAATTGGGGATATATAAAATGGATTCAAAAGGCATATCTTGGTAAAAATCGAATAGATTCTACTCAAGAAAGAGAAACAAGCAGTTATACAATTACAGATATTAATGTAGGGGTTGATTTGAAGCATTTTAACAAAGAATGGAAAGATATGCAATTGACTTTTGGAGTTGAAAATCTTTTTAATCAAAAAGGACGAAATCCTACAACAGCTGAAGATATAGCCTATGCTAGAGCTCTTACAAATCCTTTGTTGGAGCCTGGAATAAACGCGTTTGTTAAATTTGCATATAAGTATTAAGTCATGTTGAAGTATATTATAGGTTTTTTAATATTAGTGCTAGTAAGTTTTTATGTAATGGGTATTGGAAGATATGAAATTTCTTATATGCAGATGCTAAAGGTGATTTACGCGGTTGTATTAGATCAACCTTCAGTAGATGAAAAATTAGAATATATTCTTTTTAATGTCAGAATACCTCGTATTATTTTAGCAATTTTTGTAGGAGCTTCTTTGGGGGCTTCAGGAGCTTCTTTTCAGGCTATTTTTAGAAATCCTTTAGCAAGTCCAGATATCTTAGGAGTAGCTAGTGGGGCTGGATTTGGTGCAGCGCTTGCATTATTACTTGGGGCTAATGTTTATATGCTTACATTTTTTGCATTTGTGTTTGGGGTTTTAACCTTATTTTTAACTTTATTAGTCGCAAGAGATTATAGTAATAGAATAATGATTGTTTTGGGTGGGATTATTATCACAGCTTTTTTTCAAAGTCTTATATCTTTATTAAAATATATAGCAGATCCTCAAGATACTCTTCCAACAATTACTTATTGGTTGTTAGGCTCTTTAAGTGTGAGTAATTTAGGACAATTGGTATTTTGTTGCATAGGAATGTTTATAGGGGGGCTTATCATAGTGATTTATAGATGGAAGCATAATTTATTAATGCTAGATGATAATGAAGCTAAAAGTTTAGGGCTTAATATTGTTCGTCTTAGGATTATTTTAATATTTGCTACAACTTTGATAGTTTCTTGTGTTGTTAGTATATGTGGAATTATAGGATGGGTAGGTCTTATTATTCCTCATATTGCTAGAATTATTGTAGGTAGCAATATGGCTAAAGTCATTCCTTTTAGTTTGATTATTGGCGCTTTGTTTATGATTGTTATCGACACTTTTAGTCGTTCTGTGAGTTCTGAAGAGATACCTATTTCTATTCTTAGTGCGATTATAGGGTCATTATTTTTTATGGCTATTTTATTTAAAATGAAAGGAGAGATGAGATTGTGAGCTTGTTTAGAGTAGAAAATGGAACTTTTATCCGTAACCAAAGGATAATTTTTAAAGGAATTAATTTTGCAATCGATAAAAGTGAAGTTTTGGCTATTCTTGGGAGAAATGGAGTGGGCAAAACTACTTTAATCCAATGTTGCATGGGATTTCTTAAGTGGGCTGATGGAGCAAGCTATTTGCAAAATAGAGCGGTTGAAACAATATCACATCAGGAATTATTTTCTAAAATATCTTATATACCGCAAGCTAAAAATTTAAAGATCGGCTTAAAGGTTCTTGATATGATACTTTTAGGTTTTAATACTAAGATTACAACGATACCTAAAAAAGAGCATATTGATAAAGCTAATGAAATCATGGAAGATTTAGAGATAATGCATTTAGCTCAAAAAACTTGTGATTGTTTAAGCGGAGGAGAGTTGCAAATGGTGATTTTTGCTAGAGCACTCGTGAATGAACCTTTATTGATTGTACTGGATGAACCAGAGTCTAATTTAGATTTTAAAAATCAAGATAGAGTTTTAAAAACTTTGGAATTTTTAAAAAAGAAAGGAAAAAGCGTTATTATCAATACTCACTATCCACAAAATGCTCAAAGACTTGCAGATAAAATACTTATTATGCATAAAAATAGAGATTGTATTATAGGAGATAAGCAATTGATAAATAAAAGGCAATTAAGCAAAAGTTTCGAGGTAGATCGTAGTTTTTTCGAATATATGGCAACTTTATAATATGAAATTTTTAATAAACTTTAACAATTTTAAAGGATTTAATATCACTTAATTGCGATATTAAAATCCAAAATGTTCAATTTCGAAATTCAAAGATTTGGGCAAAATAGATTTGTAAAATTTGAGATTTTAAATTCATTTTCTTTCTAATAACAAAATAAGATAAAATTTGTATAATTTTTAAAATCAATAAAGGAGAAAAAGTGAAAAAAATATTTTATTTTTTAACTTTGTTTTTTGCTCTAAATTTGGCTGCAAAAGACTTGGTTGTAGGTATGGAGTTGGGTTATCCACCTTTTGAAATGAGCGATAAAGACGGAAAAGCAAGTGGGATTAGTGTTGATTTTTTGGAAGCTTTTGCTAAAGAAAATGATTACAAGCTTATAGTAAAAAATATCGCTTGGGATGGGCTGATACCAGCCTTAAGAACGGGTAAAATTGATCTTATTATGTCTTCTATGACAATTACTGATGATCGTAAGAAAGCTGTTGATTTTAGCATTCCTTATGCACAAGCTAATTTGGCAATTTTAACTCCCCTAAATTCAGATATTAAAAATATCAAAGATTTGGATCAAAAGGGTAAAATTTTGGCTTTAAAGAGAGGTTCTACTGGGCATTTATATGCAAATAAAAATCTTAAAAACGCTACGATACATTTATTTGATAAAGAAAATGCAGCTATTTTAGAGGTTATACAAGGCAAAGCAGATGGATTTTTTTATGATCAGCTTACTATTTATAGAACTTGGCAAAAACACCAAGATACTACAAGAGCGATTTTAACACCTTTTCAAGAAAATCCTGAATTTTGGGGTATAGCTATACAAAAAGGAAACAAAGAGCTTAAAAAAGAACTTGATGATTTTATCACTCAAAGTAAAAAAGATGGACTTTTTGATAGTCTAGGAGAGAAGTATCTTAAAGAAGTTAAAGATACATTTAAGAAAGAAAATTTGCAATTTTTCTTTTAATTAAAAAAGGCCTTGAGCCTTTTTTAAGTTACAAAACTTTCTACCAATCTTTGAACAAGTAAATTCCACCCATCTACAAGAACAAAAATCAAAAGTTTAAAAGGCAATGAAATCATAACAGGAGGAAGCATCATCATCCCCATCGCCATCAAAACCGAACTTACAACCATATCGATAACCAAAAACGGCAAATAAATCAAAAAGCCTATCTCAAAAGCAGTTTTAAGTTCTGAAATCATAAAAGCAGGAACTAAAACCGTAAGCGGAACATCATCAATGGTTTTAGGGTTGGGAAGGTTGCGTATGCGATAAAATAAAGCTAAATCTTTTTCGCGTGTATTTTTAAGCATAAAATCTTTAAAAGGTTTTACACCTCTTGCAAAAGCTTCTTCATAGCCTATTTGCTCTGCTAAATAAGGCTTGATACCTTCGTTATAAGACTTTGTAGCCACAGGTTCCATTATAAAAAAGGTTAAAATCAATGCCAAAGTTACTAAGATCGTATTAGGCGGCATACTTTGAGTCCCCATGGCTTGACGCAAGAATGAAAAAACTACGATCAAGCGCAAAAAAGAAGTCATAACAAAGACTATACTTGGAGCTAATGCAAGTATGGTTAAGACTATGACTATGTTTAGGGTTGTAACAAGTTGATTAGGAGTATCAGGAGCACTTAGGCTTAAATTTACCGTAGGAATTGTTGCTTCGGCAGCGAAAATAACGCTAAAAAAACCGCTGATAAACAATAATGTTAAAATTTTTTTCAAAAATAAACCTTGATTAAAAAATGAAACTTAATTTTAACTTTTACTCACTAAAAAAGAGTTTAACTTGCTTTAATTTAGAGAAAAATTTAACTTTAAAATGTTAAAATTAAAATAAAATTATCCTCAAAAGGCTTTTTATAATGAAAACTTCCATTTTGATTTTAGCAGCAGGGCTTGGAACAAGAATGAAATCTGAAAAACCAAAAGTATTACAAGAGCTGTGTCAAAAAAGTATGATTTTGCATATTTTAGAAAAAGCTTTTGCTATAAGCGAAGATGTGAGCGTGGTTTTATCTCATCAAAAAGAACGCGTTGAAAAAGAAATTTTAGAGCATTTTCCCAAAACGCAAATTTTAGAACAAGATTTGATTAATTTCCCAGGTACTGCAGGTGCTTTAAAGGGTTTTACGCCTAAAAATGAAAAGGTTTTAATTCTTTGTGGAGATATGCCTTTGGTTGAAAAAACAAGCTTGGAAGCTTTGCTTCAAAGTGATGGTGAGCTTAGTTTGGCTGTTTTTAATGCAAGAGATGCTAAGAGTTATGGAAGAGTGATTATTAAAGATGATCAAGTGGAAAAAATTGTTGAATTTAAAGACGCAAATGAAGAAGAAAGAAAAGTGAGTATTTGCAATGCGGGTGTATATGTGATAGAGTCTAAGCTTTTAGCACAAATTCTACCCCTTATAGATAATCACAATGCCGCAAAAGAATACTATCTAACCGATTCTATCTCTTTAGCTAAAAAACAAGGTGCAAGTATCAAAGCTGTTTTTGTAGATGAAGATGAATTTATGGGGATAAATGATAAATTTGAGTTAAACATAGCACAAAATTTAATGCAAGAAAAGATTAAAAAACACTGGATGAAACAGGGTGTGATTTTTCATTTACCACAAAGCACTTATATAGGAATGGATGTGGAATTTGTGGGCGAGTGTGAAGTATATGAAAATGTTCGCATAGAAGGAAAAAGCAAGATTGTTAATTCTATCATTAAAAGTTCAAGCGTTATTGAAAATAGTATTGTTGAAAATTCTGATGTAGGTCCTTTGGCACATTTGCGTCCTAAATGCGAGCTAAAAGACACTCATATAGGAAATTTTGTAGAATGTAAAAATGCTAAGTTAAATGGTGTAAAAGCAGGGCATTTAAGCTATTTGGGAGATTGTGAGATAGAGAGTGGGACAAATATAGGATGTGGAACTATAACTTGCAATTATGACGGAGTTAAAAAACATAAAACCATCATAGGAAAAAATGTTTTTGTAGGTTCTGATACTCAATTTATCGCGCCTGTAAAAATAGAAGATGATGTGATTATTGCTGCTGGAAGCTCTGTTGATTGCAATGTTGAAAGCGGAGTTCTTTTTATCAACCGCGCAGAAAAAAAACTTATCAAAGATTATTTTTATAAGAAATTTCAAAAATGAAAAAAACCATACTTCTAGCCATAAGCGGTAGTATAGCTTTTTATAAAGCTTATGAGCTTATATCTTTATTTAAAAAAGAAGGTTTTAGGGTAAAAGTCTTGCTTTCTAATGGACTTTTAAAATTCGCTTCTAAAATGAGCTTTGAGGCTTTAGCAGATGAAATTTTATGCGAAGAGAATGAGAGTTGGAAAAACTCAAATAATCATATCGCTTTTAGTAAAGATGCGGATTTGATTCTTTTTGCACCTGCAAGTGTAAATTCTATCAACAAACTAGCCTTAGGAATAGCTGATAATCTTTTCATACAAACCCTAATTGCTACAAACAAGCCATTAATCATCGCTCCTGCTGCAAATACCAATATGTATCATCATTTTAGCACCCAAAATTCATTAGCCTTACTTAAAAAAAATCAAGCTTTGATTATAGAGCCAATTTCAAAAATTTTAGCTTGTAAAGATGAGGGTATCGGAGCTTTGGCTGAAGTAAAAGATATCTTTAATATAAGCAAAAGAGAGCTTTTAAAGCAATCATTTTGGTGCGATAAAGAAGTTGTCATTAGTGGTGGAGGGACAAAAGAGAAGATTGATAATGTGCGTTGTGTGAGTAATTTTTCAAGTGGAAAAATGGCAAAGGCAATCGCTGATGCGTTTTATTTTCTAGGAGCTAAAGTAACGCTTTTAAGTTCGGTTTATTTTGATACTCCTTATCCTCTTAAGAGTTTTGAAAGTTCGCTAGAATTAAAAGAATTGCTAGAGCAAAATTCAAACAAAGATTATTTAATCATGGCAGCAGCTGTAAGTGATTTTATACCCGAATTTAAAAAAGGCAAAATCAAAAAAAATGAGCATTTAGAGGGTTTAAATTTGCATTTAAGATTAAATGAAGATCTGCTTAAAAATTTAAATTTTAAAGGTAAAAAGATAGGCTTTAAGATGGAATTTGACGCTCAAAATGCTTTAGAAAATGCTAAAAAATCGCTCAACGATAAAAAGCTTGATATGGTTTGTCTAAATATCTTAGAAGAGGAAAATTATTTTGGAAGTTCTAAGAATGAAATTCATTTTATTACAGCAAACAAGATTGAAAAAAGCGGTTTAAAAAGCAAGGAAGATTTAGCTTTTGATTTGGCTTCTTGGTGTGAAAAAATATGAATATGATAAACTCAACCCTACCTATACAAATGAAGGTTTTAGCAAAATCAGGCTATGCGCACTATACACTTTTACTCAATCATAGAAAAATTCAAACCAAAAGCATGATAGAATTAGAAATTGGAGCTGAGTATTTAGCCGAGCTTTATATAGAAAAAGGCGGTGCGATCGCATTTAAGCATTTATCCAAAAGACCTGAATTTTATCCTTTTGAAGAGGGATTATCTTTGATAGTTGAAATTTTAGAAGGCAGGGTTGATTATAAAAAATATATTATTTCAAATCTTTTAGAATGCAAAGACAAGGAGAAGTATCATGTTTTAAAAGAAATGCTTTTTGCAAGTTTTGAAAATATCTATCATATCCCTTTTATCTTTGAGGGTAAAGCTTGTTTGTTTCAGATGAAAAAAAGAGTTAAATTTTTAGAAGTTTATCTTTATTTTAGTGTCTTTGGAGCTTTGAAAATTCTGATCGATGAGGGGGGAATTTCGATATTTACCCCATTTTTTAAGGTGCAAAAATTTTTAAATGAACAATTGAAATTTAATGTTTTGCAAGATAAAAATATACAACCTTTATTTGTATTTAAAAAATTATTTGATTTTAAAGGGTAATAATGAATGAACTAAAGCATCTTGCTGTTGTAATGGATGGCAATAGGCGTTGGGCTAAGGCAAAAGGTTTTTTAGCAAAGCTTGGATACTCTCAAGGTGTTAAAACCATGCAAAAGCTTATGGAAGCTTGTGTAGAAGAGGGAATTTCAAATTTAAGCCTTTTTGCCTTTAGCACGGAAAATTGGAACAGGCCTCAAGATGAGATTGAATTTATTTTTGAGCTTTTGGATCGTTGTTTGGATGAAGCCTTAAAAGAATTTGAAAAAAACAATGTAAGATTAAGAGCTATCGGGGATTTATCAAGACTTGATACACATTTGCAAGAAAAAATAGCCCTTGTGGAAGAAAAAACCAAGCATTGTGATTTGCTTTGTGTGAATTTAGCTATCAGTTATGGAGCAAAAGATGAAATCGTGCGTTCAGTTAAACGCTTGATTGAAAAAGGCTTGGAAATCAATGAAAAAAATATAAGCGATAATTTAGACTTGCCTTTAGATGTGGATTTGATGCTTCGCGTGGGAAATGCCAAAAGATTGTCTAATTTCTTGCTTTGGCAATGTGCTTATGCAGAAATTTATTTTAGCGAAACCTTATTTCCTTCTCTTACAAAAAGAGAATTTAAAAAAATCATAAAAGAATTTAGAAAAAGAGAGAGAACTTTTGGAAAATAATCCTATAGCTTTTTTGATTTTAGCTATTTTAGGAGCGAGCTTGGGTTCGTTTTGTATGAGTATGACAATGCGTTTTTGTGAAAACAAACCCTTATTAAGCTTGCGTTCTTATTGCTTTTCTTGTCATCAAAAACTTAAGCCTTTGGAATTAATACCTATTTTTTCTTATATTTTTCTTCGTTTTAGGTGTAAAACTTGCCATACCAAAATCCCTTTTTATGTTTTTTTGGCTGAAATTTTGGGGATTATTTTTGCTTGGATTGCTTATTTATTAAGTCAAGATATGGTGGAATTTATCCATTTATTGATTTTTTTATTTGTTTTATTTGCACTTTCTTGTATAGATTTAAAATTTCAGGCTGTACCTCAAAAATTGCTTTGGTTGATTTTTTTTGTTGCATTTTCTTTTGCTTTTAATAGTGATGAATTTATGTATTTTTTTATATTTGAGAATTTTCAAAATGGATTTATGGTTCAGGCTTTTATTTTTGCTGGTTTTTTATTTTTACTTAAAAATTTTATAGCATTTATAAAGAATTTTAGAACAAAAAACATACAAGAAAATTTAGGCGATGCAGATATTATCATCCTTGCTAGTATGGCAGGGATTTTTGGTTTTAAGGGTGCTTTTATAATTCTTTTTCTTGCTTCGTTATTGTCTTTGCCTTTTTTTGTCTATAATAAAAATATAAAACTAGCATTTTTGCCCTTCATCAATGCTGCTTTTGTGATGTATTTGATATATTTGATTGTTCAGGAATTAATATGAAACTTGCTTTAAGATATGTTTTAAATCAATTTTTAAGTACAAATTTATCGATTTTTTTTGTGCTTTTTACTATAGTTTCGATGGTTTTTTTTATACAACTTGCCAAGCTTACTTCTAGTATAGAGATTAATTTTGTAGATTTGCTTAAATTATACGGCTTTATGCTACCTAGAATTCTCATTTTTACCTTGCCTATAGCTTTTTTTATCGCTCTTGCTTTAGCTCTTTTTAGACTTTCTAGAGAGAATGAAAGCATAGTGTTGTTTACCTTAGGTTTTTCACCTAAAATTTTGGCTAAGTTTTTTTTAAAAATTGCTGCTTTAGTAAGCGCACTGATGCTAGTCATAGCTTTGGTTATGATACCTATAGTGTTTGAATTACAAGATAATTTTGTGAATTTTAAAAAAACTCAGGTTAAATTTAATTATAAAACGGGCGAATTTGGACAAAGATTTCTTGAATGGATGATTTTTATTGAGAGACAAGAAAGTGATAGATATGAAAATATCATCATGTATCATCCAAAACGCAATATAGAAGACAAAGAACAATTGATTATCGCAAAGGAAGCGATAGTGCAAAAAAATGAAGACAGCTTTGCTTTTAAGCTTTCTAATGGCAAAATGTATAATTTTGAAAATGGCCAAACGCTTTTTATTGGAAATTTTGATAAGCTCATAGTCAATACTCAATTTGATAATCAAAATTTACAAACTAAAAAATTTTATGAGTATTGGAATGATTTAAATACAAATCCCCAACGCGCGAAAGAATTTGTAATTTATGTAACCATAGCATTATTTCCACTTGCAAGCACGCTTTTTGCTCTTTCTTTTGGCATAGTAACTTATCGTTATGAAAAAGGCTTTATTTATTTTGGTATGTTTGGAGTTATTGCTGTATATTTTGGGCTTTTAAGCTCTTTTTCACAGCCTCCGATTTTAGCTTCTGTTGGAATCTTTATCTTAAGTTTTATCGCGTCTATTGTTTGTTTTAAAAAGATGATTTTGAGTCGTTATTGATGAAATTAAAAATTGTTTTTTCCTATGATGGATCGAAATTTTTGGGTTCAGCTACCCAACCTCATAAAAAAAGCGTTCAAGATGCCTTACAAGATGCTTTAAGTCATCTTGGAATTTTTTCCGCTGTATTGATGGCTTCTCGTACTGATAAGGGGGTGCATGCAAGCTATGCTGTTGCCTGTGTGGAATGCGGGGAGCATTTTAGCAATTTGAGCTATCTTAAAAAGCAAATCAATAAATTTTCTCATCCTTTCATACATATTAAAAATTTAAAAATCATGCCTTCAAATTTTGAAGTAAGATACAATGTAAAAAGCAGAGAATATCGCTATATCTTTTATCACGGAGCTTATAATCCTTTTTTGGCTTCTTATGTTCATTTTTATCCTTCTATCGATATTTTAAAGGCTGATCTTATTTTGCAAAATTTTGTAGGTGTTAAGGATTTTAAATTCTTTTGCAAAAGCGGAGGGGATAATAAAACAACTATCAGGGAAATATTTTTAGCTAAAGCGTATTCTTATAAGGAATTTACTATTTTTCGTTTTAAGGCTAATGGTTTTTTAAGAGCACAAATAAGATTAATGGTTGCGAGTGTTTTAAAAGTTTTAGAAAATAAGATGAGCGAGGAAGAGCTAAAAGAGCAAATCGAAGCTAAAAAACAATACAATCATTTTTTAGCCCCGCCTTGCGGACTTTATTTGAGTAGAATTTCTTATTAGAAAGTTTCGTAAAAATCAAAACCTTTATCTTTTAAGATATTTCTAACCTCTTCTTGATGTTCTTTGCCTTTGGTTTCTAAGGTGATAGAAATCATAGCATCGCCATAATCAAGCTTGGTTGAAAATCTATCATAATCAATCTTAACTATATTTGCATTGGCTGATTTCAAGCTGTCTGTAAGATTGAGTAAAGCTCCTGGTTTATCGATTAAAGTAACATTGATTTGCATTTTACGATAAGCTTTAAAAAGACCTTTTTCTATGATGATGTTTAGCATTTGTACATCAATGTTGCCGCCACTTAAAACAACGCCTATTTTTTTAGAATTCTTTATATCGATTTTTTGATGAAGTAGGGCGGCCACACTTGCAGCACCTGCGCCTTCGACTATGATTTTATGTTTCTCAAGTAAAAACAATACCGCATTAGCAATTTCTTCATCATCTACTTGAACAAATTCATCTACGCACTTAAGAATAATGCCTAAATTAATCGGATTAGCATCGCGTACAGCAATACCATCTGCTATAGTGCGTACACTTTTAGAGTTTTTAACCTCTTTTGCTTTAAAACTATCATGCATTGCAGGAGCTCCTTTGGCGCCTACTGCAATAATTTTGATATTGGGATTAATCTGCTTTGCAGCACTTGCTATACCGCTAATAAGCCCACCACCCCCAACAGGAGCTATGATAGTATCAAGATCGCTTATATCATCAAGCATTTCAAGCATAAGTGTGCCTTGCCCTGCCATCACAAGTTCATCTTCAAAAGGGTGGATAAAGCTCAATCCATTTTCTTTTGCATAGTTTGTTGCAAAAGCATAAGCTTCATCAAAATTATCACCCTTTAAGATGACTTCCGCGCCTAAATTTTTGGTAGCAGAAACTTTTAAGAGCGGGGTGGATTCGGGCATTACGATTATGGCTTTTGTGCCAAATTTCTTTGCACTTATAGCAACGCCTTGAGCGTGATTTCCAGCACTAGCAGCTATAACTCCTGCTTTTTTAGCTTCTAAGTCTAAATTGGCTATTTTGTTATATGCGCCGCGAATTTTATAAGCTCCTGTAATTTGCAAATTTTCATTTTTTAAATACACCTCACTTTTGCAAAGTTCGCTTAAAAAAGAAGAATGTATAAAAGGGGTTTTGCTTACAAAATCAGCAATTTTTTGTTTGGCTTGATAGATTTTATTTAGTTCTAGCATTTATTTATCCTATCTTGATAAAGTGGTAATTCGCGCATAATGCACTTATCTTGTATAAAATTAATCTTTAATTTTTCGCATTCTTTAGCAACTTCATTGTTGCAAATTCCAAGTTGTAGCCAAAAATTCTGAATTCCTTTCTGGATAATACTTGGCAATAATGAAGAAGCAAATTCACCTTTGCGAAACATTAAAACAAGATCTATTTTTTCATCGATATCATCTAAACTTCGATAAACGCGTTCGCCTAAAATTTCATCACATTTAGGATATATAGGATAAATTTTATAATTATTTTCTTGTAAAAATTGTCCTATCATAAAAGAAGGCTTGCTTTCATCGGGGCTAAGTCCTACTATGGCAATGGTTTTTGTATTGTTGAGTATTTTATCTATGATTAAATTTTCATCCATCGTTGTTACTTTATATAAAAATTTTAAAAATTTAATCATAATCTTATTTCGCTTAAAAATAGATTTTAATTTAAAAATATATTTATATAAAATTAACTAAAGTGAATTTTTTAAAAATCAAAAATTGCTACAATTATCAAAAGCTATTAAAAAAGGAGTGAAATATGGCTCAAGCTTATCCTTATATTTTAATCATTCATCTAATCTGTGCAATCTTCTTTGTAGGTTATTTATTTGTCGATATTTTTATACTCAATACAATTAAGAGAAAAAATCCAAATTTTGATAAAAATCTTTTTTCTTCTGTGGGTGTTAAGATTATGCCTTTTATCGTATTATTGCTATTTTTAAGTGGTGGTGCGATGATAAGTTTTCATCTTAATCCTTTAAATTTAATTTTTTTGATAAAATTGATTTTAGCCTTTAGTATTTTATCTTTAGTGGTGTTTTCTTTATTTTTTCATTTTGTACTAAAGAGAAAAAATCCTTTAACGCGTTTTATACATCCTTTTGTTTTTGTGCTTTGTATTTTTATCGTGATTTTGGCTAAGTTGATGAATTATTATTTTTTATAATTTATCAACTTTCAAATTTAAGATTGTTTAGAATGCAAAGATTTTAAAAGTACTCCGCATTCTAAATGTGGAGTATTGACAAACTGATCAAAAAGTGCAAATTTTTCAACCCTGTGTGTAAGAGCAAGTTCTTTTAAATTCTCTTTCAAACTGATAGGATTACAAGAAATATAAATGATGTTTTCATAATTTTTAATTAAATCAATCACACTTTTATCAAGCCCTGCACGCGGTGGATCGACTAAAATATGAGAAAAGTTAAAATTATCTAAATCAATATCTTTTAAGCGAAAAAATTCTCTTTCTTTTTTTAAAGCTTGGGATAATTCCTCGCTTGAAAGCCTTGCAAAATGGATATTTGAAATATTGTTGATCTTGCAATTAAGCAAGGCAAAATTAATATTGCTTTTTGAAATTTCAGTAGCCAATACTTTATCGAAAAAAATTGCTAAGGCTAGAGTGAAATTTCCATATCCACAATAAAGCTCAAGCAAATCTTTTCTTTCTTGAGCTTGTAAATTTTCACATACCCAAGTTATCATTTTTTCATTGATAGAGGTATTAGGCTGTATGAAGCAATCATTGTTAAATTCATAAAATATTTTTCTACCTTGTATATCAAGTTCTTGTCTTAAATTTTCTTTTTTGAAAATAAGTTTTTTACCTTTGCTTCTTGCGATTAAATTTGCATCAAGTTCTAAGCTTAAATTATTTAAATCATCACAAATAAGCTCTATGTTTTTATGATAAAGTAGAGTGGTGCTCAACTCATTTTTAGTTGCTAAGAACTCTACACCGAAAAGCTTTTCTTTTAAATTTACATTGCTACGAATTTGTTTTAAGAGTTTAGGCATAAAAGCGGTGATTTTTTCATCTGCAAAATCTAAGCTTTCTATGATGATCTTCTTTTTATTTTCAAACATCGCATAATAAATTTCATCTTTGTCATGATAAAACGAAAGCTCCGCTCTTGTGCGGTAATGTTTATCTTTAGAAGAAAAAAGCTCGTAATTTCCTTGATAAAAATCTTTGAAAAATTCTTTTATAAAAAAAGCCTTTTCTTCTAAATTTGAAAAATTGCCAAATTCTTGGAGGCTCATGAAACTTTCTTTCCGATAATTCTAAGCAAAAATGCAATAAGAATTAAATTCAAAGGAAGAACCAACCATACACTAAGCCCTAAAGAAACAGGTATGTATCCAGCAAATAAAGAAATCACACAAATAAATAAAGCATAAGGAATTTGAGTACGAACATGCTCCATATGATCACATTTTGCACTCATTGACGAAAGGATTACATTGTCTGAAATAGGCGAACAATGGTTTCCAAAAATGGCTCCAGTTAAAACGCAACTTATATTAATCACCATATAATGATGTATTGCATCTATATCCATTGCATTTATTTGTGCAACTTTATAGGCTAAAGGCACTGCCAAAGGCATTAAAATACCCATAGTTCCATAGCTTGTTCCTATGGCAAAAGAAATAACCGAAGCAAAAGCAAAAATGGTAGCAGGTAAAATAAATTCAGGTAGTTTATCAGCTAGCAAACTCGAGATAAATTCTGGAGTTCCAAGCTCTTTTACTATGCTTGAAAGCGACCATGCAAACAAAAGTAAAACTATGGTAAAAATCATAGTTTTCCAACCATATATCCAAGTTTCAACTGCTTCTTTAAAATTAAAAATCTTGCGATACACCCCGATAAAAATTGCCACAATAGCAGCAAATAAAGCCGCTTGAAAAAGCACCACTGAAGAATTTGCGTTTCCAAAGGCTAGCCTAAAAGTTTCAAAAGACAAAGGATTTGCATTTGCTTTTATTAATTCTTCGCCTTTTAAGGTGCTCAATCCATTAAAATAAAATCCAAGTATGGCTAAAATAATTAAAGTCAAAATAGGAATCGTAGCATCTAATGCACGAATTTTAATACCTTCTTTTGGAGCTAAAAATTGATCTTCAAATTCTGCGGTATCTAGGGTACCTGATTTTGGTAAAGGAGCGATTTGTCCTGTGGTTCTTGCTCGAATTTCAGCCTTTAACATAGGACCAAATTCACGCCCCATAAGTGCAGTCATTAAAACAAAGAAAAGCATAAAAATATTGTAAAATCTATAGGGTATGGTTTCGACGAAAACCCCAAAAGCGCTGATATTGCTAATACCTATATCCTCATAGGCATTTTTGATTAAAGATACTTCTAAACCTATCCAAGTAGAAATCACAGCAATCCCTGCGACAGGTGCAGCTGTAGAATCAATAACAAAAGCAAATTTTTCACGAGAAATTTTAAATTTATCCGCCAAAGGACGCATTATAGGTCCTACGATGAGCAAATTAGCATAATCATCAAAAAAGATTAGTAAGCCTAAAAACCAAGTATTTACTTGTGCTGATACTGCTGATTTTGCTCTTTTTGCAAATTTTAAAGCCACGGCTTTTGCACCGCCCATTTTTGTAATCAGTGCAACAAGCCCACCTATACATAAAATTTGCAAGATAATACCGGCATTTACTGGATCTGAAGTTGATTCTAAAATATAAGAAATAATTTTTGAAAAAGAATCTATCGCAGTATTATAAAAATGAATAAAACTTAAGCTATCGGCTTGAAAAATATTAGAAGCAAGACTGAGCAAGAAAGTTCCGCTTAAAACTCCTGCAAAAAGAGATAAAATCACATCTTTTGTAATAAAAGCTAGAGTGATAGCAACCAAAGGGGGTATAAGAGTAAAAACCCCAAATAAATTTGCATTTGCTGTAGCTTGATGTGTATTGGCAAATGCAATCAAAGGCAGTAAAAAAAATATTAAAAATCTCATTGATTTTGCTCTATATAAAAGCCATTCCAAGTTTGAGTAACGGGCATTAGTTCTATTTCATTGACATTGATATGGCTTGGCAGATTGATGATGGACATCACTACTTTTGCTATATCTTGCGCGCTTATGTATTGTGTCCCTTCATAAACCGCATCTGCTTTCGCCTTATCTCCTTTAAAACGCACTTCGCTAAATTCTGTTTTACAAAGACCCGGGGCTATATTTGTAACCTTGATATTTTCACCCCTTAAATCATTTCTTAAGGCCCTAGAAAATTGTCCTACAAATGCTTTGGTTCCGCAATATACATTACCACCAAAATAAGGATTTTTAGCGGCCACAGAGCCAAGATTGAAGATATAAGCACTTTTTTGTTTGCGAAGTGTAGGAATGATCGCTTTTGCTACATATAAAAGACCTTTGATATTGGTATCAACCATAGTATCTATATCTTCTATACTTAATTTATCAAATTCATCTATACCAAGAGCCAAGCCAGCGTTATTGAAAAGCACATCTATTTCTTTAAATTCGTTAGGTAAATTTTCAACAGCATTAAAGATTTCTTCTTGCTTTCTTACATCAAGACAAAGGATGTGAATTTGATCTTTGTATTTGGCTTTTAATTCATCTAAACGATCCTTTCTCCTTGCTAGTGCAATGACTTTGTATCCTTCTTGTACAAAAGCTTCAACACAAGCATATCCAAAACCAGAACTTGCTCCTGTGATAAATGCAGTTTTCATTCTAGACTCCCTCCATAAATTAAATTTTCATTTGCTTTTAAACCTAGGCTTTGTAAATAATCAGCATTATCTTTTTTATTAGCTGCTAAGGCAAAATCTAAAGCATTAAAACCTAAATCATCTACTTCGTTGATATTGGCACCTTTTGCAATAAGCATTTTTAAAATTTCCACATCTCCATAAGCGGCTGCGTGCATAAGAACATTTTTAGAAGTATGCTCTAAAGCACAAAAGGTGATAAAATAAGGAGTATTTCCACCTATATTTGCGCTTAGGGCTAATTTTTCATTATCGTTAATGTATTTTTTATTAACATCGGCACCATATTCTAAAAGCAATGAAACAATATCTTTGCGTTGAAATTCTATGGCATAAAATAAAGGTGTCTTACCAAAAGTATTGGCACTATTGACATCTAAACCCAATTCTAATAAAAATTTAGTATTATCATAGCTTTCTAGAGCATAAAATAAAGCATTTTCATAGCCCTCATCAATCCTAGCGCCCAAACGGATTAAAAGATTTAAAATATCTTTGCTGCGTTGTTTTAATAAAGCAGCTTGAAGTCCTATGGTAAGCTCATCTCGGTTGAGATTATTAGAATAAATAAAATCTTGGATATAGCTTATTGAATGATTTTTATTGGATAAAACTTTTGCCAAAGGACTTATATCTTTATGAATTTTAGTTTCTCCTACAGCCCAATTTAAAAATTCATTTAAAGCATTGGTGGTATAGTAAATATCACTACCCTTATCAAATTTAAAATTATTTTCAAAATATTGCTCTAAGGGCTCTATGGCATTATTATATTCTTGCCAAAATTCTTGATAAAGTCTGAAATTTCCTATACTTTGATACGCCCAATATCTAAAATAAGATCTTAAAAGAGTGTATTTTTTTTCTAAATTTTCAGGAGTATCTAAACCTTTTTGATACTCTATGGGATCAATAGAAATTTTTAAAAGCAAAAAATCAAATTGTTGAAGTTTTGGAAAATATTCAACACCGCTACAAGCAGCATTTCCACCACGAATTTCATTGGCGAGTTGATAAAGTCTTTTAGTAAAAGCTTGATTTTTTAAAGAAAAATCACAAGTAGAAGCAATATCAAGATAGTCTTGTTTTGGACTATCTTGAAAAATTTGGGCTTTGTTATTTTTTATATAATCACAAGTAATTGAATTTTCGGCTTTTAAACCTAAAAAACAACAAAATAAAATAAATAATAATCTCAATTTTATCCTTTGAAAATTTTAATCTATAATTTTAACCCAAATCTGCTTTAAATTTGGATTAATTGTCTAGTTTAAAATTATCAATTTCATTAAAATTAAGATATTTGTAAATATTTGCTTTATGCGCATCGCTTAATTTATCGCTTACGATTTGCAAATATTCTTCTTTGCTTGGAATTTTACCTAAAATCGCACAAACTGCTGCAAGTTCAGCACTTCCTAGATACACCTTAGCACCCATACCCATACGATTGTCAAAGTTTCTTGTTGAAGTTGAGAAAACAACAGCGCCATCATTTACTCTTGCTTGATTTCCCATACATAGCGAACAACCTGGAACTTCTATTCTTGCGCCAGCAGAACCAAAGATACTATAATATCCTTCTTTGGTGAGTTGTGCTTTATCCATTTTTGTTGGTGGAACAACCCAAAGTCTAGTTTTTAACATACCTTTATCTTTTAGAATTTCTCCTAAAGCTCTATAATGTCCTATATTTGTCATACATGAGCCTACGAAAACTTCATCGATATTTTTTGGACGATTAGCATCTGCTAAAATTTCACTTAAGGTCGCCACATCATCAGGATCGTTAGGGCAAGCTAGAATTGGCTCTTTGATATCATTAAGATTAATATCAATAATATATGCATATTTTGCATCTTTATCTGCTCTTAAAAGAGTAGGGTTTTTAAGCCATTCTCTCATTTTATCTGCTCTTCTAGCAAGAGTAGCTTTATCTTCATATCCTGCTTCTATCATCGCTTCTATAAGCGAAATGTTTGATTTAATATATTCGCTTACACTTTCAATACTTAAATCAACACTACAAGCAGCAGCGCTTCTTTCTGCACTAGCATCACTTAGCTCAAAAGCTTGTTCTACTTTTAAATTTGGCAAGCCTTCAATTTCTAAAATTTTTCCTGCAAAAATATTCTTTTTATTTTTCTTTTCAACGGTAAGTTGTCCTTGTTTGATCGCATAATAAGGTATAGCATTTACAAGATCTCTTAAGGTAACTCCAGCTTGTAGTTCTCCACTAAAACGCACCAAAACACTTTCAGGCACATTTAAAGGCATAGAGCCAGTTACTGCGGCAAAAGCTACAAGTCCACTTCCTGCAGGAAATGAAATTCCTATAGGGAAACGAGTGTGAGAATCTCCACCTGTTCCTACTGTATCAGGTAAAACAAAACGGTTAAGCCAAGAGTGGATTACCCCATCGCCTGGTTTTAAGCTTACTCCACCACGACTTGTCATAAAATTAGGTAAAGTTTTGTGTAAATTTGAATCGCTAACCTTTGGATAAGCAGCAGTATGGCAAAAACTTTGCATTACAAAATCCGCATTAAATCCTAAGCTTGCAAGCTCTTTAATCTCATCTCTTGTCATAGGACCTGTGGTATCTTGAGAACCTACGGTAAGTGTACGAGGCTCTATATACATACCTGGACGCACACCTTCAACTCCACAGGCACGCCCTAGCATTTTTTGAGCTAAAGTATATCCACCGCTTGAAGCTTCAGGTTGTTCTGGTTTAGTAAAGATATTTTCATTTTCCATTCCTAAGAATTCTCTAGCTTTAGCACAAAGTCCGCGACCTATGATAAGTGGAATTCTTCCTCCTGCTCTAACTTCATCTAAGATGGTATTTGGGCTGAGTTTAAACTCTGCGATAACAGAACCATTTTTTATAATCTTTCCTTCATAAGGATGAATTTCAAACTCATCTCCCATTTCTAGATTAGATACATCACAAATAATAGGCAAAGCACCGCTATCTTGAGCTGTGTTAAAGAAAATCGGAGCTATGGTTGAGCCCATTACTATACCACCACTATGTTTGTTTGGTACACCATCGATTTCTTTTCCTAAATGCCATTGTATAGAATTGATCGCAGATTTTCTACTTGAGCCTGTACCTACTACATCACCTACATATACGACTTCGCGACCACTTTTTTTGAGTTCTTTGATTTTTTCTAAAGAACCTGCTTGTCTTACTTTTAGCATAGCATTAGCATGTAAAGGGATGTCACTTCTTGTAAAAGCATCTCCAGCAGGACTTAAATCATCTGTATTGGTTTCTCCTGCTACTTTAAAAACTACGCATTGAATCACTTGAGGTAATTTTTCTTTTTTATTAAACCAATCTGCATTTGCCCAACTTTCCAAAACAGCTTTAGCATGCTTATTGCTTTTGCTAAGTTCTGCTACAGTATGGAAATTGTCATGGACAAAGATGATATTTTTAAGCACTTCTGCTGCATCACTTGCTATGCTTTCATCTTTTAATGCATCGATTAAAACTTTTACATTGTAACCACCTAGCATTGTTTCAAGCATTTTTAAAGCAAGCTTTTTATCTATGGCTGGAGCTTGAATTTTATTTTTTAAAATTCCATCTAGGAATTCACATTTTATCAAGGCTGCATCATCAACGCCTGGATTAACGCGATTTTGCAATAAAGATACTAATTTTTCATCATTTTGGGTTTTTAAAAGTTCACAAAGTTCTTTGGTTTGTTCTGCATTTAAAGGAAGGGGTGGGATACCCAAAGCTGCTCTTTCTTCAACAAGCTTATTGTAATCTTGCATAAAAGACATTTTTTACTCCTTAAATATTTTTTAGTATAATTTTAGCCATTTAAAGGATAAAATATGTTTAAAGTTTATTATAAAATACCATTTTGTTACTTATCTCTACATAGCAATGGAGATTTCTTAACAAAAATCGATTTTTGTGATCGCTTGGGTCTTGAGAATACTTGTCCCCTGCTTGAATTTGCTAAAGAAGAACTCAGTCTTTATTTTGCTAAAAAGCTTCAAAATTTTCAAACGCCCTTATGGATACAAGGAAGTGAATTTGAACAAAAAGTATATAAAGAATTGATAAATATCCCTTATGCAAAGCTTGTTACTTACAAAGAAATAGCTATAAATATCAACCACCCCAAAGCTTTTCGTGCGGTGGGTAATGCAAACTCTAAAAATTTAATTCCTATTTTTATTCCTTGTCATAGAGTGGTAGCTAGCAATGGTTTAGGTGGATATAATGGCGGTCTTGCTATAAAAAGATTTTTGCTAGAATGCGAGGGAGTTGATTTGAGTCAGTTTAAAAATAAGCTTGGAGATTGATTTTCTTCATTTTTAAATTCACGCTCAAAAGCTTCATAATCTTCTAAAAGTAGGCAGTATTTAAAATTTTTTAAGTTTTTAAGATCTAAAAGTTTATCGTATGAAAAATCACAAAATAATGAATTATGCAAAGCGGTTTTAAAACCCTTTATATTTTTAAAATTTTCTTGCCAAAAATCAAAGGTATTTTGATTGCTTACAATGATAAATGCTCTTGCACTTGAGCCAAATTCAGAAATATTAAAATTTTCATCCATGAAATAAATTTTAAAATCATCTATTTTATTAAAATCAAAACTCATTTTTGTATTTTTTTCTTTGAGGTAAAACATAATTTTTGCAAAAATTTTGGCATAAATAAAGGGAAGATTTAAGTTTTTAAAATACAAATTATCGCAAACTAGAGTCGTAAAAAAAAAGCTAGAGCGAGAAAGTAGGGTAAAATTTGCTTCTTTTAAGACTGTTAAAGACGCACAAATTTGAAGCAAATAATTTTCATCGCTAAAACAAAAAATTTCACCCTTTTTAGCCTTGATAAGTGAGTTAAAATCTACAAATATATTTCCTTTTAAAATGTTTAAAGAAAATGCTTTGCAAATTCCTAATTCATAAGCTTGTAGTGCTAAAAATTCACACTCTTTTTCTTCACATAAAAAACGCAAGAGTTTGGTTAAGGCTGATTCTAAATTATCCACCTGAAGATAATAAATTTCTTTATCATCAATACAAAGCTCATGCTCTGAAATAATAGCAAATGCACCTTTTTGCACTGCTTGGATTATTTCTTTTTGATTGTTACTAAAAAAAGCGAAGCCATTTTTAAGCTCATGAAGACTTAAAGCAAAGCCTGTAACGCTTAAAACACTGCCTTCATTGAGCATATTTGCATGAATGAGTTCGCTTAGATTGCTAATATTCATCTTAGCCTACTAAAGAGCCGTTTTCTACAAGTTGTTCAGGGCTTATGAGCACAAGTTTATCTCCGCTTTTTGCAGAAAGTATCATACCATCGCTTTCATGCCCAAAAATCTTAGCTTTTTTAAGATTGCTTATAACACAAACTTGCTTTCCTATCAAATCACTTGCTTTGTAATACTTAGCAATACCTGAAAGCACTTGACGAATTTCTTTATTGTCAAGTTCGAGTTTAAATTTTAAAAGTTTTTCACTACCTTCTATATTTTGACAATCAATTACCTTAGCTACTTTGATCTCTATTTTTGCAAAATCATCGATTTTGACTTTAGGCTTTTCTTCTTTTTTAATTTCTTGCTTTTCTTCTTGAGATAAAAGAGGCTTTTCTATTTTTGGAAATAAAGCTTCGCAAGCATTAGCCTTAAAATCCAAAAGTTCATTTTGCAATATAAGTTTTTGATAATTTGTAGGTGAAATTTCAAAATTTAAAGCTAAACCTACCTTTTGACAAGATTTTGGCAAAGTAGGGCTTAATAAAAGACTTGTTTTAGCTAGAATATTTGCACAAAGTCCTATAAGAGCATTGGCTTCTTTGATTTTATTTGCTTTGATTAAATTCCAAGGTTCGTATTTGCTAATAGCTAAATTTGCAACACTTAAGGCTTTAAAAAGTTCTTCTAGATAGCGATTGCATTGTAGATTTTCTAAAAAATTTATAGAACTATCTAGGTGTTCTTTAGCTGTATCAAGTTCATTTTTGTAAAATTCTAAAACGCCTTCTTGAGAAATATTGCCTTGATTGTATTTTATACTCATTCCTATAATGCGGTTAAGCAAATTGCCAAATTCATTGCCTAATTCTGTATTGATTCTATTAATCAAAACGCTTTCGCTAAAATCACCATCATTCCCAAAAGGAACTTCTCTTAGCAGAAAGTATCTAAAAGCCTCTAAACCATAAGCATCTACCACTTCTTTAGGTTTTACAACATTGCCTTTAGATTTACTCATTTTTTCACCCTCTTTGGTCCACCAGCCGTGTGCGCCGATAAATTTAGGCAAAGGTAAATCCACGCTCATTAAAAAAGCTGGCCAATAAATCGCATGAAAACGCAAGATATCTTTGCCTACTAAGTGTATGTGAGCTGGCCAAAATTTAGCATTTTCTCCTTGGCTTTGATAATCAAGTGAGCTTATATAAATAAAAAGTGCATCAAGCCATACATAAATGATATGCTTATCGTCTTTAATTTCTTCTGGGATTTTAATACCCCAATCAAAGCTTGTTCGAGTGATAGAAAGATCTTTAAGTCCACTTTGGACAAAATTAATCAATTCATTTTTTTTATTTTTAGGTAAGATAGGATCTTCTTTATCATACCACTGAAGAATCTTATCTTGATATTTTGAAAGTTTAAAAAAATAACTTTCTTCTTTTAATAAAGAAGTGTCTTTGCCACAATCAGGACACCCACATTCGTTTATAAGTTGGCTTTTTGCAAAAAAACTTTCACATGAAATACAATAATGCCCCTCATATTCGTCCTTATAAATATCTCCTTTTTGCCACATTTTTAAAAACATAGCTTTAACAAAATCAACATGTCTAGCATCGGTTGTTCTTGCATATATATCATAAGTGATTTCAAACTCATCCCAAAGTTTTTTAAATTCAGAACTGATTTTATCAGCATATTCTTTTGGGGTTGAGTTTCTTATTTTTGCTGCTTGTTCTATTTTTTGTCCGTGTTCATCAGTGCCTGTTAATAATCGAGTCTCATGCCCTTGCAAACGATAAAATCTAGCCAAAGTATCTGCAATGATAGTAGTGTAAGCATGTCCTAAGTGAGGCACATCATTTACATAATAAATTGGAGTTGTAAGATAACGCATTTTATTCCTTTAAAAATCAAATCCGCCTTCGGTTTTACCCTTAGACATACTATTATAAACCGCATCTACATAATCTTTTCTAGTAGAGCAATTAAAAATTTCATCACAATTATAGCAAGACTTTAAGCCTTTTGAGCTTTGACAAGAGCTTAAAATTTCTTTTTTTTTATCTAAATCCTGTTCAAACTCATCTCTTATTTCACTCATTATAAGCCTTTAAAAGCTCTGAAATTTCATATTTTGAACCAAAAAAGCAAGGTGTGGTTGCGTGAATTTCATCAAAATCAAGCTCTAGTAAAGAATGATTTTTTCCATTTGTGGTTTTACCTCCTGCTTTTTCTATAATAAATGCTAAAGGAAATACTTCAAAAAAAGCACGCAATTTACCCTTAGGTGCATCGCTGGTTGCTGGATAGCTAAAAAGCCCACCACCTTTAAGTAAAATTTGATTGATATCGCTTACCATAGCCCCTGAATATCTTAAACGATAACCCTCATCGAATAATTTTTTGATAAATTTAGCATGCTTTTCTTCCCAAAATTTTTGAGTACCGCCTGTGGCATTGATTTTGCCTTTTTCTTGCATTTGAAGCTCTTTTACAAAAGCAAATTTATCGTTTTTATCAAGACGATAAAGTTTTGGCTTATCTTCGCAAATAACAAGTTCTAAACGAGCCCCATACATACTATAAAGCGCAGCTTTTAAATTTTTAGCGCTTGCTTTTTCTTCATAAATGGCAAAAATAGAACCTATAGCAAAATTAACATCCATCAAGCTTGAGCCATCAAGTGGATCGTAAGCGACAACAAATTTCGCATTTTCATTGATATTTAAAATCTCATCTTTTTCTTCACTAATGATAGCTTTAATACTAGGGCATTGGCTTAAAGTATTTGTGATAATCTCATCACTTAAAACATCAAATTTAAGTTGAGTATCACCTGTGGAGTTTTGGTTTTGACTATAGCTTGTATCGGGAAATTTTAAAGCATTTGAAATTTCAATCACTGCTTTTTGTATATAGGAAATAAGTTCTTGCATTTTATAATTCTCCTTGTAAATTTTTTGCATTTTTTAAAATATAATTACAAATTCCTTGCACATCGTTTAAATCAAGCCAAGTTAAATTCGGATAAGAATCAATTTTTTCATAGCTTGCGATAGCATTAGAAAAAGCAAAATAGCTTTCATCAATTTCTTTATAAAAAACACTTATACGTGGCAAATCTAAGGTTTTTAATCCCTCAACTAAACATAAATCAAAATCAGGTGCTATTTTTAAAGCACTTAAAATATCTCTTTTTTCATGCGAGAAAAAAGTTGTACGAGTGGGGCTTAAAACCATCACTTCGGCACCACTTTGAAAAAATTTAAAACTATCCTTGCCATAGACATCAAATTGGGCTTTATCTGCAGGATCGTGTTTGATAATCAAAACTTTTAGGTTTTGTTTTATAAATTCATTTGCAATTTTTGTGATTAATGTTGTTTTGCCTGAATTTGAAGGACCGCTAAAAGCTATGATTGATTTTTTCATTATTATTTTCCTAAAATAAAATGTAAATTATAGTATTTTAAACCAAAAAATAGAGTTAAAAGGTTAAAATATAGAAAAAAATTAGGAAAAATATGAAGATTTATGCTTTAGCTCTTGCAATGTTAGTTTTTAGTGCTTGCTCTTTAAAGGAAGAAGCGATAGTAGATGCAAATTTAAAAACTCAAACTTTAATGTTTGCTCAAAAATACAAAATCACTCAAGATAAATTAAATGCTATAATTACTATGTCTTATTTAAATCCTATTTTAGATAAAGCCAGTCAAGATGATATCTTTGCTTTGACTATCACTCCTGATACTTTGAAGATAGAAAATTTAGAAATTTTTATCAATGAAAGAAAAGCTAAGATAGAAGAACTTGATGAAGAGTTTTTTAAATATTTAATACAAAATCGCTATACTCAATATCTAAAAATATCTCTTCCAAGTGTAAAAGAAGAAGGTAAAATTACAGCTAAGATTTGTTTGAACCAGCTGCCTTGTTTCGAGTTAAATTTTCAAAAATATCCGAAATCCTTATACTATCGTTCAGAAGACGTCGATACACAATATAATTAGCCAATACTTTTTTTCCATAAATTCGACTTTCTTGATAAGGAACAAATTCCATAGACAAGAAAGGCTCAAATTTACCTTGTTTAAACATATCATCTCTTGCAAGCATACGTTTGGTAAAGCCTATACCTCCATTATAAGCATAGGCGATAAAAAGAGGCGAATCTAAATGTTTTTCTAAATAATTTAAATGATGATTTCCAAAATAATAAGCATTTTTTGGCTCAAACATAAAATCTTGATCAAAATTTGGAATTTTTAACTCTTTCTCGCCAATATAATTGGCTAAAAATGGCATAAATTGCATCATACCTAAAGCATAAGAAACCGATATAGCAGTAGGGATAAAACGACTTTCTTGTCTGGCAATAGCTAAAATAAGCGCTTGTCTTGGAGTATTATAGTCTTTAATGTATTCATAATAAGGCATTATAAAATAATGGTTTTTAAATTTCGACTTTCTTTCTAAGATATAAGCATAGATAGGCAGAGTTTCTTTTGAGTCAAATTCTTTAGCCAATCTATCAAGTTCGCTTGCATTAGCTTCGCGAATTTGTTTGTTGAGTTTTTGCCATGCAAAAGGATCTTGCATATTGAAATTGTTTTTTTTCTTATTTGTAGAATCTATGACTTCGATTTTAAGAAATTCGGAATTTGTTAATTCTTTAGCATAAAGACTATAGATATTTAAAGAAGAGCTTTTAGCTAAAGTTTGCAAATCTTTATCATCTTTTTTAATCATCCACATCCAAAATATAGCATTATCTTTATTGCTTTGCATTTTAAAAGTTTGTGCTGCTTTGGCAAAGAAGTTGTAAGCCAGTTCCTCTTTATTATAAGCTAGGGCATTAATGCCTAAATAAAAAGCAGAATCCTCATTTACAAATGTTGGATCTATTTTTAGCATTGAAGCCCTAAATTTGGGATTTTCTTTTTTTATGATAATATTTTGTGCAAAATTTTTAAATCCTACATGAGTTGGCAGCTTATTAGCAAAACTAGCATTTAAATCAAAATCATATTTTTTAGAATAATTACGAAGTCTAAAAAAACCATTAACATCTTCTTTTTGAATGATATAAGCCATAGGTTCGGGAGTGTTAAAAGCTAAAAGTAAATTAGCCAAATCGCCTCTTTGATGACTGAGTTTTTGAGCTAAGGCACTTCGGCTAGCATTATCAAGGCTTGCTATAAAGGCTATTGAGTTTAATCTTACACTTTGGCAAGTTTGATTTGCATCAAGTATATTAGCTTTGGTGTAGTTGTAGCATGGAGCGTATTTAGGGTCGATGAAAATTTTTACAGGAATTATTTTTTCAAGTTCGGATTTGATTTTACCTACATAGCGGAAGATATGAGAATTTAAGCCTTCAGCCTCTTTTTTGCTTATTACTTTGTTTTCCAAAAGACGATAGATATAATAATCCTTAGCTATGGAATTTTCTTCTTGTTTTAGCCTTTCTAAGTTGTATTGCTTGGCATTTAAAAATACCAAGCTTAAGCTAAGTAAGATAAATATTTTTCTCACAATAAGCTCCTTAGGATATTTCCAAGAAAAATACTAAGAAATTGTAAGGCTAAAACGATAATCAAAGGCGCAAGATCTATGCTTCCTATGCGTGTTGGAATTTTTCTCACTAAAGCATAAGCAGGAGAGCTTAGCTTATATAAAATTTGAACGATAGGATTGTAAGGATCAGGATTTACCCAACTTAAAAGCGCTGTGATGATGATAATCCAAGTGTAAATATTGATAATAATTTGAATCACTTGAAAAATAGAAATAATCAAAGAATCTACAACCATTATTTATATCCTTGCTAATTCATTAATATAATTTTTTATATAAGGGTAAAGATCGCTTAATTCAGGACCATGGGTATTTCCTGTTAGGATAATTCTTAGAGGCATAAAAAATTTTTTACCCTTTAATTGACTTTTTTCTAAGAGATAGCTTTTAAACTCTTCATAACTCTCAAAAGGCTTGATTTGACTCAAAAGATCTTTTAAAATTTTACATTCTGATTCAAATTCGTTAAAATCTTTAGCACCAAAGATGGCTTCTAGTTTTTCTTTGATTTCTTTGATGGTACTTGCTTCTTGGGTATAAAATTTAGCAAGTTGTGCTAGATCTTTGTTTAAATTTAAAGCAGTGTTGAGTTCTTCATCTGTCATCAATTTTATATGTTCGCGATTGATTTGCAAAAGTTTTTTAAGATCAAATCTTGCTGGAGCTTTAGAAATTTTGCCGATATCAAACCACTCAATTGCTTCTTCTAAAGTAAAAATTTCACGAGGAGTTTTATTGCCCAGCATGATAAGATAATTCGCGATCGCACTAGGTAAAATTCCACTCTCAAGTAGCCATTTTACTGAAGAATGAGCTTCTCTTTTGCTCATTTTCACGCCCTCTTCATTTAAGATAATAGGCAAATGCGCATAAGTCATAGCTTTATCATAACCTAAACTTGCGCGAATATGTTCTTGTTTTGGAGTATTTGAAACATGATCTTCACCGCGTATGATGCAGCTTACATTTTCAAGCATATCATCTACTGCGCAAGCAAAATTATAAGTAGGGGTTTTATCTGTTCGCATAATCACGAAAGAATCGATATTTTCAGGTTCAAAACTTAGTTCTCCTTTAATAAAGTCTTTAAATTTCATAGTGTGAGTAGGTTTTTTAAGGCGAATTACAAAGGGTTTTTCACATTCTAAAACATCAATATCTGCTAAATTTTGACAAGTGCCATCGTAGCGATATGCCTTGCCTTGCTTTTTGGCGAGTTCTTTTTTAGCTTCAAGTTCTTCTTCAGTACAAAAACAAGCAAAAGCCTTTTTTTCGCTTACAAGCTTTAAGGCCATTTGACGATGAAATTTTAAATTTTCACTTTGCACATAATAATGCTGCCATGAAATGCCAAAAAGATGTAAAATTTCTTTAATTTCTTCTTCTTTGCCTATTATATTTCTAGCCTTATCGGTGTCTTCGATACGCAAAATGAAATCCATATTTTTTTGTCTAGCGCATATATAATTAAATAAAGCCGCGCGTAAATTTCCTATATGCATATCGCCTGTTGGAGAAGGTGCAAAACGATACATTTGATAACCTTTGATTTTATTAAAAGCTTATTATAACAGAAAAATTTATATGGATATTTAATTTGCTTTGCTATAATTAGGATTATGATATTTTTTATTTTTTCTTTCGTTACATTATTGATTTTTGGTTTGTCAAATATTTATATTTATAAAAGATTAATTAAGAAAATTTTTATTTTTAAGTATCTTTATAAAATTTTTGCCTTTGTTTTTACTCTGCTTTATTTAGCTCAAGCAATATTTTTAATCTTTCGTAGAAATGAATACTTAAGTGATACTTGGTATGAATTTTTAGCTGCATTGTATGCACCGACTTATTGTTTATTTTTTATAACCTTAGCGCTTGATTTTATAAGGCTTATTTTAATGTTAATGGGTAAGACTCATATAAAATACAATCTTACCCTGCGTTCGCTTTTTGATTTTGCTATCATAACTTTAGCAGCAGTATCGATTTATACGAGTATAAATAATGCTATAAGAGTACCTGAAATTCAAAGTGTAGATATTCAACTTGCTAAACTTGATCGTGATTTAAAAATAGCTATGCTCACAGATATACATTTGGGTAAAAATTTACATAAGGATTTTTTAGATAAGCTTATTGTCGAGGTAAATTTGCAAAAGCCTGATATGGTGGTTATAGTAGGGGATTTGGTAGATACAAATCCTAAAGAATTGCAAAATTATATCTCAAGGCTTAATGATTTAAATTCTACCTATGGAACTTTTTATGCTTTAGGAAATCATGAGTATTATCATGGAATAGAAGAAGTTTTAGACTTGCTTAAAAAGTATACCAATATGAAAATTTTACTCAATCAAAATTTAGACCTAGGCTTTATAAATATCGCAGGACTTGGGGATTTAGCAGGGCTTAGTAAGGGTTTGTATGCTCCTGATTTAGCAAGGGTTAAGGTAGATTTAAATACAAGCAAACCTAGTATTTTACTTGCCCATCAACCTAAAACAGCCTTGCTTTATGATTTAAGTGATTTTGATCTTGTTTTAAGCGGTCATACGCATGGGGGACAGATTTTTCCTTTTATGTTCTTAGTAAAGCTTCAGCAAGGTTTTATACGCGGACTTTATAATTTGGGGGAAAATACTAAACTTTTTGTCAGTAGCGGGGCAGGATTTTGGGGACCTAGTCTTAGAGTTTTTGCTCCCAATGAAATTGCGATTTTAAATTTGAAAGGTGAAAAATGAGTTTTTCTAATGAGAGTTCAAGAATTTTTGGACTTATAGCAGGGATTAAATTTCCTAGTTTTATACAAAAAATAATCAATGAAAAATATGTTAATTATTTTAAGATCGATATGAGCGAATTTAAAGCTCCTTATGAGTATGAAAGCTTAAATGCACTTTTTACAAGATCTTTGCAAATTCCAAGAGAGATAAATGAGGGTTTTATAAGTCCAAGTGATGGGAAAATTTTAGAGTGTGGAAGTGCTTTTTTGGCAGATAATACACCTTTTGCTTTTTCGATCAAAGGGCATACTTATAGCATAGAAGAGCTTTTAAAAGATAGTTTTAAAAAAGAGGAGCTAGAAAATGGACTTGATTATGTTAATATCTATCTTTCTCCAAGAGATTATCACCGCTATCATAGTCCTTGCGATATGCAAATTTTAAGTGCGACTTATACAAGCGGGGCGCTTTATAGTGTAAATGAAAAGCATTTGGAGCGTATTAGCAATTTATATGTAAAAAATGAAAGAGTGAGTTTAAAATGTCAAAATGATAAGGGTATTTTTTGGCTTGTGTTTGTAGGGGCTCAAAATGTAGGAAAAATGCGTTTTAAGTTTGATGCAAGCATACAAACTAATGCGAAATTTTCTCATAATTTTACTAGAAAATACGACAATTTAGAACTTAAAAAAGGCGAAGAGTTAGGCAATTTTGAGTTAGGTTCTACCATAGTTTTAATTTCTCAAAAAGGACTTTTAGATATCAAGCTTAAAGCAGGACAGAATGTTAAGTTTGGAGAAAAAATAGCGGATTAATTTTTAGGTGTTTTATTTGCCATTTGATAAATAAAAGCAAACACTTCAGCTACAGCTTTGTACATATTAGGTGGAATTTCATCTCCTAAATCTAATTTGCTTAAAATTTCTATCAAATCCTCATCTTCTTTGATAGGAACTCCATGTTCTTTAGCTAAAGAGATGATTTTAGCAGCACTTTCTCCTTTGCCACTCGCAAGAACTTTAGGTGCTGAATGTTTTTCTTTTTGATAGCCTAGAGCAACAGCTTTTTTGATAGATTTTTTTATCTTACTCATACTTTTTTATCCATACCCATTTCAAGATCTAAATTTTTAGCATTTCTTGTATCAAATTTACTCCTTATGATATCTCCTACAAAGAAATTTGCACTTAAAAGTCCTGCTTTGTTGATATTTCTTTTAAGTTCGTGGGCATTTTCATAGATGGTTTTTCTAAATTCAACATTTTCTGCCATGATATTGATATCTATATATTTTTCATTGTTTAAAGAGATAAGAATTTCCAAATCACCAAGCTTAGCAAATTCAAGTTTGATTTGAGCAAAAAATTTATCTTTTTTTCCACGCCTAAACATGATTTTAGAATCATCTAAATCCTCCCAAGAAAAGGGTAGGTAGGTATTGATAGAATCGTTAGCTAAAGACATGAGTTGATTGAGTTCAATTTGCGCCAAAAGACGATTGGCTTGATTATATACAGCTTCATTACCTTCGTTTTTGGCTAAATTTGAAATTTGTAAAAGGGTTGATTTTACATCATGGTGTAAGGACTCGGCTATATCTTGCTCAGTTTTTGGTTTAATTTGTGCTAAATCTTTTATGGATAAGTTTAATTTATGTTCTAAGGTTTTTAATTCTGCTTGATTGAGTTTAGCATTTTGAGTGTGGGGTTCGAGTTCTTTTAAGCTTTCATTGAGTTTTCTTGAAAGATTGCTTAAGCTTTTACTTAAATCCTGCACTTGTTCTAAGTCCAAATTCTCTACACTAAAGGCCAAATTTTTTACAATATTTTGTTTTATAAATTCTTGATTTTTTATGATGTTTTGAGTGGTTTGGTTGTTTAATTGTTGTGTGTTTTGAGGATTATTTGTATTTTGCGTATTGCTTGGATTATTGTTTGGATTGTGAGTGTTTGCTGAAGTTTTATTTTCTGTTTTTGTTTCGTAAAATTTAGGATTTTCTTTAGCGATATTTTCTTTAATTTTTTCTTGTTTTTCATCTTTAATCTTATCTTGGTTTGAAGTGGAATTTTTTGTATTATTTTCTGCTTGATTTTCTTCTGTTTTGTTTTTTGAATCTTGAGTATTGTCTTTACGATTTTCCATTTTAGAATCCAAATTTTGATCCTCTTTTAGATGAAAGTCTTCTTGGGATTCTAAATTGGTCTCTTTTTTGATATCTTGCTTTACATCTACATCATTATCATCTAATACATTTTCTTTTTTCGGTGTTTGAGTGGGCTTTTCTTCACTTTCTCCTTTTTTTATATTAGAATTAGGACTTTCTTCCTCGGTATATTCATCATGTTTGACGATGTCTTCTTTTTGAGTCTTTGCATCTTCTTTGATATTTTCATTTTTAATAGGCTCATTTTTAATGTTTTCTTTGGAATTTAGAAGACCTTCTAAGATGCTTTCTTTTTGTGGTGTTTTGGGAAAATGATCGCCTAGGATATTTTTTAAGGTATTTTCTAATTTTTCAAAAGCCCAAGCACTTTGTTTTAAGAGCTTGGTATCTTTTATCATTAAATTTTCTGGTCTGTTTAAGGCTTTAAAAAAATCATTTTTTATTGCACTTAATTCTTTTGCAATTTTACTAGCTATAGGAAGAATTTTTTCTTGAGTATGACTTGGATTTTTAGCGATATAGTTTTTAAAATTCTCTAGTTTTGAGCTTAAATTCAAAAGTGCTTTAAAAGAACTTTGATTTAAAATTTGCTTATTTTCATTTTTATTAGAAGAAATGATATTTTTTAATTCTTTTAAGGTGTCTTTAGGGCTTAAATTTGCGTTTGCAAGCTGAGCTATTTGCGTATTTAGCTTTTCACTACTAAGACTTTTGATTGTGCTTATAAGAGAGTGAAAGCTTTTGGGTAATAATTCTTCATTCAAAGCATCTTTTAATTTTGCTTCAAAAAATATACCCGAATTTTTTAACAATGGTGCTAAATTGCTATTTTTTATTTCACTTGCAGGTTTTAAAATTTGATTTAATTTGTCTAAAACTTGAGTGAAAGTATCGCTTTTTGCAAGCTCTGTGCTTAAGACTTTTAATTCATTGGCAAAATTAGGGGCTAGATTTAAAGTTTTTCCTTGTTTGAGCATGGGTGAATCAGGATTTTTTTGCGCATTGATTTGATCTAAGAGTTTATTGACAAGTTCTTTTAATTTTGTGCTTGTTTCATTTTGGACAAGACGGGTTAGCACTTCCTCATCGCTTGCATTTTTGTTTAGGCCTAAATTTTGTTTTAGGGCTTGAGAAAGTGATTCTTTGGGATTGTCTTTGGAATTTAGCTTGTCTTTGCTTATCCCACTATCTGTTTTTATGTCATTTTTTTGTGCATTTGCAATTTGGCTTGTAAGCTGGGTATTAATCATCAAGCATCACCATATTACCTGGTTTTTTCTTAAATTTCTTATTTAAAATATTGGGTTTATTAACTGCAAAAAGGATAAGAAATCCAAGAGAAGTTATATAAAACCAAACAAAACCATTTGTATTAAAATATTGTATTAAAAATCCTAAAATTAAAGGACCAAACAAAGAACCTAAGGAATAACAAAATAAAACCCCGCGGCCTAATTCAACGCCTTGATTTTTATTTGTTAGCATATCATTAGCCCTTGCAAGAGCTAAAGCATAAAGACAAAAAACTCCTATGCCAAGTAAAATACCTAAAAAATATTGTATATACAAATAAGGTTTGAAAAAAGCAAAGATAAGCATAGTGAAAAAACCTATGCTTGAACAAGTAATGATTGCAAATTTTCGCCCCATTTTATCAGAAATACTTCCTACTACAATTTGAGCTAAAAATCCACCCAGAACCCCGCAAAACATAAAATAAGAAACTTCTTGAGCTCCAAAGCCTTGTAAAAGTATAAATAAAGATGCCATAGAAAAAAATCCATTAATAAGCATTCCAGCTATAAAACTTGTAACGATAGCCAAAGGAGCTATGTCAAAAATTTTAGGTATGGAAATAGGACTTGGTGCGGGCAAGACGGGTTCTTTGATTTTGATTAAATTTAAAGGCAGTGATGAAAGCAAGATAAGCGCTGCGCTTAAAATAAATATATTATGCTTGCTCAAATCTAAGGCGATAATCAAAATCCCAATGCCAAATGCAAGATAAAATACGATTTCATAAAAACCTAAAATTCTAGAACGAACAGCATTTTTACTTTTTTCATTAAGCCATGATTCTATCACCATTAAAAGTCCATAATAGCAAATTCCTATAAAAAATCTTAAAACTGCCCAAAAAACGAGATTTTCACTAAGGGTATGAAGCATAGCAGAAATTCCAAAAACCGCACCAAATAAACCAAAAGATCTTATATGCCCTATGCGAGAGATGATTTTATGTGCTCCGATAGTGCCTATAAGGGCTCCTATAAAAAAGCAAGAGCTTACTACTCCAACAGCTAAAGAACTTTCTTTATTTTCTTTTAAGATAACACCTATGGAGCTTACTATCAAAGCGTTACCTGCAAACAAAAATGTCATACTAGCAAAAAGTGCTGTCATGGATCTAATGATTTTTTTTGGACTCATATCTTCTTATATACAGCATAAAAATAAAAACACATACTAGCAAGGATGAAATTCCACATATATAAGATAAAATATCTAATTTATCTTGACGATGTAAAAATAAAAATCCTGCAACTAAAATCCCATAGGCTATCAACTTAAATAAAGCAAAAAACAAAGTAAAAAAGCGTAACCTATCTTTAAAATTTAGAGTTAAATCGTCTTTAATAGGAATAAATTTAACAATCCTAGGTAACTTTTTTATCTTTTTTATACAAAATAAGTTTGGATAAATAAAATCTTTTTGATGATTTTTTGCTTGGGTTAGGATAAAATTTTTATAATTAAAATAAGAAGTAAAAACGATCAATAAAATGCTAAAAAAAGCAAACTCATAGCTTAAAATTATATTTAAATTTATCCATTTAAAAATAACAAGAATGCAATAAAACAAGATGTGAATCAAGCACAAGATAATAAAAAAAGCTTTTTTATTTTCCATTATCTTGTTCTTTTTGACGAATTTTCTCTTTTATAAACTCATCTCTTTGTTCGAATTCTCCATAGCTTTTAACTTGTGATTTATAAGCTTTATAAACATTAAGTATTGCTGCTGCAACACCCCAAAATACACCCAGCCAAAAAAGCCAAGGGTAGGGTGTAAATTTTTTTAATAAATACCCCACGCCAATCCCGATTAAAATAGCAACCACCATAGAAATTCCAAGACTAAGCCCATCTGCGGCTTCTATAGTCTTGCGAATGATTTTTTGTCTTTTATTTGAGAAAGTATGATTAGAATTTTTACTCATAGTTTTTTAAAGCTTTCATATGTACTTTGTAGGGTTTTATCGATATGCTCTTTATTCATTTTAGCACAGATAAATCCTGTTTCAAATTGAGAAGGAGCTAGATAAATTCCATTTTTAAGCATATTTTGATGAAATTTAGAAAAGAGTTTAAGATCAGATTTTAAAGCGTCTTTATAATTATATACTGGATCTTGTGTGAAAAAATATCCAAACATAGAGCCTATATAGCAAGTTTGTAAAGCAATACCTCTTTCATTTGCAAGCTCTTTCATTCCCTTAGTAAGTTTTTTGGCTAATTTTTCAAGTTTAGTATAAAGATCTTTTTTCTTTTTGGCTTTAGATAAACTAGCAATTCCTGCGGCCATTGCCAAAGGATTTCCGCTGAGTGTTCCTGCTTGATAAACTCCTCCTAATGGACTTAAAATATCCATGATTTCTGCTCTAGCCGCAAAAGCTGCCGCAGGTAAACCCCCGCCTATAACCTTGCCAAAAGTAACGATATCTGCTTGTATATGATTGATACCATAAGAGCCAAGATATGAAGCTCTGTATCCACTCATCACTTCATCAAAGATAAGCAAGGTATCGTTTTCTTTACAAATTCTAGCAAGCTCTTCTAAGAAATCTTGCTTGCCAGGAACTAATCCCATATTTCCTGCAATAGGTTCGATAATAACACAAGCAATGTCTTTATTTTTCTCAAAAAGCTCTTTTACGCTTTCTATATCATTATAAGTTGCTACTAGGGTATGCTTTGCTACATCTGCTAAAACCCCTAAAGAGCTCGGTGAATTAAAAGTAGCAGCGCCACTTCCAGCACTTACAAGTAAAGAATCTGAATGCCCATGGTAGCAACCTTCAAATTTTAGAATTTTATCTTTTTTAGTAAAGCCGCGAGCAAGGCGTATGGCACTCATAGTCGCTTCTGTACCACTGCTTACAAAGCGAATTTTATCTAAATGCGGAAAGTCTTCTAAAACAAGCTCGGCTAGTTGTGTTTCTAGTAAAGTCGGTGCACCAAAACTTGAGCCCTTTTTTAAGGCTTCATTGCAAGCTTTTAAGATATCTTTATCACAATGCCCAAAAAGCAAAGGTCCCCAACTTTGCACATAATCAATATAGCCATTTCCTTCTATATCAAAAATATAAGCTCCCTTACCATGAGATATAAATCTCGGTTCGCTTTGTACATTTGCAAAAGCACGCACAGGAGAATTTACACCTCCTGCTATAAGATCGCAAGCTGTTTTAAAAGCTTTTTTGTTTGTCATTTTTGCTCCTTTTTAGATTGCTTGATGTAATTATATAAGGTTATAATTTCATCATTGGTTAATGAATAATTTGGCATGATTGATTTTGCATCTTTGCTTTGATTAAGAGAAGTTCGAAATTCTTCAAAACTAAGATTTTGAATGCTTGGAACTTTATAGGCTGTTTTAACTCCATTTTTCATATAAAAACCTAGAATTTGTTCGCTTCCATCACTACCATGGCATTTTTTGCAACTAATACCCCTTGGATTTTCATAGAGCATTTTTGAATACTCTTTAAGTGTTATGAAATCAGAAGCAAAAAGATTTAAAATAGCTCCTAGAAATATTAAAACAGCTTTCAAAATTTCACCTTGTTAATGAAGTTTTAATATGATACAATTTTTACTTTAAAAAAGTGATAAATTTATAAAGGAAAAGAATGACTTTGCTTGATGGTAAAGCTTTAAGTGCTAAGATTAAACAAGAGCTTAAAGAAAAAAATAAAATTTTAAAAGAAAATGGAGTGCAGACTTGCCTTGCAGTAATTTTAGTAGGCAATGATCCAGCGAGTCAAACTTATGTTAATTCTAAAGCTAAGGCCTGCGAAGAATGTGATATAAAATCTTTAGTTTATCGTTTAGATGAAAATACAACTCAAAATGAGCTTTTAGCTCTTATCAACACTTTAAATCATGATGA
The DNA here is from genome assembly GCF_001492295.1 of Campylobacter coli. Taxonomy (GTDB): domain Bacteria; phylum Campylobacterota; class Campylobacteria; order Campylobacterales; family Campylobacteraceae; genus Campylobacter_D; species Campylobacter_D coli_B. The sequence continues at coordinate 1,049,795 of NZ_FBQX01000001.1, read as the reverse complement.
CAGTGTGCATGGAATTTTAGTTCAGCTTCCTTTGCCAAAGCATATCAGTAAAAATTTAATTTTAGAAAGCATTATCAGTAGTAAAGATGTGGATGGTTTTCATCCTATTAATGTGGGTTATTTAAATTTAGGCTTAGAAAGTGGATTTTTGCCTTGCACCCCACTTGGCGTTATGAAGCTTTTAAAAGCTTATGATATCAATCTTGAAGGACTAGATAGCGTTGTAATCGGTGCTTCAAATATAGTAGGTAGACCTATGGCTACCATGCTTTTAAATGCAGGTTGTACAGTAAGTATTTGTCACATAAAGACAAAAGATTTGAGTGCTTATACTCAAAAAGCAGATTTGATTATAGTGGCAGCAGGATGTGTTAATTTGCTTCGTGCAGATATGGTCAAAGAGGGTGCTATTATAATTGATGTAGGAATTAATCGCCTTGAAAATGGCAAAATAGTAGGCGATGTGGATTTTGAAGAGGTTTCAAAAAAAGCTAGTTTTATAACCCCTGTTCCAGGTGGTGTAGGTCCTATGACTATAGCGATGCTTTTGGAAAACACAGTCAAATCAGCTAAAAATAGTTTAAAATCAGGAATATAAATGAATTTTTTAAAAAAACTTTATAAATTTTCACAATCATGGACAGGAACGGTTGTTATCGTTCTTTTAGTGATCTTTTTCTTCATACAAGCCTTTGTTATCCCTTCAGGTTCTATGAAAAATACCCTACTTGTAGGCGATTTTTTATTTGTTAAAAAATTCAGCTATGGAATTCCAACTCCACATATCCCATGGCTTGAAATTCCTGTTTTACCAGATTTTGATAAAGATGGACATTTAATCAAAGGACAAAGCCCTCAAAGAGGCGATATAGTGGTTTTTAGAAACCCTAAAAACGAAAAAGAGCATTTTGTAAAACGCTGTGTAGGAGTGGGTGGAGATAGAATTGTTTATGCTAATAAAACACTTTATGTAAGAATGCATGAGGGTGATGAATTTATGAAAGAACATTATCCTAATGATTTAGCAACCCTTGGAGGACAAATTTATGTTAAGGAGCCTTATAAACAAAAAGGGATTCATTATGATTTAAATAAAGACATAGAAGGTGATATTTTACGCTTTCTTGGTGCAGGTAATTTTGCTATGTCACCAACCTATTTTAAGGAACTTGGAAATAATATAGGCTTTAGCGGCGGCAATGCCTATGTTTTTGATGTAGCCGAAGAAGAATATTTTATGGTAGGCGATAATAGAGATTATTCTTACGATAGTCGTTTTTGGGGTTCTGTGCCTTATCGTTTGATAGTAGGTAAGCCTTGGTTTGTTTATTTTTCATGGGATCAAGATAAAAATGTTCGCTGGGAAAGAATAGGGCGTTTTGTTGATACTTTAGAAAATGAAGAAGAATATATCCATGATTATGACGATGAGGATAAATTGAGTTGATTTTGTTTTCTGTATAAGCAGTAAATAAAATCACCTTGCTATTTTTTATTTATTTTTCACAATCACTACAAATACCTTTTATAAGCACGCTTTTAATCGTACCTTTGACTTTTGGCATTTGAACATCGCTAATTTTATGGCACATATCGCAAACAAAATGTGCCTTAGCATGATCTGCTAATTCATAAAAACTTTTGCGATTTAGCTCACTTTTACTGACAATGCCTTTTTTTTCAAAAAGTTCCATATTGCGGTAAAAGCTAGTTTTATTGGCTTTGATATTGAAATTATCGTAACTTAATGGAGCTTTTGCAAGAGATAAAATTTGTAATAATTCTATGCGCAGGTTTGTTATAGCTATATCATGTTTTTTTAATAATTCAAGAGCTTCCATAAAATTCACCTTTAAATATTTAAATTATACTTTATTGTAGCATAAAAAAAGCTTTATAGTTGCAACTTTATATTTAAGTTGCAACTAAGTTGCATTTTGTATAATTTTAAAATATTTTATTATAAGGAAAATTTATGTTGAGAATTTTATTATTAAGTGTATTGTGTGTTTTTGCTTTTGGAAAACCCATAATTAGCGTAAGTATCCCACCTCAAGCTTTTTTCGTAGAAAAGATAGCTAAAGACAGCGTTGAAATAAATATACTCATACCGCCAAATTCAGACGAGCATACTATGGAGTTTAAGCCTCAGGCATTGAAAAAATTAGAGCAAAGCAAAATTTATTTCTTAGCAGATTTAGAGCTTGAAAAAATCTTAGGAGAAAAATTTAAAAGTGTATTAAAAAATGTAAAAATTGTTAATATTAATGAAGGTATCCATCTTCTTGAAGGAGGACATGATCATAAGCATGAACATGATCACGATCATGATCACGATGGACATCATGCAGAAGAAGAGCATGATGAGCATAATGACCCTCATGTTTGGCTTGATCCTATTTTGGTTAAAAAATTGGCACAAAATATTACCCAAGCTTTGGTGCAAAGTTTTCCAGACAACAAAGAATTTTATGAAGCAAATTTGGCTAACTTTTTAAAAGAGCTTGATCAAATGAATGCTCAAATAGCAGAGAAACTTAAAAATATTAAAAGAAATGAATTTATAGTTTATCATCCAAGTTGGGCTTATTTGGCTAAAAGATACAATCTTGTGCAAATTCCTGTAGAGATTGATGGCAAAGAGCCTAAAAGTAAAGATTTGCAAAACCTTATCAAGCTTGCAAAAGAAAAAGATATACGCGTTATCTTTGTTCAACCTGGCTTTCCAGAAAATTCAGCAAAAGTGTTAGCTAAAGAATTAAATGCTCAAATTGTTTCTATCAATCATTTGGCTAGAAATTGGGATGAAGAACTTCTAAAAAGCATCCAAGCCTTAAGTTCGGCCTTGCAATGAGAGCGATTTTTGTTTTAATTTTTCTAGCTTTAAGCAACTTATATTCTTGCGCCTTGTGCGCAACCTATACTCCAAATGTGAATGTAAATTTGGATTTTAATATAAGCAATGATAAAATCAAGCAAGTGGATATAAGTTGGGAATTTTCAGAAGAATTTTTTAATGTTTTACTTGAAAATTATGACTTTAATTATAATGATAAATTTGATCCTGATGAGCTTGAAATTGTAAAATACACACTTTTAGATTATATAAAACCTAAACATTTTCTAACCCAATTTAGCTTTAATGGTTTGGAAGAAAATATAAATATCAAGCAATTTAAAAATCCCAAACTGCATATACAATCTCCTCGTTTGTTATTTAGCTATCAAGTTGTTTTAGATATGCCCATTAAAGACAATAACACTTTTAGCGTGAAAATTCATGATGATGGAGGATTTTTTAATTTTAATATAATAAATCAAAATTCCATAAGCTTAAATTCGCAAAATTATATTATTTCTAGCATTGATTCAAATACTGCATCTTTTGAAATGTATCAAGGGCAATTACCTCAAGATGTATATATAGATAAAACTCCAACTTCATCTCTTTCAAAAAATTTTTTAGAAAAATTGATTGAATTTAACAATACACTTTTTGCTCATATTAAAGATATATTAAGAAAAGAATTTGATTTTAAATCCTTTTTTGTTTTATTGATGATTTCTTTTGCATACGGTGTTTTTCATGCTAGTGCTCCAGGCCATGCTAAAATGCTAACAAGTTCGTATTTTTTAACCCATAAAAGTACACCTTTAAAGATATTGTATTTTGTATCTAAGATAGGAGTTATTCACATATTGAGTGCGTTTTTATTGGTAAGTGTTGGAGTAGTTTTGCTTGAGCATTTATTAAAAGATGTTAATAATGAAGCTGGGTTTGTATTGACTAAGATTACGAGTTTGTTTATTATTTTTATTGCTTTATTTATGATCAGTAAAAAGATATTAAGCGATAAAAAGCAATGCTGCTGTACTCACCATAAAAGCAATGAATGGGGTATTATACTTAGTGCTGCTTTAGTGCCTTGCCCTGGAGTTGTTTTACTTATAGTATTTGCTTATGAATTTAGTTTTTGGTATGCCTTAAGTTCGGCTTTATTTATTACCCTGGGAATGAGTTTGGTATTGTTTGCTTTTGCATTGGGGGCAAATCAATTTTACAAAAGCATTTCACATACAAAAATAAGAATCTTTTTAGAGTATTTTGGACTTATTGTTATGTTTTTATTTGGTTTGTTTTTATTTATCAATATAAAAACAAATGTGCTATAAAAAGAAATTTCTAGATAAAATGGGTAAAATATTTTTTATCTAAATCTAGATTTTTCAAATCATACATAATTAACAAGCAAGCATGTAGTTTATAAACTATGAAAAAATGCTTAGTGTTTAAAATCAATTCACATAAAAATTATTTTATAATATGCTTATTTTAAACAAAGGAGTATCAAGTGAAAATCACAATGATAATTCTAAGCTTATTTTCTTTAGTATTTTTAAGTGCATGTGCTTTTAAAGAAAAAAAAGCAAGTGAAATAGAAACTCTTGCAAGTAATTATGGTGGAATTTATATCTTTGATAAAAAAATAAGAGAAGAGATATTGGAAAATGAAAGAAAAAGAACAGAGTTGGAAAATGATGATAAATTTAGAACTAAAATAGGCCAATTAAAATCAGGAGAATTAATTTATAAGATAGATTCTGCAGCTGTTGATAAATTGCTTCCCCAAATCCTTTCTAATGGTTGTAAATATTATCGTAATGATTATAATTATGATGTAAAAGACCCAGATTAATTTTAATTTCGACGATAAACCCGAATTTGCATACTATGAAGATCAATTTAAAGCATATATGGGTGAAGAAAACTATAAAAAATTAAGACCTTATTTAGGTATGACAACTTATTATGTGTGTGAGGGTAAAAAATATCCTGTTGTTTTTGCTACCATGATAGATTATAAAGTAAAAAATTATGGATTATTTGGAGATGAAGGAAGAGGATTTAGCTTTTCAAGCATAGGTCGTAAAAGTGCAGGCGGAGGATCTTTTCATTATTTTACTAATGGTAAATTTATAAAAAGTGATGAAAAATATACAGGACAAAGTTACTGATGAACCCTCAAGAACTTATCTCTCAAATCAAAGACTAGAAGATATAAACTATAAAGGATAAAAATATATGAAAAAACAAGCTCTATTATTTTAATGATAAAGAAAAAGTTATACTGCTGAATATAACTTATAAACTATATCTTAATTTTAATAAAATAGATAATCTAAAGGAAATAACTTATAATGACATACATATTACTTCTTATTATAATTTCTACTATTCTTTCTTATCTTATATTAAAATTTATTTATAAAATCATCTTTAAATCTACAAAAAGCGTTTCAAAGTTTTTAGTCTTTCTTGGAAGTATAGGCTTAATTATCTTTTATTATACTCCATATTCTTATTATTTAGAGCCAAGCTTTTATAAGTTTAAAGAAATATGTAAGCTAGACCCAGAGATTTATCAAGCCAATGGTGGTAAATTAGATGAGGAATATTATAATAAAGTGCTAAGGTATTTTGATACGGATTTGGATAATATGTCAAAGTCATATAAAAAAGAGCTAGGGGTAACTAATGATAAAAAATATAGTAGATACTGGTTTGAAACATGGATAGATGGAAGAACCGAAATAAGCTTTGAAATATGGTTTAAAAGTAATATTGCAATAAAAGACAATATTGACTTTAGTATAAAACCTTTTTTTTATGCTTCTTGGCGTGATTTACGCCCATTTCCAGCAGGTAATGAGGGGACAGGATTCTATCTTTCAGGAGATAGATTGAGTTGCTTTGAAATATTAAGCAAGAGTGAATATAAAAAATTCAAAGAATGGAAAGAAAATAATGCAAAATATTAAAAAACAAATACAAACATTAAAAGACAATTCAGAACTTGCTTGGGCAGCCTATGGATATTTTCACCTAGCAACATCTAAGGCGATAGAATGAAAAAATATAAAAAGATTTTAGTGCTATTATCACCAATAATTTTAATTATATTATTTTATACCCCTTTTATATATCCTAGTTATTGGGAATTTAGAGGGTTATGTAAATTAAATAATTACCCAAAAAGTGAGGAAAAATATAATACAATCTTAGCTTATTTTGATAAGAGTTTAGATGGTAGTATAGGAAAAAATGGTTATGCAAAAATAGGTTATAGTAATAGAATAGATTTAGGTGTATATATTTATTATAAGAATCCAAATAACAAAACATTAACTTTTAAAAATATTAATAAAATATATTTTAGACCAATATGGAAAAACTATGCACCAAATATTTATGGTAATGAGGGTAATATGGATTTTAGATTAAAGTTTGACGGTGAAATAGATTGCAGAAGCTTATTAGGAGAGTTAGATGGATAATAAACAACAAATCAATAAACTAAGGGATATGGCAGAACTTGCATGGGCAGCTTATGGATATTTTCATTACGTTGATAATAAATTTGATATAAAAGATGAAGATAAAATTGTTACCTTTGAAGATGTTTTAGATATTACCTATAAAAACTCTAAAATTATTGATGAAAGAGAATTTAAAATCGGCACTCTCAAAGGCGAATTCTCCCCGCTCCAAGCTAAACAATTCTTTTCTCGCTATGATTTATTAAAACATTGTCCTAATACAAATTCAGGTTTTAGCACTGCTTTGTCTTATGAAAAAACAGATAAAATTAAGAGGAGTTAATAAATGCTAGAATTCTTTGTTAATCTTTTAATATTTATTCTTATATTTTTCTTTTTTGTTTTTATATTTTCTATTATTTTATATTTTATCTTTAAAGTCTTTTTTAAAATAAAAAATAAAACAAAAACTATAAATTTTAAAACAATGTTTAAAAAACTTGCTTTATTTCTTTTACCTGTATATCTTTTATTATTCTTAGCAGGAGGATGTTCTTATAAATATATGGATCCGCAGTATTATGAGTTTAGGAGCTTGTGTAAAGATATAGATAATAAAGTAATAATTTACAATAAAGCTTATTGGGAAATATTCAGCAATAGAGAAAAAGGAAATACAATGCATGATGAAAAAGGAGAATTCTTTTTTAATCAAAAAATAAATAAAAAAATATATTTTGATTTTAAAAAATCAGAAAGCATTAATGTGTTGCAAAAAAATAAATTTACTTTAACAGAAGTTACATTTGAAGATTATTATGATGGTATTCATTATTCAACACACTTATCTTATATTTATAATGATTATGGTATATTTTTGGGAGGTGATGAGGGTGCTGGATTCTATTTTAGATATCATAAAAGACTGTATTGTGAAGATGTTAGATAAAAAATTAGAAAGATAATTTGAGATTTAGATTTTTGGAATAACAAATGAGCAAAAACATTAAAACACAACAAGCTAAATTAGACTTAATCACTAAATTTTTAGACTATGCTAATTGTGCAGATGCTAGTTATGCGATGTTGTAATATGTTTGGGAAAATATAGAGCAAGATGAAAAGAATAATATTTATACTTTTGGTGATAAATTAAAGCAAGATATTGTTATGAAAAATAGTAAAGGAGAAGATATTGTAAAACCTAAAAATACAAACACAGCTTATGCTTGTGCTATACAAGCTCGTTTTGAACAAAATAAAATAGTTAAAATAGAACCTAAATATTGTATTTCTCTTATAAATACTTGTTTTGATAGTAAAGAAATAACATTAGATAATGATATTAGTAAAGTAGGATTAAATGATGCACTTAGTAAAAGAACTATTGATTTTGTAAATAGATTTAAACTTTTAAAACATCAGCCCAACACTACAAATTGTCTTATGAAAAAAACAGATAAAATTAAGAGGAGTTAATAAATGCTAGAATTCTTTGTTAATCTTTTAATATTTATTCTTATATTTTTCTTTTTTGTTTGTATATTTTCTATTATTTTATATTTTATCTTTAAAATTTTTTATAAATTAAAAAATAAAACAAAAACTATAAATTTTAAAACAATATTTAAAAAATTTACTTTGTTTCTTTTACCTGTATATCTTTTATTATTCTTAGCAGGAGGATGTTCTTATAAATATATGGATCCGCAATATTATGAATTTAAGAAGTTGTGTAAAGATAATAGTAATAAAATGATAGTGTTTAATAAAGATTATTTGGATTTAAAAAAACAATTTGTTCAAGCTATGACGAATAATTCTAATATTAGAATTAAAAATAATGGTATAAAATATTTTTATAATGAAAAATTGAATTTGGAAATTCAACCTTCAAATTGGAAAGAAATAGAAACTAAATCACGCGAAATTAAACTTGGAATAGGAAAAGTAAAAGAAAAAGAAATAGAAGCTTGGTATATTGATGATAAAAATAACATTAAGTATCAAGAATTTAAACGATATTTGTATTATAATTATAGTATATTTTTAGAAGGCGATGAGGGTGCTGGGTTTCATTTTGAATATGAGGAAATATTAGATTGTGGAGATGTTAGATAAAAAATTTAAAAGCATAATGAGCTTAAGATAGAAATATAAAATGAGCAAAAACATTAAAACGCAAGAAGCTAAATTAGACTTAATCACTAAATTTTTTTGACTATGCTAATATAGCAGATGCAAGTTATACAATGCTTGATTTAATCGATGAGAATGATGAGAATTCAACCCTTGCACCTTTATGGCTTTATGCAGATGGGGTAACTAATCTAAAAAATCATAGTAAAAGGCAATAAAGTATGAAATATATTATATTGACTTTTATTCTAGGTTTGATTGTATTTGTTTCAGTAAAAGGTTGTTTTTATCCTACAAGTTATCGTGCTTTTATACCAAAAAGCTTAGATTCCGAGTATAAAGAGTTTGAAAGATTATGTAAAGAGGAAGTAGGAAAGGTAGTATATGCAAGACCTATAAAACATGGTATAAAGTTGGAAGATTTGTTTAACTTGCCTTCTACGAGTGCTAGACGTGTTGCTTTAAGCAGACATACGTATATGTTGATAGAAAATGTTACAACAAGAGAAGACGAAATTTTTTACTTACATATAGCTGGTTTTGAATATTATACAGGCTGGACAAGAAAAAGTTTTTCTATGCATGATGATTCTAAAAAATATATAAGATGTGAACCTTTGCTTTATGGTAAAACTTGGAAAGAAAATGCTAAGATAATGGAACAAAAGGCATTTGATAATAAAGAATATATAGGCACAGAAGAATATTTACGATATTCACCTTATCATTATGAGTATAATACACTTTATCGCCAAATAGTTAATTTCAAACAAAAGAAAGAGAATTAATGATATATAATTACAAATACTCTCTTGGAATCTATGTTAATGATTGGGGCTTTATGATGGGCAGTGAGGGAAACCCTCATGTGTTCTTAGGACTAAAAAGAGAGCAAGTGCATTGTGGCGATATGCAAATAAAAAACACAATATATAAATAAACTTGATTTTAAAGATAAAGCTTATAATGTGCTTTATAATATAGGAGTTTAAATGGGAGATAGTATTACATTGTCAATTATTATGGGAATGTTATTTTCTATTCTTTATTTTGTAATTTTTATAAAAAACTATATTATAATAGCTTTGATTGTCCTTGTTGTCTTTTCTATTATAAATTATTGGATTAAGATTAACATAAAAGAATTTGTAAAATCTTATTTTTTAATATCTTTTATTATCTTTTTTACAGCTATTGTTATCGTATTTTATCTTACTTATGATCTTGAAACTTCTAGAGGGCTTGTATTACTTGGTCCTCCAGAAATTGAAGAATTATCACCACAAGAGTATAAAGTACATGGTTATTTCGGATTTTTATTTTTTACAAGTATTGGTTTTTGTACAATCACATTTTTTATACTTCCTTGTTTATTACAAGCTTATTTATTTAAATGTTATAGCACAGGAGAAAAACGCAAAAAATTAAGTTGGTTTATAGGGTTTGTGTGTAATCCTATATTAATTACAAGTATGTATGTGATATATGAAAATCTTTAAAGACTATCAAAAATTCACTCCTTATGGTTTGGATTTTAAACTTTATAGTAAAGATTTTATCACCAAGCTTGATTTTAAAGATAAAGCTTATAATGTGCTTTATAATACAGGAGTTTAAATGGGAGATAGTATTACGCTTTCTATTTTTGTAGGTTCATTGCTATCCATTGCTATTATCACAAAATTTTATCTTATAGCTTTATCTGTGCTTATTGTCTTTTCTATTTTAAATTATTGGATTAAGATTAATATAAAAGAATTTGTAAAATCTTATTTTTTAATATCTTTTATTATCTTTTTTACAGCTATTGTTATCGTATTTTATCTTACTTATGATCTTGAAACTTCTAGGGGACTTGTATTACTTGGTCCTCCAGAAGTTGAAAAATTATCACCACAAGAATATAAAGCACATAATTATTTTAAATTTTTAACCTTTACAACTATGTTTTTTTTGGCAATCACTTTTTTTATACTCCCTTGTTTATTACAAGCTTATTTATTTAAATGTTATAGCACAGGAGAAAAACGCAAAAAATTAAGTTGGTTTATAGGGTTTGCGTGTAATATCTTTTTATTAATTGTGAGTTTTTATAAGTTATATGAAAATCTTCAAAGACTATCAAAAATTCACTCCTTATGGTTTGGATTTTAAACTTTATAGTAAAGATTTTATCACTAAGCTTGATTTTAAAGATAAAGCTTATAATGTGCTTTATAATATAGGAGTTTAAATGGGAGAAGATATTACATTTTCTATTTTTTGGGGTTTATTTGGATTTATTTTTGCTTTTACTAATATAAAATTTTATCTTACCACTTTAAGTGTTCTTATTGTCTTTTCTATTTTAAATTATTGGATCAAGATTAATATAAAAGAATTTGTAAAGTCTTATTTTTTAGTATATTTTATTATCTTTTTCACAGCTATTATTATCATATTTTATCTTAGCTATGATCTTGAATTTTATAAATCGCTTGTATTGCTTGATCCTCCAGAAATTGAAAAATTATCACCGCAAGAATATAGAGTGCGTAATTATTTTAAATTTTTAACCTTTGCAACTATGTTTTTTTTAGTAATCACATTTATTATACTTCCTTGTTTATTGCAAGCTTATTTATTTAAACGCTATAGCACAGGAGAAAAACGCAAAAAATTAAGTTGGTTTATAGGGTTTGTGTGTAATGCTCCTATATTAATTGCGAGTGTGTATGTGGTATATGAAAATCTTTAAAGACTATCAAAAATTCACTCCTTATGGTTTGGATTTTAGACTTTATAGTAAAGATTTTATCACTAAACTTGATTTTAAAGATAAAGCTTATAATGTGCTTTATAATATAGGAGTTTAAATGGGAGAAGATATTACATTTTCTATTTTTTGGGGTTTGATAGGATTTATTCTTACTTGTAGTGTTATAGAATTTTATCTTATAGCTCTAAGCGTTCTTATTGTCTTTTCTATTTTAAATTATTGGATCAAGATTAATATAAAAGAATTTGTAAAATCTTATTTTTTAATATCTTTTATTATCTTTTTTATGGCTATTGTTATCGTATTTTATCTTACTTATGATCTTGAAACTTCTAGGGGACTTGTATTACTTGGTCCTCCAGAAATTGAAAAATTATCACCACAAGAATATAAAGCACGTAATTATTTTGATTTTTTAGGCGGTATAACTTTTATTTTTTTAGCAATCACATTTTTTATACTCCCTTGTTTATTACAAGCTTATTTATTTAAACGCTATAGCACAGGAGAAAAACGCAAAAAATTAAGTTGGTTTATAGGGTTTGTGTGTAATCCTATATTAATGGCGGGTGTGTATGTGATGTATTAAAATCTTTAAAGACTACCAAAAATTCACTCCTTATGGTTTGGATTTTAAACTTTATAGTAAAGATTTTATCGCTAAGCTTGATTTTAAAGATAAAGCTTATAATGTGCTTTATGATACAGGAGTTTAAATGGGAGAAGATATTACACTTTCTATTTTTTGGGGTTTGGTAGGATTTATTTTTAGGCTTGTTACTATTGATACAATACTTTATATTACAGCCTTAAGCGTTCTTATTGTCTTTTCTATTATAAATTATTGGATTAAAATTAATATAAAAGAATTTGTAAAGTCTTATTTTTTAGTATATTTTATTATCTTTTTCACAGCTATTATTATCATATTTTATCTTAGCTATGATCTTGAAACTTCTAGAGGATATGTAATGCTCGGTCCTCCAGAAGTTGAAGAATTATCACCACAAGAATATATAGTATATAAGTGTTCTAAATTTTTAATCTTTATAAATTTTATTTTTTTTACAATCACATTTATTATATTTCCTTGTTTATTGCAAGCTTATTTATTTAAACGCTATAGCACAGAAGAAAAACGCAAAAAATTAAGTTGGTTTATAGGGTTTTTATGCAATATTATTATATTAATTGCAAGTGCATATTTGATGTATATATTTATTTAAAGACTATCAAAAATTCACTCCTTATGGTTTGGATTTTAAACTTTATAGTAAAGATTTTTTGCTAAACTTGATTTTAAAGATAAAGCTTATAATGTGCTTTATAATATAGGAGTTTAAATGGGAGAAGATATTACATTTTCTATTTTTTGGGGTTTATTTGGATTTATTTTTGCTTTTACTAATATAAAATTTTATCTTACCACTTTAAGTGTTCTTATTGTCTTTTCTATTTTAAATTATTGGATTAAGATTAATATAAAAGAATTTGTAAAATCTTATTTTTTAGTATATTTTACTATCTTTTTTACAGCTATTGTTATCATATTTTATCTTACCTATGGTATTGAAACTTCTAAGGATCTTGCATTGCTTAGCTCTCTAGAAGCTAAAGAATTGTCACCACAAGAATATAAAGCGTATAATTATTTTGGATTTTTGACTTGTATGACTATGTTTTTTTTAGTAATCACATTTATTATACTCCCTTGTTTATTGCAAGCTTATTTATTTAAATGTTATAGCACAGAAGAAAAACGCAAAAAATTAAGTTGGTTTATAGGGTTTTTATGCAATATTATTATATTAATTGCAAGTGCATATTTGATGTATATATTTATTTAAAGACTATCAAAAATTCACTCCTTATGGTTTGGATTTTAAACTTTATAGTAAAGATTTTATCACTAAACTTGATTTTAAAGATAAAGCTTATAATGTGCTTTATAATACAGGAGTTTAAATGGGAGATAGTATTATGCTTTCTACTTCTTTAGGTTTGGTAGGATTTATTTTTGCTTTTACTAATATAAAATTTTATCTTACCACTTTAAGTGTTCTTATTGTCTTTTCTATTTTAAATTATTGGATTAAGATTAATATAAAAGAATTTGTAAAATCTTATTTTTTAGTATATTTTACTATCTTTTTTACAGCTATTGTTATCATATTTTATCTTACCTATGGTATTGAAACTTCTAAGGATCTTGCATTGCTTAGCTCTCTAGAAGCTAAAGAATTGTCACCACAAGAATATAAAGCGTATAATTATTTTGGATTTTTGACTTGTATGACTATGTTTTTTTTAGTAATCACATTTATTATACTCCCTTGTTTATTGCAAGCTTATTTATTTAAATGTTATAGCACAGAAGAAAAACGCAAAAAATTAAGTTGGTTTATAGGGTTTGTGTGCAATATTATTATATTAATTGCAAGTGTGTATTTGATGTATATATTTATTTAAAGACTATCAAAAATTCACTCCTTATGGTTTGGATTTTAAACTTTATAGTAAAGATTTTATCACTAAACTTGATTTTAAAGATAAAGCTTATAATGTGCTTTATAATACAGGAGTTTAAATGGGAGATAGCATTACACTTTATATTTTTTTGGGCTTGTTGGGATTTATTAGTGTCTTTACTTTTGCAAGAACTTATTTTATAACTTTAGCTGTGTTTATTATCTTTTCTATTATAAATTATTGGATGAGAATTAACATAAAAGAATTTGTAAAATCTTATTTTTTGATATTTTTTGTTATTTTATTTGCAGATATAATTGGAGTATTTTATTTCGGCTATAATATTGAAAATCCTGCGAAATTCACTTCTCTTTTTTTAGAGGTTAAGCAATTACCATCTGAAGAATACCTAGTATTTAGCTGTCTTGCATTCTTATTTATCATAACTATGGAATTTTTTATAATCACATTCTTTATACTTCCTTGTTTATTACAAGCTTATTTTTTTAAATGCTATAGCACAGGAGAAAAACGCAAAAAATTAAGTTGGTTTATAGGGTTTGCGTGTAATATCTTTTTATTAATTGTGAGTTTTTATAAGTTATATGAAAATCTTTAAAGACTATCAAAAATTCACTCCTTATGGTTTGGATTTTAAACTTTATAGTAAAGATTTTATCACCAAGCTTGATTTTAAAGATAAAGCTTATAATGTGCTTTATAATACAGGAGTTTAAATGGGAGATAGCATTACACTTTCTATTTTTTGGGGTTTGATTTTGTTTATTGCTAGTTTTACTGTTGCAAGAATTTATCTTATAGCTCTAAGCGTTCTTATTGTCTTTTCTATTTTAAATTATTGGATCAAGATTAATATAAAAGAATTTGTAAAATCTTATTTTTTAATATCTTTTATTATCTTTTTTACAGCTATTGTTATCATATTTTATCTTACTTATGATCTTGAAACTTCTAGAGGGCTTGTATTACTTGGTCCTCCAGAAGTTGAAAAATTATCACCACAAGAATATAAAGCACATAATTATTTTGGATTTTTAAGTGGTATAACTATTATTTTTTTAGCAATCACATTTTTTATACTCCCTTGTTTATTACAAGCTTATTTATTTAAATGTTATAGCACAGGAGAAAAACGCAAAAAATTAAGTTGGTTTATAGGGTTTGTGTGCAATATCTTTTTATTAATGGCGAGTGTGTATGCGATGTATTAAAATCTTTAAAGACTTTTAAAAAATTTAATATATTTGATATAATATTTATTTATCTTAAATATTTAGAGAAAAAATGAATAGAGAATTATTTATAACAAGACTTGCATTTATAAACAATGATGAAATAAATAAAATAAATAAAAATTCATCTATTGCTTATTTAAAAGTCTTATATCAATGTGAAAATTCCATAGCTGTAAATTATGATGAAAAAAGGGCTTTTCACCTAAAGCACTACTATCACTCACAGCTTTGATCCTGAGGAGGGCTTAGGAGAACAAAGTAAAAACCAAATAGAGTTAAAAGAAGCTAGATTAAGAATGTATTATAAAGAACACAAATATCAAAAAGACAATCTTTTAATCACTAATTTATATCTAAACGATACCCTATATCAAAACGAACAAGGTTTAGATAAATTAGAATTATCTAAAAATGATTTATTCAATTTAAATGATATTAATGTACTAAATACTCTTAAACAAGACTTTAGTAAAGATTATGAATTTAAAGAGTGTGAGATTAGACTTGGTATGCATTTGTTAAAATTAATCTTTATTATCCCCAAAAACATTGCCAAAGTTTATAAAAGTGCTTATAAAGAATTTGAAAACAAAGATCTAGGAGCAGGGTATTTTACACAGCTACATGAATATGATAAAGATTATAGAGAAAATGAAAACATCATCCATCATAGAGTTTTTTTAACTCCTTCTAAAATGCAAAAGATTGATTTTGAAATTGTAAAAGGTTTAGATGAGTGGCTTGATAATGAAAATGTGTGTTGCTTTAATGTTTATACTAAAGATTATTTTAATGCAAATGATAAAGATATGCTTATAAGTGATAATATAAAAGATGATACAAATACCACACAAGCTCACATCAATGAAAACTATAACAATACTCAAGAAATCATCCCTGATAATGTTATAAGAATACAAACACAAGATGGTAGTGGAGAGTTTATTGAGATAGTATTTGATGAATTTAAAGAATGGGAAAAATCATCAAGCGGAGCCATAAAGCCTTTATTTACCCCATTAGAAGGTATAGTGGAAGATATTTCAAATTCACTTGAAAATGTCAGCATTATCGGCGATGCCTTAGCAATGCTTGGTGCAGTGAAAAATCCTAAAAATGCAAAAAATATTATTAAGAAAAAATCCAAATATGCCACTAAACAAGAAGTGATAGAGGTGTTAAAAAATAAATACAATCTTAAGACTTCTAAAGAATTAGGACTTCGTAGAAGCAAGAATATTTTCTGGGCTAAGGATAATAAACAAATAAAAGAAATTTGAGATGAGATTACAGATGGGGCAGATATATTAAAAGATATAAATCAAGATAAACTTGGAGGTACTATAAAAATGAGAAAACTAGATGATGAAACTATTATAAAATTAAGACGAAAATCCAAATCTGGCGGTTCAGCAGTAGAAATTGACAAGAAACCCGAAGCACAAGTAAAAATACATAATACAAGGAATTTAAAAAAATGATATACAAAGTACTTACAGACTTGCAAGGTTATATGTTTTTAGAGCTTTCTGAAGAAATTTGCAACACAATAAAAGCCAATCAAAAAACGGTCTACGATGTGGAATTTGAACTTTTTTTACAGATTCCAAATATTACAAAAACAGACATTTTAGAGCATTTTGAAGAAACTATTTTAAAATCATCAATAGGATGTTTTAGGAATGATAATACTATGGAATTGGATTCTTTGTTTTTTGCGTATTTGCTTGATAGTAAAAATGTGATAGGGGATAATTCTACTAACCCAACCTACATTAGTGAATATATTAATATTATAGGGCAACTATTTTTAGCAGGTTATATAGAATTTGGTATGTGCGGTTTGCAAGATAAGGAGGAAAATTTACTTTCCAATCAAGGTGATAAATACCAAGCTTGGGTATATTTTAGAGATAATTTCTTTTATACTGATGCGCACTATAGAGATGTAATAGATCTTAGAGAAAAATATCCAAATATGAGCGATGATGATTATGCATATTCTAAATGGGATATGCCGCAATACTGGGATAGATATACATTTTGGGTGGCAATAACAGAAAAAGGCACAAAATATCTCAATGAAATCTTAGCTCCTAAATTTTATAACAAATACAAAGATTTAGAAGTAGAAATTGATGATAAGGGTAATATACTTAGATGGATTGGAAAGATTAATAGATGAGTTTATTTGGATTTTACATTGGATTTTACAAAGGATAAATAATGAGTGAGACTTATAAAATTTATACACCTAATGGAATAGCTGTAAAAGTAGATAAAGAAACAAACAAAATATATTTTGTAGAAAGTTTAGATTCACATCCACCAGCAAAGGGCAATTATACCGAAGAATATTCCAAAGCTTTGTTTGAAGCACACGACATTAAACGAAACTCCCCCTACAAAGACTATAAACCAATATATCTAGATCCTAACTTTTATACAGGGCAAAAATCCACTTTGCTTGAATTTAAAGAATGGCAAAACATTTATTTAAAAGATCCCATTAAAGGAAGCATAGCTCCTTGGACTAAAGCAGAAAAAGCTTATTATAAATCTTTAAAAACCAAAAGAGAAAGATATAAATATTTAATTATAAGAAGTGGTATAAGAAGCACTGTTATAGATATACCCTATGATGCTTATTGTAATGTAGATGAAAAAGGATATTTAATCAATGAAGAATACGCCTATATTTATGATGAAGTTAACAATAATAAAGAAACCTTAAAATCTTCTCTTTTTAGACAAGAATGGGGTATAGCAGCAGGAATACTAGGAAAACCTGAATATTTTGTGCGTTCTAAAAATCATGGCTTTAATGCTAGAATGATACAATGTTTTATTTTATATATTCAACTCACAGGTGGAGGATATGAAGAATTAGGTATAAAAAGAGGAATTTATAATTATGCTGATAATCTTTTAGAAATAGGTATAGGTATGGCAGGGATACATAAAAATCCTTTAAGGGCTAAATTAGTAAAAGATTTAGCTAAAACTATACAGCCTGATGAATTTGGTATGCTACCTTTTATAGATGAGATTATGGGAGTAGATTGGGTGATTGATTTAAATCGATATAAATTTGCTCTTGATGAAGAAGGTAGAATCATTTGGGCTTTATATGATGATATTGAAAAAGGTAAATTAAAAGATCCAAGAGATGTGGATTCTACTTCTGAAAGCAGGAAAGAATTTGATCATTACATGGATGGATATAAAAATGGAATGGTAACTAGATTTGATGTAGATATTAGAAACGAAAGAGATGAGAGATCTGCTAAACTGACTATGGATACCCTAGTATTAAGTGCCAAACTCGCAGCCCTCACTCCTCCTCAAGGCTATCCTAATGCTCCAAGATACTATAGCCCTGAAAGACTAGAAATTATTTATAAAAGACATAAGCTTGATAAACTCCTTGATCCAAGAATCCCTGCTATTTATAGATATAATTTCCCAAGGGAACTTAGAGCTAAGATACTCAAATTTGCTGAAGAAAATGGTATTAAAGATTAAAGAATCACTCAAAATCTTTAATATACTTTTCCAATGCTTTTAGGGTAAGATTCTCAAAAAGAATCTTATCTTCTTTGATATTGTTTTGTATGGCAGCTTCAAGATATCTTAAAAAGTAAAACTGCAGTTTAATTTTAATTTTTATAATAATGTAAGGCTTGATTACTTTTTAAATATGGATAAAATTTCATTTAGATATGTTTAAAATTAGAAAAATTTAACATATTTTTTGATACATTAGTTTTTGATTGAATTTTTGACAAAAGGATTCTAAAATGAAAATACGCATATATTATGAAGATACAGATGCTGGAGGAGTAGTGTATCATAGTAATTATTTAAAATTTTGCGAAAGAGCAAGAAGTGAAATTTTTTTTGCTAAAAATGCACCGATTTTTGATGCTAACAAGGGACATTTTTTATTAACAAAAGCAAATTGTTTTTTTATAAAGTCAGCTAAACTTGGTGATATTATAGAGGTTAAAACAAAGCTTTTAAAAATAAAAAATGCTTCAGTTGATATTGCGCAAGAGATTTATAGAGATGAGATTTTGCTTTTTAAAGTTGAACTTACCCTTGCGTATATTCAAAATGAGAAGCCTGCTAAGATAGATATAGAAATTAAAAAGCTTTTCGAAGAATTATTTTAATTCTTCGAAACTAGCTTTAGTTCCTTTCATGAGGCGAACTTTATATAAAATTTGAGAATTTTGAATTTTTTCATCAAAAAGACTATTGCTTTCAGTATTTAAAAATTGAGTATAAAAATAATCCGTTCCTATACTCGTAGCATACGCTATCCAGTTATAATCTATGCTTTGATTAAAAATTTCATTTAGATATGATAAATTATCATCGTGATTATCGATAGAATTTGCAAGAATAAAATTTTTACGGTCCCCTTCTTGAGTAAGACTTAAAAATGTAGGATTATAATTGATTTGAGTTGATAAGAGTACAAAAGGTTGGATGTTATATACGCGTAATTGAGAGCTTATAAGTGCTGTTTTGATTAAAGGAGTGTTGAGAAATATTGAAGTATTATTTAAACTGCCTTGCGAGCGTAAGAGTCTATAAAAATCAAGTTTTTCTCCCTCAACACGATAAAATCTTGTATTTGCATTTTGTTCAAGTACGCGAGAATTTAAATTACTCGAAAGCATAGATCCATCGCTAAAAGCCGCTATATCGGAATTTGCCTTGTTTAAAAGTGCTAACACTTGAGCATCGTAATCTATGCTTCCAAAAATTATATTTTTGTTTAAATTTGAAAAAGAAACATTATTTTTATGAAGAGTAGGGATAAAAATTTTCATATTTCCAGAATAATTTTTTAATTGATTTACACCCTTAAGAGTCAGTGCAGCAATAGCGTATTGATAGCCTTGTGCTTGAACTTGTTCGAGTGTTGAACGAATTTTATCACCATCTTCTGTACCGGTTAAAAAAACCTTTACTTTAATCTCCGCCCTTTGACTTAAAAGATAGGCAATGCTTGAGTTGATTATGGTATTAGAATAACTTTTTATAGTTTTTTCAGGTATGATAATGGCAAGTTTTACAGAGGTAATTTTTTGTAAATTTTTATCGAAGTCTGTGATAGAATTTAAAAGCTTGGCATAAATATTTGATAAAAATTGATCATGTTGATCGACAAATTCGCTCAAAAAACTAAGATAAAGCCTTGCCTCTAAAAGTTCTAGTAGGCAGTTTGAGTCACATTCTTGTGTGCTTATTTTTGGATAAAAATTTTCAGCAGGTTTAACATCGACTAATTTTTGCTCTTTAGCAAAAATAATACCAAAACATAAACATAAGATTAAGAATATTTTCTTCATAAAAATCCTTTAATTTTTTTTAAATCTTGTATAAAAAATTTTTCACAGCTTGGATTTTTTTCTATAAATTCAAGCTCAAAACTTGCCATTATAAAGAAATTTTTATAAGCAAAGATTTCCCCTCTAAGAGCGTTAAAGTCTGTAAAACCCAAGCTTTTAAAAGGATACTCACCTAAACAAAGAATAATTTTAGGCTGGACAAGTTCTAATTCATTCCAAAAAAATGGCAAGCAAGATTGTAGCGAAAAATCATCAAATTTTCCATTAGAAAAACATTTAAAAAGATACGAAAAATAAAATTCTTTCTCGCAAAGTCCTAAAATTTCTTTGAGATAAAACTTTAATCTTTCTCCTTTTTTTGAATTTAACAAAACCCCTTTTTCATTTTCATTTTTATGTGCTAGCGTATCAATTATCATAAGAGAGGTATTTTTGATTTCTTTTTCCATGAGTGTAAAGCAACGCGATTTGGAAAAATGACATAGAGTGCATTCTTGGATATTTTTTCTTAAATCTTTAAAATTTTCTATTTTTGAATAGCGTTTTAAATTCTCATCCGTAAAATCATAACCCATGGCCTTTAGATAGTGTAAAGTTCTTATCATAACTCACAAAGTTTTTCTAAATTTTCCCCACTTAAGCGATAATTGCGCCATTGTTTTAAATGCTCTGCCTTTAGGCTTTCATAAAAATTTATACCCAAAACATTATCATTTAAACAAACCCAATCAAGTCTTTTTAAATTCTCTTTTTTGCATATTTGTCCCAAAAATTTAAAAACCGCTCGTCCATAACCTTTTTTACGAAAATTTTTTCTTATATAGATATCTTCTAAATAAATTCCACCACTTCCCCAAAAGGATGAAAAGGTATAAAAATAAATCATATAACCTATGATATTTTCATCTTCTTTAAGTAAAAATGCTCGGGCAAATTGATTGTCAAATAAAGAAGTTTCAAGTTTTTCTTTTGAGCATTGCAAAGAATTTTCCATTTTTTCGTATTGTGCAAATTCTCTAATCATTTCAAGTAAAATATCCAATTCTTCACGCTTGAGTATTTCGATTTCAAATTTTGGCATTTTTTAAATATTCCTTTGTTGATTTGATTTTGCAAATTTATCAAAATAAAATAAAAAATACTCTTAATTAAAAGCAATTTATAAGTAAGATTAAGATAAAATACAAGCTTATTTTATATTTTTTAAGGAAAATTGAAATGAAAAGAACTTATCAGCCACATGGTACTCCAAGAAAACGCACTCATGGTTTTCGCGTTCGTATGAAAACTAAAAATGGTCGCAAGGTGATCAACGCAAGACGCGCTAAAGGTAGAAAAAGACTCGCTGTGTGAAAACTTTTGGTAAATTCAGCGAAAACGAAGAATTTTCAGCCGTATATAAAACAGGTAAAAAGTGGTATTGCGATGGCATTATCATCTTTTATCTTAAAAATAATGAGCAAAAAATGGCAGTTGTTGCTAGTAAAAAAGTTGGAAAAGCAGTGATTAGAAATCGCTCAAAACGTATTTTAAGAGCTTTATTTACTCAATTTGAAAACAAGCTTCAAAATGGAAAATATATTTTTGTTGCTAAAAGTGAAATCACTCAATTTCCTTTTTCTAGATTAGAAAAAAATCTAAAATGGGGATTAAAAAAACTAGAATGTTTAAAATAGTATGTTTAAAAACTCTTCGCTTTTATCAAAAATTTTTAAGCCCTTTAAAACCCCCTGTTTGTAGATATTATCCCACATGTTCAGAATACGCCTTTTGGCAATTTCAAAAAAGAAATTGTATTCTTGCATTTTTTTCAAGTTTTTTTAGAATTTTAAAATGCAATCCTTTTTTTAAAGGGGGATTTGACTATCCAAAAATTACTAAAAATATCACTTCTTGCAATTTATGTTTTAAGCCTATTTTTTTGGCGAAAAAACAGCTTTATTTTTTATATATACCCCGCCATCAAGATAAAAGCTTTTATCTTGTTAAAATTATCTTTCAAAGGACAAATAAGTGAATAATTCGAATAATATTTTTCAGCAAAAACGCATTCTTTTGGCTGTAGTTATTTCTTTTTTATTTTTTGTTGTATATGATTATTTTTTTATACCTAAACAACAAATAAATTTAGAGAAAAATATTACTACCGCGCAAGCTGATTCTCAAAATGCAACCAATATCAACGCCCCACAGCAAAGCGTTCAAGCAAATTTAAATTTGACTGCAACTAGCAATATAATACCTCAAGATAAAATAATCGCTGATATTAAAAGTGAGCATTTTGAAGCACAGATTGATTCTTTAGGTAGAATTGTAAATTTTTATCTTCAAGATCAAAAATATCAAAATGACAAAGGTGAACCTATCAATCTTATAAGCAAGGGAAATTTGCCTTATCCTTTAGAGATGCGCTTTAGTGATCCTACTGTTAATGCTCAAGCATTCAGCATGCCTTATACTGCGGATATGAGTGAACTTTTTATCGATGAAAATGGTAGCAAGACGCTAAAACTGACTCAACAGCTCTCAGATTTACTTGTTGAAAAGAAAATAACTTTTTATTCTAAAGGTAATTATGATATTGAAGTTAAATTAAGTAAAAATATAAATTATTTTATAAGTCCAGGTTATCGTCCAAGTATAGCAGTGGATAGCTATACAGTTCATGGAGCTTTAGTTATGGATGATCAAGAAACCATCCATACTTATGAAGATGGCGATATGGATAAAGATGAAAATATAAAAAATGCTTGGATGACTTCAGCCTTTGATAGATATTATGCCACTTTCTTTTACAATTTTGATAAACCTTTAAATGTGACTATTAGCAAAGATGCTCAGGATAATCCTTTGGTATTTGCAATGAGTGATAATGAATTTAAAGCTGGTGGTTATATAGGCCCTAAAGAACATGTGATTTTAAGATCTATAGATCCGCGTCTTGAAGCTGTTGTAGAGTATGGTTGGTTTACTTTTATAGCCAAACCTATGTTTGAATTTTTAAATTTTTTACATAATCATATAGGAAATTGGGGTTGGGCTATTGTTATAATGGTTTTGATTATTCGTATAATCTTATTTCCATTGACTTATAAATCTATGATTTCTATGAATAAGCTTAAAGATTTAGCACCTAAAATGAAAGAATTAAGAGAGCGTTATAAAGGCGATCCTCAAAAAATGAATATGCATATGATGGAACTTTATAAAAAACATGGTGCAAATCCTATGAGCGGATGTTTGCCTATACTTTTACAAATTCCTATTTTCTTTGCTATTTATCGTGTATTGCTTAATGCTATAGAGCTAAAAGCTGCTCCTTGGGCATTTTGGATACATGACTTATCAGTAATGGATCCTTATTTTATTTTGCCTATTTTAATGGGTGTGACAATGTTTATACAGCAATTAATTACCCCTATGACTATACAAGATCCTATGCAGGCAAAAATCATGAAATTCTTGCCTATCATTTTTACCTTTTTCTTTATTACTTTTCCAGCAGGTCTTACCCTTTATTGGTTTATTAACAATCTTTGTTCTTTGGTACAACAATGGGTAATCAATAAAATGTTTGCAAAAGAGCATCATAAAAAACAAGCGGAGTAAAAAATGAGAATCGAAGCAAAAGATCTTCAAAGTGCATTAACAGAAGCTTCTAAAAGTCTTGAGTGCTCGGTTATAGATTTAGAATATGAAATCATCCAGCATTCAAAAAATGGATTTTTGGGTTTTTGGCGCAAAAATGCTATCATTGAGGCTAGAGCCAAAAAACAGCCTTATAGCAAAAAAAATTCTAGAAAAGATTTTAATGCGCATAAAAATGATGTTCATAAGAATCATGAAAAAACCTATCGCAAATTTGATGATAAAAATAGAATAGACAATAAAAAGGAATTTGAAGTAGAAACTAGAGAAGTTAAACCTAAAGAGAAATATGTTGTCAAAAGCGATGAAATTTTTGATAGCTTTCATAAAGAAAGCAGGGAAACCCGTAATAGGGAAGATATTTTAGATGAAATTCGTATACAACTAGAACATTTATTAAAATCAACTTGCTTTAATATCTCTTTAGTAGAGTTAAGAATGTATGATGAAGAAAGTGTTTTTATACGTTTAGATGGTGATGATGCAGCCTTACTAATCGGCAAAGAGGCTCATCGTTATAAAGCTATTTCTTATCTTTTACATAATTGGATTAATCTTAAATACAATCTCTTAGTTCGCCTTGAAATTGCACAATTTTTAGAAAATCAAATTCAAGGAATGCAAATTTACCTTCAAGGTGTGATTGAAAAAGTTAAAATCAATGGAAGAGGACAGACAAAGCCTTTAGATGGAGTTTTGATTAAAATTGCTTTAGAAAAATTAAGAGCCGAATTTCCAAATAAATATGTAGGCATTAAACAAAACAACGATCAAAGATATGTTGTAATTAACGATTTTTTTAAAAAAGATGAATGATACTATAGTAGCGATTGCAACTGCCCATGGAGTGGGTTCTATTTCTATTATAAGATTAAGTGGGGAAAGAGCGCTTGAATTTGCTCTAAAATTAATCAAAAAAAATGAACTTTTCCCCCGCTATGCAACTTTTACAAAGCTTTTTAATCAAAAAAATGAATTTCTTGATGAAGCTATTGTGATTTATTTTAAAGCCCCTTTTAGTTTTACAGGCGAAGATACAGTTGAATTTCAAGTACATGGCGGATTTAGTGTAAGTGAAATTTTGCTTGAAGAGTTGATAAACTTGGGGGCAAGATTAGCTGAACCTGGAGAATTCAGTAAAAGAGCTTGTTTAAAGGGTAAAATGAGTCCTTTAAAGGCTTTAAATATACAGGATTTAATCTTAGCAAAATCTGCAAATGCGGCAAAGATTATCGCAAGAAATATGCAAGGAAGTTTAGGCGAACTTCTTGATAAAATTCGCACAGATTTGGTAAAAACTTTAGCTTTTGTAGAAACAAGTATTGATTATGCTGATGATGATTTGCCTTCTGATTTATTAGAGCAAATTAGCACAATGTGCGAAGAAAATTCTAAAATTTTAAAAGAAATTTATACACTTTCAGAAAGCAAAAAAGGATTGATAGAGGGTTTTAAAATTGCTATTGTAGGTAAGCCTAATGTAGGAAAATCCTCTCTTTTAAATGCCTTACTTTCTTACAAAAGAGCCATTGTTTCTGATATAGCTGGAACGACTCGTGATACCATAGAAGAGAGTTTTAAGCTAGGTACGCATTTATTGCGTATTATCGATACCGCAGGAATTCGAGAAAGCAAAGATGAAATCGAGCAAATCGGTATAGAGCTTAGCAAAAAGAGTATTGAGGATGCAGATATTATCTTGGCTATTTTTGATAATTCAAGAAAAAAAGATGAAGAGGATGAAAATATTTTTAAGCTTTTAAGTCAAAGTGATAAAAAGATTTTTTATCTTTTAAATAAAAGCGATTTAAAAACTCAATTTGATAAGCCTTGTGATATTGATTTTATAGAACTTAGCGTTCAAAACGATATTCAAATTTTAAAAGAAAAGCTTGAAAAATATTTAAATTCACTAGATAGCGATGGATTTTTAGTTAGTTCTATTGCTCTTATTAATGCTTGCAAAATTTCAAGCGAGGCTATTTTAAGAGCTAAAGAATTACTCAGTGAAAATTCTTTAGAGTTGTTTGCCTTTGAATTAAATTTAGCTATTGGCGAACTTGCAAAATTTACTAAAGATTTCGATAGAAATGAAATTTTAGATGAAATGTTTGGTAATTTTTGTTTAGGAAAATGAAAGGATAAAAATGGACAAAGAAACAATAAAAGCACATAAAATAAGCGATGAAGAATATGAACAAATATTAGAAATTTTAGGGCGTGAGCCAAATTTACTTGAGCTAGGTGTCATTTCTGCGATGTGGAGTGAGCACTGTTCTTATAAATCCAGTAAAAAATATCTCAATGGTTTTCCAACCAAAGCTCCTTGGGTGATTCAAGGACCAGGTGAAAATGCAGGGGTTATTGATATAGGTCAAGGCATGGCAGCAGTTTTTAAAGTAGAAAGTCATAATCACCCTAGTTTTATAGAGCCTTTTGCGGGTGCAGCCACAGGAGTAGGGGGGATTTTACGCGATGTTTTTACTATGGGCGCAAGAGTAGTTGCCGGGCTTAATTCTTTAAAATTTGGCGATATCTATGATGAGAAATGTGGCAAACATCAAAAATATCTTGTTAAAGGCGTTGTAAATGGAATTTCTCATTATGGAAATTGCATGGGTGTGCCAACCATAGGTGGAGAGTGTGCTTTTGATGAATGTTTTAATGGAAATATTTTAGTCAATGCTTTTGCTTTGGGTATTTGCAAAAGTGAAGATATTTTCTATGCTAAGGCTGAAGGTATAGGAAATCCTGTGATTTATGTGGGCTCTAAAACAGGTCGAGATGGGTTAGGTGGAGCAGTAATGGCAAGCGATAGCTTCAATGAAGAAAGTAAAAGTTTAAGGCCTACTGTTCAAATTGGCGATCCTTTCAGTGAAAAACTTTTAATGGAAGCTTGTTTGGAGCTTTTTAAAACAGATTATATTGTGGGTATTCAAGATATGGGTGCAGCAGGACTTACTTCAAGCTCTTTTGAAATGGCAGGAAGAAGCGGTAGTGGTATGAAGCTTTATCTTGATAAAACTCCTATGCGAGAAAGCGGTATGACGCCTTATGAATTAATGCTTAGTGAGTCTCAAGAAAGAATGTTAATTTGTGCTAAAAAAGGCTATGAAGATAAGGTTATAGAAATCTTTAAAAAATGGAATTTGGACGCTGTGGTTATGGGTGAAGTAACTGATACTGGAAAAATGGAACTTTTTTGGCATGATGAGCTTGTAGGGCTTATACCTATCGATCCTTTGAGTGAAAAAGCACCGATTTTAGATCGTCCTGTAAGCGAGCCAAGATATTTAAATGAAATTAAAGATTATAGCTTCACGCTCAAAATGTCTCAACAAGAGCTTTTTGAAAAAATGCTAAAAAATGAAAACATTAACAATAAAGCCTTTATTTATGATCAGTTTGATTCTAGTGTGCAAACAAATACCATAAAAGCAGATGGAGCTTTAGGTGCGAGTGTAATACGCATTAAAGAAAATGGTGCAAGTGTAGCAATGGCTATAGAATGTAATTCGCGTTTAAATTATGTAAATCCTAAAACTGGAGCCGCTTTAGCAGTCGCAGCAGCAGGTAGAAAAGTAGCTTGCACGGGTGCAAAACCTTTGGCGATTAGCGATTGTTTAAATTATGGTAATCCTCAAAACCCTGAAGTGATGTGGCAATTTGCACAGGGTTGTGAAGGTATTAAACAAGCTTGTAAAGAATTAAACACTCCTGTAGTAAGTGGCAATGTTTCACTTTATAATGAAACCGAGGGCGTTAGCATATTTCCAAGTCCAACTATAGTTAATGTGGGCGTTTTAGAAGATGCAAATAAAACTCTAAAAGCAAATTTTGTAAAAGAAAATACCATGGTTTATCTTTTAGGCGAAAGTTTTGGAGAATTTGCAGCTTCAATGGCTATGAAAATACAAGATAAAAAGGTAGCAGGCGATCTTAAAGAGCTTGATTATAAGGCTGAACTTGCACTTTGGAATTTGCTTTATATGGCAAATCAAAACTCCTTACTTGAATGTGCTAATAGCGTGGGCGTAGGTGGTATTGCTATGACTTTAGCAAAGATGTTTGCTATTTCTAACGTGGGTGCAAATTTAAATAGCGGCTTTAGTGATGAAAAAATGATTTTTGATGAAAGTGCTAGCCGTGCCATCGTAGGTCTTGATAAAGAAAATGAAGACGCATTTTTAAAGCTAGCACAAGAATTGGGTGTAAAAGCTACAAAACTAGGTTTTAGTACTAAAGAACAAAGTTTTAAACTTGATAATATAAATTTAAGTAAAGATGAGCTTAATAAGCTTTATTTTGATAGCTTTAAAGAGCAAATTCAATGATTTTTGTTTTAATCGTTTTAACCATCTTGGTGTTTTATTGGTATTATAAAACTTGGGGGAAGCAAGATTTTTTAAACTCAGCTACACGAGGAGCTAAAGGTTTTGCCAAAGGCTTTGCTCGTGGAGTCATGGAAGAGAGGATAGATGAATTTAAAAGGCGTATGAACTACTATGTTATCGCACTTTTGGCAAAGATAGCAAAAAGTGATGGTAGGGTAAGTGAAAATGAAGCGGAAATGATCAGCCAAATTTTAGATGCAAACGCCAAAGATGAAAGAGAAAGGGCTTTTTTAAAAGCAAGTTTTAATGAGCACAAAGAAAATATCCACGATGCTTTTTATGTGGCAAAAGATTTTTTAAAAGAAGTTCCTTTGCCGAAAAATGAACGCTTTAATGTGCTTCGTGTGCTTGTGTTTATGGCCTTGGTTGATGCAGACTTTAGCGCAAAAAAGCGTGAAATTTTAGAGCAGATTGCAAAAGCTTTTGATATTGCAAAAAGTGAGCTTGATAATTTTATCGCAAGTATTTCAAATTTAAAAAGTACCAAAAAAGAACTAAGCCTTGATGAGGCTTATCGTATTTTAGAGCTTTCAAATAATGCGGATTTAAACGCGGTAAAAAAACAATATAGAGCTTTAGCTAAAAAATATCACCCTGATATTTTAAATGCAAACAATGTCAGCGAAGAAGAGCTTAAAAAAGGTGTAGAAAAATTTCAAAAAATCAACGAAGCTTATGAAAAAATTAAAAAGCATTTAGAAAAATAAGGGAAATAAAATGAAAGCGTTTTTGTATGTGACTTTGGGTATAATTGTCACTATAATGCGTATTTGTGTTTTTGTTTATTGTATTGCTGGAGGATTGATTATCGCACAGCAAGCATATTACTTTAAGGGTGTTTTGGGTGAAATTTTATATTTTTTAGGTTTTGATAAAAAAAGTTTAGTTGCGGCTATTTTGGTTTTTTTTATAAGTGCTTGGCTAATTGCTCTTATTGGTAATGTTGTCATTTTTATCACTGAAGCAATTTTATCTAGGCTAATTGACAATATTTGGAAAATTCTTGGTTATTCTTTGGCTACTTTTATGTTTGCACCATATTATTTTACAAAGGCTTTTATATATTATCCTATAAAATGTAGTATAATAGTCTTTAAATATTTATCTTGGAATACTAAATTTTTTCTATCTTTAATATGGGTGACGCTTCTAACTATTTTATTTATTGTATTTTTTTATTTTGATGTTATCAATTTAATTGCGCATCAATTTAGTGGGTATTATAAAGAAATTACTAATATAAAAAGAATAAATTATAATTATATTTTTAATATTTTTGGAATTTGTATTGCTATTAATATTGTTAGTTTGGGAATGATTTTTTTATTTAAAAAAACAGAAAGTTTGCTTTATATGAGAGCTTATAAAATACTAAATCAAAACAAAGGATATGAAAAAGAACAAGGTAAAGATTTTTTTAAACAAGAGCAACTAGATAATTTTCAACAAAATGAACTTGATATACTGTTAAAAATCTTTGATTTAACACAAGAAACATTAAATAAGGAAAATTTAAAAAAACATTATAAAGAATTAGCAAGACAACTTCACCCTGATCTTGTGCCACCGCATAAGAAGAAAGAAGCACATAATCAATTTGTAGAATTGCAAAAGAATTATGATAAATTACAAAAGTATTTAAAGGAGTAAAAATGAGAGCATTATTAAGTGTGAGTGATAAAGAAGGTATAGTAGAATTCGGAAAAGAGCTTGAAAATCTAGGCTTTGAGCTACTTTCAACGGGTGGTACTTTTAAACTCTTAAAAGAAAATGGAGTAAAGGTTGTTGAAGTGAGTGAATTTACAAAAAGTCCTGAGCTTTTTGAAGGACGCGTAAAAACCTTGCACCCAAAAATTCACGGCGGAATTTTACATAAAAGAAGTGATGAAAATCATATCAAGCAAGCAAAAGAAAATGGAATTTTAGGTATTGATTTAGTTTGTGTGAATTTATATCCTTTTAAAAAGACCACTATAATGACAGATGATTTTGATGAAATCATAGAAAATATCGATATAGGCGGTCCTGCGATGATAAGAAGTGCGGCTAAAAATTATAAAGATGTGATGGTGCTTTGTGATCCGCTTGATTATGAAAAGACAATTGAAGTTTTAAAAAAGGGTGAAAATGATGAGAAATTTCGCCTAAATTTGATGATAAAAGCTTATGAGCATACGGCAAATTATGATTCTTATATTGCAAATTATATGAATGAGCGCTTTAATAATGGCTTTGGAGCGAGTAAATTTATAGTAGGTCAAAAGGTTTTTGATACAAAATACGGCGAAAATCCACATCAAAAAGGCGCTTTGTATGAATTTGATGCCTTTTTTAGTACCAATTTTAAGGCCCTAAAAGGCGAGGCAAGTTTTAATAATCTTACCGATATTAACGCAGCTTTAAATCTAGCAAGCAGTTTTGATAAGGCTCCTGCTATTGCTATTGTAAAACATGGAAATCCTTGTGGTTTTGCGATAAAAGAAAATTTAGTGCAAAGCTATACACATGCTTTAAAATGCGATAGCATAAGTGCTTATGGAGGAGTAGTTGCTATAAATGGAACCCTTGATGAGGCTTTAGCAAATAAGATCAATGAAATTTATGTAGAAGTGATTATCGCTGCAAATGTAGATGAAAAAGCTTTGGCTGTATTTGAGGGTAAAAAGCGTATTAAAATCTTTACTCAAGAGAGTCCTTATTTGATTAGAAGTTTTGATAGTTATGATTTTAAACATATAGATGGAGGCTTTGTATATCAAAATAGCGATGAAGTGGGTGAAGATGAGCTTAAAAATGCCAAGCTTGTAAGCCAAAGAGAAGCAAGTCAAGCAGAAATTCAAGATCTTGAGATTGCAATGAAAGTTGCAGCTCTTACAAAATCAAACAATGTTGTTTATGTAAAAAATGGCGCTATGGTAGCCATAGGAATGGGTATGACAAGTAGGATTGATGCAGCTAAAGCAGCTATTGCTAAAGCGCAAGAAATGGGTCTTGATTTACAAGGTTGTGTTTTAGCTAGCGAAGCCTTTTTTCCTTTTAGAGATAGCATAGATGAAGCAAGTAAAGTAGGGGTTAAAGCCATAGTAGAACCAGGTGGAAGCATAAGAGATGATGAAGTGATACAAGCTGCAAATGAGTACGGTATAGCGCTTTATTTTACAGGAGTGAGACATTTTTTACATTAATTGAGTGTGTTAAAATAAGATATAATTTATATTATTTAAATAATTTTAAACAAAAATAAAGTAAAATAAAATAAATTCTTAAAGAAAGAAAAAAAGATGTTTAGAACTATAGGTTTTAAAGTTTCTGCAGCAATTTTTGTTGTTTTGTTGTTAAGTTTTATTGCTATGCAATTTATTTTAAATTTAGACTTTAAAAATACCGCAGATAAGATGAGCAAATCTAATTTAAACACTGTTAGTTCTTCCGTCTTTCAAACCATGAGAATGGCTATGAATTTAGGAGATCCTGAAAAAATTCAAGAAGCTATTGAAGATGCTAAAACGATTGAGGGCATTAGCGATATTAAAATTTATCCTTCAAAAGAAACCATAGAGCTCTTTGAGATTAAAAATCCTAAAATTTCACAAGACAAACTTATTATAGATCAATTTACTCAACCTAATTTAATCTCTTTAGAGCAAAAGCTTGATAATATTAATCACCTAAGGCTTATCCGTCCTTTGATCGCAGATGAGAGTTGTATAGCTTGTCATGCTAATGCAAATTTGGGCAGTGTTTTGGGTGTTATGGATGTATATCATTCTTTAGAAAACATAGAAAAAGATATTGCAAAAACGAGCAGATCTTATATAGTGATTTTTACTATAGCTTTGATTTTTACGCTTATAGTGGTACTTTTTGTGCTTAAAATAGTTGTGGGAAATCCTATTATGGAACTTTTAAGTCATGCTAAAGAATTAGCACAAGGAAGCGGAAACTTAAGGGCTAGGATACGAGTTAAAGGGCGTGATGAAATCGCTAAAGCATGCGAGTATATTAACCAATTTATAGAAAAAACGCAAAAAACAGTAAGCAGCGCAAGTCTTAATTCAAAAAATGTAGAAAAACAAAGCATTCTTTTAAATTCTAATGCAATAGAACTTAATGAAATTTCAACTTCTAGTCATCAAAAGATAGATTCAAGCTTTAAGCTAGGTGTTGATATAGGGACGGATTTAGATGAAATATCTAACCTTTCTAGTGATGCAAATAAAGCAAATGATAAATCTTACCAGCTTTTGGATCAGATGATACACTCACTTCTTGAAATTGATAAAAAAGTGAGTGATTTGGTGCAAAATGAAAATGATTTAGCACTAAAAATTGAAAATATGGTTAAATATGCACAAAATATACAAAAAGCCACACAAATGATGAGCGAAATAGCGGATAAAACCAATCTTTTATCCTTAAATGCCGGCATAGAATCTGCTAGAGCAGGTAGTTATGGTAAGGGTTTTTCTGTCATTGCTGAAGATATTAGAACTTTAGCTAACAATAGTGAGGAATTTTTACATAATGTAGAACTTATAATCAAAGAACTCTTAGAGAGTATACAAGAAGTTGCTAAAGAACTTAAGGAAAATTCTCATAGTATTTTTTCACTCAATGAAAATACCCATTTGCTTGCAAATAGTGCAAACGAAGTAAAACTTTGCAATCAAGATTCTAAAAATCTTGTGACTCAATGTACTCAGAGGATTAAAATTTCGCAAGAAAATATTCAAAATTTACTTATGCATATGCGAGAAAATGTTGAGGCAAGCGGTAAAAATGAGGAAATCTCTAAAATTTTACTTCAAGTCGCAGATGAGTTAAAAATAGTGTGTCATAATTTAGAAAGCGAATTGAGTCAATTTCAAATTTAAAGGAAAAATATGAAAAAAACTTTGCAAATTGTTTTAGCTGCAGCTTTTTTTGCCGGTTGCGCTAGCACTTCTGTAAATTCAAAATCAACTTCTAAAATCAGCAATGAATTTATGCAAAATCAGCTTTTTGAAATAGATAAAATTGTAGTCAATGGTAAAACCTTTGATCCTAAAAATGCTGAAGAAAATCCAAATATTAGCTTTGAAAATAATAAATTTTATGGTTATGCAGGATGTAATCGTTTCTTTGGTTCTTATCAAAGCAATGAAAATACTTTAGAAATTCAAGGAGATCGCGTTGCATCAACTCAAATGCTTTGCCATCCTTTAGAAGTTATGGAATTTGAAAATGCCTTTCTTTCAAATTTTAAAGGAAGTTTTACAATTTCAAATAAAAATGGTAAATTAATCCTTAATAACGGTGAGATGGAAATATTCTTTAAATAACACACTACACTCCTAATATAGGAGTGTTTTTCTTCGGCTTGACAAAAAGCTAAAAAATGATACAATTATAATTTTATTATCAAAAAAGGTAGTTAAATGATAAAATCAATTCCCGAATGGAGTGAGCAAGAATATTTAATGCTTTCTTTACCTCATGAAAAGAGCGATTGGAAGCCTTATTTAGGAGAGATTATACAGGCTTATAAGGAATTTGTTAAGGCAACAAGTGAATTTCAAAAGGTTTTGCTTATCGCTCCGAATAAAAGCGACTTTGCTCCATTTGAAAATATGACAAATGTAGAATTTTTTATATGCGATACTAATGATACATGGATACGTGATTTTGGTGCTATTGATATTTTAGAAGACAATCATTTAAAAGCCCTTGATTTTACTTTTAATGCTTGGGGAAATAAATTTCAAAGCGAGTTAGATAATGAAGTAAATTCTAAACTTTTCAAAGAAAAATTTAACGAAAAGCTTACAAAAATAGATTTTATTTTAGAGGGTGGAAGCATTGATTTTAATGGCGAAGGTGTGATGCTTACAAGTTCTAATTGTCTTTTAAATGAAAACAGAAATTCTCATTTGGATAAAAGCCAAATTGAGGCAAGGTTAAAAGAAATTTTTGGTTTAAAGCAAATCATTTGGCTAGAAAATGGTTTTATAAAAGGTGACGATACAGATCATCATATCGATACTTTGGCAAGATTTATCGATAAAAATACTATAGCATATTCTATTTGTGAAGATGAGGAAGATGAGCATTATATACCCTTGCAAAAGATGAAAAAAGAACTTGAAGCAACAGGGTTTGATTTAGTAGAATTACCCTTGCCAAAGCCTTTATATTATGAAGGAAGAAGACTTGGAGCTACTTATGCAAATTTTGTTTTTGTAAATGATGCCTTGATTATGCCTTTTTATAAGGATGAAAATGATGAAATTATAAAGCAAAGATTGGCCAAAGCATTGCCTAAACGCAAGATTATAGGCGTAGATGCAAGAGTATTTTTACGCCAAAATGGCTCTTTGCACTGCTCTTGTCAAAACCGCTTCAAGGGCCTAAGATGAATTTACAAAAAAAGGCAACACTTATAGCGAGTTTATGCGCCATAGTGTTAGCTTTGATTAAATTTGTGGTGGGATTAACGAGTGGCTCAGTGGCTGTGCTTTCAAGTGCGATTGATTCTTTGATGGATTTTGCAATATCGGCTTTTAACTTTTTAGCCTTAAAGAAAAGCTCTCAAAAGGCAAATGAGAATTATAATTTTGGTTTTTCCAAAATCGAAGCTTTGATGGGACTTTTAGAAGGTGCTTTCATCGTATCAGTAGGGATTTTTATTTTTTATGAAAGTATTTTAAAAATTTACTACAAAGAAGAAATTATTAATTTAAATGCAAGTATTTATGTAATGATCTTTGCTTTAATACTTACTTTTTTACTTGTGCTTTTTTTAAATTATGTGGTTAAAAAAACTAAAAGTTTGATTATAGAAAGTGATGCTTTGCATTATAAAACAGACTGTTTAACCAATGCTTGCACCTTGGCAGCTTTGGTTTTGATCTATTTTACAAATTTGCATATTATTGATGCGATTTTTGGTATAGTTGTAAGTCTTTATACTGCATTTTCTGCTTTTAAAATTATTAAAAAAGCTTTAGCTTTTTTAATGGATGAAGCTTTGCCTAAAGAACAAGTCAGTCAAATTTGCGCTTTGATATCTAGCAATCCTGAAGTTGTTTCTTATCATGAGTTAAAAACACGCAAAACTCCAAATTGTAATTATTTAAGCGTTCATTTGGTGTTTTGTCCTATAATTTCGCTTTTAAGCGCACACAAAGTTTCAGATGAGATAGAAAATGGCGTGCGTGAAATGTTTAATGGGGAAAAATGGGATATACAAATCCACCTAGATCCTTATGATGATGAAGAACAAGAAAGGCAAAGACAATGAAAATTGCGCTAATTCAACAAAAATTTCACTCTACTAAAGAAAAAACTATAGAAAAAACTTGCGAATTTATCGAACAAGCTACTAAGCAAGGAGCCGAGCTTGTTTGCTTAGGAGAGCTTCATCAAAGTGAGTATTTTTGTCAAAGCGAAAATGTAGATTTTTTTGATTTGGCAAATGATTATGAAAAAGATGTGCAGTTTTGGTCGAGTATAGCAAAGAAGCACGGCGTAGTTTTACTTACTTCGCTTTTTGAAAAAAGAAGCGCAGGGCTTTATCATAATACTGCTGTAGTTTTTGAAAAAGATGGAAGTATAGCAGGAAAGTATCGCAAGATGCATATACCTGATGATCCTTGTTTTTATGAAAAATTCTATTTTACTCCAGGTGATTTGGGTTTTGAACCTATAAATACAAGTTTAGGAAAGCTTGGAGTACTTGTTTGTTGGGATCAGTGGTATCCTGAAGCGGCTAGACTTATGGCTTTAAAAGGAGCTCAAATTCTGATTTATCCTACTGCTATTGGTTGGTTTGACAAGGATGAAAAAGAAGAAAAACAAAGACAACTTGGCGCTTGGCTAGGGGTTCAAAAAGGACATGCTATTGCTAATGGTTTATATACCGTAGCAGTCAATAGAGTGGGTTTTGAAGAGGACAAAAGTGGTGTAGAAGAGGGGATAAGATTTTGGGGAAATTCTTTTGTTTTTGGACCACAAGGTGAAGAAATTTGTATTTTAGATAGCGAAAATGAATGTGTAAAGCTTGTGGATATTGATTTAGAAAGAAGTGAAAATGTACGTCGTTGGTGGCCTTTTTTACGCGATAGACGCATAGAGTATTTTAGCGATTTATCAAAAAGATTTATTGATTGAAAAATTAAAAAGCTCTTTAATAAAGAGCTTTAAAAATTAATCTGCTTTATTTTTTAACTTTTCTAAGTAATTTGTAATTTGTTCTTTTTCTTCTTTATTTAAATAAATAAAACTCACTTCCTTAAGTCTTGAAAGCAATAAATTTTCTTTTGAAATTTCATCTTTTCCAATCTCTAAACTAGTAATAACACTCGAGCTTATAAGCAGTCTTTGGGTTTCATCTTTTCTTAATCCCCATATATTGTGTACAGCGACATTTTTATCTGAAATTTTTCCTGCATAAAGCATTATGTGACCAGGTAAATAGAGTAAATTTAAATAAGCTTTTCCAAAACGATCTAAGAAATCTTTTTTTTGAGAATTATCAAGAGTGCTTATATCAAAATGCGTAAAAGAATTTTTTTGCGCAGCTGAATTTCTTGGCAAATAAAGCCCAAAAGCTGAAAAGATATCGCGAGTGAGTAAAGAACAATCCCTTTCGAAATTATAACCGCCCCAGCCATAAGGTAAATTTAAAACTTCAGAAATTTGATTTTTTAAATTTTCATCATTAAAATTGAGAGGAAATTTACTTGCATTATCTTTAGATATCTTGTATTTTTTAGGGCCTATTTTTCCGTAAAAATAATTTTTATCTTCTTTATAATAAGGATAAAGCGCTCCGATTCTGCTTTCAAAGAAAAAATTTCCATCTTCATCTAAAATAGCTAATTTTTCTTTTAAAGGTGTAAGAAAGTTAAGTTTTTCATAAATTTGCGCCCTGCTATCAGAAAAAAATTCTAAATCTTTACTTTCTATAAAACCTACTCCTGCTTCACTTAATACAAAAGCATAGCGTTTATCCTTGCTAAAATGCGAAATTAGGATAGGAGTACCTGCATTTAAAATGCTATCACTTGCATAATCAAAGGGAATTCCTTCGCTTTCAAGATAAGGATTTTTTAAAATCACTCTTTGCGTAGGGATATTTTTAACAAGGGTATTTTGTATAATTAATGCTTTTTTGTTGAGCTTGCCTAGTTCTTTGGTGTTTGCATTATCTATGGTTTTTTCAAACCATGATAAGGGTATTACTTGCTTATTAAAGAAATAATAAATATTTTTAGGATTTGTATATAAAGAAAATGACCAAAAAAGATTTTGATTTTCCAAAGCTTTAAAAGAGCTGTGCCATGGGCTAAAAAAATGTTGCTTGTATTTTTGAGAATCAAAATTTATATTTTGATTCATTTTAGATAAAACACTGATATTTTGATCAAATTCGAGTTTTGCATAGTGCGAGTCTTGTTGATATTCAAAATTTGAAATACTCTGTGGCGGGTTTGAATTTAACCCCGATTCTTTCAAAGAGCAAGCGGTAAAAAATAATGTTGCAAGACAAGGATATAGCCAAATTTTCATAATCAACCTTTTACAAAAAGTAGTTATAATTAAAGCTAAGGAAATATAATGCTTGATAAACTAGAGAAATTTTTAGCCTATGATAATGTTTTTTTAAGCGGTGGTGCAGGTGTTGGGAAAAGTTTTTTAACCAATGAACTCATACGCTCTTATAAAAGACAAGGCAAGATCGTTGTAGCTCTTGGTTCTAGTGCGCTTTCGGCATTTAATATAGCAGGAGTAACTCTACATAGCTTTTTTTGTTTGGGTTATTGTCAAGATATGGATATGCTTAGTGTTTTTGATCGCAATCAAAAACAAAGAGAAAGGGTTATAAAATTAAAAGAAAGTCTTAAAAAAATTGATCTGATTATCATCGATGAAATTTCTATGGTAAGTGCTGATATTTTTGAGATGATAGGTTTTAGATTAAAAAATTCGCAATTTGATGGTAAAATTTTAGTTGTGGGTGATTTTTTTCAATTACCGCCCGTGATTAAAGAAAAAAAAGAAAATCTTTTTGCAAATTCTACTTATGCTTTTTCTTCCTTTTTTTGGAAAGAATTAAAATTTAAAAATATCAAACTAACTCAGCCAAAAAGAACGCATAATTTAGAATTTTATGGAAATTTATCCTTGATTAGACAAGGATTTTTAGATGATAAAATTTTAAATTTTTTTGAAAATTTATGTATAAATACAAAAGAATTAGAAGAATTAGATGATGATTATACC
The DNA here is from genome assembly GCF_001492295.1 of Campylobacter coli. Lineage (GTDB taxonomy): Bacteria > Campylobacterota > Campylobacteria > Campylobacterales > Campylobacteraceae > Campylobacter_D > Campylobacter_D coli_B. Next base: position 1,011,187 of record NZ_FBQX01000001.1, on the reverse strand, counting down.
TTGCTTTGTAGCATAAACAAAAAGGTAAATACTGTCAATGATGATAGATTAAGCAAGCTTGAAAGTCCACTTGTTTGCTTTAAAGCTGAAATTCGTAAAGAATGCAAAGATATAGACGAGCATAAAATTCAAACTTGGATAAAAAGTTTAAATATTTTAGATGAGCTTAAGATCAAAATAGGCGCACGCATTATTTTTTGTGTAAATAATTGGGATAAGGGATATTACAATGGCGAGCAAGGCATTATTGAAAGCATTACTTATGAAGAGGATAAAACTTATATTGGTATTATGAAAAGTAATGGTATTAAAATCATGCTTGAACCCTATGTATTTTTCATGGAAGAGCTTGAGCAAAACAACAATGAAATGTTTATCAATGTGCTTGCAAGTGTAAGTCAATTTCCCATTAAACTAGCTTATGCTATTACCATACATAAATCACAGGGTATGAGTATAGAAAAATTAGTATGTGATATCGATCATATTTTTGAAAACGGACAGCTTTATGTGGCTTTGTCGCGTGCTATAAATCCTACTACTCTTAAAATTTATTTTACAAAAAGAATAAATTTTAAAGCCTATTTTGCTAGTATTTTAAAATTCGATACAAGTGTAAGAGAATTTTATCAAAATAATGATTTTTTAGATCTTGAATTAGAAAATAATATCATTTAAAAGGATGAGAATGAAAAAAATATTTTTACTTACTTTTTTATCTTTAAGCCTTAATGCACAAAGTCTAGAACTTGATAAAATAAGAACAGATTTATACTCAAAAAGCGGAGCAAATGTGCTTAAAAAAGTTGAAATTTCTTTAGAATTTGAAGGCGAGAAATTAAAAGAAAACGAAAACAAGCTTACAGATGCGGTAAATACTGTGATTTCTGGATTTTTTTATGAAGATATTTTTACAGAACTTGGAAAAAATAATTTTAAAAAAACTTTAGAAAAATTTATAGATAAAAAATACAAAATTAAAATCAACGAGATTTATATCTTATCTTTAAGCGGAGTAGAAAAATTTGATTTAGAAGAATTTAAGCGTTTCTTGGCAAGTACTGAAGCTAAGGAAAAAAATGTAGGCAGTGAAGTTAAAAAAGCTCTTGATAATTTAGAAATTCCTCAAACTCCTGCGGTTCCAAATATTTCCGATATAGAAACTCCACAAATAGATCAACTTTTTCAAGATGATAATACACAAAATCAATATGATAATGGAGAAATCGATATCAATACCCTTAACATCCCTAAAATTACAGATATAGAAGAGAAGATAAAGCGAGATTTGATCGCAAATCCACCGCAAATTTTTAAAGAAAATAATAACTCTAAAGAAAAAGGCTTTGAGTTGAATTTGGATACAAATTCAACCATACCTTAAATCTTATCGAATCATATCGTAATGATTAGGAAATTTGGCTTTAAAAACTTCAGGATTGACAGCAGGGTTTTTGATTTGATGATTTAGAGTGATTAAAATATTGTTTTCAAATTCGTCCTTATAAGCAATGCTTTGAATTTCATTATCTTTGAGTGTGATAGTATAATTTATATTTTCATATTTTGCGATCAGTTGATTGTCGTTTAAATGTTTTGCTTTTTTAAAAATTTCATTAAGATTAGGGATATTATCAAGACGCGAAAAGACAACTTGTTCTAAATCATGTTCTACTAAAACAATTTGATTTTTATTGATATATATTTCTTTTTTGCTTGGAGTGTCATAGCTCCAATAAGCTTGTTCTTGACTTAAAATAAAATGCCCTGAGTATGAAAGGGTTGAATCTTTTGATTTTACTGACTGCGTGAAATTACTAGAATAGGTATTAAAATTAAGATCAATAGCTAAAATATGACTTAAACAAAAGAAAAATAAACAAAATATTTTTTTCATACGCTTGCCTTCTAAATTTATTTTGGAATTTTTATAACATTCTAGCTAATTTTAATTAAATAATCGTTATAATCATAGCTTGAAAAAAATATCAAAAGAGGTTTAAAAATGTTTTTAAATACCTTAAAAGCCGTATTTGGGACAAAAAATGATCGTGAGGTAAAAAAGTATCTTAAACGAGTAGCACAAATAAATGCTCTTGAGAGTAAATATCAAAATTTAAGTGATGATGAATTAAAGGCTGAATTTGGAAAATTTAAAGAGCAAATTCTAAGCGGAGAAAAAAAAGAAAATGATATTTTAAATGATGTTTTTGCCATAGTTAGAGAAGTAGGAAAAAGAACTTTAAATATGCGCCATTTTGATGTGCAATTAATCGGCGGTATGGTTTTGCATGAGGGAAAGATCGCAGAAATGAAAACAGGGGAGGGTAAAACTCTTGTGGCAACCTTGCCTGTTGTGCTAAATGCTATGAATGGAAAAGGTGTGCATGTAGTTACAGTCAATGATTATTTGGCTAAAAGAGATGCCGAACAAATGAGCGCAATTTATAATTTCCTAGGCTTTAGCGTAGGCGTGATTCTTTCATCTCAAAATAGTGATTTAGAGCATAAAAAAGCCTATGATTGTGATATTACTTATGGGACAAATAATGAATTTGGCTTTGATTATTTGCGTGATAATATGAAATTTTCAAAGGCTGAAAAGGTGCAAAGAGAACATCATTTTGTTATCGTGGATGAAGTAGATAGCATTTTAATCGATGAAGCAAGAACTCCACTTATTATCAGTGGCCCTACAAATCGTACTTTAGATGGTTATATCAAAGCAAATGAAGTAGCTAAGCAAATGCAAAGAGGTGAAGCAGTTTTACCTCCTGCTAAGCCTGAAGGTGATTTTATAGTGGATGAAAAAAATCGCAATATCTTAATCACAGAAGCAGGAATTGCTAAGGCTGAAAAATTATTTGGTGTAGAAAATTTATACAGCCTTGATAATGCCATCTTAGCTCATCAGCTTGATCAAGCTTTAAAAGCACACAATCTTTTTGAAAAAGATGTGCACTATGTTTTAAGAAATAACGAAGTAATCATCGTCGATGAATTTACAGGTCGTTTAAGCGAGGGGCGTCGATTTAGCGAAGGACTTCATCAAGCTTTAGAGGCTAAGGAGAATGTAAAAATTCAAGAAGAAAGTCAGACTTTAGCTGATATTACATTTCAAAATTATTTTAGAATGTATGAAAAATTAGCTGGTATGACAGGAACAGCACAAACTGAAGCGACTGAATTTTCTCAAATTTACAGCTTAGATGTTGTTTCTATACCTACAAATATTCCTATTAAAAGACAGGATAAAGACGATTTGATTTATAAAACTCAAAATGAAAAATTTAAAGCTGTAATCGAAGAAATCAAAAAAGCAAATGCTAAAGGTCAGCCTGTACTTGTAGGAACTGCGAGCATTGAAAGAAGTGAAGTTTTTCACAATATGCTTGTAAAAGAAAAAATTCCTCATCATGTTTTAAATGCTAAAAATCACGAGCAGGAAGCTTTAATTATCCAAGATGCGGGTAAAAAAGGTGCAGTGACTATCGCTACAAATATGGCAGGTCGTGGCGTGGATATAAAAATCGATGATGAGATAAGGGCTTTAGGCGGACTTTATATCATCGGTACAGAAAGACATGAAAGCCGTAGGATTGATAATCAACTTCGCGGTCGTGCCGGAAGACAGGGTGATCCAGGTATTAGCCGTTTTTATTTGAGTTTGGAAGACAATCTTTTAAGAATTTTTGGCGGAGATCGTATCAAAAATATTATGGATCGCTTAGGGATACAAGAGGGTGAGCATATAGAATCAAGGATTGTAACAAGAGCAGTTGAAAATGCGCAAAAAAAGGTTGAAAGCTTGCATTTTGAAAGTAGAAAACATTTGCTCGAATACGATGATGTGGCCAATGAACAAAGAAAGACTATCTATCGTTACCGCAATGAACTTTTAGATGAAGAATATGATATTAAAACTAAAATTTCACAAAATATTGCAGAATATAGCGCTTATATTATGAATGATTTTATGATTGAAGAAAGTGGAGCGGATTTAAATTTTGAAAATTTAAAAGCTAAAATTTTAGATGAATGTTCTGTTGAACTCAAGCAAAGCGATTTTGAAAATCTTAGCTTGATTGAAATGCAAGAAAAATTAAGTGAAGTTTTAGAAAAATCATACGATGAAAAAATGTCAAAATTAGATTCTAAGCAACTTCATCATATAGAACGTATTTTGTATTTACAAGTTTTGGATAATGCTTGGCGTGAGCATTTATATCAAATGGATATTTTAAAAACAGGTATAGGACTTCGCGGATATAATCAAAAAGATCCTTTAGTAGAATACAAAAAAGAAAGTTATAATCTTTTTTTAGAGCTTGTTAATCGTATCAAATTTGATAGCATTAAGTTGCTTTTTAGCGTGAAATTTAGCCAAGAAGAAGCGCGGAATTTAGAAGAAAAAGCAAATCAAGAAAATGAAGCTTTATTTGAAAAATCGGTGGAAATGGGTGCTAGTGAGGATAATTTAGGCGAGGCTGAATTTAAAAAAGTTCCACGCAATGCTCCTTGCCCTTGCGGAAGCGGTAAAAAATTTAAAGAATGCCATGGAAAAAGCGGGCCTAAACAAGGAATTTTAGCTTGAAAAAAAGCGTTTTAAAATATCTACTTTTTAAATACTTAAGATTTGATAAAGAGCAACCCTTTATCAATCTCTCTATGCTTTTGGCTTTTTTAGGGGTTTGTGTAGGACTTTGTGTTTTGCTTGTGGCAATGGCTATCATGAATGGCTTTGATAAAGAATTTGAAAAGCGTTTTTTTGTGATGAATTATCCTATTACCATAGTGCCAAAATTTTATTCTCCTATGGATGAAGATTTAGTAAAAGAACTTAAAAGAGAATTTCCCCATTTGCTTTTTAGTCCGTATATTAGCACTCAAGTTGTAGCAAAAGCAGATAATCGCTTTGAAGGAGGCGTCCTTTTTGGTGTGAATTTCAACGATGAAATTAAAATCAATGAAGTGGTGGCTAAAGCTTTAAAAGATGAGAATTTAAGCGGTTTTGATATACTTGTAGGTTCAGTGCTTGCAGATGAGCTTAACTTGCATAAAAACGATAAGCTTTCACTTATCTTTTCAAATCTTAGTCCCAGTGGATTTTCTTTAGTTCCGCAAGCTAAACGCTTTGATGTGAAAGCGCGTTTTACTTCAGGGCTTATATTTTATGATAAAGCTTATATGTACACGGATGTAAACGCACTTCGAAAAGTACTTGGTATCAGCAATCAGCAAAGTTATGATGGTGTACATGTTTATAGTGAAAATGCATTTAAAGATGTAGAAAAACTTAAATCCTACCTAAAGAGTGATTATGCCGTTGTAGGCTGGTGGGAGCAAAATCAAAACTTCTTTTCTGCTCTTAAGCTTGAAAAAAGAGCACTTTTTATAGTTTTAATGCTTATTATTTTGGTGGCAAGTTTAAATATAGTGAGTTCTTTACTGATGATAGTGATGAATCGTCGTGCTGAAATCGCACTTTTGCTTGCCTTAGGTGCAAGTAAATTGGAAATAAAAAAAAGCTTTTTTGCTTTAGGCATGCTAATAGGTGGTGGTGGTATGATCATAGGAATCATACTCGCATTTTTTGCTTTGTGGCTTTTAGGAAATTTTGATATTATTACCTTGCCTGCAGATGTTTATGGTACGAGTAAATTACCGCTTGATTTATCTGTGATGGATTTTTCTTTAACCTTGGTGGGTGCTTTGATAATCATTGCTTTATCTTCTTATTATCCTGCTAAAAAAGCAACACAAATCAATGTTTTAGATACTTTAAGAAATGAATAAAAAAATGGAACAAAAATTTGACGAAAATAAATTCATGCAAGAATACGCTAGAAATCAAAGACTAAAATCTCTTACTTTAAAAGGTGTTTTGATTTTTATTATAAGCATAGCTTTGCTTATTCCTTTATTGATGTTAAAAACTTTAGTGGAAGATAGAAAATATAGTGCGCAAAATGTTGTTTCATTGATGGGAAAAGCTTGGGGTAGTGATGAGTTTTATACGCCAAGTTTAAATGAGAAAATTTTGCCTAATAAATTAGAACTTTGGGTGGATTTAAAATATCAAGAACGCACTAAGGGTATTTATAAAATTCCACTTTATACTGCTTTTGTAGATTTTAATGCAAGTTTTGATATAGAAAATTTAAGCAATTTTGATGAAAATTCTATCCAATTTTTTAAAGGAAAATTAAGGAATTTGCAATTTAATGTCTTAGAAGATATATTATGGGTAAGTGGAACTTTGCAATTAAAAGGTTATGGTTCTTTTGATGCTAATCTACAAGCTAAAGAAAATATCATACATATAAACTCAAATGCCACAAATCCTTCTTTTGAATATGCTTTACCTAATGATTATTCTGTTGATAAAAAAGGTTTTAGTGCTTTTTATGAATTTGAAAATAGTATTTTAGATGATAAAGTCGAGAAAAAAAGATTAAGCGTTGAATTTTATCAAGGGGTGGATGATTATCGCTTGATTGATCGTATGATAAAATATGGATATTTATTTATTATTTTAACCTTCTTGGTATTGTTTTTATGTGAGCTTGCCTCAAAGAAAAATGTTATTTTACTTCAATATGCGATTTTAGGAGCAAGCTTGATAGTATTTTATCTTATGCTTTTAAGTTTTAGCGAGCGCGTAGGATTTAATTTTGCTTATCTTTTTTCAAGCTTGGCTATAATTATACCTTTATCACTTTACACTTTAAGTATCATGGGGCAAAAGCGTTTTGCTATAGTAATGGCTACGATTTTATTTATTTTATATTTATGCTTGTTTATTATGTTAAAGCAAGATGAATATGCATTATTGATAGGAACCTTTATAGCTATGTTTGGAATTTATGCAGCTATGTATTTTACTAGAAATTTAAATAAAGATTATCATCAAGGATGATTTTTTCTTAATGATAATCTTGTATCAGACTTTTTAAAATCACTCCATCAAGTCTTAATTCATAAGCTTTTTCAAGCTTGTGTAAATTTTCTACTAGGAGTAAAATTTTACTATCAAAGAGATAAAATTCTGCTACTTCAGAAGCAAAACGAGCTAAATTTTCATCATCAAAAAGTAAAAATTTAGCCCCTAAAGCATTGCTTAGAAAAATTTCATTTTTATCATGTATCAAAACAGCAAAATCCAAATTTTCATTTTTTGCATTTTGGATGATTTCTTCATTGTATAAAAAGCAAGAAATTTGATCTTTTTTTAGTTTTTTGCTTTCATTAATAAAGCAAAAATTCGAATTTTGTGTTAATAAATAGTGTCCTAAAATCAACATTTTAGTTTCCTTATTTTGTTTTTATAATCATAGTTAAGTTTAACTTATAAAAAATTTTAAAATTAGAGCTTAATTAAATTTAATTAGACTTTGGCTAAAATATCTACAATAAAAAGGAGAAAACTTGTCTTTATTTATACAAAAATGTAAAAATTTCAAAATTCAAAAACCACTTTCTAAAAAAGTGATATTTTTTAATGCTTTAATTTTGATTTTTATCTTAAGCTTATTTTTTTATTTTAGCTTTAGCGTGAGTGCTTATCATTTTGATTTTACTTCTTTATTAGAATATAAAAATAAAATTATCTATGGTTTTTTTCAAACCTTATCTGTTAGTTTTTTTGCTTTAATGTGTAGCATAATTTTAGGGGTTGTAATTTGCTTTTTTTCTTTGAGTAAGATTATTATTTTGAGATTTTTTGCTACTTTATATGTAGAGCTTATCCGTGGAACTCCTTTACTTGTGCAAGTACTTTTGGTTTTTTATATCATTGCAAATAGTTTAGGATTTGACGATCGCTATGTTGTAGGGATATTTATCCTTTCAATGTTTTCAGCGGCTTATTTATCTGAAATTTTTAGAGCAGGCGTTTTAAGTGTGCCTATCATTCAAATAGAAAGTGCTAGAGCCTTAGGACTTAGTGAGAGGCAAATTTTTTTATATATCATTTTTCCTCAAGCTATTAAAAATATTTTAGCTCCTATTAGTGGGCAACTTGCCAATCTTATTAAAGACAGTTCTTTGCTAAGCGTGATTGCGCTTAATGAGCTTACTCAAAGCATACAAGAGGTAAATTCGTATATCTTTGCAACCTTGGAAGGATATATCGTTTTGGCCTTTGCATATCTTATTTTAACCTTGCCCATAGGTATATTTTCGCGCTATTTGGAAAGAAAATATCAAAAATAGGCTAAATTTCCTTGACAAATTGGTATATATTTTGGCATAATCACATTTTCATTTAAAAAATGTCTCGTTAGCTCAGCCGGTAGAGCATCTCCCTTTTAAGGAGGGGGCCGTTGGTTCGAATCCAACACGGGACACCATTTATTTTTTTAAGGTCGCTTAGCTCAGTTGGTAGAGCGCCACCCTTACAAGGTGGATGTCATAAGTTCGAGTCTTATAGTGACCACCATTAAATTATTACTTCTTGGGTGCAGCGGTAGTTCAGCTGGTTAGAATGCCGCCCTGTCACGGCGGAGGTCGCGGGTTCGAGCCCCGTCCGCTGCGCCATCTGTCTCGTTAGCTCAGCCGGTAGAGCATCTCCCTTTTAAGGAGGGGGCCGTTGGTTCGAATCCAACACGGGACACCACTTATCGGGTTTAGACCCTTTCGTCTAGTGGCCCAGGACAACACTCTCTCTGTGTGGAAACAGAGGTTCAAATCCTCTAGGGGTCGCCAAAAATTAAGGTCGCTTAGCTCAGTTGGTAGAGCGCCACCCTTACAAGGTGGATGTCATAAGTTCGAGTCTTATAGTGACCACCATTAAATTATTACTTCGTTGGGTGCAGCGGTAGTTCAGCTGGTTAGAATGCCGCCCTGTCACGGCGGAGGTCGCGGGTTCGAGCCCCGTCCGCTGCGCCATCATTAAAATTTCAATTTTATTATACTTTTTTGCAGTGCTTCAAAGAAATAGTCAATATCTTCTTTTTCGTGAGTATAATGTAAACTAATTCTTAGCCAACCTGGTTTAGTTTTTAATTCTTCATTATCTTTTAAGCCTAGTAAATCATGCCCATAAGGACCAGCGCAAGCACAGCCCGCGCGTGTTTCTATGTGGTATTTTTTACTCAGCTCATAGGCTAAGTCAAAAGGAGAAATGTTTTTGATATTAAAAGCAAAGATAGGTAAGCGAGCTTTTATATTATTAGCATATAGGATTAAATGAGGTATAGTTTTTAGTTTTTCAAAGAAGTATTCTTTTAAAATTTCTTCTTTTTTTTCTATTTCTTCTATGCCTATTTCATCTTTTATTTTAAAAGCCAAGCTCGCACGAATTAGTTGTAAAATTCCAGGAGTCCCTCCTTCTTCTAAAGCCTCTTCATTGCAAAGATAACATTGAGAGGTGCGCGAAACATAACCCACAGTTCCTCCTGCGGCAAAGCTTGGTTTGTTTCCGCAAAGTTCTTTTTTGATTGCTAAAAGACCAGAGCCTCCTATACCCCCGATTAATTTATGAGAGCTTATAAATAAAGCATCATAATACTTGCAAGCTATGTTTTTATAAGGGATAAAGCTTGATGCATCAAAAGCGACTATGCCTTTAAATTTACGCACTAATTTAGAAATGCGTTTATAATCACTTAATATACCTGTAACATTTGAAGCTAGGGAAAAACTAGCGATAATTTTTCTGTGTTGATTTTCTTTTAAAACTTTTTCTAAAATTTCAAAGTCTATGTTTCCTTTTTTATCTAGGGGAATTCTTATACATTCGCACAAACCTTCACGGAAGGAAAGTTCGTTAGAATGATGTTCATAAGGCCCTACGATAACTAAGGGTAGGGTGCTTTTATCTACCTTTTCAAAATACTTTTCTTTAACAAGTGGCGGGATATAAATTCCAAGTAATTCTTGAAATTTTTTAATAGCACTGCTAGAGCCTGATCCACAAGCAATAAGTGCAAATTCATCACTTAGATTAAGACTTGTTTTGATATCTTTGCGTGCTTGTTCGTAAATTTGTTGAGTTTTAAAAGAGTTTAAAGAACTATCAGAGTGAGTATTTGCATAACTTGGCAGTATTTTTGCAATTTCTTTTTCTACACATTTTAATGCCAAAGCACTAGCGGTAAAGTCAAAATGCAAGGTGCCTTTTTTTAAAATTATTTCTTTTTTTAAATCTGAAATTTGCAAGCACAATCCTTTAAAAATTTGCTAAAATTATACTATAAAAATACTTTTAAAAAGGAAAAATATAAATTTTAATCATTTTGCAAAAATTTGTAACACTTCAGATTTGGCTAAAATTTTTGATTTTTATAGTGTTTTTGAGGGTTTTGAGAGATTGGATAGTTTAATTTTTGAAGAAGATGTATTTCACAATATAGAATATCTTTTGCTCAAAAACTATTTAGATATCAAGGAATGTTTCAAGCTCGATGAGACCTCCTCTTACGCTCTTAGTTTGCTAGCTAAAAACAATCGTAAGCGTTTTTCTATCAATAGAAAAATTCGGCATTTTAAGGCTTTATCAACTTTAAAATATCTTTTAAGAGTGGGGATTATAAAACTTGAGCATAGCAAAGAGGCGAAAAGGGTAAGAGATAAACGACAAAAACTTAAAAAAGAATTAAGATCTTATGTGATACAAGATAAAATTATCTTTGCCAATCAATTTACTCGTTTCTTTTTTTATTTTCTAAAACCCAATGAAAAGTTGATTTTGCAAAATCGCTATGAAGAAGTTTTAACTTTGATTAAAGAGAAATTTGAACTTTATCAAAGTTTTTGTTTTGAGCAACTTTCCAGAGAATTACTTGAAAAAAAATTTCAAGTGAGTGGGGTGCAAAGTTATTGGGATAAAAATTTAGAACTTGATCTTTATTATAAGGATGATGAGATAAGTTTTATCGGTGAAGTTAAATTTAAAAATAAAAAAATTTGTAGAAATATTTTAAATCTTTTAGAATTAAAAGCAAAATCTTTAAAACTAGAGCCAAATAATTATATTATTATTTCAAAAAATGGTTTTAGTAAAGAATTTTATAAAATTTGTAAACAAGATTTGCTTTTATTGGATTTAAATGATTTTAAAATTTTATTAGAGGAAAATAAATGAACGAAAATATTTTAAAAAGTCTAGACTCAAGTGAAAAAGAAACCCTACAAAAAGGCTTACAAAGCCTTATAGAGCAAACTTATATTGTAGAAAACGAATATAAAATTTTAAACGAAAATTATAATTCTTTGCGTGCTATGGTAGATGAGATTATCGAGGTTTTGCCTAGTGCGCTTTGGATTTTAGATAAAGAAAAAAATATTATTTTGCAAAATCAAGAAGCTTTGAAAAAACCTAAATTGCTTGATATTATCAGTCTTGAAAAAAATCGTGATGAACTTGAATTTGAGAATAGATTTTATGCGGTTAAAATTATTGCTCATAATGAAAAAACCATAGTTTCAGCTACGGATATTAGCGATGAAAAACGCAATGAAAGACTTGCTAGTATGGGAAGTGTTGCGGCGCATTTAGCGCATGAGATAAGAAATCCTATAGGCTCTATATCCTTACTTGCCTCCACGCTTTTTTCTCGTAGTGAGCTTAAAAACAAACATATTGTGCTTGAAATTCAAAAGGCTATTGCTAGGGTAGAGCGTATTGTAAATTCTACCTTGCTTTTTACCAAGGGTGTGCATATCAATGCAAGCGAGTTTAATCTTTTAGAATTAACAGAAGAGTGTGAAAGTGCTATAAATTCTTATAATTACTCATCTCAAATTGATTTTGAAATTAATTTTTTAGATATGAAAATTTATGGAGATAAAGCACTTTTATCTTTGGTTTTGCAAAATTTGATTTATAATGCCATAGATGCGATCGAAGAAAGTGAGTGCGAAAATCCTAAAATCAAAATTCAAGCAAGCTGTGATGAGAAAAATTTATACATTAGGGTTTATGATAATGGTTGTGAAATCAAAGATGAAAATTTAGTTTTTGAAGCTTTTAAGACTACTAAACTTAAGGGAAATGGATTGGGCCTATCGCTTTCTAAAGAAATCATTAATGCTCATAAAGGAGAATTAAAATTTGAAATTTGGCCTAAAAATTTTTATTTTGTTTTGCCTTTACATTATAATAGTTAATTTATGATAGGATTTGTTTTAATTTCTTCAAAGAATGGCTCTAAGTATGCAAATAGCAAATAAGCTAAATTGCATACTCAAGCTCAATTTATACCGATTTTACTTTGCATTTTTGATTTGACTGACAATTTTTTCGCACAGTTCTTTATATCCTGGGATAACTTTCTCTTCTTTTTTATTGGTTAGGTTTGTGGTAGGGTTTTTTGTTACTGTTTTGGGTTTTCCTATGGTTTGATATTCTAATTCTCTTATTTTTAAGGCTTCTTGTTTGACTCCTAAAGCATCTTTATTTAATATCATAAAATCTCTGATTATTGTTTTGTATACTTCCATCATTCCACGTTTGAAGTGAGGGATCGCTCTTTCTAGATTGGTATATCGTCCATCTTCTTTTAAGAAAACTGCACATAGATGCGACATACCATGATGAAACTCATCCAATGCTTGTATAGGGACGCAAGAGATTTTTTCTTCTTTATATGTTATTCCTCCCCTGCTTAAGCCAAAAAAACCATAGTGTTCTGATGCGCGATTTAGCATTTCTATCGCTATTTTCTTTCTATTTTCAAATCCTATATTTTTTCTAAAGGTATTGTATAGATCAATTGAATTATAAAATTCTGCAATACATGAACTTAGTGTTTGAGAAAGATCTCTGTGTTGATTATCCATACAAATTATTTTTTCTCTATAGTGTACTTTCTCTGGTAATCTATCTTGGCAACGTATAACATTTATTATTTTTGCTACGATTTTTTGAGTATTGTTTTTATTTAATAAAGCTCTATAATAAAGTAAAAAACAAAACACAAGTTCATAGTTTCTTCCATAAAATAAGGATTCTTTGTCTATTTGTAAAAATTGACAATATAAAATATAATATTCAAAATCTAGTTTTATGGCACTTTTATTACCGACCCCTTCTTTTAAGAATTGATCTTCTAATTCAGTGAAAAAAGCATTTGTTTTTTTACTAAATGCAACATTTGTAGGAAATATCGCTATTCCTTTTGCTTCCATACCCCCCCCCCTTATTCGGTATATAGATCTTTATTTGTATTATGATTTTCTATGAAAAATAACACAAATGTTTCAGTTTAAATAACTATGACTTTTTAATTTTTTATTTAAACTTTTTTGATCGCGCGAACTATATCAAATTTTAGTTTAATTTAAGTTTAATCATACATTTTTAGTCTTATTTAAGAATATAGGGCTATTTTTATCTTATTTTAAGAGAGTGAGCTTATTGTTTTTAAATAATTTATAATTAAATATTTAACATAATTTAAAGCATATTTTATTTATATAAAAATATTTTTAATATCTATAAATCAATATTTCAGCTATTTTAGAAACATTCTTTCGAGCAAATATAAACAATAAAAATTTTTTTGGAATTTTATAATTTTAAGAAGTAATGGTGCCTGAGGTCGGCGTGTGATTTATTAATCAAATATCTAAATATCCATACTTTAAAAATTAAATATCTAAATAACATATACTATAACATATACTTTTGAAAATGCAATAAAAGGGAAATGATAGATAATGCTATATCTTCTTAAACTAATGATTTGTGAAATGTATTCATTTCTTTTTTAATCAATGTCTTAATTTCATCTTTTAACATAGCTACCAAAACTTTTATTTCAAATTCTTGCATTTCTTTTTCAACCCATTCTATAAGATTTATCTTATCTTTTTCTTTTAAAATAAAACAATGGATGGTATTTGTATTATCTTTAGATAGATTAAAATCATTTAAGAGTTTCAAAAAAGAATTTTTATCAATATTATTTTCGTTAATATTATGTTTTTCTAAATATTCAATAAAATAATAAAAAATCAAAAGTATTCTTTCACCTTTCACAGTCCATGAATGAGCTAATTTTTTAATAAAAGAATCAATTTTAAATTTTTGTAGATGTGATGTAAGTTTTTCTAACTCTAGCCTATGTAAAATGTGATTAAATAATCTTTTTGTATTAGTTTTATAATTAAGTTCTTTTGTTAATCTTACAATATGATGTGCAAGATATTCATTATCATCATCATAGCACCCCTCTAGCAATAGATCATTTGGGGTAACTTTAAAAATATCACATAAAAGCAAAATTGTATTAAGCGGTGGCTCAAAGCTTCCTGTTTCCCAAAGACTAATTGTTCTTTGTGTTGTATTTAGTATTTTTGCTAGCTCTAACTGAGTTAAACCACTTGCTTTTCTTATCTTTTTTAGATTTTCCCCAAACATTTTGCAACTCCATTTTTATAATTATAAAATAGTATTATTTAAAATGTTATATTATATCATTTTAAATAATAAAAAAATATAATTTAATAAAATATTATATTGATTTTTTTAAGTTTTTATTTGATATAATTTTGCTTTCAAACACTGAAAAAAATGCGATTAAGTGGCAATTTCTAAGTTAAGCTTGGAAATTGTAAAACAACTTTTTAGTATTCTAAATGATAGTGTTTAAAAATCATTCTAAAACCTATCAAATCAAAAATGTTAAGTTCAATAACACTTGAGACAAGAAATGCAAAATGAATAAAATATCATTTTAATATTTTTATTTTTTATTAAATCAGCTTATTGTTTTTAATATTAGAAATAAAATAGCACATGCAATATTCTCACAAGATATTTTTAATGAGCATTATATGTCTCCATGAGGTCGGCGTGTGATTTATTAATCAAATATCTAAATATCCATACTTTAAAAATTAAATATCTAAAAAACATATATACTTTAACATATGCTTTTGAATTACTCACTTGTTAAAGCAAGTGAGCTTTTTATTTTTATGATAAGCAGCTAGCGCAACCCTATCTTTTCTGTTCATTTTGTTGACTTAGCCCCTGAGAGAATTTTAGCTATTTCTTCAATGGAGAATAATACAAAACGAGTTATATTCATTGATTCTATTTTTTTATCTTTTGTCAATCTATCTAAAGTTTGCAAAGATATCCCAAGAATTTCAGCACATTCTTTTCTACTAAAAGTCATTTTGTTATATTTATTAAATAAAAAATCTCTCATTTCAACATGATTATCTTTTGTTATACTGCTCATTTTTTCTCTCCTTAATTATGATAAACCATCAGTTTTCTGAAAATCAAGAATGGTTTCTTTTGACATATAAAATCCTTTGCCTAATTTCACGCCTTTTAGAATTCCTCTTGAAATCCATAGGCGAACTGTTGTATGCGTTACTGAGTGCATTTGTGCAACCTCCTGAACAGAATAATAAACTTGCTCTTTGAAGCTTCCATCTTTTTGTAATTTTTTAATTATTTTCATTCTATTATTATCCTTTCTAAATTTTCTTGTATAAATTCTTTTTCGAGCAAGTAATCTTTGCTAATACTTAGAGAATTTTTGGCTCTTGTGATTGCCACATATAAAAGGTTTAATTCTTCTTTTGCTATGGTGATTTGATCTCTTTCTTCAAGTTCTTGCTTGATGTTTAAAAAATCATCAATAATTTCAACATTGTTCCATTCCAAGCCTTTGCTCTTGTGTCCTGTGCTTAAGATTAAATCAGCTTGTTCTTGTTTTTTTACGCTACTTTTTTCAATGGCTTTAATAAGCTTTATAATATCGCCATGCACATATTTGAAAAGAACAAAGATTTTTTGTTTTAAATCAACTTCTTTAGTTTCATTAATATATTCAAGAAGCTCCTTTAAATCAGCAAACTTTGCTATAAATTGGTTTTTGATATATTCATGTTTTTTAAAAAGAAGATTTTGTATGTCTAATAACTCATCAAAACTATAACTATTTATCCCTCCTACAAAAAATAATTTTTTATCTAAATTCTCTACGGCTATATCAAATAACTTAGCATTAGTTCTACACACTATGGCTTTTGCTTCGTTTTTGACATTTTCATTACTTGATTTTTTTGTTCCTTTGAAATCTCGCGGAGCATTTAAAATTTTCAAATAAGAGTTGGCAATAAAAGCTATATTTTGCGGACACCTAAAACTTTGTGTTAGGTATAAAGTGTGAGATTTTGGCATAGATGCTAATATTTCTAAAGAATTTACCGCTCCTCTAAATTTATAAATACTCTGAAAGGTATCCCCTATAAAAACTTTTTTAGCTTGTTTTTGATTAAGAACAATGTCGATAACACAAGCGTTGATATCCTGTGCTTCATCCACTAAAATAAAATCATATTCTAGCTTTGGTTTTGTAAGTTGATAGGATTTCAAATAAAAATCGTGTTCATAGGCAAAAGAGCATTCTTTGTTTTGTAAGTTATTCCATAGCTTTTCTATTTTTTTTGTAATATATGGCAAATCCATTTTCGGATTAATTTCATATTTAGAAGGTTCTTTTGCTATTTCTTTTAAAAAACTATTTAGATCAAGATTGGTATTACAAAAATATCGAATAGTTTTTAAAATGGCAGTTGCATAAAAACTTCTAATATCCTCTTTTAAATCGTTTACAAAAGGAAATAAATCTATGGCTCTTAAACTTCCTAATCGATCTTTGTATTTTTCCTGAACCTTTAATTCTACATAAGCAAGAGAGTGCATGGTTTTAACTTCTACATTTTTTAAATGCTTGAATTTAACTTCTGCTTCTTTTCGCATGGAAGAATTGTAAGATAAGTACAGAATTTTAAAATCTTTTCTTGCTTCACAAAATTGTACTAGAGTTGATGTTTTACCTGTTCCCGCATACGCGTTTACTATTAATATATCTTCAATATCAAAATCAACCACAGCTTGCTGCTCTTGAGTAAGGGAATTTTTAGTTTGCGAATAAGAAGTTGACACTTTCATTCCCCTTGTATTCAAAAATATTTTTGCTTATATCAAAGTTGATTTTAAAATTAGTAAGGATGTCTTTATTTTCTCTAATTTCTTGCCTAATTTTTCTAAAATATCGATCTTTCGAGCTAATTTCTATGCCTAAAGCAATTAAAAGATTTTCAAGACTTATATTGATCTGATTATGGCTTAGAAAAAAACGGATAATTGATTTTATTAGAGAATTTTCAATCGAAACGATAGACTGTATTTCTTTGTTATAGTTTATAGCTATGGTTTTTTGATAAAAATCCAAATATTCTTTACTTAAAATAATTCCGCCAAAATCACCTTTTTCATTATAGCTCATAGCTGAAATAATATGAAAATAAAATTCTGTACTATTTTCTAATTTGATTTTAATAACAGCACCCATTATATCTTCTAAAATATTTCTAAACCATTTGTAATTAAATCCTGCATCGCCATAGCTTTTAAGAACATTGCTAATGCAAAAATCTACACTAATTCTTTGATCTTTTAATATTTGAATTTTTGTATTATTTAAAATAATAAGATCTAGTATATCTTTATGAATTTGCGTAAGCAAAGAACCTTTTATTGTAACATTCCCCCACTGAGTAACAATAGAGCGAGTTCTCTTGTTTTTCAGAAAATCTTTATAAATAGTAGATGATGGAGTAAATCTTTTAATTGGAGCAAATACAGGTAGTCTTATTTCTTGAATACTGCAAGTGCTATTTTGTTTTTTATAACTAAGTTCTAACTGATCTAATGTATTTTCTGAATTTGTAATCATGATCCATTTATTAAATTTAAAGTTTTTTTTATAATTTTATTATATATAATATTTTTTAAAAAAAGATAAATAATTTATTTTTTTAAGTGTTAAATTAATTAAAAATACTTATAATAATGTAACTTTTATTTTAGATACAAATATATAATTAAACTTATTTTAATATATAAAGTTTAGTTATTTAAGAATAAGTTAATATATTTAACATATTAATTTTATCTATTTTGTAATAAAAAGAAGTTCCTCTAAATGGGCTAAGAGCTGCAAGTCCAAAATATGAGGTTTTTTATGAAAAAAAAGAATTTTTTTCTCCTAGTGTTATTTCTAGGGTTTTTCGCTACAAGTGCTTTCGCAGGAAATACTGATAGTATTGGTGCAAAAGGACTTTGGGATATTGTGAGTGGGTGGCTAAATGATACTTATGTTGCAAGAATCATCGCTTTGCTACTTTTTTGTGTTGGTGTTTGGAGAGCTTTTGCGGGTTCAATTTTGCAATTTTTCCTAATGCTAGGTTTTGCAGTGCTTGTCACTCAAGGAAGTACCATTATTGAAACTATCAATTCTGCTACATTTTAATAAAAAAAAAGGGCATGGAAGCCCTTTTTTATTTTATATTCCTTTAAATTTCTTAGGAAATTTAAATAAATATAAAAGGAGTTAATTTTGGCAAAAACTGAAAATGGTTATGTTGAAATCAATAAATTTATAGATACAAAGCCTATGTTTGGTAATTGGGAAATGGATACTTTAATTGTATTTTGTGTATTTATTGCAATTGCAATCATGTTCGCTAAAGGATTACTTGCAATGTCGATAGTTCTTGCTTTTGGAGTGATGGCTACAAGATATTATGAAAAAATAAAAAAGTCGAGAGTTAAAGGCTTTTTTTTCCATATCATTTATATGTTGGGCTTAAGAAAACCCAAGACTTTGCCGCCTTCATATATGAGACATTTTTTAGGAGCCTGAAATATGCTATTCGATAAGTTTAAAAATCAAATAGATAAATATATATTTGAGAACATTGCTTTTCGCATTGTGACACTTATTTTATCTTTTGTAATTCTAATTCTTGTATGGGTAATTATTTCAAGAACCGACTCGCAAAAAGTCGTTTTTATGCCTCCTAAAATCGTTAATCAAGAGTTTTGGATCGCAGGCAGTCAAGTTTCTAAGGGATATTTGCATGAAATGGGGCAATTTATTTCCTTTAATCTATTAAATATCACGAAAGAAAATGCAAGAAATAATATAGACAATTTACTTACTATTGTAGATCCAAAATTTTACCAAGAGATAAAGACAAAGCTTTTAGAACAGATGAGTTATATTACTGACAATGCAATCAGTCGAACTTTTTTTGTTTCTGCTATCGATGCAGATGTTAAGGGACAGATTAAGGTATTTGGAGTAGTTAAAGATATCATATCTGACAAGGTTGTCCGTTCCTCTCAAAGCATTTTAAAAATTAACTATACCATAGAACAAGGAAGATTTTTTCTTAACGATCTTACCATAGAAGAAGAAAAATAATAAGGAGAAAAATTGAAAAAAATAATTTTAACAACTCTATCTCTAAGCATTAGCTTATCTGCTATTAATATCATTGATAATCCTACAAGTGATATTATCAATATCAATGTTTCAAATAGCAGTGTTAATAGAATTGTTTTGCCTACTCAAATTTTAGATGTAGCATATTCTAAAGAAAAAGGAATTGATATTAAAATTTCAGGAAATCAAGCTTTTATTAAATTTTTACCTATACAAAAAGAGCAAGTAAGAAGCGTAGGCAAAGATAGATATGAGCCTGTAGGAGAGCCTGAAATTGTTTACGACAAAGCAAAAGGTTCTGAAGTTTTTTTTGTTACTGCAAATAGAACTT
The DNA here is from genome assembly GCF_001492295.1 of Campylobacter coli. Lineage (GTDB taxonomy): Bacteria > Campylobacterota > Campylobacteria > Campylobacterales > Campylobacteraceae > Campylobacter_D > Campylobacter_D coli_B. The sequence goes on along the minus strand of NZ_FBQX01000001.1, from coordinate 991,594 downwards.
ATTCTTTTGCATTAAATCCTAAAAACATGGAAGCTGAAACCGTAGTGATTAATGATTTTAGCGCTCAAAAAGATGAGATTTTAAAATATGAAACCGATGATCCTTATATGAGTACTATGGCTAAAATCACTGAAAGCATTTTAAAAGGTGGAGTGCCTCAAGGATATAAGGTTAAAAAGATTAATAAAGTGCTTTCAAGCAATAAAACATTAACTACAAGAGAGCTAACTAATTATGATGGTTTGCTTTATAAAGCTACTTTACTTGAAGTTGAAAATAAAACAGATAAGGCAATAAGGTTAAATCCTAAAGATTATATCTCACTTGCAAAAGAAGCACCGAAAGCTATCAGCATCTATTATAACAACGAAGTAAATCATTTACTGCCTTATTCAAAAGCACAAATTATAATTATTACCAAGGGCGGAAGAAATACTAATGGTGGAATTTTTAATGGAGGAATATCATAATGAAAAATCCTTTTATGAAATTTTTTAGCAATGATAAAAACCCTATTGATGCACAAAAAAGTCAAAATAAAAATAAAGTTTTAATTTTTACGGGCATCTTTGTTATTGCAGGGGCTTTGCTTTTCTTGGTAGGCGGTGAGGATAAAAAAGAGCCTATAGATAAGGCGGGCAGTTTCAATCTTGTTCAAGATGATCCTATGGCTAAAACAAGATGGGTCGGTGAAGCAAGTAATGATCTTACACTAGCAAAAAAAAGAGTGGATGAATTAGATACTCGAAATAAAGAGCTTTCGAAACAAGTGAGTGATCTTACAAAAATAATTGCCGAAATAAAGAAAGAAAATGATTTAAATAAAAGAAATTATGATTTAAATCTAAAAAATCTTCAAGAATCTCAAAAAAAGGCTATGGAGAATACCTCCGCAATTGTTTTAGATGACAATAGGATGAACAATAAAGAAGAAGATTTGTATAAAAATTTTCCTCAACCAAATAAAAATATAGCTACAGACACTCAAAAGCCAAGCGATTATGGATTGACACACTTTGGCAATGTTCCTGAATTAAATGAAGTTACGCAAATAAGATATACGCCAATTCAGGATTCTCTTTCTTTTACAAATATTGCAAAACCCGAAGAAAAAGAAAAAAATGAAAAAAAGTCGACTAGGCATGTCATTCCTACAGGCTCGATTGTAAAAGCTGTTTTACTTTCAGGTATGGATGCCCCTACAATGACTCAAGCAAAAACTGAGCCACTGCCTGTACTCATGAAAGTAACCGATCTTTCTATTTTACCAAATCGATGGGCTTATGATATTAATGAATGTTTCTTAATGGGTGAGGGGTACGGAGATTTGACTAGCGAAAGAGCTTATATTCGAGTAAACAATATATCTTGTATAACAAATAAAGGTGAAAAAATTGATATAAGCATGAAGGGTGCTGCAACAGGAGAAGATGGTAAGCTAGGCTTACGCGGTGAAGTTGTTACTAAACAAGGAGCTTTGCTTGCAAGAACTCTTATAGCAGGATTTTTACAAGGTGTAGGAGAAAGCTTTGCAAATAAAAATCAAATTGTAACTCAAAACGGTTTTGGTGGAACAACAACCACAAATAGCGATATGAGTGCTAGTGCTACTTTGGAAGCAGGAGCATTTCAAGGACTTTCAAAAAGTGCAGAGAAGCTTGCAGATTTTTATTTAAAAATGGCAGATCAGGTTTCTCCTGTAATTGAAATTGCAGCAGGTAGAGAGATTAATGTTATCACTACAGCAACTTTAGAATTAAAAACTTTAGAAGAGCAATTGCAAGATAGCTCAAAGAATAATAAAAATAAAAATTAAGGAGAAAAAATAATATGAAATTACTTTCTAAAATAATCTTAGGTTCTTTAGTTACAATAAATTTGATACATGCCAAAACTTTAATCGAACAACAAGAAGAATCATTGGTTAAGGGGGTGATTCCTTCTACAAAAGTAGCTAAAGTAGAAAGAAGTCAGATTGATGGATTCTATAAAGCCTATTTAGATAATGGCAATATCTTATATGTGAATCCTTTCAAAAGAGTTATTTTTATCGGAGAGCTTTATACGAATACAGGAGTAAGCTTGACTGCCAATGATAGGGATACTTGGCAAAGCGAACTTAATAATAAACAAGTTAAAGATTTAAATTTAAAAGAAGTTATTCAATATGCAAAAAAAGTAAACTTTAATAAGGGTTCAAAAAAATATGATTTTATTCTTTTTACAGATCCTGAATGTCCATTTTGTGCAAGGGTAGAGGAATTATTTATTAAAAAAGATGTTAGTGTTTATATAAACTTTTATCCTTTGAGCTTCCATCCTCATGCTGAAAAATGGAGCAAAGAAATTTTATCTGCGCCTAATTTTAAAGATGCCTTTCTTAAACTTAGAGAAACTCAAAAAGATTTAAATATAAAGATTACTTCTCAAGCAGAACAAACGCTTAAGAATATGAAATTATTGGGGGAAAAATTAAACATTATGGGGACTCCAAAAATTTTTATAGTTGATAAAAAAGAAAATAAAATTATTGATGTTATTGATGGAGCAAATTTGGAAAAAATTAATTCTTATTTGGATAAGGATAAACAATGATTAGAAATAGTGCGATTATATTATCTTTATCTGCTTCTATTTTTTTAGGGGCTTGCTCTATGCTGCCTTATAAAGATAATTTTTCTTGTGAAAAAGGAAAAGACAATGGTATGTGTGGCTCAGTAACAGAAGTATATGATCTTAGCTCTGATATGGATGAGCTTAGAAAGAGAGCAGATAGAGAGTATGAAAAAAAATATCTTGAAGAAGAGCAAAATCAAAAAGCTGCTCAAAAAGCCGAACAGGAGGCAAGAAATAGTTTTAGAACTTTAAAGCTTCAAGAAATGGTTGAGTCTGTTGAAATTCGTAAAATTCAAAATGAAACACCTACTATTTTTAGATACTACTTAAGTGAAGAAGAAGCAATTAATAGAGCTGATGTTATTTTGATTAGCGAAAACGATAAAGAAAGTAAAGCAATTGCAAAAGATTTGAAAAATAAAGCAACTAAAGATTCAAATCTACAAGCAAGCAAGAATACAAAAAACGGCAAAAACACTCATTTAGGGCGTTCTGCTAAATCTTCACCTAAAAATGATAGCAAAACAAAAAGTAATGCTAAACAAGAAGTTGATATCAATAAACTTTATAGTGGTATTAAAATCTATGATAATAATCAAAGTGGATTAAATCTCGCAAGTGCAAATATGGATAATAATGAATCTAATAAAAATTTAGAAGCTAGTAATAATAGCAATAATGAATCTAATAAAAATTTAGAAGCTAGTAATAATAGCAATAATGAATCTAATAAAAATTTAGAAGCTAGTAATAATAGCAATAATGAATCTAATAAAAATTTAGAAGCTAGCAATCAGTCTGCTATAGATTGTTCCGCAAGTTCAGATTCTAAAATCACTCAAATCAATGATAAGGTTAAAGTTTGTGTTTATCGTGCAAATATTAGACAAATGCCTTCATGTAAAGCTCTTATATTAAGAGTAGCTAATAGAGGTGAAGAATTAGATGCGCTTTTTGAACAAGGAGGATGGGTAAAACTAAAGGATGGAAGCTATGTGCATAAAAGTATCGTTACAAAAGATTAATTTGATAGGTTTGGTTTTGGCGCTTGCTTTTTCAAATTTAAGCGCCAAAGAAACTCAGTTGAGTAAAGATGATAGCAATTTGTTATTAAAAAGAGCTGTATTAAAACTTTATAGGGAGAATCAAGAGCTTGAAAAAAGAGTAGCAATCTTAGAGGATAAATTAGGCATTAAAAAACCTGAGCAAAATATTTCAGTTGTAAATCCTAAACCTTTGGATCAAAACGCTTTTGTATTTTTATCGAGGGTAAAAGATGAGTTTAAAAAAGGAAAGAAAATAATTTTAGGGCAGGCTATTAAAGATACAAAATACTATTCTAAACCTTCAATTTCATCTAGGGTAGTAGGCAATGTAGCTAAAGGCAAAAGAATTATTATTAAAGGTGTTACAGAACAGAATGGCAACGCATGGTATAAAATCGAAGATTGGATGTATATTGATGCAAGTGCTGTTTCATTTAGGAGTAAAAAATGAATAAAAAATCTATATTAATTTTATGCGCAACACTGCTTTTTACTGCATGCGCAAGCAAACAGCAAATCACTAAGGAACCAAGTGTAGATACTCAATTAAAATTGCTTGTTGATGATGGTATGAAATATACAGACTTAGATAAGCAAGATGAAGATGAGCTTATTCGCGGATTGCTTAAAAATTCACCTTCTTTTGCACAAAGCAATCAACAAAGCGCCGTAAAGGAAAATATGGTAAAGCTGCCAAATAATATGCCTTTGTTTAGACAACCTTTATTTGCGCAAATGGTTGTTTTTCCTTATATAAGCGATGAAGGTATTTATCATGGATACAGTGAGAGTTGGCTAAAGATTAAAGAAGGCGAATTTGTTCTTAGCGATCCACGAAGCAAACAAGATCCAAGCGAAAGAATTTTTGATATGAATGATGTGGGTACAAAATGAGTTTAAATGATTTTATTAGTGAAAAGTTAGGCATTAAACAATCTATAGAGAAGATTACTTCTTTGCAAACTAATGTGTGGAATGCTTGTATGCAAAGATACAAATTTTCAGATTTTTTACCTTATATGAGCTATGACTCTCAAAAAGAATATTATGTCAATAATGATAATTCTTTTGGAACGGTTTTTTTATGTTCTCCAAGAATTAGAATGGGCGAGTCTACTGCCGTAGCTGTTGAAGAGATGCTAGGCAAATTGCCCGAAAATATGTTTATACAATTTACGCTTTTTGGAAGTAAAAATATCAAAGACTTGGTTGAGTATTGGAAGCATATGCACCTAGAAAGAGCTTATAGAGAAAATAACGAGCTTTTATTGAAGGCAATAGAAAATATGAGCAATTTTTATTACTCTAAAACCAAAGAAGGTATTTCAAATTCCATGACTTCGAAGCTAAAAAATTATTATCTTCTAGTTTCCATAAAATCTAATAGTGAAGAAGATATAGTTTCTTATAAGCATGTTTTAAAAAATATCCTTACTTCAAATAATTTTTCACCTGTTGTGGCTGAGCCTGAGATTTTAAAGCCTATGCTTTACGAGCTTTTTAATAGCAATCATGATATTAATAATATTCCAAGCTATGATAGAGCTTGTTATCTTAATAGACAAGTTATTATGCCTACAACAGAAATTTTGATAAAAGACAATGAATTAAAAATAGATGGAAAAAGTTTTATTACCTTAACGCCTCAATCTTTTCCACAAGAAGCACACATTTCAGATTTTGGAGAAAAGTTAGGGGATTATATCAGTAGAGCTTTGGATAACAATCAATTTAAAGATACTTTTTTAATTACTGCTTCTGTTTATCCTTTATCTAAGAAAAAAACTACACGAGTAAGAAATAATCATTCTATGCTTTTAACTCAAAAATGGAGTGAAACTATCTTTAGACAGTTTGCAGCAGCTAGAAAAGAAAGCGTTTCTATACTTGAAAGAATAGACAATCAAAAAGAAAGGCTTTTTGCTTTTGATTTGAATGTTATAGTTAGTGGTGATAATTATGATGAAGCCTCATTAAATGCAAGCACTATTATTTCTTATTGGAATAAAGGGGGCGGTAAAGCTATTGTACTTGATGAAGCTCTAGGAATTCATCAGCTCAATTTTATTGCTTCTTTGCCTATGGGAATTAATAAAGAATATATGTTTGATATTACCGTAAAATATCGCTCTATGTTTCCTGATCAAATTTCGCAATTTATTCCTTTAGAAGCAGACTATAAACTCAATATTCCAAATTTAATTTTATTTTCAAGAAGAGCGCAAATTGCAGGACTTGATTTATTTGTTTCAAGTTCAAACTATAATGCTTATTTGGTTGCTACTTCAGGCGCAGGGAAATCAGTTTTTTTGAATATGCTGGGATTTAACTCATTTGCTAGAGGAGATAGGGTATTTGTACTTGATTATGATAACTCTTTTAGCAAACTATGTGATACTATAGATGCACAATATGTTTCTTTAGATCATACAAAACCCATTAGTTTTAACCCTTTTTCAGAAATTAAAAATATAGAACAACTTGTGGAAGAGTTAGAATATCTAAGTGCTTTTATTTATATGCTAGGAAGTTCTAAAAATGAAAGTGAGTCTAAGAAGCATGAAAAGCTTATAAAAACTACCATGCACGACTTAATCAGAAATATTTATATCAAAAAAGGCTTTCAAATGGAAATTACAGATTTGAGAGATGCTTTATTAGAAAATAAAGATGATCGTTTTACTGACTTTGCAAAACAATTGGGAGCATTTTGTCGCAATGGTATTTATGAAAAATTTTTATCAGGTCCAAATGAATTTAATATTAATAAAGAATTTATTGTAGTTGAGTTTAAAGGTGTTGATGATCATCCTGATCTTAGGGATCCGCTCATCATGCTCTTAATTTATCATATCAATCAACTCATGTATATGAGTTCTAGTAGAAATTCGAGAATCCAAATCATCATCGATGAAGCTCATCGTTTTTTAGGTAAAAATCCAAAAATGGATGATTTTATTGAGCAAGCTTATCGCCGTGCTAGAAAATATGATGCTTCTATTATTTTAGCAACGCAAGGTTTTGATGATATTTATAATGCTAAAGAAGGCGGCGGCGGTTTAAGTCGTGCAGGATCAGTTATTGTCAACAATTCTGCTTATAAAATTTTAATGAAACAAACCGAAACCTCTGTTAATATGTTAATTAAATCAGAAATTTTTGATTTAAGCGAAACCGATAAAGAAATTTTGCGTTCAATTAGGACTTTAAAAGGGGAATATTCAGAACTCTTTTTAATGACTCCTGATGATGTGAAATTACCTTATCGCTTAGTTATGGATAAATATTTTTATTATCTTACAACAACTGATGCAAAAGATAAGGCTAAAATCAAAGAACTTACGGATCAAGGAATATCTTTAGGAGAAGCCATTGAATTACTTGCTAATACTAAAACAAAAAGCAATGAAGCTAGGTAAAGATCAAATTAGAACACTCATTGACAAAGCCTTGTTTGTTCTAATTGCTTTTATTATTGGAAATATAGTTGTTTCAGCTCTATCTCAATTCTATGGAATAGGCGTAATTCGCACTAAAAGCATTGATAAAGATGTTTTCATATATCAAAAAAAGATTCAAGGAGATTTAAAAGATTCTTTAATTTACTTCTCTTTGCCTGTGCAAACAAAATATTTTGATAAGGATTCAAGCTTTGGAAAATATGTAAGATGCGAAGAAGGTGAAACGCTCAATGTTAAGGGCTTAAAATACTATTGCAACAATGTGTTTTTAGGTGAAGCTAAAACAACTGATAAAGACGGAAACAAAGTGGAACAATTCATTTTTAATGGGGTTATACCAAAAGATAAGTTTTTCGTAATGGGAACTCATCTTAGGAGTTTTGATAGTAGATATTGGGGTTTTGTAGATAGAAAAAATATTAAAGGAGTTTCTATATGGGCAATTTAAAAAAGAAGGTAGTAATTTCTGCTATTGCATGCACATTTTTATTGCCAAGTGCTTTAAATGCAAATTTATCAAGTTTTATTCAAAATAGCTTGGGTGGTTCTATTACTTCTGAAAATTCAGGTTATTACAAATCTCAAGTTTCAGGTTTTGTTAGTGGTGGTAGTGCAAGAATTAGATGGGGTGGTGGTGAAACTATACGCCCTTTTTCAGTAAGCGCACCAAATTTTAATGTAGGTTGTAGCGGTATTGATATGATATTTGGAGGTTTTTCTTATCTTAATTTTGAGTATTTAGTAGAAAAACTTAAAAAAATTGCTTCAGCAGCACCTGCTTATGCTTTCCAAATGGCACTTTCTACACTTTGTAAAGATTGTCAGACTATTATGGATGAGCTTGAAAAAATAGCAAATGCAATTAATAGTATGAACTTTGATACTTGTCAGATGACAACAAATTGGACTAATAAATTTGGAAAAATGCTTAGTTCTAATACTGAAAGTGGGCAAAACGATAGTTGGCTAACTTCTTTTGCTCAAGGAATGGAAGGAACTGCTCAAACGGTACAAAACTTTGCTAAAGAGGCAAATGCTTTTGTTAATGGAACTTTCCCTGATGAAAGTGGTGAAACAAATGCAGCCAAGATTCTAAAGCAAGGTTCGGTTGTTCAAAAAGTAATTGAAAAAGGCAAGGCGAGTTTCTTTGCTGAGGCATTTGGAGAAGATCAATATGAAGATATTTTAAGGGGAGTTTTTGGCGATTTGGTAGCTTACACTGAAAAAAGCACTTCAATAACAAATAAAGAAATGATCGATCCTGAAAAGGTTATGTTAATAAGTCCTACTTTGAATACAGATAAATTCCTTGAAGCACTTTGGAATAAAAATGGTGAAAACAAGTCAGTAAAGCTTAATTTTGTAGCCTATAGTATTGTTAAAGATGAGAATGGCTTATATCAAGAGCCTATAGGAAGAGAGGCAGAAGTTACTATTGATAAGGATATACGCTCGTTGTTGATTGAGAAATTTAAAGCTATCGTAGCAAAAATTAAAGCAAAAAGTGCTTTAGATGATGCTGATAAAAACTTAATTAATGCCGCACCTTTACCTGTTGCTGATATTTTAAATATTGAAGCTTCAACGGGACTTAATGGAGATGCTGTCTATGAGTTTGTAGCTCTTTTAATGGTGGATGCCTTTGTTAGCGAACTTTTTAATGAGTTTGTGACAAATATTAATACTGTGCAAGGATTAGATCCTAAATTCTCAAGCGATCACAAAGATGATCTTGCTAAATTTAACGCTGCGGTTGCTAGGGTGCAAGAAACTACAAGAACCTTACTTAGTGAAAATGCACAGGCGATTATTAGAGATAATCAACAAGTTGATTCAATTAGAAAAATTATTTCTAATTTCTATGGTGTTAGCGACATATTCAACTATGGAACAGGGAGATAATAAAAATGAAAAAATATCTTTTTTTAGCTCTCACTGCTTGCAGTTTTTTGCAAGCTTCAAATAATGCTGCTGCTGAAGGCAATAGTTTTGGTTCGCAGCTTAATAATTATTTTAAATCAAATGCTGATTCGGCTATTAACTCTCTTACAAATGGGGGTGAAATTAGAACAGTCGATGGAAAGCAAAAGGCTAATGTGCAAATGGCTTGCGAGGAATCTAAAAGTGGAGAATTTTTAAACATAGATTATGTAGGAACTAGCGATATTAATATTCAAGTTAAGTTTGATAAGAATGTTGATGGCAAAGTAGACAAGATTTGGAGCTTTGATAATGTTAGCGGAATATGTACTGATGGAGTTGTTAAATGCGATAAAAACTCATGGAATAACTGTGAGTATTTTAAATACAGCTATGGCGATAATATCAATCTTATAAAAACCACAATTGATAATCTAAATGGATGCTATTGTATTAATAGCTCTTGCGGCTCTGTAGCGGCAAAAAATAGAGATAAAATCCTTTATGATATAGCAGGTCCTATTTATTCGGCATTATCTGCAGAATCCCGACTTGTTCTTTCTAAAGCCACTAAAGTAGGAAGCAGTTTGAGCTATAGAGGGCAAGATTATTCCGTATGTGATAATTATGGAGAATCAGTTAATGTAAATTCTTCGAGTAATTTAGAAGGTTTGGGACAGGAATTAGCCGCTTCTCAATCAAATAATGAAAATAGTACTTATTCTATTTTTTACAAGGGAACTGATAATAAAACAGTGCCTAAGGATGAGGATTTTAACAATAAAATTTACAATAGTACGGTATCTATTGATCAAAGTGCTAAATATTCAAAAGGTAATTCTAAAATAGATTTCTCTTACATAGATACTACAAGCGGAAAAAATGTCTCAGGAGATATGCAATCTACTCCTGATGTTAATGCTAAATTTTGCGAAGTAAAAGTAGCTAAAGAAGATACTTCTGCTTTCAACGATGGGACTAATAGAGAAAACTCAACAAATAATACAATTATATATCAAAGTGAAATTAGAGAATGTACTAATAATTGGACAAAATGTCCTATTAACTCTAAAAACGAAACTTTAAAATATGATTGTGGAAAAATTAATGATATGGGCGAAGCTTTAGCGCAATTATCGGCAATAGATGAAGCTAGCAAGGATATGGTGTGTTCAAAATGAAAACTACCCCAAAGGTGGTAAGTCTTTGGAGTAGAGTTTTACAGAAGGCGGTTAGCTACTTTTTAGATTTAAATAAGATTTTTCTTATTTTTTCTCTAAAAAGTGTGATTAACGCTGAGGTAACCACAATGAGTGTGTTTAAAAAATCCATTGTGGATTCCCAAAGATGCTATAACACAAAATAATTTAAAAAGGGAAATGATGAAAACATTTAATTGCAATATTGAAATTGATAAAAATAGAATTAAACAACCGAAATTTTCATTCAATGAAAAAGATTTATGCGGCATTGATTTAAATAATAATACTTGTATATTTAGTACAAGTGGTGCAGGCTATAGCTATATTATAAATTTTTTATATCAGTATATAAGAGCTAAAGATGAAAATACTAAAATTGTCTTTGTTTCAAATCAATCTAGTGACTCAATATTAGATTATTGGTTTGCGAGAGATAAAAATGTTGAATATTGTTGTTTTGAATATGAAAAATTACTCTCATTGTATAAAACTAAGGCTATCGTAATTTGTGTTTTTTTACATGATAGGGATTTGTTTGATTATCAAAATTATGATTTTACGGATGCGAGCAAAATGATTTTTGCAAACTCTATGAACAAAATATTTGGATTCATTTCAAAAGGATTCAAAGAGATGATATTGAAATGTAATACAAATAATATATTAAAAAATGAATCCATATTCGATTCTATAAAACTGAGAGAAAAAGAGGAAGGAAAATTCACGCTAGATTTTCTTATTGAATCAGATAAAACAAGTGTTTTATCAGTTTTTAAAGGAAAGGAAATATGAAAGGTTACAATCTGTTAAGTTTTTTTTGTAAAAATACATTGATTAAACGCTCGTCTCCTAAAATGGACTTTTTGAAACTTGCTGCAATTTTATCAGCAAGTTTTACTTTCTCTCAAGCCGCTATTCAATGTTCTGACTATAATGATTTCAAACAATTCAATGGACACTATTATACAGCTACAGTTCAAAAAATGACTTTCGAAGATGCTAGAAAATTAGCCGAAGATAGCGGTGGTTATTTGGCAATTCCTGATTCTAAAGCTGAAAACGATTTCTTGAGTTCTCTGTTCAGGGGAGGACAATATGCTTGGATAGGCATACATGATCCAAACTACACAAGCAATTATTGTATAGAAGGAAATGCAGGTTGTATTTATGATGATAGTCGTTTTAGAACTGTTAAGGGCGGTCCTTTAGTTTACACAAATTGGGCGCAAACTCAGCCTGATAATTTACTAAAAAAATATGATATTGTGGATGGAAAAGAAAGAGTATCTCCTTTGGGTGAACATTGGGTTGCTATGGCTAGCCCTAGCGGACAGTGGAGTGATCAAGGCAATCATTTTGGAGATACAAACAATCCTATAAGAAATTATGCTCTTTTAGAGTTCGATAAAATACCTGATTGTGCAGGTGGTGGTAGCAGTGGTAGCGATAATAATGGAAGTACTGCAACAGATATCATGCAATGTAATACAAATTTTAGTGATGATCCTAATTTCAAACCTACAAATGGTCAAGGTCAAGCTATTGCTTGCTTGCAAAATTCTCAACAAAAATATTTTTGTCCTGCGCAATTAACACAATGTGTAAGCTCTAATGATGTAGTAGATGGTGGAAGTGAAAAAATAGAAGGGGGTGTTTTAAAAACAGGCAAAACAAAAGTAAAGCTCACTTTTTCTAAGAGCATAGGCTACAATGTATGGCAGGTTGTAACAAATGATATCTATATTACTGATATTAATGCAATCGATAGCTTCAAGCTTGTTTATGCAGGTGCTGATGATTGGGTTGTTCCTTTTGCTCCAAATTCTACAGTTGCTGTAATAGGAAATAAGCCAAACAATACTAAAGATGCACTAGATTACATTCCTTATCGCCCAAGCAATGATAGTTATGGCGAGCTTTCAAGATTTAGTGGAAAAAACTTAAACATAGAACTAAAACAATACTTACATACAGGAATTAATAAATCTGTAGCTTTTTTTGCCACAGTGGGAAGTGGTGGTTGGCAACTTACCTACGAAGCAGTGGGCAAAGACATAAGTTGTAGCAATTTTGGTAGAAATCTAAACTGTACTGAAGAAAGCGAAACTATTCCTTTTAGCGCCTATAAGTATACTTGTCCTGCAGGCTATCAGCCTAAAGAAGAAGGTGGAATATGTTCTCCACAAAGCGTAGATGATTTAATTGATACGAATGGAGATGGTATAGGTGATAGTTGCAATTCTTCTGTTGCGCCTGCTAAAAACTGTTTAGGCGTAACAAAAACTTGTCCTTTCAATAGTAGTAGAGAATGTGTTTTAGTGGATAATAAATATCAATGCTCTCCATTTCCTTGCTATAGTGGCATAAGTGATGTAGAAGATACTGATACTCCTGTGGGCGTTAATGATGCAAATAATAACGGGTGGAATGATGATGGTACTTGTTCAGGACAAATTATTATTTTTAATGGACAAGATAATCGTTGCAAGAATTGGGACATGTTTGGTGGATTGATCGGTGGTGGATGTTGTGATAAGGATAATGTATTCTTAGGACTTGTAGCTTGTAAAGAAGAAGAGAAAAAGCTCGCTAAGCTAAACGATGCAGGAAAATGCCACGAAGTAGGTGAGTATTGTTCTAAAAAGATTAGCTTAGGCTTTACTAAAATTTGTGTTGAAAAAAAGAAAAGTTTTTGTTGCTTTAATTCTAAACTAGGAAGAATCTTTAATGAGCAAGGGCGCCCTCAACTTGGAAAAGGTTGGGGAAGTGCAGAAGGTCCTCAATGTAGAGGATTCACTCCTGAAGAATTTCAAAAGTTAGATTTTAGTGAAATTGATTTGAGTGAGTTTATTGCTGATATTGTAGGAAGTTTTGACACAGGAAAAATACAAGCTGATTCTGTGAAAATACAAGAAAAGATTCAAAACAATATCGAGAATGCAACAAAAAAACCTATAAATTAAAAGTGAAGAAAATAAATCAATAGAAAGGAGATAAAGCTTAGTTAAAAGTTTGCTTGGTAAGCCAAAGGGATTGTTCTAAACCCTGCAAAAGCAGGGGATACTCAATAAGCCTTGACATAGCAAAGCATTAAGAGTATAATTATTAGAACAATTTTGAGCATTAAACTCACCTCCCTTCTGGGCGGTAAATTAACGCTAAAGGGTTGCGCCCCTTTGGCGTTGCACCCTTTTATAATTATATCAAACAAACTCTTTAACTTCTTTAACACAGTCAATGAAAAGATTTTACATTTTATTCTTTAGTATTTTGTTTTTTGCGCCTTCATTTTTGTTTGGTGCAAATATTAAAAATATAAAACAACATAGAAAATCAATAGAAAGGAGATAAAGCTTAGTTAAAAGTTTGCTTGGTAAGCCAAAGGGATTGTTCTAAACCCTGCAAAAGCAGGGGATACTCAATATGCCTTGACATAGCAAAGCATTAAGAGTATAATTATTAGAACAATGTTTAGCAATTTAATCACCGCCTTTCTAGGTTATGATTAATGCCAAAGGTAGCCGCCTTTGGCATCTACCTTTTATCATTATACCAAACAAACTCTTTAACTTCTTTAACACAGTCAATGAAAAGATTTTACATTTTATTCTTTAGTATTTTGTTTTTTGTGCCTTCATTTTTGTTTGGTGCAAATATTAAAAATATAAAACAACATAGAAAATCAATAGAAAGGAGATAAAGCTTAGTTAAAAGTTTGCTTGGTAAGCCACAAGGGAGTTTCGCCCCTTAAGAAAAGGGGCAAGGCTAATAAGCCTTGACAGTAATTATACAAATTAGTATAATTATAAGTACGAAACGAAACATAATTTCACCCCCTTTCTAGGGTGTGATTATGCCACAGGGTTGCAGCCTTGTGGCAAAACCCTTAATATAATTATACCAAACAAACTCTTTAACTTCTTTAACACAGTCAATGAAAAGATTTTACATTTTATTCTTTAGCACTTTGTTTTTTGCGCCTTCATTTTTGTTTGGTGCAACGAACATAGCTAGTGATAATCTAATCTATACTTGGGGCTATGGCGATGTGATGAATGAAATCTTACAAGCGGTTAAAGGCATAACTACCGAAACAAGTTATATTGTTAATACAGCCTTAGCTTTATCTTTATTACTTTTTAGCATCAAAAAAGCGATGGATGGACAAACAAATCCTGTATTTGAGCTTGGCAAATTATTCACACTTTTTGCAGCAGTATGGTTTTTCTTTTTAAGAGCGCCTGATGATAATAATCACCGTTTTATGATACACGATGAAGTGACTAGCAAGGATTATGTAATCTCTCAAATTCCTACAGGTATAGGAAAAAGCTTTGCTTTGATGACACAATTTGAGAAGATTATCTTAGAAGCTATGGAAAAATATTTTTCAACTCCACAATCTACAAATTTTTCAAATGCAGGTTTAGGTTTTTCGCTTCAAGTAATGACTACTTTACCAAGCGTGAAGCTTTCAGCTATCGATGCAACTTTACAGAAAAATATTGACTATTATTTTAGAAACTGTGTTTCAGTAGGTATCTTACTTAATCAACAGGGTAGAAATCTTTTTCAAAATTCTGATAATTTGATGCAAGATCTTTTCACTAACATAGGCAATGGTTCTCAGCTAACGCCTTTGTTTGAAAATAATAACAATATTGAAGAACAAACTATTATTCCTTGCTCTGATGCGGGTCCTAAGATTGTTGAAATGATTCAAGAGAATACAGATGATGCCATGAAGATACATGCTGCATTGCTTGGAATGGTAGATGATATGGCAAATTATGAGCAGAAGTTCTTAGGCGCTGCACAAATTTATAACGAACAAGCTGTGAGCGCTAGGTCTTATTTACAGCAATCTATGGTAATGCTTGCTTCTCAAGATGCAATCATTAATACCGCAAAATCAGTAGGTTTAAATCCTGCCTCTGTGGCTGCAAATACTGCTTATGCAGATCAGCAATTTTATGCAAGTATGCAAGCACAAGGACACATGGCACAAACTTATCTGCCTTTAGCTAAAGCGTATTTAACGGCTATTATCATAGGTTTATCTTGGCTTGTAGCCTTGCTTTCTATTGTGTTTGGCTCTTATGCGCACATTAAGATGTTTTTTACTCTATGTATTTGGATAGTGCTTTGGACTCCTATACTTTGTATTATTAATTTTCTAAACGATTTCAATCTTATGAAAGTCGCTCAAGTAATCACAGGCGGAAAAGCGGCTTTGAGTTTAGGAGATAACATGCTTATATTCAAAGAAGTGGCAAGTAGATCAAATTTTATGAATTATCTTGTAATGAGTACTCCTCTTTTAGCTTATGCTATAGCTAAAGCAAGTGAGCAAGGATTTGTAACTTTTGCTTCGGGTATTTCTCAAACTCTAGCAGGTGCTTCAAGAGCTGCGGGAAGTTTTGCAAATCAGCAAGCTCTATCTACACAAACAAGTATTGCGGCGCCTAGAGGTGATGAAGTTTGGGCAATGAATGCAGGTGTGGTAAGCTTGCAAAGTGCTATGAGTGCAGGGGGTGGTAGATTTAGTATGTCTGCTATAACAGGCGGTGGAACAACAGTTAAAGATGTGAATACAAATACAAATTTTGCATTAGGAAGTAATGGTGAAATTACAAATATGAGCATTGCGGGACTTGATGCAAAACATGCACAAAGTGAAACCCAAACTAGACAAGATTCGCTTGCTAATTCTATTGCCGATACTCTCAAAACAGGCATTAATAAAGGTATTAATTCTAATATCCTTAGAAATAATGGTGCAGGAGTTGAAGATATTAAAACAATTGAGAAAGCAGAAGCGCAAGCTTTAAGAGAGACTATTAGCGAAGTGTTGAGCGATAAATCTAGCTTCAATGAATCAGATAAAAAAACTTTAGAAGGAAGCATTGATGCTTATGCTAATGCCTCAGCAGGACTTAAAGTCTTTGGAAGTGGCGGTGAAGTAGGTGGTTCGGTTAGAGGAACAGCTTCAATAGGTACAAGTTCAAATGAAACACAAGAATATTCAAGAGGCTTAAGCAAAGAAGGACAGGCTGCATTTGATAAAATGTTTGCTGAAAAAGTTGGCAATATCGTTAAATCTAATGAGAGCGTGGCTTCTGCTTATTCTAATGCTCTATCCACAAGTACAGGTAGTGAATTTGCTGATGCTAAACAAAAAGCACATTCTTATAACGAAGCAATTCAATACAATGAAGCTATTCAAACAAATAATTTACCTAATATGGTTGAAAATTACATTGCTGAAAATAATTTGGGTGGAACTAGAGAACAACAAGTTGCTGCTGCAGCTAAAGGATTAGAAAACTTAGCCGCAAGAGGAGATATGCAAGGCTTGTTGCATTATGCTAATATGAATACAGCCAAGCCAAATGCTGATGGAATTCATGATGTTAGCAATAAATCTTATTATAGTCCTTCAAGCGTAGGGGTTCACAATGCTCATAATAATGATGCGGTAGCTAGAACTAATCGAAATAATTTAGAAAAATTAGGAACAAAAGGGGGCGACAATATAAGAGAAAAATTTAATAATGATAATAAAGATGCTATGGATAATTATAGAAATCAAGAGGCTAAAACTTTTAATGTAGTCCACAACAGTGCTAAAGATGCCATAGCAGAACAAAATGCTAATAGGAAAATGGGATTAAATCCTAGCTCTTTTATAATGCAAGATCCAAGCAAATCAGGCAATGAGCTTGCAAAAGAAGCTCAAGGCTTGTTTGATGCTATGAGAAAAAAATAAGTCTAGCTTTTTGGCTAGGCTTAGTTATCTCGTATAGCACCGAATATATGATAATATTTACAACGTCCGCTACTCATATATTCTGCAAATTTACTTTTTCTTCTATGCTTTTTCTCGTCATAGGGAACTATTTTTATATTTTTAGCAAGGAATAACACAAAAGCAATTACAAGGCTAGATACAGATAAAAGCCCTAAAATACCTATAAGGCTAGTGATAATTTTTAAATATACCAAAAGCAAAACAATAACTGCAACTCCGCAAGAAAGCCAAAGAGCAAGTATGAGTTTTTCGGTTGTAGTCATTTTTGATTTTTTAAGTTTTACTTCTGCTTTATCCATTGTTATTCCTTTCATATTAACTTATTTATATAACATAATTATACCATATTTTAATAAATTTTGCAAGTATTTTTGCTATTAAATACCTATTTTATGGGGTTTGAAGCGAATTTCTTTTTTTATCTGACTACAACTTAACTTCAAGTTGATTACAAGTTAATATGTAATTTTAAGTGTTTATTTTATAAGACTTTATAGCACTATTTGCAAGATCAGCTAAGAATTTACTTCTATTATCGCTTATTGTATCTATTGCCTCTACTAAGCTTTTAGGCAAGGTAATATTAATTCTAATTTTTGCTTCATTATCAATAGGTTCTTTAATATAATCACCTTTTTCAAGCATAACTTCTAATGCTCCTTTAAATGCTTCTTTGAGATCTTTTAAGGCTTCTATTTCATTTTCACCATCTCCCATAATATAAGGGAAATCTTTATATCTTGCAAAATATCCTCCGCCATCTTTTTCATCAAGTTTTTTTATAATAATTTCATAAGGTAGATTAAGATAGTAATCTAAGTCTTTCATAATTCATTCTCCTGTTATAGCTTTTAAAACCATTTTGACATATATAGCTTTTATAGGGCGTTTAAATGGAATAGTAATAAGATCACATTCTTCTTTTCTGAATTGATAATGCGATCCGCCTTTATTAAAACATTCATAACCTTCGCTTTCTAATAAAATCTTAAGTGTTTCAAAGCGCACATTGTTAGGATTATTTTTTAAATCTTTAATAATTTTATCTTTTTTACTCATTATGATAACCTTATGAGTATGTATTATACACACTTTTTATTAAGTATCACTTATAAACCGATCGCAATTCTTTTATTTATTATTTACTGAAAATTAATTTGGGTATAATTAGCAAATTAATTTTTTAGCTTCATATATTGAAATAAATGTTAAAATAGTCTGTACAATATGAAAAAATAAAGGGATAATAAAATGAAAACCACAGAATATAATACGCAACAAAAAAAATAGTAAAGAATATTTAGCTGAGAGAGAAGCAGTTAAAAAGACTATGGCAAAAATGGAAAAAGAGTTAGAAAAACCTGCTATAAATGCGGTATTCCAAAGACTTAAAAATAAATGAAATATATAGAACTAAGTGAAGCTATTGCTATACACGAAAAAATTATTGAAAAAACAGGTGGATATAATAAATCTTGAATGAAAATAAGATTGTTAAGTGTTTTGATTTTCAATAATTTGAGACACTTAACAATATTTGTTTTAATCTGTCAAAATTTCTTTATTTTTTAATTCCTCATGAAAATTTTTTCTTTTACTAGGGTCGTTTGTAGTTACAATGGTAAATCCTGCTTGTTGAATTTTCGTAAGAATTTCTTTTGAAATATTCATACTATGGAATAATTTTTTAAAATGTTCAGGTGTCATTGCCGTTGCTCTAATATAATGAAAAAATGGATTACCATTTTCTTTATTTTTATTACATTGCATAGTATTATTAAACACTATGTCACTGCTGTAACTAATGTTTTGGAAATTATCTTCTTTGATACGCTTTCTCATGTCATTATAAAATGAAGTTAGTTTATTGTCCTCATCTTTGATAAGATTAAGTATAGAATCTGGAATTTTATCCAAATATTGGTTTTTTTCATCAAAATTGTCCACATTAAAACAAGTAATGTAGTAGGACTTATCTACTGCTAATATTATAGAAGCTGAAGGATAATTTTTATCATAGCCATCAAAATATAAATTCACATTTACATTGTGATATTGATAATGAAGTTTAATACAATTTCCGACTTTTTTATATTTAGCATTATTGTACTTCTCTAATAAAATATCTAAAATAATAGTATCACTCATTTGCACTCCTTTAAAACGAAAATCTAAATATTATGCCATTATATAATCAACATATTAATATAGACTAAATTGATAATTTTTTTATTGTATGATATAATTTTAAAAAAATAAAATAAATAATTTTATTTTAAATATGCTAAATAAACTAGATTCAAAGTATTTCTTTTATTGGAACAGGGAATTAAAAAAGCATTTAAATCCAAAATAATGCAAACCGAAAGCCACGCCTCTTTCGGTTAAGTGTTTTTTGCTACAATGGTATTAAATTTAGACTAAGCGTGGTTTTTATAAAATTTTTCAACGGCTGTATTAGATGAGATAATTAACGAGCTTGATTATCTCGTTAATTGATTCTAAGACAAGAACTAAAAACTCAATGATCTTACTCATTATTCCTCCTTCTTATAATCGAAAGAGTAGTCATACTTAATACACTTTAATTATAGTATTTTTGAATATGTTTTAGCCTCTTGTTAAATGTTTGTATGATAAAATTGACATGCTTGCAATCTTTTTTCTTTTGTAGTTTTAGCCTCTTGTTAAATGTTTGTATGATAAAATCAAAGAAGATTAACTATACCATACGAATTGTTTTAGCCTCTTATTAAATGTTTGTATGATAAAATAGACTTCTCTAAAAAGCCTATTTTATCAATGTTTTTCTTTGTTAAATAGTATTTTTAATCCGCTCAGATTCATAGGTGTATAGGACAAAAGCCGTAGAAATAGTCATTCTAAAAACCTAATTGTCCTTTCTTATAATCTTCTAAACCTTTTAATAATCCAAAAAGCATATTAGAGTCAACCGCTCCTTCAATAGGGGTGCCTATTACTTTTCCTGTTGGAGTTAGAATATAAGTTGTTGGAGTCACTCCATTAAATAATAAGTCTTTAGGAATTAGTCCATCTGCATTCAAATCAGAGATAGCAACGATAAAATTTTCATCAAGATATTCCATTAAATCTCTATTGTTTAGCACATCGTTCATGAGTTTGTGGCAATAATCGCAAGTGTTTGAAAGAACAAAGAAAACCATTAACTTTGCTTCTTTTAATGCTTGTTTTTGAGCAATATATACATTATCATAGATTTTAGCCTCTAGCGCCATAGGGATAAAGGCTAAAAAGATAGCTAAAAATAAAATTTTTATTTTTTTTAATATCATAAGATATCCTTTTTAGAACAATCCTGCAATTTGAGTTGCGATTTTATTTTCCAAAATAGGGGTTGCTTCAGGAAGTTTTAGTCCTGTTTTTACAGCTTCTGCAAAAATAATTGAATTTTTTTCTATATATTTACCCTCATAGGTTTGTTGCGTACTATTAATTTGGTTTGAATTAAGCTGTCCTACTTTATCGCTACGAACACTTCCGCCAAAGCTATTTAAAAATCCTGATGCTCTTTGATCTCTAACGCTTGCTTGTCCACTTACATTTCCGCTAGAAGTTAAAACTTTACCATCGGATTTTTGCTTGATATTAATGTCAACTTGCATTTGCCAAATAGTGTCTTCGGTAAGCTTTCCTAAAAGCCCTCCTACTAAAGCACCTGCTGCACCTGCTGCAACCATACCGCCTGCACCGCCTCCATTATATCCGCTAATTGCTGCACCTGTAGCACCTGCTGCTACAGCACCGCCTGCAACATTATTTTCTTGTTTTTTATCGCAATATAAAACATTAGTACTTAAAATATAAGTTGCTTTATCAGGATCATCTATAATTTTATACCCCTTGGTTTCTAATGCGCTTCTTAGTTTAGGTTCTAAATTAACTTCGTGTCCGCTTGTATTTTTAATATTTAAGAATACAACTCTTTTTTCTTTTGCCACGGGATCTAAAAAGATGCTTTGACTCATAGTTGCATTAGTTTGTAAAGTTGTTGTTAGACAACCCGTAAGCAAGCTTGCTGCCAAAATACTGCTTAATCCCATTTTTAAAATTGATTTATTTATTTTCATTGTTTTCCTTTTTAGTGAATATTTTTTCAAAAATTTCTTTAACCTGCTTTTTAAATTTAGCACGACTTTCTTCCGTTTCGCCCGTTAGCTCATCCAAGCTTTTTTCTATAGCATTGAAAAATTTTGTAAAATAATTTTTCTCTTGCTCTTTGGCATGATACTCTGAAAATTCCTTAGAAATTTTAGATTCTAAATAAGTTCTAAAGAAATCTGTTTTATTCAAAATCACTTCTAAGTATATAGTAGCTTTTGCTTCTATGTTATACTTATCATTGACAAAAGCATCAACTAAATCTTTAAATTCTAAAATATTTTCAATGTCAATCACTTTTATGATATTGATTGCATTTAAAAATTCATCGGTTTTGATATTTTTTAGAATTTCAACTGTATTTGTACCCATTTTTACTCCTTTTTTATGCGTGAATTTGTTTTTCTTGTTTTTAATATCTCAGCTTGTTTTTCCTCCTATCTGCTTTATTGCATTCATTTAGATTTTCATAATTATTAATTAATTCTAAATATCTCTCTTTAGTAAGCTCAGCAAAACAAGCTTCTCTTTGTTTAAGAAAATCATTCTTATGCTTTTCATATTTTTCCATTCTTATTTCCGCTTCTTTAAAGCAATTCGTTTTTTTTCTCATTTTGTATAAAAATTGCTATTCATATTTTGAATTAATCTTGCAAGCCCATCACTTTTAGCCTGCTTGTTTATTTCACTTAAAGCATAATTAATGCTTACCTCACCATAAGCCACATAATATTCTTCATTAGTATCCGCAGGAGTGTTTGTCATTTTTTGATAATCTTGAACTATAGGATCATAGTTTTTGATAAAAATTACAGCGGGCGTCTTGGTGATATTAAATCTTCTAGTTACTTTAGGATTAATTTCAATATTAAAATAGTAAAAATTGTTTTTATCCTCTTTGTTTTTATTATTAGGATCTTTAATTAAAAGATCTTGCAAATAAGAAAAAGTAGGGTTGATATATCTTGCATCATTGCCTACTAACCCTCTTAAAACAAAAGTTATATCAGTATTTACATTCTCAAGCAGTTTGAAATAATTTTGAATGCTTGATTTGTCCATAGATGAAGATATAACTATGAATATTTTTTCATTAGGATTCAAATATTTATTAGAACTGATAAGATGCTTGGAATTTTCCATTTGACTAATCATATCTTTGGTATTTTGAGAATATTCGCCAAGATACTCATCAAAATTCATGCTTTTATCATATAAAATATAGTTTTGGTTATCAACTATCTTTTTTTGAAAAGCTTCGCTTCTTCTTATATTGGAGATTTCTTTTGCGCTTTGATTGGCTTCCATACTTTGATTAAATTTTATCTCGTATTTGCTTTCTATCTCATTTTTAGTTAGATTCATGTCTTGTCTTACTGAGCTAAGGTTAAAATCTCTAGTATTCCTATGTAGCTCATCAACTGAAATTTTATTTTGCATTTGCGACTTGTCTTGTAAATATTTATTGCGGAAAATTTGTTCTTTGGTGATATTAGTATCAGTTGCAAATAACGAAGAGCATAATAAAATAGAACCTATAATTTGTTTTTTCATTTTTTTAACCTTTCTTATTATTAATCTTTTCCAAGTTCTACCATTTTGTGGATAGGAGCTGTATTTTCAATATGCTTAAATACAACCAAGCAGTCTTCGATAATAGTTTTTGCTTCTTTTTCGGTGATTTTTTCATCAAATAGTGCAATTAAATCTAATTTGATATATTCATTAAGTTCGGTGAAATCACCTTCATTAAAACTATTAATAATAGAAATTAGATATGCTTTGGCTTCATCATCTCTTTGTTTGAGTCTTTTAGCTACTCTACAAATAAATGAAGTAACAAAATGTAATTTTCTGTTTATTCTAAATAAGAAAAACAATCTTTCCCAAATCTCTTTGTTTGGCACAAGCGAAAGAATCTTCCCTAAGGCTTTATTTTCTAGTTCCACTATGATATTTTCTTCATTTTCATATAGAGATAATTCACTGATTAATTGACTCAATTCTTGTGAAATTTCATTTTTGAATGTATCTGTATTCAAATGAGGTTCTTTGCCAAAGAAAAGAAAGTTTGGATTAGCATTGAATCTTATAATTAATTTTACAATAAGCTCGCAGGTTGGCTTTACTCTGTGTTTTTCATACATTGAGATATTTGTCTGTTTAGTGCCTAATGCTTGTGCAAATTCTGATTGTGTCATGTGCAATCTTTTTCTAAAATCTCTTATATACATTAAACCTCACTTATTAAAATGCACAGCATTCTTTTTTCTTAAAAAGCATAAAGGTGAAATTATCTCCTGCTACAGGATAATTCTTAGCATAACTCCACAATATGCCACTTTGTCCTATTCCCATTCCCATAGGATGAGGAACAGGTGCTAAAATTTGCAATCTATAGGATGATTTTCTCCAAATAGGCATAGGATATTCTCCACAAAGTCCCAATTGTCCTGCGCTCTCCCAAAGTAGTAACTCTCTATGGAGTTTGTAAATCATAGAGCCTGCAACCGAAGCTGCATCTTCTACATAGTCTTTTGAACCTGTATTGCCTGAAAGTGGATAAGCATTTCCCCAAGAACCTTTACACCAAAACAATGGATCTAAAGCTACATTGGCTTGCGCTGATACACTATCTGCCATACAAGCAAGATTTGAAATAGGATTACCAAATAGCAAAGCCTCAGGATTGATTAAAGCTGTTAATTCATCATCTTGCCACAAAGGATCTACTTCTGTCATATAGGCTATATCCACACCGCCTGTAATATTCATACATGCTGCATCGACTAAGATTCCTATCATACCCAAAATAGGATATATGTAATAATGAGATTGGTAAAAAACTCTTGTTCTATCATGTCCATCTCCCTTGGTTCCTTTTGAAGCTGATAACATTTCAGGCATACCAAAACCTAACCCTACAAAACAATAAGGATCTTTTACACTATCTAGCATTCTACTAGGCTCAAAAAATCCAATAG
This sequence comes from Campylobacter coli, assembly GCF_001492295.1. GTDB lineage: Bacteria > Campylobacterota > Campylobacteria > Campylobacterales > Campylobacteraceae > Campylobacter_D > Campylobacter_D coli_B. The sequence goes on along the minus strand of NZ_FBQX01000001.1, from coordinate 967,414 downwards.
GAATTCCTATGCGAAAAAATAATGGTGGTGGAGCAGGACATATACATATAGGAGAACCCACAGAACCTTGTGGATCAGGCATAGGTCCTTGTATAACTTGTATTCCTGCAATACTAATAGGAAAGATACATTCCCAACAAAGTTCGGTTAGTGTAAGTAGTATTTGGCTTGGGTTAGGGGAGCAAACCGCTTTACTTTCACTCGGATAAAAGAATAAACAAGCAGCAGCTGCGATGCTAATTACATGTGTTTTAATTTTCATTTTAATTGTCCGCCTTTTGTTTGATTATTTTCCAAGCAAGGAACACAAATTTCGCTAACCTGTATCTTATTATCTATCTGTTTGATAATACTTGGAGTTTTTTGCAATTTGAATTTTTCTCTAATTTGTGGATTTAAATAAAAAACTTCTTGTTTGAGTTCTTGATTTAAATTATAGTAGCTCCCTTGAGAAAGCAATAGTCTGTAAGAAATTTGATTAGAAAAGCCGCTATTCTTAAACCATTCAACTTCTTTTTTATTATCACCATTAATTACCACTATTGCGTACGAGAGTTTTACATAATCGGCAGGATTAAATCTAAAACCTTTTGGGTATAGAATATCTCCATTTGCATTTTTTATATCTTGATCTAGCGTATATGTTAGATCAGGATAAAACACTTTATCTTCTAATGCGGACTCTAAAGGAGCTAAGCCTTTAGGTTGGTAATTTTTAACATTCTCTCTAGCTTGTTCTCTTGTCTTAGTGGCTTTTTGTTCTATTTCAGCTTTATTTTTTTTGATAAATTCTTGAATAAGTTCTATCATGTCTCTTTCAGCAAAATCTTTTGTTTCGCCTAAAACCATTTCTTTTCCACTGCCTGCGTATAAAATACTAACTACAATCATAGTGCTAAAAAATATTTTTCTCATGTTTAAATATCCTTACTATTTATCCTTTTCTAAGATTGCATTATCAAACAAAAACAAGGTATTGTTGACAATGTCATCTTTGTTTGTAAGCCCTGCTTTAACTCTTTGCCAAATAGCTTCGCCTTTTGAGTTCTTATAAACAAAGAAGTTTTCAGGGGTTGTTGTAAGTTTGAATTTTGTAATCAAATCTTTACGCTCATCTACATTAACATATTCAACATTCACGCCATACTCATTTTGTAACGAGCGATAAATACCCTCTTGTTTTTCATTAATTTCTTGATTTAATTCGCTAATAAATACAACATATGAAAAATCATTCTTATGGTTTTCATAAAAGTTTTTTATTTTCTCTTGTTTTTGTCTAAACATTTCACTTCTGCCAAATTTATCATCGCGAATTTCAGGGTATTCAAGATTAGGATTTTCCAAAAGGTTTAAAGCCCAAACTTTAGCAAATTTTTCAGATTGATCTACTTGCCACTTATTCATAATCTGCATTGTCATTACATTTGTTTTTGTTGGATTCATGATTGCTATTTTTCTAACTCTCTCAAAAGTTTGTGTAAATTCTTCAGCTGTTAAAATATCTAAATTATTTAAAGGTATAGAAGCAATAAATAAATCATCGGTATTCATTCTTTTTTGAATTTTGGTTTCATTTTTCTCTTGTGTATTATTATTGTCAGCAAGTTCATAATAAAACCATCCGCGCTTTGAATCGCTGAAAAAAGTACTAGCTTGTAGATAGCACATTGCAATAATAGTTAAAATATATATTTTCGCCATAAGTTAACCTTAATCATAAAATATTTCAATCATTATAACATTTTTTTGAAAAAATATATATTTTAAATATATGTTTATTAAATATATTTATGAATATATAAAATAAACATATTTAAAAATATTTTTGACAAAAAATTCCTATTGTATTTATTTAGTTTTTTTATTTTTTCTGTATTTTTTTATGTCAAAAAAATATTTTTTAAACATAAAAAATTGTATTGAAAAAATGAATATTTTTTTTACATTATATTTTTTTCCATTTTTTTCTTCTATATTTTGGCTCAAAATAAAATCAATCAAAATTTGTGTCAAAATTTATCTTTTTTTTCTGTGAATTTTCATATAAAAAATATTGTTTTTTATATCATGAAAAAAAACAAAAAAATATCTTGTACTTTTTGTGAGCAAAAAATCAAAGAGAAAATTAGAGCAAAACTACATTTATTTTGATTTATTTTTTTTGGTTTTTTTACCTATCATTTTTCATTTTCATTTTCATTTTTTTACCCAATCCTTGCTCTAAAATTTTTGTAAATTTTTCAACAAAAAAATACTCTAAAGCTGAATCTACGAAAAGACAAAAATGGTTTAAATTAAGCATTAAAAAGTCCAAGTTTAAGCATGGGCATTTTTGTACCCAAGATAAAGTAGAGAATGCCTATTTTTAGGGACTTTAATTTTAAATTAAGCATTAAAAAGTCCAAGTTTAAGCATGGGCATTTTTGTACCCAAGATAAAGTAGAGAATGCCTATTTTTAGGGACTTTAATTTTAAATTAAGCATTAAAAAGTCCAAGTTTAAGCATGGGCATTTTTGTACCCAAGATAAAGTAGAGAATGCCTATTTTTAGGGACTTTAATTTTAAATTAAGCATTAAAAAGTCCAAGTTTAAGCATGGGCATTTTTGTACCCAAGCTAAAGTAGAGAATGCCTATTTCATAGTCGTTTCAACGCGATTTATTGCGATTTGTCTTTTTTTTAAATATTGCACCCAAAAAATTTTTGTACCTAACATACATTAACTTCGTTAATATATTGCCATTTTTGTACCTAACCCAAAGCATTTTTAGCCCCTGAAATAGAAAAGTCTTCTTCTCGCCCTTTATCACCTCATTTATCACCTCATTTATCACCTCATTTATCACCTCGATTCTCATCACACTTTCCTTAGCCCCATAAGCAAAATCCATCTTCTCATCTCGATCATATACCTACAAGCTTCTTACAATAGCCCGTTACAATAGCCCTTTCCCTCCATTTATTCCCTCATTTATCCCCTCATTCTTCACCTCATTCATTCCTTTTCTCGCCTCTATTTCGATCCTAAATGCCTGTTTATTTTTAGCCACTTTTGATATAAACTATACCCCACATATAAAAACACTCATTTAGTACCCAAGTTTAATAAAAATACGGTATAATTCCACAAAAAGACAAAATCCATAGGAGCACTTATGCCTCAAACAGATACAAAACCAAACGCAAAAAACCGAATACACAAAGCCATAGAAACTTGGTTTACCAAAATCTACATAAACAAAATAATTCACAACGCCAAAGATACTAGCATCTTTATCAACAAAAGCAGTTGCCTAGCATTCATACTCTCAATCTATGGCAAAACCGAAGAAAACAAAAACAAAATGACACCCGCTGTTATCACCCACATAAACACTACCAAAAACAATTTCGCTACCAAGCTAAAAAGAGTTAAAAACCACGAAAACATTGTCGAGCTACAAGCCAAATATCCAAAGCTTGATATAATATCAGCCTATCAATTCCTAACCCTCAAAGATAAATTCAAAATTACCAAATCAGAAATTCAAGATTTCGAAACATTAATCGATATTCTTTCAAAAAACGCCCAAAAATCAAAAAAGTAACCCTAAGACGATAAATACCATTAAAAAAAACCTTTTAGCCTTTTAAGGGCTAATTCTGTGATTTTAAACACTATATCCACTCAAGATGCACACATAAAATCAAAAAAACCCGCAAAAAACCCGCAAAAATTAACCCAAAACAAAAACCACAGCACATTTCAAAATTGCAACGCAGTTTTGAAAATTCGCTAGAACTTCTAAAATCAGCCCTAGCTCTCATATTATCGCTATAAATCAAGCACAATCAAAAACACACGCCATGAAGAAAATTTTGCAGTTTTTGGCTATAAAGTCTATTTTTGCCAAAATATTACATGATAACTTGATAATCAATAATGGCAATCACCTAGAAAATAGATATTTTAAAAGCCTTTTACAGATCGCAAAATGTCGGTAAAACATTGGTGATTACTTGCCCGCAATAATAAGCTTTAAATGCCTATATTTAGACTCTGCTTTTGCATTATGCCCATTGGCTCAACTTTTTACATTTTTTTCAAAAAAAGCAAAAGAACCTAAAAATAAGGGTTTTAACATAGATAAGCCATGAATGTTGATATTTTATTTTTTTATTACACTTTTTAAAGATGATTTTCATCTTTAAAAATAATATTAACACAAAGAAATCCCATAAAATAGCATTTTAGATAATTTTTTATGTGTAATAAACTCGCAATAAACTTGTAATCAACTTGTAGTTAATACGCAATAAAATTGTATTTGGAGTGCTGATAACTACGCTTTAATATCAACTTGAGTTCAAAAATTATACATTTTTGTAGTAAAAGTGTAATCAGCTTGAAATAAAAATCACACAAACATAAACTAAACTTGTAGTCAAGTTGTATTTTACGATAAAAATTTTATAACTAAGTTGTATTAATGTGTATTATAATTGAAATAAAATTGTATATTACTTGAAAACAACTTGTAATGTATGTAAATAACATTTTGTATAGTTGACTTGTAGTTGACTTGTAATAACTTGTCTTTACCTTGCAATATCATTGAAATTAAATTGTATTTATCTTGTGCTTATTTTGCTTTTAGCCACTCTTTTACTTAAAAAATAATGCAGATAAATTGTATATTAGTTTAATTTTATGCAATTTATATGTAATTTAATTATACATTTATTACAAATATTAATAAACATATGTTATAATTATATACAATATAAAAAGCAATATTTTTAAAGAAAAGGAGTAGAAAATGTCAATACAAAAAATTGCCATTGATATAGGCTATGGAGATACAAAAGTATTTTTCAATGGGAAAATTTTTAAATTCCCTTCTGCAATATCTGAGGTTAGACAAGCACAAGTGGATTTATCTGAAACAAAAACAGATATATATAATTATAATGGAATTCAATATAGAGTAGGGGATAAAGCAATTGCAAATGCTATAGCTACTAGAGGATTTAATTTTTTAAATAAATACTCCCCCTTGTTAGTTTTTCATGCTCTTAATCAAGCAGGTGTAGATTTATCGCAACCTATTGAAATAGCAACAGGACTTTCTATTTTAAATTATCATTCAGCAAATAACTTCAAAGAAGTATTAGAAAGCTTTACAATTAATAAAATTCATCTTGAACCAAGTATATTTTTATTTGCACAAGGGCAGGGCATATTCTTAGAATACCCAAATCTTAATGATAATCTTATAGGTGTAATAGATATAGGCTATAACACTTTAGATTTTTTAGTTTTTGAAGATAGGGAACCAAGATCGGATCTTTGTTTCGCAAATCAAGGTGGGGCAAATCGCATTATAGTAGATTTACAAAAAATACTAACAAGAGAATTTAGAGTAGATTTTAGCGAACAAGAGGCAAAAAAAGTATTCTTAAATAAGGAAGTTAAAATCGCAGGTAAAACAATTGATTTCAAAGATGAGATTAAATCTATGACTGAAAGATATATTGATTTTGTATTAGATGAATTTGCTAATAAATGTGGCGATTTAATGGTGCGCTCTGATGGTGTTATCATAGGCGGAGGAGGTGCTTATTTCTTAGATCAAGAATATATAAAAGAAACGCACCCAAATATTATTTTAGCTCCTAGTCCGCATGAATTTTCAAATGTTAGGGGTTATTATAAAGGTGCTTTTGAGAGTTAAAGGCAGGATATAAACAATGATTTATTCAATACTTGATATAGACATTATATATTTTCTTTTTATTCTCATTTTTATAGCTATGGTATGTTTTTTTCTATGGAAAGGTCTTGAAGAAGAATTAAAACCTAAAATTAGAATAATTTTACTGTGCTTATCGCTTATTTGTTTTGTTGCGAGTTATAAACTTTATAGCTCTTTTTCTTACAAGACAAATAGCGCAAAAGAAGAAGCTATTCAAAACTATATGCAAGCTATAGAAGGCAAAATTGATCCAAGATTTAAAGATAAATTCAAAGAGCAATTTAGCTCTATGCCAAATACTCTTGGCTTTAATTTATGCTATGAGAACAACTATACAGGTGAAACTTGTCTAAATTATCTTTTTTATCGTGAAAATAAGATCAAGGATAAGATTGAAATTTTTAAAGAAGAGTTTCTAAAAATTAAAACTATTGACAATAATATCAATGATAGACTTAACCAAGGAGAAAAAAATGAATCAAGAAATTAAGAATATTGAAGTTCCTATGAATGAGAACGCCTATAAAAAATGGAAAAGAATTCCAAAAGAAATGCAAGAAAAAGCTATTGAAGCAGCACTAACATTGCTATGGAGAGATGAAGTGTTTTTCTATACTTTTTTTAACGGACACATTGAAGAAGGTGAAATTAGAATAGAGGCTAAGCGCAAAGAAAATGTCGAATTTCCCTATTAAAACAAACTTGATTTAATAACAATAGGAGCAAAGATGAAAAGTAAAAACAACGAATCAACAAGGATAACTTTATTTATTAACGATAAAAATGTTCTTTCGATTTTAGAACAATTGCCTAAAGGGGTTAAAGGCATGTTTGTAGAGCAAGCTATTTTAAATTATTCCTCAAAAAATCCTAGGATAGAATTTTTCTTCCAAGGAATTACTAAAACAAAAAACACAACAAAAGTAAAAGATTGGGAAAAAGACTCTGAGAATACCTTGAAAGAGAAAGCTCAAAAAGAAGATAATAGTCTTCAAGTTCATGCAAATAAAGATGAAACCAATAAAAAAAATGGTGGCATGATGTTTAATTTTTCAAACAAAAAGTAGTGTCAAATTAAAGCTTTATTTATATAATATAAAAAACTTAAAGGAATATAAAAATAAAAATTTTATTTAGTGTATTTAATATATAATTATATCTAATACACTAATATTTAAGCATAAAATAAGCATATATAATATATACTACCATTAATAAAATAATTGAAAGGAAGCAATATATGCGTTTAAATGTAGAGTTTAGCGGAGATATTGAAGATGATATTCGCCCAAGTTATTTTAAAGAATTCAGCGTAGAAAATAACAAAACTATCAAAGGAAATGTATGAGTGATAGAGAGTTTTTAAAAATACCTGATGAAAATGGTGAATTTAACATAATTGTTAAAAAGTTTAGCCATGAAAGAGAGAATTACGATAAAGACAGCCCCATAGATTGCTTGCTAGGAAGATATGAAACTTACTATTTTCAACCTTGTTTTAGAGTAAATTATGATAGCGATAAAATCATCAGAAAAGATATTTTATGGGAAAAAGAATCCATTCTTGGCTCAAAAAGCAAAGGCTTTGCATTAGCTAGCGAAGAGGATTTTAAAGAATATTGCAGAAAAGAATTTAATGAGTTTAGAGAAACTTTATGCTTAAATCCATTTTCAAGCAAAAAAGAGCCTGAATACAGCGATGATGAAATCTGCGACTTAGAGTTTAAATGGTAAGAAAGCAAAGGGAGGATAACATGAAAGCTTTTAATTCTGATGATTATCTTGCAGTTGTAGAAATCGTTCCATTTAGTGAGAGAAGAAGTTGTTTTTGTCATTTTTTAAGAAGCAATGGGATTGCAATTGAAAAAATAAATGGGAAGAACCATATAAGAAAAGAAGATCTTGAAAAAGCTTTTCTAATTTATAAAAGTAAGCCTCATGGGAAAAACTTTTTTAATGAAGAAAAACTTATTGTAAGGGCTTTCGAAGATGTTGTGAAATTTCTAAGGAGCAAAAATGAAACTAAGTGATTTTGATTTCAGAATATACGACATTGGAAACGAATATTACATGGAGCCTAAATTTGCCTTTAGAGATGAAGTAGGTTCTGAGATAGATAATTACGAAATAGAATTATTTACAGGGCTTTATGACAAAGGCGGTGTAAAAATTTTTGCAGGTGATATTATTAATTTTAGAGGAAAAAACTATCTTGTAAAAATGAATAAAAAACTTAAAACAATAATTATTTGCGAAAGCAAAGATAGTGTTTATATAATGCATATAAGCAAGGGTAATTTAAAAGAATGTAAAGTCGTAGGCAATATCCACGAGAATGAAGAAATCTTAAAAGATATATAGAAAAAATCAAAAGAATATAGCAGATATGTTTAATTAGAAAGGTGGTTAGTATGTTAATAATTATTGGTTTAATTCCCGCATTCATAGTATTCTTTATTGCTATTATGCTAGCTTTTCAAGGTAGTTTGCCAGCTCCTGTAGCTGCCATAGTATCAGGTTTAATCGTTGCTTTCACATATTGGCTTGTAAAAGGGGTAGTAGATATACCATACCTATAGCATAAGTGATTTTTTTATGGTGAAGAAGTCAAAACAAGGTTGTCCGAGTTTAATTGGAATAAAAGGAGAAATTATGAAAGATAATAACAAAGTTGAGAAATATTTGTCTTATGTATTATTTATTTGTATAGGTTCTTGCTTAATTGCTTTAATGCTAAGTGCGAGTATTGGTAGTGATTTTTACTCACTTTTTATTATTTTAGTTTTAGGAACTACGATCAGCCCTCTTATTTGTATTGGGTTGGTTAAATTAATAGAGAAAATAATAAAAAAATAAAAAATCTTGCAGAGCAAAGGGGTAAAAAAATGTTTAACTTTTTAAAAATTAAAACCTATTATTTTTGTGCTTACAACATTAAAATTGAAAAAGGATATCTTGAAGGCAGTAGTATTTTTATTGATGATAGATTTTTTTGGCAAAGAAGAAACGCTTATAGAACATATGATTATGCTATTGAATATCTTAAAGATAAATTTAATTGCGATGAATCAAAAATGAATTTTACACAATTTAACAAATTGTAAAAGGAGTAAAAATGAAACTAAGTGAATTTGATTTTAGGATTTGGGATAAGCATCACAAGGGTTGTGATAATAAGGATTGCAAATGCCAAACAAAATATGTTTATGGTGAAGAAGCCAAAACAAGGTTGTCTGAGTTTAAAGAGGATTGTGAAATTGAGCTTTTTACAGGATTTTGCGATAAAAATGGAAATAAGATCTACGAGGGTGATATATTGTATTCTTTTGAAGATTGCCCTGAAGATGAAGCTTTTAAATGCAAAGTTGTTTTCAAGGAGGGAGCCTTCTATTTGGTTGAATGCGGTGATAATGGCGAAGAATATGATAAAGATTTAATAAGTGAATTTCAGTTAACAGAACTAGAAATTATGGGCAATATCAACGAGAATGCGGATTTATTGAAAGTTAAGGATGATGAAGCCGAAGAGAATGACATATTTTTCAAGGGAAATATGATAGTATGGTTATTTGGAGATTACTATTCTGTTTACGAAGTAGTGAAAGTATATGAAGAATCATATATTATATCGGATTTAATGGGAAGACAAATAGAAATCGATCCTCGCGTGGCAATGAATGGTGGCTATAAAGATGCCAAAGATGATTTATTTTTATGGTATTTCGAAGTAATGGAAAATGAAGAAATTAAAATATATCCAAAAAAATTAACTTACAATCAAATGCTAGAAGAGTGTAAGAAAAACGATATATACATTATAAAGCCATTATACTCTTTGGGATATACCTACAATAGTAATAGGGAAGATTTTAAGAACTACAACTAAAATAAGCCAAATGGTTAGTAAGAAAAAAAAGGAGTTAAAATGCTATTAGAGAACATTTATTATAACTTATTAAATGCTAATTTTACTAATTTTATGATAATAATAACATTTTTTATGGCGTCATTGGCTATGATTTTATCTATTCTATCTTTTATATTGAAGATATTAAAAATTAAGCTCAAAGAAATGATGAGAATAGAAACAATATCTATTTTAATAATTTTTACTCTTTGTCTATTTTCTGGCTTATTTTTATTCCAAGCAAAAATCCCAAACCAAGCTTATATTAAGAAGTTAGAAAAAGAAAATATAATGATAAATCCTTATGATTTCATATTTAGCGGATACAAAACCTTAGGTTTTGGAATTTGCGAAAAAAACAATTATACAGGCGAAACTTGCTTAAATTATCTTAAATATTTCGAAAAAATAGAAAAGGACAGGATATTAAAAGAAAAGATTTCCAATGATGAAAGGCAAAAAATCATAGAAGAAAATATTAAAAAATAAGCCAAAAGGAATAAGTTTGAAAAATACTATGTATCCATATTTGCTCAATGATAAAATCAAAAATCATTCTATGATTTTATGCACAGAAATCGAGTGTAAAAAATGCGGAGAAAAGATTTATGTTGAGTTTCAGGCAAATGAAAAATTTACCTTCAAATGTCCTAATTGCTCGAGAAAAAAATAGAAAGGTTTTTTTATGCGTTCTAGCTTAGAAAAAGTGATAAAAAACTATAGTGAAAATTTTTCAAACAAAAGAGATAATGATTTTGCACAGGGTTTAATAAAATATCTTTATGAAAATGCTATTATAGGCGAAAATGATAAATTTTTTTTAGAAAAAAATTGTCAATATATTAGGATAGTCAATGAAAAAGAAAAAAGATTGATCAATGTGTATTTTTGTGAAAAACCAATAATTGATTTTTTTCAAAATGCAGAATATGAAAAAGAATTGAAATACTATGGAATAAATGAAAAAGATTTTATAGAATTAGCAAAGGAGTAAAAAATGATTGAAAAAAACTTAACTAAAAAAGAAATGTTTTCTTATGCAATTTCTTATGCAATTTTTATAGCAATTATCGCTTTAATTTGCATTTTTAAAAATGAAATTTGGGAATTTGTAAAATTTATTTTTTCTAATTTAGATTCCATATGTGCTAATTTTGCAAATTTTGTAGGCGAAGATAATATAGTATTTTTTCCAATTACAACTCTTTTAATAATATTTATTATAGCTATTTGTGTTGTTTGGGGATTATCTAATGTTTTAGCTCTCTCATTATTTATAATACCTATATTTGTCGCAGTTTTTTATATTTTTAATATAAATATAAGTTTAGAAAACCTTTTTGGCTCTTATTTTATATTTTTAATCATTATTAATGGTATTTTGTGGAGTGTAAATCAAGGATGAAAAAAATTACAATAGTAGCATACGCAATATATTTTCTATCAGGATTATGGTTTTTATTTAGTGCTTTTAAAGAGCATTTTGGCATTTTATCTTTTATTCTTGGAATTGTATTCATTTATTTTGGTGTTACTAATATAAAAAGAATTTTGAATGATTCTAACGAGAATAAAACCGAGCTTGAAACTCTATTTGCTACAGCAAATATTATTTTTGTATCGATAAGTTCTATTTTTCTTTTAATGCTCATTACCTTTTTTGCATTTCAAAATGAAATAAATATTAAATTCTTTTCGGATCAAGGGCTTGTATTAAAAGATGATAAAAAGATTTCTATTTATTTTAAAGAAAAAGAGATTAAAAGCTTTGATGAAAACAAATATGGATTTGTAATGGCTGTTTATGGCGATAAACACATTGAAGTTGTTTTGCAAAACAAAGAAAACGATACCTTTTTTGAGCTAAGATGTAATGAGGAAGGTTGCAAAGAAATATTAAAGGAGGATAAATGAGAACAATAAATTTGTCAAAAAAATTTGTGGATAAAATTTTGTTTTTGAGAATAAATCATGTTGTTAATATCTTTATGTTAAGTTTTGTTTTGTTTTCAGCTATCACTATTACAATATTTTTATCCCATTTTATAGAAGAAGAAAATTACTATGCTTATTTTGTATTTAGTTTTTTTGTGGTGAACGGGTTTTTGCTAACTATTCATTTAATTGGTGAAAAAAAGCGTGCAAAAGAAGTGTATTTTGATGATAATTTTATCAGTAAACTTAACAACTCTTTGAGAAAAGAATTAGAAGATGATCTTTTAAAGCTTCAGGAATACTATGGTGGAATTAATGTTTTAGAATACAAAACTTTTGCTTTGTTAAAATGTAGTTCTTATTATGAAAAAGGCAGAATTGATGAGGAACTCATAGATAAAATCAAAAAATATTACATTAATCTTTTTAAAAAGATAATAGCAAAAGAATCAGAAGAAATGCAGAAAGAGAAAGAGAGAAGCAATATTTTAAAAACAAATCAAGAGCTAATCTTGAAAAAGATAGGAGAGTAAATGAGAATAAATTATGAAAAATTAACCATTAAGCCAAAAGTTTTCGGAACAATTTTTGGATTGTGTTTATTGGCAATGATTTTTTTAATGGTTACTTTTCTATGGGTGCCAATAGGAAATTATATAAAAAATTTTCTACCTAGTTTCTTGTCTTTATTTTATGCAGTTGCTACTCTTTTTGCTTTTGGCGTTTTGGTGAAAATTTTTAGCTTATTTGTTACAATGTTTTTTGTAAAAGATAAAATGAACAAATTGAGAAGCATGAATGAAACGCTGTCGTATTTATTATTATCATCTTTAGCGGGAGCTGCTTTTACAGCTTTTCAGCCATTTTTTTCATTAGAGTTATTTTTAAACGATGAGCCTTATAATCCTGATAATATGATCTCTGTTGCATTGTTTAGTTTAGGTAATTATTTCATCGAGAATTCATATTTTTTATATTTCTCGGGAGCTTCTTTAATAGCTTTTTTATTTTTCAGGTTCTATTTGTTAAAAAACAAAATAGTATTAGAATTAAAATTAGAAACAAGAGAAATTGAATTCTCGGAAAAGGAAAAATTCTATCTTAGCCTATTCATTTGCGTAGCATTAGTATTTGTTGTTGTAGGGGGATTTTTTATGCTTTTTTGGTTTTTGGTTCTATTGATGGATAAAATAATTACATAAAGGAGAATAAATGAAAAAAATTATAATCTTACCACTGCTAGCAACTCTAGCCTTAGCTGATTATACACAATACAAGCCAAGCGAAGATTTTGCTAAGTATTTTACTAAACAAAGTTGCTCACAAGTTTTAGATAAATTCTATTATCTAAATTGTTATGATTATAATCTAAAAGGCACAAAAGCTGTAGCTTATAGATTGGAAGCTGAAAATTTAAAAGGCGAACAAATCAAAAAACGCCCACGCTTTGAAGATGATACAAATATTCCTAAAAAATATCGCACTACATGGAGTGATTATAGAAACAGTGGTTATGATAGAGGACACACTCTTTCTAATGCTTCTATGAGAAAAACAACTCAAGCTCAAAGAAGCACTTTTTTAATGAGTAATATTACTCCACAAAATCCACAAATCAATCAAAGGGTTTGGAACAAGATTGAAAAAAGAGAAAGACAAGTAGCTTTGAAGCTTGGAAGTTTAGAAGTTTTGAATTTAGTTAATTATGATAATAATCCACAAAGAATAAGAAATCAAATTGCTATTCCAAGCTCTTATATTAAAATCTTAAAAGGTGAGAATTTTAAAGAATGTTATCAAGTGCCAAACCATGAAGTTGAAAACGAGAATATAAGATCTTATCAGGTTAGATGTCAAAACTAATCCGCTTTTTCTACTAAAAGAGCAGAAATTTCTACAAAAACTCTAATATATTAGTGTATTTAATATAAAAATATATTTAATACACTAATATTTAAGCATAAAATAAGCATATATAATATACACTATTTTTAATAAAACTCAAGGAGAAAATATGAAATTAGAAACAAATATAAGCACAAATGATATCAAAGAAATTGATGTAGAAGATGTTGTTTCCCTGTATAAAAAATTAAATCAAGAGCAGCAAGATTTATTTCTTGGTATGATTAATGCCACTAAAAATATGGGCGAAAGCAAAATCATTGAAAAATTAAAATTTCACTTTGATAGTTTAGTAAAAACCATTACTCGAGAAGTGAATAAAAAATAAAATTAACAATTGACTTCTTTTAATGAAAAAGTATTCTGAATTAAAAGGAAAAAGTAGTGAAACTGAAAATAGATAGCACAGGCTTAATATTACTTTTTATGATAATAATGTCTGTTTTTTTATTAAATATAGAATATTTAATAAAGCCTACATATAATGAATTATATAGGATATTTTTTACCGTATTGCCATTAATGCTTTTTACTATATTATTTGAAACACGGGATAAAAAATTTATTAAAGATTTTTACAATTTCAATGGCATTATTGTTTCAGTAATAGGTTCATTCATGATATCAATAATCTTATCATGTTTTATAGAATTTAATGATTCCTTTGATAGTGCTTCATACTCTGTATTTATTATAGTGGTAGATTTTTTAACATTACTTGTAACAATATTTGGTTTTTGCAAAATACTAATCATTTGCGAAAAAGATTCTTATGTCATCAAGCGTTCTAGTAATATAAATATTGAAAGTTACACTCGAAAGCAAAGCAATAAAATACTAATAATTGATAATATTCAGGATGATTTATTTCGTATTTCTATATCAGATTAGAGAAATAAAGAAAAACATTGAAAAATGCAAAAGAAAAATTACTAAAATTAAAGAAAAAAGCAAAGGAGTTCATATGGAAAACAAAGAAATTAATCTAACCCTATCTTACAATGAAATGGTTATTGTCAAAGAAGTCTTTCAGAATTTTGTAAGAACAAATCAGAATATAAATTTTGAGCTTGGAAGAATAAAAGAAATCGAAAGTTACTTAGAAATATTAAAAAAAATCGAAAACGGCTTAAATCAAGAATTAAAGATACGAACTGACAGGTAAAAGGATCAGCAATATGGATTTAATTTATTTCTTTTTAAATATAACTTATATAGAAGCTGTATTTATATTATTCTTTTTATCATTTATTTTAATTACGCCTATACACACAAGACTTATTGGTGCGATATGTTTTATGTTATGGCTTATGTTTGCGTTTTTTGGAGCTGTGATTAATCAAGGAGGCGATAAACATGAAAGTATTTTTTCGCCAAGTCCTTATTATGTTGAAAAAGTAGTCAAAAAATATGAGTTGCAAGAACTTCAATATAATTATCCTTTAAATTTGAAGTTAAAATTGGCATTAGAGTCCTCAACTATGGGTTTTGGAATTTGTTTATTGAATAAATATGAAGGTTTTTTATGCTCGGGCTACTTAAAGTATTTCGAAAATAAGCTTATTGGGTATAAGAATGAGATGCTAGAGAAAGAATTTGAAGAAAAAAGAAAGGATAAAGAAATCTACGAGAGAACAATGGAACGACAAAAAAACATAGATAATTATTTTAATTAAATATAGTCAGGAGTTAAAATGTATGAAAAAACTATGAAAGAAGTTTTAAGCGATTTTTGGAATAGATCTTTTGCCAAAAAGATAGGATTTAATGAAAAATATTTTTATTTTACTTATGATAAAAATAAAGAAACTTTTCTAGTTTCTATGTATATCGATTATCGTATAATAGATTATAGCTTGTTTATTGCTGAAATAAGATATGAAATAACTAATGAAAAATTAGGCGGTAGTATAGTAAGACATGGACAAATTTCAAAATTTAAAGGACTATCACAAGAAAAAAGTTTTTACAATAAAATTAGAAAAGAAGTGAATACTACAATAGATATTTATACGGATGAAGACTGTTTTAAAAATTATTTAAAATATAGCGTTTTAAGTTGTTATTATAAGAAGGAGAAAAAATGAAATTATTAGGTAAATTAAAAAAAGAACAAATTTATTTTTTAGGATTGTTTTCGTTAGTTTTGATGTTAATATCTAATATTTTTAATATTGACATTTTATGGAGTATTTCCTTATGTCTTCTTATAATCATTTCTTTGGCTTTAATTAAAAAAGATAAGAATTATAAGGAGTAAAAATCAATTATGGCTACAATAGGTTCAATAATGTTTTTAGGACTTTTTGCTTATAGATTAGAGTTCTACCAATGAAAATAATTTGGACTTGTATTAATTGTCAAAAAACTAATGATACAAGCTTAAGAGCTATTTTGCTTTTTTAGAGATGAAAATTTAAAGATGAAAAGTGGGTAAAAATAAATTTAATTAAGGAGTTTGAATGGAAAATAAAGAAATTAATAAAGAATGCTTGGAATTTATAGCTTTTCTAAAAGATGAAAATACCAAAGAATTTAGCGGAAATATTAGAGTTAAAAAAAGAACATATGAAAATAATTTTAACCTTGATTTTTTAGATGGAACTCTTAAGGCAAATAAAGATTTTAAGTATTCTGATGAGAAAGCTGAAGAGTTGTATAATTATATAAGATTTTTGCATTGTTTATAGGATTAAATACCAATGAAAATCAATAAAATAATTTGGACTTGTATTAGAGTTTGAAAAATATCATGGGGATAATAAAAGATAAAAAATATAAAGATCAGGAGTGTAAATTATGTTAGAAACATTATTAGGAATAATACTGCAAGTATTTGATAAAGAAATAATTATAAGTTCGCTTTTTTTATATCTTATGGCAATTCTTTATCTCTTGGCATTAAGTATTTTGTTTACTTGTTATAAGAGAAAAGATGATTTTACCTATGATATATTTACATTTGCAACTTTTGTTTTTTCATTTATAATTAACATGGCAATAATTTTTATTATTTGTTCCTTTATTGTTCAATCATTCATGGCGGAGTTATCATTTCCATTTTTATGGAAAATTTTTATAAGTATGATAGTTATTTCCTATGCTTTAATTTTTTTAGCACTTCCAAAGGCTTGCTTTAGCGGATTAATTTTTTTAATTATAATACTCTCATTTTCCTTTATTGGCAAAACCCTTTTTTCATTATAAAAATAAAAAATATTTTAGTGTATTTAATATAAAAATATATCTAATACACTAATATTTAAGCATAAAGTAAGTATATATTGTGTATATTTTTATAAATTAAATATAAGGATGATGTATGAGTTTAAATAATCAATATAAAGCAGTAAATGAAAAAGTGATGGTATTATTAAAAAAAGATGATAAGGAAAGTTCTTCTATATCTGCAAGTCCGTTAATTAAAATTTCTATGGATCAACTTAAAAATGTAGATAATGGAGAAGTCTATAAAAAGCTTGATGAGCTTCAAGTTTTAATCGACAATGTAAGCCCGTATAGGAATAAATCTGCTTTTGGTAAAGCAGGAGTTATTCCAAGAATCATATCTAAAACTTTTAAAATCAACCATCTTTCAAAATATATTGATAAATTTGAAAATTCATCCAAGCTAATCAGTAATATTGTTCTTTGCTTAAACGAAAGCAAAGAAAAGCTTGAAAATGATAACAAAGCATTAGGATTGGAAATTAAAGGCATGGCGATTAAACGCAATGAACTTAAAGATTTAATTGAAAAATTAACTCAATTACAGCAAGAATGCAATGAATATCTATCTATTAACAAGCATGATGAATTTGAAACAAATAGATTTAAAAGTGATACTTATTTCCCCTTATTGCAAAAAATGACTGATGTAAAACAAAGGGTAATGGTGATGGAACAGTCAGTGATCGCATTTACAACTCTTATTGCAAACAATAGAGAACTTATTGTTTCTTTAGATAGAGCAAAAGAAGTTACAGTTGAAGCTTTAGGAGTTGCAATTTTAATGGCTCAATCATTGTCAGAACAAGAGCGAATATTAAATAGTGTCAATGGCTTAAATAAAGTAACTTCTGATCTAATTAAACAAACTTCCTCGCAACTTAAAAATCAGGGAGCAAGTATTCAAATGCAAGCCTCATCAGCAATGCTTGATATGCAAGCTTTAGAAAATTCTTTTAAAGAATGTTTGGAAAGTTTTGAGAAGATTAGGGGCTTTAGAATTAAAGCTACAGGTGATATTGAAAAACACTTGCAAAATTTCAACAAATTAATGGATGAAATTAATTCTAAAAACATGTTAATTAATCATGTTAAATAAAAACGGAAAAAATTATGTTTGAATTAAGCAATGAACTTATTCTTTCTTTTGAAAAGATAGGGCTTTACTTTTTTATTTTTATCATCGCTATGCAAACACTATTTATTTTTTGGAGTCTTATAACAAGCTTTGATTTTTGCAAAAAATATTGGAAAGAAACTATTGCATTCGGATTAAAAACATTTTCTCAAGATCAAAAAATTCTAATCATAGACAATGCTATGGAAGATTTATTTGCATTAAAAAAGGAAAGTTTTATTGTTGAGGAAGTAAAAATCATAAAAAAATACAAATACACGCCTAAAACCAAAGAAGAGCTTAAGGCTCTAGTTAAAGATGAAAGTATTTATCTAGGCGACATTGACACAAAGTATATCACCGATATGAGTTTTTTATTTTCAAGCTCTACTCGTAAAGACTTCTCAGGCATTGAGAAGTGGGATACAAGCAATGTTAAAGATATGAAATTTATGTTTTTACATTGTGAGAACTTCAACCATGATATTTCATCTTGGAATGTCAGTCGTGTTAGGTATATGGAAAGTATGTTTTTGTGTTGTAAAAACTTCAATCAAGATATTTCAGGTTGGGATGTTGGTAAGGTTAGAAGTATGAATACCATGTTTTGGGGTTGTAAAAACTTCAATCAAGATATTTCAGGTTGGGATGTGAGAAATGTTAAAAATATGAGAAAGATGCTTAAAGAATGTAAATCTTTTAACCAAGATCTAAGTTCTTGGGATGTGAGAAATGTTGAACATAGGTATGGTATGTTTTATGAAAGTGGAATGGAGTGGGATGATTCTAAAAAACCAAGATTTACAAAGGAATAAAAATGAAACTATACATAAATAGCGATAAATTAAGCAGCATTGAAAACAGTAAATTAAGAGCCATATATAAAGATATTAAAGAAAAACTTGTTGATATTATAGTTTATATGGATACAATCAATTTGGGAAGCATCAGCAAAGGTTATATTGAAAAAGAATTGAATAACATTATTTTAATCATTAATCAAAATTGCAGAGAATATTTTTTAATTAATAAAAGAATTTATGGTTTAGATTTGGAAAGAAATGAAGAGCGATTGGTTCAGCAAGCTCAAGAGCTGTTTAATAAGCTTAAAAATTTAGACTTCAAAAAAAATATTAACATTGAAAAAGATCTTAAGCTAGATCATATTGAAAATTTAATCAAAGAAGAGCATAGGGAAAATAATGAGCAAAAATAGTCAAGCTTTTTTATATTTTTTAATTGCAATGTCTATATTTTCATTTTTATGTATAAATTTTGAATATTTTATATTTAAGAACATGGAGATAAATTCAGATGTAATTACAATTTATAGAGTGGGCTTCATGATTTTATTTTTTCATTCAAGTTTAATGATATTAAGTCATGATTATCTTAAAAAAGAATATAGTAACTTATTATATTTAATATCTATGTTGCTTGCATCATTTTTTATTGCATTCCTTGTTAGTTTATTTATAGAATTTAACTCATATGAAGATAATACTTATATAATATATTTATCTGTATTCAATTTTTATACATTGTGTTCATTTATTATGATGCCCTATAGAATGAAAGATGCTGTAGAAAATAACAAAAAAGTTGAAAATGAAATCTTAAAAATCCAAGACAAATTTTTAAATAGTGATGTTCTAGTTATAGACAATAATATGGAGAATTTGTTTGCTTTGGAAAAGGAAAAATTATATGAGAAATAAAGAGTTAAAAATAATACAAATATATGGTGCTTTTATGTCAGTATTGTTTTCTTTTCTGATTGTCTATGAAGATGCTTGGAGTAATATTTTAAAAATATTTCCTTATGTAGAAACTCAAGCATTTTTTATTTTTTTTATTAGAATTTTTATGATTCTGCATATGATATTATTTATGGGTTTTTTGTTAGATATAGGAATTAAAGCTAAACGCAATCGATTGAAGAAATTATTGGATAATAAAAAAAGAGAATTAATTGTTCTTTTTGTTTTGCCTTTGCAAATTTCTCTAATTGTTTCTTTCATATTGGTTTTTGCATGCAATGTTTTTCCTGAAATACATTCGCTAGATCTTAGCTTTTATACATTTTTTATTTGCGCTATACTTGTGTATAACCTTTTTTCATTGTATAATTTTAATAAAATTAACTAAAATAAGGAGTTTAAAATGAGTCAAATGTCTAAAGAAGAAATACAAAAGGCTATAGAAGATTCTTTGGTTAATGTTCATTCTTATGATCCAAATTCACCAAGCGGTTATAAGCAAGATTTGTTTGATATTTCAAATGAAGATTTTGTTAAAGAATATGAATTTGTAGATAGTTCTGATTTGGATGATATGGTAAAACACAAACAAAGTGATGAAGTTTTTAAAGTGTTTTATAAAAAAGATGGGAAAATAAGACTTCTTAGAGTTAGTAATATGCAGGCTTTAAATCATTTTGATCATCTTAAGGGTGTAATGACAAAAATAATTTTAGATAGTGGTTTTAAGCCTGATGAACAATGATGTAAAAATTTCACAAATTACTAATATTCCTTATTTTACCATCAGAGAATGGAAGCAAAAAGAGAATAATTGGAGAATTAAGCTATATCTTTTTTTAAAAAATACAAATGAAGAAGAATTAAAAAAAATATTCTCCGATGCCATTAGCTATGATAATATAGGCTTGCATGATTCAAGAATTGCTGACATTACAAAAATTCCTTTAGCAACATTAAACAATTGGAAAAAAGATGAGTCAAGCTATAGAAAGAAAATTTATTATTTTTTAAAAGGCTCTGATGAAAGCATATTAAGGAAAATTTTTATTTAAAAAAATGATGGCAGGAGGATAAAGTATTTATTAAATGTTTGTATGATAAAATTTAATAACTACTATATGTGATTTTGCTATGTTTTAGCCTCTTATTAAATGTTTGTATGGTAAAATATCAAATAAATATTGATAGTGAGAGCGATGTTTTAGCCTCTTGTTAAATGTTTGTATGATAAAATAAAGCAAGTCTGTATGATGATCGCAAAGTTGTTTTAGCCTCTTGTTAAATGTTTGTATGGTAAAATTAAGGTATAAAGCACTTAATGAAAAAATAGGTTTTAGCCTCTTGTTAAATGTTTGTATGATAAAATAGACTTATTTTAAAAGCCTATTTTATCAATGTTTTTTATTATTTTTTCACAAAATATCTAAAACCATTTACGCTCTTCATTTTCAATCAAAATTAATTCACCTGAAGGACTTATGTTGTATTTTTTAATTTCAAGCATTCTTCCTATAGCTATAGCTTCTTTATCCCCTTTTCTAAAAATAGCCATTTCATCTTTGCTAAGATTATAATAATTATTGTCGTGCTTTTTGTAGATTATTTGACTTCCTGAAATATTAAAACCGTGATAATAGCAAATGATAGGCTCTTCCATGCCTTTGATTTTCACGCTAATTGGGGTATTTTTATATAATGATATATAAAAATTATAATTTTCATTCATTTCAACCCCTTCTTTGATTTTTCCGTTTGATATGGCAGCAGGAGTTTTATTTGGAAGTTGTTTTGTGGAAAAATCTGCTTTGTAAATAGGAACTGCATGAAATTTGCTTTTTTTATCTACAAACAAATCTACTCTCACTAAAGAACCATTGGCATTTGAATAAAATTTACCATTGTAATTTCGAATTCTGCCTGATGCTATCGCAAATTCTAAATCCTTATATGTGTTTTTAAGTTCTTTTATCTTCAAGGGGTTAAGATTATGTAAAGCACCTTTATTTTTGATTCTTAAAGAATGTGAAACAAAAATATTGTTTACTTTTTCAAAAGCTTGCTCTTTAAAGCCTTTAAAAGGTGGCAAAAACTTTCTTTTTAATAAATAATCACTTTCAGATATTTTATTTGCGTAAAACTCAGCTTTTGCTAAATCTAATTCTTTTTTAAAATTATTAAAAGCAAAAATAATAGAATTGGTTGTAAATGCTACTATAATAGCATCCATAGCATTATTTTTATAATCTTTGTAATTTTTAAAACCTAAATACCAAAAATTTCTTAGCATTTGTGTAATCATTCCTGAGCTTAAAACGACATGCTGTTTACTTCCCTTTTCTCCATAGCCTAAGGCTGTATTTTCATCCTTACTAATAGGCAAGAATAAAAGATACTCATTAAGATAACTCGCAACAAGTTTAGTTAGCCATCTTGTATCTTGCAAGGTTTGCTCTGTAAAATCAAAAGGCTTTTTATCCTTAAAGAATTTGTCAAAAATTTTAAATCTTTTTTTGCCGTTGTATTCTTTAATTCTCTCATTGATTTCAGCCCAAAGTTTTTCATCTTCTCCAAAAGCTTCAAAAGGTGTTTTTCCTTGCTTTAAGTCGTTTAATTTTTTAAAGGTTAATACCTTATTGCTATAACTATCATCAAAACTTCGATTATAAGGGCGTATATAATCAATTACTAATTCATCAAGGCGATTTAAATCCATTTTTAAGCCCGAATAAGGACATATTCCTTTTTGATCCCCAAATAATCTAACTATCTGTATATTTTTAGGAGTTTCTTCTAATTTTAATTCTTTTATTGTTTCTAAAGCTTTTATGCGGCTTTGTTCGTTTTGTTCAATTTCTTTGATTATTTTTCTTCTATCATTAAAACTTATACCAAAATCCCTTGTTAGTTCTAAATGAATTTTATGAACACTACCGTATCTTCTTATGATATCATTAAGTAATTTTCTAAACTCGCAAACAGCTCTAATAACCACAGGAGAAGAAATATCCTTAGCAAAGCGTGTTTTTTCGAACAAAGGCAGAAATTCGCTTTTTTCTTGATTTTTAGCAATTGCAAAATTGCAAAGTTTACACGCTTCATCATATCTTTTACCTTCATACATTAAAGGTATGATTTGTTTTAAAGCCTTTAAAGACAAATTAATATAATCATTAAAAGCGAGTTCTGAGAGTTTTTCAATTTGTTCCTTATTCAAAACATTATAGCTTTCTAGCTTTTCTTTTAAAGCTGTCATATCTTTGGTTAGAGTAATATCTGTAGCAATACTATCAAGTATATCTTTATCTAAATTAACAAAACTATCATCCAAAGCTTTTTTAAATTCATTGAGTTTTTTAAAATCTACAAGCTTGGAATTTTCAGCATTATTTTTTGAATAATCCAAGCCTTTAAAGCTTATATCTTGCGGAAGATTTAAAATATCTCTGATTTTTTTATAGCTAATGCTTGCTTTATTCAAAATAATATTCATAATCTCACTAATAATATCTTTTTCATAAACTATGCCTGTATCTTTTTCGATGCTTTTTAAAAGGTTTATAACTTTTCCTAAAGCGACAAACTCGCAAGCGCTTAAAGTATTTTTAGCAGCTCTTTTTTCGTTTTCAAAGAAGATGCAATTTCCTATTTTATTAGAAAAATCTTTTAAAGGGCGTTTAAAAAAGATGATTTCGAATAGTTTTTCTTTAAAATCAGCATTTTTAATTAACCCTAATTCCTTTTGCTTATTGAGAATAAGATCAAGTTCTTGTTTTAATAAGCTTCTTGGGATAGAATTGGAATAATCTTCTGTGGTATTTCTTATTTTTCTAACTTCTTTGCTTTGAACAAAATTTTTATAAAAATATTCACCCACGCTTTTGAATTTAAGCATTTCTTCTTTGTTTTTATTTAGGGCTTCAATAATAATTCCATTTTCATTTTTTAATGCGCTATCATCATAGCCTCTATGTTTGGCAATGTGTAAAATAATAGCAGCCAATTCTTCTTTGCTGATTAAAGAATTTAAAGCTTTGGTTCTTAACTCATAGATAGATTGAGTTGATCCGATTAAAAAAAGTTTAGATAAATCAATACCAAACTCTTTTTTCAAAAATGTTTTAGTTGTAAGCATTCTCGCTTTTTTTCTTTTGATTGTTTTCATGCGAGCTTTGTTTTCTCGGCGTTCAAGAGCCAATGAATTACCGTTTTTTGGATTTTCGGGTATATCAAATACTCTTACTCCACAATCTATAATTTCATCATTTTCTCTCAATGCCCAACCGATATTAGCAATACCTAAATTAAATCCTAGGATTTTCATTTCTTTCTCCAAATTTTTCTTGAGATTTTTCTATTAACTTTGAATATGTTTTAATTGATTTTTTTGTTTTAAAAAATCCTATTGCAAAAATAATAAAAAAGATAGCAAAAAATATCAAAAAACTATAAGTTTTATCTCCATTGAAGATATAAACTATAAGTAAAAGCATGGGTAGTGTAATTAATCCTGCTGTAAAAATTTTCAACTCTTTTTGAAGTTTTTGAATTGTTGTCACTTTTTATTTGCTCCTTTTTTTCAAAATTATATCTATAAATTTCCATTATTTTTCTTTAAAATATCTATAAATTCTTCAGGCAATTTGTTTAAAAAATTTTCCAAATTAAAATCAATTCCATGTGTTTTGGCATCTTTTAAAATATGATATGCTTTTTGAACACAAAAATCATCATAAGCATTTTTTTCAGGGCTAAAAAGAGCTTCAATGGCAGCTAAAGCATAGGTTTCTTTTCTTATTTTTGAGTTAGTAGAGCTAAGATAATCAAGCGAACTTATAATTTCAATAAGACTTTCATCCAAATTCCAAATTTTAAATAAATTTGACAAGAAAGATATATGATCAACTCCTAAAAATTCTCTTTCCAATCTCAAGATATTATTAAAGTTGTTTTTGCTCAAATGCAATAAAAACCTTTTATCTACATTATTTTGGATTAGAAAATTTGAAAATACCATTATTCCTAATCTGAGCATCATGATACATGGGATTAAGCTATAGCAGAGTGTTTTATCTTCTTCCATTAACCATGAAGAAATAAAATTTGTTTGCTCATGAATTAATGATAAAAAACGATCGGTTTCTATGCCATATGGACTTAGGTTAATCACAAAAGAACTTTTTGCGTAATCAGCAATAATCATATTCCTAACATTATTTACGCCCAAAAGAACTAAAGCTTGATTGACGGTTTTAATTTCTTTTGAAAAACCATAATAAGCAGAATTAGTCAAATGCAACAAATTGGCTGTTATTAGGGGATCTGTGCTAATAATATCAGCTATTTCATCAATAACAATATTGCTTCCGCGTGTGGAAATATACTCTTGTAAATTTTGAATAGTTTCAGGTAATGGCGGTAAATCATTTAGACTTTCAATAAGCAACTCATTAATTTCATTAATGTTTTTTCCTAATAAATTGTCCATAGTTTCTCCTGTTTAAAATTTTTAATCAATTTTTCCATTTGATATCCTTGCTTTTTTAAGCAATTCAATTACCTCTCTTCCATAAGGATTATTAACAACTTTTCCATTGTAACAAGTAATACCTTTTTCATTTAGTCCATGCTTATCTAAACACATTTTCAATATTTCAGCTCCTACAAAAATATTAATTTTAGGTCTTAATAAATCACTTTCACTAATATTGTATTGTTTTTTTAGTCTTGGCAAATGAATGCTATTGATTTGCATAATGCCTATATCATAAGTACCATTTTTATTTGGTTTGCTTATAATATCAGGAGTTAATCGACTTTCTTTGTAAGCAATAACCCAAAGCAATTGAGGATTTATTTCGAATATTTCTCCTGCTTGTACAAAGTAATTTTTTTGAGCAAAGAGACAATTTGTAAAGAGTAGGGCAGTTAAAAACAAGGTTTTTTTCATTTTTCTAAATTCTCTCGAGTTAAGGTTATGGTAAAAGGCTCATCATATCGCATATCAATTTTTTGTGAAATTTGTTCAAGAGTTTGAGAGCTTTTAACTAATATCAAACTCCATAGCTTTATCATTTCATTTGCATCTTTAAATTCTAAGCCGACTCCTGCTGTTTTTTTAAGTTTTAAGAAGATATCATTAGCTTTCATAGCTAAATCAATCATGGCTGCAGATTCTAATGTGTCTGCAAGTACAATTTTTGAATTTTGTTTTTTAAGTAAATCCGCTCTTCTTTTTTTCATTGCCTATCCTTTTTCACATAAGGTTTAATGTTGTAATTTTTTAAACTACTATTACTTTTATGAATGCTAAGTTCCGAAGCACTCATGCCAAAAGCTCTATTGCCATCGAAAGGAATACAAAAGAATTCCTCGCCTCCTTCTTGCTTTTCATTAGAATTTAAAAGATAAGTTGAATGATAAAAACCCTTATCTATATTAACAAACCAAATTAGTCTTTTATTTTCATCAGAATGATTACGATAATATCGAATTAAAAAATTAAGCTTTGCTTCCAAATCTTTATTTTTTACATTAAGCGCATCCGCAAGACTTTCTAAAAGACATTCGCGACTAAATAAAACATGTTTTTTAAAGCTTATAGCTTGCACGATCTTTGAAAAACCTTTGCGTTTAAAAGTGTTGATTTTGGATTTTAAAATCTCAAGAAATTTTACTTCGATTAATAAAATATCGAAATTTTCTTCTTGATCTAAAGAATATTCAACCTTTTGGATTTTACTTTCAGCTATTTCAAATATCTTTTCTATAGACTGCGCATTGACATTTTCTTTCAATATATCACTTTGCTCTTTTATATCTACCGCATCTGTCTTTTCTTGCAGTATTTCATCTTTTATTGTTGATTCAGCATCATCTGAAATTAAAATTTTATCATTAGTAGATATTTTAAAATCCTTATAATCAGAATAGATTACTTGGCTATTATTTTTAATATGTTCTAGTGCTTTTACACAACCGCTAATAGCTTCATTTATATCTCTACAATCTCTAAACATAGCAAAACCTATTTTAATTTTTTTATTTAATTTTTTATTTATTTCATCGCTTAAATCGTAAAAATAGTTCATTGTGTCTGTTCTGTTTCCATTAATTACGCCGCATTCAACAAGCACAAATAAATCTTTCTTGTCTTTATAAAATTCTTTTTCGGTATTTTTAAATTTAAAATTAAAAATAAGCTCCTGAAGTTCTTTTGTATTATCATCCATTGTAAAAAGAAAAAATTGTTTTTTGCATTCGTAAAAATTAAGCACAAATCGTTCTTGGAGTTCTTTTAATTCTAAAATAGAGATTTTACTAGCAATATTCTCATCTTTGGTTTTATTTTGGATATTTTGTGATTTATTTTCTAATACATGGGATGGCGTTTTTTTGGTATCTTGCTGTACTATATTATTTTTTTGCGGAACTGTTATAATAATATTCTCTAACTCTTTTGCTCTTATTTTTTCAAATTCTTCGCTGTTTTGTAAATAGGCATCTAGCTCATATTCTCTTGTTTGCTTATCGGCATCAATCAATAATTTTAAAAGCTTATCATTTTTATCAATACTACCTAAATGATGATTTTGAACAGTTGCAGCAAGCTCTTTTAAATCAGGATAGTTTTTAAAAAGTTCATAAAAGATGATGTAGGAAATCTTTTGATGCTCTTGCATTCTTCTTAAAGAGTTAAAAGCTGTTTTTGTATTGCCTTCTAGTCTTTGTTCTTTTATATAACTTTCCCTTAAGTTAAAGTTGCTAATTTTGCCTATATCATGCCCTAAGGCAACAATGATTGCTTTTCCAAATAGTGTTTTTTTGAAAGATTTATACTCCTTGCCATCATTAAGCAATTCAATAATTTTATAAGCTACATGCAAAGAATGCCTCAAAAGACTAATTCTTTCATATATATCAAATCGAGTCTTTCCATCTAGTGTTACCGTGTCAACCCTTTCCCCTTCTTTTCTTCTAGCAGGTAATTTTCCATAAGCGCTATTTGGATCTCCTTCAAAAAGTTGAACTACACTTGGGCAGGTAATATTTTCTTCGAGCAATTGAAGTAGCTTAATAATCATCTCAAGATGCTTAGGGTGAATTTTTTCAAGGTTTGGTTTAATAATATCATTTAAAAAAATTTGACTCGCATCTTGTTTTAGATTAGATAAAGAAATTATAGAATCACGCATTTGCCTATTTGCCATTATGGTATTAGCTTTTTCAGTAGCCAATTTAGAAGTATCAACCATAGGGGCATTGTCACTTTCAAGCCAAATTTTTGCAAGATCTCTAATATCTATTTTTATTATTTCCCTATCTTTTAATGGCTTGCTGAGTTTATTGCTCATATACCAAAGCAATAAAATAAATAAAACTTGCTCTATAATTAAAAAATAAGCTATTTCTCTTGCATATTCTTTAATTAGAAAAATATAGGCTTGCACATTTAATAACAAGTTGAAATCAAAACTTGAATATCCCATTTTTTTAAAATTAAACCAAAACAAAATGGTTAAAAAAAGAAAAATTGATGCAAAAGTGATTATAAGTTGCCATGCTATTTTTCTTATGATTTGATGGCGATAAATGAAGCTCATTATATCTTCTATTAAATCAAACATTAAAAATCCTCATTCTTTTGAGTTACATTAGGCATAACTACAAGTAATTTTCCATCGCTTACTTTTAGAGTTTTGCCTTTAAAACGCCCTTCAAAACCAAAGTAAAAAAATTCCCTCTTTTGCAAATTGGTTACATTATCAACCTCGATATTCAATTCTTCAACTTCTCTCGAGGTAATACCTCCTTCTATGGTTAAAAAATAAGAATAAGCTCTTTTTTTACCCCCAAGATCCGAAATCATCTTTGAGCTTTTAGTATCATTTAAGCGCATAATAATCTTAGTATTGGTTAGTTCTAATAATCTATTTGCACCATCTTGTCCTATTTCAGCCGCTAAGTCGGCTGCAGATTGAGTTAGCCCCATGATAGCCACGCCTGCTCCCCTTGCTTGAGCGTATAAAGTTTCTATACCCCTATACACAGAAGATGCAGCTTCATCGATATAGATTTTTAGCGTTTTATCAAATTTTTTACCTGAAGCATAAATCCTACCCACACAAGATTGAATCATAGAGATGGTTACTTTGGAGATAATGCTTGATACTTGTCTTGTTAGCATAGAGCCTGTCATAATATATAAAAGTACACCTTGATCTTCTTGTAATTTTTTAATAAAAGTATTTTCTTGTGCAGTGCCTATAATTTTACCTACATTACCCATAGTCATCTGAGTAAGAGTAGTTCTCAAAGTTGATGAAACTTTAGCAAAATAATCTTGTGGCGATGATAAAACTCTGTCGTATAAAGCAAGTAGTCTAGCAATCTCATCATCTTCGAAACCATTGCTTTGGATTTCTTTTAGTTCCGACTGAAGTTCTTTCAAGCCCTCATAATAAACTTTTTCGGCAATTTCTTCAAAATTTAAAGGTTTTTCTAATTTTTCATAACGCCTAATAATAAGTAAAGCTTTTACAACCGCAGTGGTTGTTTCATTTGCAACATTGTAAAAAAACTCATCTTTAGCAGGAACGCCTGAAACAATATGAGCAATAATTTCTTCTTCCATGTAGTAGTTGGCTAATGGATTTATTTTTATTGAATATTCGGGATAAATAGGACTTAAAAACATAAGTTCTTTTTCTCTATTGCTTTTTTTAGCAATTTCAACCATTTTTGAAAAAAGTCCTATATCACCCTTAGGATCAATGATAACAACATTTTTTCCTTTTGGAATATCTTGCTCAATAAGTCCTTCAATAAGTCTTGTCTTTCCTACGCCTGTAGAGCCAAAAACAAAAGTATGATTTTTGGCATTATCATCCATTTGATATATTTCCAAAAGCTTCTCTTGCTTTTTATCTTCTAGCTCAAATCCTATTCCGATAAAAGTCTTTTCTTCTTCTTTAGATTTGCTAAAAAACATAGGCGTACTACCTTTCCAATTTTATAAATCCACACATTTGTTTATTTTTTGAGTTAATAATTCTCATAAGCATCTTTATTTTCAAATCTCTTAACTCTTTCCTTGTAACCCTTGTAAAATATTGTTAAATAAGGCAATATAGCAAAGATACACATAGAATAAAGCAACTCATAACTTGCATCATGTAAAGCAGGAATGGCATATTTATAATAAAATACATAAAGCTGTTCAGTACTAATACTAGGCTTAAAATATTGTATTAACCACAGAGTCCAATCTGCCCAAGAATAAACAGTGCGCGGATTATTAATTGATATTTCTTTCAACCATGAAAATAACCAAAATATAGCAATACCTTTAAGCAAAAATGAAAAACTTCTGCCGTTCATTAAGGCGAAAATAGCTCTGCGAGTTAATAAGCCTTTATAATACTTAGAAATATACGCCATAAATAAAGTAGAAATTAAAATAGGTGCGTAAGATAATAAATCAAAAAAAAGCTTTTCACTTTCATTTAACGAGGCATCTAAAAAATAAAACTTATAGCTTGGATAAATAACTTGTAAAAAACACAGAAGTATAGTAAAAATAAAACTTTCAAACATACCACTTTTAAAACCTATTTTTAGGTAATCTAATATTTGCTCAATAGTAAAATATTCTTTAGGAATTTCCTCGCTTCGCTCTTCGATAACATGATATCTTTGAATTTCACTCAGGGCATGAAAAATATTTCTACCACTTCCGCCTTCTCTTTCTTTTAATTCTCCAAAATTTAAGTTAGGATGTGCAAATCTACCTGAGCCATAAGAATTTATGTCCCCCCTATTATTGATATTACCGCTACCGTTTTCCATTATCTTCTCCTGTTATCTCTTAAAAATTTCTCTATACCCGAGATTTTTTTTAATTCTTTGTTAATTTCTTTCATTGAGCTAATAGTATTGTTTAAAAATCTAATGCTATCTTGCAAAACATAGATTGTATTGCTTTGAGTACAAGCTATTTGATTTAACATTTCGTTTTGTTTCTTGATAATTTCATAATCAGAATAATTAGTAGTTTGATTATTGCTTCTAATAATGTTTTCCATTTCGTTAAAAGCATTGATGAAAAGCATTTTCCATTGCAAAGCTTTTTTGCCTGTAAAGCGCATTGCTAAAAGAGAGAATCCATCGCGAGATATTTGATAAGATGGTCTAAATTCGCCTTTTTTATCTTTATATTTAACCAATCCAAAATTGGATAGGTCTTGAGAAGCCCCTATTTTTCGCAAATCATTTAAAATATTCTCAATATCCCTTAAAACATGAAAATGATTCTTTCCAAAAACCTTGGCTATATCCAAACTTGTGCAAAAAACTTGTTCATCTTTGTTTTCAAAAACAACTTCTTGATTATTGATAAATACTACATTATTCATTTTTTTCCTTTTTAAATCAATTTCTTACTTGAATATCGAGAAAAGAATTTACTGCGCGCATTGTGTTTTTAATTTGCTCCTTTGTAGGCATCTTTGTACAAAATATGGATATTTTTCTTGCACCTATTTTTTCGATATAGTACACGCCGCAATCACTCATACCATCTATGATTTCGTGTTCTAAAATATTCATATTCTTCCTTGTAAAAATCAATATTCCATTGGGCGCTTTTTGAGTATTTTTAATTTTCTTTATAGCAAAGTATATCTCGGCGCCTAATTGCATTCTTTCTAAATCTTTACGCAAAACTTCGACTTTTGGCAAAAACCCAAAACCTGCACTAGATGAGACTTCAAACCCTGTCTTTAAAACTTTTTCAATTTTTCCTTTAAAAACTTTTGATTTTAAAGTTTTAATTTGTTCTCTTTGTTTTTCTATTGAACAAGAAATTACAATACTTATGAACTTATCCTGAACAGTTTTATAGTTACTTCTTTTAATCTGAACAAACTTCTTGCGCTTCTCGCCAAAACGATTGTAGATTAATTCGTAAAAAAGAATTTTTTCATTTGAAAAATCAGCGTGCAACTTTCCACATTTTAAAACAATTTCAAGAGCTTGATTGAGTGCTGAAAACACCTCAGAAACTTCAATATTGTAATTGTTTGCAATCTCTAAAAGCTCTGAAATCCTTTTAAAATTCATATTTTTTCCATAGCGTTTTTAAATAATTATATCATAGAAAAATTAAATTTTTAAATTTTTATATTATTTAAATATATATTATAATAAATCTATTCATATAATAAAATTATATATATTTTGACTAAAAAATATATATTTAAAATATAAAAAATTATTTAATATATTTAATAATTAAATATAGGATTGTATTAGTATTATTTTATATTTTTAAATATATTTTTAGATACAATCAGGGCTAATATTAACACACAAAACAAGGCAAAAAAGAATATTCAATGAAAAGATTATCGGTAAAAGGCAATAAGGGAAAAAACAAAAAAACTTATGATCAAATAATGGAAATTTTATCAACACAAGTAAAAGAAAATCTACCATCAAAGGTAGTAGCTTCTAGGTATGATATAACCTTGCAAACAGTATATAAGTGGAGAAAGAAATATACAAAATATTTAGAAAATTACGAAAAAGTAAAACAAGAAGCTGAAGAAAAAACTTTAAAAGAAACCGATTTAGAAAATGAACATATTCATATATCAGATTGTGCAAAAAGACTAAGAACTTTAAGAATAGCACTCAATCTAAGTCAACAGCGTATAGCAAATATACTTGGAATATCCCAAGCTCTTTATGTTAGATTTGAGAAAGGATATGGACAACTCAACAGCTTTATGATTAAAAAACTTTACAAAACTCTAGGAATCAATCCTATTTATCTAATGTGTGGAGAAGGCGATTGCTTTCTAATCAAAGACATTGATTTATTTGAAAGAATAAATAACGAACAAAAGAAATACAACAAAAATCAACTTGAACAAGAAAACAGCTTAAACTATTAGATAAATTTATCTTTAAATAATATTAAACTATTAGATAAATTTATCTTTAAATAATATTAAACTATTAGATAAATTTATCTTTAAATAATATTAAACTATTAGATAAATTTATCTTTAAATAATATTAAACTATTAGATAAATTTATCTTTAAATAATATTAAACTATTAGATAAATTTATCTTTAAATAATATTAAACTATTAGATAAATTTATATATTAAATTAATTCTCTTTTTTTAATAAACTAATCTCTTAAATAAATTCTTAAAGGGCGTTATTATAACAGTTCCGTTTTTTATTATAACAGTTCCATTTTTTATTCGTAAAATAATTTTTAAACAATTAATATACAGCGATTTAGAGATAATAATTTTTAATAAATAAATAATAGTTTTTATCGAAAAGTATTTTGAGCTATGAAAAAATAGTTATTTGATTTTCAAAAATAGGTTTTTTTGATTATTATAACAGTTCCGCACTTTATTATAACAGTTCCGCACTTTGCCATTAAAAAAGAAAATTTTGCTTATAAACAACTTAATATTATGAAAAAAAGGGATAAAGTCTTTATTATAACAGTTCCACAAATGGAAAAATAGGCTCTTGAGATGGTTGAAATTATTAATAAAACTTACAAGAAAATTAAAACTATGGAAAAATAGAAATTCTGTATTATTATAACAGTTCCGCTTTTCGTTTAAGCAATGGAAATAATAGGCGTGGCGGAGTTTTAGTATGGATAAAATAGGCTTTTGATTCGTTTTTTTAAAAAAATAAAAAAACTATTGACTTTTTGACAAAAATCAAATATAATCTCGGCATTAACTTTTTTTTAAGTTCGGAATAGCGATAAGGAATGACAGGTCCACACCTCCTGCCTTATATAGCTTTGTGATGAGCGAGTCACATAGAAACAGGTTGTGATATAGAAGTTCG
Organism: Campylobacter coli; assembly: GCF_001492295.1. Taxonomy (GTDB): domain Bacteria; phylum Campylobacterota; class Campylobacteria; order Campylobacterales; family Campylobacteraceae; genus Campylobacter_D; species Campylobacter_D coli_B. The sequence goes on along the minus strand of NZ_FBQX01000001.1, from coordinate 933,932 downwards.
GTTAGCTCTTAGCCGATTAATTCCCTTCTAATTGCTGGGAAACGCTGATCGAGAGCATTACGATGCGGAGATCAGACAGGTTTGTAAACCTGCTCGCATTTACACTAAGAAGTTTTTCTTAGAATGGGGTTGATATACCAAGCTTTGATAGAAATATCATTGTTTCCATTTTGGATAGGTGAAAACTATCAACTCACGAGGCAATCAGCAGCTAAGATTCTAAATTTAAAATACAATTTGAATTTGTAGAGTTTGCAAAAGTATTATTTTTGATAAAAAGCATTAAGTTTAATTATCAAGAAATGCTTTTGTATATTATCCTTTCAGTCAAAAATAATTCAGTCAAAAATAATACCAAACTCACGAGTAAATTCTACAAATTCAAATTTGTTTTAAACATGAATAAAGTTCAGAGACTATCGAAAGGGTATCATCTTTTTAGGTGAGAGAACCAAGTAGAGTAGGCTTATAAGCAATATTTTAAATCTTTTTATAACCCCCATTTCATTCAATTTTATCTTTCAAAGTAAAACAATAAACAAGGAAAATATATGGCAAAAAATAAAACCCAAAATGAAAATAATACAAATAAAGAAAATGTTACAAACACAACCCAAACAACTCAAAATTCAGAAGAAAAAAAAATGTCAAGAGCAGAATTTATGAGAAGAAGAATCGAGGATAAAAAAAGAACTATCGATTTAAATTCGAATGCTCAAGTATTTGTTAGTGATTCTATAGCAGGCACTGAAATTTTTTCAGATTTAAGAATGTTAGATGCTATGGATTCAACTATAAGAAAATTATGGGGAAATGGAGTTGCATCTGAGGATGCTGATAAATGGGTAAAAGAAATCAGCTCAGTCAAAGAAAATATTAAAAATCTGCAAATCACAGGTAAAGAAATTTTAGTAAAAGTTGGAAATGTAAGACACATTTCTAATAATGTCTTAAGAAGAACGATTCTTAAAGAAATTCAAGCACAAAGTACTAAAACTGAGTAGTTTTTGAAATGGGGAAAAAGGATTTATTATATAAGATAACCCAAACGGAGGGGGCTGTTTATGCAGTCAAGATATAGTCCGTTCTTTAGCGTGAGCTAAAGCTGCTAAATAAGTGTTTTGTCCTTTTGAACACTTTTTTGGCGTACGCAAAGTTGCGATTTGCGTAGAACGCAAAGTAAATATACATGAGTATTATTTAAGCGAATATAATTGTGATTATAGTTTTAAGAAATGCTTCTTAAAGTTATGCACAAATAATTTATTATTGTGATTATCCCTATTTAGGGACTTCTTTTTTGTTTTATAAAAGCAAAAGGAATATCCCTATTTAGGGCGTGTTCTCTTTTGTTTTCATAAGACAAAAGTCTTAAATATTTTCTTAAGGAGAACACATGTTTAATCAAGTGACAGTTGTAGGCAATATTTGCCAAGATATTAAGTTGAGCTATTCTCAAAGTGGTGTAGCTTTTTTAAATAATGCTATTGCTAGTAGCCATAAATATGTTTCTAACGATGGCACAACAAAAGAAGAAGTTTGCTACTTAAACTTCAGTGTCTTTGGCAGATTAGCTGAAAACATGAATCAATACTTGCGCAAAGGCTCAAAAATCTTTTTGCAAGGAAGATTGGTTCAAGAAAATTATACAGATAAAGAAGGAAAAAATAGAACAAGCTATAAGATTGCTGTTGAAACTATGAAGTTTTTAGATAGCAAGCCTGCTGATAATAATCAATCAGGTAATCCTTATGCTAATGTTCAATCAACTCCTGAACCTGTTAATCAGTCTGTGCAAAAACAAGTACCTATTCATCAGTCTGAGGAACAACAAGGAGAAGATCTTCCTTTTTAACTCTAGGCATTTAACCCATAGTTGGGATATTTTTATCCCATTATGGGATATTAATACCCCTTGACTTTTAGCATTTTTTTGTTATAAGATAAGGAGAAGAAATATGAAAGATTTTTTCAAAAAACTATCGATATTTACAAAAATACCTGCAAAAGCAATTTTAAGATTCATGGAATCTATTGGCGTAGGATTATTTGTAAATAGTCTTTATGGTTTGCAAATGGGCGATAGTAGAGCTTTTATTATCCTCATCGAAAGTTTGCTAATTTTGGCGATAGTTGCACTATCATCGATCTTTCTTAAGGATTGATCTTTTTTTGAAAAAAGGAGAAAGAATGGATGGTTATGATATAGCTATTTTAATCGGTGCTATCACTCTTATTCTTGGCACATTGGTTTTAGTAGCTCACTATTTTAACGACAAACACACTAACGAAAGTAAAAGCTAATTTTTAGCTTTTTAGCTTAACACGCCCTATAAGTTGGGAATAGATTTTTTTATTCCCTTCTTGGGCAATATAAATTTCTATTCCTTTTTTGATTTAAAAATAAAAAAAGGAAATATAATGAAAAATTCTCAAAAAACTAACATTAAATTACTTACAGCTCATTATGAAATATTGGAAGAAAAATATAGTTATTATCAGAATATGATAGAGCAGTATTTAGATGAAAATTTGGAATTAGCAACTCAATATAGTGAAGAACTTGCAAAAATAATTAAAGAGCAAAAGACTGTATTAAGTGGAATAAAAAGATTGGTAAATCTTGGTATTTTTCAAAAAGCTATTCTATTTTTATTACCTTCCAAGCAAGTTGCTTAAAAAGTTTATGTTATAATACAAAGGAGAATATATGCAAGGATATGCTATGCAAACAAAAGAATTTGTTTTAAATGAAAGTTTCAAAGCTTTAATAGAAGGCATTTTTTCTAATTCAGAACAGTCTAAAAAACTCATTCAAGCTTTTGAAGAGATTGTTAATGATAGAGCAACAACTCAAAGGTTAAATTTTGAAAATCTTAAACAACAAGCCATTGATGAAATAAGACAAGAGCTTGTAAGCAAAGATTTATTTCAATCAGAGATTAAAAGACTTGAAGATTTATTTCAATTAGAAATTAAAAGACTTGAAAATTTAATTTATTCTGAAGTTGCAAGACTAGAAGGAATTATTAACACCAAGATAGCTGAAGTTAACACCAAGATAGCTGAAGTTAAAACTGAAATCTCAGAACAAATTTCTAGTGCTAAGCAAAAAGCACTTTATTGGCTTTTAGGTACTGCAGTAGCAACTACAGTAACTATACTTTCAGGCGCTTGGGCTATGATGAATTTTATGTTAGAAGCCTTGAAATAATTTACTAATTAGGCTACAACCCGAGTTGGGAATAGATTTTTTTATTCCCTTCTTGGGCAATATAAATTTCTATTCCTTTTTTGATTTAAAAATAAAAAAAGGATTAAAAATGGGATACTATCCAAATATAGTTTCAAAACATGCAATTGAATACAATTACGATTTAAAAATACCACAATATGATTATCAAGAGTTTATCACTGCGCTCAATGATTTAAATATTAATTATTGTCAATCAGAATTCAATTTAGAAAGAGTTGAAGTGGATATTGAACAAATAGAACAGTTGCCTCTTGATAATTTTGAAGGAGATCTTTTAATTTTAGCACAAACACTAAAAACTGCTAGTAATTTTGATTATGCTAGAAAAAGCGGTTTTGTGATTATAGATTTCTTTTGAACTAATTGTGTAACGAACATAAAAGCTTTTTAGCTTAACACGCCCTATAAGTTGGGAATAGATTTTTTTATTCCCTTCTTGGGCAATATAAATTTCTATTCCTTTTTTGATTTAAAAATAAAAAAAGGAAATAACAATGGATACAAAAACCACAAAGAATACAAAAATCACAAACACTCAAAATCAAGCTGTTAGCACTTCATTCACACAAGAAAAAATTGAACTGATCAAAAAACACTTCTTTCCTAACAATGCTACAATTGCTGAAATGGAATATTGTCTAAATATTGCTAACAAGTACAATTTAGATCCGTTTTTAAGACAGATATTTTTTGTGCCAAGAAGAGCGCAGGTTAAAATTAATGATAAAAAAGAGTGGGTGGATAAAATTGAACCTTTAGTGGGAAGAGATGGTTTTTTGGCTATTGCCCACAAAACAGGTAAATTTGGTGGAATTCGCTCTTATAGCGAAATTAAACAATTCCCACGATTAAATAATGGAAAATGGGGGTACATTCAAGATTTAGTTGCCGTTTGTGAAGTTTATCGAACTGATAGTGATAAACCTTTTGTCGTAGAAGTTGCTTATAATGAATATGTACAAAAGAGAGAAACAGGCGAAGCTACTTCATTTTGGACTACAAAACCTGATACCATGCTAAAAAAGGTAGCCGAGTCACAAGCACTTAGAAAAGCTTTCAATCTTAGTGGATTATATTCTGCTGAAGAAATGGGCGTTGGAATGACTGAAAGTGACAATATTATTATTGATGTTGAAGCTTATCAAACCAATACTCAAGAAAACAAAAAGAAAGTTGATTTCTCACAAAACTTTCCAAAATCAACTGCTACGACTTTTAGCGAAGATGAAAGACAAGTTTTGTTATCTTTGGGACTCGAAGTGAAAAATGAAAACAATTATTATTGGATTGTAGGAAACACTTATGGATTGACAGACAAACTCAAAAAATTAGGCTATAAATATCACCCTGACAAAAAAACATGGTGGAAACAAATTGAAAATGTAGCTTAATTTGGTAATCTCGCACTAGAATTATCTAGTGCTAACTTAATTTAAATTGATCCCTATGGTGGGAATAGACATTCCCGCTTTTAGGGAATATTCTATTCCTTTTTTTAATTATCAAATCAAAAAAAAGGAAAAATACAATGAATTTACAAGGAAAAATAAAAACAATAGAAAAAGAAAAAACTAAACTTCTTAAATCACATAAAAGTTTGCTTGAGGCTTCTAATGAAATTGATCTTTACAATCTCGTGATCGAAAAGGAATTTTCAAAATTTTACAAAGCTGTAAATAGTAAATATCCTTGCAGAACTAGAGAGTGGGATGAAAGAATGGATTTTGCTCAAGACTACAGTGATATTTTAAAAAAAATCGCAAATCTTGAAAAACTTCAATCTCTTATCAATAAAAAAAGTAAAGAGAACGAGGATGGTTATAAAGTAGGGGATTTTCTCTATTCAAGTTGGGGATATGAACAAACAAACATTGATTTTTATCAAGTTATAGCCACAACCGAAAAAACCATTTTTCTTGCAGAAGTAAAGACAGATGTGAAAGTAACAGGTTGGGAAAGAGGTCTAAAAAGTCCATGCAAAAATGCTTTAAAGCTTGACAAGGCAGCTTTTAAGACGCTTTCAAATTTTCCAAAAGATTCAAGAGGTGGTTATGCTAAAAGTCTTTATAAATATAAAGGCAAGGCTCTTGAATTTACAAGTTATTACTAAAAAGGATAATAAAATGAAAAAATACAAATACACGCCAAAAACTAAAGAAGAGCTTAAGGCTCTAGTTAAAGATGAAAGCATTCATCTAGGTGACATTGATACAAGCAATATCACGAATATGAGTGGTTTGTTTGCGGATTTCACTCGCATTGATTTTTCAGGCATTGAGACTTGGGATGTGAGCAATGTTAGGGACATGTCTTGGATGTTTTATCATTGTAAATCCTTCAATCAAGATATTTCAGGTTGGAATGTGTCTAAGATTGAGGATATGGCTTACATGTTTCATAGTTGCCATTACTTCAATCAACCTTTAGGTGATTGGGATGTGAGTAGGGTTAGGTATATGAATTCTATGTTTTCAGGCTGCCATGCTTTCAACCAAGATATTTCAGCTTGGGATGTGAGTAGGGTAAAAAATATGGAAGGAATGTTCTATAGCTGCTATAACTTCAACCAAAACATTTCAAGTTGGGATGTTTATGAAGTTGAAAGTATGTCATGGATGTTTTATGATTGCTATAACTTCAACCAAGATATCTCTAAATGGAATGTTTTTAATGTAGCTTATATGGAAAACATGTTTTGGGGTTGCAAGAACTTCAATCAACCTTTAGGCAGGTGGAATGTCAGCAATGTGAAGAATATGGTTGGAATGTTTTGGGGTTGCGAGAGCTTCAATCAGCCCCTAGAGAAGTGGAATACTTCTAGGGTTAAGAATATGTCATGGATGTTTAAAAATGCCATATCCTTCAATCAGCCTTTAGGTGATTGGGATGTGGGTAGAGTTGAGGATGCTGATGAAATGTTTGAAAATTGCCCTATAGACAATTCAAACAAGCCTGAAGCTTCACAAGAGCAAAGTTCAGCTAGAAGACAAAGATTATAAGGATTACTATGGCTAAATTTACTCCTAATACCAAAGAAGAATTAATTGAATTAATTGAAGATGAAAGCATTCGTCTAGGTGATATTGATACAAGCAATATCACGGATATGAGTTACTTGTTTTTCTATTCAGATAGACAAGACTTCTCAGGTATTGAGAAGTGGGATGTGAGTGGTGTTAAGGATATGTCCCATATGTTTTCAGGTTGTGAGTCTTTCAACCAACCATTGAATGGTTGGGATGTGAGTGGTGTTAGAAGTATGGCATGGATGTTTTCAGGCTGTCATGCTTTCAATCAAGATATCTCCCAATGGAACACTTCTAGGGTTGAGGATATGAGCTATATGTTTGTGAGTTGCATATCCTTCAACCAACCCCTAGACAAGTGGGATGTCAGCGGAGTAGTAAACATGGAGGGGATGTTTGCCGAGTGTCCTGTATTCAACCAACCCCTAGACAAATGGGATGTCAGCGGGGTTAGGGATATGGCTTACATGTTCCAAAACGCCATATCTTTCAACCAATCATTAAATGGTTGGGATGTGAGTAGGGTTGAATGCACTGATGATATGTTTGAAAATTGCCCTATAGACAATTCAAACAAGCCTGAAGCTTTACAAGAATTATCTATTTAAACAAATCAAGCCCTAAGTTGGGATAGTTTTATCCCACTAGGGATACTTCTATCCTTTTTGTTGTTAAAAAAATAAAAAGGAAAAAAATGAAAAAATTTAAAGAAAAATTAGAAAAAGAATTTTGGGATTTTGTGGCTCTAGTTACGCTATTTTTTGTATCTGCTATCATATTTTCTTTTGCCAAAATAGCAATACTAGCAATTATGTGTTGGATGTTGTTTCTATTTTTTGCATTCATATTCCCTGTTAAATGGATAATACAATTCTTGCTATCTTATTTAAAAGAAAAGGCGGGAAAGTAAAATGGGGACAAGTTCTTGGATTGCAATGGAAACAAATAGTGGCTTTTATGTGGATCGTATTTATTGTCATTTTGATGGCTATGTTAAGGGTGTAGGTTATACTCTTTTACAATATTATAATGATCCTAAATCTGTTAAAGATTTAATAAAACATGGTGATATTAGAGCTTTAAGACAAGATTTAAGTCAATGTGAAAAACTACAAATCCATAAAAGCAGTAAAATGCTTTTTACAGATTTTGTAAAAGCTACGGAAGGTAATGGGATAAATGATATAGAGTATTTCTATCTTTACGCGCAAAATCGTTGGCATTACTGCAAAGCTTGCGAGGGAAATATTCTAGCACAAGAGCTTCAATTCAATTACAATAAAGAAAAGCTTTTAGAAGAAACAAAGCAATATGCGCTTGAGAAATTTGAAAATAATCAGGCATTTTCCTTGGACACAAATTCGGCTAAATTTCTAAACTATGTTTGGGAGTTAGCCTATATAAATAAGGATGAAGCTTATGAATTATTTGAAAAAGAAATGATCAATTTGAAGCTAAGCAGTGAAGAAATAGAAGAAGCTTTACAAAGCCTTGATGTAGAAATTGATGAAGATTTGGGTGGTGAGTATTTAACAAGAATCATTACACAAGAAATTTTTAGATTATACTTAGAGGGAGAAAGAAGCAGTTGTTTAATAGGAACTTTCGATAAAAAAATCGATAATCTTGTTCAAAAATACTTCTTTAGCTACACTGAAAATCTTAACTTTGATGAAGAAACTACTTTAGATAAATTTGTCAAAGAAAAACAAATTGATTTACTAGAAGCTTATTTCGAAAAATAAAAAATAAGGATAAAAAATGAGTAGCAGATCAGTTACTAATATTATTAATGTGTCTATTGATGAAAATCATAATAAAAATATCAGTGGTAGTAGTTTTTCTTCGTTATATGGGCAAATCGGTTACAATATTTTAATCGGCATTAAGACTTTGGCAGAAGATGATTTTTGGGGAAAGTATCCACATTATAAAGATTTTGTTGAAGAAATTTTTGTCAATCAATCGAATTTGCTAAATCAGGTTGATTATGAAGGAACTGCAGATGTTGTTTTTTACAAAAAAAATAACAAGATATTTGCTTGCGTAAGATGTGGGGTTGAAGAAGACAACTCTGCTTCTTTTTCTAATCAAGTTGTTTTTAATAAAGAATTTATTAGAGAAACAAGCTTTATTCATCCCACTAGCTTTATTAGAGATGAGTATATCTCTAGGGAAGCAATTATTTCAATAGACAAATATATGGAATATAAACATGCGGAAAAACCTAATGAAATTAATAGGTTGATAAGAGGGGTTGTAGATAGTTTTGTTGAATTTTATAAAGTAGAGTCATTAAAGTCGAATTTCGATTTTAGTAAATTTGATGAAACTTTAAACAAAATTATCATGTCAAAACATACCCCAAAAACTAAAGAAGAGTTTTAAAAATATCAAATTAAAAGGAAAATAGGATGGAAAAATTAATCATAATTGCAAAAGAATCAGATATCAGGGTTTATAATGAACCTAATGCTGCAAAAGAGTATTTGAAAAAATATTTCGATGAGTTTGCGGATAAAGCGTATACAGATCATAATCATGCTTCAATAGATAGTTTTGTTGATGAACTTGACACAAATGAGAGTATTATCGAATTCTTTGTTGAAGATAACTATGATTTATCTCTTGTAGTATTTACAGGAAAAATACACTTACTCTGATTTTCTATACAGCCCTAAGTTGGGATAGTTTTATCCCACTAGGGATATTTCTATCCTTTTTTGATTTAAAAATATAAAAAAGGAAAATACAATGAATAAAAATAAATTTGATGAATTCGTAGCAAAAAACTTGCCACAGGCTTTAAAAAAAGATACCGAGCAGAGTTTAGGAGATAGATCAAAATATGTTGGGTCATCTGATATAGGTGGTTGTCTTAGAAAGGCTTATCTTGATAAAACAACTAATTATGAGCATGATTTACCTACTCTCATTCGTTTTCAAAGGGGGCATGTTGCTGAAGGCATTATTGAAAAAATGCTTGATGGATTAAACCCTACACTTCAAAAAGAAGTTAAGTTAACGATAGAAGGCTTTGATCTAAAAGCTCATATAGATTTTTGCTTGGAGAGCAAGAATGAAATTGTTGTTGTTGAGGCTAAAAGCGTTAATACAGCTGTTGATAAACCTTATGACTCTTGGGTTATGCAGGTTAATTTTCAACTTGCCTTACTTGCAACACAAACACAAAAGAAATTAAGAGCTTATGTTGTTGCTATTAACTTAAATACAGGTTGGTTTAAATCGTTTGAAGTAAATCATAACCAAACATTTGAAAAATTAGCAATTGAGAATGCTCAGCTTTTAGCCAATTCTCTTTTAAATAAAGAAGAGCCTGCTCCTAGTGAACAACTTTATTGTTCTACTTGCCCTCATAAAAAAACTTGTCCTTTAATGATGAAGAAAAGTGAAGGTAGTGAATTAAGTGGTGATTTGCTTGAAGTAGGTAAAAAAATAATTGAGTTAAATGCTAGAAAAAAAGAGCTTGAAAAGGAACTTGAAGAGAAAAAAGCCTTGATTGAAGAGTATATGCGAACTTGCGGTGCTAAGAAAATCAAAGTCGATGACAGCTTCTTTTCTTTATCAAATGATACTACAAGCACGAGCTTTGACACAAAGGCTTTAAAAGATAATGAACCTGAACTTTATGAAAGACTTTTTGAAAAATATCAAAAAACTTCTCAAAGAAAAGGTTACTTGAGCATTAAATAGCACAAAGCATGAGCAAGACATTAACAAACAAGCTAGCAAAAGAAGCTCGATAAAAAGAGCTATTTTGCTCTTTAAACATTATAAGCAAAGGAATATAGATGACACTTAGAGAGTTATTAAATTTTTTATCAGATCCAAAAAATGAAGCATTTTATTTAAACAGAATTAAGATTCCTATGTATTTAGTGGTTAATCCATTGATGCTTGAAGATGAATTTTTCGTTTATGATAATAGCTTCAAAAAAATATGGGTAGGAAAAATTTTCAAATTTTTATTAAATAAAAGCATTACGCCTTCTTATTTTATACACAAGGATAATTACGATGCTTCTATTGATATTGATTTGATTGAAAGTACACAATGGCAAGTCTTGAAAAAACAAATAAGTTTTGAGGCTACTTTTGAAGAAAAAGGCAAAATTATTAGCTCGATTGATTTTGATAGATTTAATGATGAAGCAAAATTTCGGATTATTGAAAAATATGAAGAATTGAAAGCCAAGCATAAAATGCTATGTATAGAATTTAGAGCTAAATTAAGAAGCTCAGGGCATCCACGAGAAATTGAAAAAGAATTTCTTGAAGAAATATATCTAACAACAGCTTGTTATGACAATATCTTGTTGGAAATAGAGCATGCCTTTCAGCATTATGCCGAACATAAAACACTTCACATGAAAACTCAAACTTGGACTTACCGATAAAAACAAAGGAGAAAAATGAAATATAAAAAAAAGGTATTTAGCGCAATAAACACAAGCTTCAAAATTGCCTATTGCTATGTAGTAGAGGCACAATGCAACGATCATCTTTCGGAACATTTAAGACTTGGTATTTTTACAAGTTTTGAAGAGGCTTTAACATTTATTGCTAAAAATTTTTACGAAACCGTAAAATCTAAAATCTCTTACTCAAGAGAAACAAATAATACTTGGATTATCGATAATTGCGAAATAAAAAACCAAAGTATTAGACATAGAGTAACAGATTGTTGTATTGAAAATATAGCTGTAGATGCAAGAGAGATTCGCATTAGGGTTGACACTAATAACTTTATCATTTTAGATAATGGAAAATTAGTTGAAATTAGCAAACCCTTTTTTCATGATCAAGTTGTATATTTAAACAGCTAAGACAAATCAAGCCCTAAGTTGGGATAGTTTTATCCCACTAGGGATACTTCTATCCTTTTTGTTGTTAAAAAAAATAAAAAGGAAAATACAATGAAAAAAATAAATATACTTGCTAGCTCGAAAAACTCCAAAAAATTAGAAGAAGGATTTTGGTTTACCAAAGATAAAACTATTGCACTTGGAAATGATGATAGTGATTTGGATGAGGTTTATGAACATTTAAAAGAGTGTATTGACAAATCCAAAGATTTATCAAAGTTTGATGGTGAATGTATTAGAGTAATCATTAGTGCTAATGGTAATTATTTTGATGAAGGAAGCGAGAGTGTTAGATTTCGCTTTAATGGTTGTGGTTCTTTAGGAGTATTTCACAATTGGGAGTGTGATAAACACAAAGCTTTTTCTCCTCTTGTTTGGAAACTATGGTCTTTTTTACACGAGCAAATAGGAGCTGCAAAGGTTGCCTAACGGTGCAATTTATTTAAATTGCTAACAATATACAAAAATAATTAAATATTAAAAAAAGGAAAAATTATGGGATACAGATGTCATATAGCAAAACATTATGAAGTTGAATACGAAAATGGTAGTTATTTCAATAATAGCGAATGTAAATTATTAAGCTTATTGGAAAAAATTGGTCTACTAGAAGATGCTTGGATGAACGAAGGACACGAAGATCTTGAAGTTTCTACGCAAGATACACTTTCTCTTGATTTAGATGAATATGATTTAGATGAAGAAGAAAGAGGTTTTTTAGAAGACTTAATTAAAGTTGCAAAAACGGCACCTTATGCTAAAAAAAGCGGCTTTATTAGACTATCATGGTTTTAGGAGATTAATATGAACTTTAAATGTTGTATAGTTGAGAAATATGAAATAGTTTATGGTAAAGGGTATTTTCAAAATGAAACGCAAAAGCTTGAGGATTTATTTGAAAAATTACAAATTGATTATTCTGAGCCAAGTGATTTTATTATAGAAATTCCTACAGAACAGTTGTTTAGCTTGAAATTATCTGATTATCAATTAGATAGCGATGAGCTAATCTTTATAGAAAATCTTATAAAAACAGCTAAAACAGCTAAATATTGTAAAGATTTTGGTTTTATTAGAATAGATTGGAGAGAACAATGAGAGGTTTTAAAATTATTCCTAGCAAACATTTTGCGGAAAGATTGCAAGAAAGAAAAGTTGATCTTAGCCTTGTGGCTTCGATCTATCAAGAAATTGCGAAGAATCCATTTCAGAAAATCTACAAGCTTATGAATAGCAATTCTGCTATTATTTTTGCTGTGGATCGAGACAATGGTGTTATCACAATAATAACAGGATATCCTGTTTAAAAGGAGGTTTGTATGCTTAAAATGATTTTAGGTACTATGAAGGCAGGAAAATCTGCTAAAATCATAGAAGAGGCTTCTAATATATTATTTCAAGATGAAGTTATTATTATTCGCCCAAGTTGTGATATAAGAGAATTCTTTACGAGAAAACACAAGAATAGCGATTTGCAAAACTTCACTTTTGGAAATGAAAACACAAGTTTAGATTCATATAGCTTTATCTTTGTAGATGAAATACAATTTTTCAAGAAAGATTTTTTGGAAAAAATTATTAATCTTTCAAGAAAAAAAGAAATATTTATAACAGTTGCAGGCTTAATCAATGATATAGAAGGAAATTCTTGGGGCAATGTGGAAACACTAAAGCCTTACGCAGATGAAATTTTATATTTAAAAGCGGACTGCGATTGTTGTGGTAGAAAAGAAAGTGCGGCTTTTCATGTGGGCGATGGTGGTATCAATAATAACTACTTTGTTTTTTGTGAAGAGTGCTATAAATTGTAGTTTATTTTGCACATAATTTGTGTTATAATTTGTGTATAAAATTACACGCAAGGAAAACACATGCAAAGAATTAATTTAACTCTCAACAATGAGGCAAGCTTAATGCTTGATAAATTAGCAAAGGAACTAAAAATGAGTAAAACTCAGATTTTAACAGACGCATTAAAGCAAATGCACGAAAGTAAAAGAATAGAGCAAAGAAAGGCTTTATGGATAAAAAGCTTTGAAGCATTTAAAAATGATGAAGAGTACCAAAAGGAACAACTTGAACTTGCAGAAGCAGGAGTGGATGATGGTATCATCTAAAATTGTTAAATATGGCGAACTTTGGATTGCTGATTTTGAACCACAAGTAGGCGAAGAAATTGCTAAAAAACGCCCTGCATTGATTTTAAGCAATAATCTTTTTAATTCTAATCAAAAACTTGTTTTTGTTGTGCCTTTAACAACTTGGCAAGATAAATTCTATAAAGGAATTTGGTTTTTAAAGATTGACAAGAATGCTACAAACAATTTAAATGTAGACTCAGCCATAAATTGTTCTCAAATAAAGTCTTTTTCAAAAGATAGATTAATTGAAAAAATAGGTGAAGTTGATGAAAAGATTATGAAAGAAGTCAGGATAATACTTGATGAAATCTTAAGTCCACAATTCAACTCTTAATTTCTACTTTTTACACTACAACTACACAACACAATGTTCATTATTGAAATATGTTGATATAAGAATGTAGTGCTTACTTAAAACTCGCCTTTAGGGGATGCTTTTATTCCCTAAAGGGATTATTAGTATCTCTTATTGGCTAATCAATTAGGAGATGCAAAAATGTTAACTTATACAAACGAGCTTGTTGTAGCTAGGCTTGCAAGAGCTTTAGCTTATAAAGAAGCTAAAAAAGACAAGAGCAAAGTTGATTTTTTAATAAATCTTTTCAAGAAACAAATCCAAAACTGCATTAAAGCGACAGATCATTTTACAGATCGTGTATCACAAAGATTTGAAGAAGTCGAAAACGATACATTATCAGTTGCTATTTCAAGAGCTATTAGAAACACTTCACCTTTACAGCATGGTGCTGACTATCATATCGCAACAGCTCAAAAATATCTTGATAAAGATAGCAATATTGTTGTCGTTCTTGAAAGACAAGGTGAATTTGGAGCGGTTTTAGTTACCACATATAAAAGAGGGCAAGAAAATTTGCTTTCTGATGAAGAATTAGCTGATCTTAAAAAAAGAGGAGTTTTGTAATGGGCATAATATGTATGTTTGGGATATTTAGTTTGGTTTATGTTTTAATTTGCCTTTTTTGCATATTAATTATGATGTGTTTTGGCAAATTAAAGCCTATGAGTTTATTAAGATTTTTAATGCTCTTTCTAACTGCACCTTTGGTGTGGTTAGAGCTTGTTTTAGAAGGAAAAAAGTAAATGGAATATTGGAAGAAAAGCAATAAGATCGCCACAAAAAATGAAAGCCCTAGGTGGGATAGTTTTATCCCGCTTAGGGATACTTCTATCCTTTTTTTGTTAAAAAAATAAAAAGGAAAATAAAATGAAAAAATACAAATACACGCCTAATACTAAAAAAGAATTAGTTGAATTAATTGAAGATGAAAGCACTCATCTAGGTGACATTGACACAAAGTATATCACCGATATGAGTGGTTTGTTTACAAACTCTACTCGTAAAGACTTTTCAGGTATTGAAAAGTGGAATACAAGTAAGGTTATAACTATGGCTCACATGTTCTCGTTATGTAGATTCTTTAATCAAGATATCTCAAGATGGGATGTGGGTGAGGTTAAAAATATGTCTTATATGTTTCATGGTTGCCATTACTTCAATCAGCCTTTAGGTGATTGGGATGTTAGAAAAGTTGAAACCATGGCAGGAATGTTTTGGGGTTGCGAAAGTTTTAACCAAAATATTTCCAAATGGAATGTGGGTAGAGTTGTGAATATGGATTCTATGTTTGCAAGATGTTATGACTTTAATCAGCCTTTAGGTGATTGGGATGTTAGAAAAGTTGAAAATATGAATTCTATGTTTTCAAGTTGCAGTTCCTTTAATCAGCCTTTAGGTGATTGGGATGTTAGAAAAGTTGAAAATATGAATTCTATGTTTTCAAGTTGCAGTTCCTTTAATCAATCCTTAGCTAAGTGGGATGTGAAGAGCGTTAAAAGTATGCGCTTTATGTTTCATAAATGCTATGTTTTCAATCAAGATATCTCAAAATGGGATGTAAGAAAGGATCAGTATACTGAGAATACTTTTTTAGACTGCCCTATAGACAATTCAAACAAGCCTGAAGCTTTACAAGAATTATCTATTTAAACAAATCAAGCCCTAAGTTGGGATAGTTTTATCCCACTAGGGATACTTCTATCCTTTTTGTTGTTAAAAAAATAAAAAGGAAAATACAATGAATAAAAAAGTTTTAGAAAATATATTTAAAGATTTAACGAGAAAGAGCATTAATGTTTTTACTTTAAGTGGTAAAAAAATAGCAATCAAGCGAGATGAGTATTACGATCCATTTGATAATTGCTTTATTCCTTCTTTTTTTAATTTTTTAAAAGATTATGAAATTGGCGAAAGGGAAATAGATGGGTTGACTTATGAAGATTTTGAAAATACTCAAGAAATAGAAAACTATTTGAATAGTAAGGGTTATATTTGGATTAGGGTAGGAGCATATATTCATGGTAGTATAGCTTTATATCCTGAAGGAAATAAACCAAGAACATGTTCTTATGGTTGGGATAATGGATGCGCAGGATATGCTTATTTTACCAAAGAGCAAGCAAGAAATATCTTTAATGTAAAAAGGATCAGTGCAAAATTTAGAAATAAATTATATGCAAATATTGAAGCTTTTATTGAAGAACTTGAAGCTTATTTGGAAGGGAATATTTATACTCTTTATGTTGATGATCTTCCTGAAGAAACATTTATTGGTTATAACGAGGAAAAGATCATTGAAACAATTGAGCGTTTTGCTGCTTAATATATAAAAAAAGGGAAGAAATACATGAAAGCATTAATTGAAAAACTAGAAAAAGTATTGGGACAGTATGGTTACGAAATTTCATCGTTAAAAAATTTTGATGATTTGCCTTCAAAAGAATTAGCATTCTCTATTTATAGTGAATGCCATCAAGATTTAATTACATTAGCCCCTAAGGCATCTAAAAGATTTTATAATGAGTATGATGTAGATATCTTGGATTATTTTATAAGGGAAATAGTCGTAGAAGCAACAAGAAATATCGCTTGCATTTGGGAGAATATGGAAGAGATAAAAGAAGTAAATTCTGAACTTCCTATTTTCATATCTTTAGATGATGTAGATCATTTAGAAAGAGTAGACAAGTTCAATGAAAAAGATAAACAAGAAATTTATAATTTTTTCGAAGAAAACAATTATGAACTTTATTACTTAATTAATAATAATATTAAGTATTACTTCTTGAAAGATTTGGAGTTGGATATTATTGAAAGAAATCATGCAGTAACTGTTGTTTCTAGGAATGCCTTTGAAAAAAACTTGGAAGCATTATTCCAAAAAATAAAAAAAGATATAGAAGATGAAGAGTATTTATTTTCATCTTGCTCTTTTACTGTAATTCAAGCAAGCACTGAGAGAAAATTAGTAGCTAAGAGTCCCTTAGAGCAAAAAATTATGGATATTTTTAAGCAAATGAATTGTGAAATTATCCAAGCAGAAGATCAAAATAATAATACAGTTTATCTTGTATGGAACTTACTACTTGAAAAATACGCTTTATCGGTAGCTGAAAATATGCAGGAAGTTGCTAGACAACTAAAAGAACACAAAGTTCCTTTTGAGCAAAAAAATTCTTATTTTGATGTTTTTGAGAACTTTAAAGTTATTAATTGCTATAGCTTTAAAAGTATTCAAGATTTATTGGATCGTGTTGTTGAAAAATTTGATTTAGACTATTTCGGAATAAATAAAAGCGAAATACTTAACCTTCGAAAGTCTCTTTCAATAAAGCAAATCTATGCTGTTGTTAAAGTTGCAACCGATAATCGTTTTGATTTTTCAATTGAAAGCGATGCTGTTTTTTTTGAGAGTTATGATGAAGCTCTTAAAAATTATGTTTGCGAAACTTTGCAAGCATTAAGTGAATGTGGTGTGCAATTAGATGAAGAAATTTGCACAAAAGAAGATGTTGATAATGTTTGGGAACAAATATTGTACAAATACAGCGATTTAGAATACTACTTAAAGCTAGTCGCTCTAAAAGTTAAATAATTATTTAAAGCCCTAGGTGGGATAGTTTTATCCCACCTAGGGATATTTCTATCCTTTTTTTTGTTAAAAAAAATAAAAAGGAAAAAAATGAAAAATGATGAATTGGTTCATTATATTAATCAGAATTTTCAAAAAGATTGGTTAAAAATTAAAAATGAAGAACTTGTATTAATTTATACAGGTGAATTGAAAAAATTTTTAGACAATAAAAATATTCAAAGTGAATTGGATTTACATTCAAATCATAATGAAAAATCTTTTCAAAAATTTTTAAAATCAGAAATAACTTATGTATCTAACAATGAAAAGTTATATCCAAATAGTTTTGGATTAACAAATGCACCCTTATTTATTTTCAATAGAATTGCTGTATTTGCCTATATGGATTATGCGGTATTTGATTGGGTTGATTATTTAAAAAGGTATGGTGAAGTTAAATTTTCTGGCTTTTTGAATTTATTGGAGAGTGTATAATTTTTTAATTTGATAGCCCCTAGGTGGGATAGTTTTATCCCACTAGGGATACTTCTATCCTTTTTTGATTTAAAAATATAAAAAAGGAAAAATAATGTCAGCAAATATGTTAAAAACAATAAAAGAAGTAAATCAGGACTTTGAATGGTATCCTACAACCGAAGAAATGATTGATTCTTTAATAAACAGTTTAAAAAATAAATACTTAGAAAGTGTTTTAGATATAGGTGCAGGTGATGGGAGAGTTTTAGATATGTTGGCTAATAAATTATCTATTAGCAAACTTTACTCAATAGAAAAATCTGAGCTTCTCGTTCAAGCAATGTCTAAAAATATCTTAAATATTGGCAGAAATTTTTGGGAAACTAGCCTTGTTGAAAAACAAATGGACTTGATTTTTTGCAATCCTCCTTATAGCGAATATGGGGATTGGATGATAAGAATCATTAAAGAGACTAATTTTGACACTTTGGTTTTTATCGTTCCTAAGCGTTGGAAAGAAAATATTTTTATCCAACAAGCCATTGAACAAAGAAAATTAAATTATGAAATTGTTAATAGCTTTGATTTTTTAAATGCTGAAAGAAAGGCAAGAGCTAAGGTTGATTTGGTTGTTTTTAAGCCAAAAACTAATCATAAAAATTCTTTTGAACTTTTCTTAGAAGAACAATTTGGATTTAAAATGCCAAATGATTATTACGATAAAATAGAAGAGGATAGAAAAGAAGCTGATGAACTCCACTTACAATGTAGTGTTATAAAAAGTGAAGATTTGATTGATTTTCTTCTAAAAAAATATAATGAAGAGTTAAAAATTTACATTGATGGCATTAAAAGTTTAAGTGGGGTAAATAGCTCAGTGTTTGAGTATTTAGACATAGATAAAAGCAAGATTTTAAAAGGCTTGGAAGCAAGATTAAAAAAGATAAAAGCTATTTATTGGGATGAATTGTTTAAAAAACTATCTCCTATTAGCTCAAAAGTTACCTCAAGGATTCGTGCAGGCTTAAGTAGTTCTATAGTAACTAAAGCTCATATAGAATTTAATAGAGATAACATAGAAAGTGTTCTTTGTTGGTTTGCAAAAAATATCAACGATTACATAAAACAATCTTATCTAAGCTTTTTTGATAGTCTCTCAAAAGAAAATAATGCTTTTTTATATAAGAGCAATGAAAGATTTGATTACGGCAATTGGCGCTATAGAAAATCAAAGTATGATGATACTAATGAGTTTGAAAATTTTAAACTAAAGTTAGACTATCGTATTGTAGTGCCATATTTGGCACAAGTAGATCGTTGGGGTTATAACGAACGAGCAAATGAATTTATGCAAGACTTAAAAGTTATTGCAAACAATTTGGGATTTTCGTTCACTTGTGAATATTATTTTAAGTTTAATGCAGGAGAAAGCGGTTTTATTTATTTAGACAATGGAGCCAAATTCTTTGAGTATAAGGCTTACAAAAACGGAAATGTTCACTTGAAATTTTCTCAAGATTTCATGGCTAAGTTTAATTTAGCCGTAGGAAGATTAAGAAATTGGCTTACAAAAGAAGAAGCAAAAGAAGAATTTAAAGATGTTAGCGAAGATATTATCAATGAAATATTTGATAAGCCATTATTGCTAGATTTTAAAAATTTAAAATTGCTTTCTTTTTAACTATTTGCACTCTAATGAGATGATTTTATCTCGTTAGAGATATCTTTAAAATAAAAAATACAAAAAAGGAAAATGCAAATGAATACAAGCTTAGAAGAATTAGAATGTAATTTTACAATCATTAAAAGTGGCTCTGAAGTTCCTGCTATAGGGAAAAACCCTCTTGAAGAAAGAATTATTCAAGTTTTTCACGAGATGGATTTTCAGGTTCTAAAAGCAAAAGATTTAAATGACAATACAATCTACTTCTTATGGGATGAACAAAGAGAAAAATACTATCTTTCAAAATCGCTAGAAGAAAATTATTTAGCTAGTGAGTTAAAAAAGAGTGGTTTAAATTTCCAAGTTCAAAATGGCTACTGTTTGATTAATGACTTAAAGGTTATCGATTGTTTAAATTCTACCTCTTTAGAGGTTTTAATCGATTTCCTTCCGTATGATTATTACAAAGATCATGAAATCAACATTGATGAAATTTTTAAAGGAGAAAACATGAATAAATTTATAGAAATATCAAAAGATTTAATTAAACACTATGGGTTAGACAATGTAGCAAATGAAACTGAGATCAATGCTTTAGCTTATGCCTTGCAAGATTGTTGTGCAATGTATAATGAAAAAAATGAGCTAAGCTTTACAGACAAGCAAATCGATGATTTTAAAAGTTATATTGTCGAATATCATATTAAAGGCGATAATGAGCCTAATAATGAGCAAAGCGTAGAGGATATAGCTTATAGCCTCCATTATTCAATGCTGCTAAGCTCAGCTCCCGAAGAGATTGTCGATGATGTAGATAGAGATCTATTCATTAATAAAGTCGAAATGGGAATTGATGGCAGATATCAAGTTTCTTTTCTTTGCGATGATGCAGATTCTTTATTAAAAAGAATGAAGAATTGTATTATGCTTGGAATAGAGCTTAACAAATACATAAAATTTTGCATTAAAAATACAGATAATTTTTATGAGCTTGAATCTTTAGAGGATGTTTTTAACACCGAAGAAATCTTTAATGTTAAAAAACATTTTGAGAATACTTCGAGCGATGAAATTCAAAACAAAGAGTTAGCTCTTAAAATTTGTTCTGATTTAGATGCTTATTACAGCTCTTACGAAAATGCTTTTTCAAAAATTTGTTTTGATGATATTAATAAAATTAAAACACTTCAAGACAATAATGGAAGAGAAGAATTCTTGAAAGATTTATTGTCGCTAAGCGATAATGAGTTTAAGATATTTGAAGAAGCTACGGAAGCTTATCAAAAGCTAAACGACAAAAAGTTTTCTAGCCCACTATTAAATGAGATTTTTCTTAATTTGAGTGGTTTAAGACGATTAAATGATAGAAAAGAAATAGGTTCTTTAGATTCCTTCTTTGATAGCAATGATACCATGTTCTCGGGAAGAATTGAATTAAACAATAACAATGTTAATGTTTATATACAAAGTTGGAAGAATAAAGATGGTGATTTGGACGATGAAGACATTACAGAAGTTCTTGATAAAGATTTTGATTTTTTAGAATATGCCATTGCAGAAATGAAAGGCAAAGCTATTAACAAAATTTTAGCAATAAAAATATACGAAGAGCTTAATGTAGTTAAAAATCAACTTTCAAAACTAACCTCGCATTAGTCCTTAAGGCTAATGCTAACATATAAGGAGAATTAATGAAATATGATCTTGAAAGACTTAATAGTATTCCTATCATGAATGTACTAGAGTCTTTGGGCGCAATTAGTGATAGAAATAAAAAGATTATTCATTGTTTTAATATAACAGCACATAAAAACAATGATCAAAATGCTTCTTTGGGCATTTATGAAAATACGAATACTTGTCATTGTTTTGCGTGCGGAATAGGTGGAAATCCTGTTAATGTTGTAAAAACTATGTTTAATGGTAATTTCAAGGAGGCTTGCGAATATTTGCATACGCAATTTAATATTCCTTTTTTAGATGGAGCGCAAGCAACCTATAAAAAGGCATTTGAAAAACCTAAACCTAAAGCTAAAGATTATGTATTTTTTGATCCAAACAAGGAATATGTAAAAATTGAAAAATTATTTCCCTATGTGCAAAGTTATTCAAGATTAACAAAAGCGCAAAGATTGAAAATAATTTACACAACTATTTATCGCTTTTCTTTAACAACTGAACAAAAAGCAAAAAATCTTTATTATTTAAAAAGGAGAATTACAAAATTAAGTTTAGTTGAAAAAATTGGTTTTTTAAGTTTTGACAATATTAAGGAGCTTGAGAATCTTTTAAAGAAATATTTTCCTATGGAAGATTTAATCGAGTTTAAAATTTTTAGTAGAGAAAAACAAGTTTGGAAATATGCTTTTAATGTAGCTTTTGTTCCAAATTTTGATCTTTACACAGATATGATTGTAGGTTTCTCACTTCGTGTTATTGATAGTACATATAACGGAGCTAAAGAAGTAAATATTTCCTGCAGCAATATTGTTTTTGCAACGCCTTTTGGTTTAGAAAATAAACTACTAAAGGAATGCGAAACAGTAGTAATTACCGAAGGACACATTGATTGCTTATCGGCAAAAAATTACTATAAGCAAGATTCAAAAACCTTGTTTATTAGCTTTGCGGGAACTTTCAGTTTTAGAGAAGAAATACTTACAGTGCTTAAAGGTAAAAAAGTTATGCTTTGTTTTGATAAGGATGAAGCAGGGTTAAATGGAGAAAAAAGTTTAAGTGAGAAATTGAATCTTTTAAATATTGAAAACCATAGTCTTACATGGGATATAGTAGATGGAAAAGATTTAAATGACTTACTTTTGGCAGATAAAATGGGCAGTATTAAGCTTATTGCGTAGCAATAAAGAGCGTAAATTGCTGCAGAATTATAAAAAAAGATTAAAAAAAGGAGAAACAATGAAAAACAATGAAATTTTTACAAAAGCTTTTAGATTTACTGATAATGGTGATTTAACTATCACTTTAACGCCTGATTTTGAACAGTTTTTAGCGGAAAATCAAATTAAAAACAGTCAAGATTTTGCTGATAAATTTAGCGATACTCTTGATGAAAATCAATGCTTTGATTTTCCTAGAATTCTTTGTTATAAAGAAAACTTAAAAAACACACCTTTTGAGAGTTACGATAATGAATACTTTGTATTTATTCCACAAAACAAAAATATCAATTTCGATAGTCTAAGTTATGCTACTAGCACTTTAAAGCTTTTAAACCAAAAAGAACTTTTAATTGAGACTATGAAGATAAAGATTGAAGAAGGTGAAATCAATAAGGAAAATCTAAAAGAAATTTTAGAAGGTGAAATCAAATACATTAGCGAACAAATTCCTATTGTTTTTGAAGGGAAAGTAGGTGAGGATACAATAGAAAATCTTTTAAAAGAGAAAGAAATTATTGTACTTCCAAATGTAACAGAGTATGCAAGAAATAGCATAAATGTGTATTTTCATAATGAAAAAGATGAGATACTTAAAGAATTAAAATGCTATATGCAAAAAATATGATATAATGAAGGAGAAGGAATGAGAGGTAGTTTTATGAGAGATTATTATGTTTCAGAAGGCGTTAAAGCTTTATTCGTTGCTTATCTTAAAGAGAAAACTGAAGAAAGTTTCTTTAAAGCTCTTAATGAGTTTAGTAGAGAAAATCAAATAAACTCTCAAGAGATAAAGGATGAAGCTCTTAGGGAATTTAAAGAAGAGCTTTCAAAATTAGCAACTACGGATTTGTTGAATGCTAAAATTGATATAGTTAATGCTAGAATTGATAAGGTTGAAGCCTCATTGAATGCTAAAATTGATACAGTTAATGCTAGAATTGATAAGGTTGAAGCCTCATTGAATGCTAGAATTGATAAGGTTGAAACTAAGCTAGATAGTTTTAGAACGGAAATTAAAACATATGTAATTATTCTTGCTGTTTTAATGTTTATTTTACAGCCTGCAATTTTTGATTTTATTAAATCTATTTTTAAATAATTTTTTAGAGAAGCAAGGATTTTTTCCTTGCTTGCTCAACCTTTTTTCTTTTAAAGTTCTTTACGAAGAATTTCAAAAGAAAAAAAATGACTTTTTGGAATTAAAAGTATTTTTTGCTAGAATTATAAAAAAACAAAGGCAAAAAATGCAAAATGATAAAATTTTACTTCCATATAAAAGTTCCGACAATGATAGATTTTGGCTTATCCGAGATGATTTAGCAGTTTGCGAAAATGGCATAATTTTCTATTATGATACATTAGGATGTGTAGAAGAGAGTCAATTTGAATGTATCTTAGATGATATAGAAAAAGCAAACTGCGAAGAAATTTTAGATAATATTATAGATCTAAAAAATATTATTATTGATGGCTTTTTCATAGATTTAATCAACTATACTATAGATGGAATCAAGTTTGAGTTTAGTAATGATATGCAGTTTTTAAAATACAAAGGCTATATAGCAAATTTGGACACTCTTGAAATTATGGGACAACCTCAAGAAGTCGAGCAAGTGGGAAATAGATTAATTTTAGATGATATACCAAAAACTTTAGATGAAAGGCTCAAAAAAGAATTTCAGGCTTTAATTAAGTCAATTTTTAGAAAAGATTGCAATAAGACTAAGATCGAAAAAAGAATAAATAGTCACACTTTTTAGCGAATAAACGCTCGGGTAAAGTGAGAAACCCTTATTTTAGCCTCTTGTTAAATGTTTGTATTTTTATTTTACCATTTTCTTCCTTAAATAATAATCATATGACTAAAAATTTTTATAGATGTTTATATATGGAATAAAAAAGTTTATTAAATGTTTATATGGTAAAATTAAAATTGTTTTATGAGCCGAAATGGGATGGATTTTAGCCTCTTGTTAAATGTTTGTATGATAAAATAGAATTAATGCTTGAAAATTATAAGCTTAGGTTTTAGCCTCTTGTTAAATGTTTGTATGATAAAATCAAAATAAAATTTCTACAATATCTAAAGTGTTTTAGCCTCTTGTTAAATGTTTGTATGATAAAATTTTACAGCGTTATATTGATTATCTTCGATAGTTTTAGCCTCTTGTTAAATGTTTGTATGATAAAATAGACTTCTCTAAAAAGCCTATTTTATCAATTTTTTATTATTTTAAATAAACGATTTACGCATACCCTTTTTTCATTTTTTGTCTTTTTAACTTCTCAAAAAAGATTTGCGCTTCATCAAAGCTAGGAAATACATTATTTCTTCTTCCTGTGCAACTTTTAAAGCACACATTTCCATAGACTCTTTCAACTATATACTCCTCAAAAAGAGTAGCTATAATTTCTATGCTATAGTAACGAATATTTCCATTTTTAGTCATTCTGTGCATTAACACATTATTCATAAAAAACCTAATTAAAAATTATTTATTTTGGTTAAAAAATCATTTTTGAACATTTTTTCTATAGCAAGCTTCACCATTTGATTAATTTTCCCATTTTCTTTATTTGCGTTAGAAATTTCATCTTTATAAGCAGGAATCATCATTTCTATCATTTTTAGTGTTTTTTTATCAAATAAAACTCTTTTTGAGATTAAATTTTCATTTTTTTCTAAAATTATATTATTATCATTCAACTGCATATTATCTGTATTTTTTTCCATTTATATCCTTTATTTATTAAAATATATAGATTATAGCATAATTTTAACAAAAAATTGCATAAATAGACAAATAATGCAAAAATATAAATATTTTTATGATATAATTAATAATATATAACATAATCATATATCAAAATAAGCCTATTAAAAAATATATTTTGATATTAACACAAGCAAATAAATATAACATAATAAATAATTATGTTATATAAAAATGGAGTTAAATAAAATGAAACTTAAAAATACTACCATAAGCGAAGATTTAGAGAGATGGGCAGAAGCTTATTTAAAACATATTCAAGCATTATCGTATTCAAAGAACACTTTATTGCTTTATAGGCGTATTTTATTGGATTTTGTAGAATATTCACTAGATTATCAGGATGAAATGCAAATAAATGATATAAAAACAACTTTTTTGATTAATTTTCTTAATTATTTAGAAAATAATTCAAAAAATAGCAATAAACTATCAAAAAGGACAAAAATTACTTATTTGAGAGTATTAACTAGCTTTTTTTCTTTTATAAGTGATAATAATGATGATTTATTCCTTTTTAACTTTGATATGAAGAAAATTAGATTTAGAACCGAAAAAGCAGAAGAAAAGTTAAATTATCTTAGCGAAAATGAAATTATAAGACTAAATAATGTTTTGGAAAGGGAAAAAGCAAAAAAAGATGATTATAATAGCTTTAGGAATGCTATGCTAATTAAACTTATGCTTTATGGAGGACTTAGAATTTCAGAAGCATTAAATGTAAAACTTTGTGATTTTAAGGAGGTTGATGATGAAATATTAAAAATATCTATAATAGGTAAGGGCGGCAAAGAACAAACTGCATTTATTAAAAAAGAAGAAATTGAAGACGAGTTTGAGTATTTCAAGGAAAATATTCAAGATCATGATTATATAATGCAAACTAGGGCAGGGAAGCATTTGAATAGAAGCAATGCTTTTATAATTGTAAACAATATTTATGCAAAAGCTTTAATATCCAAGAAAGGACTACATTTATTAAGGCATACTTTAGCTATGAGATTAACCGCCAAAGGAACAAACCTTGTAGTTATACAAAAAATTCTAAGGCATGCCAATCTAAATACAACAACTATATATGCAAAAGCAACAAACGATACAATAAAAACCGCATTATTAAACAATTAAATTAGCATATGTAAAAAAGCATTTTTCATGGACTCATTAGAGAGTCCATGTTTATTGCTGCTAGAATTTTTCTAACAATAAGCTAGGTTCTCCGCCGAGTGTTTTTATGAAGGTTGCGACTCTTGCTTGTATAGCTTCTATAGAAAGAACACCTAAACTGCCTAAAATATAAAACAATTCTTCAAAAATATCTTCCTTATTAAATTCACAATCTTCTATAATAAGTTTTGGAGTTTGATTATATTTTTTTAATTCTTGGTATATTTCAACTAAAATTTTTACTTTTTGTTCGTTACTCTTGGCTTCTGAGTAAGAAGTTAAATGTATTATTAGGGTTTTGATGAGTTTTTTTCTATTTTTTCGAATTTCAAAAAACTCAACCCCCCCCCCCGAGTAAATATTTCTTTTAAATCTTTGTTTTTCATATTATTCCTTTCAATTTATCAATATAATCACTCCACCATTGCATTAACTCTTTTCTGCCATCAAGTCTTAAACTTCTATTATATGCTGCTTTTACTTTATTTCTTTCTCTATGATCTAAGCATAGTTCTATAACTTCGCTATCTTGTTGATGTAAATTTTTAAATTCATAAAGCAAAGTCGAAGCTGTTGTTCTAAAACCATGAAAAACCATTTCATCGCCAAAACCTAATCGTTTTATTGCTTGATTTAAAGTGTTTTCACTCATGGTTTTAGATTTACTTATATCGCTTGGAAAAACATATTTTGAATGGTGATATGAAAAAGGTTTGATGTATTCAAACAACTTTATTACACTTTTGCTTAACGGTACGATAAAATCTTCACCCCCCTTCATTTTGTTTGCAGGTATAGTTATTTTTGAGTTCTTGAAATCTATTTCAGTCCATTCTAAATTTCTAATATTAGCACTTCTTAAAAATAAATACGGACTAATTTGCAAAGCTACTTTTGTAAATATATTTCCATTATAGTTTTCAATTGCTAATAATAACTCTTTGAAATTTTCTTCTGAGGTAATAGCTCTAAGATTTTGTTTTTTATGAGAACCGTAAAGAACTTTCATATCCAAAGTTAAGATATTGCTGTTTTCTATATATTCTTTATTTATCGCATATAGCAACATTTTCTTCAAGCCTAAAAATACTCTTTTTATAGTTTCGAGCTTGCCTTCTATATAAAGTTTATCAAAAATAAGAAGTATGTCATTTTTGACAAGTTCATTAATATATTTATCTTTGTATTTAGAAATAATATGATATTCTAGTCTCTTTGATAAATTATAAGAAGTATTATTTTTATAAAAAACTTCACTCCACTCATTAAAAATTTCTTTTACAGTTTTTGATTTTTTTTCACTTTTAACTTGAATTTGTTCTTTGGGATCAATTTTTTGAGCTAACATATCATTGAAAATATTTGCTTTTTCTCTCGCGCTTATTAATGTGGTTATTGGATACTTTCCTATTTTGATGCTTTGTATCTTTTTATTTAACTTATACCTAAAATAAAAAAAGATAATAGTGCCTTTCAATGAATCTTTTGCTTCAATATAAAGATTTTTAGTATAAGCATCTTTGATATAGGTTCTTTTCTCAACTATTAAATTTTTAAGTTGCTTATCATTGATAATATTCATTTTCTCTTATTTTCCCGTGTTGAAAAAGTATATGTTATTTTTAAATTTTAAATTTTAACATATACTATAGCATATACTTTTGAAATTGTCAAAATTGATAACTTGAGATAATTTAAGATTATTTGAGATAATTTGAGATAATTTAAAGTCTTATTTTATAGTGTTTTGATTGATTATTTGAGATAACTTGAGATAATTTAAGATTATTTGAGATAAGAAGTAATGGTGCCTGAGGTCGGACTCGAACCGACACAAGGTTGCCCTTACCAGATTTTGAGTCTGGCGCGTCTACCAGTTTCACCACTCAGGCTTTTGTAAAATTGTAATCATATCCATTTTAGACTAAAAAAGACTTTAAAAATATATGAAATATTTTAAAAAATTTATTTTTAGGGAATTTTATAATGAAAAATATCAAAATTTTTTAAGGATAAAATATTATTAAATTTTTATTGATGTCGATATTGTAAAAATAAAATTGGAACAATTATTGCTTGTATTTACAAAGCAATGTTTGAAAAGATTTTTTAAATCAAAACTCCAAGGATGAATATGAGAATTACAAATAAGCTCAACTTTACAAATTCTATAAGCACTTCTATGGGTGCTCAAAGCTCCTTATATCAGATTTCACAACAACTCTCATCGGGGATTAAGATCCAAAATTCTTATGAGGATGCAAGTGTTTACATAGACAATACTCGCCTTGAATATGAACTCAAAACTTTAGAGCAAGTTAAACAAGCTACAAATTCGGCTAAAGAAATGACGCAAAATAGTATGAAAGCTTTACAAGATATGGTTAAGCTTCTTGAGGATTTTAAAGTAAAGGTTACTCAAGCAGCAAGCGATAGTAATTCTCAAACTTCAAGAGAGGCTATAGCTAAAGAATTAGAGCGCATTAAAGAAGGTATAGTTCAGCTTGCAAATACTAGTGTTAATGGACAATATCTTTTTGCGGGTTCACAAGTAGCTAATAAGCCTTTTGATTCTAGTGGAAATTATTATGGAGATAAAAATAATATCAATGTAGTAACCGGTGCGGGTACTGAAAGTCCTTATAATATCCCTGGATGGGATTTATTTTTTAAAGCCGATGGAGATTATAAAAAACAAATAAGTACCAATGTAAGCTTTACTGATAATCGTTGGAATCTTACAGAAAATCCTGATAAAACAGAATATCTCACAAGTAGTTCTAAATGGCAGCAACTTATCGGTCAAGGTTATGTAAAAGATAATGGTTTAGATGTTGATAAAGATTTTGAATACAGTGATACTAAATTAAATTTTCCTCCTACCACACTTTATGTTCAAGGCACAAGACCAGATGGGACAAGTTTTAAAAGTGCTGTGCTTGTAAATCCTGAAGATACCTTAGAAGATGTGATGGAAAATATCGGAACTCTATATGGCAATACTCCAAACAATAAAGTTGTTGAAATAAGTATGAATGATAGTGGTCAAATTCAAATCACAGATTTAAAACAAGGAAATAATAAACTCGATTTTCACGCTGTGGCTTTCACACCACAGGCTGATGACCGAAGTGAGCTTACAGGTATTATTGAAGCTGCAGAAGCTGAAGGCATTACAATGGAAGAGGTTACAAATAGGGTGATGGCTGCCGCTACTGCAGCTCCTAGCGATGGAGATATTACAAATTTAAACAGCCCTGTAACTGTAACAATTAATAACCAAAACTTTACAATCGATTTAAAACAAACTGATTTTATTAAAAGCAAAATGACAGATACAGATAGAAATGCAGCCAATGGAGCTGATTATGATAATGTTTATTTTGAAAAAAATGGCAATACAGTTTATGGTAATGTTTCTCAAGTTATCAAAGGAAGTAATGCTTATGCTACTGAATCAACCAAACTTAGTGAAGTTATGGCAGGAGATAGTTTAAATGGCACGACTTTAAATTTAAAAGTCAATTCTAAAGGTGGAAATACTTATGATGTAAGTATAAATTTACAAAATTCAACCGTAAGTTTTCCTGATCCTAATGATCCTACGCAAACCATAAGCTTTCCTATCATGCATACTGATCCTGCAACGGGAAATAGTGGGGTTATAACAGGAGCAAATGACATTACTTATGGGCAAATCAATGATATTATAGGAATGTTTGCTGCAGATAAAATTCCTACCACAAGCATCAATCCAACCAATGGAAAAATAGATGCAGCAGATTATCAAAATATGCAACAACTCATGAAAGATTCTAATGCAACCGTAGATGTAAGTATGGACTATAAAGGTCGCATAAGTGTAACCGATAAACTTTCATCAGGAACCAATATAGAAATTTCTCTTAGTGACTCCCAAAGTGGGCAGTTTCCATTGCCTCCTTTTACCACAACTTCTAATGTGGAAAATGGTCCGAACTTTAATTTTAGCGCGAATAATTCTTTAACTATAGATGAGCCAAATGTAGATATTATCAAAGATTTAGATTTGATGATAGATGCTGTTTTAAGTGGAAATATGAGGGCTAATTCTGAAAGTGAAGATCCAAGAAATACAGGAATGCAAGGGGCTTTAGAAAGGCTTGATCATTTAGCAGATCATGTTAGCAAGCTTAATACAACAATGGGGGCGTATTACAATACTATTGATGGAGTTAATACACGCACAACCTTTTTAAGTGTTAATGTCCAAAGTATAAAATCAAATGTGATCGACGTTGATTATGGTGAGGCGATGATGAATTTAATGCAAACACAACTTGCCTATCAAGCTTCTTTAAAAGCTAGCACGACGATAGCGCAACTTAGCTTATTAAATTATATGTAAAAAAACTATGCTATAATGGCTTCTTAAAAAATTATTTTCAAGGAAAAATCATCAAAAAAGAAGCCATCTTTATAAGTTCTACTTTTGGTATCTTTTATTTATGTCTTTGTATGCTAGCTCCAGATATGGGGGTGTGGGTTTATAAGGCGAATTTGTTTTTATTTGGAGAATTTGCATATTATTATCCTTTTTTCTTGTTTATTTTAAATTATGTTTATTATAAAAGAAATTACAAATTAGCTAATTTTACAAGAAGAGAGCTTTTTGGTATAGGATTTGCCTTTTTCTCAAGTTTACTTTTATTTGCAGTTTTTTATCCTAATTCTGGTTATATACTAGAGCTTTCTTATGTGATTTTTTCTATTATCTTAGGACATACTGGGAGCGGAATTTTTGCTCTTGTGCTCTTATTTTTTTCTTTTATTTTATTATTTCCAAAAACTACAAAAGAGCTTTTTAAGATCGAGCTCAATTTTAATATTTTACTTAGGGTAGAAAATGCATTAAAAGCGTTATTGATGAGGGTTTTTGGCGGGGAAAATGAAAAAGATGATTTAAGCAAGATAGAGCCTAAGGCACCTGTTGTTACCTTAGAAAAGAATACAGCGCCCGTTCAGGAAAAAATTCAAGATGAGAATGAAAATTTAAACTTAAATCAAACAGAACAGCTTGTTAAATATAATAATATAAATGCAAGTAAAAATTCTATAATCACCGCGAAAGAGAATTTTGAAAAACTTAAAAACCAAATTTTAGATGAAAAAGTAGAGATAGATAAAGAGAGTATTAAAGAAGCTAAAAGTTTCATTTACGAAAACTCACAACAAGTAAGAAATTTTGTCCAAAAAGCGAGCAGAATGAGTATAAAACTTGATGAAGATTTTAATTTTATTTCAGAAGAAGAGGTAGATATGATCCCAGAACGATTTTTAAAACCTAAAAAGCTTGACGATATTAAGCAAATCGATACAAATAATAAAAATTTAGATGAGCCAAGCTATAAAAGAAAAAATATTGAAATTTCTGTACCTAAACAAGAAATAAAGCCAAAAATTTTTACTAAAGAATTGGAACTTAGAGAAAATTTAATGAAAGAGGCAAAATTAGAGCAAGAATACAAAGCTTATCAAAATGAAATTTTAGAAAATAAAGTTCAAGAAGAAATTAAAGAATTAGAAAAAAAAGATAGCTTAGAACTTGATTTAAACCATATTATACAAGGAAGTAAGTATAATTTTGGTACACCTTTACAAGAAGTATCAAGCGCAAAAGAAGAAGAAGTAAAAACACAAAATGCACCAATTCCTTCTATCTTAGAAAAGACAAATGAGGTTGAAATTATAGATTTTGATGAAAATGAAATTGAAATCAAAAAAATGGAAAGTATAAATAAAAGCTTCCATGATTTTATACCTATAGTTGAAGAATTAGAACATCCTTATATAGAACCAACTCCTATTGTAAAAATTGAAGAGATAGAGCCCTTGGATAATCAAATAAATAAACAAAGCCCAATTCAAGAGAAAAATGAAATCATAGAGCAAGGCAATAGCTTCATCAAGGAACAAATTTCACAAGAACCAAGCCAAGAAATCACTAGACAAAAAGCGATTTTAGCTAAAGAAATCGAGCTGAATAAAGCTTTACTTAGAGAAATAGAGCAGGGTGAAATAGAAAAACCCAAAGATTTTGAGCTTCCGCCGCTTGAGTTTTTGACAAATCCTAGCCATAACAAGCAAGAGATTAACGAAAGCGAGATTGATAAAAAAATTTATAATCTACTTGAAAAATTGCGTCGTTTTAAAATAGGAGGTGATGTTATAAGTACCTATATAGGGCCTGTTGTAACTACTTTTGAATTTCGTCCAAGTGCAGATGTAAAAGTAAGTCGTATTTTAAATTTACAAGATGATTTAACCATGGCTTTAATGGCAAAATCAATCCGTATCCAAGCACCTATTCCTGGAAAAGATGTGGTAGGTATAGAAGTGCCAAACGATGAAATTCAAACTATTTATTTGAGAGAAATTTTAGAAAGCGAAGTCTTTAAAAACGCAAAAAGTCCTTTAACTATAGCTTTGGGTAAAGATATAGTGGGAAATGCTTTTGTAACTGATCTTAAGAAACTTCCACATTTACTCATTGCAGGAACCACAGGAAGTGGAAAGAGTGTGGGTATAAATTCTATGCTTTTAAGCCTTTTATATCGCAACTCTCCAAAAACTTTACGCTTAATGATGATAGATCCAAAAATGCTTGAATTTAGTATTTATAATGACATCCCTCATCTTTTAACTCCGGTAATTACCGATCCTAAAAAAGCAGTCAATGCTCTTTCAAACATGGTTGCAGAGATGGAAAGACGCTATCGTTTAATGGCTGAAGCAAAAACTAAAAATATAGAAAATTATAATGAAAAGATGAAAGAACTAGGAGAAGAAGAGCTTCCTTTTATTGTTGTGATTATCGATGAGCTTGCTGATTTGATGATGACTGCAGGCAAGGATGTGGAATTTTATATAGGTCGTTTAGCGCAAATGGCAAGAGCAAGTGGAATTCATTTGATTGTCGCTACACAACGCCCATCAGTGGATGTTGTAACAGGGCTTATCAAGGCTAATTTGCCAAGTAGAATTTCTTACAAAGTAGGGCAAAAAATTGATTCTAAAGTTATCTTAGATGCTATGGGAGCTGAAAGTTTGCTAGGCAGAGGGGATTGTTTATTTACTCCTCCAGGAACAAGCTCCATCGTTCGTTTACATGCTCCATTTGCAAGTGAATTTGAGATAGAAAAAATTGTAGACTTTTTAAAAGATCAACAAAGCGTAGAATACGATGAAAGTTTTTTAAAAGATCAACAAAGTATGGGTGTAACAAGTAGTGAAAGTATGAATAATGGTGAGTATGATGAGCTTTATGAAGATGCCAAACGCGTTATACTAAGCGATGGAAAAACAAGTATTTCTTATTTACAAAGAAAGCTCAATATCGGATACAACCGCGCAGCAAATATCATCGATCAGCTTACAGAAAGCGGAGTGCTGAGCGAACCAAACACTAAAGGACAAAGAGAAATTTTATAAATCTTTGGTAATTTAAAAGATTAAAGAATGATCTGAAGATCAAGCCCTTAGAAAAAGGGCTTGTAAAATTTTATTTATCTCTGAGATTTAATTCTGTAATTAATTTACTATAAGAATTGTAATCTTTTCTTTTTAGATAAGCTAAAAGTCTTTTTCTTTGACCTACGAGTTTTAAAAGTCCTAATCTTGAAGAAAAATCTTTTTTGTAGATTTTTAAATGTTCTGTAAGTTCTGCAATTCTTGCACTTAAAAGTGCTACTTGCACTTCTGTCGAGCCAGTATCGCCCGCTTTTCTAGCGAATTTCGCAACAATTTCTGCTTTTTTAGCCGAATCCAAAGCCATGATAGACCTCCTGATTGGTGATTTTAAAAGCTAAAATTATATCAAATAAAACAAAAAATAAGCTGAAATTTATATTTTTACTTTAATCATCATTTTTTAAGCCATTTTCTAAGATTTTTTTATTATAATTAAAACTATTTTTTATTTAATAAAAGGAGAAATTCGTGCTATTTACCAAAGCTAGCGAATATGCTTTACTTTCTTTGATTTATATCGCTCATAAAGAAAATCCTCAAGATGTTGATTCTTTAGCATTAGAGCTTAATATTCCTAAAAGTTTTTTAGCGAAAATTTTACAAACTCTAGCTAAAGACAATTTATTAAAATCTTTCAAAGGTGCTAAAGGTGGTTTTGCTCTTATTAAAGAGCCAAGTCAATACAGCATAAAAGAAATTGTCAATAGTGCAGAAAAAAAAGAAGTAAGTGTTTTTGAGTGTAGCGGTGGAGTATGCCCTAATAACAAAGAAGAAAATTGTACTCTTATGCCAATGCTTGTAAATTTACAAAACAAAGTAGATGAATTTTTAGACTCCATTACCCTAGCGGATATTATGAACCATAATGGCAAAAAATAAATTAGTCGATCTTGTTTTTCCTTTTTTAGGACCTTTAATTGGTCCTGTATTAAGGGCTAAAAGTCTTACTATAGTTGGATTTATAGTATGTATTTTAGCTATTATTATCGTTCCTTTACCAAGTCCTATTTTGGACTTTTTCTTAGCTTTAAGCATTGCTTTATCAGTGCTTATTATTTTAATTTCTATTTATATCCCCAAGCCAACGGATTTAACCACTTTTCCAACTCTTATCCTGATTATCACGCTATTTAGACTTTCTTTAAATATAGCAACCACAAGAATGATTCTAAGCGAAGGACAAAATGGCCCTGCGGCGGTGAGTGAGATCATCGCAGCCTTTGGAGAATTTGTGGTAGGTGGAAATATGGTCATTGGGGTGATTGTATTTTGTATTTTGGTTTTGATCAACTTTATGGTTGTAACCAAAGGTAGTACAAGGGTTTCTGAAGTTCAGGCAAGATTTACCCTTGATGCGATGCCAGGAAAGCAAATGGCTATCGATGCGGATTTAAATGCGGGGCTTATCGATGAGCAAACTGCAAGAGCAAGGCGTCAAGAAATTATCGCTGAAGCCAATTTCTATGGCGCGATGGATGGTTCTTCTAAATTTATCAAAGGGGACGCGGTCGCAGGTATTATTATAACCATTATAAACATTATAGGTGGTTTTTTAATAGGCGCTTTTCAACACGATATGGCCTTGTCTGATGCAGCTTCTACTTATACTATACTTACTATAGGTGATGGTCTTGTATCGCAAATTCCAGGACTTATCACTTCTACTGCAACAGCTATTATCATCACCCGTGCAAGCAAAGATGAAGAAAATTTTGCTGAAGGGACATTGACACAGCTTTTAAGCGAGTATCGAACACTTTTGATTGTGGGTTTTGTTCTTTTTATTTTTGCTCTTGTTCCAGGTTTGCCACACTTATCATTAGGTTTTATGGCTTTGGTATTTTTAGCACTTGGTTATCTAACCAAACAGGTAAAAGAGGGTAAAATCGAAGTCAATGCACCTAAAAAAGCAAAAGCAAGCGCAGCCAATGCTGCAAGTGGAGCGGGTGGGGCTGGTGGAGTTGCTGCTCCTGCTAAAAAAAGCGAAGAAGAAATTCTAAAAGAAGAAGAGCATAAAATAAACGATATACTTAAGGTTGAAATTTTAGAGCTTGAGCTAGGTTATGGCTTAATAAAACTTGCTGAAAGCGAATTGACTGAAAGAATTCGCTCTATGAGAAGAAGTATTGCTGAGAGCTTAGGCTTTTTAATGCCAAAAATCAGAATTCGAGATAATTTACGACTCAAGCCTAATGAATATAGCTTTAAGTTAAAGGGTGTATCCATAGCAAGTGCTGAAATTTATCCTGATAAGTATTTGGCTATGGATAGTGGCTTTATCACAGAAGAGATTGAAGGGATTGCTACAAAAGAACCTGCTTTTAATTCTGATGCACTTTGGATAGATTCAAATTTAAAAGATGAAGCAACTTTAAATGGCTATATAGTTATAGATCCAGCAAGTGTGATCTCAACGCATATGAGCGAGCTTATCAAAGCACATGCAAGCGAGCTTCTTACACGCCAAGAAGTACAAAATCTTCTTGATAAGGTTAAAAATGATTATCCAATCATAGTAGAAGGTGCTTTAGGTGTGGCTCCTGTAAGTCTTATCCAAAAAATTCTTAAAGACTTGCTCAAACACAATATACCTATTAAAGATATGCTGACTATTTTAGAATCTATAAGTGATATTGCTGAAGTAAGCAAAAGCTTTGATATGATTATAGAACATGTAAGAGCGTCTTTAGCTAGAATGATTACTAATATGTATCTTGATGATAAAGGAAATTTGGATATTTTCATTTTAGACTCTGCTAGCTCTGCGGTTTTAATGGAAAATGTACAATTTAGAGACGGTAGCTATCACCTACCTTTAAGTGTAGCACAAACAGGAACTTTAGTAGATACCTTAAGAGCTGAAGTTGCCGCAGTAGCAAATGGGCGTATCAAGCCTTTTATACTTTGCGTTGAACCGCAACTTAGAAAATTTATCGCTGATATTTGTTATAATTTTAATATCAATATAGTTGTACTTAGTTTTGCAGAAATAGCAGAAAATACAAATTTTAATACCGAAGGTATTATTAGGATAGAACTTTAAGGAAATCAATGAAAATTTATCATCTTTCACATACTGATCTTGATGGCTATGCCTGTCAATATATAGTCAATTTTTATTTTAAAAATGTAAATTTTTATAATTCTAATTATGGTAAAGAAATCAATGAAAATTTCAATGCGATTTTAGCAGATATAGAAAAAGATAATAGCTTTGGGCAGGCTATTATTTTAATCACTGATTTGAATTTAAATTTAAATCAGTGTGAAGAATTTGATAAAATTTGCAAAGAAAAAAATATCAAAATCTTTTTATTAGATCACCATCAAAGCGGTGAGGAGTGTGCTCAAAAATATACATGGTATTTACTAGATAATAAAAGATGTGCGACTAAAATTACTTATGATTTTTTCTCTAAAATTTGTAAGCCTGATTTGGAACTTTTAAATTTTGCCAAGGTTGTAAATGCTGTTGATATTTGGTTAAGCGAGGATGCGAATTTTGAACTTGGAAAAGTTTTTTTGGGTTTGATTGCAAATGCAAAAGAAATTAATCGCGTGATGTTTAAAGAAGCTCAAGTTTTTTATATGTTTTTCTTGCTTGAAAGAGCGAGGAAATTTATAAATCAACCTAATTCACATATTTTGCTAGATAATGCTATCCATTTTATCAAAAAAGATTTTTTTGCCAAAGATCATGACGATACTCTTTCTAATCTCATCTCTTATTTTGTAGTAGAAAAGCTTAGCGAGTTAAAAGAAGAATTCAGTATAGAGTATGAAGGTCATAAGGGAATTCTTACTTCAAATATAGGCAATACCTCTGTCATAGGTAATGAATTTTTAGTTAAAAATCCTGACTATGATTTTTTCATCGATGTAAGCTCTAGAAAAACCTTAAGTTTTCGTGCAAATGGTAAGGTTGATGTAAGCTTGATGGCTAAAAAGCTAGTAGGTGGAGGAGGGCATAAAAATGCTAGCGGTGGGCTTTTTGCGGCTTATAAAGATGGAGCAAATTATAACTATATCAAAGCTCAAATCGTTGATTTGATAAAAAGTAAAGAACTTAAAAAAGGAAATTCAGATGCCACAAACACACAATAAAAATTTAAAAAATGAATTAGAAGATCTAAGATATGAATTAAGCATAGTTTTAGAAGCTATGCTTTTATATGCAGGTGTTAAAAGAGAGAAGCTAGAAAGTGCTATAGAAGCTTATATAGACAATATAGATAGTGTCTTAGAAAATTCAAATAAAGAAGGAGTTGATGAAGTTTTAGAAGTGGTGGAATTTTTAAAAAATCAACATCCGGAGCTTTTTCAATGAAAAAAATACTTCCGATACTTATAGGCTTTTGTTCTCTATCGTTTGCTAATGTTTATGAAAAACTTAATGATTTTGCATATGAAAAAAAGCCCAATAAAGATTTTAAAATTCAAGAAGTGAAATTAGTGCAATTTTCACAAAATAATAAAAATTGTCTTGATCTTTTGATAGAAGCAGGGCAGGTGAGAATTCTTAAAAGCTATAATGAGTGTCAAAAATTAAGCAAGGATGCTGACTTTCAAAAATTTCTTAATGAGGATTTTTTAACATTGTATAAAAACAATGGATATTTTATCAATGAAAATTTACAAGATCTTAAAAAGGCTATGCAAGATGTTATGATATATTATAAATTGCGTTTTGCTTTTAGTAAAAATATACAAGATATGAGTAAAAATAAAAATTTAAGTATTTTAAATATAGACGAAAAAGAAGGGGGCACGCTTCTTTATAAAATCAACAATCAAGCCTGTGTAGGCATAGAGCTTATAAGACATAATTCTAGAATGGCTATGAAAGTCTATGGGATGGAAAATTTAGATAAAGAATGTAAATTATTTATACAAGCTCCATCTTTTAAGAATATTTCTTTTACAAAAAATGATTTTAAATGGTATTATTTAGAATAAAAGAAAATCTTTAATTTTAAAAGTATTTTTTTAAATAAAAGTACCAAAGCAGAAGGTTCTTTTTTGCCAAGAGTTTTGAAAACACAATTATCAAGATCTTTTTTTTCTTGAACGCTTAAATTTTTCATTAAAAACAACCTTTAAAAATATTGCGAGCTAATTATAGCTAAACAACTTTATTTTTGTATTAAAAAATTTAATTTAAATTTCAATGCATTATCTATCATAGACAATGCATTGCTTTGTTTTATGGCATATTGCTAAGTTTTTTAACGATGTCTTCTAAAGCTTGCATTGAACTGATGGCGCTAGGATTGATTTGATATTTGCCATTTACAACAAAAGCAGGAGTCCCATAAGTCCTAGCTATATCATTTGCTCTTTTAAATTCGTTTAAAATTTCTTTGGCTTTAGGAGTGCTTAAAAAATTCAATACTTCATTTTTATCAACATTCATAGCCTTTAAGCCTATATCATAAAATTCATCCGAGCTTGAAAAATTGTCCTGCTTGTTTATAAAATAAACTACAAAATAAACATCGGCAAGCTTGTGTGATAAACTATCACTATAACTAGCATCTTTGCCATTTTGTTCATCTTTAAACTGAGCAAAGGCAAAGAGTTCATTAAGTTCGTTTGCATATTCTCCATTCATAAGGCTTACAGGATAGAGTTTAAAATGCAAATTTGGAAAAGCCTCTCTAAGTTTTTCTAAGGTGCCAAATTTATGGTGATTGTAACAATGTATGCACTTATAGGAAAAAGCTTCCACAACAGAATTTTTAGAATCAGGCAAGGTTTCTGATAGGGTGATAAAATCATCTGCCATCGCAAAAGTGCAAACAAGACTCAAGCTTGTCAAAATTTTTGTCATTTTTTTAAACATAATTGCTTATCCTTAATTTGATATAAAAAGTAATTCTATTTAAAAAGGATAAACAAGTAAAAAATTTAATCTTTAAAAATAAGTATTTTTTAACCCAATATCTTAAGTGTTAAAACTAATCCTATGGTAATGATGGTAAAAACAATTTTTCTTTGACTAAAAATATAGCTTACAAACATTATAAAAAGTAAAATAAAAGAGCATAAAAATGCTATAAAACAGCAAGTAGCCATATTCATAAATTTCAAACTAGGGATTAGATACCAACCATTGCTATAAAGTCCATTTTTTCCTACAAAAAATTCTTGAAAAGCATTTAAATAAGCGGACTTTGGAACCATGGGAAAATCCATTCCACATTGTCCTACGGGTTTAAACCAAGAAGGAAACCATTCATGTAAAGGTAGATTAAAAGGGTAGAGCGGAATATCGCGACATCCATTAACACCGCTGAAAGGGTTTTCCGTGCTAATAGCTTCATGAATGCGATTTAAATTCAACGAATGTTCTAATCCAAGCCAAATTCCATAAAAAGCTAAAGTATAGGCAAGGATTTTAATAATGGTATTTTTAGGATTTATCAGCGCAATGATGCCTCCTAAAGCTATAATTAACATATCTAACCTTATATAAACACATTGTTCACAAGGTCTCATATAAAGATATTCTTGAAATAAAAAATGCGCTATTAAAACAAGGCTTATCATTATAATACTCATAATAAACCAAGGATTACGCATATCTTGCCATTTAGAAAAACAAGCAATCCAATATAAATTTTTCACCTTATTTTTTACTCCTTAAATAATACTTACAGACAAGCAATCATTATAAAAGCTTAATAATAAATACATTCTTAAAAATTTTAAAATTTAGAAAATGTTTTGATGTGTAAATTCAAAAGAATAGGGTATTTATTTTTATTTTATAAATTATCATTTATTATATTATTTTGATAAAAATATATAATGACATGTCAATACATATTATCTTGACTATTTGAAAAAAGATAAATTATAGTTTTCAAATTACAAAATAAAATAATCATTTTTATACATTAAATTTTATGGATAAGTTATTAAAATACAAAAAGTAAATATGCTTATAATGCCTATAATATAGCTTATATATTGGCATAAGACTTTATAGGATTAGAGTATAAATATAAAAGTTTGAAAATTATAGTTTTCAATACAAAATAATTAATTTTATGTATTTTTACCTTTTATCATACAATTATACAAATACTATTAAGAATTATTTAATATATTTTATATAAGGAATTTAAATTTATTTTTTAAAGTTAAAATGAGCTAGAAAAGCTTTTTTTTACTAAGTTGATACTAAAATACCTTTTTTAGTTAAAATTGATTAAAAACAAAAATTATAAGATTTTAGGAAAAGTTTTTATGAAATATCCTTTAGATTGTGAAGAAAATTTTGAAAAGTCTTTTTTATTTTGGCTTGCAAAATATGTCAAATTTAAACTCAACTCTCTTTCCAATAAAGAACTTAAAAATCCAAAAGCCCTAGCAGAGGTTAATTTTGCACTCACAAAGGGTGTTAAAAATATAGAAGAGCTTGATGCTTTGGCTAAAAAAGCAAGAAATGCGGGTTTAAATGGTGTTAATACTTATTTTAATCCCTTAAAAAAAGTCTTTGAATATCTTAATTTTTATAAATTACACTCCTTAAAACAAATAGATGAAGAGCTTATGGTAGAAGTTTTAGCAAGCATTACCGGAGCTTTATCAGATGCAAGTAAAAAAAACTATCGCATTGCAGTGATTAATTTTTTTGACTTTTTAGATAAGCAAAATGAAGAGGATGAAAAGGCGCATATTTTTGATATTGTACTTAAAAATTGGGGAGGCATTACAGGAAATAAAGGGGCAAAACTGCCTGAATTTATGAACGAAGATGAGTTAAAAAAATTCCTTGAAGCCATAGAAAATTCAGATTTTAAAAACAATACCATACGCAACAAGCTCATTATAAAAATCATTATTTTTACAGGAATCCGCGTAAGTGAGGCTATCAATATCAAACTCAAGGATATTAGCGAAGAAAACGAACTTTATATTATAAGAATTCGTGCTAAAGGAAATAAATACCGCGTTGTGATGATAAAAAAAGAATTGATCGAGCATTTATTAAAGGATGTAAGGGTTAATTATTTAAGTGAAGATGGCTTACTTTTTGTCAATCGCAATGGAAAAGCTTTAACGCAAGCTTATGTAAGTCGTATCGTAGAGCAAATTTTATTTCGCGCAGGAATTCGCAAGCAAAAAAACGGCGCTCATATGCTTCGCCATACTTTTGCCACCCTGCTCTATAAAAAACAAAAAGATTTGGTTTTGGTGCAAGAAGCTTTAGGTCATGCAAGTTTAAATACTTCAAGAATTTATACACATTTTGACAATGATAAATTAAAGCTTGCTGCACAAGTAGCAAAGGAATTAAGTGAGCGCTGAAACAAATTTTGCCATTTTTGGTAAGTATTTTTATTATGACTTAAAATTTGTTCTTAAAGCTTATAACAAAAAGCAAAGCAAAAAATACTTTAAATTTGTGCAAAAACATAAAGATAAATATTATTTTTTAACTCTTGTGGATTATGAATTTTATAAATACTTACAAGATAAAAACTTCACTAGCAAAGAGGCTTATTTGAGCTTTTATGCTTATAAAAAAAGAAAAAAATTTAGCGCGATGAGCATTGATGAAGAAAATTTTATGCCTATTTTTAAAAATCATTTAGATTTTAAAAACTATGAAAAAAACTTTTTGCAAGTAAAATCTGCTATAGCAAAAGGACGAAGCTATCAGATCAATCTCACCCAAAGTTTTCATTTTGATAGCTTGCTTGATGGATTTTCCTTGTTTAATCTTTTATCCAAAAGACAAGATACTGAATTTAAAGCGTATATCAAAGACGAAGGACGCGAAATTCTTTCCTTCTCTCCTGAATTATTTTTTAAAACCCATAAAAGAAAAATAATCACCCAACCCATGAAAGGCACGAGTGCAAGATCTAAGGATTTAAATCAAGATAAGAAAAACAAACTTTTTTTGCAAAAAGATGTTAAAAATTTAAGCGAAAATGTAATGATAGTCGATCTTTTAAGAAACGATCTTTCAAAACTTATCGTTAAAAATAGCATGAAAACAAAGCTTTTTAAAATTCAAAGCTACCCTACTTTGCATCAAATGACTTCCATTATAAAAGGCAAGCTTAAAAAAGATATTGATTATTTTCAAATTTTCAAAGCTTTATTTCCCTGCGGTTCGATCACAGGAGCTCCTAAACTTGAAACCATAAAACTTATAGAAGAACTTGAATCAAGAAAACGCGGAATTTATTGCGGTGCTATAGGTTGTATCCATAAAAATAAAAGCAAATTTAGCGTCGCTATACGCACTCTTGAGAAAAAACAAGATTGTCAATATAGCGTGGGAAGTGGCTTGGTGTGGGATTCTAAGCTTGAGGAAGAATTTAAAGAATTGGAGTTAAAAACTCAATTTTTAATGCCTAAGGACTTTTATCTTTTTGAAACTATGTATTATAAAAAAGGTAAAATTTTATTTTTTAAAGAACATTTACAAAGAATTTTAAATTCTGCTTTAAAATTAAATTTTAACACAGAAAAACTCGTTAAAGATTTTCAAGAGGTGTTAAGCTACAAATCCAATTTAAAAGAATTTAAAAATTTCAATATCCAAGCTTTAAATGAAAAACTTTTTCATAAAAATCATAGCTTTTTTTATCCAAGCACCATTAAAAGTCATCACAAACAGGCTATTTTTAAACTTATCTTACAAAAAGATGGCAGTTATACCATCTTAGAAAATCATATCAAAACAAGTGATAATAACATCTTGCTTTTAAGTAATAAATCCTTAAATTCACAAAGTGATTCTTTATACCATAAGAGTTCTTTAAGGCAAATTTATGATGAAAAAGCTTTTTTATGGAAAGAAAATCAATGCTTTGATATAGCTTTTTTTAATGAAAAAAATGAATTATGCGAAGGTTCAAGAAGTAATATCATCATTAAAAAAGATAAAGTCTTTTACACCCCTACTCTGCAAAGTGGGCTTTTAAATGGAATTTATAGGCAATTTTTGCTTGATTTAGGACTTATAAAAGAAAAAAGACTTTTTAAAGAGGATTTGTTAAATGCAGATGAGATTTATTGTATTAATTCGGTTAGAGGATTGCAAAAAGTGAGTCTAAAATGAAAAAAATTTTACTCATAGATAATTACGATTCTTTCAGCTATACTATAGTTTTTTATCTTAAAGAATTGGGTTATCAATGCAAAATTATAAAAAATGATGAATTTAAAAAAGCCAAAGATTTAACTCGCTTTGATTTTTCTCACCTTATCATCTCTCCAGGTCCAAATTCCCCTGCTGAATCAAAATTAAGTTTAAAAGCAATTCAATACTTTAAAAAAGATAAAAAAATACTAGGAATTTGTTTGGGGCATCAGTGTATAGGCGAGGTTTTTGGCGGAAAAATTACTCCGATGCCCTACCCTATGCAAGGTAAAATTTCAAGATTGCATCTTAAGAAAAATGCTAAAAAAAGCCTGCTTTTTAAAAGTATTGAAAATAAAAGTAAAATTTGTTTGTATCATTCTTTGCATATTAGCAAAATGCCAAAAAGTTGTGAAATTTTAGCCTTAAATGATGAAAATATCATCATGGCAATCAAGCATAAAAAATATGAGATTTATGGGGTGCAATTTCATCCTGAAGCAATTTTAAGCCAAAATGGCAAAAAAATACTTAAAAATTTTATGAAAATTTAACTTTTCTTAGCATTTAAAATCACGCTTAAGATAATCAAGGCAAAGGCAAAAAGATCTAAAAAGCTGTATCTTGTTCCTAAAAATAAAAAGCTCATAAAAGCAGCTGCTACAGGCTCGATACATGCTATCATGCTTGCTCTTAAAGCTCCTATGTATTCAACCCCTTTAAGATATAGACAAAAAGCCCCTATAGTTCCTATAAATATTATACCTGCTTGGGCTAAATACAAATTAAGAGCAAAATCATAATGCACTAAACCTTCTTTAAATTCAAGTATCCCAAAAAGTATAAAAGAAGCGATTAAACTAGACCAACCCATAACAAAGAAAATTCCATATTTTGCAATGATTTTTCTTGCACCTAAAGAATAAAAAGCAACCCCAAAAGCTCCTAAAATGGCCCAAAAAAT
This sequence comes from Campylobacter coli, assembly GCF_001492295.1. Taxonomy (GTDB): domain Bacteria; phylum Campylobacterota; class Campylobacteria; order Campylobacterales; family Campylobacteraceae; genus Campylobacter_D; species Campylobacter_D coli_B. Next base: position 889,132 of record NZ_FBQX01000001.1, on the reverse strand, counting down.
TCCCCATAAATTTAGGTTTAAATTGCTTATATCTCCACCGCTTGCAAGCAAAAATAGAGCTAGAATTATAAAAATTAAAGCCATACTTTCAAAAATTTTAGGCATTTTTTTATCTTTTAAACATACATAAATCATGATAAGCAAAGGAGCACAGTATTGTATCATGGTAGCAGTACCTGCATCGGTATAAAAAATAGCTTTAAAATATCCATATTGAGTCATCAATAAACCAAAGAAAGCAAAAATTAAAAAGGATAAAAGCTCATCTTTTTTAAATTGAAATATTTTTATTTTCTTTAAGCTATACAAAATAAGCACTATACCCGTGCAAAACAATCTATAAAAACTTACCCAATCTACCCCATAATTATTTTTAAATAAATACTCAGCTAAAACTCCGCTTATAGCCCAAAAAATTCCACCCAGTAAAACTAAAAAAACACCCATGATATTGCCTTGAAAAATAAAATATGTATGATTTTTTAATTTTAAAATAATACAATAAAATAACCAAACATGAAAAAATTTAAACTCTAAATAAATTGTAAATTTCAAAATGAAAAGCCCAAGTAATAAACTTTTACAAAGTTTAAAAAGGTATAATTAAGCTTTGAAATTTAAAATAAGGTTTATTATAATGACTTATTTAGAGATACAAGGCTCCCAAAAACTTCAAGGTGAAGTTACAATAAGTGGTGCAAAAAATGCCGCTTTGCCTCTAATTGCTTCTAGTATACTTGCAAAAAATGAGGTTAAAATAAATAATGTTCCTAATGTTGCAGATATCAAAACACTCATTTCCTTGCTTGAAAATTTAGGCGCAAAAACTGATTTTAAAGAAAATACAGCATATTTAAATACAACAACACTTGATAAAACCGTGGCTAAATATGATATCGTACGCAAGATGCGTGCTTCTATACTTACTTTAGGGCCTTTACTTGCTCGTTTTAATCATTGTGAAGTTTCATTGCCTGGAGGATGTGCCATAGGACAAAGACCTATCGATTTGCACCTAAGCGCTTTAGAAAAAATGGGCGCAAATATAGAAATAAAACAAGGTTATGTCGTAGCAAGCGGGAATTTAAAAGGAGCTCAAATTCTTTTTGATAAAATCACTGTTACAGGCAGCGAAAATATCATTATGGCAGCAGCTTTAGCTAAGGGAAAAACTAAGCTTGTAAATGTTGCTAAAGAGCCTGAAGTCGTACAGCTTTGCGAAGTTTTAGCTAATGCTGGACTTGATATAAAAGGCATAGGCACAGATGAGCTTGAAATTTATGGCACAGATAAAGAACTTTTGGATTTTAAAGAATTTAGCGTGATTCCTGATAGGATTGAAGCAGGAACTTATTTGTGTGCAGGAGCTATTACAAATTCTAAAATCACACTTAAAAAAGTAAATGCCGAACATTTAGGAGCGGTTTTAACAAAACTCCATCAAATGGGTTTTGAAACTTCAGTAGATAATGATAATATCACTTTATTTCCTGCAAAAGAAATTAAAGCTACAGAGATCATGACTAGCGAATATCCTGGTTTTCCAACCGATATGCAAGCACAATTTATGGCTTTAGCCTTAATGGCAAAGGGTACAAGCATTATCGATGAAAGACTTTTTGAAAACCGCTTTATGCATGTAAGCGAGCTTTTAAGAATGGGTGCGGATATTAAATTAAATGGGCATATTGCTACTATAGTGGGCGGTAAAGAATTAAATGCTGCAGATGTTATGGCCACAGATTTGCGTGCTTCTTCGGCTTTGATTTTAGCAGCACTTGTAGCTAAGGGTACAAGCAGGATACATAGAATTTATCATCTTGATCGTGGTTATGAAAAATTAGAAGAAAAATTTAAAGCCTTAGGTGCTAAAATCACAAGGCTTGAAGAATGAAAAATATTTTTCAAACTTTAGCACATTTACAAGATCAAATTACAGCCCTTAATGAATTTGAATTAATCAGTCTTGAAGAAGCTAAAGATAGGGTTTTGGCTAAAGATCTTTATGCTGTAAAAAATTTGCCTAGCTTTGATAATGCCGCGCTTGATGGTTATGCTTTTAATTATGCGGATATAAATCAAGCTTTAGATATAAAAGGCACGATTTTAGCTGGAGATAAAAACACTTATGAGATCTATAAAAATGAGTGTTTTAAGATCATGACAGGCGCAAAAATGCCTAAAAATGCCGATACTATTTTAATGATAGAAGATGAATACATAGAAGAAGGCAAACTTATCATCAAAAAGCCACCTAAACAATACAACGCTTATCGTTATAAGGGCGAAGAATTAAAAAAAGATGAGCCTTTGTTAAAAAAAGGCACAAGGCTTAATACTAGACATATCGCCCTGCTCTCCTCTCAAGGGCTTTATAAAATAGAAGTTGTAAGAAAAATTCGTATCGGAATTTTTTCAAGCGGAGATGAGTTAAAAGAACCTTGGCAAGATTGTGATGAGGAAAATATTTATAATGCCAATGCTTTGCCTTTGCTTGCTTTATTTGAAGATTGTGCTACAAGTTATCTTGGTATTATTAAAGATGATTTTAATACAACTAAAAAAGCTTTAGAAAATGCTAATTTTGATCTTTTAATCACTTCAGGTGGTGCGAGTGTAGGAGAAGCTGATTTTATGGAAAAGGCTTTAAATGAATTAGGCTTTGCTCCACTTTTTAAGGGTTTAAAAGCACGCCCTGCAAGACCAACTAAGCTTTATCAAAAAGATAAAACTTTAGTATTGATTTTACCAGGAAATCCTATGGCGGCTTATCTTTCTGCTTTTATCTTTGCTAGAAAAATCATCGCTTTACTTTGTGGGAATTTAGAAAATTCTTTACAAATTCAAGCTATCATGGGGAGTGATTTAAAAGTAAAAAGTGGAAGAAATAATCTTATCTTAGGGAATTTAGAAAAGGGTATTTTTTATCCTTTTAATGATAATAAATTTGGTTCAGGAATGATACTGCCTCTGATTCAAAGCGAATTTTTACTCATCAGTGAAGAAGAAAAAGCAGAATTTCAAAAAGATGAGAAAATCATGCTTTTTAAGCTTTAAATATAATTTTTTATAAGTTTATTAATAGCATTCTTTTTAGAAATTTGATTTATCTTAGAAGATGTTTTAAACAAATGAAAACAAAAATATATAAGAATAAATTTGCAATATGAAGTATGGAGCGGGAAACGAGATTCGAACTCGCGACCCCAACCTTGGCAAGGTTGTGCTCTACCCCTGAGCTATTCCCGCAATTTGAAGTCAAATTATAATAAATTTTAATAATTTTTGTCAATAAATTTTTATGTTTTATTTATAAAAATTTATAGATTTTCGCTTTTTTCTAAAACTTCAAAATACTCACTTTCTAGTTTTTCTAATTCTTTTTGTGCTTGCTCTAGCTCTTTATAAAGAGTATTTATGCCTATTTCTTGATATACACTTGGATTTGAAAGATCATCATTTAATTTGGAAATTTGTTTTTCGAGCATTTCGATTTTTTCGGGATGATTTTTTAAAATTTCATTTTCTTTATAGCTTAGCTTTTTACTATTTTTTTCTTTTTGTGTGTGAGTTTGCTCTTGTTGTAAATCAAGGCTTGAAATATAATCATCAAATTCTTGCATTTCTTTTTCATTTTCAAGGTATTCAGTATAAAGGGTGTGTAAAATATTGATCTTAGCACCACTTTCAAAAGCATAAAGTTTAGTAGCGATTTTATCTACAAAATATCTATCATGAGATACTAGCAAAATGGCTCCTTCAAAGCTAAGTAAATATTCTTCTAAAATATTAATAGTCGCTATATCAAGATCATTTGTAGGCTCATCTAGGATTAAAACATCATATTCTTCTGTAAAAAGCAAAGCTAAGGCGACGCGATTTTTTTCTCCACCACTTAAAACAGAAACGCTTTTATCTAAAAATTCTTTAGGAAATAAGAAATTTTTTAAATATCCATAAACATGCATATTTTTTCCACGCACTTCAACCCTATCACCTCCATTAGGACAGAAAATTTCAAGCAAGGTTTTATCTGAATTTACAAGACTTCTAGCTTGATCAAAATATCCTATCTTGATCTCTCCACGCTTGATCTCTCCGCTATCTTGTTTTAACTCACCTAAAAGTATTTTTAAAAAAGTAGACTTTCCGCAGCCATTTTTTCCTACTATGGCAATGCGTTCACCTTGTAAAATACGACTTGAAAAATCTGTAAAAAGAGCTTTTTCTCCTAAATTTTTACTTACATTTTTAAGCTCAAAAAGCATTTTCTTGCGATTAGGAATTTTTTCTCCTGTAAAATTTAAAGCTGCTCTTGAAATTTCAAGCTTTAAACGCTTGATGGCACCAGGATTTTTTTTAGCTTCTTCACGCATTTTAAAAATACGCTCTTTGCGTCCTTCATTTCTTTTAAGTCTTGCTTTAACACCTCTTCTAAGCCATTCTTCCTCGCTTTTTAAATGCTTTAAAAGCGTTTCATGGCTTTTGGCTAAGCTTTCTAGAATTTGAGTTTTTTTCTCTAAATAATTCGCATAACCACCCTTAAATACACTGAGTTTGCCTTGATCAACTTCTACGCATCTATGTGCAATTGCATCTATAAAATACCTATCATGCGAGATAAAAATCACGCACATCTTTGAATTTTTTAACAAATCCTCTAAAAAGCTTGTCATATAAACATCAAGATGGTTTGTAGGCTCATCAAGCAATAAAATATCAGGATTTTTGAGCAAAAGTATACAAAGACCTACCCTACGAATTTCACCACCACTTAGAGTGCAAACCAAACGATCAGAGTAATCCAATAGGCTAAATTCTTTTAAAACGCGCGTGATTTTAGCTTCGATATTCCAAGCATCTTTGCTATCAATTAGAGCAATTAAATCATCTATTTGTTTTAAATAATCTTTATTTGTAGGCTCTTTTTCGAGTTTGCTTTGCAATGCTTCATATTCTTTTAAAGTATTATAAATTTCTTCAAGTTCGATTTTTATGGCTTCTTTGACACTTAAATTTGCATTAAAATCAACAGTTTGTGAAAGCATGGCTATGCTTTTTCCATTTTGCCTTACTACTCTGCCGCTATCTAGAGTTAAAGTGCCTAAAAGCGCTTTTAAAAGACTTGATTTTCCTTCTCCATTTTTTCCTATGATGGCTATTTTTTCGCCTTCATTGGCGCTAAAATTTGCCTCATTTAAAACAATTTTTTCTCCAAATTTTTTCGAAGCATCGATTAAATCAATAAGTGCCATTTTTTTCCTTAGTAAAGTTTAAAACTGAATTTAGAACCCTGCGATACAGTGCTAGAAATTTCTAAATAGCTTTTATGTATACTTAAAATTTTTTTTACTAAAAAGAGTCCAAGTCCGAAAGAATTATCACTTTTGGTATTAATTTTATAAAATTTTTTCGTAATAAGCTTTAATTGATCCTCTTCTATACCCTTGCCAAAATCCAAAACACTAATCTTTTGATCTTGTGCAATTAAAATAACTTCTTTTTGGCTGTATTTTAAGGCATTGGAAAGTAAGTTGATAATCACTTGTTCTATTAAAAACTCATCAGCTTTTACCTTAGTGCTTTTTCCGCGTAAAATCACTCTTTCAAAACCTGGGTTTTTAACAATTTTTTCACACAAAGCAAAAAGATCAAATTCTTGCATTTGTAAAGCTTCGTGGTTGAGATTAAAAACGAAATTAAGTTTATGTGTTAAAGCGTTTAGCTTTAGACTTTGGCGTGAAATTTTTTCTAACAATTCTTTTTTAAGTTTTTCATCTTTTAAATTCTCATCCTTAAGCATTTCTAAACTAAGTTCAATTACACTTAAGGGGTTTTTTAACTCATGAGAAATAGCAGAAATAACACTTGCTAATTGAGTATTTTTAAGAGCAATCTTGTCGCTTTGTTTTTTATTTTTTTGAGTATTTTTTAAGATTTTCTCTTTTGTTTTTAAAAGTTTTTTATTTAGCAAATTAAGCTCTTTAAAAATGCTATCTTCTAAAATAACAGATTTTGAATCATTGATAAAATTTAAAAATTCTAAAATTTTTTTAAAACTTTTTGCTAGTTTTCTTCCCATAAAAAACACTAAAATAAAAACAAGCATAAAATAAAGCCCAAAGCTTATGCTTATTTTTAACCAAAAATTTTGCAAATTCAAAAATCTTGGATAAACAATGATCATATATTTATAGTCTTTATAGGTAAAATTTTTTACAAGAATTCTTTTAGAGTTTAAATTATAAATTGTATTTTCTTTTAAATTTAAAAATAAATCCGCATTTAAAACAGAAGAAATCTCAAAATCATCTTTCAAAATAATAAAATCCGCCCTTGTATCTTGTGCGAATTCTTTGATATTATCAGAATTTAAATGTTTTAAAAGTGAAAATTTTAAAACATCATCAAGGCTTTTGATTTTTTGTTCGTATTGCTTTAAGAGTAAAAAATTCAAATAAGAATTTGTAAGTGTGTAAAAAATCACACCAAAAGATAAAATTAGTAGAACAAAAAAAGCTATAAAAATATTTTTAGTTTTTAGCATATCTTATAACCAATACCTCTAACGCTTATAATATACTCTTTAAGCTTTGGGAATTTGTTTCTTAGTCTTGTTAATGCTATATTGATTGTTTTATCGCTTGTGGTGTCATCTTTCCATACGCTTTCGCTTAAAAATTGTCGTGTCAATAAAGTATTGGGATTTTCAAAAAAGCATTTTAAAAGCTCATATTCTAAATTTGAAATATCTAATTTTTCATTTTTATAGAAAAATTCATAATTGATTAAATCCAAAGAAAAATCTTTAAAAACCAATCTCTCTTCTTCTCTTTTATGACGCTTTAAGATGGCTTTAATGCGAAGCAATAATTCATTAAAATCAAAAGGCTTGCACATATAATCATCACAACCGCTTTCAAAACCTTCAAGCAAGTCTTGATGTAAGGTTTTAGCGGTTAGAAAAATCACCGCTTCTTTATAGCCCTGCTTTCTTAGCTCTTTAATCTTATCCAAAGAATCTCCACTTGGAAGATTTCTATCAACTATCAAAAGATCGATTTGCTCATTATCGAGCAAATCTTCAACTCCTTTAAAATCTAGCAAGGAAAAAATTTGATAATCACAAGCCTTAAGCCTCAAGCTAAGCAAATCATTTAAATCTGTATCATCTTCTATGATAAGAATTTTAGATTTCGACATATTGTACAAATATACACGCCTCTAATTGTCTTAATTCTTCTAAAACTTCTTTTTGCACTTTTTCATCGATTAATACCACTGCTAAAGCATATCCAAAACCATCTCTACCCAATCTAAAATCAGCAATATTGATATTTTTAGATGCTAAGACAGAGCTGATTTTAGCAATAACCCCTGGGATATCTTTATTTTTGAAAATGATCATTTTTCCTTTTGGTTTAAAATCAGTTTGGAAGCCATTTAATCCAACTATGCGTTGTTCATTTTCGTTAAATACAGTTCCTGAAACATTGATATTTGAATTTTCTGTGATGATTTTAACACTAAGTTTGTTGTTATAACCACTATTTGGAAGAGTTTCGCAAGATAAGTCCACGCCTTTTTCTTTTGCAACAAATTCAGCATTAACATAATTTATTTTTTCACCTAAAATTCCACTTAAAGCTCCTACGGCTGCAAAAGTAAGCATTGAAGTAGCATATTCACCTATTACTCCTTCTGCTTCTAGTTTAATACTTTTTATAGGATTTTTATCGATTTGAACTGCTAAAAATGCCATCTTCGAAACAAGTTCTATATAAGGTGCTACAAAAGGCGGTAAATCCTCGGTTTTAATCGGTAGATTAAGAGCATTAGGGTATGCTACGCCTCTAGCTGCGCTGAGAGCTTGTTCACAAGCTTCTCTTGCAATATTATCTTGACTTTCTAGAGTGTTTGCACCAAGATGAGAAGTTACTGAAACATTTTCAAAATCTAAAAGAGGATGATTGGTAGCAGGCTCTTTTTCAAAAACATCGATACCAAGCCAAGCTATTTTACCACTTTTTAAGCCCTCACATAAAGCCTCTTCTGTATATAAACCTCCACGAGCGCAATTAATAAGTCTTATGCCATCTTTCATTTTTGCAATTTCATTTATGCCAATCATACCATTAGTTTCTTTGGTTTTTGGTGTATGGATAGTGATAAAATCGCTTTGAGTAAGAATTTCATCTAAGCTTTTTGCTTGCTCCATATCTAAGTCTGTGATTTTAGAAGCTGAAATATATGGATCATAAGCTAAAATTTTCATACCAAAAGCTTTAGCGCGGATGGCTACACGCGAACCTATATTACCAAAACCGATAACACCCAAGGTTTTACCCATAAGTTCTACGCCATACCATTTTTCTCTTTCCCATTTTCTTTCATTCTTTAAAAAATTATGCGCATTAACAAAGCTTCTAGCAGAACTTAAAAGATGTGCCATAGTAAGCTCTACTGCAGCAATAGTATTAGCAGTTGGGACATTCATTACTATAACGCCACGCTTAGAGCATTCAGGGATATCAACATTATCCACTCCTACTCCTGCGCGTATAAGAGCTTTGAGTTTTTTAGCATGGTTTAAAAAATTTGCATCCACATCAGTAGAGCTTCTAGTAATAGCAACTTCTACATCTGCAAGCATATCCATTAACTCATTTTTCGGAACTTTAGCAGCTTCTATAAGCTCAATATCCTCAGCTTTTCTTAAAAGCTCTACACCTTTATCTAAAATTGCATCACAAACAATAATCTTTTTTTTCATAACCAAATCTCCTTCGCTTCTGTATGGATTTTATATTTTTTTAGTTCTTTGATGATATCATCAATTAAATTTTTATTGCCTGTATCTATAAAGATTTCAGGACTTTCTCCGGATTTTAATAAAAAATACTTCACATTAAAAGAATTCAAAGTCTGTCTTAAACAAAACATGGAGTAAATATCATACTTGCTAACAACAAGTTGATAGTATTTATTTTTTTCTTTAAGTTCGCTAGTATCTGCATCAAAATGTAGTGTAAATTGCTCCACAGCAGGAGTAAAATCTTTACTAGGCCATTTAGCTAATTCTTCTTGCCAACTGAGTTCTCGGGTTTGTTTTTTCTCAATCTGATGTGTATTTGTATCTTTAGCAAATTCGGGAATAAAATTAGAATTTGCTTTAAATTTCCAAAGCAGTACAAAAACGACAATAAGCAAAATGAGCAATAAAATACTCAAAATGCTTATAGTTGCATATTTTTTCATCATTAAGCTAACTGATCTTTAATGATATCACCTAAAGTTACTTTATCATCATTGTTGATTTCATTCAATACTTCTCGCTCTTTAATTTTAACCAAATTTTTAACACTTAGGCGAATTCTATTTTTCTTTTCATCAATGAATGCAATTGCTGCTTCAATCTCATCACCGATTTTTAAATTCTCAAGAGTTGAAGCACTAATATCTTCTTTATGGATAAGTGCATCCACATTTTTATTTAGCTCTACAAATACACCAAAATCTTTAATATCTCTGATTTTTCCTTTAACAATATCACCTACTTTATGATTTTTGGCATATTCTTGAACAGGGGATTCACTAAGTTCTTTGATACTTAAAGAAATTTTTTGCCCTTCTTCGTCGATTTTGATAATCTTAACTTTGATAATATCACCATTGTTAAATTTATCTTTACATTTTTCATTTCTATCCCAAGATGCATCTTCATTATGCAAAAGACCTTCTACAGAACCAATTTTCACAAAAGCACCAAAAGAAGTCGTTGAAGTTACCTCTCCTTCTATCACATCGCCGATTTTATGACTTTTCATAAATTCATCAAAAGGTTTAGAAAGTAAATTTCTCAAAGATACTCTTAAGCGTCTTTCGTCTGAATTGATTTCAATCACTTCAACATCAATTTCTTGACCCTTGCTTATGTAATCTTTTGGATTTTTTATATTTTTATCCCAAGAAATTTCACTGATATGTAAAAATCCTTCTATATCGTTACCAAGATCAACAAAAGCACCATATGGCTCTATATTCGAAACAATAACTTTGATAGTATCGCCCACTTCTAAGCTATCTTTAATCTCTCCCCAAGGATCAGGCAAGGCTGCTTTGATAGAAAGGGATAAATGTTTGCGATCTTTGTCGTATTTTACCACTTTAACAGGAACTTTATCTCCTTCTTTGTATAAGATACTAGGATTTACAGGTCCTTTGTATGAAATTTCGCTGTAATGAACAAGTCCATCAACGCCACCCACATCAACAAACATACCATAAGTTGTAATTTTTTTCACAACACCTTCGATAAGTCCTTCTTGCTGAGCAATATTATTAATAAGCTCCTTGCGTTTTTTTCTTTCATCATCTAAAGTTTTCTTTCTGGATACAATAATGCTTTGTTCCTCTTTATCAACTTTGATGATTTTAACTTTAAAGGTTTTACCTATAATATTATTATTTTCTTTAAAGCCGTATTGTGACTTTGGTAAGAAAAATTCTACATCATCATCATTTACGACAACAAGTCCGCCTTTATTTTTTCCCACTACTTTTACTTCAAAAATATACTCATCATCTTCTTTATAATTTTGAATAAATTCGATAACTTTTTCTTTTCTTAAAGCTTTTTTGTGAGAAAGTAAAGATCTACCACCACGAGAGCCTATAACAGCAACTTTAATGCTATCACCTACTTTGAATAACAAATTAGCATTCTCATCTTGAATTTCATTTAATGCTAAAATACCTTCTGATTTTCTACCTATATCTACATAGACTTCATCATTTTTAATCTCTACGATTACGCCTTCGGTTATAGTTTCTTCTCTTGACTTGTCAAAAGCTTCTAAAAGCTGACCAAAGTCTTCATCTTCAAGATAGTCCTCTAAATTGTTTTGAACTTTTTTGTTCACCTCGCTCATCATGGTCCTTTTGAAAAAAATTAAAATTTGACTGATTTTACCTTATTTTTCTTTAATTAGTGTTAAGAATTTTAATTTTTATTATTTTTTTTTAAATTGTAGTTTTATTTACTTTTTAAAAAAATAAAATATCACGATTTTAGCACTTAAATGATTCTATTTTAGCTATAACTTTTTTAATAATCCAATCAGGTGTACTAGCCCCAGCGCTAATTCCGCAATGCGTTTTATTTAAAAACCATTCTTTTTGTAATTCTTCTTCAGTTTCGATAAGATAACTATCTTCGCAATTTGCCTTAGCTATTAAAAAAAGTTGCTTGGTATTGGCTGAATTTTTACCTCCAACAACTACCATCACATCACTTTTAACCGAAAGTTCTTTGATGGCATCTTGATTTTTAAAAGTTGCATCGCAAATTGTATTAAAAACCCTTACCTCTTTAACCTTAAGAATTAAAAAATTGACTATTTCCATAAAATGCTCAGGTTTTTTAGTCGTTTGGCTAACAACTGCAATTTTATTAGGCAATTTAATATCTTCGAGTTCTTTTTTATCCAAAACCACATAAGCTTTTGTAGTCACATAACTTCTTACACCCTTAACTTCAGGATGATTTTCATCGCCAAAAATCACCACATCATAACCTTCAGCACTCATTTGTTCGCAAATTTGTTGTGGTTTAGTTACAAAAGGGCAAGTTGCATCAAAAATTTCAATATCTTTCTTTTTAAGTTCTTCTAAATCTTGCTTGGTGATTCCATGCGTCCTTATAATAGCTTTTTTTTCATCGCTTAAAGCCCTTATATTTTCTAAGGTTTTAACATTGAAATTTTTTTGCAAACGAGAAATTTCTTCATTGTTATGGATAAGCGGTCCTATGGTCGCTGCGTCTTTAATTTGTTCGGCTTTTTTAATTGCTCTTTTTACACCAAAACAAAAGCCATAATTTTTAGCTAATTCAATAATCAATTCTAGCTCCTATTTTTGCAAGAATATCCATAAAATTAGGGAAAGAAGTTTTAATGCATTCACCTTCATCAATTTCCATTCCACAAAGTAAGCCCAAAATCGCAAAACTCATAGCAATACGGTGATCTCCATAGCTTTTTATCTTAGCTTTTTTGATTTGAGAGCCTTCGATTTCAAAACCGTCTTCAAGTTCTTTAGCATTTACTCCACAAAGTTTTAAATTTTCAACCGTAGCAGCAATTCTATCGCTTTCTTTTACTCGAAGTTCTTTAGCATTGATGAGTTTAGATTTACCTTTTGCTAAGGCAAATGCTATGGCTAAAGCAGGTGCTTCATCTATAAGCCAAGCTATATTTTCTTTAACTTCTACCGCTTTTAACTCGCTTGAGCTTGCATGAATTTCGCCTATGGTTTCAAAATCATTTTGTGTAATTTTTATTTCAAGTTTTGCACCCATTTTTTGCAAAATTTTGTAAGCCTCAATACGTGTAGGATTGAGTAAAATATTTTTTAAAACTACTTTAGAATTAGGTAAAATAATCGCAGCTAAAGCAAAATAAAAAGCCGAAGAAGGATCGTTAGGTATAAGAATATCTTGAGCTTTTAAAGCTTGATTTAAAGGAGAGATTTCAAGACTTAAATTATCTTCACTGATTTTTAAAGGTGCATTCATAGCTTTTAACATATTTTCGCTGTGGTTTCTACTTAAAGATATTTCGCTAAATTTGGAAGTTTTATCTGCTCTAAAAGCCGATAAAATCATAGCTGTTTTAACTTGAGCTGAAGAAATTTCACTTTTATAATCAAAAGCTTTTAATTTTTGTCCCTCTATGCAAAGTGGAGCTAAATTTGCCTGTTCTCTGCCGTAAATTTTCGCACCAATTTCACTTAAGGGTTTGCAAATTCTTTTCATAGGACGATTATTAAGATATTTATCACCGCTTAAAACAAAAAAGCCTGAAACACCTGCTAAAAATCCTATCATTAAGCGCATTGCAGTACCTGAATTTCCACATTCTAAAACACAATTAGGAGAAAGTATCACGCTAGGTGGCGTAATGCTTACATTAGAACCTTCTCGTTTGACTTTGGCTCCTAAATTTTCTATTATTTTAAGAGTATTTAAAGTATCTTCAGCTAAAAGATAATTTTTGGCTCTATTTTCACCTTGGGTTAAAAGCGAAAAAATAGCAAAACGATGAGATATGCTTTTATCTGCTGCTATATCAGAAATTTCGGTATTAAAGGATTCTAAAGCATTTATCTTCATCTTAATTCAAGCCCCATTTCTTTAAAGCTTTGCAAAATTTTATCCATATGTTCTGCAACTTGAGCCTCTTCTAGAGTTTTATTCATATCTCTAAAAACAAATTTAAGAGTTAAGCTATAAGAATTTTCAAGGCTTGCGTCGCTATACAAATCAACTAAGCGGAAATTTTCCAAATTTTCTAAATCTAATTCCTCTATGCAATTTTTAATTTTTTCGTATTCAAAACCCTTAGGTATGAGTATGCTAAGATCTCTGCTAATGCTTGGAAATTTAGAATAAGGTTTAGCCAATTTAAAATGCTGTTTAATTAAATTTAAATCAAGTTCGCAAATATATGTTTTTAGCAAATCTCTTTCATTTTCTATTTTTAAATGCAAGCGACCTGCAAAACCTATTTTTAAATCTTTTAAATAAATATCAGCTTGCTCATAAGGACTTAAAATATTATGTTTTGAAGCTTTTAATTTAAAATCTCCTATGATATTTTTAAGATCTAAAAGAAAATCATAAAAATTAGCTAATTCAGGTTTTGCTTTATTCGAAATTTTAGGCTCTTCTTTATAGCCTGAATGCACAAAAGCTATATGATTTAATTCTTCATTATTGCTTCCAAAAACTACCCCAAGTTCAAAAAGTTTAATGATTTTTTTAGAATTTTTTGCATTTAAACTTGCTGCGTTTAGAAGGTGGTTTAAAAGCGTTGTTCTTAGAGTATTTAACTCTGCAGTAATTGGATTGATAAGTTTTAATTTTATAGGATTAAAACCAAGGGATTTTAACTCTTCTTCATTATCCAAAACATAATGCAAACTTTCAAAATATCCATTAGCTACTGCTTTTTTTCTTAGCTCTACTAGCTCTTTATAGTTTTTATAAGTGGAATTTAAACGATTTTTTTCTACAAATTCCAAACCTTTTGAAGCAATATTATCAATACCTATGATACGCACTACTTCTTCGCAAATATCGGCTAAATTTTTTATATCGGGACGATGCATTGGAGCTTTAACATTGACAAGTCCATCAGCAGAAATTATAAGCTCAAAACCTAATTTTTTAAGAATTTTTAAAACTTCATCTTTGTCCACTTCTTGCCCTATGGTCTTGCTAATACTTTCAATACTGATTGGTATATTAGGTAATTCCTTGTTTGTTATAATTTGCTGTGAGGAGCTGTAAATAATCAAATCTGGATTTTTTTCTAAAACACTTAATAAAAAATCCATACCTAAATTTAATTTAGGTTCACTACCTCTAAAACTTCTATAAATAGTTTGCTCATCTTGCTTTTTATAGGACATTTTAGCATCTGCAATAATCATTGGATCCGTATAATTTGCCTCAATGATAATTATCTTAGAATCTTCCTTGCACTTAAATTTCTCCTCTTGATAAATTCCACTCACGCTAAGAAGTTCATCTTGGCAAGAAATTTTGGTTTCGCCATGTATTTCTTTGACTAAATTGAAAGTAAATTCTTCGTTCTCTTTGTAAAAAGAATTTAGATCATAAGCATTAAAAAGTACACCTGTAGAGTGCGTTGCATAATTTAATAAATTTTCTATAGGATTTTTTCCAAAATTTTCTACCTGTGCTAATCTTAAACTAATGAGTAAATTCGTTTGAATTTTTTCTTTTAATTCTATAGCTCTGTAATTATAAAGACTGTTTAATTCTTTTTCAGCACTCAAGCGTAAAATACGACCTATACCTAAAACATTCTCCCCTTCTTTGAAAGGCGGTTTTTCTTTTAAGTTTAAATTTAAAGCCACTGCTAAATCGCGTGCTATACCATAAATACTAAGACAATCTCCCCTATTTGGAGTTAATTCAACCTCGATCAAGCCATCATTAAAAATTTCATAAGAATTTAAAGCTTTTCCAAGCTCTAACTCCCCTATGCTATCATCTAAAAGCATGATGCCATCATTGATTTTTTCAAAACCCAATTCTGTGCTAGAACAAAGCATGCCACAAGAATCCACTCCGCGCAATTTAGCTTCTTTAATCTCCATACCATTTGGCATTAAAGCACCTTTTAAAGCTACTGCGACAAATTGTCCTTGTGCGACATTTTGAGCTCCGCAAACTATTTGCAAAATTTCACTTCCAACATCGACTTGACAAATACTCAATTTGTCAGAATTTTCATGCTTTATTTTTTCTTTTACAAAACCCACTACGATTTTATCTGGCACTTTTAAGGTGCAAATTCTATCTACTTCTATACCTATAGAATTTAATGTATGTGCTATATCATCTAAACTTTTATCTTCGAAATCTAACCAATCGCTTAACCAACTTTTAGTAATTATCATCTAAATTGCTCCAATAGTCTTAAATCGCCTTCAAATAAAGATCTTAGATCAGGAATTTGATGTAAAAGCATTGCAAAGCGTTCTACACCAAGACCAAAAGCATAGCCACTTACATCTTTATAACCTACAAAATTAAATACATTAGGATCTACAACCCCACATCCTAAAACCTCAAGCCAACCTGTTTGCTTACAAACCCTACATCCACAACCCTTGCAAAATACGCACGAAATATCAACTTCTGCTGATGGTTCTGTAAATGGGAAAAAGCTAGGACGGAAACGTACTTTTACATCCCCAAACATATAACGCAAAAAGTCCTCCAAAATACTTTTTAAATTTGCAAAACTTACCCTTTGTCCCTCTTCTACTACAAGTCCCTCTACTTGATGAAACATAGGAGTATGAGTGATATCAAAATCTCTTCTAAAAACCGCACCTGGAGCTATCATTCTAATAGGAGGTTTTTGTGCAAGCATGGTGCGAATTTGCACAGGAGAAGTTTGAGTTCTTAGAAGTCTTTTATCATCAAAATAAAAAGTATCTTGCATATCTCTTGCTGGGTGAGATTTTGGCAAATTTAGAGCTTCAAAATTGTGAAAATCATCTTCTATTAAAGGACCTTTTTCTATACTAAAATTTAAACTCACAAAATATTCTATAATTCTATCCATAGTACTCATAACAGGATGTAAAGCACCATTTGTAGGACTTTCATCAAAATAGTTAAAATCAAGCGCATCTTGTTTCATTTTTTCTTCTAAAGCTAGATTCTCCAAAGCTTTAAATTTTAACAAATAAGCCTCATTAAAAGCATCTTTTTGAGAATTTAATTTAGCAGCAAATTCTTTTTTCTCTTCGCCTGCTAGATTTTTTAGCTTTGCAAAACTCTCCGTTAAGATACCCTTTTTTCCAAGAACGGCAACCCTAAGAGCTTCTAAGTCGTTTAAACTTTTACATTGTTGAATTTGTTCGATAAAATTTTGCAATTTTCTACCTTAATAAGTTATTTTTAGTTTTAATTTTATTAAAAACTATTTTAAATTCAGCATAAAAACTAAACTTTAAAGATATAATTGTATAAAATTAACACTAAAGAAGGATAAATAATGAAAGAAAAAACTGTTTTTGAACTCATTGTTGAAGGAAAAATTCCTTGTAATAAAGTACTTGAAAATAATGATTTTTTAGCTTTTCATGATATAGCTCCTAAGGCACCGATTCATATACTTATTATTCCAAAAAAACATTTCAAAGACTTTCAAGAATTTGATCCTAAACTTATGGAAAAAATGACAAGTTTTATACAAGAGTTAGCTGTACTTTTAGGAGTGGATAAAAGTGGATATCGCTTAGTAACAAATTGTGGTAAAAATAGCGGTCAAGAAGTTTTTCATTTACATTTTCATATGCTAGGCGGCTTTAAACTTCCTAAAGAAAAAGATGAGAATGAAAATCCTCAAGCTTTATTTTAATTTATGATAGTGTTTTTGCACTATCATAAAAAATGCTTATTTTGTTAAAGGGATAAGTAAACCTTCATACAATGAATTATAAATTTCATCACCACACAAATGCTTTGCAAGCTCTAGTCCAAATAAAATAGCTGTTGCAGGACCTGCACTTGTAATAACATTTTTATTTACAACTACAGCTTTATTAACTCTATTTCCTTTAAGACCTGCTTCGCAACTTGGGTAGCAAGTAAACTCACCTTCTAAAACTCCAGCAGCATTTAATACTATAGGAGAAGCACAAATTGCAGAAACAATCTTACCTTCGCTATGTAGTTTTTTAATAATGCTTAAAATTTCATTTGAATTTTTAAGATTATTCATACCATCAAAACCTCCAGCTAAAGCTATTGCATCAAGATTTTTAGTATCTACAGCTTCTAAAGAACAATCTGCTTTTATACTGATCCCATTTGCACCCTTTACTAAAAGTTCATTATCCAAAGAAGCGATAATAACTTCTAAATTTCCACTTAATTCCGCAGCTCTTTTTAATACATCTGCTATACCTATAAATTCAGCTTCTTCAAATCCTTGAGCTAAAGGAATTAATACTTTTTTACTCATTTTTTCTCTCCTTGTTTTTAAATTTTTCTTCTCGAATTCTAGCTTTTTCATTCATTTGATAGTTAAATCCCACTATCAAAAATATCATAAAAAGCACAAAAGCTATGATTAAAACAAAATCCAAAACTATCATATCGCGAAACCTTTTTAAAAATTCTAGCATATTATTGCAAATCTTTAAAGAAAAATCAAACGATAATTTTATAGAATTTAAGTTAAAAATTTTTAAATAAAGGTTATGTTTTGAATCAAAAAAATGTAAGAATATTTGTATTTTTTGCCATCATTCTTTTTTGGGGATATTTTTCTTTTCCTATTGAAATTTTACAAATCAAAGAAGCTGATGGGACTATAAATTACGGATATACTCCAAACGCACAAGCTTACATAAAAAGTTATTTTATCACTCTTTTACTTACTGCTTGCTCGGCAATTATTGGCGTGGTTATTGGTTTTAGTCTTGCTATCTTACGTTTTTCAAAAATAAAAGTTTTAAATTTTATCATAGATGAATATATTGATATTATAAGAGGAACTCCTGTTATATTGCAACTTATGATTTTTGCTTTTGTAATTTTTACTTTTATCGATAATCTTTATGCTGCAATATTTGCACTAGGACTTAATAGTTCTGCTTATATAGCAGAAATCGTAAGAAGCGGGATTAATAGTGTTGATAAAGGACAAATGGAAGCAGCGCGTGCTATGGGACTTGATTATAAAACTTCGATGAAAGAAATTATATTGCCCCAAGCGACTAAAAATATTTTACCTGCTTTGGCAAATGAATTTATTTCTTTGTTTAAAGAAACCTCTGTGGTTGGATTTATAAGTGTTATTGATATTACTATGCAAAGTCAAAGTCTTCAAGCGGTATTATATAATCCAAAACCTCTTATTTTTACAGGGCTTGTGTATTATGTGAGTGTAAAAATTTTTAGTTATTTTGCTAAAAAACTTGAGCTAAGGATGAGCAAAAATGATTGAGATTAGAAATTTAAGTAAAAAATATGGAAATTTAGAAGTTATTAAAAATATCAGTACAAAAATTTCCAAAGGTGATATTATATCCATCATAGGTCCAAGCGGGGGCGGAAAAAGTACTTTTTTGCGTTGTATCAACCGCCTAGAACTTGCAGATAGCGGAGAAATTCTTATCAATGGTTGTAATATTTTAAATGAACAAATTGATATTAACAAAATTCGCCAAAAAGTGAGTATGGTATTTCAGCATTTTAATCTTTTTGCCAATAAAAATGTATTACAAAATTTATGCTTAGCTCCTGTAAAAACAGGAATTTTAAATGAAGATGAAGCTATAAAAAAAGCTGAAATTTTACTTAAAAAGGTGGGATTATCCGATAAAAAAGAAGTAATGCCACACAAACTTTCAGGCGGCCAAAAACAACGCATTGCCATAGCAAGAAGCTTGATGATGAATCCTGATGTGATTTTATTTGATGAGCCCACTTCAGCACTTGATCCTGAAATGATAGGAGAGGTTTTAAGTATTATGAAAGATTTGGCTGCTGAAGGACTTACTATGATAGTAGTTACTCATGAAATGGGTTTTGCTAGAAATGTCGCTAATCGTATTTTTTTCATGGATAAAGGAGAGCTTGCAGTAGATGCAAGCCCTAAAGAAGTATTTGAAAATCCTAAAAACGAAAGATTAAAGGAATTTTTAAATAAAGTTTTAAATCACTAAAAAGCCTTAATTAAGGCCTTTTAATTAATCCCAACATTCAGCATTCTTAATGCCTAGCTTTGAAGCACTGAATTTTGGATTTATTTTAGAGTTTTGCTGATCATTGAAATCTTTCAATACTTTATTGACTATACCGCCTAAAAGAAGTAAAGAAATGATATTTGTAATCGCCATAAATGCCATAGTTAAATCGGCCAAACTCCAAGCAAGTTTTAAGTTCATTTGAGAACCTATAAAAATCATTGCTACGGCAGTAATTCTAAATAAATTCATTAGCAATTTAGAATTTGTAAGGTATTTTACATTAGCTTGAGCATAGTAATAATTTCCTATTAAAGAAGTAATAGCAAATAAAACAATAGCTATGGTAATAAAATGAACTCCGAAACTACCATAATATTCGCGCATTGCTTCTTGTACTAAAGGCATTGCTGTTAAAAGAGGCTTTCCATCAGCTCCTACATTAAAATATGCCATAGAAAAAAGAACTAAAAAGCCCGAACTTGTACAAACAATAACATCAATCAATACCGAAAAAGCTTGTATTATACCTTGCTTTGCAGGGTGGCTTGTAAGAGCAGCTGCAGCAGCATTTGGAGCAGAACCCATACCTGCTTCATTTGAAAAGAGTCCTCTTTTGATTCCTATAACTAAAGCAGAACCAGCAAATCCGCCAAAAATCGCTTTAAAATCAAAAGCACTTTCAAATATAAGCGATACCACAGAAGGAATTTTATCAAGATTGATCAAAACAGCTATAAGAGCAAGCAAGATATAAGCTAGCGCCATAAAAGGGACGATTAAAGAGCTTACTTTGCCTATTTTTGTATGGTGTGAGAAAAACATCCAAATTCCAAAAAGGGTTAAAATAATACCAATAATCATAGGCCAAGAACTTGAAGCAAAATCTGCAGTAGCATTAGGATTGAACATATCATAATAAACTTTAAAAGCTGAAGTCATAGTTTGACTTTGAAGTCCGTTAAATCCATAAGCATAAGTGATGATGAGAATAAAAGCAAAAAAAGCTCCAAAGAAATGAGAACCTAAAGCTTTTTTTATATAATAAGCAGGACCGCCTTTAAATCCTCCTGTATTGTCTTTAGACTTATAAATTTGTGCCAAAGTGCTTTCTGCAAAAGCCGAAGCTCCACCAAAAAATGCCATAAGCCACATCCAAAATAAAGCACCCGCTCCCCCTGCGGCAATTGCAATAGAAATTCCTGCAATATTTCCTATACCTACTCTAGAAGCTGTTGATATCATCAAAGCTTGAAAAGGAGATATGTGCTCCTTGGTATGGTTTTCATTTCTTTCGGTGAGAATTTTAAAAACAGATTTTAGCATACGAAACTGCACAAATCTAGTTAAAAAACTATAATAAATTCCGCAGATTATCAGCAAAACCACCATTATAGTGTCAGTATAAGGCAAGACATATTCGAGAAATTTTAATATTTTTTCATCGAATGGGATTGAGGGATTTAAAGTTAAATTTTGTTCACCCATATTTCTCCTTTAAAAAAGTAAAATTCGCTACAACTTTAGCATATTTTTTATGAAAAAATATTGATAATTTACAAAATATTTAAAAAAATATAAAATAAAGAAGATTATAAACGAAAATGATCAAAATTTTGTCGCAAAGCTTCATAAGAAACAATACCAACACTCGTGGCCAAATTTAAACTTCTACCACAAGCTTTCATAGGGATTGTAATGGCATTATCCCAATTAAGCTGCATTAATTCCATCGGTAAACCATAGCTCTCGCTACCAAAAAATAAAAAATCATTTTCTTGAAATTTGGCTTGAAAATAAAATTTATTACTTTTTGTTGTCGCAAAGAAAAAACGATCTTTGTAAATGAGATTGTGTTCAAGAAAGATATCTAAACTTTCCCAAATTACAGGCTCAAGCTTTTCCCAATAGTCAAGCCCTGCTCTACGCACTGCTTTTTGAGAAATATCAAAAACTATAGGTTTGATAATATGCAATTTAAAACCCGCATTAAAACACATTCTACCTATACTGCCAGTATTTTGAGGAATTCTAGGATGTACCAAAACAATATTAAACATAATTTACACCAACACTCTTGGGATATCAGGATGAAGTTTGACTAAAATTTCATAATTGATAGTCTTAAAAAAATCTGCCCAAATATTTGCATTATCAAATACACACACTTCTTCTCCAAAATCTTGACAAGAAAAGCTATCCATTGAAATTTTACCTAAAATTTTTTGTTTATTAGCTAGCAATAAATCTCCCTTGCCATTATAACGAAACAAACCATCTGCATAGCCCAAATCATAGGTAGCTATTTTGATTTTTTCTGTTGCACTAAAAACTCCGCCATAGCCTACACTTTGACCTATTTGTAATTCTCTATGGCTTAACCTATGAGCGTATAAGCTTAAAACCCTTTCTAAGCTTTCATCCCCATAGCCAAATTGCGCCAAACCTGTTCTACAAAATTCATCTTCAGGTATTTTCATAGCCCTAAATAAAGCAGCAGAATTATGCGAATGAAAGATTAAATTATCATAAATTTGCTTAGCAATATCCTTGGCCTTAGAAAATTTCTCTTTTTGAACAAAAAAACTTGCATCCATTTCATCTGCACCTGCAAAATGCGTAAATATACCTTCTAATTTCAAAGTGGAATGCTTCATCTTTAATAAGGCTTCATTTAAATCTTCAACACAAATTCCATTCCGATGCATTCCTGTGTCTATTTTAACATGTATTCTTGTATTATTCTGATAAGCATTTATTTTACTTATATCATTTAAAGCATAAATAAATTTAGGATTTTCTTTGCCGTGTGGGTGATGAGAAAGGATTAAAATATTGTCAAAAAAATCTTCGAGCTCATAAGCTTCTTTTTCATTTTTAACTGCTATAAAATTAACGCCTAGGGTTTTAGCAAGCGGGGCTAGAATTTTCGCCCCATGTCCGTAAGCGTTATCTTTAAAAACACAAATCAATCTCGAAAAGCTACCTATTTTTCCAGCTATAGTTTTTAAATTACTTTCGTAAGCTTTTTGATTAATTTTAATTAAGGACATTATTGTTCTGCTAAGATTTTCATCTTTCCTTTGCTATCAATTTTAACATATAAAATTTTATCTCCTTTAAATTGATAGTTTTTGGTATAGTAATCCTCATAAAACGAAATTCTATACATAGTCTCATTTTCTACATTTGGATAAGGACTAATATTTATATCCGAAAATTTAATCTTTTTATCTTCTTTTCGAGAAAAAATGGACTTTTTCATAGAAGCAAATTGTTCAAATTTCATTTTATCAAAACGCTTAAATTGTTCTTCATCATAGAAATTTAAATAAGTATTTATATCACTATCTGTCCAAGCTAATTTCCAAGCAAAAAGATCTGCAAGCAAAGCAGCTATATCTTCTTTTTTAGCTCTTACTTTTTCTTTCTCTTCTGTCATCGCAAATACTTTTTTATCTTGCACTACTTTAGCAAATTCTTCAAGATTTTCATTAAACAAAGCTATACAACCGCGTGTTTTAAATTCATCTAGTCTTGTTCCATCTAAAGGATAGCCATGTATCCAAATTCCACCACCTGTTTTACCTTGAACTTTATCAAGTAGATTTGGATAGGTTGTAGCAAATGCAAAAGGACCATAATAAGGATCTCCTGGATTAAATTTGCGCCCAAGCTCATAAAAACCTACTGGAGTTTTTAAATCTCCTTCAACTTCTTTATCTCCCATCAATCCTGTAATAATAGCTTTTTGCTCAAAATCTTGCTTAATCTCCCCATTATTATAAGAATAGACACGAAGAATTTTATCTGTTTTATTTGTAAGCACGATAGAAACTTCATCATCATAATATCCAAGAGAGATATTTTTATCGCCTATTTCATCTAACCAAAATTCTTTATTAGTTAATTCCTTTTCAATCGCTGCACCCACAGCGTCCAAACCTTGATTTAAATAAATTTTTACCAAATCAGAAGCCCCAAGAGCCGAAACACATATAAAATAAAATGCTAAAATTTTCTTAAGCAAAGCTTTTTCCTTAATTGTATTTATAATATTTTTGAGAAAAAATGTCTGTGATTATATTATTTTTTTTCTTAAAAAATAGTAATTATATAAATTTTATTATGCTATAATCGTAGAATATCTCAGATAATGAAAAAATCAACTTTAAAAGGTGTTGTTTAATTTTATGAAAAATTTTTTTATAGTAGTAATGTTTCTGATTATATTTTCGTCGATCTTTTATATTTTATATGATAAAAAAAAGGATAATATCTTCAAGCTTAATACTTGCCTTCCATTAAAATGTGATTTAAATTCACAAGATTGCACCTTTTCATTTAATGGAAAACAAATTTTAGTATCTGCTTATCCTAAACCTATAAAAATCTTTAAAAATACCGCTATTAAAGTAAGTAATTTTCCCTTTAATCCAAATTTAAAAATTAAAATTTATAGTTTAAACTCATATATAGGAAATATTATTCCACAATTTACAAATACAAAAGATGCAATTATTATCAATTTTACAGGAAAAAGTGTTACAGATGATTCTCGTTTTAGGGTTGAGTTCTTAAACAATGATAAACCTACGGGTTTTTTCTTTGATTTTGATGTCACTTTGCAAAAAATATACAATAGTGCAATCTTACCTCAAAATTGAATTTTTACTATTTTTTTAAAAAATAATTGATTATTTTCTTTTGTTTTGATATAATTAATAATTATTTAATACTAAAATAATAAGGATAAAATATGAAAAAAATTATTACACTAGGTGCTTTATTTGCATTAAGTCTTTGCGCTAAAGATATAGAAATCAAAGATGCATTTATAAAACAAACTCCGCCTAATGCTGTTAACAGTGCTATATTTCTTACCATTGTTAATAATACCGATAAAGACATCTCTTTAATAGATGCAAAAACTGATATAAATCAAGTTAGCGAATTGCATACTCATGCTCATAAACACGGCATGAAAGCTATGATACAAATTCCAGAAATACCTGTTAAAGCACATTCTAGTACCGAGTTAAAACCTGGGGGTTATCATATTATGCTTTTTAAACTTAATCAACCTGTTGATAAAAATACCAAAGCAAATTTAACTTTAATTTTTGACAACAATCAAAGTTTAGAAGTCCGCGATATAGGATCAAAAGAGTTATAGATAATGAAAAAAGTATTTTTTATTTTGGCCTCAGGCCTATCTCTTTTAATTCTTTATATCATATTTGATTTTTATGTTTTAAAAGATAGAACGACATTAAATCAAACTGATGATTTATCGCCTTTAAGCTGTGATTTAAATATTGAAAATTGCACTTATAATTTTAAAAATAGAGAGGTTTTAGTTTCCATGGATCCAAAGCCTCTTCAATCTTTAGAAATTACAAATTTAAAAATTAAAAATTTAGGAAATTATAAAAATTTAAAAATTAAAATTTATGGTTTAAATATGTTTATGGGAGATATAATGCCTAAAGTCAATAAAATTAATGAAACAGACTATGAGTCAAAATTAGTTTTAGCTGCATGTGTTCTTGAGGTTATGCGTTTTAGAGCTGAAGTTTTTGAAGATGATAAGCCTATAGGTTTTCATTTTGATTTCGATCTAAAAAGATGAAAAAAGTTTTTTTATTTGTGATCGCCCTTGTTGCGATAGGTATATTAGCTTTTTATTTTGCAAATAAAAACCAATACGACTTTAATCTAAGATCTGCTTTTAAAGAGCAAACCACTTTGGAAGACTTTAAAGGTAAGAAGCTTATAGTTTATTTTGGTTATACTTTTTGTCCCGATATTTGCCCCTCTACCCTCTCTTTGATCGGTAAGAATTTAAGTTCCCTTAAAGACCCAAGAGCTCATGTTCTTTTTATTTCTTTGGATATTTCTAGAGATGGTAATGTAACTTCAACTAATGAATGGTTAAGGTATTTTTATCCTAGTGCAGATGCTCTTATTGCAAAAAATGATAGTGTTTTAAAGAAAGTAGCTAAAAATTATGGGGTTCAATATCAAAAAATAGATATTAACGATTCTGTGATGAAATATTCTGTTGCACATAGCAGTGAAATTTTTCTTATCGATGAAAACGGAAAGTTACAAAAAATCATTAGAGATTTAAATCCTGAAGAAGTCGCAAAAGAGCTTAAAAATTTTCTAAGCTCTAAGTAAAATTTTTAAGCAAAAAGATCGGTTGAAAGATATCTTTCAGCTGTATCATTTAGCACAGTAAGAATTTTTTTATCTGGGAATTTTTTAGCCAAAACACTTGCTGCAAATACATTTGCACCACTTGAAATTCCTACCATAAGTCCGTTTTTAGCGAGCTCTTTAGCTGTGTTTATAGCATCTTCATTGCTAACTGTAATGATTTCATCTATAACATCTTTATTTAAGATAGCAGGGATAAAATTTGCACCTATACCTTGTATCTTATGACTTCCAGCTTCACCCTTGCTGAGTAATGGAGAAGCTAAAGGTTCTACGGCAACGATATGAATTTTTTCCAATTTTTCTTTTAAAACTTCACCAACTCCACTGATGGTTCCACCTGTTCCAAAGCCCGCTACAAAAATATCAAGATCATTATCTAAATCTTTTAATATTTCCAAAGCAGTGGTCTTACGGTGTGCATTTTTATTTGCTAAATTTTCAAACTGCGATGGCATAAAAGAATTTGGAGTATTTTTTAAAATTTCATTAGCTTTATCCACTGCGCCTTTCATGCCCAAACTTGCAGGTGTTAATTCAAGTTTTGCTCCAAAAAGAGTCATCATTTTGCGTCTTTCTATGCTCATAGATTCTGGCATAGTAGCGACAAATTGAAGTCCTAGATCCGCACAGATCATTGCCAATGCAATACCCGTATTTCCACTTGTAGCTTCGACTATAACAGTCTTAGAATCGATTTTACCCTCATCTAAAGCGCTTTGAATCATTGCAAAAGCCGCTCTATCTTTGATTGAATGACTTGGATTTAAAAATTCGCATTTGGCAAAAAGATTTGCACCAAATTTCTCTAATTGTATTATAGGAGTATTGCCTATAAGTTCATTTACTTTTTTATAAACTCTCATAAAACCAACCTTTCAAAAATTTAGTTTCAAGTAAGTTTATAAAAATAAAGTAAATAAAGGATATAAATTGTCGGATTAATTTAAAAAATTTTATTCGTTAAGGCTAGAAAAGCTTCTAGCCTTAATATTATTTTTTCTTTTTAGCTTTTGCAACAGCGTCTTTAAGGTTTTTACCCACTTTAAATTTAGCAACTCTAGTTGCAGGAACCTTAATGGTTTTACCAGTGCTTGGTACTCTTGCTTCTCTTGCAGCTCTTTCGGCTGTTGAGAAAGTACCAAAACCTATAAAGCTAACGCTATCACCTTTAGCCAATACATCAGTGATAGTAGAAATAACTGCGTCAGTAGCAGCAGTAGCATCTTTTTTTGTTAGCCCAGCGGTTTGAGCAACTTGCGAAATGAAATCTGCTTTAGTCATAAAAGCTCCTTTGTTTTATATTGAAACGCCTAATTCTAGCATATTTAGAAAACAATATCAAGTAAAAACAAGTTTTTTTAGGATTTTTTTTGCATTTTATAACGCTCAAATTCCCCACTATTGTCAATTTCATTGCCTATTTTTTCATATAAACTATAATAGAATTGAACAAATTCTTTACATTCAGGATGAAGAGGCATAAAAATATCATTTTCTAAAATACAAAAACGATTTAAAAATTCTTTAGCATCAAGCTTTAAAGCATAATGCTTGGCTAAATCGTGGTAATTTTTTAAAGTTGCATCCTTAAATTTTTCATAATAATCTAGATTGAAATTAACATTTAATTTATTATTTTCAAATCTCAAAACTCCACTTTGAAACAATAGTGATAAATGAATAAGTCCCTCTGTATAATAAGGCTTAACCTCTTCCACTCTTTGCCAAGCTATCAAAGATACAGCTCTTTTAATAAGCTCATGAAAAACAGGTAATTTTAAATCCTCTTGTTCATGATAAAAGAAATTAACAAGTCCACCACTTGTTGCCTTGTATTCTTCGATATTTTTAAAAAAGCCACTTTGATTCATAAGTTTTTCACTGTCTTTAGCGGTAAAAAATATATGACCAAATTCATGGCCTATAGTTGAAACCTCATAAACCCTTTTCCAAACTTTTTCTTTGAAAAATAAAATATCTCTTCCATAGTTCAAAAAATCTTTATCAAAAATTTCACTAGCAATTCTCATAAAAGGTTTTGTTTTTGCATTTTCATAAACGAAATTTAAAAAAGCAAAGATTTTTTTTCCTGCGATAGAGCTTACAGATTCATCATTAGGAACAACTTGTGCAGAAAATAAACCCTTAAGTTCAGCTCCATAATAAATCATCGGCGCACAAATATAAAGCTGTGTTTTATCGATATTATGCAAAACTTCACCTTTGAGTTGCTCATCTTGAATACCAATATTTTCATATACACGCATAAAACTTTGTTTAATCTCTTTTGAAAATTTTAAGGTATCAAAATCACTCTCATCTTCTATTCTTATATCCCACTCCAAAGCTACAGCATGAGTGTAACTATCTTCATAATATTCTAAAGGATGTCCTACTTGCAATGGAGATTTGACTTTCATCCATGCAAATTCAGCTTCTTGCCATGCCCCTATAACCTTTTTTTCCTCCTTTTCGCAAAAAGCTAATTTTAACTTTTGAAAATATTCTATATAAGCTAGCTCGTCTTCATTTTTAGCTATTTGTTTTAATTTATCAATCATATCATCAAAAGCAAATTCGAGTTTTAAAATTTCATTTTCAAAAAATCTTGCATAAGGAACAAATTTCCATATATTTCCTATTCTTACCAAAACGCCGTAGCTTCTCTCGCAAATATCACCCTTTGGAGTTGTTTGATAGAGTTGATTTTTTCGTAAAAATTCCATTGCATCGTCTAAATTTGGAAATTGGGTTGCTAAAATTTTATTGTTTTTTTCTATAATCTCTTTAGTCCATGAAACTTCAAAAGTATTGATGACTAAGCCTATATCATGCACTCCTTGAATAAGATTTTGATAAAAATCATTTACAATTTTTCTTTCTTTGAGCTCATTAATTAGCTCTTGATGTTCTTTTTCATAAAATTTTCTTATCTCCTCATAGAATTTATGTTTAAGTTCAGTGATTTTTTCTTCTTTAAAATTATTTTTTTTCCACTCTTGTATTAAATTTTCTTCCTTAAGATCAACTAAGCGTCTTAATATAGCCAAAAGAGTTGTCTTGTCTCTTTTTAGCTCACTAAGAGCCAAAAGTTTCTCAAAATACTCATCCCATTGCTTAGAATCTAAAAGATTATAAAAAAGATTGATATTTTCCTTACGATTTCTTACAAGTTTTGCTAATTCTTTGAAATTATTCATACTTTTGTTCTCCTTTTTAACTTTATTAAATTATAATTCATTTTTTAAAATAAGGAGTAAAAAATGAGAAATATGGGAGAACCAAAATTAAAAATTGTCGCAATGCCAAGCGATACCAATCCCGCAGGTAATATTTTTGGTGGATGGATACTTTCGCAAATTGATTTAGCAGGAGCAATAGCAGCTAGAGAACTTTCTCCTGAGCGCGTCGTAACTATATCTATGGATAAAGTAGTTTTTAAAGAACCTGTTTTTATAGGCGATATTATTTCTTGTTATTCTAAAATTGTCAGTGTAGGAAAGACTTCCATAGGCGTAGAAGTAGAAGTTACTGCTCAAAGAGTAGATTCACAAGGCTGCACTTCTTGTATCAATGTAACCTCTGCCTTAGTTACTTATGTTAGTGTTACAAGAGAGGGAAAGAAAAAACCTATTAGTGAAGAATTGAAGAAAATTCATGGATTTGTAAATACTTAAGCTTAATTTTTTGTATGATAAAAACTTTATCCTTTTAAGCTTATCAGCATTTGTTTAAACCGCCGCTATTATATTTTTTATCTAAACATTCCTTGAAAAATTCTCCTCTAGTTTTTGGGGTTTTTTCAGGATGTTTATGTTTCATATGTTCTAGATACTTATCATAACTCGAAAGTCCCACTAAGGGATGAAAAAACCTTTCGGCTTTTTCATAGTAATGTTTAAACTTTTTGAAATTCATTAAGTTTAATATATTTAGTTTCTTTTAGTGGAATTTTAATCTTACCTAGGCAAATTCCTATGCAAGAGAGTATGACAAGTAATGTTGCTAACATGAAAAATACGCAAAGAATTGCATTGATTAAATTTCCAATTTTGCTTTGAGTGGCTATAGAAATTTCTTTTTCAATTGCTGCAATTTCATTTTCATCTTTAGCATTGTTTAATTTCAATTCCAAATCTTGAATTTTTTGACTTTGTATAGTAACTGCTGCCACATGGCTTACAGCATTTCCTACTTTATTCCCTTCTTCATAAGGCATAATTTTTTGTATTCCTCCATATAAAGTTGCTACTAAAACAAATGTAGCAGGAACTAAAGTTACCCAAGTATATTTTGCCTTGCCCATTTTTACAAGTATGGTTGTAGCAAGAAGTAAAGCCATACCTGCAAGCATTTGATTGCTTACACCAAAAAGAGGCCAAAGAGTATAAATACCACCTTTAGGATCAATCGCACCTTGATAAAGAAAATATCCCCACCCTGCAACACTCAATGCAGTTGCTAAAAGTCCAGCTGGATAATTGTGAATATTTCCTAAAGGTTTATAAACGTTACCTAGTATGTCTTGTACCATAAAACGACAAGCTCTAGTTCCAGCATCCACAGCTGTTAAGATAAATAAAGCTTCAAACAATATAGCAAAATGATACCAAAAAGCCATTAGATCAATACCACCAAAAAGCTCATGTAAAATCAAAGCTACACCTATAGCAAAAGTCGGAGCTCCACCTGTTCTAGAAAGTATAGTGTATTCTCCTATATTTGTAGTTAAAGTAGAAATTTCTTCAGGAGTGATGCTAAATCCCCAGCTTGAAATAGCTTGTGCAGCACTTACAACATCAGATCCTATTAAAGCAGAGCTTGAATTTATAGCAAAATAAAGTCCAGGATGCAAGATACAAGCACAAATTAAAGCCATAACCGCTACAGCACTTTCTGCAAGCATAGAACCGTATCCAACAGGTAGGGCATGAGTTTCATTTTCAAGCATTTTTGGAGTAGTTCCACTTGAAATAAGGGCATGGAAGCCACTAATAGCGCCACAAGCAATAGTTATAAACAAAAATGGGAAAATAGCACCCGCAAATACAGGACCTGTTCCATCAAAATACTGAGTATTGGTTTTTGGCATTTGTAAATCAGGTGCAACAATAATAATAGCTACAGCCATCACAACAATAACACCAATCTTTAAGAAAGTAGAAAGATAATCTCTTGGAGCCAATAAAAACCATACAGGTAAAACAGCTGCTATAAAACCATAAGCCATCATAATAATCGCCAAAGTTGGAGCTTCGAGGGTAAATATTTTTGCCCAATAAGGATCAGCAGCTATAACACTACCATAATGAATAGCTAAAATTAAAAGTACAAAACCTATAACTGAAGCCTCACCTACTCTACCTGGACGAATAAAACGCATATAGACTCCCATAAAAATTGCTATAGGAATAGTCATCGCGATTGTAAATAATCCCCAAGGCGATTCTGCTAGAGCTTTTACCACCACCATAGCCAAAATAGCGATAATAATGAGCATAATACCAAAGATTGCTACCATAGCAACACCTCCAGTAAAACTACCCATTTCATCTTTGATTATTTCACCTAAGCTTCTACCCCTTCTACGAGTAGATATAAAAAGCACAACAAAGTCATGAACTGCACCTGCTAAAACACCTCCTACTAAAATCCAAAGCATAGAAGGCAAATATCCCATCTGAGCAGCTAGAATAGGACCTACTAAAGGACCAGCACCTGCAATAGCAGCAAAATGATGTCCAAACAAAACCGTTCTATTTGTAGGAACAAAATCGCGTCCATCATTTTCTAAAACCGCAGGTGTAGCACGATTTTTATCAAGTTCTAAAACCTTATATGCTACAAAGCGTCCATAAAATCTATATCCTATCATATAGATACACACAGCAGCAACCACTAAATAAATTGCTGACACACTTTCGCCATTTTGTAGAGCCAAGTGAGCAAAACAAATAGCGCCTAAAACTGCAACAAACAGCCATAAAATTTTAGTTCCAAAACGAGCCATAGTTCTCCTAAAATAATAAAAATATTTCAAAGGATACCAAATTTATAAACAAACAAAACAAAATATTTGTTTAGTTTATTTACATCTTAGAAAAAAA
The DNA here is from genome assembly GCF_001492295.1 of Campylobacter coli. Classification (GTDB taxonomy): domain Bacteria; phylum Campylobacterota; class Campylobacteria; order Campylobacterales; family Campylobacteraceae; genus Campylobacter_D; species Campylobacter_D coli_B. The sequence continues at coordinate 857,501 of NZ_FBQX01000001.1, read as the reverse complement.
TATTCTTTTTGTTTCTTTAAGTGACATTTTTCAAAAAAAATAAAAATACAATCTATATTACTTTTTATAATTATTTTAATATTGATCTGATTAAAATAAGTTTTATTGTTTAGGATCAAAATATTTATATAATATTGCTTGATTTTATTTTTTATTATTAAAAATATCTTTTATTGTTTTAAGTAAATTATTGAAAACAAGAAAATTATAGAACTACCAATATAGATAGTTCTGATTCATTTTGTATTAAGATAGAATATTCTCAAAAAAATATAGTTAAATAAAAAGAGAATTTACACTTTCATTGTGGTAAACACGGCGTATTACTTCAGCAAATACAGGAGCTACGCTCAAAACTTTTATATTGGGCAATTGTTCTCTTAAAGGAATAGTATCGGTAACTACAAGCTCATCAAGTGCTCCTGAAGCAATTCTTTCATAAGCTTTACCACTTAAAACAGCATGCGTGCAACAAGCCATAACAGATTTTGCACCTTTATTTTTTAAAGCTTCAGCGGCCTTTACAATAGTACCTGCAGTATCAATAATATCATCAACTAAGATCACTTCTTTATCCTTGACATCTCCGATAATATTCATGACTTCACTCTCATTAGCCTTTTCGCGTCTTTTATCTACTATAACTATATCAAGTCCTAAATTTTTAGCTACACTTCTAGCTCTTGCTACTCCACCTATGTCAGGACTTCCAACAATAGCATTTTTAAAATGCTTGGTTTTAATATAGTCATTAAACACTATACTTCCATAAAGATTATCAACTGGTATATCAAAAAAACCTTGAATTTGTCCGGCATGTAAATCGATAGTAGCTACACGATCAATCCCTGCTGCTTCAATCAAATTAGCAACGAGTTTTGCAGTAATAGGTACTCTTGGGTTTGCCTTCCTATCTTGTCTTGCATAGCCAAAATAAGGAATAATAGCTGTAATAGAATTTGCACTTGAGCGTCGTAAAGCATCTGTTAAGATTAAAAGCTCCATCAAATTATCATTAGTAGGCACACAGGTACTTTGGATAATAAAAACATCTTTGCCACGTACACTTTCATCAATTTGAACGCTAATTTCTCCATCGCTAAAACGCTTTACTCCAGCATCGCTTAAGGGCAAAGAAAGATATTTAGAAATTTGTTTCGCAAATTCTACATTAGCCGAACCTGAAAAAATTTTATAACCGCGCATAAAAGACCTTTTATGAATAATATTAAAATAAGATTTTAATAAAATAAAATTTAAAAAATGCTGTAAATTTTCAAACTCTTAGATTAAAATACATATTTTTTACGAAACATAAGCGGTTTTTTTAGCATAATATCTTACAAGCATAGACAATGAAAAACATATAGCAAAATAAATAAGAGCAACAAAACCTATAGTGGCTAAAATTTCATCAAAACTCGTAAGTCTAGCTAAGATATTTTTAGAATTATAAGTAAGCTCTGCTATTTGTAAGCCTGCTAAATAAGCTGTATCCTTTACAGTAGTCACAATCTGAGAAAGCAAAGATGGAACAACTTTTCTAAAAGTTTGAGGCAAGATAATATAAAAAAGAGTAAAAAATTTACCAAACCCTTGAGAATAAGCTGCTTCAAATTGTCCTTTTGGAATAGAATTTAAACCACCACGTATAATTTCAGCCATAACAGAACTTGTATATAATGAAAATCCTATAGTTCCCCAAAAAGCTTGTGGCATTTGTGGAAAAAATGAAGGTAAAACAAAACAAGCAGCAAGCATCCATAAAAGCAATGGAGTATTCCTAAAAATATCAATATAGCAAGTTGCTAAAAATCTACTGAATCTATCCCCATAATTTTTAGTAATAGCTAAAAAAGTCCCAAAAACGATAGATATGATACAAGTTGCCAAGGCAATTTTAAGGGTAAGAGCTAGACCTTGCATTAAAAATTCAATATTTTGAGCATTAAAAACATTTTCCATACCAAACCCCTTATCTTGTTAAATGAGCTTTTTTAAGCTTGTCTTCATAAACTTTTGCAAAATATGCCAAAGGATAACAAATGATAAAATACAAAATTGCCGCAAAAATATATGCAGGAGCATAGTTTCCATAATCAGCAGCATAACTATCTGCAGAATGCATAAGTTCTGCTCCACCTATAATTAACAATACAGAAGTATTTTTAATCAAATTTACCATTTGATTTGTCATCGGTGGTAGGATTATTTTTATAGTTTGTGGAACTATAATATATCGCATCTGCTGAATATAAGTAAAACCTTGAGAGCTTGAAGCTTCAAATTGTCCCCTAGGAACAGATAAAATTCCACTTCTTACAACCTCACTTACATAAGCACCATGATAAGCACCTATACCCAAAACACCGATGGTAAAAATATCAAGATGGATTCCCAAGCCTGGTAAAGCAAAATACAAAAAGAAAATTTGTATCACCAAGGGAATATTTTGAAAAAGTTCAACATACACTCGAGTGTAGGCTCTTAGGATTTTAATTTTACTTGTAGCCATTACACCGCCTATAGTTCCAAAAACAATTGCTATAAGCAAAGCAAGAATACTCACTTCTAAAGTATAAATAAAACCGCTAATAAAAGCATCTCCATTATCCAAAGCGTCTACAAATTTCCAAATCGCAAAAGGATTTGTACTACTTTCATCATATAAACCCCAAGAACTAAGGAGTTGCCTTAATTTATCCACAAAGCCTACACTCTCATTCATTTTATAAACCCCATTTTTTAGCTAAAGCGTCGATTTCAGTTTTGTTTTGTTTTACAAATTCGTCAATATAATTTGAAAAATTTACATCATCTTTTTTTGTAACTATGCCATAGCTTTGAGGATCAAAACTATCAGGTAAAATTTCATTATTTTCATCTTTGTAGCCTAGCAAAATAGATTTATCAACTGAAAATGCATCAATTCTTTTTGCATCCAAAGCTGCTTTTATACTAGGATAATCAGGAAATTCGCTGAATTTTACTTTAACGCCTATTTTTTTAGCTGCAGTATTGATAACTTTTTTAGTAGTTGCTGCTTGAGCTACACCTATAGTAGCACCATTCATATCTGCTAAAGATTTATAATTTTTCTCTTTTAAAACTAAAAGCCCTACAGCATCTTGATAATAAGGCTCTGAAAAATTATACACTCTTTTTCTCTCTGGAGTGATAGTGAAAGTTGCTATAACCGCATCAACACTACCATTATCAAGTAATGGACCTCTTGTTTTAGCATTTACCGCTACAAGTTTGATTTTCTTCTCATCTCCTAAAATACTTTTAGCAAGCATTTTAGCAACATCAACCTCAAAGCCTTTAATTTCACCCGTAGCTTGATCAAGTAGAGCATAGTGTGGCACATCATTTTTTACACCTACAACTAACTCTCCTTTGGCTTTAATAGCTTCGAGTTTTCCTTCAGCTGCATTTGCACTAGTAAAAGCCATACAAGCTCCTAAAGCAAGTGCTGCTAATTTCAATAAAGAATTTCTAAAAACCATATTATTTCTCCTTTCAAAATTTGGTTTAATTTTTAAGAATTTTTCCCAAAAAGAGTCTTGCTCTTTCGGTTTTAGGATTAGAAAAAAACTCACTAGGAACATTCTCTTCTACAATAGCGCCATCTTCCATGAAGATAATTCTATCGGCAACTTCTTTAGCAAAACCCATTTCGTGAGTTACCACAACCATAGTTGTATTTCTTTGTGTAGAAATTTCTTTCATTACATCCAAAACTTCTTGTATAGTTTCAGGATCAAGTGCTGAAGTAGGCTCATCAAATAAGATGTAAGGTTTTTTAGTACATAGTGCTCTTGCGATAGCAACACGCTGTTGTTGTCCACCCGAAAGTGTGGCTGGGTAAACATTTGCCTTATCCACAAGTCCGACCACTTTAAGATATTGATAGGCTGTTTCTTCGGCTTCTTGACGCGATTTTTTTTGAAGTTTCATAGGAGCTAAAGTTAAATTTTGTAAAACAGTCATATGAGGATAAAGATTGAAATGTTGAAAAACCATAGCACAATATTTCCTACAAATTTCAATCTTATTTTTATGATTTAAAACAAGATTGTTTACAACAACTTCGCCAGAACTCACCTCTTCAAGTCCATTCATACAACGAATAGTGGTACTTTTTCCACTTCCACTAGGACCTATAATAACAAGTTTTTCGCCTTCTTTAACACAAAGGTTAATATTTTTAAGAACATGATGGGTTCCATAATATTTATTTACATTTCTTAACTCTATCAAAATCTTTCCTTTTTTGATTAAACTTAAAAATTAATAATAATAGGGTTTATTATATTGACAATATTATAGCATTAAAATCAAAAATTTAAGCTAAAGATAGTAACTTTATTTTAATGAAGATATAAAAAAGTGTAACTTTTTGTAAAATTTAAGAAAATATAATCAAATTTTTTCATAGTACACACCTCTAGGTGAAAAAATTTTTTTGAAAAATGCAGTTTCGGGAATCAAATCAGCATTGCCCACATATAACCTGCCATTATCAGCTAAAATTTGATAAAAACGCTCCATGAGTTTAATTTTAGAATCATAATCAAAGTAAATCATCATATTTCTAGAAGCGATAATATCAAATTTTCCAAGCCTTAAAAATTTATCTTCAAAAACATTACACAATTCAAATCTACATGTACAAAGTTCGCTTTTATTGATACTAAATGTTTGGTCTCCAATATCTGTGAAAAATCTTCTTTTTTCGCTTTCGCTTAGACGTTGTAAAGTTCTACCTTGATATTTACCCGCTTTTGCTTTTTCGATTACGCTTGAATTTATATCAATACCTAAAATCATCATATCTTTAAGGAAATTCTGAGCTCCTAAAATCGCCATAGAATACACCTCTTCACCGCTAGAACAAGGAGCGCTTAAAATATTTACCGTTTTTTCGAGGCTTTTAGCATAATAAATAATCTCTTTTAATTGCGACAATTCTCTTAAAAAATATGTTTCTCCTATGGTAACAAAATCTAAAGTATCTTGTCTAAGTTGTCTATTGATTCGAAGCTTGCTTAAAAATTCAGCAAAAGTTTTTACACCTGCATTTGAAACAAATTTTGATAATTTTAAAGCTAAAATATTTCTTTTTTCATTTAAATCTATACCACTAATTTCATTAACAATCTTGATAAATTCATTAAGCTCTAATTCACTAGGATTAATTTTTTCTTCCATAAATTCAAACCCTCATTCTTCATTTATAAAATTTAAAATTTCTTGTTTAATTTCTTTTAAACTCATAGGCCTTAATTTTGGATTTATGTCTTTTGCTCTTTTTGGCATACCATATACAATACTATCAGCCTCATTTTCACACAAACATTTTACCCCTACCTTATATAATTCAAACAACCCTTTAGCCCCATCATCTCCCATTCCTGTTAGTATTACAGCTAAAATTTTATTTGTCTTTATCAAAGGCACGGCCGAGTGAAATAACAAATCCACATTCGGTTTAAAGCTTGTAGCAACTTCTTTCCAATTTGCCATAAGATTTAAATTTCCTGATAAAATAGTATTTTTTTGGCAAATATAAATTTTATTTGTCAAAACTTCTTTATCGTTTAAAAGGCTTACTTCGCTTAAGGCTTCTTTATTAAACTGATTTACAAAAGAAGGTATAAAACTTGCACTCATATGCTGAGCTATAACTACGCAAGTATTTTTTATATCCACATCTTTTAATAAAAACTTCAGTTGATTGGGGCCTCCGGTGGATGATCCTATCAATAGGAGTTTCATTTAATTTTCCCTCTATTTGTTAAAATGGATTAAAATTCTTAAAATATATATTGTAACATATATACAAAAAATAAAGCTTAGTTTTAAATTTATTTTGAAAACAAAAAGCTTTTTTTATGATTTGTTATGTTAATATAGACGCTTTAATTTTTAAAATTGTGGAATTTTTATGCTTAGAGAAAAAATTTATATTGCTAGCGATCATGCAGGTTTTATGCTTAAAGAAAAAATTTGTGCTTTTCTTCAAGAAAAGCAAATTCCTTTTGATGATCTTGGAACAAATAATCCTACAAGTTGTGATTATCCAGATTATGCACATTTGTTAGCCTCCAAAATAGATGAACAAAGTTTTGGGATTTTAATTTGCGGCTCTGGGATAGGAATTTCTATAGCTGCCAATCGTCATAAAAATATTCGCTGTGCCTTATGCAATGAAAGCTTGAGTGCTAAACTTGCTAGAAAGCATAACGATGCAAATGTTTTGGCTTTTGGGGGTAGATTGATTGGCATTGATGCGGCTATTGATATGATAGAAAATTTTATTCAAACACCTTTTGATCAAGGTAGACATGTAAAAAGAATTCAAAAAATTGAGGTAGATTGTTAATGTTTGCAAATTGGCTTATTTTTACTGCACTTATTTGTGCTACTATTTATTTGGTTGTTATGTTGTTTTATTATAAAACCCTACTCAATAAAGAAAAAACTTCAAAAGATTTTATAAAAAATAATCTTGATGATACTGAAATAGTCATTAGAAAACTCCAAATTCAACTTCAACGTAGCCTTGGAAATATCGATATTTTAACCGAAGAGTTAAATAAAATAAAAGCGGATTTAACTTCTTTAAGAACAAGAAATTCACAATACCGTTTAGAAAATGATAAACTAAGACAAAGAATTAAAGAGTTAGAAGCAAAAATTGAGGCATTATTATGACAAAACTTACACAAAACGAACAACAATTTTTATCAGAAAGCATACGCGTTATTCCAAATTTTCCAAAAGAAGGTATCATTTTTAGAGATATTACAACCTTACTTAATAATCAAAAAGCCCTATCTTTTCTACTGGATCATTTAAGTAAGCGTTATCAAAGTATGAATTTAGATTTTATAGCAGGAACTGAGAGTAGAGGTTTTATTTTCGCAGCAATGATTTGCGCTAAATTAAATTTACCTTTTGTTCCTATACGCAAACCCAACAAACTTCCATCCAATACCTATTCTTGCGAATATGAGCTTGAGTATGGGACAGATAGAGTAGAAATTCATCAAGATGCATTTAGAAATATAAAAAATGCAAAAATTTTACTTGTAGATGATCTTATAGCTACAGGTGGGACAGCACTTGCTTCTTTTGAGCTTATTAAAAAAGCAGGAGGAGAATGTATCGAGGCTTGTTTTTTAATGAATTTGAAAAACTTAGGCGGTGAAGAAAAATTACAAAAGCATTGTTCTGTATATAGCGTTTTAGAATTTTAGGAGGGTGTGATGAGAAAATGGTTTAAATTTTTTATCTTTATCGTCTTAATTGCTCTAATAATCTATGTGATTCATGGTTTGGTTAAAAATGACTTTTCTTTGGAAGAATTTATTATAAGAATTTGGAACGAGCATGTTGAAACTTGGGGTTACTTGATACTTTTTTGCTGGAGTATTTTAGAAGGCGAACTTGGACTTATTTTTGCTGGACTTGCAGCCCATGATGGAAAAATGCATGTAGTATTAGCTATATTTATAGCTGGATTAGGCGGCTTTGTTGGAGATCAAATTTATTTTTATATAGGAAGATATAATAAACGCTATATCCAAAAGAAACTCCGTTCGCAAAGACGCAAATTTGCCGTAGCCCACTTGCTTTTGCAACGTTTTGGCTGGCCTATTATTTTTATACAACGCTATATGTATGGTTTTAGAACTGTAATTCCTATGAGCATAGGTATTACGCGTTATAGCGCTAAAAAATTTGCTATTATCAATCTTCTTAGCGCTTGGGTTTGGGCTGCTATTACCATACTTTTAGCTTGGCATTTTGGTAATTTAATCCAGAATTTTTTAACCTGGGCTAAAAATCATTGGTATTTAGCTGCCATTATGATAATATGCTTTTTATCTTTACTTGTTTTCACCTTTAAACAAATTGAAAAAGCTATACTTAAAGAAAAAAGGAAAAAAAATGATATTTGAATTAAGCGATAAAAAAATTCATAGTATAAAAGCAGATTTTGAACTTGTTTTTATACAAGATAAAAATTTAAAACCATTCGCAAACGAAAAAGATTTTTTTAAATTAAGCAACTATACAGGCGAGGGAAATTTACTCGATTTAAATAATAAAAGATTATTTATAGAGCTTAAAAGTTTAAATTATGAGGATATAAGATTAGCACTTTATACGGCTTATAAAAATTTAGAAAAATTAAATATTAAAAGTGTAAAACTTCCTAGTATATTAGGTGATTGCGTTGTAAGAAGTTTTGCTTCTTTAGTTGAGGGTGTACTTTTTGGAGCTTATAAATTTGACAAATACCAAAGCGAAAAAAAAGAAAGCACTTTGAAAAAATTTATAATCTCTACTGAAGAACTAAATGCTAAAAAATTTAATCTTGATGAAGCAAAAATAGGTCTTTTGCGTGGTGAAATTCTAGCTAATGCGACAAATTTTACCAAAGATATAGTCAATGAAATTCCTGAAATTTACACTCCTTTAAAAATGGTAGAAGATGCTCAAAATTTAGCTAAAGAAAATAAAAATATTACATGCAAAATTTATGATGAAAAATTTCTTGCTAAAGAGAAAATGAATGCATTCTTAGCTGTTAATCGTGCTTCTGCTCATCCACCGCGTCTGATCCATCTTAGCTACAAAGCTAAGAATGCTAAAAAGCGTATAGTATTTGTAGGCAAAGGTTTAACCTACGATAGTGGTGGTTTAAGTTTAAAACCTGCCGATTATATGCTTACTATGAAAGCAGACAAAAGCGGAGCTGCAGCTGCGATGGGGATTATCAAAGCGGTTGCTGAACTTGCTTTAGAACTAGAAGTACATTGTATCTTAGGTGCAACTGAAAATATGATAGGCGGAAACGCTTATAAGCCAGATGATGTTTTAATTTCACGCGAAGGTGTAAGCATAGAAGTCAGAAATACCGATGCTGAAGGGCGTTTGGTTTTAGCTGATTGTTTATCTTATGCTCAGGATTTAAAACCTGATTTACTTATTGATATGGCGACTCTTACAGGAGCTTGCGTTGTAGGTCTTGGGGAATTTACAAGTGGTATTATGGGAAATAATGAAGAATTACAAAACGAATTTTATTTAAGCTCTAAAAAAAGCGGAGAATATGCGACTATCTTGCACTTTAACCCATACTTAAAAGAGCTTATAAAATCTAATATCGCAGATGTTAGCAATACTGCTTCTAGTCGCTATGGTGGTGCGATTACAGCTGGATTATTTTTAGATAAATTCATACGCAAAGAATACAAAGATAAATGGCTCCATCTTGACATAGCAGGACCTGCTTACACGGAAAAATCTTGGGGCTATAATAGCTTTGGTGCCGGTGGAGCAGGAGTTAGAATGTGTGTTAATTTTTTAATTCATCTTTTAAGGAAAAATAAATGAGTTTAAGCGTCGGTATAGTAGGTCTTCCAAATGTTGGAAAGTCAACCACTTTTAATGCCTTAACCAAGGCACAAAATGCTCAAAGTGCAAATTATCCCTTTTGCACCATAGAGCCTAATAAAGCTATGGTCGAAGTTCCTGATCTAAGACTAAATGAACTTGCCAAAATTGTAAAGCCTGAAAGAATTATGCATTCGTTGATAGAATTTGTAGATATTGCAGGACTTGTAAAAGGTGCGAGTAAGGGTGAAGGATTAGGAAATAAGTTTCTTTCCAATATACGCGAAACAGAAGTAATTTTACACATTGTGCGATGTTTTGATGAAGAAAATATTACCCATGTTGAAGGAGGTGTTGATCCTTTAAGAGATGTTGAGATTATCAATACAGAACTTATTTTAGCAGATATAGAACAACTAGGCAAAAAAATAGAAAAACTCAATAAAGAAGCCAGAGCAAACACAAAAGGTGCAAAAGAAAGTCTTGAGATAGCAAATTCTTTGCTTGAACATTTAAATAAAGGTCTTCCAGCTAGCACCTACTCACAAAAAGAGGATGAGATTTTTCAAGCTTTAAACAAAGAATTAAGACTACTTTCTGCTAAAGAAGTGATTTATGGAGCAAATGTTGATGAAAATGGTATTGGCGAAGATAATGAGTATGTAAAAATTTTAAAAGACTATGCCAATAAAAATAATCATGAAGTCATCAAGCTTTGCGCCAAGATAGAAGAGGAATTGGTCGGCTTAAGCGATGAGGAAAGTGCTGAATTCCTAAGCTCTTTAGGTGTAAATGAAAGCGGACTTGATCAAATCATACGCACTGCTTTTTCTAAACTTGGACTGATAAGCTATTTTACAGCAGGAGTTTTAGAAGTGCGCTCTTGGACGATTAAGAAAGGTTGGAAAGCCCCAAAAGCTGCAAGCGTGATTCATAATGATTTTGAAAAAGGCTTTATCAAAGCAGAAGTGATTTCTTACGAAGATTTTATCGCTTATAAAGGAGAGAATGGTGCCAAAGAAGCAGGAAAACTGCGTCTTGAAGGAAAAGATTATATCGTTTTAGATGGCGATGTGATGCACTTTAGATTTAATGTTTAGGCAAATTAGCCTAAACTTTCAAGAAATCTTTCTAAAATTTGAATTTGTTTTTCTACACTAGCAACAGAGCTTGAACCCTCGCTTTGTTTAGAATTTAAAGAATTTTCAAAATCAAGTAATTTCATTGCTTTATCATCAAAAATAGGATCTATTTTTGAAAGATCTTCAATATCGCTTATATCAATCCCTTGTTTTTCAGCTTGCGCAACTACATTGCCTACTATAAAATGCGCTTTTCTAAAGGGAATATTTTTCTCTCGAACCAAATAATCTGCCAAATCCGTAGCTAGCAAATGCCCTTTTTTGCAAGATTTTAACATATTTTCTTCATTGATTTTCACTTCTTTTAACATAGCATTTAAAATAATCAAACTATCTTTTGCTGTTTTAACACTATCAAAAAGCCCTTCTTTATCTTCTTGCATGTCTTTATTATAAGCCAAAGGAAGTGCTTTCATAATCGTTAAAAGGGAAATCAAATTTCCATAAACACGCCCTGTTTTTCCACGTATAAGCTCGCAAACATCAGGATTTTTTTTCTGTGGCATAATAGAGCTTCCTGTTGAAAAACTATCGCTTATAGTCAAAAATCCAAACTCTGAAGCAGAAAATAAAATCATCTCTTCGCAAAGTCTTGAGGTATGTGTAAAAATCACTGCTATATCATAAAGCAAATCGAGCGCAAAATCCCTATCGCTCACCCCATCCATAGCATTTGGCATAATGTCTTTAAAACCTAAAATTTGGGCACTAAGATTACGGTTAGTTGCATAACTAGTTCCCGCACACGCACAAGAACCTAAGGGAGAAAAATCCGCAAGCTCTAAACTATTTTGCAAACGCTTGATATCGCGCATAAACATAAAAGCATAGCTTAAAATATAAAAAGAAAAACTTATAGGTTGTGCATGCTGTAAATGCGTAAAACTTGGCATAATAGTTTTTTTGTGCATTCTAGCATGGGCAAGTAAAGTATGAATGAGATTTTTTAAAAGCATTATAAGCTCTAAATGAGATTTTTTTGTAAATAATTTAAAATCAGTTGCAACTTGATCATTACGACTACGAGCTGTGTGAAGTCTTCCTCCTATTTCACTCCCGATGAGCTCACTTAAACGCTTTTCTATAGCCATATGAATATCTTCATCTTCTATATTAAAAACAAAGCGATTTTGCTCTATCTCGATTCTAACTTGCTCCAAGCCTTTTACAATAGCCTCTAGCTCATCTTTTTTTAAGATTCCACAATTTTCAAGCATGGTAGCATGGGCGATAGAACCCTGTATATCCTCCATATACAAAGTTCTATCTATATTTAAACTTGCGTTAAATTCTTTTAAAAGCTCATTACTTGCTTCACTAAAGCGTCCTGACCACATCTCATTTTTCATTTATACACCTTAAATTTTAGGTCCAAACTGGCTGTATTCTACACCCTCTTTTACATCCTCATAGCGTTTAAAATTATCACTAAACATTTTTGCCAATTTATTTCTAGTAGCGATAAATTCATCCTTATCTTGCCAAGTATTGATAGGATTTAAAAGGGAGCTTTCTACGCCGGTTAAAGTTTTAGGAATAGCCAAATTAAATACATCAAAATTTTCAAATTCACATTGAGTAATGCTTCCATCTAAAATAGCATTAATACAAGCTCTAGTAGCTTTTATACTCATTCTTTTACCCACGCCATAGCTTCCACCGCTCCAGCCTGTATTTACAAGATAAACATTCACTTCATGTTTGTCAATTTTTTCCCCAAGTAATCTTGCATAAACTGTCGGATGCAAAGGCATAAAAGGTTCACCAAAGCAAGCCGAAAAAGTAGCTTGAGGCTCTGTAATCCCTCTTTCTGTTCCAGCTACTTTTGCTGTATAGCCACTTAAAAAATAATACATAGCCTGCTCTTTGCTAAGCTTGCTTACAGGAGGTAAAATTCCAAAAGCGTCTGCACTTAGAAAAATAATATTTTTTGGATGACCTGCTTTTAAGCTTGGTTCATGATTTTCTATATGTTCTATAGGATAAGAAACTCTAGTATTTTCAGTCTTTGAAGCATCACTATAATCTACACTTTTATCGCTTCTTAAAACCACATTTTCCAAAAGTGCATTTCTCTTAATCGCTCCATAAATTTCAGGTTCACTTTCAGGATCGAGATTGATAGTTTTTGCATAACATCCACCTTCAAAGTTAAACACTCCTTCATCATCCCATCCATGCTCATCATCACCTATAAGCCTTCTTTTTGGATCCGTAGAAAGAGTTGTTTTTCCAGTGCCACTCAGGCCAAAGAAAAGTGCAACATCGCCTTTTTCACCAACATTTGCGCTACAATGCATAGAAAGCTTATTTTCAAGCGGTAGCCAATAATTCATCATAGAAAAAATTCCTTTTTTCATCTCGCCGCCATACCAAGTTCCACCGATAACTGCGATATTTTCTTCTATGTTGAAAATCACAAAAACTTCAGAATTTAAACCATTCTTTTCATAGTCTTTATTGACACATTTGCACGCATTATAAACGATAAAATCAGCATTAAATTCATCAAGCTCTTTATCATTAGGGCGAATAAACATATTTTTTACAAAATGTGCTTGCCATGCGATTTCAGTTACAAATCTTATAGCTTTACGACTTTTCAAAGAAGCACCACAAAAAACATCTTGCACATAAATTTCTTTATTGCTTAATTCTTTTCTAGCCTTCATTAAAAGCTCATCGAAAAGTTCCTTGGTGATTGCTTGATTTACTTTGCCCCAAGCTATATATTTGCTAGAAGGATCTTGCTTTACAAAATATTTATCTTTTGGACTTCTTCCTGTAAAAATTCCTGTATCTACAGCAAAAGTTCCATTATCCGTACATTGTCCTTCTTCGTTTTTCTTTTCATGCTCATAGAGCTCATCAAAACTTAAATTATGATAAACTTTTTTTATATTTTCTAAACCCAAATTTTCGAATTTCTTCATTTGCGACCTCAATTATTTTTTATATATTGCGACTAAATTATTTTCGCTAACACTATCACCTGTTTTGACACAAATTTTTTCTATTATGCCATCTTTTGGTGCACTAACCTCTATCTCCATTTTCATGGCTTCTAAAACCATAACAACTTGTCCCGATTTTACCTCTTCACCTTCATTAATATAAATTTTAAATACATTACCAGAAATTCCAGCTTGTATACCTTCACTTGAATCCACATCTTGCGTTATATCCTCTTGAGTATCTGCTTTGCGAACACTTTTAATATTTACATCTTTATCAAAGCCAGCACTTACTTCTACATGATATTTATTTCCATTAACTGAAACTGTGAATTTATTCTCATCAACTCCGATAGAATTTGATTTTGACACAGGAGCATTTTTACGTACATTAACTTTAGCTTCGCCTTTTAAATATGCTATTCCTTTTTCTTTGCAAGCTGCAGCAATGAAAATATTTTCTTCGCTTACTGCTATGCCCTCTTTTTCAAGCAAGCTTTTAACATAAGCTATACTTTTAGTTTCATCTTTATCAGCTATATCAATAGCAAGTTCTGTGGTAGGTTCTAAATTTAACTGCTTAGCTGCAAGTTTTTTAACTTCAGCATCAGGCTCGACAGGAGTTTTACCAAAATACCCCAATACCATTTTTCCATAACCTTCAGCAATTTTTTCCCAAGGTCCAAACATAACATTGTTAAAAGCTTGTTGAAAATAAAATTGAGAAACAGGAGTTACAGAAGTTCCAAAACCACCTTTTTCTACAACTTCGCGCATAGCATGAATAACTTCTGGAAATTTATCGAGTATATTGTTATCTCTCATCATTTGAGTATTAGCAGTTAAGGCTCCACCTGGCATAGGAGAAAATGGAATTAAAGGACTTACCATTGTAGCTTCAGGTGGCAAAAAATACTCTCTTAAAGAATCTCTTAAAACTGCTTCATATTTTAAAATCTTTTCTTCTTCTAATCCACCCAAATCATAATCCTTGCCTTTTAAAGCATGCATCATAGTTAAAATATCAGGCTGTGAAGTACCACCACTTACAGGAGCTGCTGCTAAATCTATACCATCAACCCCAGCTTCCAAAGCCGCTAAATAACAAGCTATACTCACCCCTGCAGTTTCATGTGTATGAAGCCTTATATGCACATCTTGTGGTAAATTTTTTCTAGCCATTTTAATGGTTTCATAAATTTTATTTGGATTTGAAGTTCCGCTAGCATCTTTAAAGCAAATACTATCAAAAGGAATTTCAGCAGCCAAAATTTCTTTTAATATTCTTTCATAAAAGAATACATCATGAGCACCTTGGCAGTTTGGTGGCAGATCCATTAAAGTGATTGTAATTTCGTGTTTTAAGCCATATTTTTTAATACATTCTCCACTGAATTTAAGATTATTTACATCGTTTAAAGCATCGAAATTTCTAATTGTTGTAGTGCCATGTTTAGCAAAAAGCTTAGCATGCAAATCAATAAGCTCTCTACTTCCCGTATCCAAGGTAACAGTATTTACACCTCTTGCTAAAGTTTGCAAATTTGCATCTTTTCCTACAATTGAACGGAATTTATCCATCATTTCAAAAGCATCTTCATTAAGGTAAAAATAAAGGCTTTGAAACCTTGCTCCACCTCCAAATTCAAAATGAGTTATTCCTGCTTCTTTAGCCGCTTCTACCGCAGGAAAAAAATCCTGCATCAAAACTCTAGCTCCATACACAGATTGAAAACCATCTCTAAAACTTGTATCCATAACATCTATAAATTTTTTAGCCATTTATTTTCCTTATATGAAATAATTAAGAAATTTTAACAAAAATTTGATAACACATTATGCAAATAATTGCTATAGGTGATATAAAACGAATAAAAAATAGCCAAATTGTAAATATTTGACGATTTACAAATTTGGAAAATATTTTATAAATTCGCTTTTTATCCACAAAAAAACCTACAAATATAGAACTTACAATCGCCCCTAAGGGAAGTAAAATATTAGAGGTCACCTTATCTAAAAGAGTAAAAAAATCTTTTCCAAAAAAATTAAACAAACTAGAAAAATGAATATTTAAAGACAAAATACAACAAATTCCTAATATAAAAACAATAAAACCTATAAATAATAAAGCCTTAATGCGAGAAATTTTATAATTATTAACCACATAAAATGTTAAAGGTTCTATCATCGAAACTGCTGAAGTAATGCCTGCAAAAAAAAGAGCCAAGAAAAAACAAAAGGCTAAAACATAACCTAAAATTCCAAGCTCATTAAACAAACTCATCAAAGATACAAATACTATTCCTGGACCTTGTACATTTGGATTAGCGCCAAATTCAAATATAAAGGTAAAAACTATAAGCCCCATGATAAATGAGATAAGAAGATTAATTAAAACTATAAAAATAGAACTTTTGATAAAATTTATTTTTTTACTTAAAGCCGCAGAATAAGTCACTATACAACCTATACCTAAACACAATGTAAAAAAAGCAAGCCCCAAAGCTTCAGCAATAGAACTTAATTTAAAATTTGAAAAATCAGGATAAAAAAGATAAGAAAAAGCCTGCTTAAAACCACTTTGAAAACTCATGCAATAAAACAACATAAAAACAAGCATGATAAAAAGACTTGGCATTATAAGCACATTTAATCTTTCAATACCTTTTATCAAACCCTTAGATACGATCAATAAGGTAAGAAAAAAAGATAAAGAAAAAAATAAAATGGAATTGCTTAAATCAACACTGATCAAAGTAGAAAAATCACTTCCTGCTTGCTCTAAATTTTTAGGTAAATAATAAAGACTGGTTAAAGCATATTTTAAAACCCAGCCCATAATTACCAAATAAAAAGAAAGAACAAAAATTCCACCCAAAGTGAAAATTCCACCATAACGCCATTTTTTGGCATGGTTTTTTGCAAGAGTATAATAAGCATTTGCTAAATCACTTCTGCTTAAACGTCCCATAGATACTTCGGCTAAAAAAATACTAAAGCCTATGCTTAAAGTAAAAAATAAATACAAAAGAACAAAAACAAAACCGCCGTTTTCTGCGCTTAGGGTCGGAAATTTCCAAGCATTTCCCAAACCTACAGCCCCACCTGCAACAGCTAAAATGAAACCTATTTTTGAAAAATATGTTCTCATTTTTAATCCGATTTTACTTTAAAAAAGCACTAATCATAACAACGATAACTGCCAAAGGCGAAATAAATCTTAAAAAGATATACCAAAGTTCAAAAAATATACCTTTCATATAAGGACCGAACAAAATTTGTAAAGCTTCTTTTTTGATTACAAAACCCACAAAAACAGCAGCTAAAATTCCACCCAAAGGCATAATAATCTTACTTGATAAAGTGTCTAAAAGATTAAAAACACTAAGACCAAAAATTTTAAATGCCGTCGAATCCAAAGAAGACAAAATACATAAAATTCCCAAGGTGTAAACTATAATTCCTATCAAAATCAAAGCTTTTTTACGGCTCATTCCAAAGCTATTGATTAAGTAAAAAGCAAAAGGCTCTATCATAGAAACTGCTGAAGTAATACCTGCAAAAATCAAAGATATAAAAAAAGCTGCTCCTAAAATATGCCCAATAAGTCCAAGTTTTTGAAATAAAGTCGCTAAAGAAACAAAAATCAGACCTGGACCCTCTTTGCTTGCATCAAAACCAAACTCAAAGATAAAGGTGAAAACGACCAAACCCATTAAAAGTCCGATTAAAAGATTGATGAAAATGATATTTAGAGTACTAGTAATAAAATTTGTACGCTCAGGTAAACTTGCCGAATAAGTGATAATAGTCCCTACTCCTAAAGACAAGCTAAAAAAAGCGAGTCCTAAAGCTTCAAGAACGTTAGAAGTGCTGATTTTAGAAAAGTCAGGTACAAAAAGAAATTCAACCGCCATCATAAAACCATCTTTAGTCATTGCATAAATAAGCATCAAAACAAGTAAGATAAATAAAGCTGGCATCATCCAAACATTTAGTTTTTCAATACCATTTTTTACACCCTTAGATACTGTGTAAAAAACAATTAAAAAAATCAAAGTAAAACATATAAATTGACTTAAAAAATCGCTTGAGATTAATTTTCCAAATTCAGCAGAACTTGTATTAAGATCAGGATATAAATTTCCGCTAATGCTTAAGTATGCATATTTAAGTATCCAGCCAATTACTAAAGTATAAAAAGAAACAATTAAAATCGCTCCTATCATGGTAAAACCTGCGTAAGACCAAGCCTTTTTATTTGAAGGAGCAAGTTTTTCATAAGCATTAACAGGATCTTTTTCACTGATCTTTCCTATACTAAGTTCAGCCAAAAAGATAACAAATCCTACACCCAAAGTTAAAATAATATAAAGCAATATAAAAGCAGAGCCTCCACTTTGTCCCACTAAAGTAGGAAATTTCCAAGCATTTCCTAAACCTACAGCTGAACCAGCAACTGCTAAAATAAAACCTATTTTTGAAAATTTAGAATTCAAAATTTACAACCTTGTATTAAAAAATTATTTTAAAGTATTATTAAAGCAAAAAAAGTTTTAATCTTTAATGAAAGTGATAAAAATACTTTAAAAATGTGAAATTTAGTAAATTTCAATAAAATTAAAGATATTTTTTGATATATTTTCAACTTAATTTTAAATCTTAAGTAGGGATACGCAAGCCGAACTGGTTTAAAATTAAAACATTAAAAATCTCTAATCAAATTTTAAAGAAAGGTTGTAAAATGAAAAAAATCCTTTTTCTATTTTTAGCTCTTGCAGCAACTGCTTTCGCGGCTGAAGCTAATGCACCTGTTGAACAAGAAGCTATCAATGTATGGATCAAAGCGTTTTCTGTTTTAGCGGCAGGTTTAGGACTTGGTGTTGCTGCACTAGGTGGTGCTATCGGTATGGGTAATACTGCAGCAGCTACCATAGCAGGAACAGCTAGAAACCCAGGGCTTGGACCAAAATTAATGACAACAATGTTTATTGCATTAGCGATGATAGAAGCACAAGTTATTTACGCTCTTGTAATCGCTCTTATAGCACTTTATGCAAATCCTTTTATAGTTTTTGCTTAATCTATAAAAAAGCTCTATTTAATAGGGCTTTTGTTTTCTTACTTTTTGCGGTTATGGTGGAATTGGTAGACACGCCATCTTGAGGGGGTGGTGCGCTCCGCGTGTGCGAGTTCAAATCTCGCTAACCGCACCATTTATACTATAAATTTCTACAAATTACAATGAATTATACACTAGCAAATATCTAAAAGTTAGGACTTTAAGGATTTTTTATTTTATGATTTTTCCTCACTTTTTACAAAAGCTATTTAAAAAATACAACTATCTATACTTTAAGCTTTAGAAGATGACTATATGGGTAATTAACATTTTTTATTTAAATGCTTGGCTAATTTTTCTAGATTATCATCACAACAAAAACTAAAATCACATTTTTCCTCTCCAAAAATTTCTTTATATCTTTTCTTTTTATCATCAATATGGCTCTTAGTATTGATAACATATATTTTATAGTCTTGTTTATTTTGAAGAGCACTTTTAAAAAGATAGACAACAGATAAGTCTGTTATAGGAAAAGAAAAACCATAAATGTAAATATTTTTAGCCTTTTGTATAGCCTTAAAAGCTTTCTTCCACAAAGACTGTATTTCAATATGATTGTAATTACTTGTTTTATCAAGCATAGGAGGAATAATGAGCTGTCGCAAACTTTCTTTTCCTATAATTTTTTGGTATTCTTCAGATTCTTTAGATATGTTATGACTATAAAAATATATCGGACTATTTTGATAAATTTGATCACAATACCAATTGATTGATCCATGAAGTTTAACAATTTCGGTTGAGTTTTTTTGCCATTATTAAGATTATCATTAAAAAAATTAAAACCTTGTTGTGCCACTTCCGTTCTTTCATCGATATATTTTATAGGCATTTTGTAAAATATATTATAAACATTACCTTCAGATACTTTTTTATCTAATGTTAAAAACAACATTTCTTCGAGTAATAAGTCATAATTTAGCGTTATGCAAGTGCATAAGAAGCCTCATTTTCTAAATTTTCTTCTCTTGTTTTAAAAGGCAAAGGTGTTATAAGATAAGTTAAAAGTTGCTCTAAATTATCTTTATAAACTTCCTCATTTTGTTCTATAAGATTATGAGCTAAAAAGTATTTTGATAGCTCAGCAAGAGTTGGGTAAGAATTATTTAAAGATTTTGAAAAACCCGCGCCAAAAAAGAAAACATCATCACCACTCATAAAAATCCTTTTTTTAAAAATTATACAATATTTTAAACTTTTTTAGCAGCAAAGAATGCGATCGATGATTTATCACAAAGAGGATATCAAACCGTAGTTTTATTTGGATAGAAGTTTAGATAATAAAAAAAATGTTTTAGAGTATGTATAATTTTACATATTTTAACCTACAATCAAATTCTTTTTGTTATTATTTTAAAATTAGATTATCAAGGAAAAACATGCAAGAAAATCCACTTGAAAAACAATTCTTAAATCATCCCCTATTTTCCAAAATTCAGAATTTGAAAAAAATCGAACTAAATTCTAAACTTTATCTAGAAGATAGCGTTATTCTAAAAACAAACTCTCAAGCAGAAAATGAAATTTTAGAACTTGCAAAAGAATTAAAACCATGGAGAAAAGGACCTTTTAAAATAGATGATCTTTTGATCGATACAGAATGGCAAAGCTTTATTAAATTCAATATCCTAAAACCCTTTATGAAAGAAATTTCTCAAAAATGTGTTGCTGATATTGGTTGTAATAACGGCTATTATATGTTTAAAATGCTTGAATTTAATCCAAAAAAACTCATAGGCTTTGATCCTTCGATCAAATATCGCTTACAATTTGAACTCATAAATGCTCTTGCTAAAACTTCTATAAAGTATGAGCTTTTAGGCGTGGAGGATTTGCCAAAATATGAGTTGAAATTTGATGTGATTTTCTGTCTTGGAGTAATTTATCACAGAAGTGATCCCGTAAAAATGCTAAAAGATTTAAAAGCAGGCTTAAATAAAAATGGAACTGTATTTTTAGACACTATGTATATAGAAGATCCAAGAGAGATTGCTCTAGTTCCTAATAAAACCTATTCTAAAATTCCAAATATTTATTTTGTTCCTAGTATTAGCGCTTTAAAAAATTGGTGCGAAAGAGCAGGATTTAAGGAATTTGAAGTTCTAGCTACAAAAATAACAGATGAAAACGAGCAAAGAAAGACAGATTGGATTGATTCTTTTTCTTTAGAAAATTTTTTAGATCCAAACAATAAAAACCTTACCATTGAGGGTTATGAAGCACCCAAAAGAGTCTATGTTCGCATAAGGGTATAAATTTTTTATTTACTAAGCCGATATGGTATCAAGAAATGTTTTGAAGTAGATAATATAAAACACCAAAGGCACAAAAATGGCAAAAAAAGATACTTTTGAAGAATATGCACAGCTTGAAGAATATGTATCCGCCGAGGATATTTCTCGTGTAAGAGCTGAACTTTTAACTTGTCCGGAGCTCAACACCTCCTTAGCAGGAACCATTATCGAGCTTGATAAAAATTTTGCAAAGTCAATACTTATCACTACAAGCGATATGGTTGTAGATGAACAAGGTTTAGTTTTTGATGCTTTTATTTTTGCTGCTGCAAACTATGTCGCACAAGCTTCGATCAATAAAGAATTCTCTGTTGTTATCGGTTCAAAATGTTTCTTTTACGCTCCACTTAAATTAGGCGATGTTTTAGAACTTGAAGCTCATGCTTTATTTGATGAAACTTCTAAAAAGCGAGATGTAAAAGTTGTAGGGCATGTAAAAGAGATTAAAATGTTTGAAGCAACTATACAAGTTGTTAGCACAGATGAGCATATATTTAAACTCAAACGACCTCCTATTAACACAGTCAAAGCAGCAGAAAATTCTGATTCTCCAGCAAGCACGGTAAATCCCGAAGCCATAGGGTCGGCATTATCCGCATCCTTACGCAAATAAATCATCAAGGAGTCATTTTAATATCTACCCAATTTTTGGGGCACTCTTTGTGATAAGTTCCGCTTGCGTCATAATACTCACGACAATCATCATAAAACCGATTTGAAATGCCTCTTTCATTTACAAAGCATCCTGATATTCCAAAAAGCAAAGCTAGCATTAAAATATATTTTCTCATTACCTGCCTTTAAAATCTATTTTGTTTGCGCCATTTATAAGGCTCTATTGGATTATCATCTTTCCAAAGACCTAGTTTATTTTTCTGAGCCTTTTCTTGCTCTTTAATATAAGCATTAGTATAATATGTATCCGCCCAAGCATATCCTTGGCTCACTAAAAATTGATTGATATCTATATCATTAAGCTTTACAATAGCAACAATTCTACCATAATTATCTTTGTCTTTAGAAAAAATATAAACTTCCTTGTCTTTTAAAATTTTATCAAGCGCCACTTTTGATTGCTTGCCAAAATTTTGCTTCAATTCAGGTGCATCTATGCCAAAAAATCGTATCTTGCTAGTTTTATTATTAACAATAACTTCAATAGTATCACCATCAATCACCCTAATTACTTGAGCTTTAAAACTAGGATTTTGTACTATATAATTTTGCACAAAAGCAATCATTAAAGCAAAAATCAAAAATGCTAAAAGTTTTTTAGGATCGCTTGCAATTTTTCTTAAATTAAATAATTTCTTATAATTTATTCTCATTGTTTCCTTGAATTTTGAAAAATATGCCATAATTTTAACAAAAAAAGGAGATGGAATGCAAAATGTTATAGCAAATTTTAAAAATTTATGCAAGATTCCACATTGCAGTTATGAAACAGGACAAATGAAAGAATTTTTAAGCTCTTATGCTAAAGATAAAGGTTTTAAAGTCAGTGTAGATAAAGCAGGAAATATTCATGCTATCAAAGGAAATCCTAAAATTTGTCTCCAAAGTCATTATGATATGGTTTGTATGGGAGAAGCTCCAAAGGTAGAAGTATATGAAGAAAATGGATTTTTAAGAGCTACAAATTCAAGTCTTGGGGCAGATAATGGCATAGGAATAGCCATCATGATGAGCGCTATGACTGAATTTGAAAATCTGGAATGTCTTTTTACAAATGATGAAGAAGTCGGATTAATGGGAGCAAATTCACTCGGCCACACTTTAAGCTCCAAAATGCTTTTAAATTTAGATCATGAAAGCGATGATGAAATCATGATAGGTTGCGCAGGTGGAGTGGATATAGAAGCTAAGTTAAACTTTAACACTTTTAAGGCAAGGGGTAAAATTTATGAACTTCAAGCACAAAATTTTCAAGGGGGACATTCAGGGATTAATATCATACACAATGAAAAAAACTCTATCAAAGAAATGGCTAAATTTATCAAAGAAAACAAAGGAGAAATTATCTCTTTTGAAGGTGGAGAAAGGATAAATTCTATACCTAAACACGCAAAAGCTTTAGTGCATTTTAAAAATGAAGTAAAAGGCAATGAGTGGATAAAATGTGAATTTAAAGAAGAAGGCGAATTTGAAATTTGCGATCAAAGCAAAAAACTTTTAAATACCATCAATGCCTTTGCACATGGAGTTAGGGCTTATGATAAAAATTTAGATATAGTGCAAACTAGTATCAATCTAGCCATTTTAAAAATGGAAAATCAAGAAATCAAATTTGAACTTTTTGCAAGATCTAATATATTAGATGGTTTAAAACAAATAGAATTTGAAACCTTAGAATTTTTTAAAGCTTTTGATTATAAAGTAAAAAGTTTTAATTTTTATCCTCCTTGGGAAGGCAAAGCTAACGCACTTAGTGATAAGGTCTTAAAAGCTCTTAAAAAAGTTTCGCCCAATGCTAGGGTTTCAACTATCCATGCAGGATTAGAATGCGGTATCATAGAAAAGAAACAAGAACTTTTATGTGCTTCTATAGGACCAAATATCCACAATCCTCACTCAACCGATGAACACTGTGAAATTGCTTCAGTAGAAAAAATATCTAGAGTTGTTTTTGAAGTGTTAAAAGACAACGCTTAGTTCTTTTGCTTCGCTCCTTGCAAAAATGCGCTTGAGTAAAAATACGCTAAATAAGGAGCAGCACCCTACCACTATAAGATAAACACCTATATATTCTTTATAAAAAGCATTGACTATAAAAGGAGTTAGAAAACCTAAAAGTGCATAAGAAATATTATAAGCAAAACTAAGTCCGCTGAATTTAAGTTCGCTTTTAAAAATTTGAGTCATAAAAACAGGAGCAAAAGTAATAATACCTTGAGCAAAACAAGCAAGTAAAAAATAAAATAAGAAATTTGCATCATAAAAACTAAAAAGCATGCCAAAAAACATAAAGGCTATACTAAAAATAGAACAAATTCTATAACTTCCCCATTTGCTAGCCAAAATTCCTTGAATCAGCGCTCCTAAAATAACAGCCAAAATAGCAAAATTTTGTATCCATAAAGCCGAGGTTTTATTTATCGATAATAGCTCTTCAAAATATTTTGGAAGTATCATTAAAGTCGCTACACCACTGGTTAAAACAACGGTCATTAAAAAGCATACTAACATACTTGTTTTATAGGTTTTAAGTGCATCTTTTAAAGGAAAATTTAAAAGCTTATTTTCTTTTTTTATTCTTTCAAATTCAGGAGTTTCACTGAGTTTTGTTCTCAAAAATAAGGCAAAAAATCCAAAAAATCCTCCTATGATAAAAGGAATTCTCCAAGCATATTCTTCAACCTCTTGTACGCTAAAATAAGATCTTATTCCTAAAGTGGCAAGATTTCCTAGTAATAAACCCACAGTCAAAGTTGCTGAAATAAAACCTAAAGCTAAAGGAATTTGACGCCCTCTAACAAATTCACTTACATACACCCAAGCTCCGCTTACTTCTGTCCCTACGGCTAAGCCTTGTAAAATACGAATTAAAAATAAAATCAATGTAGCAAGTATACCTATACTCTCATAGCTTGGTAAAAATGCCAAAGCAAAACTAGGCAAAACCATAAAAAGCATAGATATATAAAAAATATTTTTACGCCCATATCTATCACCAAAATGCGCCATAACAATAGATCCAAAAGGACGCGCCAAATAAGCAGCACCAAAGGCTATATAAGCATTTATTTGCATCCAAAAAGTATCATTTTGAGGAAAGAAAACTTTAGCAAAAATATCCAAAAAAAAGGCAAAAAGCACAAAATCATAAAATTCTAAAATTCCGCCTAAAGAGGCATAAATTATATTTTTGTATTTTTTTTGCATACTTTATCCTGATAGCTTTTATAAAAAGGGCAAAAGCCCTTTTTAATTAAATTTTACCACCTTCGATAACTACATCATCGGCTTTTACATCATCTCCAAAATGAGCTTTCAAAGTTTCATCATAAGCTTTATGGAAGAATTGTTCTTCTCCTAGTTTTACGATTAAGTTATCGATAAAATCTTTAAGTTCTTTATCGCCTTTTTTAACAGCAGGAGCAATTACATCTTTATTGCCCAATTCTTTAATAGCCATTTTAAATTCAGGATGTTCTTTTACCCATGCAAAAAGCAAGGTATTATCATGACTTAAAGCATCCCCTCTTTGATCTATTAAAGCAGCAAAAGTTTCAGTATTTTGATCATATTTTAATGTTTTAATATCAGGATATTCTTTTGTAAAATACGCATCAGCGGTAGTTCCTTTATTTAAAAGCAAGGTTTTATCTTTTAAATCTTCTACACTACTAATATTACTATCTTGAGGCACAGCCACGCCTAAAGCTACCTTCATATAAGGCAAACAAAAATCCACTTGCTCTGCTCTTTCAGGTGTTTGAGTAAAATTAGCTAAAATAATATCAACTTTATTTGATTTTAAAAATTCCACCCTATTTGCAGCTTCAACCAATACAAACTGCACCTTATTTTCATCCCCTAAAAGTTCTTTTGCTATACGTTTAGCCAAGACTATATCATAACCTTGATTTGCGCCTTTTTCATCTACATAACCAAAAGGCGGTTTATCTCCAAAAACTCCTATTCTTACTACTCCTTCTTGCTTGATTCTTTCAAGAGAATTTGAAGCATTAGAATCTGAATTTCCTCCACAAGCAGCCAAAAATACTGCAACAAAGGTCGTAAAAATACTTAAAAGCATTTTTTTCATACTTTTCCTTTCTTGGTATAAACCATAATTTATTTTGCAAAAAAATGCAAAAGCATTATACTTTAAAAAAAGGCATATTTCAATTTTTTTAAGATAATTTTATCTCCTCTTGTGTAAAAAAGTAATATCAATATAAGCCATAAAAATTTAAGTATAAGATTGTTATAATTTACTTTTAAAACTATATTAAGGAGAAGATTTTATGAAAAAAAGTATTGCTCTAACTCTAGGCGCTATATTTTTCTTTTCGGCGTGCAGCAACTCGCTTGATAAAACTACGGTTGCAAAATACGAAGAACGTCTTAACGCTCAAATAAACGAAACTCTTAAAGATTTTCAACAAGATATGGGCGTAAAAATAGAAATTTCTAATTTTTCTTGCGAAGGTGATGGAATGTTTCTTAAATGTTCAAGTCCTAATTTTAGTGTTTTTGCAAAAGACAGCACTCAAACAGAGCAAAAACTCTTCGAAGCAAAAAATTTAGAAATTTATTCTAATGAAATTTACACAGGAGAGGAACAAGGCCTAATCTCTTTGAAGGATTATTATGATAATCTATTGAGTAAAAATAAAAACTTAAAAACAAATTTCACTTTAGAAGGATTTAAGCTTGGAGAAAAGGTAGTCAGTGATATTACCACAAGCTTATCTCAAAGTGAGCCAAAAATTAAAGATTATATCAGCAAACTTAGCTCGGGTGTCTTCACAATTTCATTTGAAAATTCACTTTTTATGAAAAATAGTGATTATAACAATAATTTCAATATGAAAATAAACAATCAAGACTTAAATTTCGATATGAATTTAAATTTTGATTACAAACAAAGCTTGCTTGATTTCTTTGAAAAAGCAGGAATCAAATACAACACACAAACCTATGCAATAGATGAAAAAGCTGTAGAAGAACTTCTAGATCAACGAGGATTTGCTCAACCTATACAAGAAAGTGTTACCTTAAATAATTTTAAAATCAATTCTTCTTTAGATACCCAAGGTGTTTTTGAAAATTATATCACAATCGCTAAAGGTGGCCTAGAAGCTCTTAAAATTCAAAGTCAAAACGAAGAACAAACCTTACTCATAGATAAAGCTTTATTGGCTCTAAATGAAATCACAAAAGATACAGTCTATAAGCTTGATTTAGAAGCTAAGTTTAAGCCTATTGCGTTAAGTGATTATCCTAAAGAGGGTATTAATGCGGTAGAAAAACTAACTGTTAATAATCAAGACTTTACAGAAACACTTAAAATACTTTTTGGTTTCATGATGATACCTATAATGCTTGGAGGCGCAACAGGTTTTTAAACAATATGGAGAGAAATCTCCATTACTCTTCACTTTTGATTTTATTTTAAGCCCAGTTTTATATATTTTTAGATACTTTTTATTTCTTAATTTAAAGACTTAAAAAGGACGAAATTGAAGATTTTATTCTCTCCAAGCGAAAGCAAAAACGATACTTGCAAAGAAAAACCTATAAATAAAAATTCTTTTATATTTGAAAATTTATTTGATTTTAGAATGCAAGTTGTAAAAAAATATGAAGAATATATAAAAAATGCTGACTTGAAAGCTTTGCAAGAGCTTTTTGGGATAAAAAACGAAAATGAAATTTCTAATTTTCAAAGGGATTTAAAAAACTCTCCCACTCAAAAAGCCATAACGCTTTATAGTGGAGTAAGTTATGAGTATTTAAATTTTGATATTTTAGATAAAAAAAGTCAAGAATACATCCTCGAAAATACTCTTATTTTTTCAAATCTTTTTGGAGTAGTTAAAGCAAGTGATCATTTGCCTTTTTATAAATTTAAACAAGGTGCGAAAATAAATGATTTTGCTATAGAAAAATTTTACAAAGAGCATTTTAGCAAAGCTTTAGATGAATATTTAGAAAATGAGGAATTGCTCGATTTAAGAGCAGGTTTTTACGATAAATTTTACACCCCAAAGCGTAAATTTAGCACTTATAAATTTATAAAAAAAGGTAAAGTAGTCAGCCATTTTGCAAAAGCTTATAGGGGAATTTTACTTGCTCTTTGTGCAAAGATTAAAGCTAAAAACAATACTGATATTTTAAACCATCTTCCATCCAATTTAAGCCTTAAGGAAATTCAAAATAAGGGTTTAAAAGAAGAAATTGTGCTTGAAATTTTAGATTAGTTTTTAAGCGCAATTTATCCCACCCTGCCCTCTTATTTAAATAATAAATTTCAAAAAATATTGTTTCAATATAGATATAAATTTAAAAAATATTTGTTTTATTTTGTTTAATTTTATGAAATTAAAAATTAATACCTAAAATCATCTCTTTTTAAGAAAATTATTATAGTATTATAGGCGAGAATAAAGGAGAACAAGTGCAGTATTTTTTTGTATTTTTAATTATTGTGTTTTTATTTATTGTGTTTATGCTTATCATGCGTTATGAAAAAAAACTCGAGCTTTTAAACCAAAGTATACAAAACATAAAAGAAGAAGTTAATGGACTTAAAAACATCACTCAAAGTAATCGCTCTTTGATTGAAAAAAATCGCTCTGATATTGAAAATATCAATAAATAATTTCAAACAAAAAACACTTTAAGCTCATAAGCTAGCTTGTGATTTAACATTAAAACAAATGTCTTTTCACAAGCTAGCTCTTTTTTATTTTTATAAACGAAACTTTTTAAAAAATCAAGAAGTAAACAGCTTGTCATTTTCCCTTGTAAAATTATATACATAGTATTTTGAGAAATTCCATACTTATAACTTGCTCCGCTAGGAAAAACATCAAGATCAAAATTTACGCTATCATTATTAGCATCGTAATCCAAAATTTCAATTTTTACAAAGCTAGTGTTTAAATCTGTAATTTTTAATGTTTCAAAAATATTCAATTTTTGATTTTTTTCCACCCTTATGCTTTCTTTTTGTTCGCAAGTATTTGGCATAAAAATAAAACGATCTTTGTTAAAGACTCTTGAAAAAGTATTAAAAGGGGTAAATTTTATATTATTTTTAAGGGCTTCATCATCTTTGATTACTAAAGGCGGAAGATCTACTCCTTCATCCTGTTTTGTTTGACTTGTTGTAAAAATTTCCTCCACTATGATAGTATTTTCTTCGTCTTCATCATACAAACATTTTAAAATTTCATCAAATTCAAAACTATGATCACTAAATTTTAAAAGCGTTACGCTATCGGTTATAAAGTCAATCTTGTCTCGATTAGGAATTTTATCTTTGACTATAAATGCTCTATTGTAAAAATATGATTTTTCTATTTCATACTCATCACTTTTACCTTGAAAAAATATTTTCATCTATAAGGCTTTCGCTATAAGCTCCAAAGGACTTGCAAAAATCGCTTTACTAGAATTTTGCTCCAAGGCATTTGAAATTTGCATTCTACACGCTGAACATTCAGCACTGACTACACAGGCTTTACTTTCATCAATCATACTTGCTTTCTTAAGCCCTACACTCAAAGCCCTGTCATAATAATCCGTTTGCATACTTACCCCACCAAAACCACAACATGCATTAGGATTACTCATTTCAACAAAATGATAATTCGCCTTTAGAAGCTCTCTAGGCTCTTTAAAAACTCCTTGCATTTTTCTTGCATGACAAGGATCATGATAAGTAATGCTATAATTAAGCTTTTTCTTGTTTTCTAAAAGCTCTTTTAAGTTTGTAAATTTATAAAAATACTCACTAGCCATATAAATACGAGAGGAAATCTTTTGAGCTCTTTTGGCCCACTCTGGCTCATTTTGCATATGAAAAAAATGTTCTAAATCTATTTTCAACATTGCCGAGCAAGTTGCCTCAGGAATGATAATAGCATCAAGCTTTTCTAATTTTTTTTCAAAATATTCTATATTTTTCTTAGCCAAAATTTCAACACTTTTAAAATCGCCTGTAAAAAATTGCGGTGCGCCACAACAAACTTGCTCTTTCATTAAATCTACATTGATTTTTACTTCTTTGGCAATCTTAAGCACAGCATTAGCTGTATCTATATAAAAATAATTCGCCAAACAACCCACAAAAAAGCCTATGGTTTTTTCTCCACCATTGTTGATAAAATCAGGGTTTGAATTTAAAAAACTTTTTTTATTAAAACTTGTAAGCAATCTTCCTTTTTTAACAAAAGGCATAGAAAATTTAGCCTTCATGCCTACATTTTTACCTTGACCTTGAATTTTAAAAGCACAGCTTTGAAACACATAGCCTAATTTTGCAGCTAAATCTAAAATTTTACGCCTTCTTAGGAAAAAGAAGATAATTTTTTTATACCATGCTATACCGAATTTTTTAGCTATATCATAGCGCACTTCTTCGATGGCATTATCCACTCTTAATTTACTTGGGCAAACTTCGACACAATTAGTACACAAAAAACAGGATTCAAAAATCTTTTTAGCCTCTTTGTTTAACTCTAGTTTTTCTTCCTTATAGGCTGCTAAAAGATCTAAAAAACCCCTAGGACTTGTAGTTTCATCACGGTTTACTTCATGAATAGTACAAACTGGTATACATTTTCCACATTTAACACAAGCATCGCTTATTTGACTAAACTTCATTACCACCCCATTAAACTGTTTTAGAAAAGACTTTTTTATCTTCACTTATATTTTTCATATAAGCATCAAAACACATAGCTATATTTCGTATCAGCAAAACACCTGTTTCATTTACCAAAATAAAGTTTTCATTTAAATCAATAAATTCTTTGTATTCTTCCAAAGCTTTTAAATCTTCTTTGAAATACTCTTTAAAATCGATTTTAAATTCTTTCTCTATGGCTTTAATATCTAGTCTAAAATTTGCCATCAAATCCATAATTACAGCTTTTCTAAGCTCATCATCATAGCTTAATTTAACCCCTCTTTCAAAAGGCAATCTTCCTTCGCTAATAGCAGCTTCGTAGCTTGGCATATCTTTAAAATTTTGCGCATAATGACTTTGTCCTTCTCCTATGCTAGTAAGTCCTATGCCGATCAAATCCGCACCACCCTTGGTAGTATAGCCTTGAAAATTCCTATGTAAAGTCCCATTTTCCAAAGCTTTAAAAAGCTCATCTTCTTCTTTGGCAAAATGATCCATACCTATCATTTTATAACCATTTTGAGTCAAAAATTTCTCACAAAATTCCAAAATTTCAAGCTTGACATCAGGACTTGGCAAAGTATTTTCATCAAATTTTCTCATATTTTTCTTTAGCCAAGGCACATGAGCGTAATTAAAAATAGCCAAACGATCCGGATTTAAAAGCATGGCTTTTTCCAAAGTTTTAGTAAAACTTTGCAAACTTTGAAAAGGCAGACCATAGATCAAATCCATATTGACAGATTTTATCCCTCTATCTCTTACTAATTTTAAAGCGTTTTGTGTTAGCTCAAAGGGTTGAATTCTATGAATTTCTTTTTGTACTTTTTCATCAAAATCTTGTACTCCAAAACTGATACGATTAAAACCATTTTTGGTTAAAACATCAGCTTGCTCTTCATTTAAAAAACGCGGATCAATTTCACAACTGATTTCAGCATCTTTGGCGAAATTTCCGAAAATGGATTTAATTTTTAAAATCAAACTTTCTAGCTGTTTAGCACTAAAAAAAGTAGGTGTTCCACCACCAAAGTGCATTTGCACTACTTCCCTTTTAGTATCTATAAGGGTGCTTAAAATATCAAGTTCTTGAAAAAGATATTTTAAATATCTCTCCTTACTTTCTTCTTTGGCAGTATAAATAACATTGCAGCCACAAAAATAACAAGCACTCCTGCAAAAAGGCAAATGAAAATAAAGCGATAAAGCTTTGTTTTGCTTTTTTAAAATTTCTATATATTCTTCGTATTTGAAATTTGTGTTAAATTCCACTGCAGTAGGATAAGAAGTATAACGCGGCCCCGCCTTAGAATATTTCACAAAAGCTTTATAATCTCTCATTATTCTTTACCCTTTCTACCATGGCTTGCATATCTACAAACAAATTTGGATGTTCTTTTTTGATATCTGCAAGCAATTTTTCAAGATCAATGCTGATCTCCATAATACCCTCTTGTGCCTTGCGTTTTATCTCATCCATTGCCACTATCCACACATCGCTAAAATCAATAGGAATTTGCTGATAAATCGCTTTTTCAAGACGAAGTTCGAAATTCTCTTTTTGAGCTTGTTTTAAATTTTCTAAAATATTTTTAAGACTATTTAAAGAAATAAGTGTATGAATTTGATCATTTTCATCCATTATAAACCAAGGTTCAGGAGAATCAAAACTACCATTTTTAAGTACCAAGCATTTTTCGTTTTCATTCTCACTTTGCTTCATTTCAAATATAGCTCTATCTTCTTTTTTCATGCCTAAATTTTGGCTAAATTCATCAATGCGTTTTAAGCAATTGCTATATTTTTCAAGTTCTTTCACTAAAAACTCCTTATCCTATCTTCTCTAACTTATGAAATTATATAAAATCTTGTTTTTCCTTGTCTAAAAAGCAAAGCAAGGCTTTTACCACATAAAGGCGATTTCTTGCTTCTTCAAAAATCACTTTTGAATGCTTTTCAAAGCTCTCTTCGCTTACTTCATAACCCCTATAAGCAGGCAAGCAGTGTAATAAAATAGCATCTTGATTTGCTGCACTCATGGCCTCTTCATCAATAATAAAGCCATCAAAATCTTTAATTTTCTTTTCTTTTTCACTTTCTTCGCCCATAGAAACCCAAGTATCGGTAATAATCACATCTTTGCCTTTTATGGCTTCAAATTTATCATGGGTTAAAAGAATTTTTGCTCCTGAAATTTTTGCTTTTTCTTTGGCAAATTCTAAAATTTCACTATTGATTTCATAATTTTTTGGCAATGCAACACTAAAATCAAATCCCAAAATTGCAGCCGTAATAAGCCAAGAATTGCACATATTGTTGCTATCACCCACAAAGGCTACTTTAGCTAGATCATCTTGCATTTTGCCACATTCTTTTATGGTTAGCAAATCCCCTAAAACTTGTGTTGGATGATAAAGCTCACTTAAAGCGTTGATAACCGGAGCTTTGGAGTATTTTGCAAATTCTATTAAACTTTCATGCTTATTTACTCTCATCATCACAAAATCAACCATCGCCCCAATCACTCTAGCTGTGTCTTTTATAGGCTCACCTCGGCTTAATTGCAAATCATTACTACTTAAAAATAAAGCTTTTCCACCAAGCTCTGTGATAGCAAGTTCAAAAGCCATTCTAGTTCTTGTAGAGTTTTTTTCAAAAATCATTGCTAAAGTTTTATCTTGCAAAAGCTTTTTGGGATTTTTTTTAAGCTCACTTGCATGCTCTACAAGGCTTAAAATTTCATATTTAGAAAAGTCTCTTAGTGTTAAAAAATGTCTCATTTTTCTCCTTTTAACATTTTGGCTAATTCTTTAGCGTGATAAGTGATAATCAGCTTTGCACCCGCTCTTTTAAAAGCTATCATTGTCTCATATAAAACTTTTTCATAATCAATCACCCCTGCACGACCCGCTACTTTTAGCATAGCATATTCACCGCTTACATTATAAACACACAAAGGCAAATTAGAATGAAGTGAGATTTCTTTCACCACATCAAGATAAGCTAAAGCGGGTTTTACCATTAAAATATCCGCTCCTTGTGCTTCATCTTCTAAGCTTTCTTCTAAAGCTTCTTTTCCATTTGCAAAATCCATTTGATAGCTTTTTCTATCTCCATAACTTGGCGTTGAATCTGCTACATCGCGAAATGGACCATAATAACTTGAAGCAAATTTAGTAGAATATGCCATTATAGGTAAATTTTCAAAACCTTCCTCATCTAAGGCTTTACGCAAGGTTTCTATAATACCATCCATCATCCCGCTAGGCGCTATCATATCAACCCCTGCTCTTGCATGGACTAAGGCTTGCTTGGCTGAAATTTCTAAAGTTGCGTCATTATCTACGCTTTTAGTTTTAGGATCAATTATCCCACAATGTCCATGATCTGTATATTCACAAAAGCAAAGATCGCTGATAATAAAAAGATTTGGAAATTCTTTTTTTATCTCTCTTATACTTCTTGCAATAAGTCCCTCATCATCCATCGCATCACTTCCGCAGCTATCTTTTTTATTATTTTCAAGAACACCAAAAAGAATAATCGCTTTTATGCCGAGCTCGCTTATGATTTTACATTCTTTTAAAATTTCATCTAAGCTCATTTGAAATACATCAGGCATAGATGAAATTTCTTTTTTAATTCCTTTGCCATTTACAACAAAAAGAGGATAAATAAGATCATTTACGCTAAGAGTGTGTTCTCTTACCATAGCTCTTAAACTCTCATTAAGTCTAAGTCTGCGGAATCTTTTAAACATTTTTTGTCCTTTTTTTGCTACAATGTTATCATAATTTTGATTATAAAGAGTAGTAAATGGATATAAAAATTTCAGAAATTGCAAATCTACCTAGCAAATGGGGTAGTTTTCAAATTCAAAGCTTCAAAGAAGGAGAAAAAGAGCACTTATGTATATTTAAAAACACTCCACAAGATATCCTAAATTTAAGAATTCACTCAGAATGCTTAACAGGAGATGCTTTAGGAAGCTTAAAATGCGATTGCGGGGAGCAACTTGAATTTTCATTAAAATATATAGAAAAGCATGGCGGAATGGTAATTTATCTAAGACAAGAAGGACGCGGGATCGGACTTTTTAATAAAGTCAATGCCTATGCTTTACAAGATAAGGGTTTTGATACCATAAAGGCTAATCATCAATTAGGTTTTAAAGCAGATGAAAGAACTTATGAGATAGTGGAATTTATACTAAAACATTATAAAATCTCTAAGGTTAATTTACTTACTAACAATCCACAAAAAATTCATTCTATACAAGATAAGATTATGGCGCGCGTTCCTATACTCATAAACCCTAATCGCTTCAATGCAAATTATTTAGAAATAAAACAAAATCAAATGGGGCATTTACTTTGAATTTGGATTTTTTAAATTTAATTTTATCTGATTTTAACGAAGAAGATTTTAGAGCCAAGCTTAAAACCTATAAAGAGCTTCTAAATAAATTTAACCGCATTCATAATCTTACCCAATTAAAAAATATAGATGAAAATATTTTAGACAGTATTGAAATTCTTAAATATTTTGATTTTTCCAAAGCAAAAAATATAGTCGATATCGGTAGCGGTGCTGGTTTTCCTGCTATTTTTTTAGCCTTTATCTTGCCAAGTAATTTTCATCTTTTTGAACCCAATCCAAAAAAAGCTGCATTTTTAAGAAGCATCAAAATAGAATGCGATTTAACAAATTTAACCATACATAAAGAAAAAGTTGAAAATTACAAGAGTGCTTTTAAAGCAGATATTATTACCTCAAGAGCTCTTATGGATGTAAAACCTTTAATAAAGCTTTGTTTAAATATAAGTGATCAAAAAACAATTTTTATACTGTGGAAAGGCAGTGAAGTTTTTGACGAAGTAGAAGGATTGAAAGATTATGATATTTTTGAAAATGGCTTAAGAAGATATTGTGTTTTAAAAAATACTCAAAGTGGTATAAATACCACTTCGTGATTACTGCACTACATCGGCACTAAAGACAATATCTACTAAAGGCCATGAAATTCCACCATGTCCTGGTGCAACATCGCTTAGAGCTTTTAAAGCTTGAGAACTATTTTTAAAAGCATGTAAATCAAGCTGTCCTTTGGCTACAAATTTATTATTTTCTATAGTATAGCTTAAAGGTATCAGTGTACTCTTTTTGTCGATAGTTACTCTAGCTGAGATTACGCCTTTATTCTCACCTGCAACTACATCTTTAAAAACTACTTTAATATCTGAATTGCCAAGCAAACTAGGGAAAAACACTTTAGCAAGGTTATCTGTAATGATTTCATTGCCCTCACCCATAAAAACACTGCTTGGATTTACCACTGCTCTAGCACCTTTTAAATAGTTTGCCAAAGTGCTAGTATTTTTAGAAAATTTATATTTAACATCTTTAAATTCTCCACCTACTCCTACCATATCTTCAGTCTTATATCCTTCAAAACTAACTTTCAAGCTATCTTGATTGAAAGAAACAGCACTCAAACTTGTTGCAAGTATCAAAGAGGCTGCAATGCTATAAAACATTTTTTTCATTTTTTTATCCTTTTTTAATAAAATTTTGATTTGCGTGAGAATTATAGCATATTTTTATAAAAAAATAATTTTTTATAAATAGTAATTTTTATTACCAAAGCATACCTCGAAAAAATAGGGTCAGAAAATATCCTCCAAAAACCAAAACCAATCCCAAAACAAAAGCTAAACCAAAAACTCTTGAACCACTTTTTAAGAATTTTTTAAAGTCTATTTGAAGTCCTAAAGCAGCCATAGCAAAAACAATACAAAGGGTGCAAAGCAATTTTCCAAAAGATATAATATCACTTGTAGAAATTCCAAGGAAATTTTCCTTGCTTGCTAAATAAGTGTTAATAACAATTACCCCTAAAAAAATGAACGCAAAATAAGGGATACTTATGCTTTTTGCTGTTTTTCCACTGCTTGAATGCTGATTTTTAGCAAAAAAATAAGTTACGATCAATAAAAAAGGCACAAGCAAAATTACTCTCATCATTTTTATAATAATGGCAATATTTGAAGCGCTTTGATCAAAATTTGCCATATCTTTTGCCATTTCAGCAGCTCCTGCAACATTAGCTACCTCATGTAAAGTTGCACCCATAAATATACCCATAGCACGCTGATCAAAATGAGGAAAAAGATCTAAAGAAAAAGCCATAGGATATAAAAACATAAAAACAAGCCCAAAAATTACTACCGTGCCAACAGCTAGAATTCCTTTAAATGGATCACTTTTTAGGCTTGACTCTAAAGCTAAGACAGCTGCTGCTCCACAAATAGCACTACCAGCACCTACTAGCATAGAAGTTTCTTTATCTAACTTAAAAACCTTTACACCTATAATCAAAGATAAAATAAAAATAAAAAATATAACTATCATAGAAAGCATAAATCCTTTTAACCCCACACTTAAAAGTTCGGTTAAAGTAATATTAAAACCATACAAGATAATACCCAGTCTTAAAAGTTTTTTAGCGCTAAAATGCACTCCTGCTTGTAAATGATGTTGGTATTTAAAAAACCAAGGTGAAAGCAACGCTCCTATAATAATAGCAAAAGCAGCTGCTGCTAAATGGGTTGTATCTTTAATACTTTGAACACTTGAAAGATACATTGCAAAAACCACTATACAGGCTGTAAAAATCAAACCTTTAAAATTTGAAATCAGTATATTTTTATAATGCTCTATTTTTTTTATCATATTTTTTCTCCTTTAATTTGCAATTATAAAATTACAATTAAATATTTTCTTGCCATTATAGTCATTTTTATACTATAATAAAAATATATTATTTTAATTTTTATAATAAATTTTTTTAATTAAAAAAGATGGATAAAAATCTCAATGAAAATCAAAGATATGGAAATTTTTTTAGATCTTTTAAATACCCAAAGCCCTACTCATACGGCCAATAATTTTGCCATTACTCAACCTAATGTTTCTATTATTATTAAAAATTTAGAACAAGACTTGGGCGGAGTATTGTTTGAAAGACTAGGAAAAAAGCTTTTACCCACTCCAAAAGCTTTATATTTAGGTAAAATTTGGCTAAAGCTAGTGCAAGATTATTACAGAAGCTTAGAAGAACTTAGTGATGAAAATACCCTTTTAGGGGAAATCAATATAGCAGCTACTCAAAGCATAGCTGAACATTTTCTTGCTCCTATTTTATTTGATTTTAAATCTGAATTTAGCAATGTTAAAATACATTTTCAAACGCAAAATTCAAAAGAATGTTTCAATTTATTAAAAAATGGAGATATAGAATTTGCCATCATTGAAGCAGAACTTAATCCTACTTTAATAGAGTATGAAGGATTAAAAATGCAATTTTGGAAAAAGGATGAACTTATAGTTGCTAGCAGTGATAAAAATTTAAGCCAAAGAGAATTTTATATCGATGAATTGCTTGACCAAAAGTGGATTTTACGCGAAACAGGCTCAGGACTTAGAGATAAATTTTTAAACGAAATAGGCAATGTGTCCAAAAAACTTAAATTCTTTCTAGAGCTTGATAGAATGTCTGCTATTAAAGAATTAGTCATTCAAAAAAATGCCATTTCTATTTTCTCTAAAAAAAGTATAGAAAAAGAATTAAAAAATTCAATTTTATATGAGGTAAAATTAAAAAATATTAATCTTTGGCGTAATTTTTATACCCTAAAAAGAAAAAATTATAATTTTAATAGAGCTTTGGAAAAATTTGAAAAAATATTCCAACAATAAAAACTAAATTTTATACAAATGTTAAGCAAAATTTAGATAAAATCCAAGGCTTATATAAAAATCAAGGAAATCTCAATGAATGCCAAAACCCAAGATATGGAACTTGAAGAGCTCTTTAAAGAAAATGAAAAAGATTATATCACTTATGAAAAATTAGTAAAATACTTCGGTAAGCAACCTAATTCAGCTACTGCTAAAAAAGTCCAAACTTTAATGAAAAAGTACAAAGTGCAATTATTTTCGGCTGCTGAAATTGCACAAATGAAAAATATAGAAGATGCAAAAAGATTGCAAGAAGAAAAACAAAAATTACAAGATACTAGCCTTGAAAACGAATTTGATTTAGCCAATGAAAATGATTTACTAGAATGGAGCAGATCGGATTCTCCTGTGCGTATGTATTTAAGAGAAATGGGACAAATTGCACTTTTAAATAAAGATGAAGAAATCGAAATTTCCAAAAAAATTGAACTTGGCGAAGATATTATCATAGATGCTTTTTGTTCTGTGCCTTATTTGATTGACTTTATTTTAGATTATCGCGAACCACTGATCAATAGAGAAAGAAGAGTAAAAGAACTTTTTAAAAGCTTTGATGATGAAGAAAAAAACGACGATAAGCTTGATGAGTTAGAAGATGAAGATGAAGAAAATGATGAAGAATTGGAAAATGAAGAAGAAACTCCTAAAAAAACAAGCAAAAAAGAGGATGAAAGAACTTTAAAAGTCATAGAAAAATTTAAAGCTTTAGAGAAAGCAAAAAAAGATTGGTTAAAGGTTTCTAAAGACAAAGAAAGCGGAGATGAAATTTTAGATAAACTTGGCATTGCTTTTAAGAAAAATATTCTAAAAGAAAAATTAATGGATCTGGGTCCAACTTCTAAACTCATCAGTGAAATTGTAAAATCAATGGAAACCGCCTTAAAAAGTGATGAGGAATTTGACAAAGAATTAAAACGCCTAGAATACCGCCTGCCGATGTTTTCCGAAGAATTGAAAAGTCGTCATGCCAATATCTTAAAAGATATTACAAAATTAAGCAAAGAAGAAATCACCGAAAGAGCACTTGAAACAACTATGGTAAGCACTTATATGGAGATAAAAAAGCTTTTTCAAACCAAAGAAGCAAGTGAAAAAAGTTTTGATTTGGAGAAAGAGCGTTTAAAAGAAATTTTAGAGCAAATCAAGCGAGGTAAAAAAATTTCTGATGAAGCTAAAACTAGAATGGCTAAATCAAATTTGCGTCTTGTTGTAAGTATTGCTAAGCGTTATACAAACCGTGGCTTACCTTTTTTAGATCTTATTCAAGAAGGCAATATAGGTCTTATGAAAGCGGTAGATAAATTTGAGTATAAAAGAGGATATAAATTTTCTACCTATGCAACTTGGTGGATAAGACAAGCTATTTCAAGAGCGATTGCGGATCAAGCTAGAACCATAAGAATACCTATTCACATGATAGAAACTATCAATCAAATCAATAAAATCATCCGGGAGCATTTGCAAAAAGATGGAAAAGAACCGGATGTAAGTGTTATAGCTAAAGAAGTAGGACTGAGTGTGGATAAGGTTAAACAAGTGATTAAAATCACCAAAGAGCCTATCTCACTTGAGGCACCTATTGGAAGCGAAGATGATGGCAAATTTGGAGATTTCGTAGAAGATAGAAATTCGCTCTCGCCTATGGATCATATTTTAAAAGATGATTTAAAAGAACAAATTGATGAAGTTCTTGATCAGCTAAACGATAGAGAAAAAGCTGTCATTCGTATGCGTTTTGGTCTAATGGACGATGAAAGTGATAGAACCTTAGAAGAAATAGGCAAAGAATTAAATGTTACACGCGAAAGAGTAAGACAAATAGAAAGCTCTGCGATTAAAAAACTTAAACATCCAAAAGTGGGTAGAAAACTTAAAAACTATATCGAGGGTTGGAAATAATTAATCCAACTCCTTTTCCTCTTTTAATTTTCTCACATGTTCAAAAAATATCACTTTTCCGCTGTGCGCTTTTAAATCCTTAAAGTCTTCTATATCAAATTCTAAACAAAGCATAGATGAAGTAGGAAAAGAAGTTAAACATAAAGAACCTAAATATTCTCCAAGTTCCATTAAAGTAGGATTATGCCCTACTAATAAAACTTCATTATATTTCTTATCAATAGTTTGTAAAATTTGATATATTTTAGACAAATCAGCAAGATATAATTCATCTATAAATTGAATTTTTTCCTTGTCAAGGTTATAAAATTTGGCTATTTTTTTAGCTGTCTTAGCAGTGCGTTTAGATGGGCTTGAAAGTATAAAATCAAAATTTATCTTATGAAATTTTAAATTATAAAAAAGTTTTTCTAAATCTTCTTTACCTCTTTTACTTAACTTCCTATCAAAATCTTGTACTTCCTCATTTTTAACGGCCTTTGCATGCCTTAGTATATATATTTTCTTCAAATTTTTCTCCTTAACTTCCCTAAAAAATATCCACAAATAAAACCAAAAATATGTCCATACCATGCGACATTTACACCCATAAGTAATGGGGCAAAACTCATTAGTAAAATAGCGACTATAAGTCCTTTTGTGCTACTTTTATCAAGAAAAGCATAATACCCCATCAAAACACAAATCGCCCCACTTGCTCCTACAAGATTAATCATTTCGCTAAGCTGATTAAAGGAAAAATATACATAAAAGGCACTCAAAATTGAGCACATTATCCCACCTATTATATACAACAAAAAGAAGCGAAAAGCACCCAAATAAGGCTCTAAAATACGACCAAATTGAAATAAAACTATCATATTTAAGATAAGATGGGTTAAATTTCCATGTATAAACATCGAGCTTAAAATTTGCCAATAAGCTCCTTTAAAAAACAAAATATTTAACCCAAGTAAGCTATAATACTCATAAGGAATTGTAAAATAAAATAAAATATTTATAAGAATCAGTAAAATTACAACCAAAAATAACCTTTAAAATATTTATGTTATTGTCTTAAAATTCACATAAAATTCACATAAATTCATTAAAATTTAGTGTAAAATAATAAATAGGAAAAACTTTGAAAATAAAATTTTACGGCATTATAGCCATCTTATCTAGCTTTTTAAACGCTGATATGATAATATCTCCTAACGAGCTTCCAAGTATTTCTAAAGAATTTTTAAAAAATAATTTTCAAGCTCCCATAGGCATAGTACAAAGAGACAGGCATTCTTATGAAGTTTATTTAAGTGATGGAACGGAATTAGAATTTGAAAGTGATGGATCATGGAAAGAGATAGAAAGCAAAGTCTTTCCCTTTGATTTAAATTTTCTACCTCCAAATTTAACAAATATTATTCAAAATAAATTTCCTAACACCAAAGCTAGGGAAATCGAAAGAAAAATCAATTATTATAAAATCAAGCTTACTAACAATATAGAAGTGCATATTGATTTTAATGGTACGATTTTATATACAGAATACGATGATTGAAATTTTGTCCAAGTATTCCATATATAAAAATTTATATCTTTTAAGAAATCTGTTTTAAGCCAAAAGCTCTAGAATTATTAAATTCTAGAGCTTTTAAATTTGTATCACTTCTTTAACATCGCTGTATTCAATTTTTTCTTTTTCGAGTAAAATTTTAGCAAGCATTGAAATTTTTTCTTTTAAAGGGAATAAAAACTCATCTAATTCCTTTTTAATTTCACTTAAATTTGGCTCTTCAAGCATATCAAAACTCATCATATAATCAAACAATTCTTTAACTTTTAAAAAATCATTCTGTGAGTTTGTATAGCTTTCATTATAAATCAAACCCATAGCCCTAGAACCCGCCAAATAAACTTTGATACGATTGATAAGTTCTGATTTTGAGCGAATGGCATGCTCATATTCTTTAAAACGATCTTCAATAAGGGTAATTTTTTCAAATCCTATATCAAAATAATACGCACTCAAAGCTTTCGCAGCCTGATAAGTCGCTTGTATAGCCTTTTCTTCATCATTAAAACTTAGAATTTTTTTCTTTCCCAAAAGTACTTTATTTAATACAGCGTAAAAATCACTTTCTTCCACCAAAGAACTATTTCTTCTTAAGGCATTGATAGCTGCCTCATTGACCAAGGTTTCAAGTCCAGCACCACTAAAGCCTACGCTTGCTTTTGCAATTTTATTTAAATCGATATTGTTATTTTTACCTTTCATATAAATTTCTAAAATTTTAAGCCTATCTTTAAAATCCGGCAAAGATAAAAAAATGCGTCTATCAAAACGCCCCGAGCGAAGCAAAGCCGGATCCATTAATTCGATTTTATTAGTTGCAGCAATTACGATAACACCGCTATTATCTTCAAAACCATCCATTTGAGTTAAGAGTTGATTTAAAGTGCTATCTCTTTCGACATTAGACATTTCACCCCTTG
This sequence comes from Campylobacter coli, assembly GCF_001492295.1. Classification (GTDB taxonomy): domain Bacteria; phylum Campylobacterota; class Campylobacteria; order Campylobacterales; family Campylobacteraceae; genus Campylobacter_D; species Campylobacter_D coli_B. Next base: position 815,034 of record NZ_FBQX01000001.1, on the reverse strand, counting down.
CCTTACCCACTGCATCAATCTCATCGATAAAAATAATACTTGGAGCCATCATTTTAGCTCTAGAAAAAAGCTCTCTTACTCTTTTGGCTCCCATTCCTACATAAATTTCAACAAAGCTTGATCCACTTTGATAAAAAAAAGGCACCCCTGCTTCACCTGCAACCGCTTTAGCAATCAAAGTTTTTCCTACCCCTGGAGGTCCTACCATTAAAACACCCTTTGGCATTTTTACACCAAATTCTTTATATTTTTTGGGATTTTGCAAAAAATCCACAAGTTCGCTAAGCTCCATTTTTACTTCATCAACACCCGCTACATCATTAAAAGTGATATTGGAAATCACAGGTTTTATATTGGAACTTTCTAAATTTGTAGTAGAAGTTTGAGCTTGAGTTTTACTAGATATAGGATACTTAGCCAATTCCTTTTTACGCGTAAAATAAACAAGGCTTAATAAAAGTGCGATAAGAAACACAAACAAAACAAAAAATGTCCATAAGGTATTGTCTTTTTTGATTTCCACGGGAACTTTTGATAAAAGTACTTTAATATCTATACCATCTTTTACGATCACATAACTCTCACCCTTAGCTTTAAGCCAAATTTCATCCTTGTCAATCACTGCTTTTTCAATTAAATTTTGACTTAATAAACTTTGGTAAAGATTTTCATCTATGTATTTAGGTTCATTTTTAAAATATAAAATTCCAAAAAGCAAACACAAGATAAGAAAAGATATCAGTATAATTTTTTTATTTTTCATTTTTAGCCCTTTAAATCCGCAAAATTATGCTTTTCTTGCACTTCATATCGCTCTAATTTTAGCCATTCTTTTGCTATATCTTTACTGCTTTTAATTTTTATTTTATTAAAAAACTGATCATAACCCTCAAAAAAACCATCTTTTTGATTTTCAACCAAAATTTCAAGTGGAGTTTTAACCCTTTTTCTAAATTGATAATTATTGTTTTCTATAATAGCCTTTAAAGTGTTTAGTCTTTCTTTAGCCACGGCACCATTTACAGTATCTTTCATAGTGGCTGAATGTGTATTGTTTCTAGGGCTAAAAATAAAAGCATGGATATGAGTAAGTGGGAATTCTTGAAAATGCTTTAAAGCCTCATCCCAAAGCTCCTTAGTTTCTCCTGGATGTCCCACGATAAAATCAGTCCCCAAAGCATATCCTTTGCTAGCTATGATATTAAAAAGCTTCAAGTCATTATCTGTATGCGATCTTCTTCTCATAATGCGAAGCATTTTTTCACTTGTATGCTGCAAAGCAATATGCAAATGTCGCTCCATCCATTTTTCATCTAAAATTTCCAAAAAACTCTCATCAATTTGAGCGGGTTCTAGGCTACCAAGCCTTATGCGTTTTATGCCTGAAATTTGACCCATTTTTTGCAAAAGTTTGCCTAGTGTTGTTCCATTTTTAAGTCCATATGAGCCTATATTTGTTCCTGTTAAAACCACTTCGCTATAGCCATTTGCTCCTAAAATTTCAACCTGCTTTAACAAAGCCTTCTCATCAACACTTCTTGATTTTCCGCGCACACTAGGGATAATACAATAAGAACAAGCAAAATCACAGCCTTCTTGAATTTTAACAAAGGCTTTGGTGTGATTTTCATACTCACAAACTATATCTTTATCGATAAAATTTAAATTTCCAAGTTCATAGAAACTTGTTTTTAAACCCAAAAATTCATTGATTTTATCCTTGTTTGATGCTCCAAGCACACCAAAAATCTGTTTTTTATCCAAAAGCTCTTTACCTTTACTCACAGCACCACAACCCGTAAGTATAACCCTAATGCCCTTTTTTTGCATGGAGTTAATATAAGATTTTATCCCACTATCTGCACCATTGGTAACGGTACAAGAATTTACTACGATGATTTGTGCTTTTTCTTCATCATTTACGATTTCATAATCTTTTACATAGCTTTTTAAAAGTTCTGTATCGTATATATTAGTGCGACATCCAAAGGTTTTAAAAAAAACTTTTTCTTTCAATTACTATCCTTTGTATGAAAATGCGTAGAATTATAATGAGTCCCAAAAGGGGCTTGATTTAAATTTCCTAAATATAAATTTTGAGATGGATAAGCTATTTTAATATCCTCATGCTTGTTAAATTCTTTGATAATCTCTTTGCTAATAGCGCTTCGAAGTATCAATGCTGCATAGGAATTTGTCATATACCAAGCAGATATTCTCATCCCCCAGTGTTCAAAAAAGACGAAAAATCTAGGCTCTACTTTAGGATTTCTTATGCTGTATTCATTTTGCAGTCTTTTCATTGTTTTTTTAGCTAGTTCAGTATAACCCTTTGCTAGGCGGTTGACAATTTCTTCAACTATAGCTTGCGCTTTTTCTATATTGGAATCAAAAGTAACACTAATATCTATACCATCTAAAATCGTTTTCATGCCATGATGAGTATAATTAGAAATTAGATTTGTAAAAACATAATTATTAGGTATGAAAACAATACGCCCTGCTCTACGATTTTTACTATAAGTTTCAAGTGTAATATCTTCATATAAAGTGATACGCAAAAAAGAAATATCTATAATATCGCCCACATAAGTAGTATCATTTTGAAAAACTTTCACACGATCTCCAACTCTAAAGCTTCCACCAAAAACAATCACACACCATCCAAGCATAGACATAAACATATCCTTCATGGCAATAGCCAAGCCCGCCGATGCAAAACCAAGTATAGTAACAAGATAAGTTATATTTTCTATATAGGCAAAAAGCAAAATAAGAAAAATGATATTAAGATTGATAAAATTGATAATCTTTGTTGCTGTATAATATCTTTCATTATCTTTTATGTATTTTTTAGCAACAAATTTTAACATAAAAGCAATAGCTACAACAATAACAATAGCTACGACTATATTAATCGCTCTTAAACCTTGCGCTTTGATTTCAGCACTTACTCTTGTGATTTCATCATCAATCTTTTTTTCATAGACAGAATAAGAAACGCTAGCAAATTTTAAAGCTTGATCAAACTCTTCAAGTTTTTTATCTGATGCTTTTAATGCTTCTATATTTTCGATATTTGCTTCAAGATTGACTAATTCTTTAAGCTCTAAATTCTTTTCTCTAATTTTTTCTACCAAATTCTTAAAATCATTAAATTTAAAAGCATATTCTTCTTTTTCTCCTCTTAATTTTTTAATATGAGAAAAAGCTCCGATAATTGCCAAAGGATTAGTAAGTTTAGATAAAGTTTCTATATCTTCAGGCGCACTAAGACTATGAGCAAAATTTAATTCTTTATATTCCTTAAGCACATTGAGCTGTTCTTCTAAAGTTGCTATTTTTCGTTTTAATTCATCTTGCAAATGCGCATCTTCTATTTTTTTTAATTCTAGTTTTAAAATAATAAGCTCATCATTTATATCTTGGTATTTGATAAAATTTTCATAGCGTACATCCCAAATACTGGCTCCAATAACAGTGTCTAAATTGCTTATTTTTTCATTAATATTATTAATAATAGTGCGATTTATATCAGCAAAAGCAAAAAGACTAAAACAGAGCAAAAGAAGGATTTTTCTCATTGAAATTCTTTCAGAGTTTCCAATACCACTTCTTTAGCAATATCATCTTTTATCATCCCCTTGCCTAAAGAATTTGCAAGAATGAAATTTAATTTTTGATTAGAGCTTTTTTTATCCATGAAAAAAGCTTCATAAAACTCGTTGATATTTTCGATTTTATAATGCGTTGGCAAATTAAATTGAAGTAAAATTTTCTCTATTCTTTCACATTCTTCTTTGTTTAGTAATCCTAATTTTAAAGCCAAGCGATTTGCCATATTCATCCCTATAGCCACTGCTTCGCCATGTAAATATTGCTTATAGTCTGTAAAATTTTCTATCACATGAGCAAAAGTATGGCCATAATTTAAAAGCATTCTTAAGCCCGACTCTTTTTCATCACACTCCACAACTTTTGCCTTAAGCTCCACACTTTTAGAAATGATTTGAGTAAAAATTTCGTTTTGGCAAGTCGCATTTAAAAAACTTTCTTCATCAATCGCTTCTATAAATCCAAGCAAATCTTTATCAAACATTGCAGCCATTTTGATAAATTCAGCCATCCCTGCGGCTAATTCTCTTCTACCTAAAGTTCTTAAAAATTCACTTTCACAATACACAGCTTTAGGTTGATAAAAAGTGCCTATTAAATTTTTCCCAAAAGCATTATTTACCCCTGTTTTGCCACCTACTGCAGCATCTACACAAGCTAAAAGCGTAGTAGGGATATTGATAAAATCAATTCCTCTTTGGTAAATGCTTGCGGCAAATCCACCCATATCGCTAATCACTCCACCACCAAAGCTTATCAGTATACTTTTTCGGTTGAGTTTAGAATTAAACATTTGGTTTAAAATTTTTTCCAAAGTAACTAAATTTTTATATTCTTCACCATCTTCTATCGTCGCTATAAAAAGCTCTTTAGCTTTAATTTTAGACAATAATGTTTTTAAATGAAGTCCTGAAATTTTAGGATTTGAAAGTATAAAAACCTTAGTATCTAATTCTAAACTATCCAACTCATCTATATAAACCTTATAGGCATTTTCTTTTAAATCTACATTTATTTGCATTGTTCTACTTTTATTTTGAAATTAAATCTATTCTAGCAAATTAGGGCTAATCATTTTCTTAGTTCTAGGTTATAAAACTAAGAAAATTTAAAATAAAAATCTTTTTTGAAACACTAAAAATAAGCTCACAAAAAACAGCACTTTATTGCAAGCCTTAAATGATTTTCATTCTACAGGTATGAAAAGTTGATAATGTTGCCTCATTTTAGAATAATGCCTATTAAGATTGGTGCTTAAACTCTTGCTAAATTCTCCATCTAAAAGCCCTTTTTCAAAACTCACAAACTGTAATAAATCTGCGCGGTAGGATAAAGATAAAATAGGATTTTCATCATTTTTACTGATAATCTGGATATTTTTATCATAAAGTTTAGATAAACTTCCAAAATACTCTTCCATATCCGTAGTATTTTGCAAAATAGGATTGTAATAATACAAAGTAACATCAAAATCAAGCTGCTTACTAAGATCTGTAATCACATTTGCATTATTTTCAAGTTCGGTTTCATCAGCACTTAAAATAACAGCATTTTGAATATTTTCAAATTTTCCCTCGCCTATTTTTAAAACAGGAATTTTCAACTCAAAAAAAGTTTTTTTCTCTTGTTCAAAATGTTTAAAATCTGTAAGAATAATACCTATGTCATTATTCTCTAAAAAAGAATTTAAATTTTTAAAATCCGTATTAAAAAAATCAAAAAATATACTTTCTTGCTCATCTGAAAGCTGCTTCATTCTATCGTATAGAGTGCCTAGCTTAGGATTAAGCACTCTTATAAAAAATTTCTTAGCATTGCTTCTTTTAACTAATTGTAATGTAGTATCTAATAATCTTTCTTGCACATCTTCACTCATTTTTTTCATATCAATAAGAGTAAAGATATTGCTTCCAAAAGGCAATGGAAATTGCCCTACTTTACCTCTGATATTATGAAAAATACTTTGAAGAACAACAGGATCACCTACAATCAAAATACTATCATTGGGCTGCAAAACAAAAGATGGCTTAACAAAATAAATTTTAGAATTCCTATAAATGAGCACTATACGCCATCTTTTTTGCTGAATGGAGCTAATATGTCTGTATGCAAAAATCGATCCTGCAGGAATTTTGACCTCCATAACTTCCCCAACACCCAATCCAACACAATAAGCCGTTAAAGCAATATCAGGCAACAAATCCATAAATCTTCGACTCAAAGTCATTCTAGCATCGGCTAAATTTGCATGGACATCGTTGATATTCAAACCCCAAAAATCCATTATTTCAATCTCTAAATTTGTATCTAAAGAACGCAAAGCTTCGTAAGTTTTTTTAGTTTCAAATTCATTTTGCATATAGATAAAAGCTTGTTTAAAAGATTTACTCATAAGAGTTTCAAGGCGAGCTGTGCTAGTAGGATCAAAATGATGAATTTCTATATATTCGTTATTTGTGCCCAAATTTATGCTTTCTTCATTTTGACAAACTATGGTAAAAAAATACCCCAAGCCTTTTTCAAAACAAAGCCTTTCTAAGAAATGCTTTGCTAAAATACCATCGATTATTATTAAAATATGATTCATTTTGCACTCCAAAAAGGAAATTATAACAAATGGAATTTAAATTAAAGCATAAAGACAACCTAGCTAGAGTATGTGAGATAACAACAGCTCACAGCACTTTTGAAACCCCTATTTTTATGCCAGTAGGCACAGTGGGCGCTGTAAAAAGCCTTGATGCTGTCGATCTTAAAGAAAAGCTTAATGCAAAAATCATCCTAGCAAATACTTATCATATGTATTTACGACCCGGTTCTAAAATCGTAAAGCACTTTGGTGGCTTGCATGGCTTTACAAATTTCGATAGAAGTTTTCTTACTGATAGCGGTGGTTTTCAAGCTTTTTCACTTTCTGCTAATTCTAAACATTTTCAAGAAGGTATAGAATTTAAAAGCCATATAGATGGTTCTAAACATTTATTTACTCCTAAAAGTGTATTAGACACCCAATATGATTTAAACAGCGACATTATGATGATACTAGACGATCTTATCGCTCTTCCTGCTACAAAAGAACGCATTAAAGTTTCGGTGGATAGGACTATAAAATGGGCAAAAGAGGCTATTGATTATCACAAACAAATGCAAAATCAAGGACTAGGTCTAAAACAAAATATTTTTGGAATCATACAAGGGGGAACCGACTATGAAGAACGCAAGCGCTGCGCTTTAGCCCTTAATGAAATGGATTTTGATGGACTTGCCATAGGAGGACTTAGTGTAGGTGAAGAAAATGCTCTTATGTATGAAACTGTGGAAAATTTAAATCCTTTTTTAGATGAAAATCGCCCCCGCTATCTTATGGGGGTTGGAACTCCTGAAGATTTAGTTGAAAACATAGAACGAGGAGTGGATATGTTTGATTGTGTTATGCCTACTAGGAATGCTAGAAATGGGACTTTTTTTACAAATTTCGGCAAATTTAATATCAAAAGAGCTGAATTTATCAACGATCATGAAAGTATTGATAATGAGTGTTCATGCTACACTTGTCGTAATTTCTCACGCGGTTATTTAAATCATCTTTTTAAGGCTAAGGAGTTAACCTTTTTTCGCTTGGCTAGCTTGCATAATTTACATTATTATTTAACATTAGTAGCACAAGCACGAGAGGCGATAAAAAAGTCTGAATTTAAAAAATTTAAATACGAATTTTACACCAAAAGGCTAACTAATGGTATGCGATGAGAATTTAAGTAAATTTCTTGCAAATAAAAATTTAAATACCTTATATATGGATTTTTTAGGGCAAAAAATTTTGATTTTAAATTCCTACAACCCAAAAACCAAAAAGGGAAATTTTAGCGTTTTTGGGTTTGAGGACGATAAAATTTTTAAACTTGAAGATACTCAATTTAAACCCTTTTCTTTAAATGATTTTTTAAGTACCATTCGCACTATTTTGGAAGATTACAAAAATGAAAATACCCACTTTGAGTACATTCTAGAGCGCAAAGAAAATATACTTTTAAAGGGTAATTTGATTAAGAATTTTTTCAAGAAAAGTTTTATCCTAAAACAAAAAATCAATAAAAACTTAAAAAATATCTCCTTGCTTGATGAAGCTTTAAGCTCACTAGCAGGAATGAGTCCGCATAAAAAAGCTTTAAAGCCGATTAATTTTGCTGTTGGAATTGCATTAAAAAACAATAAAGAAATGATTACTAGACTGAATGAACTTCATTTACTAATGAGTGCGATTAAAAATGAAAAAATAAATCAAAGCTTATATTTTTTAAGCATATTATCTGCAATATTTTTACCTCTTAATCTAATAGTGGGTTTTTTTGGTATGAATACTAATGATTTGTTTTTAAGCAATGTCAAGAATGCAACTTGGTATGTTTTTGCTCTTATATGTTTTATTTTATTAAGTGGCTTGATTATTTATCGTAAAAAAAGAAAAAAAGAATTAGAATTTGAAGATAAGATCTTAAGCAAATAACCTAATTTTAAGAAAAATTTTTATATAATTACATCTTTAAAAATACAAAAAAGATGCGCTCATAGCTCAGCTGGATAGAGCATTTGATTGCGGTTCAAAAGGTCAGAGGTTCGAATCCTCTTGAGCGCACCATTACTTCTTAATATCATTCATTTCAATTTATCTCACTTAATAGCTTTTTATAAAGAAAAATCTAATTATATTACACCTGCTTAAAAAAGAATTGATATTTGTGTTTGACTAAAATTTAGCCCCTACTTCAAGTTTGGTACTAAAGTCTATATTATCTTTAAATTTTATGCATATAAGAGCCACACGATATTCTTCGGTATTGCCTAAACTATTATCCCCAAAATCTATATTGATGGCTATACTCTCTTTACCTGTGACTTTTAGTTCTCCATTGTGATCAATAACATGATCTTTTCCATAAGCGATTAGCAAAGTGTTAGAATAATCTCCCAAGGTATAAACCTTAGCACCATTGGCTACAATCAATTGGTTATTAGTTTCCTATGCGAATACCACTTACAGCTACACCACTAGATAAAATATCATGGTTTTGAGTGGCTGTGTTATTGCTACCATAGATATGCAAACCCACTCCGTATTCTGTAGGATTGTATTCTCTTATAAGCTATTTGCCATCTTTTCTAGCCATAATAACCATGATCGCTTTACCAGTTTTAAATATCGTTTTCATAAATAGAATCCCATAATAAAGTTTTCTATCAAAAACATAGCCTAAATCCTGAAGCAAGGCTAATTCTGCTTCCATATAGAAGTTATAATTACGCCAACTTTGGTGACTCATTAAAGAATTATCAAGCTCAATATGAGCCATATCTAAATAATCCCCTTTGCTTGGGTTTTAACTATTCTCATCTCCACTTGAGCTTTTGCTCATCATATACAAATGATCACTAAAACTGTTTAAAAAACCATCAATAAAACATTCCCCTAAATTTCCCTCACAATTACTGATTAAAGATAGCATACCCAAAGCATAAAAAAGCTCATGAGTGAAAGTGAAAAAAGTATCAAATTGATTTCCATTTTTAGGTAAAGCAGTGGGATAAATATTAATATGCCCTAAATATTCTACATCTTCTTTAGTAAAAAACCCTTCTGCTATATCTATAAATTCTTGTCTGATAGTATCTATACTTTCTCCTTGCAATACCCTATTAAACACAGGATCAACTTTTCCCTTGATTTCATCTCTTTATAAATCTCTCCAAGAATGAATATGTATCTTATTTAAAAAACCTCTTAATCATAAGCCAAACCTACTTTTATTCATTAAAAAAAACAAAATAACAATTAAAGTATGCGCGAAAAACTTTTACATATAAATCTTTATCTTATAAATTCCTCTTGAGCGCACTACTTTAATTTTTTAGTTTATTATCCTCACCTCACCCTTAAATTCATCAACATTGAAGTAAGAGTATAAGCTTTATCCTTGTTTGACTTTAAATATAAAGTCTTAATATTATTTTGCGTTAAAGCTTCTAAAATCTTTATGAGTTCAAATTTATTTAAAGTCTTAAAATCATTAAGAAGTTTTAAATAAAGTCCTAAATTCATTTTAAAATCTAAATCCATGTATTGATTTTCAATATTTTGAATCTTTTTTTCATGGATATAAAAATGATTATCCTTAGAATAAAAATAAGAATTTAAATTTTTATCCTTCAATAAAAGATTATAAAAACTTAAAAGACTTTCTTTGCTGTTTAAGTCTATAAAATTAAGATAAAAATTCTTTTCTTCTAAAGCTAATTTTAAAGCATTAAGATTAGTAAAAGAAGTATTAAGATTTTCATCATTCTTTAAAGCATAAACGACATTTTCTTGTTCTTGTTTTTGAATGATAGCATATTGTAATAAAGGGTTTTTATAGTATGTATCACTATTGATTAAAACATTGATATAAAAAGCTTCTTTGCTTTTTTGAGTTAATTGAAGCAAGGATAAAAGCGTAGAAGGGATATAAAAAGAATCAAGCTTTAAGTTTAAATACTTATCATAAGTATTTATATAAGTTAATTCTTGATTAAAATCTAAAGGCTGTTCTTTTAAATTTAAAAGCATTGTTCCACCTAATCCTAATAAAGCTAGATTTTTAAAATTCTCTAAAGCTTTTCTTTTTTCTAAATCGATTTGAAGTGTTTTTTGCATTTGTTTTTCCTTTCTTTTGTGGTTTAATCTTTGATATTGTGTTCTTTAGCATAAGCTAGTATCTTAGCTCTAAGTTCCCTTGGGAAATTATATCTATAAATAGCAGGAATTCTTGGATCAAGGAGTTTATCTAAATATCCTCTTTTATAAATCCATTCTAATCTTTCAGGTGTAAAATAATAAGGAGCATTAGGATAACCTTGAGGAGGAGTGAGGGCTGCGAGTTTGGCACTTAATACTAAAGTATCTCTATCTAAAGCAGCTTGTTGTTCACTCCATTCATTTGGAGTATCAGCATCGAATCTAGTTTCCATTCCATTTACATATCCATCCATATAATGATCAAATTCTTTCCTGCTTTCAGGAGTAGAATCCACATCTCTTGGATCTTTTAATTTACCTTTTTCAATATCATCATATAAAGCCCAAATGATTCTACCTTCTTCATCAAGAGCAAATTTATATCGATTTAAATCAATCACCCAATCTACTCCCATAATCTCATCTATAAAAGGTAGCATACCAAATTCATCAGGCTGTATAGTTTTAGCTAAATCTTTTACTAATTTAGCCCTTAAAGGATTTTTATGTATCCCTGCCATACCTATACCTATTTCTAAAAGATTATCAGCATAATTATAAATTCCTCTTTTTATACCTAATTCTTCATATCCTCCACCTGTGAGTTGAATATATAAAATAAAACATTGTATCATTCTAGCATTAAAGCCATGATTTTTAGAACGCACAAAATATTCAGGTTTTCCTAGTATTCCTGCTGCTATACCCCATTCTTGTCTAAAAAGAGAAGATTTTAAGGTTTCTTTATTATTGTTAACTTCATCATAAATATAGGCGTATTCTTCATTGATTAAATATCCTTTTTCATCTACATTACAATAAGCATCATAGGGTATATCTATAACAGTGCTTCTTATACCACTTCTTATAATTAAATATTTATATCTTTCTCTTTTGGTTTTTAAAGATTTATAATAAGCTTTTTCTGCTTTAGTCCAAGGAGCTATAGCTCCTTTAATGGGATCTTTTAAATAAATGTTTTGCCATTCTTTAAATTCAAGCAAAGTGGATTTTTACCCTGTATAAAAGTTAGGATCTAGATATATTGGTTTATAGTCTTTGTAGGGGGAGTTTCGTTTAATGTCGTGTGCTTCAAACAAAGCTTTGGAATATTCTTCGGTATAATTGCCCTTTGCTGGTGGATGTGAATCTAAACTTTCTACAAAATATATTTTGTTTGTTTCTTTATCTACTTTTACAGCTATTCCATTAGGTGTATAAATTTTATAAGTCTCACTCATTATTTATCCTTTGTAAAATCCAATGTAAAATCCAAATAAACTCATCTATTAATCTTTCCAATCCATCTAAGTATATTACCCTTATCATCAATTTCTACTTCTAAATCTTTGTATTTATTATAAAATTTAGGAGCTAAGATTTCATTGAGATATTTTGTGCCTTTTTGAGTGCGAAAGCAATTGATATTATACATATCCCAATTATCCAAATTCCCCCAAAAATCGCCTTTTGTTGCATGATTTACTAAATTATCATTATAAGAATAAATATAATTATCTCTAAAATATTTCCAAGTTTCATATTTATTTTCTTTTTTGTATTGTGATAAATTAGGAGTTTTTGTATTTGCATTGTCCATTTTATGGTATGCACAACGCCAAAAATCAATACAATCATCTAAAAAAAGTTGTCCTACAATAGCTACATAATCATCCGCATAATGATTTGCTAATTTATATAAATTTGAAAAATCAAATAAATAATCAGCAAAAATTGTTTCATCCATTTCTGCTTCGTTATCAAAACTTGTCAAAATTGTCATTTCAAACAATTCTAAAATATCTGTTTTTTTAAGGTTTGGAATTTGTAGAAAAAGGTGCATTTCATAGTATTTACTTATTTTTTTACCTAACTCATAAGGGATATCGTAAAAATAAAAATTCATATGCTCTTTATTTAATACTTTATATTTCATCTTAAATCTCTCAAATTGTAAATTTTTGTTTTTGATTCTAAAATTTTTAGATTCATCTATTAATCTCTCCTATCCATCTAAGCACATTACCTTTACTATCAATCTCTACTTCTAAATCTTTGTATTTGTTATAAACTCTAGGTTCTAAAATCTCACGGAGATATTTCGTGCCTTTTTGAGTTCTTGTTACCCATATATTATACCCACTCCAATATCTTGGCATATCCCAAGAAGCAGCACTATGCATTGTACTATGGATCATTTCTCCTTTTTTAAGTTTGGGTAGAGTATTTGCTGTATATTCTTTGCCTTTATAGATTAAAATATCGTCATAATATCCTTTTAAAAATGCATTAGTATAAAAGAAATTATCTCTAAAATATATCCAAGCTTGATATTTATCTTCTTTATAATAAGATAAATTAGTAGGATAGTCTGTTCTTGTATATTTATCTTCCGATCTTGGAGTAATCCCAAAGTCTATATATCCTGCTAAGAATAGTTGCCCTATAATATTTACATATTCACTATTGTAATTTGGTTTTATGGAATTTTTTAAGTTTTCATCTTCTGTGTAAAACAAAGGACAATCCAAGTCATTAAATTCGCATGCATCCTCAAAAATTGATCCTAAAAAATGATCTTCAAAATATTCTAAAATATCTGTTTTCTTAAGGTTTGGAATTTGTAGAAAAAGCTTTATATCTGATTTTTCATCAAAACAAATACCATCATAACCTAAATTGTAAAATATCTCATCAAAATCAGGAAAGAACGAACCGTATTTATGAATTACTTTACCAATCGCCATTTTTATCTTTCATCTATTAATCTCTCCTATCCATCTAAGTATATTACCCTTATCATCAATTTCTACTTCTAAATCTTTGTATTTGTTATAAAATTTAGGAGCTAAGATTTCATTAAAATATTTTGTGCCTTTGGGAGTTGTTGCTACCCAGATATTGTATTGTGACCAATATTGTGGTGTATCCCAAGAAACATCACCTAAAATAAGACTATATCCATCCTCGTCCAATGTTTCAGGATCGTCCAAATCTCTAATAAATTTGTCTTGATAAAAGAAATTATCTCTAAAATATATCCAAGCTTGGTATTTATCTTCTTTATAATAAGATAAGTTTGAGGGATAGTCTATTTTATTTCTATCTTCTTCATCGCAATAAGAACCAAAGTCTATATATCCTGCTAAGAATAGTTGTCCTAAGATGTTTATATATTCACTTGTATAGGTAGGCTTGGGTGTATTTAAAGAGAAAGGGTTGCTAAGATTGTCAATGTTATAAGTATCCAATAAAATTAAATTATTACACTCCCATCTTGATGTGCCCATGCTTTTTCCGCAAATAAATAAAATATAATACTCAAATAACTCTAAAATATCCATTTTTGTTATCAGGCAAGAAGATATAATTAAAGAGGGATTATTGTAGACATTTTCTTTTAATTGTGTTTTCTTCCATAAGCTATAATCTATATCAGGAAAAAATATAGCACATTTTTCTTCTTTATTCCATTTGATATATTTATACTTCATTTTTCACCCCATTTTCTATATGTATTGTTCTAAGATTTCCTCTTGGTTTGTTAGAATTTATCTCTATGGTCTCGCCTCCACTTTTAGAAGCTTTTTTATATTGTATAATAGTTTGATCATCTAATTTTCTCATGTAAATTGATTGTCCGTATTTTTTATCTACTTTATTTTCTAACTCTTTAGAATTTTTAGTTAACTTTTTCCATCATTTGTCCAATTCTTCTTTGTTTTCAACTATTCTTCTGCATTTATCTCGGACATTTTTTGGCAGTTTATCCACTATCTGCAACACTTCATCCCTTGTCAATGATTTTTTCTTAATAATATTTTTTGCATTTTTGGGATTTTTCACTGCGCCAAGCATTGCTAAGGTATCACCGATAATGCTGACATTTTCAAGTGAATTTGAAATATCTCCCACTATACCTTCTAATGGGGTAAATAAAGGCTTTATAGCTCTGCTTGATTTATTTCTCCATTCCTCCAAATCGTCAAATATTATCTCAATAAACTCTCCACTACCATCTTATGTTTGTATTCTTATAACATTATCAGGGATAATTTCTTGAGTATTGTTATAGTTTTCATTGGTGTGAGCTTGTGTGGTATTTGTATCATCTTTTATATTATCACTTATAAGCATATCTTTATTATTTGCGTTAAAATAATCCTTAGTATAAACATTAAAGCAACACACATTTTCATTATCAAGCCACTCATCTAAACCTTTTGCAATTTCAAAATCAATCTTTTGCATTTTAGCAGGAGTTAAAAAAACTCCGGTTCCAAAACCCCAAAAACCATCATTGAATTTATTGGTTTCTTTAGCTTTATACCATTCTTGATCTATCTTATCCAACTCATCAGGACTTTTATCTTTGGTAAGTCCTAAAAAGGCGTGGGTGAAGTCTAAACCTTTCATATTCAGCAAATCTTTTATCATTTGAAATTCTAATAACTCATCAATATAAATCGTTACATAATACTTCATTTTGTTCCTTAATGATAGCGAGTTATTGCGTAAAGAAAAAAATAGATACAAATATAACCCATAGCAAACAACAAAACACTAAACATAAGCTTTCTTTTAAAAATGGATATTAAGAAAAATGCTCCTATACCACAACAGCCGATAATAAATAAATTTAAGCTAGAAAAATACAATGTTAAAAACATAAATATTGCAGACAGCACTAAAGGAATAGCATTATGAATATATAATAGATTAAAAGGGATACAAAAGTATATGATAAAAATAAATAGTTGCCATTGAAACAATTCAAATATTGCTAAAAATAAATTTTTATCTTCAATAATCACTGTAAAATAGATAATAAGAAAAGTCACCAAAGCAAGAACTACACTACACACAAACCAAGCAATTTGTCCACTTGATATGTTGTCTATTCCTTTACTTTCTAGTTTTGCTTTGAGTTTAGAATAAATAGGAATTTGCAAATTTACTCCTAATATAGATAAATTGTTTTATTATAACCAATCTACTTAATACTTTTAATTAATTTAAATTCTTTGTTTTTAAGATATTCTTGTCTTAATTCTTCATCTATTTTATCTAACTCATCAGGACTTTTACCTTTGGTAAGTCCTAAAAAGGCGTGGGTGAAATCTTCTCTTTGCCAATAACACTGATTTTTAAAATCCAAAAAACATTCTACCAATGGATCAATATAAATTGTTACATAATATTTTATTTATAAAATCCTCCACCAAGATAAAACAAAGTATAAGTTAATACCATATAAACAAAATAAAATAAAAAAGTATATAATAATCTTTTTTGTAAAAAATAAAATACAACACAAAGGGTTATACATAAAATCAAAATAAAATAAATATTAATTTCAAGAACAAAATAACAATAGCTTATTATCCAATTTAGTGTTATTGGAATTAAATTTTTTATATTAAAAAAATTTATTATACAAACAATCCACATAAAAATAAATAAAAAAAAATGATTTGCAAAAATAAAAGCAAGAGATTTGAAAAAACCTTCAAAAGTAAAAAATTTAAGGTTTTCAAAAGATATTGTTCTAGTATTTATAATTACAATTAATAAAAATAATAAATAGGTAAAAATTACACTACACACAAACCAAGCAATTTGTCCGCTTGATATATTGTCTATTCCTTTACTTTCTAGCTTTGTTTTTAATTTAGAATAAATAGGGATTTGCAAATTTACTCCTAATATAGATAAATTATTTTATTATAAACTAATTTGCTTAAAATTTTTGTCTTAATTCTTCATCTATTTTATCTAACTCATCGGGACTTTTATCTTTGGTAAGTCCTAAAAAGGCGTGGGTGAAATCTAAACCTTTTCCATTATAAAGACTAACTAATATTTCATATTCTAAAAACTCATCAATATAAATTGTTACACAATACTTCATTTATAAAATCCTAATGATAAGTTCCAATTGCATGAAGTAAGAGATATGAGCAAATATAACCCATAGTAAACAACAAAACGCTAGGTATAAGTTTTCTTTTGAAAATGGATATTAAGAAAAATACTCCCATGCCACAACAACCAACAATAAACAAGCTTAAACTAGAAAAATAAAATGCCAAAAATATAAATACTGCAGATAAAACCAAAGGAATGGCATTGTAAATATATAATAGATTAAACATTATACAAGAATATATAATAATAAATAATTCCATTGCATTTCTATCAAATATTAATAAAAATAAATTCTTATCATATTTACCATAACTAATGTAAATGTAGTGAAAAGTTAGAATAATATAAGTCACCAAAGCAAGAATCAAACTACACACAAACCAAGCAATTTGTCCACTTGATATATTGTCTATTCCTTTACTTTCTAGTTTTGCTTTGAGTTTAGAATAAATAGGAATTTGCAAATTTGCTCCTAATATAACAAGTTATTCTATTATAAAATAATTTATTTAAAAATTTGATTGTTTCAGTAAGAAAAAATTTCTTGAAATCATCATTAAATTCACAAGGCTCTTTAGCTTCATTTATTTTATCTACTTATTCTAAAAGAGGAAAAAATTGGATAATGTCATTAAAAGATAGGGCTATGTCTTGAACCGAGTCAATAAAATTATCAGTTTCCGTTATAACTTAAACTTACAAGCTCACTTAAAGTAACGATAGTTTCATTTTCTTGTAATATATAACCTTTTAAATCAAAATAAAAACAACTAGCCCATGCAAGCTCTGCATAATCTCTTAGCTTATTGATTTTTTCTTTCAAAATTATCCTTTATTTAAATAATGATAAAAAAATATATAATGTAACATAAAAACTATTATGATAATAAAACATGCAATACAATATCAAAGCTATAGGATAATAAAGTAACAATAGCAATGCTATATACAAAAACTTTATTTCACAAAGAGAAAAAAAGCGATAAAGCATTAATAGAATTAAAGGGAAAATAATCCAACCTAGCATTACAAAAAATTCATACACTCTATTTGGATTATGCCCTACAGCAGGAGAAATAGCAAATCCACTTATACAAAATACTACCCAAACAATATAAAACTTACGAAATACACCCATTTATTTTCCTTTTTAATATTTTTAGTAAAATTCTTCTACTTTTTTAAAAATTAAAATAAAAATAACTAGCCCAAGCTAGTTCTGCATAATCTCTTAAATTGTTGATTTGGGTTTTCATTAATTTATTCCCCTATAAAAATAAGATTTATTATAAAACAAATTATTGCTCTGTAAGCAAATTAATTATTTCTTTGTAAATATATATCCTTACATCTTTATCTAGCAGTATATCTGTCCATTCTATTTCATAACATGCTATAAAAATATGTAAAACTATATAGAGATAAGTAAAAATACATAAAATTATGTAAAAATATAATCTTAAATTTATTTTAAATTTCCATAAGATTATAGCACTACAAATAATCATATATAAAGTAATCATTATAAAAAATGTTAAAAAATTTGTTCCACATGAATATATTAAAGTAAAATAATAAGCAGTAATAACAAATAATAGTAGATAATAACAAATAGAAATGAATATATTTTTGTTCTTTGTTTTCTCAAAAATTAAATAATGTAAATAAGGCAACAATGGAAAAAGATATAATATAACAAGAAAAAAGAACATTTTAGTAAAAGTTGCATCATATCCCATATAATAACCTAAAATAGCCCCAAATCCCCAAAATATCATCCAAATAATATATAAACTTTTTAATATTTTCACACTACTTCCTTTTTTGTTGAAATTTAAATTATTATTAAAAAATTAAAAAAACCAATCTATACAAGTTTAGCGTAATTTTTGAGATTGTTAATTTGAGCTTTATTACTCATTTTTTAATTCTATATAAAAAATAAAAAGATACAAAAAAATGTATAAAAAAATACAAAATAATAAAGAAAAATAATAAGAAAGTTCTTTTCTAAATTTAATAGATATTATTAAAAATAATATTGTATAAATACCTAATATTATTACATAAATAAAAAATCCTCCCGAGATAAAGAAAAATAAAGCAAAATAAAGAAAAATAAAGAAAAATAAAGAAAAATAAAGAAAAATATTTTTGGATTTAATACTTTCTTGTAGTGTTAAATATGATATGTAAGGCAACAATGGATAAGAATATATAAAAAATGCAATCTTTAACATATCACCAAAAAATTCTATATCACTAAAATAAGCATATAAAGAACTAAACAAAAAAATAATTCCCCAAAAGACCCCCCAAACAATGTATACTTTTTTTAATATACCCATTTATTTTCCTTTTTAATATTTTTAATAAAATTATCCTACTTTTTTAAAAATCAAAATATAACCACACTAGGAACATTTCAAACGTAAATACTAAGAGTATTAAAAGTATAAATCTTTATATTTAATCACAATATATCAAAGCCATTTGAGCTAAATACCCACCAGAGAATGTCCTACAAAGGTAATTTTACTAGAATCTATATTATTTAGAATAGGTGCTATATCTAATAAAAATTGTTTTAAGACATTAGCTTGAAAATCTCCTTTACCAAAAGTAAGTCCTATATCGGCAAATGCATCCATACTTACAATTCCTTCTGTTCCTCGAAAACTAGCAATATACTCATCTTTTTGAATGTCATAAAAAAGTGTAGCAGAAAAACCACTAAAAGTATTGGGTTGGTGAAATTTGATTGTATAGCGTTTTGCAAAATTTTGTGTTTGGATTTCTCTAAATTCACCATTGAGTTTTAGATAAAAAGCTAACGAATCATCATAAATAAAATAATCTTTATAGTCTTTAGACAATGCTTTATAATATTCAAATTTTCTATATTTTCTCCATCTTTTAAGATTCTTTCTGTTCCTATTGTGAAATCATTAGTTTTTTGTCATCAATATAGATAAGGTTGAAATAGCTTGCCCAAGATAACTCAGCATAGTCTCTAAGATTCTTGATTTATTGCTTCATATTTTTTCCTTTTAATCAAATATAAGATATAATAAAATTGCCAATGGACAATATAACAATAATAGAAAAAATTTTTAATTCTTGTTATTAAAAATAACCATAGATTGTTCACTATTGGAGGCAAAATTATCCATCCAATCACTATGAGAAATTCCTTAAATCTATCTGGATTATGCCCAATTAAAGGTGATATTATCCAAGCAAAGATAAAAAATATAATCCAGCAAATATAAAGTATTTTTAGAATCCGCATTCTGTTCCCCTAAATCCCACCACGAATTCATCTTTTTGTTTATCATAAAACAAAGTAGCAGAAAAACCTGAATTTGTATTAGGACAATGTTTTAATAAATCATATCTTTCAAAGAATCGTTTGGCTTGGGTAGAAGTCATATCGCCTTTAAGAGAGTCTATTTCTATATCTTGCCCCCAGCGATCTTTACCCATTGCGATGTAACCATTACAAGTAGAATCTATAATGTCATGGAAAGTGATTTTCGTATTTTCTCTACCTTTATATTCATTATTATTACCAAATTTTTTACCCACCAAGTCAAAATATCCATAGGCTGCCCAAGCAAGTTCTGAATTGTCTTTAAGCTTTTTAATCTGTTCTTTATTGTTCATTTTATCCTTTCTGCATAGTCATATTTCAAGGGTGCAATATCAGTACAACTTAATTCTTTTTCACGCCATACAAGATTATAACTTGCCATACTTTTTTGCTCTAAAAAATAGCGATTTGTGTTCCAAGTACCGTATATTTGAATGTAAGTTATATTCTCCTTTGATAATCCTTTGTTATTGGCAAACAAATCAACTGAAATATTATAGCGTTTTTTTCGAATTGCTGTGACCTTTGCTCTGTATTCTAACTTGCTTTTAACATAATCTGCATTAAAACCTTTAATCAACTTTAACGATCTCTCATTCAACTCCTCCCAATCTAATGTATCCAAATTTAATCCAAAATAACTTAGAATCTTATTATATTTGTGTTCATCATTTGGAAGTTCATTAAGCTTACACATCTCTTTAAATTCGTGATAACTCGGTTGTAGGCTATAAGGCACAAACCACCCCCAACCAAATGTCATACTCCATATAATCATCAAAGGAAGTAGAATAAAACTTGATATTTTTAGAATCTTTTTAAGCCTTATCATTTATGCACTCTCTTTAGATTCTATATTATTATAAGCAAGTTGTCTATAATATGGTGCAATATCTGCTAAGATAGGAATAGCATTAATATCAAGTGTCATCATTGTTGTATGAGTAGAAATACTCATTGTTATCCCATAGTATTGACTTTGTTTTTCTTGGATTATCTTGTGTAATATCTTTCGTATCTTACTTTCTAAGAAAATATTATCTTTGCCTAAATCTCTTGCTCTATTTGCTATATTTTCTATTTCTTCTTTTATAAATCTTTCTTGTTGTTCTTTACTGTGAAATATAAAGAGTTTTACTATATAATCATAAGGAGGTATTATCTTTCTAGCTCCAGGTGCATTATAAGTATATAAAGCTTTGATATTATTTCTATTCTTATCATCACAGATACTTAAAGCAAAGAGTTGTGCAAGACAGCCTCCAAGAGAATGTCCTGTAATAGTAAGAGAATCTTTTTCTTTGATTTGTGGATAATCTTTAATACAAGTTTCATAAAAGTTTATCATATCATCATATTGGGCTTTAGGTATAGAGCCTATGGCTAAAGAAGCATCGGCTACAAATAAATCTTTAAAAGAACTTATTTCTGTTCCTCTAATGGCTAAAATATAATTGATATAGCCATATTCACTGGTATAGCTTTCTTCTTTTGTTTTACTATTAATTTGTTTTCTTTTTTCTCCAAATAAAGTAGCAGAAAAACCTGAATTTGTATTAGGACAATGTTTTAATAAATCATAGCGAGAAAAGAATTGTTTAGCTTGGAGTGGGGAGAAGTCGCCATCAAATAAGGAATTATATTCCATATTGAGAATGTCGGTGTAGGTAGGCATTCTATTGTTATCTTTAATAAAACTATCTAATTTTTCCTTATCTTTATTTCGTAAATTATAGTTTTTACCTATAAAATGAAAATAACCATAACTTGCCCAAGCTAATTCTGCGTTATCTCTAAACTTTTGTATTTGCTGTTTATGGTGCATTATTTGATTCCTTTCAAGTATCCACTAAAATATCCACAAGTTCTAAAGTTCTCTTCTATTACAGTATCATAAGAAGTTACTTTTGTATGAATATAATCTCTTTTATCATTCCAAAATACTTCAAAATCTATTTTATAAAGATTGCTTAGCTTTATACTGTCATTAAAAAATAAGAAAAAAACTTTTCTTATTCTTGGATCACTTTTATTTTCATATCGATACATATATCTATCATTTTGTGAATTATATTCTAAATAACCTTGTGTTAATAATGTTGAATTTTTTTTAATATTTTCCCAATCTAATGTATCCAAATTTAATCCAAAATAACTTAGAATCTTATTATATTTGTGTTCATCATTTGGAAGTTCATTAAGCTTACACATCTCTTTAAATTCGTGATAACTCGGTTGTAGGCTATAAGGCACAAACCACCCCCAACCAAATGTCATACTCCATATAATCATCAAAGGAAGTAGAATAAAACTTGATATTTTTAGAATCTTTTTAAGCCTTATCATTTATGCACTCTCTTTAGATTCTATATTATTATAAGCAAGTTGTCTATAATATGGTGCAATATCTGCTAAGATAGGAATAGCATTAATATCAAGTGTCATCATTGTTGTATGAGTAGAAATACTCATTGTTATCCCATAGTATTGACTTTGTTTTTCTTGGATTATCTTGTGTAATATCTTTCGTATCTTACTTTCTAAGAAAATATTATCTTTGCCTAAATCTCTTGCTCTATTTGCTATATTTTCTATTTCTTCTTTTATAAATCTTTCTTGTTGTTCTTTACTGTGAAATATAAAGAGTTTTACTATATAATCATAAGGAGGTATTATCTTTCTAGCTCCAGGTGCATTATAAGTATATAAAGCTTTGATATTATTTCTATTCTTATCATCACAGATACTTAAAGCAAAGAGTTGTGCAAGACAGCCTCCAAGAGAATGTCCTGTAATAGTAAGAGAATCTTTTTCTTTGATTTGTGGATAATCTTTAATACAAGTTTCATAAAAGTTTATCATATCATCATATTGGGCTTTAGGTATAGAGCCTATGGCTAAAGAAGCATCGGCTACAAATAAATCTTTAAAAGAACTTATTTCTGTTCCTCTAATGGCTAAAATATAATTGATATAGCCATATTCACTGGTATAGCTTTCTTCTTTTGTTTTACTATTAATTTGTTTTCTTTTTTCTCCAAATAAAGTAGCAGAAAAACCTGAATTTGTATTAGGACAATGTTTTAATAAATCATAGCGAGAAAAGAATTGTTTAGCTTGGAGTGGGGAGAAGTCGCCACTAAATAACTCATCATCAAAGAAGCCATCTTTTAGCTTTCCTGTTTTTTCATCTTTAAAATATTTGTATTCTATATTAAGAATGTCTGCAGGGGTAGGGTAAATGGATTGTAATTGTTCATCGGTTTTACTAGATTCTAAATTATTGTTTTTATATAATTTTCTAAAATACTCTAATCTTTCTTTGTCTATGTTATCTTTATTGAAATCATACCTTGGATTAGCCAGATGAAAATATCCATAACTAGCCCAAGCTAGTTCTGAATTATCTTTTAACTTATTAATCACTGCTTTATTTTTCATTGTTTAGTCCTTTTTGAAATATATGCAACTTATTGGGACACTTCCTAAAAAAAATCCTGTCCCCTCATTACCTGCTGGGAGGGGTCTCATTTTATCCCAATTAGCATAAAAAAAAGGTTTTATACTAAAGTCAATATTGTCTTTTATTGCAATATTACTTTTAAACCATATTTCAAAGCTTATTTCGGTTCTTCCATCTATCCATGTTTCAAACCAGTATCTACTATATTTTTTATCATTAGTTACCCCTAGCTCTTTTTTATATGACTTTGACATATTATCCAAATCCGTATCAAAATACCTTAGCACTTTATTATAATACTCCTCATCTAATTTACCACCATTGGCTTGATAAATCTCTGGGTCTAGCTTACATATTTCTTTAAACTTATAAAAGCTTGGCTCTAAATAATAAGAATAAGGAGTATAATAAAAGATAATTAAACCTATACTTCCAAGAAAGACTAAAAACTTTGAAACGCTTTTTGTAGATTTAAAGATAATTTTATAAATAAATTTTAACATAAGATAAGAAAGAATAGTAGAAATTATAATAAGAAGTAATATGTATGTCATGGGTTATCTCCTTAGACTCTCTATTTTATTAAAATTAAGATGTAATTTTGTGGTTTAGTGTTAGCAGTATAACTTTTTCTTTATCATTAAAATAATAGAGCTTGTTTTTTCATATATTTTTATCCTTTATAGTTTTTATCTTCTAGTCTTTGATTTGAGAGATAAGTTCTTTAGGGTTCATCAGTAACTTTGTCCTGTATATTTTTCATCACTTCTTATAAATTTACCATTAGTAAAATAATGAAAAGATCCTCCGCCTGCACTTTTACGACTTATGCTTGAAAAGCTAAATCCTCTTCCTTCATCTCCAAATAATCCATAATTTTTTACTTTATAATCTATCATGGTAGCAAAAACAACAGGATATTTTTTACCCTCACACACATAATAAGTTGTCATACCTAAATAAGGTCTTAATTTTTTATAGTTTTCTTCACCCATATATGCTTTAAATTGATCTTCATAGTATGCAAATTCGGGTTTATCTTTGAAACCAAAATTAGCCTTGCCTTTATATCTATAATCACTACGATAATAGTTACAACCATTAGAAAGGATTTGGGGAAGCAATTTATCAACAGCTGCAGAATCTATCTTATAAATTAATTCTCCTGATTTTAATTGGCCTATTTTAGTTCTAAATTTATCATCATTTTCCAACTCTGTTCTTTTTCTTTCATTTTCCAATATCTCTTCTCTTATTTTTTTATCAAAGATATAAATTCCACCATAATTACTTGCAAGAGTTTCTATTTCACTTGCTTTTTTTTCTTTAAAAGCACATGCACTTAAAAATACTAAAGAAAATAAGCTTAGAATTATCATTGTGATTTTCATTTAATGCTCCTTTGTTTAAAATAAGCATATTATAAAATAATTTTTATGTGAATTGATTTTAAGACATAAAGGTGAATTTAAAAAATTAATCCGGTTTTATTTTTCTTCTTTAATCTTTCTTTTTGCCAAGCCCATCTGCTCATAGGCATCGATTTCTTTTTTATAAGAAGCAGAAATTTTTTTAAGCTCTTGATTTAAAAAGCTTATAGTTTGAGGGCTAGCTTTAGGGTTAGCAGCTAAGGCGGATACAAATTCTAATTTATTTTTCGTTTTTTCATCTAGCTCTTTAGAAGTTTTAGAACCTAGTTTATGCGTTTGAACAAAAAGCTTTGCTAGCTCCTTTAAATCACTATCGCTATATTTTAAATCACTAGCTGCTACTATCATCTTATTTAAATCGCTATCAATTTTACGGGCTTGAACTGTATTTTCAGTGTTTTTTTGTTTTACATTTCTCTTTTTATCATCGCTGATAATCAAATAAGCTATCAAACCCAAAAAAAGGAGCAAAGCTCCAGAGGTGCAAACAATCACCCAAAATATATAACTCATTAAAGCTTGCCCACAAACTCACGCTTTCTTCTTGCAAGCAATGCTAAAACGATCATAATCGCAATTCCCCAATAAACATAACTAGGAATTTGAGCAGCTTCTCCTGCTGCATAAGAATGCAAACCTACTAAGAAATAATTTACCCCAAAATAAGTCATGATAACAACCCAATAAGCAAACATGCTCCATAGTGCAAATGTAAATTGATTAGAGTATTTTGGAATCATTCTAATATGCAAAATAGCCGCATAAACCAAAATACTTACCAAAGCCCAAGTTTCTTTTGGATCCCAACTCCAATATCTACCCCAACTCTCATTGGCCCAAATTGCACCTAAGAAATTTCCAACAGTAAGTAAGCAAAGCCCAAAAATCATCGACATTTCATTGATACGAGTTGCCTCTGTGATATTTCTTAAAATACTTTGATTGTATTGATTGTTTTCTTTTAAAAAACACATCAATATTAAAGTAAAAATTCCTAGCAAAGAACAAAGCCCCAAAAATCCATAGCTAGCAGTAATAACAGACACATGGATACTAAGCCAATACGAATTAAGCACTGGCATAAGATTTGTAATTTGTGGATTCATCTCACTTAAGTGAGCCACAGCTAAAACAATACCCGCAAGTATAGAAGTTAAAGATAAAGCAATCGGACTTTTTCGAGAAAAGAAAATTCCTGAAAGAGATAAAGCCCAAGCTATATAAACCATGCTTTCATATCCATTACTCCAAGGGGCATGATCTGCTAAATAAGCACGTAATCCAAGTCCTATGGTATGGATGATAAAGGCTAAAATATTTAAAATATAAATAATTTTAAATATAAGAGAAATTTTAAGCTTTGGTGCAACCATTTTAAGCAAAAGAACGATCAATAATAAAAATCCCGCGATCAAATAAACAGGAGCAAGCTTGACAAAAATTTCAGCCTTATTTGAAAAAATCTCCATCTCTACTTTCGTTTTATTAGGCATAACCTCATGCCCTATTTTCTCTTGATATTGCTTGATAAGCCCTAAAGCTTCATTAGCTCTTGTCCAATTTCCATCATGAAAAGCTGTATCTACGGAAGAAAAATAGTTTTTTATAAGTGCTAAAACAAACTGACCCTCTTCGCCCTTAAGTGTTGTAATAGCAGAAAAAGGAGCTAACCATGCATTATTGTCATGATTTTGTATAGGAATAAATTTAAAAAGTTCTCCACTGAAAACTAAATTTACAACATTTGCTCTTTCGTCTAGATTAATGATTTCTTTATCAAATACGCCTCTAGCATTCGGATTTTTGCGATTAGCATTTTCCACATATTTTTGAAGTTTATAGCGATTATTAGCATCAAAGAAATCCTTATATTTGACATATTTTAATTCTGGAGAAATTTCTAAAATTTCAGCGATGGCTTCACGAACATTTTTATTGCTTGGCATTAAGATAAAAGCTTCATTTTGCCATAAATCCACATTAATAAGCATTGAAAGCATTATAGCACTTGCTTCTTGTCCTTTATAGTCCGCACTCTTATGAATTTTTTCCAAAATTTCTCTAGCTAAAGTATCAAAAGGTATCATTCTACCATCTACAGATTTTTGCACGATAAGGGCTTTAAGCTCTTTAACATGTGTTTTATCCACTATAGGCATATTTTTCTCTAAGCTTATATTTAAATCTTGAGCAAGCATTTTATCTGCTCCAAATAAAGCTACAAATAAAACTAAAGCACTAGCAGTATGCTTTAGAGCGTCTTTATTGATAAGTCTTGCTAGAGTTCTAAATCTTGAATGTGGGTTTAAGAAATTTAAAAACATACCCAAACAAAGCAAGAAATAACCTATGTATGTAGGAATTTTACCCGGGTCTTTATTGACCGATAATATCGTCCCTTTTTCATCCTGATCGTAAGAACTTTGATAAAATCTATAACCCTTATAATCTAAAACATTATTCATGAAAATCCTATAATCAAAATTATCTTCATTGTTTTTAACTGTAATTTCACTTGCATAAGAAGCAGGAGACATAGATCCAGGATAACGATCTAAAACAAAATCTCTTAAATAAATTTCAAAAGGTAATTGCTCATATGCAAGCGCCCATGAGATAAAGAATTTTTGTCCAGCAAGTTCTATTACAGTAGGTTTATTGTATTCAAATACATAAAATTCTTTACTTTCATTCTTATAATCTAGTTGAAGTTTTAGCGCATGCGCTCCTTTTAATTCCAAAGCCTGATAATCTTTACTCATAGCAAATTCTTTAAAATTTGTAAGCCAAGAAGCTTTCCAATTTTGTGGTTCTCCAAAACTTGATATCATTACAGTTCTTGCAAATTCTAACCAAGCTGATTTAAACCATAGCCAAAAACTTTCATCTTGAGGCCTATTAACACCTTGAATTTCTTGAGTTCCATGCAAAGAGGCAAATTTCACTACAAAATTTAAATTATCTAAACTATACAATCTAAGATCTTTAGCATTTGCTTCTTCGCCGATTTTAAGAGTTGAATTTTCACCTTTTTTCATATTGAAAACATTTAAATTTTCACTCGAACTTAATTTTAAATTTTTATCTATTTTGATATAAGGCTTAGCTACATCATCATTCATAAAAGCAAAATTAATCCCATTGATATTTTGCACCTCTCCTGATCTAAATTCCAAATTTGCGCCTTGAGAATTTTTTTCAGAAACGGTCAAAACAAGCAAAGGTGAAGAAATATTGTCTTCTTTGTAAACATAATCCGCATCTAAAATTAAATTTTTATATTTTAAGACAGCTTTTTCATCTCCCATATTTAAATTTAATTTAAAGGAATTTGCAAAAGGTAAATTTCCTATATAACGATCATTTACAGAAGTATAACGCTCTCCATCTTTAATGGTGGAAATTCTTAAAGAGGTTTTAGAACTTTCAACTAAGGCATTTTGAGTATGCTCGCGAATCGCTAGTAAACCTTCAAAACCACCATAACGAGTCATAGCAGAGCCAAGTAAGATAAAAAGAAAAGAAAAATGAAAAATCATCAAAGGTATTTTTTTTAAAGCAAACATCTTATAACGAAGCATGCCAAACAATAAATTTATACCCAATAAAAGCTGTATATACTCAAACCAAAAACTATCATATACCATTGCCCACGCAGTAGGCGTGCCATAAGCACTCTCTATAAAAGTTGCCAAACCACAGGATAAGGCAAAAAGCAAAAATAAAACTATAGAAATTCTTAAATCACCTACACTTTTGATAATATTTTTCATATCCCAACCTCTATACTATAATCCTAAATATTTTTTCCTAATATTGTCATCGCCTATGAGTTTTTTAGCCTCACCTTGCATTGCAATAAGTCCATTTTCTAAAACATAAGCATAATCACTTATCTTTAACGCAGAGTAAGCGTTTTGTTCTACTAAAAGTATAGTAATACCCTCTTCTTTTAAACGCACTATGATATCAAAAACCTCTCCAACTATCTTAGGAGCAAGTCCTAACGAAGGCTCATCAAGCATTAAAAGCTTAGGTTCACTCATCAAAGCTCTTGAAATAGCAAGCATTTGAGCTTCTCCACCGCTTAAATTCCCCGCCATAGCATGTTTTTTATTTGCAAGTCTTGGAAATAACTTATACATTTGCTCTCGCAAATGTTCGTAATTTTCACTATTATTGTAAGCGCCTATTTTTAAATTTTCTTCAACGCTAAGATTAATAAAAACGCGTCTTCCTTCAGGCACCAAAGCTATACCTTTTTGCACTAAAGTATGAGTTAGATGCCTTTTTGTGTCATAACCTAAAAAATTTACTTCTCCAGTTCGTTTTACTGCATTTAAAAGCGCATTGAGAGTAGAAGTCTTTCCTGCTCCATTTGAGCCAATAAGAGAAACTATATGACCCGTTTCTACTTTAAAATCTATACCCTTAACTGCTTCAATCAAGCCATAATAAACATGCAAATTTTTAACTACTAGCATCAAAATCTCCCAAATAAGCAGCAATTACTTCTTTATGATTTACAGCATCACTTATTTTTCCTTCAAAAATAGTCTTACCATAATCAAGCACCAAAACTTTATCACAAAGCCTATTAACAAATTTCATATCATGCTCTATAAGTAAAACACTGATTTTATAGTCTTTTCTAAGCTTTAAAATAAGTTCTGCCAATTCATCACTTTCGCTAGAATTCATACCCGCAGCAGGCTCATCAAGCAAGAGGAGTTTTGGATTTGTAGCCATAGCTCTTGCAATTTCAACCTTTCTTTGCTGACCATAACTCAAACTTGTAGCTTTCTCATCTGCAAATTCACTAATACCTAGTTCTTCTAAAAGCTTATAGGCTTTATTTTTAAATTCTTGCTCAACTCTATGAAAACGTCCTAAATGCAAAAAAGCTTCTAAGACACTATATTTCATTTGCTTATCAAAACCTATCATTACATTCTCAAGTACACTCATACTCGAAAATAATCTAATATTTTGAAAGGTTCTTGCTATGCCTAAATGTACAATTTTGTGAGGTTTTAAATCATTGATTTTCTTATCTTGAAAAAATACCTCTCCACTTGTTGGTTTATAATTGCCTGTAATGATATTAAAAAGCGTTGTTTTACCCGCACCATTAGGACCAATTAAAGCAAAAATCTCACCCTCTTTAATATGAAAAGAAGTTTCATTAATAGCTCTAACTTCTCCAAAATTCTTAGTGATATTCTTAAGCTCTAAAATCATTTTTTGCATCCTTTTTTAGAAGGTCTTTTAAAAAAGGAATTAAGCTCTTTATCACCAAAAACCCCTCGTCTTGCAAAAAGCATTACTAAAATAAGAATTAAAGAAAAAACTACCATTCTAAGCCCTGGCATAGAGCCCATATCGATACCTAAGAAATCGATTTTAATCTGCATTTCATCTAAAAATCTCAACCACTCTCTTCCACCTATAATTAAAATAGCGCCCAAAATAGCTCCTGTGGTAGAACCTAAGCCACCCAAAACTATAATTATAAGCAACATAAAGGTAAATTCAAAACCAAATTGTTCTGGAGAAACAGAAGCAAGGAGACAAACCAAAAGTCCTCCACCTACACCCTCTAAAAAAGCAGAAGTTCCAAAAGCAAGAGTTTTAGTCCAAAAAGTATTTACTCCCATAGCACTTGCAGCATCTTCATCATCTCTAACTGCCTTCATTGCTCTACCAAATTTAGAATAAACCAAATTTAAAATCAAAACAACAGATATGATTGCCACTCCACCAGTCCAATAAAGATTTGAAAGCAAGGGAATGCCGTTTAAACCCATAGATCCGTTTGTCCAACTTGGAAAATTAATCGCTAGTTTTTGAATGATGATACCAAAACCTAAAGTTACAATAGCTAAATAATCTCCTCGCACACGAAAAACGGCAAAGGCAAGGATTAAAGATAAAACACAAGCACTAAAACCAGCGACCAAAAGCGCTAATACAAAAGAATTGGTGTGTAAAGCTAAAATGATAGGATTTGGATTTTCTAAGCTAAATAAAT
Source organism: Campylobacter coli (assembly GCF_001492295.1). Classification (GTDB taxonomy): domain Bacteria; phylum Campylobacterota; class Campylobacteria; order Campylobacterales; family Campylobacteraceae; genus Campylobacter_D; species Campylobacter_D coli_B. The sequence continues at coordinate 784,422 of NZ_FBQX01000001.1, read as the reverse complement.
CTAATTTTTGCTCTGAGCTTAAAAGCACCAAAGCTGCAGCATAAGCACCTACTGCTATAAAACCATTTGGCTCCAAAGAAAACTGACCTGTGACTCCATTGATTAAATTATAACTCACTGCTAAAGTGATATAAATAGCAATTTGATTTAATATACCAATACCATAGCCATCAAAAAATTGTGGAGCAAGCATAATAAAAGCAATAGCCAAAATAATATAAACTAAAGCCGAAATTTTAATTCTTACCATTTTTAAAACCTACTCTTTTCAAAATTTATGCCCAAAATTCCCGTTGGTCTAAAAAGCAAGATAAACACAAGAAAAATAAAAGCAAAAGCATCTTTAAAGCCGGAAAGTTCTGGAAAGAAAGCCACAGCCATAACCTCAGTCAATCCTATAATAAGTCCTCCTAAAACTGCTCCTACCACAGAGCCAATTCCTCCTAAAACTGCTGCCGCAAAAGCTTTAAGACCAACCAAAGTCCCCATGGTAGGATAAACAGAATAGTAATTGCTCGACCAAAAAATTCCCGCTAGAGCAGCTAAGGCAGATCCTAAAGCAAAAACAATAGCAATAATTCTATTTGCATTAATTCCCATTAAATTTACAGTTTGTATATCAAAAGCCAAAGCACGGATAGCTATGCCGTATTTGCTTTTATAAAGGATAAAAAGGACTCCAAGCATTACTATTAAAGTTACCAAAGGCACAAGCAGTGAACCTAAAGTTGTACTGACACTTCCTATACTAACTAAAGTTTCAAATATCGGCGGCGCTGGAAATTGCTGTTCGGTTGAAGTAAAAATCACATTAAAAAGATTTTGTAAAAAAAAGCTAATACCTATTGCAGTTATTAATAATGAAATTCTAGGAGCTTTTCTTAAAGGTTTGTAAGCAATTTTATCTATCAAGATCCCTACAATAGAAGAAAAGATCATAGAAGCTACAAGCGCAGCTACAAAAATAACAACTAGATATTTTCCAAGCTCATCACTGCCAAAAAAAGTTTGATTTAAATGATTGATAATTGGAGAAAAAAAATTTATCAACAAAAGTGCAATATAAGCACCCACCATCATAATATCGCCATGTGCAAAATTAATCAGTCTTAATACACCATACACCATGGTATAGCCCACGGCAATAAGTGCATACATACTGCCTAGACTAAGACCATTAACAAGTTGCTGTAAAAATAAAGTAGAGTCCATATTTTTCCTAAGGATTTATAGTATCTTTATAAGTTTGCTTTTGATTTTTAATTTCTTTCACTACTACAGAACGAGTTGCATTTCCACTTTTATCGATGCTAATAACCCCAGAAACTCCTTCATAATTGTTTGTTTGGTGAATTTTTTCATTGATACACTCACTTGTAAGTGTATTTTGGCAAGCATTCATAGCATTAAACATTACAAAATAAGCATCCGCGCCCATAGCTGTAAAATTTGGAACCTCTTTACTTTGATTTTCCTTTGCATATTTAGCTATAAAATCTTTGCTTAGCTGGGTTGTAGGATTATTTGCATCAAAACTATCTGTAAAAATATATCCTTCACTTGCATTGCCTGCTAATTTAACAAAAGTGGCATCTGCAACTCCATCAGCTGAACCCATTGGGGTGTTTAAACCTATAAGCTTTGCTTGTCTAACAAACAAAGAAGCTTCACTATAATAAAGTGGAAGGAAAATAAAGTCAGGATTTAAAATTTTAATTTGAGTTGCTATTGCCTTAAAATCTTTATCGCCCGAATTTACTCTAAGGGTTTTTAAAATTTCACCGCCCTTAGCCTTAAATTCTTTTTCAAAAGCCTTAGCAAGCCCTAAAGAATAATCCGTGCTTTGATCTACTACAATCACAGCTTTTTTGTGGTTTAATTTTTCAAAAGCATACTTTGCTAAAGATGAGCCTTGAAAACTATCCATAAAACAAACCCTACTTGAATACAATTTGTTTTCCAAAAGCTTATCTCCTGTTGCAGCAGGAGCAATAAGAGGGACTTTATTTTCTTCAGCTATACGCATTACTTGTAAAGTATTTGCAGTAACCATTTCACCGATAAGTCCTAATACCTTATCTTGATTTACAAGACGGGTAGCAGCGCTTGCAGATTCGATTTTATCTCCTTTAGTATCTAAGACAACGAGATTAATTTTATCTCCATTGTCTAAAGTACTTTGCATTTCATTGGCTAATTTTATACCCTCTAAAGCACTTTGCCCATAAGCTGCTGTTGCCCCACTTAAAGGCAAAACAACTCCCAAATTTACTTCTTTTGCTTGCAAACTTAAAGCCAAAGCCGCTGCTAAGATTATTTTCTTTTTCATTGCTTTTCCTTATGGATTGATTAAAGTTTTATAAACTTGCTTGCCATCCTGTATTTCTTTTATAACAACAGGACGAACCGCATTACCACTTGCATCAATACTGATAATTCCGCCCACGCCTTCATAATTGCTTGTTTGGTGAATTTTTTCATTAATACACTCGCTTGTAAGTGTATTTTGGCAAGCATTCATAGCATTTAGCATTACATAATAAGCATCTGCGCCCATAGCTGAAAAGGCTGGAAGATTTCTATTGCCTTTTATTTTTTCATACTCATTGATAAAAGTTTTACCGCGAGCAGTAGAAGGGTTGCTTGAATCAAAACTATCTGTAAAAATTACTCCATTTACAGCAGTTGAACCCAAATCTATAAAAGTTTGATTATTAACCCCATCTCCTGCAGCTAACAATTTATCAAAACCAATTTGTTTAGCTTGTCTAGCAATAAGAGCAGCTTCGGGATGATAAATTGGCATATAAACAAAATCAGGATTTAAGCTTTTAAGCTGTGAAACCACTGCTCTAAAATCTTTATCTCCTGAACTGATTGCAAGTTTTTTGATAACCTTACCACCATTTTCTTTTAAAGATTTTTCAAAAGCCTTTGCAAGTCCCAAAGAATAAACATTACTCTGATCTATAATAACAACAGCATTTTTAAATTTTAATTCTTTTGTAACATAATTTGCAAATTTGTCACCTTGAAAGCTATCGCTAAAACAAACACGAGAAGCGTATTTTTTATTGTCTAAGAGCTTATCTCCCGAAGCTACTGGAGCAATGAGTGGAATTTTTTTATCTTCTGCAATCGAAATAGCTTGTATAGTATTTGGTGTAGTAGCCTCTCCTATAATCCCTAAAACCTTATCTTGCGCTATAAGACGATTAACCGCACTTGTGGTTTCAAGCTTATCACCTTTAGTATCAATAACGATCAATTTTACTTCATCGCCATTATCTAACTTAGCATTTAGTTTATTGGCAAGTTCTATACCGTTAAAAACATCTTGCCCATAAGCAGCTACTGGTCCTGTCAATGGCAGCACTACTCCTAAATTAATTGTTTTTGCATACAAGCAATTTGCCAAAGCTAAGGCACTGAAAACTAAAGTAATTTTTTTCATCTTATCCATCCTTTCGTTAAATTAAACTCAATATCTTATTTTAAAAAAGTATTATGCTTCGTTTTTTGTGCTGGTTCTTCTTCTAATAAATCTTTTACTTGCAAATCAACAGCAAAATTTCCACCCTTAATATATGCAATGATATTATCCATATCATCATGGCTTAAATTTCTAGCATAAAAAGCCATTTGCGATGCATTTGCAGAAGTGCTACCATCAAGAGTATAGCCTACCAAGGCTGCTTTAATATCCTCAGGAGACATATCTTTTAATGTTCTAGAACCTACGACACTTTTTTCAGCATTATCTCCATGGCAAGTATTGCATTTATTCTTAAAATATAAATCCTTAGCCTGAACCATATCATATTGTTTATTTGCATCGAAAGTATAAGTGAAAAAAGATTTCAAATTTATACCAAAAAGTGCTACAACAAAAACTGAAAAAACTGCTAAGTAACGAAACATATCTTACCTCTATTTTATAGTGATTTCTGTGCGGTTTGTGACGTTGTGTTTTTTATTTTTATTATCCGTTTTCTTAACTCTTTGCGTCTCGTATCTATAACGCACAACACCTGAAACTTCAACATCTTTAAAAACTTCATCCAAGGGAGCCGCATAAGAAAAAGTTAAAACATTAATAACTGCCAACAAGATCAAAACTAGCTTTTTCATATATCACCCTTACAAACCAAAATTTCAATTATATCAAAAAAAGATAATCAAGTTTCAATGTCCGCCCTTATGCAAGAAATAAAGCCCTACACAAAGAGCTAAAATAGATCCAGCAAGAAAAGCCATATCTGTAGGAGTGGCAAATTTCATTTGCAACACTCTTTGAAAAAAATTGACCACTAAAACCATGATAATCACTTTTGCAAGCTTATCTTTAAGCTGATCTAGACTATGTACTTCTAAGACTTTGCTTTGTTTTGTTTGTTTGAATTCTTCTATCTCGCTAATAAAAAGCTCATAAACACCAAACGAAAAAATAAATAAAACCAAAGCCATAAGATAAAGATCCACAGCTCCTATAATCAAAGCTACCACATCTTCATGCAAATCAATCTTAACCGAAATGCTGAAAAAATATTGATAAGTATAAAGAATGACTTTTAAAACATCATAACTTGCGATAAAAAATAAAACAAAAGCACCCACAAGGCCAAATATTACGGGTAAAATTGTAACAATACGACTTTTAACAAGTAAGGATTCAAAAATTTTCTCTAACACTCTTTTACTCCTTTTATTTATTTTCTAGTTCTAGCCATTTTTGAGCAATGCGCACTGCATTTGTAGCAGCACCCACACGAATTTGATCTGCTACACACCAAAGATGAAGTATGTTTTTATGTGTAACATCTAAGCGAATTCTACCTACATAGGTTTCATTTGTATCGCTAGTCATTAAAGGCATAGGATATTTTTTATCCTTTGGCTCATCCATAACAATAACACTCGGTGCATTTTGAAGTATATCTCTTGCTTTATTTACATCTACTTCTTTTGCAAAATGCATAGTAATTGCCTCACTATGGCTTCTTAAAACAGGAACTCTTACACAAGTAGCTGAAATTTCTAAATTTTTATGAAGAATTTTTTGTGTTTCATTGATCATTTTAAGCTCTTCTTTTGTATAGCCATTATCCATAAATACATCAATTTGAGGAATCAAATTAAGTGCTAGAGTATGAGGAAACGTTTGAGCTTCAAATTCATCAAGCTTGAAAGCAAAAAAGCTTTGCATCGCACGAACTAATTCTTCCATACCTTCCTTGCCTGCTCCACTTGCAGCCTGATAAGTGCTTACATCAACACGCTTTAAATCAAAAGCATCATTTAAAGGTTTTAAAATATGCACCATTTGTATAGTCGAACAATTTGGATTTGCAATAATTCCTGTTTTTTTCCATTCTTTAATATCTTCAGGATTGCATTCTGGAACAACTAAAGGCACATCTTTTTCCATTCTGAAATGGCTTGTATTATCAATCACCACAGCACCTGCTTCCACGGCAAATTTAGCATATTTTTCACTTACACTTCCGCCTGCACTAAAAAAAGCTATATCTACAGGATTTTCTCTAAAAACATCCTCAGTAAGTTCTTTAATCTTATAAGACTTGCCCCTAAATTCTATTTGATTACCAGCACTTTTTGCACTAGCTAAAGGCAAAATACTTTCAACTGGAAAATCAAGCTCATCTAATACATTTAAAAGCTCTTCTCCAACCGCACCTGTTGCTCCAACTATAGCTATTTTTTGTTTTTTTGACATTATTTTTCCTTTATTTTGTATTGTTTAATTTTATTGTTTAAATTTTCTACACTCATTCCAAGTTCATTACTTGCTTTTTCTTTATCAAATTCACATTGTTCTAAAATTTGCTCTAATAATTCTTTTTCTAAATTCTTTACATCTTTTTTTACACTTCTGGCTTCTAAAAATAAATCTTGCTCTGAAATTTCCAATCCCTCACTTAAAATACAAGCACGCTGAACTATAGAAATAAGCTCTCTTATATTGCCTGGGAAGTTGTATTCTAGTAAGGCTTTTTGAGCTTCTTGACTCAATTTTTTCATTTCAAATTCATATTCTGTGCATGTATTTTCTAAAACCTTTTGAGCTATACCCAAAATTTCTTCTTTTCTTTCTCTTAAAGGAGGTATATTAATAGGAACTGTGTTTAAGCGATAATACAAATCCGATCTAAATTCCCCCTTATCAATCTTATCTTGCAAATTTGCATTAGTCGCGCTAATAATTCTTACATCTATCTTAATACTTTTAGTACTTCCAAGTCTTGTAATTTCTTTTTCCTGCAAAGCCCTTAAAAGTTTTGCCTGAATTTCATAAGGCATTTCACCTATTTCGTCTAAAAATAAAGTTCCGTTATTTGCCATCTCAAAAAGTCCTATTTTGGTAGCATTGGCATCAGTAAATGCCCCCTTTTCAAATCCAAAAAGCTCACTTTCAATTAAATTTGAAGGAATAGCAGCCATATTAATAGCTACAAAAGGTTTTTGAGAGCGTTTGGAATTTTCGTGAATAAAACGTGAGAAAACTTCCTTACCTACACCACTCTCGCCAAAAAGCATAACCGATGCATCTGTTTTGGCGGCTTTTTGACTCAAGTTTAAAACTTGTTCTAATTTATCAGAACTTGAGAAAAAACCATTTTCTTGGTTTTCTTCTTGCTTTTTTACTTTTTTATCCGCAGTTTTTTCTCGAATAACTTTTGCGCGCTTAATGGCTTCAACTAAAGTTTCTATATCAAAAGGTTTAGTTAAAAAATCCTTCACGCCCAAACGAACTGCTTCTATAGCACGATTTAAAGTCGCATTTCCTGTCATGATGATAAAATCATATTTATTTTCACAAGCCTTGATAAATTCCAATCCATCAATTCCAGGCATATTAATATCTGTAATAATCAAATCCGTATCCGAATCAATTTTCTTTAAAGCTTCTGTGGCTGATTTGTAAGATTTTATTTGAAATTCTTCATATTCCCCAAGAGCTATTTCAAGGGATTTTCGCATATTGATATCATCTTCAACAATCACCAAATTCATAACTAGCCTTCGATTTTTTAGCAAATAATAGCAAAATACGGCTTAAATTTACTTTTTTTTAAGATAATAAATCAAAGCACTTCTTTCTCCAAATTCCACACTAAAACGCAAGGGTAAAATTTTAACATAGGTTTCATTCTGTGCCTTCAACAAATCTGTCTTAACTATATCCTTCACAGAAATTTTAGCACCCATAAAACAATCGCCTAATTCATCTTTGTGAGCATTTAAAAAATCAAACTTAATAGCCTTGGGCATATCATCATCTATCATACCCAATTCTGTTCTTGGAAGTTTTTTTAAGTCATTCTCAGTGTAAGAAATTTCGCAAGCAAATTCACTTATAGTATCTTTACTTCGCGTCATTGCAGGAGATAAATTTTGACTTTGATGAAAAAGGATTAAATTTTTATTAGAAAGTTCTGCCCAAAATATAAATTCATCTTGGGCAATTAGTTTAAAACTAAAAAATATTAATAAGCAAACAATTCTTTCCACTTGTCTGCATCAATCTTAAGTTCTACGTTAACTCTGTAAAGTCCTTGATTAAAATTCTCATCAATTATGCTAGCATTTTTGATTAAACCATTTACTTGTGCAGTTATAGTTGAGCTTCTAAGCATTGCATCTTTTACAGTGTCTTTACCATTAACTTTAACACCATAAAGTTTACTTGCAAGCTGTCTATAAGCATCTGTAATCGCAGCTCTTTTTGCTAATGCTAGAGCTTGAGCACTTGAAACAGTATTAAGAGGAGCAATTCCTTCTCCTACAGCACTAAAGCTAAGCTCGCTTTCACTTACATCAGGAGCTAGCATTTTTTCCTCTCTGATAATATCGCGAACATCATCTTTATCTACTTTTTGAACGACAATATCTGATGCTTGAGCCGAAGTGCTTGCATTGTTTGGATTTTTAGCTGTAGTATTGTTTGTACTCGCTGTACACCCTGCAAAAATTCCTGCTATTACTAGCATAAAATAAAATTTTTTCATATTTACACCTTCAAAATATTGTAATTATTTGATAAAAAAGCAAAAAGCGTTCCAACTCAAATAACTATTCTAAATTTAAATCTAAGTTTTCATCACCTATTTCATCCTCAAGCTCTTCTTTAGGACATTTAGCGATGCTAACCACCTCGTCATTTTCTACATTAACTACAATAACACCACTAGTATTTCGCCCCGCTTTTCTAATACTTTGCATATCAACGCGTATCATTTTACCGCTACTTGTTAGTGCCATTAAATCCATACTTTCATCTACAATTACAACGCTGATAAGCTCTTTAGTTTTATCGGTTAGCTTCATACAGATAACACCTTTTCCTCCTCTGCTTTGAAGTCTATACTCTCCAGCATTTGTTCGCTTTCCTATACCCTTAGCACTAATACTTAAAATCTCTTGCTCGTCGCTTTCTATAACAACAGCACCTACTAATTCGTCATTTTTCTCTTTAAACTTAATAGCTGTTACCCCACGACTTACGCGACCAATTTCACGCACCTTTGCAAGAGGAAATTTAATACACATACCTTTTTTAGTCACTGCAAAAAGCATTTTGCCCTTAATGGATTCAATTAAATTTTCATCAGAGTTTATATTTTCATCATTAAGACTGTCATCATCTAAAAGTCCTATTTCTTCATTCTCATCTCTTTGAACGATAATAGCAGTAACTAATTCATCATTTTCATCTAAGTTAATCGCTTTTACACCCACACTTCTAATATTTTGATATTCACTTAAATTGGTGCGTTTTACTATACCATTTTTAGTAAAGAAACATAGGGATTTATTTTCATCAAAATCAGTAGTCGGAATAATAGCCATAATCTTTTCATCAGCTTGTAAATTAATCAAATTAACAACCGCTTTTCCTTTAGCTGTTCTTGAGCCTTCAGGTATTTTATAAACCTTTAACCAATAAAGCTGTCCTCTATCAGTAACAAACATTAATGTATCATGGGTATTGGCAGTAAAGAAGCTTTCGATAAAATCATCATCATAAGTTGTTACAGCAAGCTTACCTTTTCCACCGCGTTTTTGTTTTTCGTATTGTTTACTTGGTACTCTTTTGATATATCCACGATGAGTAATGGTTACGACCATATTTTCATTAGGGATTAAATCTTCAATATCAATATCATCATAATCATCTTCTATTTGCGTAATACGCGGTACATCAAATTTGTTTTTTATCTCTTTTAATTCATCTCGGATAAGATTTTCTAGCAAAGTTTCGCTTTTTAAAATCTCATCAAGTCTTGCAATTTCTTTCATAAGCTCTGCAAGTTCATTTTCAATTTTTTCTCTTTCAAGTCCTGTTAAACGGCCCAATTTCATATCTAAAATCGCATTAGCTTGAAGCTCGGTAAGTCCAAATTTAGCTACCAAAGAATCTCTTGCTGTAGCATTATCAGGACTATTTTTAATCAAAGCTATAACTTCATCAATATTATCTAAAGCTATTTTTAAACCTTCTAAAATGTGAGCTCTTGCCCTTGCTTTTTGAAGTTCAAAAATTGTTCGTCTGATAATCACTGTTTTTCTATGGTTTAAGAAAAGATTTAAAAGCTCAATTAAAGAAAAGATTTTTGGCTCTTTGTTATGAATAGCAAGCATAATCACGCCAAAAGTGCTTTCCATTGTGGTAGATTTAAAAAGATTATTAAGAACTATCTCGCTCATTGCCTCACGCTTGAGTTCGATTACAACACGAATTCCTTCTCTATCACTCTCATCTCTAACTTCTGAAATTCCTTCGATTTGCTTCTCTTTTACAAGCTCTGCGATTTGTTCTATAAGTCTTGCTTTATTGGTCTGATATGGAAGTTCATCTATAACGATAATGTCTTTATTGGCTTTTTTTTCTATGTGAGTTTTAGCTCTTATTTTTATCCTACCACGCCCTGTGCGATAGGCTTCGATAATACCCTTTTTGCCATAAATTATCCCACCAGTTGGGAAATCAGGACCTTTGATAAATTGCATCAAGTCTTCTAAACTCGCATCCTTATGATCAAGTAAATACAAAAGCCCATCTACGAGCTCATTAAGACTATGTGGAGGAATATTTGTCGCCATACCTACAGCGATACCACTAGAGCCATTTAATAATAAATTTGGCACCCTAGCAGGTAAAACATCAGGCTCACTCATAGAATCATCGTAGTTTGGAACAAAATCTACCGTATCTTTATCTATATCACGCAAAAGTTCTTCTGCTAAAATTGTCATTCTAGCTTCAGTATAACGCATTGCAGCGGCGCCATCACCATCGATAGAGCCAAAGTTTCCTTGTCCATCAATACTTGGATAACGCATTGAAAAATCTTGTGCCATTCTTACCAAGGCATCATAAACAGCAGTATCACCATGTGGATGATACTTACCGATGACATCCCCTACTATACGAGCAGATTTTTTATATGCACTTCTACTTCCCACCCCAAGATCATTCATAGCATAAAGTATTCTTCTGTGAACAGGCTTTAAGCCATCTCTAGCATCAGGAAGTGCACGACCGATAATAACGCTCATAGAATAATCTAAATAACTACTTTTAATAGAATTTTCTATATCTATAAGTTCAATATCAGAATCTTTATTAAAAATATTCTCCATCAATTTTCCTTCGCAATTTCAAACTATTATTATAGCACATTAAACTTTTGCATCAGCTAAAACAACCGCAAAAAGAACAGAAATTTTATTTTTTTCTAAAAATTGTTTAGCTTCAAGCAAACTAGAACCCGAGGATACAATATCATCTACTAAAATTACAGGATTATTAATCTTTTTTAAGAGTTTGAAATTTCTTTTATTATCTTGTCTAAATTTTAGACTTTTTCCAGAATATTTTAGATGATTTTGTGCATGTAAGGCACCAAATATAGGCTTAATAGATTCTGTCTTTAAATATTTTGCTAAGATGGCCGAATGAGAATAAAGCAAATTTTCAACTCTATCATCTAAAGGAATAACATTAATTTGCTCATTTACAGAAAAAAAATTTTTAAATTTAAAAAAACTTAATTTTGCCAAGAAATGAAATGCAAAATAACCATAAAATTTATGTTTAGCGTGCAAAAGATGTTTAATCTCGTGATATTTATAAAAAGAGTAAACTTTAAAATCTTTTTCAAGTTCTCTTACGCCTAAAGAAAATTCCGATAATTCTTCAGCGCAATGATGACAAAAACAAAGCAGAGTAAAAACTCCGCAATTTAAACATTTCAAAGCTCTGAGATTATACTCGCTGCTTTATTTGCCATCTGTTTAATAAGTAAATGTGTGTAAAAACTGATATCTTTTAAATTTTCAAAACCTTGAACATCTTGTTTAGTACGCAAGGTGAATTTTTTATTTCTATTGATATCATTTAAGCTTAATACTCCAACAAGTCTTGAATGCAGCCCCAAACTATCTTGTTTTGCACTATAGCCAATAAAAGCAAGATCAATTTTAGTTACATAGGGAGAATTGGCTTTATTATCATCAAGGACGATAATACCTCTTGCTTCAAGCTCTTGTTTTAAATAAACATAGAAAACAGCATTAAAATCAAGATTTACAAATAATTTTTGTCCATTGGCATTAAGTACTTTTTGTTCTTCTTTTAAATCATAAAATCTATGCAAATAAACTTTTTTTAAAGCTACGCCTGTATCTAAAGTTCTTTTATTTGCACAACATTGTATCCCAATATCGCTAACATATAAAAGGCCTTTAATTTTTGCTTCAAAACCACTAGAGCTCTCGCAAGGAACACACTCGGAAGCTTTAGAGAGTTGATTTACTTGAGTAAAAGTATTTTGTTTGCTCGCACAAGCATTTAAAAATAAAGCCAATGCTATAAAAAATAAAATTTTCTTATTCATCTTTTCTCCTTAAAAAATATTTTGAAAAATATTTTTCAAAATTGTATTAAAAATATAAGTAAATTTCAAGAGATATTTCAAATTTGATTAATCAATCTTAAGCACACTTAAAAATGCCTCTTGAGGCAAATTTACCTTACCTATAGCCTTCATTCTTTTTTTACCCTCTTTTTGTTTTTCCAAAAGCTTTCTTTTTCTAGTAATATCCCCACCATAGCATTTTGCGGTTACATTTTTACCCATAGACTTAACCGTTTCTCTTGCGATGATTTTATTGCCTATGCTTGCTTGAATAGCCACTTCAAAAAGCTGTCTAGGAACTATTTCCTTCATAGCACTCACCAATTCTCTTCCCTTGCTTTGTGCTTTTTCATTTGGCACGATAATACTTAAAGCATCGACATTTTCACCCGCTACTTTAATATCAAGTTTTACCAAATCCCCTACACGAAATTCAATAGGCTCATAATCAAAGCTTGCATATCCTTTTGTCAAAGACTTTAATTTATCATAAAAATCCATCACAATCTCATTTAAAGGTACATCATATTCTAATAAAACGCGCTCAGGAGTGATATAATCCATCTTAACCTGCACTCCCCTTTTTCGATTTAAAAGAGTGATTAAATTTCCTAAAAATTCACTAGGAGTGATTATAGTAGCTTTTACATAAGGTTCTTTGATATGATCAATCTTATTAACCGGAGGTAATTCGCTTGGATTTTGAATTTTTATAAGCTCTCCATCAGTTTGATAAATCTCATAAGTTACAGTTGGCGCTGTGGCGATTAAATCAAGATTAAATTCTCTTTCAAGTCTTTCTTTAATCACTTCCATGTGTAAAAGCCCTAAAAATCCTACCCTAAAACCAAAACCTAAAGCCAAAGAAGTTTCGGGCTCATAAGTGATGGAGCTATCATTGAGTTTTAATTTATCCAAAGCATCTCTTAAATCTTCAAATTTATCTGTTTCTATAGGATAAAGTCCCGCAAATACAAAAGCCTTAGCCTTTTCAAATCCCCCTATGGCTTCTTTGGCTTTATTTTTTACTAAGGTTATAGTATCACCTACTTGCACATCGCCTACGGTTTTAAGCCCAAGCACTACAACACCTACTTCACCTGATTGTAAAGATTGGGTTTTAATAGGGCTTAAAGGATGAGGATAAAAAAGATCTTGAACTATATGTTTTTTTTCTGTGCTCATTACCAAAACTTCATCATTTTTAGTAATGCTTCCTTCATAAATTCTAACCAAAGCCAAAGCTCCTAGATAATTGTCAAACCAAGAATCATAAATCAAAGCTTTAGTAGGTGCTTCATCATCTGTTTTGGGCGCCGGAATTTTAGTGATAATAGTCTCTATAAGCTCTTTAATGCCAACACCTGTTTTAGCGCTCACGCAAATTGCTTCCTTGCAGTCAATTCCTATAATATGCTCGATTTCGTGTTTTACTTTTTCAACATCTGCATTAGGCAAATCGATTTTATTAATCACTGGAATAATTTCAAGATTGTTTTCAAGAGCGATATAAACATTAGCTATGGTTTGAGCTTCAACCCCTTGGCTTGCATCTACTACTAGCAAAGCTCCTTCACAACTTGCCAAAGAACGACTGACTTCATAAGAAAAATCCACATGGCCTGGAGTGTCTATAAGATTTAAAATAAAATTTTCATTATTAAATTTATAATTTAATCTCACAGATTGTGCTTTTATAGTAATACCGCGTTCTTTTTCTATATCCATAGTATCCATAACTTGTGAGCTCATTTGCCTATCGCTGATAGCTCCACATTCACTTATAATCCTATCTGCAAGCGTTGATTTTCCATGATCAATATGTGCTATAATGGAAAAATTTCTAATATTTTTTACCGACAAAATAATCATCCTAAATGTTTTTTTAAATTTTTGATAAGGATTTTAGCAAATTTTCTGTTTAAAACAAATAAATTTTTATTTTGAAAAAACTTCAATTGAAATTTATATAAAGCATATTAAAATATTAAATGTTTAAAAAATATTTAACTCTTATCCGCAAAGCTATAATTTTGGTTTTTTTACCCTTATCATTGTCTGCTTCAAATCTGCGCGAATTTATAGCACTAAGTCAAACCAATGAACAATATCTCATTAAACAAATGCAAAGCGAGCAAGCAAGTTTATCAAGAAGTCAAACTTTTAGAAATTATTTACCTAGCCTTAGTCTAAACTCAGCCTATATAGCAAACAATAAAGATTATTTTATCATCAATCCTAAAGAAAGTTTATTTGCCAAGCTTTCTCTTAATCTTTTGCTTTATGATGGAGGTGCTAGAGAAGCGAATTTAAGAGCCTTAGAAAGCAAAGAAAAACTAAGTCTTTTAGATAAAGAACAAAGTAAAAATTATCTTGCTCTAAGTGCTATAACACTTTATTTTAATACCCTAAGTCTTGAAAAAATTTTGCTAGCCAATAAACAAAAGGTTGAATTTTTAAGATCTACTTTTGAAAGATTACAAAAATTTCATGATGCAGGACTAAGCCCTAAAGATGAACTTGAAAGCATTAAAGCTAAATATCATTTAAGTTTGTTAGAATTAAGCCAAAATGAATTAAAACTCACTAGTATACAAAAAGAAATTAGAATTCTTAGCAATACAAATTTTACTCCTAGTGGTAATGCTTTTTTAGAAAACCCCGATCAAGAAAAAAGTCAAAGTTATGAAGTATTAATGGCAAAAGAGCAAATCAATCTAGCCAAAGAAAGTGTAAATTTAGCTAAAGCTGAATATTTTCCTAAATTTTATATCCAAGATAATTTTGGCTTTTATAAAAATAATTACAGTCCAGAAATTCCAGTATATTATCAAAATGTAGCTGATCGATTTTTACAAAAATATTCTCAAAATAATCAATTTATCTTAGGCGTAGAGTGGAAAATTTTTGACTTTAATGCAAGAGCTAAAGAAGTAGAAAAAGAACGCTTAAATGTTCAAATCGCTAATGCCAATGCAAGACTTAGTGAGCGTAAAAACAAAGAAGAATTAAATTATATTGATCAAAGCTTAAAAGTCTTAAAGCAACAAATTTATACTTTAAATTTGAGTCTAAATGCCGCAAATTTAGCTTTTGAGAGTGTGGATAAAAAATACCAAGCAGGACTTGTTTCTTATGTAGAATATTTACAAGCCTTAGAAGCCAAATTTAAAGCGCAAAGTGATTTGGAATTGGCCCATAATGAATTTGAAATTACTAAGGCAAATTATTATTTTAATGCCGGTATAGATCTTAACTCAAAGGTTAGAGAATGAAAGTGATTGTATTTTTAATATTTATTTTTAATTTAGCTTTTAGTGAGGAAATTTACGCAAGTTTTAATGTAGAAGCTGCCAAGCAAAGCAAACTAGCCCTTGAAAGTATGGGTTTAGTAGAACAAATTCCTGTAAAGATCGGACAAAGGGTTAAAAAAGGAGAGCTTTTGCTTTCCCTCGAGCAAACAAGTGAAAAAATTTCATTGCAAAATGCACAAAATTCTTATAAACTTGCTCTTATAGAATTTGAAAACACTCAAAGCAAAATGAAAAAATTTAATGCAGTAGAAAATGTGATAGACAAACAAAGCTATGAGGATATGAAAGCTAAATTTGAAGCAGCAAATCTTAATTTAACCAAAGCAAAGATCAATGTAGAGTATTATAAAAATATCTTAGCAAAAAAAGAATTACGCGCACCCTATGATGCCATAGTTTCAAATAAATTTATACAAATTGGAGAAGGAGTGGGCGGAGTAGCCCAACCCTTAATCGAAATTTTTTCATACCCACAAAGTAAGCTTGTTTTAAGCTTTGATGAAAGATATAAAGATCAAGTTAAAATAGGTGATGAATTTTTATACAAAATCGATCAAAGCAATACAGAATACAAAGGAAAAATCACTCTTATTTATCCAAGTATTGAAGTTAAAACAAGAAAAATTTATGCTGAAGTAGAGACACAAAATTTAACACCTGGGCTATTTGGCGAAGGTAGAATCATCACTAGAGATTAAAAAATGTTTAAACTAGCTATAAATCGACCTGTTACAATGCTAATGTTCTTTTTAGCTTTGATGCTTTTTGGGATGATTTCTGCTTTAAGTATGAGTGTAAATTTATTTCCTAATGTTTCCATACCACTTATAAAAATCACAAGTAAAGTTAATGGGGATTTAAAATTTGTAGAATCTAAAATAACCAAAGAGATAGAAAATACCCTAAGTGAAATTGATGGAGTAAAAACTATCACCTCAGCGACATATGATAATTTTAGCGTAAGCGTTGTAGAATTTAAACTGGGAAAAGATCTTGAAGTGGCTGCTAATGATGTGCGTGATAAAATCGGCACCCTAAGCCTACCCACCAAACCTGAAATCGAGAAAATCAGCTCTGATTCGGGTTCTGCTATTTCTCTTTTTGTATATTCTAAAGATAAATTAAATCTTATGCGCGAAATCAATGATAAAATCAAGCCTTTTTTGCAAAGGATTGATGGGGTAGGAAAAATCGAAGCTAAGGGTTTTTTAGAGCCTCAAATTCGTATAGAATTAAAACCAAATGAACTTGAAAAATACAATCTTAACGCCTTAGAAATTGCCAATATTATCAAAAATCAAAATTTTAAACAAGCTTTAGGAGAGCTTAACAATAACCAAAATAACTATATCATCAAAGGCTATTTTGAAGCTACAAATTTAGAAGAACTTGCAAATCTCCGTATTAAAACAGGAGTTTTTTTAAGCGATATAGCCAATATCTCAAATCTCTATGAAGATGAAAAACAAAGTGCGATTTATAAAAACCAAGAAGGTGTACTTTTAGAGTTAGGAAAAATCACAAATTTTAATACTCTTAAAATGATTCAAAATGTCAAAAACGCCTTGCCAAATTTAGAAAAACAAATTTCTAATGATATAAGTATAGAAGTGCTTTATGATAAAAGTCTAAATATCCACAAACACCTTTCTCAAGTTATTTTTGATATGGTTTTGGGAATTTTCCTTACTCTTGTGATTGTATTTTTATTTTTAAGAAATTTAAGTGCTACTTTAATTGCTTGCATAGCTATACCTACTTCTATCATCTCAACCTTTTTTATTATTGATCTTTTAGGTTATGATCTAAACCGCTTAACCTTTATCGCTCTTACTTTAAGTATAGGAATTTTTATCGATGATGCCATAGTTGTAATCGAAAATATCGCTAAAAAATTAAAGACTTATCCACCCTTACAGGCTGCTTTTTTAGGCATTAGCGAAATAGGCTTTAGCGTTTTAAGTATCAGTATAGTTTTACTTTGCGTTTTTATACCTATTTCTTATATGAATTCTATTCCGGGTTTATTTTTTAATGCTTTGGGCATAAGTGTTGCAAGCGGTATAGTTATAAGTTTTTTAGTTTCAGTATTTTTAATTCCTAGTTTAAGTGCTAGATTTTTAAATCCAAAAGAAAGTAAATTTTATGAAAAAACAGAAGCATTTTTTGAAAAAATGGAACAAAAATACGAAAATTTACTTTATAAAATTTTGAAAAATAAAGCCAAATTTATCCTAGCTACTCTTATTTTTGTAGCTCTTTCTTTTGCTTTGGCTACGCGTATAGGGCTTGATTTTTTACCTATGGAAGATGATAGCGAAATTCAAGTTTTACTTGAAAGTAAAAAAGATTTAAGTTTAGAGGCCATGAAAGAAAAAAGTCTTCATTTGCTTGAAAAAATTCAAATGGAAGAAAATATAGCTTATGCTTTTTTGCTTCTAGCTTATGATGATGCTAAAGATAGCACAAAGGCTAAAATTTATATCAAGTTAAAAGGCTTAGAAGAAAGAAAACTAAGACAAAATGCCATTGTCAATTTATATCGGCAAAAATTCCAAGATGAGGATTTAAAAATCAAAATTCTAGAACTACCTAAAATAGAAGGTGCGGGTATTGATGATCCTGTGCAATTCTTGGTTTTAGGAGAGGATTTAAAAAGCTTAAAAGAAGCAGCCTCGCGCGCTAAAGAAATTCTTGCAAGCAATACACGTATTGTAGATATTAATGATAATGCTGATATGATAAAATCCGAAGTGGCTCTACATATCAATAGAGAAAAAGCAAAGCTCTTAGATGTAGATCCTGAATACATAGCTGGAATTTTAGGATATTCTTTTGCGCAACTTAGCATAGGAAGTATGGATAGAGGGAATTCAAAAGATGATATTATTTTAAGTTTTGCTCCACAATTTAAAAAAGATATAGAAGCTTTAAAGCGTATCAGTATTAAAAATAATAAGGGTTTAAATTTAGATCTTGCAAGCGTGATCGATTTTACTTATAGTGAGGATTTAAAAACCATCAATCGCTACAATAAAAATCGATCGGTTAAAATCACTGCAGGAGTAAATGATCTTTCTTTAGGAGCTGTCCAAACACTCTTGCTTGACAATATAGATACTATTTTAGGCGAAAATACAAACCTAAACTATACTTTTTCCGGCTTTATCAATCTTTTAGACGAAACCGTACAGGGCTTTATAGTAGCTGTTATTTTGGCTTTTGTTTTAATTTATCTTGTTTTAGCTGCACTGTATGAAAGCTTTATTTTACCTCTTATCATTATGATAACCATGCCTTTGGCTTTTGGCGGTACTTCCATAGGGCTTTTTATAAGCGGACATAATTTTTCACTTTTTGTTCTAATCGCCATTATCTTGCTTTTTGGAATGGTGGGTAAAAACGCCATCTTACTTGTAGATGTTGCCAATAAAAAATGCCACGAAGGCTTAGATCCTGACGAGGCTCTTTTAATAGCTGGAAAATCGCGCTTAAGAGCTATCTTGATGACGACATTTGCTATGATTTTTGCTATGCTACCTCTAGCCCTTTCAAGAGGGGCAGGATATGAGGCAAATTCACCTATGGCTATAGCTGTTATTTTTGGACTTATAAGCTCTACTTTACTTACCTTACTTGTAGTACCCGCACTTTTTAAATTCTGCTTTAAACTTGATACTAGATTAAGAAAAATTTATGAAAGAGAGAAGATAAACTAAAAGACTGATTATAAAGTCTTTTAGGTATTGTTTTTATAAAGAGCTTTTAAATTATCATAAGCAATTTGTATTTTTTCAAATTGTTCTCTTGCATAAGCTTGCTCTATGGCACTTTTGCCTTGATAAAAATCAGGATGATAAAGCTTTACCATAATCAAATATTTATGTCTAATCTCGCTAAGATCGTTTTGTGGGGTACATTCTAAGGTATTAAAATAATTACTAAAGAGTTTGGCTAGGGCATTAAATTTCCATTTCATATTTTCTTTATTATGAATATTTTGACGAAAATTTTTATACTCTTGACGATCAACTTCAAAATTAACACAATATTTTAAATGCTCACTCTCATCAGCAAAAGCTTCAAAAAATTCAAAAGTGCTTTCATTTTTATAATCTAAGATCAATATACGAGTCATTTCATTGTATTCTATACAATGCTCTTTAAAATAGTTTTTCATATAGGTAACAAAAAGTTTTTCATTTGAACTGAGCTTCATTAAAATCTTATCCCCAGCAAAATCAACCTTGATAAACAACATGGGTTTAAGCACATTGTTTTGTTCAAAATTAAGCCTAAAGGTTTTAAAATGCGCATCTTTTAAATTTTCTATGCTTTCGTTAGAACTTTTGCGATACTTTTGATCTAAAACTTTTAAAAAATAACGGCGTTGTGGAATTTCATTCTCTTCAAAAAAAGAAAAAATCTTATTTTTACGCCCTACCACCTTTGTGAAATTTTTGGTAATCAAGTCTTTAAAATACTGAAAAACATTAATATCATCGGTATTAACATTGATAGTTTCTAAAGTTTGCACGATCTGCATCTCATCTCTCCCATAAAATCTCATTCTCAAAAAGCTCTCTTGTGCCTTTTAAAATTTCATTGGGTGTATAATCGGCTTTATACGATAAAGATTGACACTTTTTTACAAAATATCCTAAATAAATATATTTTAATTTTTCTTTCTTGGCTATCTCTATTTCATTAAGTAGAGAAAATTTACCCAAAGAAAGATGAGAAAATTCTGGATCATAAAAACAATAAATACTAGAAATTCCATCTTCAAGTCTATCAATCAAATCCACACAAACAAGCTTATCCTCTACATAAAAAGCAAGCTCATAGCCAAAATTCATAAATCCATCAATATAAAGATTGTAATATTGTCTGAAATTTAAATCGTATCTTTTCCAAGTTCTTTTCTCTTCCATAAAACGGTGATATTTATCATATAAAAACAAATGCTCATTACTTAGCAAAGGTTTTCTTAGTATAATCTTGGTATTTGCATTTTTATTGATCACTCTTCTTTCACTGCGTGAAAATTTATACTCATCTGCTAAAATTCTAAGACTTAAACACTCTTTACAATCCTTGCAAATAGGGCGAGAAAAATACCTACCAAAACGACGCCAACCACGCCTGATGAGCTTGCTATTAATTTCCTTGGAGCAATTTTCTATATATTTGTACTCTATCCTAGAGCGCCTATCTTTTAGATAAGGACACTCATCTTCAAGAGTACAAAAACCAATCTCTAGCATTAAATTTTCTTAATATCTGCATTTTTAATAAATTCCAAAAACTCATCCTGCAATTTTTCTTGTTTTAAAAAAACCTCTTGCATTTCTTTATCCAAGCTCATCTCTTGTGGCTGTGTTTTTATCTCTTTATTGAAATGGCTCATATCCTTTTTATTTGAATTTTTAGGGCTTTTTTGTTCCTTAGAATGCGTTTGCATTTCTTTTTTTATGCTCTTTAGACTGTCAAAAAAATCCATTATTCTCTACTTTCGCGTATTTTCTTCAAGGTAGCCGCGATTGCAGCAATAACTTCTTCTTTGTTATCCTGATGGCGATCTTCAGTATTTTCTAATAATTCTTGCATATGTGTTTCTATAAAAGAAGTATCAAAATACCCTCTTCTAAATTCTCTTGTTTTAGTAATCGCGATCAAAAATGGTATGGTTGTTCTAATATCTATGATAAATTCTTTCAAAGCTCTTTCAAGCTTATTTACCGCTAAATCATAACTTGTAGCTTTTATGATTAATTTTGCAAGCATAGAATCATAATAAGGAGGTACAGTATAATCTTTATAAATATGGCTATCCACCCTTACAGATGGCCCAAGTGCTGGATAATACTCCCCTATCTTACCTGGACTTGGAATAAAATTTTTCCATACATTTTCAGCCGTAATCCTTGCTTCTATAGCAAAACCTCTTGGCTTGATATCACTTTGTTCTAAATCTAAAATTTCCCCACCTGCGATACGAATTTGACGCACGATTAAATCCACTCCTGTGATTTCTTCAGTTACAGGGTGTTCTACTTGAATTCTCGTATTCATTTCCATAAAATAAAAACGGTTATAATCATCAAGCAAAAATTCTATCGTTCCCGCATTAGTATATCCAACAGCCTTAGCAGCAGCCACAGCAGTAACACCCATAGTTTTTCTTAGATTGTCTGAAATTCCAGGACAAGGTGCGATTTCAATCACTTTTTGATGTCTTCTTTGAATAGAACAATCTCTTTCGCAAAGATGGATAATATTTCCATAATTATCCCCTAAAATTTGAAATTCTATATGTCGAGGATTGACTACATATTTTTCCATAAACACTTCATCATTATTAAAATAAGTCAATGCTTCTCTTTTACAAGAATCAAAAGCATTTTCTAATTCTTCTTCTTTATGAACGACACGAATTCCTCTTCCTCCGCCGCCTCCTGAAGCTTTTAAAATCACAGGATAGCCTATCTTCTCTGCAAATACTTTGATTTCATCCATACTATAAGTATTTAATTTTTCTGTTCCTGGAACGATAGGAATTCCATTTTGAGCCATTAATTTACGAGCTATGTTTTTATTTCCCATTTTATGAATAACTTCAGATTTTGGACCTATAAAAATAATTCCTGCTTCCTCGCAAGCTTTAGCAAAATCATAATTCTCACTTAAAAATCCATAACCAGGATGTATAGCATCAGCTCCACAAGCCTTAGCGATTTCTATAATTCTTCCTACATCCAAATAACCCCTTATAGCATCTGTACCTATGCGATAAGCCTCATCAGCAATTTTCACATGCAAACACTCACGATCAGGCTCTGTAAAAACCGCAACACTTTTAATATGTAAATCCCTACAAGCACGGATTACACGGACAGCTATTTCAGCACGATTTGCTATAAGAATCTTATGAATTTGTACCATAATTTGCCTTTATAAATTTTATTTACATATCTCATATTCTAGCAAAATATCCTTACAAAAACTTAGCAAAAAATTTAATTTATTTTAGTTATAATAAACTTTTAAATTATTCCGAAAGAAAAATTACAATTTTACATGATTGCCGATAAAAAATTATTTTATTTAAGCTGTATTTTGATAAGCATAGGTATAGTATTTTCATATTCTCTTACTGTTTTTACTGTACTTTTTTTTGATTATAGTGAATTTCACTTTTTTATACGCCAACTCTTTTTTGGGCTTAGTGGTATATTAATCATGTTTTTTATCTCTCGCCTTGATCCTGATAAAATACTTGCCAAAAGAATTATCCTAGCTATACTTATAGGCTCTTTTATATGTATTATTATCCTACCTTTTTTACCCTCTGCCTTAGCAACTGCTAGTGGGGGTGCAAAGCGTTGGATTCGTTTAGGACCTCTTTCTATTTCACCTGTGGAATTTTTTAAAATAGGACTGATTTATTTTTTAGCTTGGAGCTATACAAGACGCATTGATGATAGCAAAAAAGCAATTAAGCATGAAGTTTTGATTCTTTTGCCTTATTGTATTTTGGCTTCGATTGTCATAGGTTACATCTATATCACGCAAAACGACTTAGGGCAAAGCGTTATATCTTTCTTTTTAATTTTAGCTCTAGCTTTTTTTGCAGGTGCGAGTAAAAGACTTTTTGCTTTTGGAATTTTAATCATCATGATGATAGGAATAATGGTAATTTTTAGCAACCAAAGGCGTATCCAAAGGATAGCTTCTTGGTGGGGCAATATCCAAGATGCTTTCTTGCCTATGCTTCCTGATTGGATGGCAGATGCTTTAAGAGTAAGTGGCAATAGTGAGCCTTATCAAATTTCACACTCCTTAAACGCCATAGCCCATGGGGGAATGTTTGGCGAAGGACTTGGACTAGGTACTTTTAAACTTGGCTTTTTAAGCGAGGTGCATACTGACTTCGTTCTTTCAGGCATCACAGAAGAAATAGGGCTTTTTGGCTTGGGGGTTATTTGCTTTATCTATCTTTGGATGATTTTAAGAATTTTTAGAATCGCAGGAAGATGCGAAGAAAAACAAGATTTTATATTTTGTTCAGGCATTGCTTTGCTTTTACTCTTTTCATTCTTTATGAATGCTTTTGGTATCATTTCTCTTACACCTTTAAAAGGGGTTGCAGTACCTCTTTTAAGCTATGGGGGAAGTTCAATGTGGGCAATTTGCATAGGAATTGGATATGTTTTAATGATTTCAAAAAAGGTTAAGTTATGACAATAGTTCTAACAGGTGGTGGAACGGGTGGGCACCTAGCCATTGTGCGATGTTTATTAGAAAGTGCGATTAAAAAAAATATAGATTGCGTTTATATAGGAAGTCAAAATGGTCAAGACAGAGCTTGGTTTGAAAACGAAACTCGTTTTAAAGCGAAATTCTTTTTAAGTTCTCGTGGGGTTGTTAACCAAAGCAAACTCGGAAAAATCAATTCCTTACTCCACACACTTAAGCTTAGCAAAGAATGTAAACAAATCTTTAAAGATTATGATATCAAAGCGATTTTTAGCGTAGGAGGATACAGTGCTGCTCCTGCTTCTTTTGCTGCTTTGTTTTCACACTTGCCTTTATTTATCCATGAACAAAATTCAAAAAGCGGTTCTTTAAATAAACTTTTAAAGCCTTTTGCTAAGCAATTTTATAGTGCTTTTGAAAAAGAAATCGTACCCTACCCTGTAGCAGATAAATTTTTCGACAAAGCAAGAATTCGCAAAGAATTAAAAAATATCATTTTTCTAGGTGGATCTCAAGGAGCTAAATTTATAAACGACTTAGCCTTAAACCTAGCTCCAGAACTTCAAAAAAAAGGAATTGGCATCATTCATCAATGTGGAAAAAACGAGCTTGAAAAGTATCAACAAGCTTATAAAGACTTAAATATACAAGCTGATGTATTTGACTTTAGTCCCCATTTAGAAGAAAAAATGCAAAATGCAGATTTGGCTATTTCGCGAGCGGGTGCAAGCACGCTTTTTGAACTTTGTGCCAATACCCTACCAAGTATTTTCATACCCTACCCTCACGCTGCTAAAAATCATCAGTATTTTAATGCTAAATTTTTACAAGATAAAGCCTTATGTCAAATTTTTATGCAAAACAATACCTATTCTGATGAAATTTTAAAAGCCATACTGAAGCTAAATTTGGAAGATATTTCTACAAGACTTAAAGATATGGCGCAAAAAAATGGTGCGGATATTTTGCTTGAAAAAGCATTAGAAACTATGAAATAACCTTGCTTTTATAAGCTAGATATCCAAAAATATTAACAAGTATGCCCACAATAAAAAGTATACAAATAGAGCTTGTAAAATTTCCAAACATATCATGGAAAATCCCTATGATCCATTGCCCTTGTGCTGCGATTAAATATCCAAATCCTTGAGCAAAAGCTGAAAGCCTTGCAGCTATTTTTGCATTAGAACTTTTTTGAGCAATAAAGAGCAAAGCGATGCCAAAAACACCACCCCAAGGAAACCCTACAATAAATGCAGCAAGTATAATCATAAACCGAGTATCAAATGCAAGCAAAATTCCAAAAGATACCGCATACATCGCACACAATATAGCTATATAAGGTGTATGCAAACTCTTTTTAAGCTTTCCTAAAAGCAAGGGGCCAAAAAGAGAAACTGGAGCAGCTACAAGCTGAGAAAAAAGCACCATATCGGTTGCAAAATCTTTATCATAGCCTTTTTCTACGATTATTTGCACATACCAAAAAAACAAAGAAAAAGCTAAAAAAGCTTGAAAACCCATAAAAAGAGTGATTTTCCAAGTGGTTGGATTTTTTAAAAGATTGATTTTTTTACTCTCTTTTTTCTTGGTGCGAAAAAAACGGCCATTTTTAGCTTGAGGGTAAAAAATCATCAAAGCAATAAAAGAAAAAACCGACCAAAAAACCATAGCACCCGCTAAATCAAATATATTTAATAAAGGCATAGATAAAGCAATTCCTGCTATAGAAGAAATGCTCAAAACAAGACTATAAATTCCCATCATACTTGCCATTTTTTTAGGAAATTTTTCCTTAATAAAACTTGGCAATAACACATTGGCAATAGCTATACCACAACCTATGCCAAGCATTCCTAAAAATAAGCCATAAACACCTAAATAAGAACGAATAAGTTCTGCGATAAAAATAAGAAAAATTCCAACAATAATCGCACGAATAGGAGAAAAATATCCCACTATAAAAGAAATGCTACCAAAAGCTATCAAAGGAAGGCTAGTAAGCACACCTGCAAGAGTGGAATTAAGATTATACTCATCTTGGATAATATCGATCATGGGTCCTATCGCAGTAATAGGAGCCCTAAGGTTAAATGCTACAATTATGACAATAGCAACATTTAACCAAAAAATTTTTTTAAAAGAAAGCATTAAATCCTCAGTTTTTAAGTTCTACTTTAAGTATTTTACCTTCTACCATCTTAGGAATCCATAAAGTATCACCTTCTATGAAAATATCTGCAGGACCTTTAATAGAAGGTAAGTCAAGTTTTAATACTTTATCATCTTCTAAACGATAAATCACCCCGTTTAAATTTTCACCCCAAGAACTTACAAGCAAGGCATTTTCATAAGGAACGATTCCATCATAAGCTTCTTTTTCATTTTTAATCACACTAAGTTCCTTATCTTTTAAATCATAACTCATCACAACACCGCCACTAGCACCATCTGGATGATATCCTGCTATAAAAAGCTTATCATTTTTTCTATCTAAATAAAGTCCATTAGGACCGCCAAATTTAGCGATATCAAGTTTTAATAACTCATCATATTTTTTCGCTTTTAAATCCACTTTTAAAACAAGTCCTGTGCCTGTATCACTTACTAAAAGTGTATCATCATTTAATTTTTCGATAGCATTTAGAAAAATTGCACCCTTTATAGGCAAATTAAACACTTCCTTTTTGCTTTTTAAATCAAAACCACGCACCACATCAATATCCACTACATAAAGTGTATTTGCAACTTCCATCATACCTTTTGGGGCATTTAGATTGCTTATAAATTTATGCTCAAGCACTTTACCATTTTTATCAAGCTTAGAGATAAAACCATCATTGTCTTTTGCTAAAGGCTCAAGTTTTTCACCTACATTAGATACATACACAGAATTTTTATCTACAAAAATACTTTCAGGGCTTTTAAAACCATCAAATTCTTGATATTTCAACTCGCTTGCTCCAAGTAAACTTGCTCCAACAAGTGCTAAGCTTAAAACATATTTTTTCATACTTTTCTCCTTTTGTTAAAAATATTTATGCTGATTATATTGATTTAGATAGAAAAAGTGTGCTAGTTTTTTGATAAAAAATACAAGTTTTTTGATTTTTGATATTGCTTAGGGGTTTGATTGTATTTTTCTTTAAATCTCTCGATAAACCAAGCCACCGAAGAAAAAGCACATTCATTGGCTATTTCATTTACATTTTTTTTAGAAAATTCAAGCAAAACTTTAGCCTTTTGCAATCTTTTTTCATCTAGCCATTTTTTAGGACTTTGTCCGAAGCATTTTTTAAATTCTCTAGAAAAAGTAGCAAAATCAAGCTTTGCAAAATCAGCCATTTCACTCACGCTTACAAATTCTCTCCCACAATACTCAAAAAGCTGTGAAAGATCCAAACGAAATTCTTTTAAAATTCCAGCTAAAAAGCCTATGAAATAAGTATTTTTATTTAAAAGTAAATGTAAAAAAATCTCTTCAAATTTAAGACTGACTATGGGATCTAAAATTTGCGTATTCTCATCAAAATGAGGAGTGAAACTCTCTAAAATTCCTTGCAAAATTTTATCATTTTTTACCCAAAAAATTTCACTTTCTCTGCTTGCTTGCTCTAGCTTAAAAAGATCTTTATACTTATAAATAAGCTCGATTAAAAAAGCGTTGTCAAAGAAAAACAAATAAGCTTCATAAACACCGCTACTAAGTCCTACATTGCTTAAAGTATAATTTCCAGCTTTTAAAAATAAGGTTTCATAAGAGTCTATTTTATAGTCTTTTGATGCAGTATGTAAAATTTTATACCCTTTTCTTACAAAGGTTAAAAGATGGCTGCCTACATTGACAAAAGAAGAGTGTGAGGCGCTTACTTGCGTATATTTTGCAAAAGTACAGGATTTAAAATTTTTATAATCCACACCTTTTAATTGTTTTAAATCTTGTGGTAAAGAAAGAATTTGCTCCATTTTTTCACTCTTCATCAAAGCAAGTTTCTTTTGCATTCTACAAGATATTTTTTCACATTTTTTTCGCGCATTAAAACCTCACGCATACAAACACCAGCTACATTGATATCTTTAAAACTTGCAATATTTTGCACATTAATCCCACCTATAGCATAAAGTGGAATTTGACTAAAAGAAAGTAAAGAATTTAAAAACTCAAGCCCTCTTGGCTCCAAATCTTTCTTGCAAGAACTCTCAAAAATATGACCCACAAAAGCATAATTTACCCCATAGTTCATCGCTTCCAAAAGCTCTTCCTTGCTATGTACTGAAGTGCCTATTATATGAAAATACTTACTCATCTTTGGCTCTTGCCTTAATAATGCAAGTGGCGCATGAAAATAGCGATGTCCTAACTTTAAGCACTCCTTATCAAAAAAATGCAAAAAACAAGTTGTTTTGTGTTTAGCACAAATAGCTAAAACCTCTTTAGCTAAATCATAATACTCAAATTCACTCAAATCCTTCTCTCTAAGCACAAAAGCGTCTATGCCTGATTTAGCAAGCTTTTCTACTTGTTTTAGAAAGTCTATCTCGACACATTTTCTATCGCTTATAGCAATGATTTTTTTATCCCACATAAATACTATCGCTCATCACAGCTTGTAAATTTGAGTTTTTAAGCATAGCTAAAATTTCATCCACACCTCGATCGTCTGAAATTTCAAATTGTCCATCACCTTTTTTATCGCCCTTATGCTCTCCTATACCCACGCTTACTCCTGCACTCATTTTTGTCGCTCCAAGTTTTACAACCTCATCTCTAAAGCCTACTCTTTCACGACTTGATATAGTAATACCTGCAAAAGGCAAAAAAAGTCTATAAGCACAAAGCACTTGCAAAAGGCGTTTTTCACTTACATCTTTAGGGTGAATTTTAGCATTATTGATAATAGGTCTTAAACGAGGTACTGAAATAGAAATTTCAGCATGCGGATAAGCCTTTTGTAAAAAATACGCATGAAGAGCTGTTGCAAGTGCATCTTTTCTAAAATCATCAATCCCCAAAAGTGCTGCAAAAGCTACTCCTCGCATACCCGCTCTTAAGGCTCTTTCTTGCCCATTAAAACGATAAGGAAAAATACGCTTTTCACCCCCTAAATGAATTTTAGAATACTTTAAAGGATTGTAAGTTTCTTGAAAAATGGTTACATAATCACAGCCATTTTCATGCAAAATTTTATACTCATCCTCATTCATAGGATAAATTTCAACACCTACAACCTTAAAATACTGCCTAGCTATCTTGCAAGCTTTTGCGATGTATTCTACGCTTGCAAACTCTCTTCCTTCACCTGTTAGCATTAGAATTTCTTGCAAACCTGTTTTAGCAATAGCTTGCATTTCTTCATGAATTTCATCTTCACTCAGCTTGGCTCTTGCGATTTTATTTCCTTTTTGAAAACCGCAATAAACGCATTTAGAATTACAATAATTTGACAAATAAAGTGGAGTAAAAAGCGAGATAGAATTTCCAAAATATTTTTGCTTGGTTTTAGCCGACTTAAAAGCTAATTCTTCTATAAAATCTTCAGCCGCACTTGAAAGCAAAGCTTTTAAATTCTCAATGCTCAAATACGTAGCATTTAAAGCCTCTTGCACTTCTTTAGCGCTGTATTTTGTTTCATCATAATTTTGAATTTCATCTAAAACCTTAGATAAAATATCGCTTTTTAACTCTTGCATATGAGGTAAATACTGCATATAATCTTGCATAATCAATCCCTTAAAAAGCCTGTTAATGGAGAACTAGCCTTAGCCTCGCTCACGCTTGCTAAACCTGCTAGATAGCCCGCTCTTCCAGCCTGTATAGCCAAAGAAAATGCTTTTGCCATCAAAGCAATATCCTTTGCTTCAGCTATAGCTGTATTTGCCATCACTGCACTTACTCCCATTTGCATAGCCTCGCACGCTTGTGCAGGAGTTCCAATACCTGCATCTACAATGATAGGCAAATCGATCTCATTAAGCAAAATTTGTATAAATTCCTTAGCACACAAGCCTTTATTACTCCCAATAGGTGCTGCTAAAGGCATGATAGCTGCAGCCCCTGCATCACGCATAGCTCTAGCTGCATAAAGATCAGCATGCATATAAGGCAAAGGGGTAAAGCCTTCTTTTGCTAAAAGTTCACAAGCCTTAATGGTTTCATAATTATCAGGCAACAAATACTTGCTATCACCTATAACCTCTATTTTTATAAGCTCTCCACAGCCAAGCTCTCTAGAAAGTCTTGCGATGCGCAAAGCCTCATCGGCATTTCTAGCTCCGGAAGTATTAGGCAAGAGTGTTATATTTTTAGGGATATAATCAAGTATATTAGCAATCTCACCCGTATTTGCACGGCGCAAAGCCAGCGTGATGATTTCTGCTTTGGCTTCTTCTATGGCTGATTTTATAAGCTCTAAAGAATACTTTCCTGATCCTAAAATAAATCTTGATTTAAATTCATATTTTCCTATTTTTAAGCTATCATTTTTTAAATTTTCTTGCATTTTTTACTCCTTATTTGCCAAAAGCTCTAAGACAAGATTGCTTTGATGTCCAGCACAAATATTTACACGCGGTGCCATAAGTCCATTTCCCACTTTAGCACCATTTACCAAATCCCCACACACATAGAAATTTTTAGCGATTTTTCTTGTTTGTATGCTATTACTATCGCCATATCCTGCAAGCCCTGAAGCACAGATTAAAGTAGTATCTTTGTAAAATCTATGAAAATTTTGTGCTATCATAGCCTTTGCAAGCGCGCCGTCAAAAGCCTCGCAAACTATATCCATATCTTTAAATAAATCGGGCAAATTCTCTTCATCGATTTTTAAAGTGCAAATTTCGGTTTTGATATAAGGATTTATTTCACTGATTTGCTCTTTTAAAGCCTCGGTTTTAAATTTTCCCAAATCACTTACGCGGTAAGCTTGGCGATTGAGATTGCTAGGCTCAACCACATCAAAATCAATCAGCTTTAAATACCCCACACCGCTTCTTGCTAAATTTATCGCTATATGTGAGCCAAGCCCACCCAAACCACAAACCGCCACGCGCCCATTTTTAAGCTTATCATGAAGTTTTGGAGTGTGTCTTGCCCTCATCATCGCATCTAGAGCATCTTTTGGAGGTAAGGTATTTCTTTCTATGCAAAAAAGCTCATCATTTTCGTGAATTTTTATATTTTCTTTCGTTGCAAAACCATTGATAATCCACACATCATTTTCATTTTTGCTTACACTTTTGAAAAAATCCAAACTAGTGCTAAATTCTGTATCTAGTTCTTTACCATTGAATTTAATTCTCATCAACCACCCCCTACAAAACTCACGATTTCTGCTTTATCGTTTTCTTTTAAAATCAAATTTTCAAATTCACTTTTAGGTATAATCTCTCCATTTAATTCTAAGGCGATAAGTTCGATTTTAAAACCCTTTTCTTTGATAAAATCCATAAATTTAAGCTCTTTAAGCTCAAATTTTTCTCCGTTAATAATCATACTTTTCCTTGAAATTACTCTTTTATTTTTTGCATTATCTAATAATTCTTTAGATTTTTTCCTTAAATTCAAACTTTTTTATATATATTTTGATCTTTTTTTCTTAAATTTTAATGCTGGTTTATTTTTGCTTTTTTTATGATTTTTAGGTTTTATGTATTTTATAAATTTCTAATAATGATATTTTAATTGTATAGCACTTGAAATTTCACCGATCTTAATGACATCTTCTAGATTGTAATCTAAACGCAAAAGTAATATTTCCAAATCTTTACGAAATTTTATTTTCGTAGGTTTATTGTGAAAAATTTCATTTCTTGCTTTTCTGATTTGACTGAGTTTAATTAATAAATGCTCCTTTGTACCATAGCTTGGCAAATCTTGTCCTTTATAGCTTTTTTCATTTTTAAAAATGGGGGCAAATTCACTCCAATGAGTACTGATAATGTCTTCCAAATCCACAAGATAAAAACAATCAAATGCCTCCCAAGAATTTTGCGCATTTCCGCCTTTTAAATGATTTTTTCTTTTGTTAAAAAGTCTTAAAATATTACTCAATCCATAAGAATTAGGGTTTTGATTTAAAAACCATGAGTCGCTATTATTTACATTGTATAAATTTGCTATTTTGACACATAATGTGCTACGCAATGCATTTTCAAAGCAATGCAAAAGTAAAAAATTAGCTTGATGAGTTTTTCTCTTTTTTGTATATATTCGCATAATCAAATCAAATAAGTTGTCTTGTTTGTATTTTGCTAGAATTTTTTCTGCTTCCTTGCAAGCACCCCATAAATAATCAAAATGCAATACGCCAAAAGCTTTTTTCATACGAATTTCAAAATCTTTATTTAATAAATTTGGAAAATTAGAAAATAAAGTTTTAATTCTGTCATATTCAATATCTTGCAAAGAAAAACTCACTTTACACCCCTGATTTAATTGTAATTTATGTTTTATCTGTTATAATAATATCAATTTAGAGGGCTAACTTGCCGATAGCTGCGAGGTACTCTTAAACGAGAGGCTACTCTAAATTCTTTCTTTAATACTTTTCCTGCTTTATCTAAAAATTCAATTTTTTATTTTTTTACAAAGCTTATTTTTAAATAATCTCTTTATCTTGCCAAATGTAAAATTTTAAAAATGAAAATTTATCAAACATATTTGTTACTTTGAATTTCTTTAATTATCTCAAACCCTTAAAAATTCTCCACCAAATCTCTAAAAACAAGACAAAGTTTTTCAAATTCTTCCACGCTCACTCTCTCGTCAATAGCGTGAATTCTATCATTACAAACGCCAAATTCAACCACCTTAACGCCGTATTTTGCAAAATACCTTGCATCGCTTGTACCGCCTTTGGTATTAAGCTCTGGTACCTCATGAGTGATTTTTTGCACACTTTCATTCATTTTTTGTACGATTTTATTATCAATGCTTGTTAAAAAAGGTTCGCTTGATTGTGTTAATTCTAGCTCATAGTTTAAACCGTGGCAAATTTTTTCCACATAAGCTCTTACATCTTCTAAATTTGTATCAGGAGAATTGCGAACATTAAACATAAGTCTTAAATCATTTGGAGTGACATTGCTTACTTGCATACCCCCACGAATATCGGTTATAACGATTTTTGAAGGGCTAAATTCAGCACTACCTGGATCAAGATCAAAACCTGCTAAAAGTTTTAAAACCGGTGCGAAATCATGCACAGGATTGATACATTTTTCAGGGTAAGCCGCATGACCTTGTTTTCCGCGTATCAAAAGCTTACCATTGATAGAACCACGACGCCCTATTTTGATACTATCGCCCATTTTTTTAACGCAAGTAGGTTCAGCAACCACAGCATAATCAGGTAGCATATTTTTTTCTTTCATCCATTCTAAAACAGCTTTTGTTCCGTATTTTGCCTCACCTTCTTCATCACTTGTTAAAATAAGGCTTAATCTTCCTCCCTTAAAGTTAACTTCCTTTACAGCATCGATAAAAGCAGCCACACCGCTTTTCATATCCTGCGCACCCCTTGCATAGATAAAACCTTCTTCTTCCAAAGGCTCAAAAGGATCATTTTTCCAACCCTCGCCCGCAGGAACGACATCTACATGCCCACCAAAAGCCAAATGCTCGCCCTCATCGTTAAATTTCTTAGTAAGCAAGAGATTTTTAATCCCTTCTTTTTCTATAAAAAAAGCTTCAAAATCACTAAGTTCTAAGGCGATGAAATTTAAAGCGCCATCATCTTCGGGTGTAATGGACTCAAATTTTAAAAGTTCGATCAATAATTCTTTTGCATTCATTTTTCTATCCTATAAAAGTTTTATATAATAAATTTAGAGCAAAATACTCTATAATCAAAGCTGAAACTATATTGATAATACGAATCACCTTTGCACTAAAAAGATAGCTGTATTTTGCGACAACAAAAGCTAAAGCAGCTATCCAAAAAAGAATAGCAACAACAAGCCCTAATATCGTAGAATAAGCGTGTTGATTGCTTAAAACTATGCCTGTGGCACTGAGCCAAAAACCTATCACATAAGGATTAGAGCCATTTAAAATGATACCCTTAACATAGCTTTTTAAAAGACTTTCTTTAAAATCTTTATGCTGATCTAAATGCAAATCTTCATTTTTCTTTTTTAACATCAAATAAGCCATATAGCTTAAAAAACAAAAACCAAAAATAGCCAAAGCACGCATAAAAATCACATTATCCAAGAAATTCAAAAGCCCAAATTGCAATAAAAGCAAATAGAGCAAATCCACACTAAATGCACCCAAGCCCACCGCTATGGAATTTTTAAAAGCCTTTAAAGCATAGGTTAAAATCAAAATATTTATAGGCCCAAAAGGAACACTTACCCCAAAACCCAAAAACAAACCATTTAAAAAAGAATCAAACATTGCCATCTTTCATAAAATTTTCAATATCCAGTGCGATTTTATCTATAGCACTGATTATATCTTCGGTGTAGATTTTATCAAAATATCGCTCCAAATTCACATCTTTTTCATAAATATTTAAAATACTTTTTTCACACATTAAAGCATATTGTCCCACAGGTAAAACCGCCCCGCTTGTGCCTATGCTAATAAATAATGAAGTTTGATGAAGCAAAGAATAAAGCGTAGCATAAGCAGGAGCCTGTTCTTCAAACATGACTATATTGTGTCTTAAATTTTGACTTTTGCATTTTGGGCATTGTTTATCAGCGATTTTTTCATAGCCTATGTTAAAAATTTCATCACAAGATAAACAGCGAAGCTCAGGTAAAAAACCATGTAAATGCACCACATCTTTACAGCCTGCACGCTCTAGCAAATCATCAACATTTTGCGTAAGGATAAAAAGATTTTTACCCCATTTTTCTTTTAATTGTGCGATTTTTTCATGGGCATAATTTGGCTTTACACTTTGAAGTTGGACTCTTCTTGCGTCATAAAAATCAAGCACTTTTTTAGGATTTTTTCTAAAGCCTGTAGCAGAACAAACCTCCATTACATCATACTCTTCCCAAAGTCCATTGTTATCTCTAAAAGTTTTAAGCCCACTTGGAGCAGACAAACCCGCTCCACTTAGTATCATAATGTTTTTCATTTTAAGCCTTGAATTTTTTAAAATTTAACATAAGCTATTACAACCTCACCACCTTAGCGCCAAAGCCGCCTTGATTAATAGGCGCATCTTGAAAACTTTTTACACTCTTATGTGTTTTTAAAAATTCCCTTACTGCAAAAGCAAGCTTTCCTGTGCCTATGCCATGATAGATTAAAACCTCGTCAAATCCTGCTATCAAAGCATCTGAAATAAATTTATCAAGTCTAGCAATAGCCTCATCACTCCTAAGTCCATGCAAATCCAAACTCACACTTAGATTGCTAGGCTTTGTTACACTGATACTTGTTTTTGCCACTTTTTTCTGTATCGCTCCGCTTTTTTTAAGAAGTTTTAAAGGCACGCGAAGTTTGATCCCATCGCTTTCAACCATAGCATCATTTTTGGAAATGGCTACGATTTTTCCTTTGATTTTTTCATATTTTACAAAATCACCCACGCGTAATTCTTCATTTTGTTCCATACTCGGTAGAATGATTTCTTTTTTAAGCTCATTGGCTTTATTTAGGCTTCTTTGTTTTTCTTTTGTATCTTTAAGATGAATGGTTTTTTTAGCCTCTTCTATGGCTTTATGGAATTTAAATTCTAAATTTCTTAGATTATCACGAAATTCTTGCTCGTTTTTTTCTTTTTGATCTTTTAAGGAAAGTAAAATTTCATCCACTTTTTGCTCTTTTTTTTCTACGCTTTCAAGCTTGGCTTTAAGTTCTAATTCTAAATTGATATTTTTTCCCACAAGCTCTTCTAAGTTTTCTTTATCCTCTCCATAAAGTTTTTTAGCATCACTGACTAAATTTGAAGGAATTTGATAACGCAAAGCTGTTTCAAAAGCATAAGATTTTCCTATGGTGCCTTTTAAAAACTCGTATTTTGGGCGCGAAAGCTCCTCATCATACAAGGCGGCGATAAGTTCAACTTGCTCATTTTTTGCTAAAAGCATGGCAAGGCGTTTATGGTGCGTGGTGATAACGATCTTAAGCCCACTATCTATCAATCTTGAAATAAGCACACTATACAAACAAGCCGCCTCTTCAAAATCTGTCCCAAGCTCTATCTCATCGATACCCAAAAGCAAGCTTTTTTTAGAAAAAAGCTTAGAAAAATGAAGCATTCTTCCTGCAAAGGTTGAAATATCATTTTTAACATTTTGTGGATCTTCTATAATGGCATCAAATTCCTTAAAAGAGCCTATTTTACTTTGGCTAGATTTTATCTGCATAGGCAAAAGATGTTTGGCTAAAAATGCCGCACTCAATAAAGACTTTAAAAGCATGGATTTTCCGCCCGCATTAACACCGGTGATAATCAAAACTTGCTTGCTAAAATCCAAACTCACACTTTTAGGATTTTTTAAAGCAGGATGGGCAAAATCTTTAAGTATGATTTTATTGCTATTATCACATAAAACGAATTCATAGTCTTTTCTCTTGGCTAACAAAACCCTAGCGCTATAATGATCAAAAAGATCAAAAGCATTATTAATAAATTTTAAAAAAGCTAAATTTTTTGCTAAAAATGTAGAGAAATTTTTAGCATATTCATAGTAGATCTCTTCTTTTTGATTTTTGATTTTTTCTATATCGTTTTGCAAATTTTCAACACTAAGTGGAACGATGTAAAATCCTCCCCCACTACTTCTGCCTATGATTTT
Source organism: Campylobacter coli (assembly GCF_001492295.1). GTDB lineage: Bacteria > Campylobacterota > Campylobacteria > Campylobacterales > Campylobacteraceae > Campylobacter_D > Campylobacter_D coli_B. The sequence goes on along the minus strand of NZ_FBQX01000001.1, from coordinate 748,142 downwards.
AGCTTTTATAGCGTGGTTAAAACCCCCTCTTACAAGCAAGGCTTCAAGGCTGTTTATAAGGTGTACTTGAGTATCAATTAGATAAGGCATTAAAGACTTTGTGTAGCAATATTTTTTAAATTCAGCTATGACTGCTTCATTTTTAAGTCTTAGAGCTGTATTGATATTTATCAATCTTTCATCTAAGCTTTCTTTTAACCCACCCTTTTCATCAAATTTTTCACAAAGATCTAAAATTCCATTAACAAATTCGATCTTTTCGAGCCATGAATTTAAATTGCTGCCCAAATTGAGCTTTTTGATCTTTTCAAAATAGCGAAAAATTTTTACAAATTCAAAAATCTCATCTAAATGCAAAACCCCTTGTTTGCTTAAATGCACCAAAGCCTTATCCAAATTTGAAAGCTCGGGCAAATTTGGAAATTCAGTCTCGCAAAGCTCATTGATACGCTTAAAATGAAGGTGAGAATCCCCCTGTAAAAAAATTTCTTTATCCCTTGCAAAGCAAGACTTAAATTCATGCAAATAAGTATTTAAATCAAGTTTTAAAAGTAATTCTTCTTTAATCTCATTCATCATTTAACCTACAATCTCTAATATCGATAATCAACGAATTAAAGCTTTGATTATTATCCTTTGATATAAAGCTTCCTGTCCCAAATTCGTAATTAAAATAAGCTTTAGAGATATTTATATCTTTACATAAAATATTTTTGTTTTGATTAAAAGCAACGATGATATCATTTCTTAAATGGCTTTTTTGTGAATTTCTTACTTCAAACAAGACAGCCAAAAAGATAAAAACTACAAGCAAAACACCAAATAAAGTTTTAGCATGCTTGCCTAATTTTTTACGCAAGGAAAATGCGATAAGTGCCAAAATGAGGATTATTAAGACATAAAGTAAAACTTTACTCATTTTGTTGCCTTAATTTATTGCTGATATCTCCCGCACCAAAACCTATAATCAAGCCTTCATCAAAAACTTGCCCTTTAGAAGCGACTAAAAACTTCCCCTCTCTTTTGATATCTTCTATAAATAAAGCCTTAGGAAAAACTGCTTTTAAATCAAGCTCTATCTTTTCTTCTCCTGCACTATATACAGGTAAAATCACAAGCTCATCGACTCCTTCAAAGGCTTTAGCAAATTCATTTAAATTTGCAGCCAAACGCGTATAACGATGAGGCTCAAAAATAGCTACGATCTTTTTATATCCTGCTAATTTTGCGTATTCCTTAGCAGCTTTTAAAGTAGCTTTTATCTCGGTTGGGTGATGTCCATAATCATCGATTAATGCTAAGTTTTCATCAGCATGCAAGATATCAAAGCGTTTTTTAATACCTTGATATTTTTTTAAATTCTTGCGGATATTTTCTATATTTTCATAATTTAATGCCGCTAAAATCGCTAAAGCCGCATCAATAGCAATATGCTCCCCCATACCAAAAACACTAAATCTTCCAAAATTTTTCAACTCAAAGCTTGTAAAAGGCTTAAAATTTTCTATATGCATGGTAACATTTTTGATATCTTTACTCGGATAAAGCTTAATCGCCTCTTGTTTATATCCTTTTAAATACTCATCTTCTGCATTAATCACGCGAATTTTAGCCAAATCTAAAAAATCATCATAAGCCTTGTGAAGTCTGCAAACCTCATTACCATAATGATCCAAATGCTCTGCTTCTGCATTGGTAACAATAGCTAAAAAAGGATTTGAATTTAAAAAAGAGCTGTCACTTTCATCCGCTTCAAAAATCAAATTTTTACTTTCTTTATAGATCATATTTGAGCCAAATTCTTTTAAAATCGCCCCGATAATCACAGAAGCGTCATTTATCAAGGAAGCTAAAATGCTTGAAGTGGTGCTTTTTCCATGTGCACCTGCTACTGCAAAAACGCATTTATCTTCTAAAATCAGTGGCAAAGCTTCTTTTCGTGAAAGACATTTGATATTTAATTCTTTGGCGTATTTAAATTCAGGATTTTCTTCTTTGATAGCAGCAGAATAAATCACCAAATCCTTGCCCAAAATATTGTCTTTATGATGTGGAATTTTTACCTCCACTCCTTCTTTTTCAAGTTCTTTGGTGATTTTGCTTTCTTTAAGATCACTCCCGCTTATGTTAAAACCTTTTTCTTTTAAAAATCTCGCTAAAGCGGAAATTCCTATACCGCCTATACCGATAAAATGGATATTTTGCATTATCTAAGCCTTTGTATTGTAAAGCCTAAATTTTAGCACTTTTTTACTAAAATAAAAATATAAAAAAGCTCTTAAAACTTTATAAAAAAGCATTATTTTTAAAAATTTATATATTCTTTATTAACTCCCAAATCATTTCACTTCTAAAAAAATCAATTTTTCATTTCCTTGTGTATTATTTTCATTCATCTTTTTTCTCTTTTCTGAGTTCCATTGCTTCTTTAAGGAAAGTGGTACCAATTTCGTTATAACCGCTTACATGTGAAATGATTTTTTCAAATTCTTCATCACTTAAGCTTAATAAATAAGGCATTACATGAGGCTTTATAATGGCATTAATTCTTTTAAAACAACCTTTTGTTGGATCATCGCCATCACTGAATAAACCAGGTTCAAGGTATTCTTTGACCTTATCTCCAAAGGTGTATATCACTATATCTCCTGGATTTGATATGGATGGAAGTGACGAACTACGATAATATACAAAAAAAGTTCCTAAAGGAAAAACCAAATCATTTTTAATATAATACTCAATCACAAGTTTTTCTTTTGTGATATAAAATCTTTTAATATTTGCCATTTGATAGATATTTTTTACAAGTATATATAACCCAAAAAGAAATATAACAAAAACTATAAACCATTTATAATCTATTTCTTTGCTAGGATTAAATAATCTAGGAAACAAATAAAGAATAAAACATAAAAATACAATATTTGCTATCCAATAAAGCAAAAACGAAGGTATATCCTTTTTTCCTTCCCAAATGATTTCATCTTGAGTGTCTTGTTCTTTGATTTCTGTGTTATTGTTTATTTCACTCATTTTTATCCTTTAAATAAGTTTTAATCTCTTGTATATAAGGGGAGAAATCAATAATAAAAACATTGTGATCTATTTCTTGATTAAAAAATATTTTTATATTTGCCCTATAAAGCTTATAAAGATTTACTTTTTCTTCTAAATTCATAGTCTCTAAAGCTTTTTGTGTATATTTGGTGCATAATTCTTTAAATGTATGATTGTTTTCAAAACTACCAAAAGAATCCACACCGCAAGGAAAAATAAATTCTTTTCTTATGTGTTTTATATTTTGTATTTCTATTCTTTCAAAAAATCTTATCCCATAGGCAATGTCATAACTCATTGTAAAACTTCCATAAGGATAGAAAATTTCTGTATCAAACCACCGCATTTTTAATATTAATCCCTGCTCTGTTAAAATTATGGATTTAAAATTCAATGCCCTATGTAATTCAAAAACATAATAAAGACTCCCAAAGGCAAAAAAACCATACCACAAAGATTCTTTAAGCAAAACAAACCAACAAAACCAACACACAAAAAGACCTAATGCAAGATAAATAATATATTGCAAAATAGCAAGGAAGTAAAATTTTCTCTTGCTTTTCCAAGGTAAAGTAGAATTATTCATTGCTTACCCCTTAAAAGCTTTAGTAGCAAAACTTTCTGTAAGGCATAAGGAGCAACATCTCCAAATACTCCTAAATCTCTTTTATCACTAGGAGTGCTTTGAGTTTCTTTAGAATAAAACTCTAAACTTCCATAAATGTTTTCATTCATCTTTTTTCTCTTTTCTGAGTTCCATTGCTTCTTTAAGGAAAGTGGTATTAATTTCGTTATAACCGCTTACATGTGAAATGATTTTTTCAAATTCTTCATCACTTAAGCTTAATAAATAAGGCATTACATGAGGCTTTATAATGGCATTAATTCTTTTAAAACAACCTTTTGTTGGATCATCGCCATCACTGAATAAACCAGGTTCAAGGTATTCTTTGACCTTATCTCCAAAGGTGTATATCACTATATCTCCTGGATTTGATATGGATGGAAGTGACGAACTACGATAATATATAAAAAAAGTTCCTAAAGGAAAAACCAAATCATTTTTAATATAATACCCAATCACAAGTTTTTCTTTTGTGATATAAATTCTTTTAATATTTGCCATTTGATAGATATTTTTTACAAGTATATATAACCCAAAAAGAAATATAACAAAAACTATAAACCATTTATAATCTATTTCTTTGCTAGGATTAAATAATCTAGGAAACAAATAAAGAATAAAACATAAAAATACAATATTTGCTATCCAATAAAGCAAAAACGAAGGTATATCCTTTTTTCCTTCCCAAATGATTTCATCTTGAGTGTCTTGCTCTTTGATTTCTGTGTTATTGTTTGTTTGGCTCATTTTTATCCTTTACTCTGCTTTTACTTCTCCACCTCTAACCACAAGTCCATTAGAGTCTATAATCACTTCTACTCCACCTGCTTTAATGATAACACAATCTTTCTTAGTAACAATTTGAGTATCACCTACTTGATGGAGGATTTGATTGCCTGCTTTTACTTCAGAATCTGTTTGAAAGTCACTATATTTAGATTCTGCAAGTTCTGTATGTTGTTTTTTGGTTTGCGTGCTTAAATTTTGTTCTGTGTATATATCAATGTAATTGTTAGTTTGCATACTAAAATGTTCTTCCGTAAAGTAATTTATTCCTTTATTAACATGAAGCTCAAGTTTTCCCTCAACCACCTCCTTTTTATTTCCCTTCACATTCCTTATCTCATCTTTATGGATAATAGTATTTTGATTTGCACCTATTTCTATATCTTTGTTTTCTCCTACAAACTCATGAGAGTTTTTAGCTATTCTTACTTTATTATCTACTCCTACATTTAAAGTATTGCTTAATCCTACTAATTTTTCAAAAGCGGAAATTCCTATACCACCTAACCGATAAAATGGATATTTTTCATTTGCAAGATTAAGCTTTTCCCTATCACTTGCTAAAAGCATAGAGGTATTATTTAAAACTACTCTTATAAATGCCTTCTTGATACTCTAGCTTTAAACTTTCATAAATTCTTCTGTTCTCACAATTATGAAGAAATATTTTAGTTATGGTTTCATGATTATTCCCATTTTTATCTAAAATCTTAAGATTATTAAGTGTTAATTCAAAATTTCCCCTCTATGTGATAAAATCTCTTCGCTACTATATCTTTCTAGTTTTAAATAGATTTTTAGCATCTTTGAGGCTTTATCTTGATATTATTAAATCTACCGTGATAATGTAAAGAAACCAAGGAAGCTTTTTCTTGACTATATTCCAACAAGTTATTGTGATATATACTTTTTATATGAATCAAAGGTTCTTTCCAAAATTTCTTGGGCTTGTTCTTGCGTAAGCGAAAAATTAAACACTTTATTTTGTAAATAACCTTTTACTATCTTTGGGTCTGTAAAACCTGCCTTATTGGCTCTATATTTCTCTATAATTTCATAAAAAGTTAATTCTTCATCTCCTATTTTAAGTTTTTTAGAATCATCTGGTAAATACCCTTCTAAAAGTAACTTTGGATTATTTCCTGTCTTTAAATCAAGTCCATATCCAATAGTTACATTGCCTGCAATATGTATAGCATTTTCTTGTTTATAATTTGGATTTTCAAAAGCAATAAGAAGCTTTGCGCATTCTTTTTTATAATCATTTTCATTTAATTTTTTAACATCATAAAGCATTATTGCATTTCCTTTTTATAGATATCTCCCCACTCAAATATCGTTTGGTTGCCACACATTGTGCTACAAAAATAATCGGGTGAATTAAATACTTTCCCATCTCTTATAAATATAATACCCTGTTGATTTTTCCTAATATAAATTTTACAATTTACAAAATCCTTATCATCATTTAAAGCTATAGCTTCTTGTGGAGATTTTACCTGTAATTTCAAAGTTATATCGCATTCGTGCATATCATTAAATTCACTTTTATTTAGGATAGCCTCATATCTAGCTTCACAAATATTAAACTTATCACACTTTTTTATTGTAAAGCTCCCCATATAAAGATTTTCTTGTAATGTATAAGTCCCAAGCCATTTGTTTAAATGTGTTGTATGAGTGAAGTTAGCCTTATTGTTAGTTTCTGCATTAGCACTAATGCTTAACATCAAGAAAATCCCTAAAACTATTAAAATCTTTTGCATAAAAACTCCTTTAATTTGCTCCGTATTTTTTGTCGCTTCAAACATAATAACTACTCCTCTAGCACAATATCTAAAAATATAGAGCTATATAAAAAGCAATCTAAGCCAAAATTGAAGTGCTTGGGTATCATAATTTGCTTGAAAAAATATTAACATCCACGCAATAGCAACGCACAGACTACTATGAATACAAAGAGAGAAAATACTCATTGGGATAATCCATAATGAAAATTCGTTTGGAGCTAGATTTAAATGTGATTGCATAAAAAATTTTCTTAAAAAATATACCAAAGGTAAAGAAATACCACAGATATACATTGTTAATAACTCCCATTCACAAGTAATGCAGATAATCAAAAATAATAAATAATATGGAAAAAGCCAAGCAATCCAAAAACTTTTTGAACATACAAACCCACAAAAGCTTTGAAATCTTATCAAAAATACTATACATACACAAGATATACCACCAAGAATCAATACAGGCAATGTAAAGACATATGCTAAAAACCCAAATCCATCAGTCATTATCTCGCCTCACTTTTTACTATAATCCTCAATAGATTCTTTGTATCCAAATTATTTGGAATCTTAATATTTTTAAATATTGGGCTTGTAATTATAAAATCCAAACCCAAATTAAAGTGAGATTGCGTATTTTGGTAGTCGATAATACCTAGTACCACGATTCAATTTGTGTAGGATAGATAACTATTTCTTTTTCATTCATTCTTTCTACTTCAAAGCTATCTAACACATAATAGATTTGAAATTTACCAGAGAGGGCATAAAGAGCTATAACTTGATTTGATCTTTCTTTAGAGCTTAGTTTATATTCTATCCCAAATTCCTTATTAGCAATTCCATAAAATTGCATTTGGCTTCTTTTTAAATCACTAGGTTTTATATTGTCAAGGAGTTTAGCCCCATTCATTGTTACACTCCATTAAAGAATTTAACTACTTTGTCAGCTAAATCATATTCAAATGCTGCAAACCATATTGCATAAAATAGCAAAGAAAATAAAAGATTTAAGCCAAAGAGACAATATTTTTCTTTTTTACTTGGAAAAATATTTTGATTATTGTTGGATAAAAATTTAAACAATAAAAGGTATATTGTGGAATAAATATTAAAGATCATTGCTCCAAGAAACACTATAGATACAGAATCCATATTAAATTTAAAAAGAACGATATAATATGAGCCATAATAAAAATAATATAAGAAATAAAACTGCCAATAATCCAATAAACAATACTTCTATTTTTAAGCAATATTTTGTTTATTTTAGGGATAAATGTCGTGAGAATAAATGGTAATATTGCTGGAATCACAAGCCATAACATAGCAAGACTATAAAGAAATGCTATCAAAATTGCTTTTGGTAGAATTATCAATAAATCTGTAATATTTATCAATCCACCTTTATACTTATAGGCATTGAAAAAGAGCAAACTTCTATATCCTTAAATGTAGAAGTAAGGATTCTAAAATCACAACCAAGATTGAAATGTTTCTGTGTTTGTTGGATTTGTATTTGTTGGTAGTCGTGGTTTTGATATATAAGTTTTTGCATTATGGTTTATCCTTGCCTATCATAGATAAGATTCTATATAGAATCTTAGTAAAAAATGACTTATGATTTTTATAGAGGATATAGCTAAGGAGTAGTGCAATTATACTGGGAAAAACCACAACAAGAACATAAAAAGTTATAGTGCGAATCGCCTCATTTCTCTCATCGATTTTAAGATAATATCTATCACACCATGAGCTGATATAATATCCAATAGCATACATCATTACAAAAGAAAGGATAAGTAGTCCAATCCCAATAAAAAATGAAACGATATATCTGCCTAGTCTCTTTGTAAATGAAATCTTTTGCATATCAAAATAAGTATAGATAATAGCATAGAGTATAAAGGTAAGATGTATAATTTGCAAGATAATGGGGATTAAAAACATTTGAAAAATTTCAAAAAGGCTGATAATAGTTGTATCGACAAATATTACCCACATAGCCAAGTATAACAACACTGAAGCTCCAATATGCAGAGTAAGATTCACATATTGAGGCTTATATTTATACAATAAAAGCGTCAGACAATAAAGGGGTAGAAAATAGTATGCAATAAGACTAAGCCCATATATAAAAGGCTCATAATCACCACCAGCAAAAAACATCTTACTTCCCCACTATAAAAGCAGTATCTTGCATTTGCGTATGACTAAAATCCATATCCAAAAATGTAGAGCTATATAAAAAGAAATCTAAGCCTAGATTAAAATACTGTTTTGTTTTTAGAAAGTCTGAATTATATAAGGGAAATAAGAATGATTTTGGTGAGGTATATTTAAAATGAAATTTTGTATTTCGGTATTGCATTATCGAATTATATAAATCAAATCCTACCTTCTCATAATCCCATGCCCCAATAGGCTGATCGCTACCATTATTATTAAAATTCACAGTATCGATGATAAAAGCACGCACCTTTTTGCACGCAGCATATAAAGAATGGTAATTATAGAATCTTGTAACTCTCGTGATTTGTATAAGGCTTGGTATATATAAGATATTAAAAGCCCCTGCGATAGAGTATAGAGCAAAATTCTGCTTGTATTTTGGGTTAGAGTGGAATTTATCTAAAACTTCTTTTTCATGTTGTATGGAGTTTTGCAATGAAAATGCATCAAATTTACTTAAGCCTAAATGCGGTAAAAACACATCATTTTTTATATCAAACCTTTGAAAATATAAACTATTATCGATAATATCTGATGGTTTTTGTAAGTCTTTTATAGCTTTATGAGTTTCTGGGAGTGTTTCCTCTTTTTTATATAGCTTAAAGACTTCTGCATTCTTCGTCTTATTCTCTTTCATTGCTTGGATATTGAGTGCCATTGTATATTCTTGTGTATTTTTAATGTTTTTTATATCTAGTAAAGTATCATTAAGAAAATCTTCGAATTGTTTTTGAAAATCAGATTCTTCTCCAAAAAGCTTTTTGAGATTCATATACTCGCCCTTTAGCTCTTGCATTATGGGGAACTTCATGTAAAAATTATCCCAATCTAATTCCGCATAAAATCTTGCTTTATCTCTTGATTTTGTGTTGTCAGTCTTTAATTGTTGCATCTCTACTCTAGGCAATATCTCCTTTACTATTGTTTTCATTGTTTCATTAGGGATAGTATCTATAAAATCTTGCGAAGTAGAGCTTCTAAAGGTTAAATCTTTTAATTCTTTAGCATCACTTGGATTATCATGCCATAATCTTTGACAGATATAGCTTACCCCCCAACCAAGCCTTGAGATTTCATCTTTGTTTGTATGTGCCCTTAGTGTTTCTGCTAGAGTGCAATCAATGGTAATTTGTGGATAATCATTAATTCTTATAAGATAAGAGGCATTATAATTGGGTATTTCTTTATAAGCAAAGACTAATAGCGCTTTTTGCTCTTGTGTGTCTTTAGGGTTTGGTAGTTGCAAACTAAGATGTTTTCCACAATAAGCTTTGTTGTTTTCTAAATGTCTATAAATGATAGAAGAAGATAATAGGGCTTTATCTTCTTCTTTTTCAATATAAAAACAATCTTTTAAAATTTCTTCATCAAGCAAAGAACTTTCCTTTTTGTCATTAGTTAATTGGTTTTTGTTTAACTTATCTAAGGTGTTTTTATCCTGAATAAAAACATAACCCCATTTAATTTGCTCTTCTTTGATTTTTGTATCCTCATAAATAGCTTCAAATTCTACTATATCACCAAAAGTATAGAAATTACGCACTATTTTTTCATTATTTTCTAAGGTAAATTCTTTGGATTTTAGCCTAATAGAGTTTATAGAACCTTTATCTGCCTTTCTTTCAAATTTTATTTCACACCAATGCCCATACTCATAACTTCTTAATAAAAATCTATGATTATAGATAGGTTTGTTTTTATAAACACTAGATTGGTTTAAAATTAATTCAAAGCTTTGTGCTTCTTTACTAAAAATTTCACTAGCATTTAAATGAGCTTCTCCTATTCTATTAGTTGTAAAAATAGTCTTGATTTCATTTTTATTGCCCTGTGCTATTTCATAAAGCTTAAATTCTTGATTATGCAGAAGAATATTATTAGAGCTTAAAAGCCTAATATTTAAACTATTTTTTTGATTGAGTGCTTCCATTACTCTGCCTTAATCTCTCCACCTCTAACCACAAGTCCATTAGAGTCTATAATCACTTCTATTCCACCTGCTTTAATTATAACACAATCTTTCTTAGTAACAATTTGAGTATCACCTACTTGATGGAGGATTTGATTGCCTGCTTTTACTTCATAATCTGTTTTTGTTTGCGATAATGAATTATCAGATACAAAGGTATTATTGTTCTCTGTTTCAAAGCCCATTGAAGCATTGGTGGTGATTAGTAGATTATTTTTGCTTCTTATAGAAGTCTCTTTTTCTGTTTGGATTTTTAATGTTTCTTTTATATTAATATCATAATGCCCCTCAACCACCTCCTTTTTATTTCCCTTCACATTCCTTATCTCATCTTTATGGATAATAGTATTTTGATTAGCACCTATTTCTATGTCTTTGTTTTCTCCTACAAACTCATGAGAGTTTTTAGCTATTCTTACTTTATTATCTACTCCTACATTTAAAGTATTGCTTAATCCTACTAATTTTTCAAAAGCGGAAATTCCTATACCACCTAACCGATAAAATGGATATTTTTCATTATTTAAGCCCATATTAAAAAAGTTATTTATAATAAAAAATTTAAATTATAAATAAGCAATAAATATTTTGGTTTATAATTAACAAAAAACAAGAATTATAAAATTCACACTAAGCTTATTTAAATAAGCTTAGTATAAATTCAATCTTTAAAGTCCTTTAACTATCTTATCAAAAGCCCAAATTTTTCTAGCTTCATCTGCTTTTTTAGGCTCTACAATAAGCATTTCCTCTTCAGAACCTAGCCTACTTTCTATTTCCCCAAAAGCATTGATAAGCATACTATCGCCATAAAAATTCCATTCATCTTTTGTGGTGCCTATGCGATTTACTCTTAAGATATTTGTAGAATTTAAAAAAGCTCTTGTTTTTAAAAGCTCTTCCCATCTTTGCTTACTTTCAAAGGTGCAAGCACTAGGAACGATAACTAAATCAATCTTTTTAGCCATAATTTGTTGCCAAAAAATATCAAAATGCACCTCAAAACCAAAAAGTAAAGCGCATTTTAATTTATCATAGCTAAAAGTGAAAAGTTTTAAGCTGCCCTTATTGATTTTATTGCTAAAAAATTTTTCCTCATTCCAGTGATTATAAGGCATTAAAACTTGCTGCTCATAGGTTTTGATATGATTTGGAGCAACCTTTAAGCAAAGCTTTTTATATCCCTTAGTTTCTACACTGATATAAGGAGCGATGATTTCAAGCTCATATTTTTTAGCAAGTCTAATCAAGCTTTCTTTTTTGGCTTCGCTTTGCTCTTTAATCATAGACTTTGGCATGACCAAAAGCTCTGTAAAAAAGCTATTAAGCACATATTCGCCCAAAACGACTAAATTTGCTCCACTATCCTTAGAAGCTTTTAGATAATAATCAAGCCTTGATTCACTCAATGCCAAGGTTGGAAATTGCAAAGCAGCAATCTTACTCATCGATATGCTCCACTTCAAGCCTTGCTTTTTCAAGAGCAAGCCTTGCTTTTTCAATGCTTTTTAATCCTTCTTTGTAAATTTTCACACTTTCATCTAAGCTTAGTTCTTTATCATTGAGCTTTTCTAAGGATTCGTTTGCATTTTTTAAGTTTTCTTCAAAACTCATTGATTTACCTTATAATTTGGTGCTTCGTGGGTTATCGTTACATCGTGAACATGGCTTTCTTTAAGTCCCGCACTTGTGATTTCAACAAATTCAGCTCTTGCTTGAAAATCTTCTATATCTTTAGCACCCACATAACCCATAGAAGAACGAAGCCCTCCTAAAAGCTGATGTACGACATTTTTTATACTTCCTACATAAGGTACGCGTCCTTCTATACCTTCAGGAACTAATTTATCTTGCGCAGTTCCTTGCTGAAAATATCTATCTGAACTTCCTTTTTGCATAGCTCCTATCGATCCCATACCGCGGTAGGATTTGTATTGTCTTCCTTGATAGGTAAAAAGCTCACCTGGACTCTCATCAGTACCTGCCAAAAGAGAACCTATCATGATCGAACTCGCACCCGCTGCCAAAGCCTTTGCAATATCGCCTGAATACTTAATCCCTCCATCAGCGATCACAGGAACGCCATATTTTTTAGCTTCCATAGCACACTCATCAATAGCTGAAATTTGTGGCACCCCCACTCCTGAAACGATACGCGTAGTACAAATACTTCCTGGGCCAATACCCACTTTAACAGCATCAGCACCTGCTTCACAAAGTGCTTTTGCAGCAGCTGCAGTAGCGATATTACCCGCGATTAAATCCAAATTTGGATATTTTTCTTTAACGCTTTTTACTGTATCAATAATACCCTTAGAATGTCCATGCGCTGAATCAAGAACCACAGCATCTACTCCAGCTTCTACCAAAGCATCTACTCGATCCATTTGCCCTACTCCAATCGCAGCTGCTACGCGCAATCTTCCAAAGCTATCTTTATTTGCATCTGGATATTCTTTGCGTTTTTTAAGATCTTTTATGGTGATAAGTCCTTCTAAGCGTCCTTGCTCATCAACTATAGGAAGTTTTTCTACCTTATTTTTACTAAAAATTTTCTCTGCATCATCTAAAGTACATCCTTTAGGAGCTGTGATCAAAGGAGCCTTAGTCATCACATTTTCAACCAAATTTGAATAATCATTTTCAAATCTCAAATCACGATTGGTAAGAATGCCTATGAGTTTTCTATCGCTATCTATCACAGGAACTCCTGAAATTCTATACTCTGCCATGATTTCCAAAGCCTCTGCTACACTTGCTTTAGGGCTTACAAAAATAGGATCTATAATCACCCCGCTTTCACTTTTTTTTACTCTTTTAACTTCTCTTACCTGCGAAGCTATATCCATATTTTTATGAATTACACCAAGTCCGCCAAGTCTTGCCATCATAATAGCAGCCCTGTGCTCTGTTACTGTATCCATAGCAGCAGAGATTAAAGGCATATTTAAAGTGATGTTTTTAGTAAGTTTGGTATGAATTTTTACTTGTTTAGGTAAAACCTCGGAATAGCAAGGGCGTAAAAGTACATCCTCAAAAGTCAAAGCACGCTTAATTATATTCATTTATTTTCCTTTATAATTTTTTCTAAACTTAAAGCTCCATCTAGCAAGGTTTGCTCATCATAAGCCTTGCAAATAAGCTGGGCTGAGATATTAAGCCCTTCTTTATCCTTGCCCACAGGCACACTAATACCCCCAAGCCCTGCTAAATTTAAAGAAATAGTATAAATATCTTCTAAATATACTTCCATAGGGCTTTTTTTTGCGTTGAATTCAAATGCGGTTGTAGGAGTTACAGGCATAAAAATAAGATCAGCATCTTGTAATATTTCTTCATATTTTGCCTTGATAAAAGCCCTAGCTTTTTGTGCTTTTATATAATAAGCATCATAATAACCGCTGCTTAAAACAAAGGTTCCTAATAAAATTCTTCTTTTTACTTCTTCACCAAAACCTTCACTACGAGTATTGATATACATATCTTTAAGATTTTCTGTATTTTGTGAGCGTTTTCCATAACGCACCCCATCATAACGACTTAAATTTGCACTTGCTTCAGCTGTTGCGATGATATAATAAGCTGCAATATCAAATTTAGAATCAAGCATATTTTTATAAACAATTTCATGTCCATTTGCTTTTAACATCTCTATACTTTTTAAAAGCGCAGCTTTTACTTCAGCACTTGCTTCATTGACATAATTTTCTATCACAGCAATTCTTAATTTTTTCTCTGCATTTAAATTAGGAGTAGTAGGTGTAAAATCTACTTTCGCACTTGTGCTATCCATTTTATCATAACCCGCAATAGCATCATAAAGAATAGCTGCATCTTCTACATTTTGCGTTAAAACGCCTATTTGATCAAGGCTTGAAGAATAAGAAGCAAGCCCATATCGACTCACTCTTCCATAGCTAGGCTTAAAGCCCACGCAACCACAAAAAGCAGCCGGTTGACGCACTGAACCACCTGTATCACTACCCAAACTAGCCAAAGCCAAACCACCTGCTACAGCAGCAGCACTACCGCCACTTGAGCCGCCTGGAACGCGAGCAAAATTTAAAGGATTTAAGGTTTTTCCATAAAACGAAGTCGCACTCGAACTTCCCATAGCAAATTCATCCATATTGGTTCGTCCATAAGGACTAAAACCTTTAGATCTTAAATTCTTAATAGCAGTAGCATCATAAGGAGCTACATATCCTTGTAAAATTTTACTTGCACAAGTTAATTCCCAGTCTTTTACACTGATATTATCCTTAATCGCTATAGGTATACCTTCACCCCCATCGCTTAAGTCTTTACCTAAAAATTGCTCTATATAAGCACCTATTTTATTTTCTTTTTTAGCTTTATCATTGAGTTCTTTTTTTAGATTTTCAAGCTCTTCTTTAGAGTATTTCAAAGCTTCTTTTAAGGTTATCATTCTTTTTCCTTCTGTTTCTTTGCCAAATTTTTAATAAAAACAACCGCCACTGCACAAAAAACAGCGGTGATTGCTATAGTAGCGATAATAATGGAATTTGGGATAGGATTATCAAGCATGTTTTAAAACCTCAGCGCAACGCATGCAAGGCTCATCTTCTTTAGCACTTTCTACTTTCCAACATCTAGGACATTTGCAAAGCGTGGCTTTTATGATCCTAAAGCTCTCATTCTCCACTTCAAATTCACACAAAACTTCACCTTGTAATTTTTCATCAAAACTTACCATAAACCAATCATTTAATTCTTCTTTAGATATAGAATTTAAAAGTTTTGAATTCGTGTCAAGATTAAGTTCTAAAGTTGATTTGATCACTTTATCTTTTTTCAATATATCGATATTTTCAAAGAATTTCTCACGCACACTCAATAAAAATTCATCATCTATATTAAAATCATATTCAAATTTTTCTTCCAAGCTCAAATCAAATACATCTTTAGCATCGCCTTTTATCAAGCTATTAGCATGCTCTAAGGCCTCATCTACACTATAAGTTAAATTTGGAGCTAATAAATTTAAAAGTTCTCTAGCGATTAAAGCCATTGCCACTTGTGCGGATTTTCTGCGTTTGCTATTTTTAGCATCACAATAAAGTCTGTCTTTGCTTATATCAAGATAAATTCCACTTAAATCAGCACTTAAGAAATTTAAAAGCACATTAAAGCCTTTTGCAAATTCATAAGCTAAGAAATTTTCTTTAGCACTTTTAAATACGCGTGTAGCACGAGTCAGTATCCATTTATCTATAAAACTAAATTCCTCTACTTCTAAATTTTCCAAGTCATTGGTATTTGCAAGTAAAAATCTTATAGTATTTCTTATTTTTCGGTATTGCTCGCCTACTTGTTTTAAGATATTATCTGAAATTTTTAAATCAGTAGAATAATCACTCAAAAGTATCCAAAGTCTTAAAATTTCCACCCCATAAGTTTTAGCTACATACCCAGGAGCTATAACATTACCTTTGGATTTTGACATTTTTTGCCCTTTTTCATCCGTGGTAAAGCCATGGGTTAAGATGCTTTCATAAGGAGCAAATTCATTGATAGCTGTTCCTACAAGCAAAGAGCTTTGAAACCAACCTCTATGCTGATCGCTTCCTTCTAGATACATACTTGCTCTCTTCTCTCCTGCATCATAGATTCCGCTATTTAAAACCGCATTCCAAGTACTTCCACTATCAAACCAAACATCTAAAATATCATAAACTTTTTCTAAGTTGTCTGCATTGTATTTTGAATTTTGCGGTATTAAGTCTTTAATTTCAAATTCCCACCAAGCATCTGCTCCATGTTTTTCAAATATATTTGCCACAAAATCAAAAAGCTCAGCATCAAAAATCACTTCTTTAGTGCTTTTATCTCTAAAGAAAGCTATAGGCGTCCCCCAATCTCTTTGTCTTGAAATACACCAATCAGGACGATTTTCCACCATAGAGCCTATTCTTTTTACTCCGCTTTGTGGATAAAATTTTGTTTTTAAAATTTGCTCTTTAGCACATTCTCTTAAAGTTTTACCCTTTAGTTTTGGCTCATCCATTAAAATAAACCATTGCTTAGTCGCTCTATAAATCACAGGTTTGTGGGTTCTCCAACAAAATGGATAGGAGTGTATGAATTTAGAAGAATGTAAAAGATGATCTCCTAAAAGCTCTAAAATTTTTTCATTAGCCTTGAAAATATGAAGTCCTATAAACTCATCAAGCAAATCAGATGGCAAGAGCCCTTTGTGGCGTAAAGTTTCATCATAACAACCTCCATCATCCACAGGCATGATCACTTCTATATCATATTTTAAACAAGCATAGTAATCATCCTCACCATGTCCTGGAGCTGTATGCACAAGCCCACTTCCACCTTCCATTAAAACATGTTCACCCATAATCAAGATGGATTTTCTTGAATTTAAAGGATTGATAGCTTCTAATTTTTCAAACTCTTTTGCATTAAGCTCTTTTTGAATTTCACCCTTTGTCAAACCTTTAGCAACCATACTTTCAAGCAAAGCACTAGCAAAAATCAATCCTTCTTTGGTAATCACATAGTTTTCATTTGGATTTAAAGCAATAGCTTGATTTGCCACCAAAGTCCAAGGAGTAGTAGTCCAAATCACTGCACTTGCTTTTGAAATGCCTAATTTTTGACAAGATTGCTCATCTAAGTCAAAAGCCACAAAAATAGAATAATCCTCTTTATCTTCATATTCTACCTCAGCTTCAGCAAGAGCTGATTTAGCCGCCCAGCTCCAAAAAACAGGTTTAGAACGCTCACAAAGCAAACCTTTTTTAGCAATCTCGCATAAAGTGCGGTAAATCGCCGCTTCAAATTCAAATTTCATCGTAAGATAAGGCTTATCCCAATCCGCAATCACACCAAGACTTTTAAATTCATCTCTTTGGATATTTACGAATTCATTTGCATGCTCTCTACAAAATGATCGAATCTCTTTTTTACTCAAGCTTTTTTTCTTATCTCCAAGTTTGATTTCAACCTGTTGTTCTATAGGCAAGCCATGACAATCCCAACCTGGAGTAAAACGAATACTTTCTCCATTAAAATAATGCGTTTTGATAATCGTTTCTTTTAGAATTTTATTTAAAGCATGCCCTATGTGGATATGCCCATTAGCATAAGGAGGGCCATCATGAAGAGTAAAAGCTTTTTTCGCTTCCTTGCGTTTTGTTTTCATTTTTTCATAAGCGTAATTCTTGCTAAACCATTTTTCAAATCTTTTTGGCTCAAATTCTGCCAAATTAGCGCGCATTGCAAAAGTAGTATTTGGCAAAAGCAGGGTATCTTTATAATCCATTGTTCCACCTAGATGAAGTTTTTATAATCTTAAATTCTACTCAAAATAGTTTAAATTTTAGCTATAATTATATAAAAAAGGAAAAATTTATGAAACATTTGCTTTTTCTTATCGGTGATGAACTTATAATGAATGAAAATTTTAAGGATTATATTTATCGCAGCTATGAAAATAAATTTAAAGAAATTCATGAAACTCGTTTTCAAAATAAAACCGATAAAGAATTACCCTTTTTGCTTGAAAAATTATTAGACAAATATGATTTCATAACTCTTTTTACCACACCCAATCACTACGCTACCGTAGCAAAAATTTTAGCTACCCTAAGTGAAGATAATTTAGTCTTAAAAGAAGATAACTTAGTCCCCGATAAGGCTTATTTTGAAAAAGATAGCTTTATATGTGATTTTGTCAATTCAAAAGTCAATGTTATCAAAACAAACCCAGGGCAAAAACTTCCTCCTTTACTTGGAGATATTTTTCCTAATTTTGCTTATTTTTGTTTATTAGGCATAGATGATGAGAGCGCTGTTTTGCTACTTGATACCTTAACTAAATCTTATGAAGTCAGTATAAAATCAAGCAAATTATTAGAAAATCTTACTCTCATTAAAGCAAGTTGTGTCAATTTTGGCAAACTAGATGGTTTTTTAACGAGCGTAAGAAATCTTTTTGGACAAAAAGTATTTTTAGGTAAAGATCCTATACAATTTATCGTTTCAAAACTTTTAGAAAAGAAGATTAAAATTTCTTTTGCAGAAAGCTGCACGGGCGGACTTTGCGCAAGCACTCTTACAAAATTTAGCGGAGTGAGTGAAATTTTTGAAGGTTCTATCGTAAGTTATTCTAACAAAATCAAGCACGAATGGCTAGGTATAAGTGAAGGTGTTTTAGAAAACCAAGGTGAGTACAGCGAGCGTTGTGTGTATTTTATGCTTAAGGGTATCTTTAAAACTGCAAAACCTGATTTTGCACTAGCTATTAGCGGTGTTACAGGCGAACAAAATGAAGGATTGATAAAAGCAGGGACGGTTTATATAGGAGCGATGTTTAAAGATGGAACATTTATCCAAGAAATTCTTTATTTAAGTGGCGATCGTGAATTTATGCAAAAACAAGCTACTTTAGCGACTTTTTGTCTGCTTTTAAAATTAAAACCTGAATTGTTTGATTTTTAAAGAGTTTAACAATGAGAGAAATTAATTTAAAAGAAGACTTAGAAAAAATTTATCCTTTAATAAAACAATTAAAAAACAATCTGTCTTTAGAAGATTTTTTAGACAAATTTCAACTTGCTACAAAAACTCAACATTATAAACTTTTTACATATGAAGACAAGGGAGTTTTCAAAGCAGCTTGTGGAGTTATGCCTTTTAATGTACTTTATCATAATCATTGTCTTTATATTTGCGATTTTGTTGTAGATGAAGCCCTAAGAGGCAAAGGCGTGGGTCAATCTTTCTTTAAAAAAATTCAAATTTGGGCAAAACAACAAGGATATGAAGAATTGGAATTAAGCTCAAGTTTTTTTAGAACACAAGCCCATGAATTTTATATCCAAAAAATGGATTTTGAAAAATCTGGCTTTGTTTTTAAGAAAAATATCAAACTATAATATTTTTTGATTAAGTTTTGCATTTTATAATTGATATTATTATTTTTAAATTAAGGATTAAATATGAATTTTAAAGAACTGATTTTAAAACGCAGAGCTTGTAAGCTTTTTAATGATAAAAAAATCAGTGAAGAAGATTTGCGTTTTATCTTAGAAAGTGGAATTTTAGCTCCTAGCTCACATGGATTTGAACCTTGGAAATTTGTTGTATTAAACAAAAAAGAAGATAATCAAAAACTTGCCAATTTCTGCTTTAACCAAGAAAATGTAGCAAGCGCAAGCCACAATATCATCTTTCTAGCAAGAAAAGACTTGCAAAGCAAGGATGAATTTGCACAAAAACAGATTCGTCGTTTTGCGGGTTCTAAAGAAGAAAATTTCCAAAAAATTTTAAAAATTTATACTCACGATACTGATGCAATGGATGAAAAAGAACTTTATCATTTTGCACAACTTCAATGCTATCTTGCAATGATGCAAATGTCGCTAGCTGCGATGAGTTTGGGTATTGATTCTTGTATGATAGGGGGTTATGAAAAAGATAAGGTAGATGATTTTCTTAAACTTGAGTATCCTTTTGAAACCGCTGTGATCTTATCTTTGGGCTATCAAGCTCACGAGCCAAAATACCCTACTCAGCGTTTAAAATTTGATGAAGTAGTTGAATTTTATAAGGAGAAGTGATGAAAACAGAACTTGAAATTTTTAGCACAAGATATTCTTGTAGAAATTTTAAAAATGAAAAACTTAAAAAAGAAGATTTGGATACTATCTTAGAGATAGCAAGATTAAGCCCTAGTTCTTTAGGGCTTGAACCTTGGAGATTTTTAGTGGTGCAAGATGACAAGAAAAAAGAAGAGTTGGCTCAAATTTGCAACCAACAACAACATGTGAAAGATTGTGCGGCATTAATCATCATCGTTTCAAGGCTTGATTTTTTAGATTATTTTGAAGACAAACTTAGAAAAAGAGATATGAGTGAAGCAGAAATTCAAAAACGCCTAGACACTTATATGCCTTTTTTACAATCCCTTAGCCAAGAGCAAAAAATATCCTATGCAAGAGAACAAGCTCATATAGCACTTGCTAGTATACTTTATGGTGCCAATGCCTTAAATATAGCAAGTTGTACTATAGGCGGTTTTGATAAAGAAAAACTCGATTCTTATCTCTTGCTTGATACCAAAAAAGAAAAGTCCACCTTAGTGATAGCTTTAGGGTATTCCAATGATGAAAAAATTCCACAAAAAAATCGCTTTGATTTTGATAAGATAGTTCAATTTCTTTGATTTTTACCCTGCTCTTTTGAGCAAGGTGTTTATATTTTTTACATTATATTTCAAAAAAATATAAATTTAAATATTTTTTTACTAAAGCTTTGCCTAAATTTTATACAATTTCATCTAATTAGTTTTATCTTAATCTAAAATAAGGTTTTTTATGAATATACCTAATACTTTAGCTGTTTTAAGGATGATTTTAGCACCCTTGCTCTTTTTTTTATTGAGTTATAAATTTGATAATATACATCAAAGTTGGATTAATTATTTTGCTGCTTTGACTTTTGCTTTAGCAGCCTTGAGTGATTTTTTTGACGGCTTTATAGCTAGAACTTTACAACAAACCACAAAGCTTGGTGGAATTTTAGATCCTTTAGCGGATAAAATGTTAACCCTAGCAGCTTTTTTAGGGCTTCTTCTATCGGGAAAAGCCAATGAATGGATTGTTTATCTTATCTTGGTGCGTGAATTTTTCATCACGGGTTTTCGCGTGGTTATGGTAAGTGAAAATTTAAATGTAAATGCCTCTTTTACTGGAAAATTAAAAACAACTTTTCAAATGATAGCCATAGGATTTTTAACTATGGAATGGATAGGAGGGGATATTTTACTTTATATTGCTTTATTTCTTACACTTTATTCAGGATTTGAATATATTTTTAGCTATATTAAACAAAGCAAGGGAAAATTACAATGAAATCTTTACTTTTTTTAGCTTTGATTTTAATTCTTGGTTTTAAATTTTACTCCATAGAATTTTTAGCAACCATTTTAGTTATTTCTTTTTTGATTTTCTTTCATGAACTAGGACATTTTTTAGCGGCAAAATCCTTGGGTGTTAAAGTAGAAGTTTTTAGCATAGGTTTTGGACAAAGTTTGCTTGAACGCGAATTTAAAGGCACCAAATATCGCTTGAGTGCTTTACCATTAGGTGGCTATGTTAAACTTAAAGGGCAAGATGATATGCAACCTGGCTTAGAAAATCAAGATCAGGATAGCTATAGCATTTTAAGCCCTATAAAAAAAATTTATATTCTTTTTGCAGGACCTTTTTTTAATCTTTTCCTAGCCTTTTTACTTTACATAGCCATAGGAAATTTAGGCATACAAAAACTAAGTCCACAAATAGGAAATATCGCACCTAATTCAGCCGCAGCTTTAGCAGGACTTGAAAATAACGATACTATACTTGCTATAAATGGTATAAAAATTCAAAGTTTTGATGAAATTTCTGATCATCTAAGTCTTGAACCTTTAAAAATTCTTATCGATAGAAAAGGAGAGAATTTAGAATTTATCATCACTCCAAAATTAGGGCAAGCTTATAATGATTTTGGACAAATTGTTCCAAAAGCTCAGCTTGGGGTAAGCCCTAGTGGAAGCACCGCTATAATCTATCATCAAGGCATGCAAAGTATAAATTATGCTTTAGATGAGAGTATGAAAGCTTCTACTCTTATAGTAAAAGGTATCATCAAACTTATAAGTGGTGAAGTAGAGGCTAAAAATTTAGGTGGTATCATCACTATGACTGAACTTACCTCAAAAGCAGCTGAAAAAAGTTTGGTTATATTGCTATTTATCACCGCTTTAATCTCTATCAATTTAGGAATTTTAAATCTCTTGCCTATTCCTATGTTAGATGGAGGACATATACTTTTTAATCTTTATGAAATGATTTTTAGACGCAAAGTTCCACCAAGAGCTTTTGAATACCTTAGCTATGGAGGAATGGCTTTGCTTTTAAGCTTGATGGTTTTTGCAACATTTAATGATATCATGAGAGTGATGCAATAAATTGATGTAAAAAATAAAAAGCAATTCTAAATGATTATTTATAAAAGCCAAGTAGAATATTCTATATTAGCGGCCGAAAAGTAAAGATTAAGTATATTTTGGTATAATTAAATCTTGCATTGTAAAAACTTTGCAAAATCCTTGCCTGTGAAACACATAGGCTTAACATCCAAAAGGAGAATATATGAAACATTATGAGGTTTTATTTATTTTAAAACCAACACTTACCGAAGAGGAAGTGAATGCAAAGTTGGAATTCGTAAAAGAAGTCCTTGTAAAAAATGGTGCAGAAATTGAAACAGTTGTTCCAATGGGCACTAGAAAATTAGCGTATAAAATCAAAAAATACGAAAGAGGAACTTATTTTGTAATTTATTTCAAAGCTCCTACAAATTTAATCGCAGAGCTTGAAAGAATTTTAAGAATTACAGAAGAAGTAATAAGATTTTTAATTGTAAAATATGAAAATAAAAAAGAAATTGCAGCTTGGGAAAAACTAAGCCACGGCATCAAACAGTCTAAAAAAGAGATAAAACCTTTAGACGCGCCTGAAATTCAATAAGGAAAAAAATGTTTAATAAAGTTGTTTTGGTAGGCAATCTAACACGCGATATAGAAATGCGTTATGGCCAAAATGGAAACGCCATTGGAGCTTCAGCTATTGCAGTAACAAGAAGATTTACCACAAATGGAGAAAGACGAGAAGAAACTTGCTTTATCGATATTAGCTTTTATGGTCGTACTGCTGAAGTGGCAAATCAATATCTTTCTAAGGGTTCTAAAGTTCTTATAGAAGGGCGTTTAAGATTTGAACAATGGAATGATCAAAATGGGCAAATGCGCTCTAAACACAGCGTTCAAGTTGAAAACATGGAAATGCTAGGAAGCAATCCTCAACAAGGTGGAAATTTTAACAATGGTGGGAATAATTATGGAGCCAATAATAATTATTCAAATTACGAAAACCAAAGTTATGATCCTTATATGAGTGAAAATAATTTTAAAAAAGCTCCACAACAAGTGCAAACAAAAACACAAAACCCTAACCAAAACCAAGAAAAAATTAAAGAAATTGATGTTGACGCTTATGATAGTGACGACACCGATTTACCATTTTAAAGGATAAACTATGGCAGAAAAAAGAAAATACTCTCGCAAATATTGCAAATACACAGAAGCAAAAGTTGAATTTATTGATTATAAAGATACAGCTATGTTAAAACATGCTTTATCAGAAAGATTTAAAATTATGCCTCGCCGTTTAACAGGAACAAGCAAAAAATACCAAGAAATGGTAGAAGTTGCTATTAAACGCGCTAGACATGTAGCTCTTATTCCTTATATAGTAGATAGAAAAGAAGTTGTAAACAATCCTTTCGAAGGACTATAAACATAAAAAAGGCAAAATCAATATTTTGCCTTTTCTTCTTTGCTTTGGATTTTAAACCAAAGCGTATTTTAAAACCTCACCAAAATCTGTAACTCCGATGATTTTCATATTATCTTTAACCTCATCAGGAATATCTTTTAGATCTCTTTCATAATTTTTCTTTGGAATTAAAGCTATTTTAATATCAGCCTTATATGCTGCAATAAGCTTTTCTTTAAGCCCTCCTATAGGCAATACATTGCCCGCTAAATCTATCTCTCCAGTCATAGCCACATCAGAACGAACCTTTTTATCGCTAAAAACTGAAGCAATAGCCGTACTCATTGTAATTCCAGCACTTGGACCATCTTTTGGAGTTGCACCATCAGGTACATGGATATGCAAATTATAACTATCATAAACATTATTCTTAGGATCAATAATCATCTTTTTAGGAATTTTAATTTTTCCTTCATCAATTAAAACCTTAATCACGCTAAAAGCAATTCTAGCAGACTCTTTCATCACATCACCCAAGCTTCCGGTAAGAGTTAACTCTCCCTTACCTTTAATCTTAATCGCTTCAACCTTTAAAACATCTCCCCCTACACTAGTCCATGCTAGTCCATTAACTTGCCCTACGCGGTTTTCTCCATCATGCTTTTCTATCTCAAAAACTTTTTTGTCTAAAAATTCATTTAAATTTTTAACATTAATGCTTACTTTTTTGATATTTTCTAAAAGTAATTTTTTAGCACTTTTGCGACAAAGCTCAGCTATTTTTCTGCGTAAATTTCTTACCCCAGATTCTCTAGTATATTCGCTTATGATAAGCTCTATAGTTTCATCATTGATATCTAATTCACTAGATTTTAATCCATGTTTTTTAAGCTCATCAGGAATTAAATATTTTTTAGTAATATGAAATTTTTCATTTGGAGTATAAGAGCTTAGCTCTATAAATTCCATCCTATCTCTTAAAGGAGCAGGTATGTTGCTTATATCATTAGCCGTTGCTATAAAAATCACCTTACTCAAATCAAGATTAAAATTTAAATAATAATCTCTAAATTTAGAATTTTGTTCAGGATCTAAAATTTCTAAAAGAACCGCACTAGGATCACCTCTAAAGCTTCTGTTTAACTTATCAATTTCATCAAGTACAACTACGGGATTTATTTGTTTTGCTTCAATTAAGCCTTGGGTAATACGCCCTGGCATCGCACCTATATAAGTACGGCGGTGTCCGCGTAACTCATTAACATCTTCCAATCCTCCTAAAGCTATACGAATAAGTTCTCTTTTTAATGCCTTAGCGACGGAATTGGCCAATGAAGTTTTTCCAACTCCTGGAGGTCCATAAAGACAAAGTATAACCTTAGCTCCATCTTTATCCGCTATACCGCGCTTTTCCAAAAGCTCACGCACAGCAAAATACTCTTCAATACGTTCTTTTGGTTTATTAAGCGCATAATGATCATGATTTAACTGCTTAGCCACTTCTTTAATATCAAGTTTTTTCTTTGCTATTTTTTCAAAAGGTACATCTAAAGCGGTTTCAATATAAGTTTGTATCATAGAAGCTTCAGAATTATCCTGATGAATGCGTTCAAATTTTTCGATTTGCTTTTTGATTTCCTTATAAGCATCCTCGTGCATAAATTTCTTTTTGCTTTCTAATTTTTTATAATAATCTCTAAGCTCATCTTCTTTTTGATTATCACTACCCAATTCTTTTTGAATTTGTCTAAGTTGCTCTTTTAAAAAATACTCTTTATTAACTTTATCAATACGAGAATGAACCTTGTTTTTGATTTCTTTTTGAATTTTATTTGCTTCTATCTCTTGAGCTATCAAGTCTATCAATTTTAAAAGCTTTTCTTCCAAATTAGTTAAAATGAAAAATTGATAAGCTTCTTGCTTTTTAATGCGAATAGTATTCAAAATCAAATCACAAATTCTAGAAGCATCTAAACCCTCATCTATAGTTCGAAGTAAATCAGGCGAAAAATAATGACTGACATTTGCCAAAACTCTAACTTTTTCTTTTAAAACATCTAGTAAGGCTTCTTTTTTTGCACCTTCTAAAAACTCTTCTTTGATTAGCTCTATTTTAGCTTCTAAAGGCTTGCTTGAAAGTGCTTTTACAATCCTGGCCTTAGCATAACCTTGAAAAAGTATTTTTACTCTACCATCAGGTAAAGGAACTTTTCTCATAATCGTCCCAACCACTCCACAATCATAAATTTCATCAAAAGATCTTCCGTTTTCAAGCTTTGAAGGAGCTACAAAAAGCATTGAATCGTTTTTAATTGCCAAATCCAAAGCTTTCATATTTGCAGAATCGCTAATAAAAATTGGAGTAATCATAAATGGATATAAAAATAATTCATCCTCTACTAAAATAGGTAAATCACTTGGATAATTTTGCATTTCTTCAATTTGCATCAGTTTCCCTTAAATCTAAAATTTTTCAAATATGCTTCTATACCAAGGAAGCTCTGGCTTAATAATGCTTTGATGATAAAACTCACTTTCTTGCAGTCTTTCTTGGTAAATTTCAGCACTTTGGGTATGTCCTGTACGCTCATATAAATCGCGTATTGTATCATTTAAATAAAATACTGCTAAATTTAATTTAGTCAACATAGTTTGCACCAAAGGTTCATATTCTGTATAGGGATAATCATTTAAAAAACTATCTATTTCTTTTTGGCTTTCAAGCATTAAAGCTTGATTGCGATTTGGCACAGCAAAGGCATCAAATTTGGCTTTGATTTTAAGATAACGAATATAATCTGCATTGCGTGAATTTCCAAATTTTTTATTATACTCATCCAAATAAAACTCTGCTAGTTGGTATTCTTCTTCATCCATATGCGCTTGCGCTAAGATAATTTGAGTTGTCTCCAAAAGCGGATCTGCTATATGCTCGCTCGCCATACCATTATAATGATCGTCAGCCTTTTCTAAATCTTTATCTTGTAAATCTTTAATAATCTGTTTATACCATTCGCTTGCACTTAAATTATACAATCCTTCATCATTTTTTGTACTGCAAGCACTGAATAAAATCCCCAATAAAATACATAGAAAGAATTTTTTTTTCATTAATTTTTGCCTTTTTTATTTTTTAAGTTAAATACACTATTTTAAATACTTTATGATTATTTCTAAATTAAAATTATAGTGAAATTAGATAAATAAATTTAAATTTTGGAACTAATATTGCTTATTTTGTGATAAAATATTTTATTATAAACTCGAGGAGAAAAAATGACACTAGCTGTTAAATGCCCTATATTAGGTTTTGAAGAAACCAAAAATATGGAATTTTCAACCATTGATGAAGTGTTTGTAAGACTTAAAAGTCTTGATGGGAAAGATTTTTCTTTTGTTCTTATTGATCCTTATCTTATAAGACCAGATTATGAATTTGAAATACCTACATACTACCAAGAATTACTTTCTTTGACGCCTGAATCCAATATGAAAATTTTCAATATAGTAGCAATTGCTAAAAGCATAGAGGAATCTACTGTAAATTTCCTAGCTCCTGTAGTTATTAATCTTGATAATAATTCTATGGTGCAAGTAATCTTAGATACCGTAGCCTATCCTGACTTTTTTCAAGCGGATCAAATTGCAAATTATATTAAGAAATAATGAAAGCTGACTTATATATACTTGCTAATGGTGCGATGGCACAAGCTTTGGCTTATGGCTTAAAAGATTCTTATAATATCTATATAGTCGGTAGAAATTTAGAAAAACTTCAAAATTTAGAAAAAGAAGGTTTTAAAACTCTACTTTATAAAGACTTTGATATAGAAAATAAAAATATTATCTTAGCTTTTAAACCTTATGCTTTAGAAAGTGTTGCGGCAAATTTAAAAGGTAAAGCAAAAATTTTAATTTCAGTTTTAGCCAATACAAATTTTGATAAATTAAGACTCATTGAAGCTGAAAATTACGCAAGGATAATGCCAAATACAGCTGCCAAATATAAGGCTTCTACAACTCCTTATGTTTTAAAAAATTCAAATTTTAAAGATGAAATCATAGAAATTTTAAATACTTTTGGAAAAGCTTATGAGTTAAGCGAAGAAAAACAAATGAATGCTGCTATGGCTATAAGTGGTTGCGCTCCTGCTTTTTTAGCTTTAGTAGCTGAAAGCATTGCTAATGCTGGCGTATATGAAGGTTTATCAAAAGAACTGAGTTTAAATCTTACGCGTTCGCTTTTTAAAAGCGCCGCAGCCCTGCTAGAAAATGAGCACCCAGCTATTATTAAAGAAAATATCTGCTCGCCTGCAGGTGTTACCATAAAAGGGATTAGAGTATTGGAGCAAAAAGGCATTCGTGGAACTTTCTTTGAAGCTCTTAATGCTAGTGCAACATGAAAGTTGCATTTTCGCTTTTAGAATTAATTCTTTGTATTGTTATTTTAGGATTGATTTTTGCAAGTATTTCTAAATTGTTTTACCAGCTAAATAAAAATCATGAATATTTAAATTATTTTGAAAGATTATATACACTACAAGATAAACTTTATATCAATCCTCATCAAAAGGATATAAAGCTTCATGTGCAAAATTTAAAAACTCTTGATTTTAAAGAAAACTATGTAGACGATAAAATCTTTCAATTTAAAAAATTACATATTCAAGATCAAGATTACTCACTATATTTTTACAATGAATAAAGCTTTTAGTCTTTTTGAAACTATTCTTGTATTAATTCTAGCCGGATTTTTAGCAGTTTTTCTATCTAGGACATTGTGGGAGTTTTATTATTTAAACAATCAGCAATTAAAAATGAAAGAGTTGATACTAAAAACTCATTTAAGTGTGTTAAGGTTGGAAAAATTGCTTCAAAGTTGTGTTGATATTACTTTTGAATCAAATCATATAAGCTGTTTAATTAAAGATGATTTATTATATCTTGATGATAATAAAGCAAAATTACTCAATTCTAGCCTTATTTTAGAAAACAATACAAGCTTATATTCTCCCAATAGCAATTTCAAACTTCAACTTCAAAATCGAAAAGAACTATACAACGATAAACAAAACATCGTCTATGCTCTAGTAGGTAAAGAAATTAAAAAAATATTCATTCATTCAGAAAACAATATCACTACTTCTTTTAAGGGTAATTTTATCCCTATCCAAGCTAGAATAAAATTATTTCTCAAAGAAGATAAAATTCATTATGAGTTATATCCTTATTTTGATAATCGACTTGAGCAATATTCCATCTTTATGGATAATGTGAGTTTATTTGAAATACAAAAACAAAAGCTTAAATTATGTTTAAAAGAATACGAGCAAGAATATTGCCTTACAAAAAGGTTATTCATATGAAACGAGCTTATATTTTACTATCCTTGGTATTTTTAATCAGTGCTTTAGGAATATGGCTTAGTTTAAATATCACTACTTCAAGCTATACACCAAGATTTGTAAAAGATGCTTATTATTATTTACAAGCCCAAATTTTAGCCGATGAAAAACTTGCTAAATATCTACTTTATCAAGCCAAATTAGACGGAAAGGAATGTTTGGATTCTGTCATACTTCATTATCCTAACTTAAACGATAAAATCAAAATACAATACCACTATCCCATAGCTCAATGTAAAAATTTCAAATTTCAAGCGATCAACAAAGATGCAAATTTAAGCCAAGATGGTATCATAATCGCACATATAAGCATAGCATTAAATACGCAAAAAAATGTCAATGATGAAATTTTAATAAATAAAACCTTTATCTTGCACACAAAAGAATCATTTTGGAATCAAACTAAATAAGACTTTTAGCCAATTTCACACACTCTTTTAAATCTTGCTTAGAACTTATAAAAAGATGATCTATATGGGTAAGTTTTTTTGCTGTG
This sequence comes from Campylobacter coli, assembly GCF_001492295.1. Classification (GTDB taxonomy): domain Bacteria; phylum Campylobacterota; class Campylobacteria; order Campylobacterales; family Campylobacteraceae; genus Campylobacter_D; species Campylobacter_D coli_B. Next base: position 718,427 of record NZ_FBQX01000001.1, on the reverse strand, counting down.
CTCTGCCCTATTGCTATAACCTTATCTTCCTTTTCTAAATTATATTGTCTTAAAAAATTTTCCACACTTAAAGGAGAGGTGAAAATAAAAATAGCAGGATGAAGGATTGTTTGTTTGCTCTCTTTAAAAACATTCTTATATACAATGATTTCTTTTAAATCCACCCCATAAGATCTAAGATCTAAATTTAAAGTAGAAGCTATATTTTCAGCCCTTAAATAAAGGCATTTTTGGTTTTTTAATTCCTCTTTAAAATGATTAAATAGCTCGCTTCCATAAGATTTTGGCGCAAATTGAACCTTTTTAAAACCCATATCCTTAGCAAATTCAGCAGTGCCTTGCCCTACTGCATACACATTAATATCTAAATTTAAACTATTTTTTGTTTTTTTTAAAGCCTTTAGGGCATTTTTTGAAGTACAAATTAAAGCGTCAAATTCGTCTAAATTAACACTAAAATCATAAAAAATTATCTCATTTAAAACAAGATTTTCTACACCCTCAAAAGCGGTTTCATTTAAAAGATAAATTTTCATTCATTTCTTGCCTAAGTTCTTTAGCTGCCAAATAAGCATCTTGCACATCCATTATGGCTCTAACTACTGCAATGCCACTTATTTTAATGCCCTTTAATTTTTTAATCAGTTCTTTATCAATCCCGCCTATTGCTACAACGCCCACAGGGCTTTTCTCGCAAATTTGACTCAAGGTTTCAAGACTTATAACAGAACTTTCTTTAGTTGGGGTAGCCTTAATCGCACCACAACCTAAATAATCAACTCCCTCGATATTTTTTAATTGTTCTAAGTTTTTAAGACTTAAGCCTATGATTTTTTCTTTGCCTAGAATTTTTCTTGCAAGATATACTTCTAAATCCTCTTGTCCTAAATGTACTCCATCAGCATCTAAAGCTAAGGCGATATCGATTCTATCATTGATTAAAAAGGGTATTTGATACTCCTTGCAAAGCTTTTGTACTTTCAAGCCAAGCTTGTAAAATTCTCTTGAATTTAATTCTTTTTCGCGAAGTTGGATTATACTTACCCCGCCCTTTATCGCTTCTTCAAGCGTGTTTAAAAAAAGCTCGTCACTTTTTTTTCCACGACTTGCTACAAGATAAAGACTAAGATCTAAATCATTTTTCATTTAAAAACCTGAAAAAATGGTTAGTTGGCCCACAGCCTTTCCCTAAATTTAAAGAATAATAAATCGCATTTCTTACATATTCTTTTGCCTCACTTACAGCATTATACAAATCTTTTCCCAAGGCTAAATTACTAGCAATTGCTGAAGAGAGTGTACAACCTGTACCATGAGTGTTTTTTGTTTCTATGCGTTCGCCTTTTAAAATAAAAATTTCATTACCATCAAAAAGCACATCATTAGCATTTTCTTCACTATGTCCCCCTTTAAGCAAAACAGCTTTTGCCCCTTGTGTGCATAAATATTTAGCCGCTTTTATCATATCTTTTTCATCATTTATTTTAAAATCGCAAAGAAATTCCGCTTCTGGGATATTAGGCGTAAGAATATCTGCAAATTTCACTATGGTCTTTTTAAAAAAATCACAATTTTCTTGTGGCATTAGAGCAAAACCATTTTTTGCAAACATCACAGGATCGATAACTACATTTTGGGGTTTGAATTTTTCTAAATTTCTAGCCACGCACTCCATCAGCTCACAAGTTCCTATCATTCCTATTTTAGTAGCCTTTGGCACTATATCTTCAAAAACAGCAAGCATTTGCTCATCTACACTTTGAACGGGTATATCATGAACTGAGATCACTCTTGCTGTATTTTCAGCTACTACACTCAAAACAACACTCATACCAAAAAGATTGTGAGCACTAAAAGTTTTAAGATCAGCTTGTATGCCAGCCCCACCACTACAATCACTTCCAGCTATACTCAATACAGGAATTAAATCACTTCCTTTTGCTTTCATTATTCTTCCTTTAAATTTTGAATCAAATTTTCACCCTCTAAAGTCAATTTTGCTCCCTTAAAGGCAACTTTTCCAAAAGCAATAATCAGAGCATGGAAAATTTGATAAAGTTCAAAAAGCTCGTATTTTTTTTCTAAAATTTGACACAAATTTTCTTGCTCATTTTCTATGCCACTTTCAAAAAATTCTCTTAATTCTTCATAATTTTCAAATTCATAACCCAAATGCATAGCCAATCTTTGCGTATAGCTATCTACAACCAAAATTTCTCTTTTGCAAAGATAATTTAAAATACTATCCACACTTTCAAAACCCAAACCTTTGGTATTTAAAAGCCATTCTCGATCTACATTTTTCTTAAAATTTTCTATATCGCTGTAAGTATCTAAAATGTTACTTGCCAATTCTTTTAAACGCTTGGCTTTGGTATTGTAAAATCCACTTGGTTTTATCAGTGTAGCAAGTTCTAAGTTGGATAAATTTAAAAGCTGCTCCAAGCTTGAAATTTGCGCATTTTTTAAGTTATTTAAAGCCTTTAAGACATTATCCCATTTTGTATTTTGGGTTAAAATCACAGAAATTAAAAGCTCAAAATCACTCAAACCTTGATTTTCAAGCCAATCAAATTCTTTAAAATCCAAATTGCAAGCAAGAAGTTTTTTAAAGATATCAACACCATTCATTCAATACTTTCCTTAAAAGCTAAATAAAATTGCTTTGCAGTTCTTCCACTCCTACTTGCTCTTAAATTTGAAAATTCTTTTGCTTTTTTATGTAAAAGTTCCTTATCGCATTTTATATCTTTAAAATAAAAATCAACAAGTTTTAAATACTCGTTTAAATTCCCTTGATAAAAACTAAGCCAAAGACCAAATCTATCACTTAAACTCAATCTCTCCTCAGCCGCATCACTTGCATGAAGCTCTGCGTGAGCGACTTGAACACCTTGATTATCGCTGATACTTTCACTTAATAAATGACGTCTGTTAGAACTAGCATAAATAATAATATTTCGTGGAGGTGCTTCTATACTACCCTCTAGCAAAGGCTTTAAAAATTTATAACTATCATCGTTTTTTTCAAAGGAAAAATCATCACAAAATAATATAAATTTAAAAGGCTGCTCTCTTAGCTCATCGATAATATCAACTAAAGCAAATAAATCATCTTTAGCTAATTCTACAAGTCTTAAGCCTTTGTCTTTAAATTCATTAAAAATAGCTTTAATTAAGCTTGATTTACCCGTACCCTTAGCACCCCATAAAAGTGCGTGATTTGCTCCTTTATCGTGGATAAAATTTAAAGTATTTTGATAAAGAGCATTTTTTTGCTCTTCCATGCCCAATAAATCATTCAAGCTGATATTATCAAGATCTACAATGGGCTTTAAATAATCCTTTCTAGATCTATAAATTGCCGCATAAGTTTTATCCCAATCAATCATTGTCTGTCTTTCCTTAAATATGTTAAAACTGCTTCTATAATATCATCATCATCTTTGCTTCTTGCTTTAATAAACTCTTTTTCATCATTGATTTTTACAAATTGTATATTTTGCTCAAAATTGCTTATGGTTTTAAATTTCCCCAAAGCTAAAATTTTAATTATAATCAGCATTAAAAACTGCTTTGTATAAAGATCAAGTTTTCCAAAGCGATCCTCTATCTCACCTTCAATCTCATAGACTTCATCTATGTTTTTGCATTTACTAAGCCTACGATAAAGCTCTAATCTTAGACGATCTTCATTGATAAGTTCTGAATTTAAAAAAGCATTGATAGTAAGTTTTAAGTCTATTTTTTTCTCTTCAAAACTTTCCTTTTTAGTGAGTGCATTTAACTCATCTTCTAGCATTTTAAGATACAAACTAAGTCCGATTTGCTCTATATGACCGCTTTGATCGATGCCTAATAAATTTCCACCTCCGCGAATTTCAAGATCATGATAAGCTAAAACCGAACCTGCTCCCAAATAAGAATTACTCTCTAAAGAGATAAGTCGCTTCAATGCATCTTGAGTAAGCTCTTCTTTATTTTCAACTAAAAAATAACAATACCCCTGCCTATCACTCCTGCCTACACGGCCGCGTAATTGGTGTAAATCAGCCATTCCAAACCTATCGCTTCTTTCAACTATCATAGTATTTGCATTAGGTAGATCAATACCGCTTTCAACAATAGAAGTACTTAAAAGTAAATCGTATTCTTTATTTTCAAATTTAAGCATTTCTTCTTCTTGAATCTTTGCGTCAATTTTAGAATGCAAAATCAAAATCCTTAAATTTTTAAATAAATCAAGTAAATGTTTTTTACATTGTTCTATGCTTGCAATATGATTGTGTATATAAAAAATTTGTCCGCCGCGTCTTAATTCTCTTGTTATAGCTTCTTTTAAAAGCGCATCATCGTTTTCTTTCACAAAGGTTCTAACATCAAGTCTATCTTCTGGAGGGGTTTGTAAAACACTATAAGATTTTATAGAGCTTAAGGCTTGATTTAAACTCCTTGGTATAGGAGTGGCCGACATAGATAAAAGATGAGAATTTTGAGTTAATTCTTTTAATTTTTCTTTTTGCTTTACTCCAAATTTATGCTCCTCATCAATGATAACAAGGGCTAAATTTTCACACTCTACATTTAAAAGTGCATGGGTGCCAATCACCACACAGGGTTTGTTTTGCTCTAAATTCAACATTAAGGTTTTTTTCTCTTTGGTGCTTGTAAAACGATCCAGTTTAAAAACTTCAATATCAAAAGGCTCAAAACGCTTTTTTAAACTCTTATAATGCTGATGAGATAAAAGCGTAGTGGGTGCAAAGAAAAAAGCGCAAAAACCACTTTTTACCACAGGATAAATAGCATTCATCGCAACTTCGGTTTTACCAAAACCCACATCGCCACTTAAAAGCCTATCCATCACTTTACCATTTTCAAAATCGTTTAAAATTTCTTCACAAGCTTTGTTTTGATCTTGTGTATAAGAAAATCCAGCTTTTGAAACAAAATAAGCTTGATCTGCATAATCTATCTTGATTTCTTTTGGTTTAATCAAGGCTCTTTTAGCCGCCATAATAACAATCTCAGAAGCAATGGCTAAAAGCTTGGTTTTTAATCTTTCTTTGAGCCTGATAAAAGTCATTTTTCCTAAGCGATCTAAAAGTGGTATCCCTCCGCTTGCTCCTAAATACTTGTCTATCATATAAAGATTTTCAACCGGCAAAAGAAGCTTGTCACTATTTTGATATTCAATCGCAACAAATTCTTTCTTAGCCCCGCTAATGCTAATCATCTCAAGGCCTAAGAATTTACCTACACCATAATCCTCATGAACGATAAAATCGCCGATTTTTAACTCATCTATAATCAGATTTGCTTTACGCTTGTATTTTTGTTTTTCTTTATGATTTAATGAAATGATAAGCTCTTGATTGCTGATTAAATTAAGGATTAAATCGCTTTTTTGAAAAGAAATATTTTGTGTATTTTCAAGCTCTAAAGCTTTAAACAAGGCTTCATTTTTAGCCAAAATTATAATTTTTTTATTTTGATGCAAAGAAAAAAAGTCTTTATTGTAAGAACTTTTTAAATCCTTATAAACAGAAGCTTGGGGTATAATTTTAGCATTGATTTTACTAAGATCTTTATCCCATTCTTCTTGATTGAATTTTTTAATACTTATAAAATCAAGTTCTAAATAATCACAAAAATCATCAATACACCAAAATCCTAAAGAATTAATATCATTGACCAAAACATCGCTATTGAAATTTTCTAGTTTGTCTTTAAAATCTTCATAATTTTCTTCAGAAAAATATGTCAAAAAAGGACAAATTTCAAGCTCTTCATATTCTTTGGGAAATGATTTTTGATTCATAGGATCAAATTTTCTAATGCTTTCTAACTCATCTCCAAAAAGCAAAACCCTAGTGGGTAATTCTTCATTAATACAAAATATATCGATAATCTCTCCGCGTATACTCACTTCACCCTTATCTTGAACCATATCCACAAATTCATATCCAAGCTTGATGAGTTCATTTTTAAATTCACCTAAGTCAAAAGCATTCTTCTTGGAAAGATTATAGCTTTTTAAATGTTTTTGACCAGGTAATTTTTTAAGTATAGTAGATAAAGGAGAGATAAGAATTTTAGTATCTTTTTCCTTATGATAAGCATTTAAAACTTTGCAAAGCTCAAAAAGCTCTTTGGAAAAAGCTCTTAAATCATCCCCGAATTCGGCTCTAAAATCAGGTAAAACGAATGTTTTCAAACCCTTAAAAAGAGCAACTTGAGAAAGCAAAAAAGATTCTTTATCATCTTCGCAAAGTACCAATTGTGCTATATTTGAACCTTGCAAATACTCAAAAAAATTTGCTTGCATTATTCTGAGCTATTCTCTAACAACCTTACAGGCTCTTCCTGCTTTATCTTGCTTGTCCCATTAAAACGACCGCCATTTTCTATAGCCAAGTCTTTAATGCTAATATTTCCACTAACCACGCCGCCTGCTAATATTTCAAGGCTGTCAGCCTCTAAATCACCTTCAAAACAGCCATTAACAACTATCTTATCAGCCTTAAGCTCGCCCTTTAAATTCCCATTTTTTCCTATAACCACTATGCTTTCAGAATGCACTATACCATTAAGCTCTCCATCTACATGGAGCATAGAAGCAAAATAAAACTTACCCTCTATTCTCGCACCTGATGAAATTACTGTTGTTTCGGAACTGGAGCTAAGTGCTGTGCTGTTACCGCTTTTATTAAAGATTGCCATGGAACTCTCCTTTCTTGATTAAAAAATTCATTCATATTTTTTCTTTCTAAATTTAAAAAATATAAAGGTTCTAAGGTTTTATTAATAAACCTCACTTCATAGTGCAAATGCGGACCAGTCGAAAGTCCTGTATTGCCAGTATAACCTATCAATTGGCCCTTATTGACAAACTGACCCGCTTTGACAACGTCTTTTCGTACCATATGAGCAAAAACAGTTTTAAAGCCAAAATTATGCAATAAAATAACATTATAGCCATAACCATTATCGCTATATCCTGAAAACTCGACAACTCCGTTAGCAGGTGCATATATAGGCGTACCTACTGCTGCTCTTAGATCAATGCCTGGATGAAATTCTCTTCTTTTTAAAAGAGGATGCTCTCTCCATCCAAAATTCCCAGTAACTCCTTTATTTTCAATAGGCCATCCATTGGGAATTTGCCCCAATATCCCAATCTGCTGCTCATTTGTAAGCTTTAAGTTATCAAGTCTATCTGTAATAGTAAGATTATTTTCAGCCTCTAGACCCAAAGCTTCTTCAAAAGAAGCGATCTTATCTTCTATGGCTGCATATTGCTTTGCCTTTTCTTCAACATTTTTTTGCATTTGCGCATTAGCAAGCTCTAACTCCTTGCTCTTTGCTAAAAGCTCTTCTCTTTTAGTACTGATATCGCTGAGTTTACTGTCAAGATATTTAATATAAAAACCGCTAAAAATTAAAAATAAAAATATAAAAGCTACTACATAAAGAACGATTTTTTTAATAATCTGATTTAAATAAAAATGCCTTGAACCATTGATATCTGTAATGGTGATGGTAAATTTATTTTTTATCACTCCACTCCTTTAAAAAACTTTCGACTAAGGCGAAAGAACCAAAAACTAAAGTTTTTTTCCTTTCATCTAAAGAAACAAATTCTTCACACCTAAGATTTAAATCATTGGCAACTTGATAAATTTCATCATTAGCCAATTTTCTTTCTAAACTAATATATTTATATATTTTTATTGTATCAATAATAGGCTTTAATGTTTTTAAAATCTCAAAAATATCTTTATCAAGATAAGAATTGTAGACTAAAACAAGTTTTTCGCCTATAAATTTTTTACACAAGGCGTTAGCAGCCATAACATTATGGCCCACATCCACATATAAATTAGACGCAACTTGCTCGCAGCGTCCTTTTAATTTTAATTTTCCTAATTTTAGCAAAGCTTGACTAAGTTTTTCTTTAGAAAGTAATATTTCTAATGCATTTAAGGCTAAAATTAAATTGTGTCTTAAAAATTCAGGTAGGTTGTATTTTTGAACATAATCATCAAGCTGCTCTAAAATTTCACCCTTAGGCTGCCATGAAAAATACAATCTTGTGTTTTTTAGAGATGCTATTTTTTGAGCCATTTGCAAAACTCTTTCGTCTTGCTCGTTTGAAATCAAAGCTTGTTTTGCCATAACTTTAAATTTTGTTCTAGCAATCTTTTCTAAAGTATCTCCCAAAATTTGAGTATGATCAAACCCCACCTTTGTAAAAATACTCAGTTTTTTATCAAAAACAGAAGTTGCGTCATATTCACCCCCTACCCCTGCTTCAAAAATCATATAATCACAATCTTTAAAGAGCTCCACCGCTAAAAAAGTGGCGTATTCAAAATAGCTAAGTTTTTTTAAATCCTCTTTAAAAATATCTAGCAAATTTTTATGTGCAAGCTCTAAATCATTTTCACTAACACTATCTCCATTTTTATAAAAGCGTTCACGAAATTCAAAAATATGCGGACTTGTATAATGCCCCACTTTAAAACCTAAACCTTCTAAAAGTTGAGTTAAAAATCTACCTGTACTTCCCTTTCCATTTGTCCCTATGATATGGATAATGGGTTTAACTTGGAAATTTGTTTTATATTTTTCATACATTCTAAACATAACAAAACGATCAATCTTGTCATAATTTGTACTCTTTTGTGCTAAAAATTCATCAACTTTACTGATCTTTTGCATCGTTTCTTTCATCTAAATTTGAAATTTCATTTATTAATTTTTCTAAAATATTGACATGAGGCATGCTTTGTTTATCCAAATAAGCTGTGATAATCTTTGGAGTAATAATATCTTTTTTGTAAATAAAACGAAAATTTTCAATAGTCTTTAAATTTTCTCGAACAAGTTGTGCGACTTTTTCTTTATTTCTTCCAGGCGATATAATAAGATAACTCTTTTCATCTAACATCCAAAGTTCATCAAATTCAGTACAACTTTCTTTTAAAATCTTTTTAAAACGCACAAAAATCTCATTTAAACTACCCACTCCATATTTTTCCATAATAAAACGATAATTTTTTATAGAAAACAATGCCAAAGAATAATTAACCTTATACTTGTTGTAATTCTCATCCAATCTCTCAAGCTCTTTTAAAACACTCCAAGATTCGCGCTCTTCTAAATTTTGCGTAAATTCAATTTGTGCATTTAAAGAATTAATCTTCTCACTAAGCTGCATAAATTTTTGCTTTAAAAGTTCAAAACTAAGTTTTACTTCTCCTTTGTTATCGGGTTTTAAGGTATTTATAAAATCTATATTTTGTTCATTGGACTTATTTAGCAATATAAAAAGCTCATAGATCTTTTTTAAATTATCATTAAAAAAATTTAAATTTTTTTGTACGTACATATTATCAACCATCACGCGACGATTGACAAATTCCAAAAGCTCATTTTTAAAACTGCTTTCACTTAAAAGAAAGGGTCTTTGAAGTAAATTTTGTGCAAAGCCATGAATTTTAAGATCCTCAACTAAAGATGGATTTAAACAAGAGGTTAAAAGCTCAGCAAAAACTTCTAAACTTCTTTCTTCTAACTTATTTAAAAGTTTTCTAACCACCGTATCAAAATCATCATATTTTGCGATACCATATCTTCTTAGTTCGCCTTCTAAATCACTTTCATTGTAGCTTTTTTCAAATTCTTTCCATTTTTTAGAAAGCAAATAAATACTTTCGCTGTCCATAGTTTTTGAAATTCTAATAGAAGTAATTTTAGCCAAGTCTCTGATTTTTTTATCCCTACTTACTTGTAAACTCTTGGATAAAGTAGCTAAAAAATCAAAAAATTCACTGAATTGTTTTCCATTTTGCCTATTTAAGGCGGAAATTAAAAAGCTTATTAATTCTTCTAAAGTGCGGATAGATTTAGAATTTAATTCTTGTTGATAGTTTGGCAAAAGCAAGGCTTTGTATTTTTCAAGCTTTGCTTTATTTGAGCTTATTAAGCCATATTTTTTAGAAAGTTCTTCAAAAATTTCTGTATAGTTTTCGGGAGTAGGACGAAGCTTTCTATCTTTGAGCGTAATTAAAGTTTCTTTTGCTATTTCATTAATATTGGGTAGCACGCTTTTGTCCCTTTATGGCTATTACTGAAATAAATTCATCAAAAGCTTCACTAGAAGCTGCTCGTATAGCTTCATAACGCGCTGAATCACTGATAATACTATTAGGCGATATATCAAAATTATAGCTTCCGCTTGTATTAAAATGTTCAACAGTACCATCTTTAAATACCACTTTAAATTCTAAATTAAGTTTGGCTTTATAACTTACAACATAACCATTTTGATCATAGACTAAAGGGATAAATTCAAGATTATTCATTCTAACATTGATCACATCATCTGCTTCATGTTTTAAAGCCAATTTTCGCCCTAATTTTGAAATAACCATCTCTTTAAGAGTATCGGCTACGAAAATACTATTTCTAGGATCTTGAAGGCTTAACTCCACATTGACATATACTTTATCATTAAAAATATTATCCGCTACTTTTGAGGTCGGAATGTAACCACACGCTCCCAAAAATAAAGCCACGATAAAAAATAAAATTCCTTTCATTTTATCACCAAATTTACCAGTTTTCCCTCTACATAAATCTCTTTAACTATATTTTTACCCTCTAACCATTTTGAAACTTTTTGCTTTGCTAGTTCTAAAATTTCATCTTGGCTTGCTGAGCTTGAAACTTCAACTTCTCCGCGCTTTTTACCATTTACACTGATACCCAAATTCAAGCTATCTTTTACAAAAACTTCTTCTTTTAATTTTAAAACCTTGAAATTCTCACATTTAAAAAGCTTATCACTTAATTCAAAACACACGTGAGGAATAATAGGCTCTAAAATATTTAAGATAATATAAAAAGCTTCCTGCTCTAAAGCTTCATTTTTGCAAACAGCTAAGGCGTTAAGCGCCTCCATACAAGCAGCGATTAAGGTATTAAAGGCGAAACTTTGAGTATAAACTTCAAAAGATTTTTTCAAAGCTTCATACACTTTCAATCTAGCGTATTTTTCTTCCTTATTTAAATCCTCATGCTTAAATTCTAAAAGCTCTCCGACTCTAACATTTTGAGCCCTATCATAAAGCCTGCAAATAAATCTATAAGCTCCTTCAACCGCATCATCATTCCACTCAAGTTCTTTAGCAGGAGGTGCAGCAAAAAGAATAAAAAGCCTTGCTGTATCGGCTCCATATTTATTGATAATATCATCAGGATCGACTACATTTCCTTTAGATTTAGACATTTTAGCACCATCTTTTAAAACCATACCTTGGGTTAAAAGTTTAGCAAAAGGTTCATTATCTTCCAAATATCCCAAGTCTTTTAAAACTTTTTGGAAAAATCTTGCATAAAGCAAATGTAAAATTGCGTGCTCTATACCACCTATATATTGATCAACATTCATCCAATATTTCACACTCTCTTTATCCAAAGCCTTTTCTTGCCATGTTTTCTCATCGCTTGCAAAGCGTGCAAAATACCATGAACTTTCAAAAAAAGTATCTAAAGTATCGCTTTCTTTTTGAGCCTCTTGTCCGCATTTTGGACAAGTGCAATTTTTCCAAGTGGGATGTTTTTCGAGCGGATTACCCTCTCCTGTGATTTGAATATCTTCAGGTAAGGTAATAGGTAAATTTTCAATTTTTTGAGGCACGATCCCACAAGCTTTACATTTTACCATAGGTATAGGAGCACCCCAATATCTTTGGCGAGAAACTCCCCAATCGCGAATTTTAAAATTAATAACCCTTTTTCCTAGCTTTTCATCTTCAAATTTTGAAATAATTCTTGCTCTTGCTTCATTACAATCAAGCCCATTAAATTCACCACTTTGGATAAGCTTTCCTGTTTTTTGAACATGAGGAAGCTGTGCATCTTCGCACTCAATCACTTGTTTGATTTCAAGTTTATATTTATTAGCAAATTCAAAATCTCTCTCATCGTGAGCTGGAACAGCCATTACAGCTCCGCTACCATAATCAGCTAATACAAAATTTGCTACCCAAACAGGGAGTTTTTCTTGAGTCAAAGGATGAATAGCGTAAATTCCTAAAAAGCACCCTTGCTTATCAGCCATTTGTCTTTCTCTAGCGCTTTGTTTTTGCATATTTTTAATTTGCTCTACTTTTTCATCATCTAAACAATTTGCCTGTATTAAATTTTGCACGATTTTATGTTCAGGCGCTAAAGCTACATAAGAAATACCATAAATAGTATCTGCACGAGTGGTAAAAACTTCAAAAGATTGCGTCTTTGTTTTTTCCAAGCTTTCTTTGTCTAAATTTAAAGAAAATTCCAAACCCTCACTTTTACCTATCCAATTTTCTTGCATGGTTAAAACCTGAGAAGGCCACTTATCTTTTAAATTCTCAAGCTCGCTTAAAAGCTCTTCCGCATAGGCTGTGATTTTTACATAATACCCTGGCATCTTTTTTTGAACTACTTCATGTCCGCAACGCCAACACTTTCCATCTTCTACTTGCTCATTTGCTAAAACAGTTTGATCTTGCTCACACCAATTTACATTCGCTTCTTTGGTATAAATCAAACCTTTTTCATACATTTTGATAAAAAATTCTTGTTCAAATTTTGTATAGAGTGGATCAGAAGTCGCAAGCATTCTTTTTTTTGAAAAAGAAAAACCTAAAGAAAAAAGTTCATTTTTCATATAGGCTATATTTTCATAAGTCCAAGATTTTGGATGAATTTTGTGCTTAATAGCTGCATTTTCAGCTGGCATACCAAAACTATCAAAACCGATAGGATGCAAAACATTATAACCTATCTTGCGATAATATCTAGCAATAGCATCACCTATACTATAATTTCTTACATGTCCCATATGTATACGCCCGCTAGGGTAAGGAAACATGGATAAAATATATTTTTTAGGTAAGGTTAAATCATCTTTAGGTTCAAAATACTCATTTTTATCCCAAATTTCTTGCCATTTTTTTTCTATCAAATTTGCATCATAAGCCATAATCTTCCTTTAAACCGTTCCTTTTTCATACATTGCACGATTGCGTTCTTTTTCTTGCTTTCTTTTAAGTTTTTCAAGTTCTTTATTTCTAAAATCAATAACACTGAATTTAAACCAAAGTAAAGTTGGACTAGCTACAAAAATTGAACTTAAAGTTCCTACAATAATACCCACTATCAAAGCCAAAGAAAAACCTTGTATCATCTCTCCACCAAAAAAATAAAGTATCACAACAGTAGCCAAAGTAAGTCCTGAAGTCAATACTGTTCTAGATAAGGTTGCTGAGACACTTTCGTTGATAATAGGAGTAAGTTCGCTTTTTTTACTTGTCTTAATCCCTTCTCTGATTCTATCAAAAATGATAATTGTATCATTTAAGGAATATCCAAGCACTGTTAAAACTGCAGCCAAAGTATCTAAATTGACATCAATTTTAAATAATGAAATCGCTCCCAAAGTAATCACAACATCGTGAATTTCGCTAATAATTGCCGCTAATGCAAAACGCCATTCAAAGCGTATTGCAATATAAATCAAAATAGCTACTAAGGATACAATGATAGCCATAATACCCTTATTTCTAAGCTCATCGCCCACTTTTGGACCCACGACATCAGCACGACGCACTTCAAATTTGCCCGTATCTTTTAAAAGAGTGCTAATATGCTCACCTATATCACTACCTAAGCTATCATTACTTCCTAAAAAACGAATAGTAATCTCTTCTTTACTTCCAAATTCGGTTACAGATAAATTTTGAAAACTGCCTTGTTTTTCTAAAATTTCACGAATTTGAGGAATAGGAGCTGCTGTATCGTATTTAAGTTGGATTAAAGTACCACCACTAAAATCAATACCAAATTGCAAACCTCTATCCCAAAGCAAATAAATAGAACCAAAAAATAAAACAATAGAAAGAGAAATTGCAGCAAAACGCATTCTCATAAAATCATAAATTTTCTTTTCGCTAAAAAACTGCATTATTTTCTCCTATAACCAAACCAAAATCTTGTATTATTACTTTTTTCAATGCGGCGCATAAAATAATCAAACATTCCATGCGTTCCCCAAATAGCAGTAATCATAGAAACAACAATACCAATCCCCAAAGTCACTGCAAATCCTTTAACAGCACCTGTTCCGTAAGCATAAAGTGCTATGGAGGTTACAAGAGAAGTGATATTAGAATCTATTATCGCACTCATAGCATTTTTATAACCTTGCTCTATACTTGCTTTGATATTTGCCCCTTCGCGCAAAAGCTCTCGAATACGCTCATTAATAATAACATTAGCATCAACAGCCATGCCTACAGTTAAAACAAGTCCTGCCATACCTGGTAAGGTCAAGGTTGCGCCAAACATTGCCATCACAGCCACAACAACTAAAACATTAACAAGCATTGCGATATTGGCAAAAATTCCTGCCATACCATAATAAAGCACCATAAATACTACGATAAAAATCGAAGCACCTATAAGAGCTATCATACTCATTTTGATACTATCAGCACCCAAAGATGGACCTATACTTCTTTGTTCTAAAAGTTTAACCGGTGCCAATAAAGCCCCACTTCTTAAAGCCACAGCCACATCTCGCGCCTCTTCTTGAGTAAAAGCTCCGCTGATCTGTCCACTTCCGCCACCTATGCGTTCGTTAATCGATGGAGCAGAATATACTTTATTATCTAGCACGATAGCCAAACGCTTTCCAACATTTGCCCCTGTATAATCAGCAAATTTCTTAGAACCTTCAGCATTTAAAGTAAAATTAATAACAGGATAATTACTCTTATCACTAAGTCCTACTCTAGCATCTGTAAGCATAGAACCATCTAAAATAGGAATATTTTTTAAAGGATACTTTAAATTTGGATTTCTAGAATCAGGAACCAAAACAAGCCCATAACTCGCTGCTTCAGCATCGCTCATATTAGAAGCTTGACTCATTTTAGAATCATCTACCTCCATAAGTTGCAAATGAGCTGCTTTAGTAATGCGCTCTTTAGCTCTTAGCTCGTCTTCTTTGGTTTTAATTCCTGCTAATTCGACCAGAATTTTATCTTCACCTTGTTTTGCGACCGTCGGTTCTGCTAAACCAAATTGATCCAAACGATTTCTAATCGTCTCAACTGCTTGCAAAAGAGCAAAATTTTCTATACTTTTAACCTCTTCTGGGGTAAAAGAAACTATATAATGCATATCTTCTCTTTGCACATTAAGCCCATTAATTTCTTTGAGTAAATTTTCAGTCTTAACTATATCTGCATTATCCAATAAAGTAAAATCCAAACTATCATCGTGAATATTTAATCCATCATTTAAAATATTCTCTTTATTAAAAGAATAACTCAAAGAAGAAGCGACGGATTTGATTTTAGATTTTACAGCTTCTTGATTATCTACACCCAAAAGCATATAAAGCCCGCCTTGTAAGTCAAGCCCTAAATTGATTTTCGCTCCTCGCTCGGATTGCAAAAAAGAAGGGAGCGAAAAAACAACTCCAAAAATAAATACCGCAATAAAAACAACTAATCGATAAGTGATTTTAGAATTACGCATCAATTTTCTTTGCTATAAATTCTCTTGAAATTTTTGCAGTAACATTGTCTTCATTAAGCTTAACTTTGATAAAATCGTCCTCTGGTTTTACGACTTCACAAATAAGTCCACCATTGGTGATAATCTTATCGCCTTTTTGAAGGGATTCTAGCATTTGCTTATGTGCTTTTGCTTGTTTTTGTTGTGGTCTTATAACCAAAAAATAAAAAATTGCAAATAGCACAACAAGAGGTAACAATGAAGTTAAAATTGAATTTTCTGCCATATTTTTCCTTTATTCCAAAAAAATTAAACACTAATTCTACCATTTTTAAAATAATAAAAGTCTTTTTTATAGCATTTTTACTTTCAAATTGTATTTATTTATCTTTTTTTGAAAATATTTTTACCCAAGCTATCAGTTCATTCCTCGCAATTTGGGGCTTAGTTTTACTTTTAAAAAGCAAAAGTCCTAAGCAATATTTTTGGATAGGATTTTTTGTAGGGGTGCTTTGGTTTTGGTGGATAGGGCTTTCTTCGATTTATTTTGATTTAAATTATTTAGTGCCTATAGTGATTATCCTTATAGGTATAGTTTATGGAATACTCTTTAGAATTTGTTATTTACTTAAATTTGATTTTTTACGCCTTTGTGGAATTTTTTGTTTAAGTTTTATTCATCCTTTAGGCTTTGATTGGCTTAATTGGGGAATTTATACTGTATATGGTTTTTTTGATCCTAGCTATCGTGGTATTATTTGTATTTTTTTACTAGCATATATTATTCATGAAAATTATATTTCACGATATTATAAAATTGCTATTCTTTTGATTGTATTTTCTATAGGTTTTCAATACGATGAAAAAAAATCAGAAGATTTAAATCTATCCTATAAGCTTATTTCTACAGATATATCTCAAGATCAAAAATTCCTTCAAGAAAATGTATCTGTAAATTCAGATAATTTAATCAAGGAAATTATCCAAGCTATCAATGAAAAAAAAGAACTCATCATCTTACCAGAAACCGCTTTTGCATTTAACCTCAAAAATACCTCATACGAGAAAATGCTAAAAGAACTATCACATCAAATTATCATCATAACTGGAGCATTTAACATACAAGAGGGTAAAACTTACAATAGCACATATATTTTCAAAGGAGGCAATAGCTATATACTCAATAAACATTTTTTAGTACCTTTTGGGGAGGACATTCCATTTTTTAAAGAAACAATACAAAAATACTTTTTACCCAATATAGCAGAATTTGATCAAGGACCATTACAAAGCAAATATAAACTCAACGATCAAATCATTACCAATGCTATTTGTTATGAGGCTACAAAAGAACAAAATTATAAAAATTCAAAAATTATCATAGCTATAAGCAATAATGCTTGGTTTAATTATTCTAGTGAATACAAACTACAAAAACTACTCATGCAATTTTATGCAAGCAAACATGGAGTTAGCGTATATCATGCCACAAATGGCAAGGAAAGTGGCGTGATAAAACCTAAAGAAAAATTTGTGCAAAAGATTAAAAATTATTTTAACAAGCAAGATAAAAGTTAGAAATTTTTATCTTTGCACCAAAAATTAGAATAAATACTGTATGTACAAGAACTCTCAAAACGCCAATGGCAAAAAGATTGTTTCAAAACTTTGACAACATTGCACATGATGAACCACAATGAAATAGCTGAACTGATTTTTTTAACAAGTCTAAAAGCAAGTTCTTTATAACTGGTGGATTTTATTTGATTGATGGTGGATTAACAGCAAAAATTCCTCATTAAGTATAATTTTTGCTTAATAAAAAATCATTTTTGCCGATTTATCTTATAAATAAAACTTTACTTACAGGAAGGCAAAAATGATTAATGGTATAAATTCTTATTCAAATTACAATTATACAAATACTTTTAGTAATACTTCAAATACAAAATCATCTAATACCATCAATGAAACTTCAAACCTTGTAAGTGACAAATCACAAGCAGTGAATAAAGTTTTAGGCTATGGAGTAGATAAAGATGGATTTTTCACAAGTGATTTTAACGAAGCTGCAGGATTGCCAAAAGATTATAAGATTTATGCTAAAAGCGCAGAAAGTTTTGTAAATTTTCAAGAAAGTGATTTTTTTCACTCTACACATTACAAAGTAGATATTGCAAAAACTATAGGTAATGCTTATAAAGTTTTTTCACAACTTGTTCCACAAACTTCAAATTCTAGCTTTTCTGCAGAAGATTTAGCAAATATCCCTTTTGCTTTTAGTATGGATAAAAATTATAATGTAACTAAAATTTACACCAAAGATGAATACGAGAATATAACCTTAACAGCCGATAAAATCAATGTTAGCTTCAATGTATGGAATGGTTCGTATTTTGAAAATATTAACTCCGAAAATATTTTCAATAAAAATGGCGATGTTAATCTCTATAAAAATTTTTATACTAATACAGATGGTAGCGTAGATAAAGGTGGGGTTTTGATGGCATTTCTTAACTCTCAAAAATTTGGTGCAACCCATGACTTATTAGAGGGTGATACTAAGATACTTGGAAAAATTACATTTGATAAAAATATTAGTGATGAAGAGCGTGAAGCCTTTCAAAATTTTATGGATAAAAATCATATCAAAAATACATTTTTAGAAAATTCTAGCATAGGTGATACATATTGGGATATTTTCAGCGAACAACTTTCAATGCAATTTAATATTTTACGAAGTCAAAACACTGGAAATAAAGAACTTATAAAACTTGCTAGAGAATTGGCTAAAGAGCACAAAGAAATGATTAACTCTAATATGAGCCTAGATGAGTTTAAAGAAAAATATTTAGACTTCAAACAAAGACACGATGAGTTTGTAAAATCACTAGAAGAAGCAGAAAAGGCGCAAGGTATAGATTATAGCAATCCTTTAAAAAATATAAATAACAAAGAAACTTCAGAAGAAGACAAAGAAAAGCCTTTTAAACCTATACAAGCAGAAAGTAAAAACAAAGAAACCTACAAAGATGATAATAAAATGAATAAGCTTTTAAAAAAGCTACTAGAAACTAAATTTAGCACAAGTGATGAGTTAGAACTTCTTTTTGGTATGAAATTTAGCGATGATGATACAGGGGAATTTAATAAAATTCTTTCTCAAATGGGATTAAATAATACTCAAACTAAATCTATTGATATTAAAGCTTAAGAATTATTTTTATCAATTAAGCCTTTTAATATCCCTTGCATTTTTTTAGAATTTTTAACCATTTGGCTATCAAGATAAAAATCTTTGGCTTTATCCTTTGCTTTTTGCAAGGCTTTTAAGTCTTTAAAATCTCTTGTTAAGTATTTAAATAATCGCTTGTCTTCTTTTCTTTCAGCTATCACAAATAAGCTTTTTTTATCTTCTTGATATTCATAGGAAATGGACTATCATACCTTGTATCGTGGATACTTTTGCCTATATACTCTTTTACAATCTCAATAAGTCTATTGATAAAATTGTGGGTTAAATTGGTTTTGTATTAAAACAAATCTTGAAGTATGATAAGCCTTGAAAAACAAGGCTTATTTAATTAAAGTCTTAAATTGCTCCACAGCATCAAGTTTTTCCCAAGGATAATCCTTTTGTCCTACTTGTCCGCGAGCTGCTACATCAGCATAAAGAAAAGTGTCTTTGCTAGGTTTATCAAGACCAAATTTATCACGAATCCAATTTGGCGTCAAAGAGAAATTTTGCATTACAAAATCACTCAAAACATCATCATTTACCCCTGTATTAGTTCCTAAACAATCTACGCTTACAGAAGTGGGTTTAGCAACACCTATAGCATAGCTGAGTTGAACTATACACTTTTTAGCAAGTCCTGCTGCAACTATATTTTTAGCAAGCCATCTACCTGCATAAAGTCCACTTCTATCAACCTTAGTATAATCCTTGCTAGATTGTGCACCCCCTCCTATAGGAGCGTATCCCCCAAAACTATCTACTATAAGTTTTCTTCCGGTTAAGCCACTATCATGCAAAGAAGAGTGATTGACATATTTTCCTGTTGGATTGATCAAAATCCTAGTTTTTGCAGGATTAAAAAGTTCTTTGGGTAAATCACTTTCTAGGATTAATTTATTGACCAAAGCTCTTAAATCCTCTATTTTCATACTTTCAACACAAGGCACAGAAACAACAATAGTATGAATACTTTGTGGTTTGCAATTTTCAAAATTCGCCTTTGTGCCATAATCAATAGTCACTTGAGTTTTAATATCCACACCCAGTTCTTGTGGATGAGCTTTTGCATAAGTATAAACCTTATCGCAAAGCGCTCTTGCATAGCTTATAGCTGCTGGCATATACTCTTTAGCTTCGCAACTTGCAAAACCAAACATAATACCTTGATCCCCAGCACCTGTTTCACCATCTTCTTGATCTACACCTTGATTAATATCAGGGCTTTGCTCATTTAAAAATACCATAACATCGACTTCATCAGGATGCAAACATTGTTCTTTACTAAAATATCCTGCTCCATCATAGCCTATATTTTTCAAAACATCTTTAACTAAATTATCGTAATCAGCTTTACTAAGCTTGTGATTTGATTTAACTTCTCCTCCTATCACAACCTTATTTCCTGCGACAAAAACCTCACTCGCCACCCTTGAATTTTTGTCATTTTTCAAGAGTATATCCACTATTGTATCAGCGATTATATCAGCACATTTGTCTGGATGACCTGCGCTTACGACTTCTGAAGTGAATAGATACATAAAAAGTCCTTTCATAAAAAATGAGTTACAATTCTAGCTCAAATAAATTTATTCAAGCTTAATGCTTTAAAAAATTTACTAAAATTAAGCAAAAGTTCGTTAAAATCAAGTCCGATATATTGCATCAAATTTCAAAATAATAAAGGTTCTTATGTTCTCAAAACTAGTTCAAAGCTACGCCAAAGGTAGTCTAATCCTTCAAATCTGCGCAGGTATAATTCTAGGCATACTCGTAGGAATAAGCTCTAAAGAAATGGCCGAAATTGTCAACTTGCTAGGAGTTTTATTTACCAATGCTTTAAAAGCTATAGCTCCTATTCTTGTCTTTATACTCATTCTAACTTCAATTTGCACGAGAGATTTTTCTCAAAGTAGTTCTAAGATAAGAAATATTGTCATTTTATATATTGTAGGAACTTTTTTAGCAGCAGCATGTGCGGTGATTGCAAGTTTTATGTTTCCTGTAGAATTAATCTTAGAAGGAGTTCAAAAAGCGGAAAATACTTCTCCTATGCATTTAAATGAAATTTTTAAGAATTTACTTTTAAATATAGTAGATAATCCTATCAATGCGCTTTCAAGTGGAAATTATTTAGGAATTTTAGCTTGGGCAATAGGCGGTGGTATAGCTTTGAAAAATTGCTCGCAAGAAGCAAAACAAATTTTTGTAGATATCAATGAAGGGGTTTTAAAAATTGTTAAATTTATAGTAAAACTCGCTCCTTTTGGAATTTTTGGTTTAGTGGCTAATTCTGTGGCGCAAACAGGAGCGCAAGGCTTATTAAGCTATGCAAAACTCTTGGTATTACTTGTGCTTACTATGCTTTTTGTTGCTTTTGTAATCAATGCCTTAATTGTTTTCATTTATACTAGAAAAAATCCTTTTCCTTTGATTTTTATCTGCTTAAGACACAGCGCTTTTTTTGCTTTTTTTACAAGAAGCTCAGCTGCAAATATTCCTGTAAATATGGCACTTTGCGCTAAACTTGGAATCAATAAAGAATTTTATAGTATCTCCATCCCTCTTGGAGCAACGATAAATATGGCAGGTGCAGCAGTAACCATAGCTATATTAAGCCTTAGCGCCGCACATAGCGTTGGCATACAAGTAAGTTTTTTGCAAGCCTTTTTATTAAGTATTATCGCTACTTTTGCAGCTTGTGGCGCAAGTGGCGTAGCGGGCGGTTCGCTTTTACTCATCCCTTTGGCTTGCTCTTTATTTAACATAGACTATGATATCGCTATGAAAGTAGTTGCAATAGGGTTTATCATAGGCGTAGTACAAGATAGTGTTGAAACAGCGCTCAATAGCTCAACAGATGTGTTATTTAGTGCTATTTGTTCTAAAGATGAGTTAAATTACGATATAAGGTAAATACAATGAGGCATCTCATCACAACAAAAGATTTTACTAATGATGAAATAATGGAGCTTTTTGAAGAAGCAAGAAATTTTTTAGATGAAAAACCTAGAACCTTACTCGAAGGCAAAAGTGTTACAACGATATTCTTTGAAAATTCCACGCGTACACTCTCATCCTTTGAAAGTGCCGCAAGAAGACTAGGAGCTAGAATTTTACGCCTTGATGTTTCAAGATCAAGTTCTAGTAAAGGCGAAACACTCTATGATACAGCGGCTAATTTAGACGCTATGAGTCCCAATGCTATCATAGTAAGACATGCAAATTCAGGAGTGCCTCATATTTTAGCTTCTCATATGCATTGTCCTGTTGTAAATGGCGGAGATGGCAAACATGCACACCCTACTCAAGCTCTACTTGATCTTTTTACAATTTATGAGCATTTTAAAGGTGATATTAAAGGTAGAAAAATCTTAATTGTAGGAGATATTAAAAATTCAAGAGTTGCCTCTTCAAACACTGAACTTTTAACAAGATTTGGTTTGGATATCACCCTTGTAGCACCACCTCATTTTATGCCTCATTCACCTTTGAAAAAATCCTATTCTTTAAATGAAGATTTGATCTCAAAAGCCGATATTATAATGAGTCTAAGAACGCAAACAGAAAGACATAATAAAATCATTTATGCCTCTTTAAAAGATTATGCGAATGATTTTTGTATCAAACTTGATTTGATTAAAGATAAAAAACTCATTTTGCTCCATCCTGGCCCTGTACATAGAAATATTGATATAAGTGATGAAGTGATGGATGATGAAAGAGCTTTAATTTTAAAACAAGTTAAAAACGGCGTTGCAATCAGAATGGCTGTTTTAAAAAAATTAATCTTAGAAAACTGAAGGAAAAGCATGTTGACTTGGGACTTAGAGGTATTGTTTAAAAACGAAGATGAATTAGAAAATACAACACAAAACTATATTCAACGATCTAAAGAATTCAAAAAAAATTATTCTACTGCTTTAGATAAATTAAACCCTGATAACTTTCTCAACGCTCTAAAAGAATACGAGCATTTGCATTTAATACTCTCAAAAATTATGACTTATGCTTATTTATGTTTTGCTAAAGATAGCTCTAAGGGTTCTTTTTATGCTAAATATGAACAAGAATGTAAAAAAATAGAAGAAAATTTATTATTTTTTGAACTAGAATTTTGCGAGCTTAGTGAAGAAAAAACTAAAGAATTGATTGAATTTTGCAAAGGTTATGATTTTTACTTACAAAATCTCATTCAAAATAAACACTACAATCTAAGCCAAAAAGAAGAACGCGTAATGCTTTATCTTTCAAATACAGGAGCAAATGCTTTTAGTAGATTGTTTGATGAAAGCATGGCTGCATTAAAAATTCCTTTCGAAGGCAATAAGCTTAGCGAGGAAGAAATTTTAAGCAAACTTTACAATAATGACAGAAAGATAAGAAAAAAAGCCGCTAAAAAATTTACCAAAGCCCTTGATAAAAATTTAAATTTGCTCACTTTTATTTTCAATATGATCAAAACAGAATTAAGCAATATCTGCAAATTACGCGGATATGAAAGCGCAGAAACTCCAAGGCACTTACAAAATCAAATCACTCAGCAAAGTGTTGATTCACTGATTCAAACAACGCAAAAACATTTTTACCTCGTATCTAATTTCTATAAAAGAAAAAAACAAATTTTAGGCTTTAACAAACTTAAAGATTATGATCGTTATGCACCCATTGGCAAGGAAGCAAAATTCAGTTTTGAAGAAAGTAAAAAAATCATTCTAAATGCTTTTTATGATTTTTCTCCTATTTTTGGAGATATTGCAAAAGAAGCATTTGAAAAAGGTTGGATAGATGTTTATCCACAAGATAAAAAACAAAGTGGTGCTTTTTCACATTCAGCTACCCCAGATACTCATCCTTTTATCTTGTTAAATTATACAGATGGAAGGCGTGATCTTTTTACTCTTGCTCATGAATTAGGACACACCATACATCAAAAACTTTCTTATAGTGTTTCTTTTTTAAATCAAAATACTCCTTTAACTACAGCTGAAACTGCTTCAGTGTTTGCTGAAATGTTGGTATTTGATTATGTTAAAAATAAGCTTAAAAAAGAAGAATTATTAGCACTTTATGCTGCAAAAATTGAAGATATTTTCGCCACTCTTTATAGGCAGATTAATTTCACTTGTTTTGAAAGACGCATTCATGCTAATGAAAATGAGCTAAAAAGTGAAGAAATTTCTCAAATTTGGATGGAAGAATCTCAAAAAATGTTTGGTGAAAGTGTGGAACTGAGTAAAAATTATGCCCTTTGGTGGAGTTATATTCCTCATTTTATCCATAGTCCTTTTTACTGCTACGCTTATGCTTATGCCCAGCTTTTAGTACTTGCACTTTATGGGCTTTACAAAAGCAATACTTGCACCGATTTTAAAGAACTTTATATAAAAATGCTTTCTCTTGGAGGAAGTGTAAGTCCAAAAGAACTTGTGGGAATGTTTGGGTTTGATATAGAAGATAAGAGCTTTTGGGAAATAGGTATAATAGAAATCAAAAAACTTATCGATGAATTTATGAGGCTAAAATAATGATAGAAAAAATTCTAGAAAATGAAAATTTTATTGCTTTAATGCAAAAAAATTGCTATGACTTACTTTCAATCTTAATCCAAGAAAATATAGAATTTTCTATAGTGGCTAATACAAATTTTATTGATTTTAATCCTGTGTTGCCTGAAAATTTGGATGTCAAGCAAAATCCTTTTGCATTATTTGTCCTTGGAGGATATACTTTTGAGTCCATTCAATTAGAAAAAAATCATATACAATTTCATGCGGGTTTTGGTCCTGATGATTTTGCTAGCTATGTTAAAGTAGATCTTGGAGCAATTACTCAAATTCAAGTTGAAAATAGTGTTTTGTTTGTTAACTTTAGCTTTTACAAACGCAAAGATAATACAAAGTCACAAAAATCCAAAAATATCTTCTTAAGCAACCCTAAAAACAAAGACATTTTCAAAAAATGAATTTATTTACAGGTTTAAATGAAAGTCAAAAAGAAGCTGCAAGCCATATCGATGGCCCTATGCTTATACTTGCGGGTGCAGGTAGTGGTAAAACCAAAACAATCACAACGCGTCTTGCTTATATGATTGGGGAGGTTGGAATTCCTGCTATCAATACCCTCACTCTAACCTTTACAAATAAAGCTGCAAGTGTAATGAAAAATAGAGCCTTAAGCCTTCTTAATAGCAATGAAAATCCTTTACTTTGCACTTTTCATAAATTTGGTTTATTGTTTTTAAAACTCCATATAGAAAGACTGGGAAGAAAAAATAATTTTATTATCATTGATAATGATGATTCTAAAAAAATTCTAAAAGAACTCATTAATGATGATAAAACTAGCCCTCATCAAATTCTTCAGTTTATCTCGCATTTTAAAAATGAAAGCAAAAGCGTTCAAGATGTATTTAGTGATCTAGAATTGTTAAAAGATAATGAAATCAAACATCAAGCCTTGCAAAAAATCGCTATTTATTATCAAAATTATCAAGAATATTTACTCAAACACAATTTCGTAGATTTTGATGATCTTTTGCTTTTGACCAATACTCTTTTAGAAAATGATCAAAATTTCGCCAAAGAGCAAAGTTCTTTTTATCGTTATATCACGGTCGATGAATATCAAGATACCAATGCTTTACAATACAAAATTCTTAAAAATCTTTGCTGCATTCATGAAAACATATGTGTTGTAGGCGATGATGATCAAAGTATTTATAGCTGGCGTGGTGCAAAAATAGAAAACATTTTAAATTTTCAAAGTGAATTTTCAAATGTAAAACTTGTTAAATTGGAGCAAAATTATCGTTCTGTGGGTATGATTTTAAAAGCTGCTAACAATCTAATATCGCACAATAAAAAACGCCTTGGAAAAACCCTACTTTGCACAAAAGATGAGGGCGAAGATATTCAAATTCTAAGTTCGGATAATGAAAAAAACGAAAGCGCATTGGTGGCTAAAAAAATCAAAGAGCTTTTAAATTCGGGCATTTATGCTGGAGAAATTGCTGTTTTATTTCGTATCAATGCTCTTTCAAGATCCATAGAAGAAGCCTTTATGAAGGAAAAAATTCCTTATAAATTACTAAGTGGAATGCGTTTTTATGAAAGACTTGAAATCAAAGATCTCATTTGCTATTTTAGAATTTTAATCAACCCTAATGATGATTTATCCTTTAAACGCATTATCAATAGACCTAAAAGAAGCATAGGTGAAAAAGCTTTACAGAATTTGGAAGATTATGCGCAAAAAAGAAAAATTTCACTCTTTGAAGCATTATGCGAAAGCGATGGCGGTGTGGGAATTTTTTCTCTTAAAAAAGCACAAAATGAGGCAAAAAAATTCATACAAAATATTTATAAACTTAAAGAATATTCTGATTTAAAAAAAATGATTGAAAAATTTGAAGAACTTTTTGCTCTTAAAGAATTTTACTCTCTTCAAGAAGATGGCGATGAGCGCGTATTGAATATTGATGAATTTTACGCAAGCATTAAAGAAAAAATAAAAGAAGAACCACAAACAACCCTAGAAGATATTTTAAGTGAAATTTCACTGCTAAGCGATCAAGATGGGATTGAGGGCGAATGCGTATATCTTATGAGTGTGCATGCGAGTAAGGGTTTGGAATTTGATCATGTATTTATCGTAGGACTTGAAGAAGGATTTTTTCCTTTAAGTGAAAGCGATATAGAAGAAGAAAGACGCCTTGCGTATGTGGCTATCACTCGTGCTAAAAAATGTCTATCACTAAGCATTGCAAAATCTCGTTTTTACCGAGGAAGCCGCACGGAATTAGACTCTAGTCGTTTTTTAGAAGAAAGTCAATTAACAAAAAAAATCTCTGTAAGTAAAACCGAACAAGGATATCACAAAGGAGATCTAGTAAAACATAAAATTTTTGGCATAGGACGCGTTACTAGTGTCAACAAAAGTGCAAAAGAAGAAAAACTTACTATAAATTTTGGCGGAATAGAACGCATTATTATGGCAAGTTTTGTGGAAAAAGCCGTATGAATAAAATTTTTGTTGCTTTTAAACCCGCAGAAATGAGTTCTAATGCTTTTTTAGGGCAGATAAAAAAAAGATATAAAAATAAAAAAGCAGGCTATTCAGGAACCTTAGATCCCTTTGCTAAGGGAGTTTTAATAATTGCTTTTGGGCAATACACTAAGCTTTTTAGATTTTTAAAAAAAACTCCAAAAACATACCGAGCAACACTTTGGCTTGGGGTTAAATCTTTAAGTCTTGATAATAAAAACATACAAGAAATAAAGCCTATAAAAGCTTTTGATATCAAACTCTTAGAGCAAATCAAAATGGAACTTTTAGGAAAAGTTTCTTACACCCCACCTCAATTTAGCGCCAAAAGAATAGAAGGTAAAAGAGCTTATGAATTTGCCAAAAAAGGTGAAAATGTCGAGTTAAAATCTTGTATAATGGAAATTTTCTCTTGTAAAATCATACATTATACTCACCCTTTTTTACAACTTGAATTAAGCGTTAGTGAAGGAGCTTATATAAGATCTTATTGTGAGCTTTTTGCTAAAAAATTAGGTATTAATGCTACTTTAAGTTCTCTTGAACGCATCCGCGAGGGAGAATTTTTTTATAATCACGAAAAAAGCTTAAATGTGTTAGAATATTTAAATTTAAAGCCTAATTTCATTAAAGATTTAACAAAACTTGAAAATGGCACTAAAATATCTTTAGAAGAATTAAAATTTCAAGATGAGGGCTTTTACTATATAGAAAATGAAAAATATTTTAGTATTATAAATATTAAAGAAAATAAAGTAGAATATCTTTTAAATAAGGTTGAAAAATGTTAATATTATCGCGAAAAGAAAATGAAAGTATTGTTATTGGCGAAGGAATTGAAATTAAAATCGTTCAAACTGGAAAAGGATATGCTAAAATAGGCATTGACGCTCCAAAATCTCTAATGATTTTAAGAAAAGAACTCCTTACTCAAATCAAAGATGAAAATTTACATTCTGTAGTAAAAAACGATGTTAAATTAGATGACTTAAGTAAAAAATTGATCCAATGAAAGCATACGCTAAAGCAAATATTTTTTTAAAACTTGTCGGATTTGATAAAAGACGATATCATCTTTTAGAATCTCGCTTTATACTTTTAAAAAATCTTTTTGATGAAATTTATATCGTTGATAAAAGCTCTAATTCTCCTAAAGGTTTTGAAATCATTAGCAATTTTAATTGCGAGGACAACATCATCACAAAAGCTTATTGGCTCCTTTGTCAAAATGGCTACCAAAATGAATTGGAAGAATTTTTTAAAACCAAAAGCCTAAAATTAATCAAAAATATTCCCACATGTGCAGGACTTGGGGGAGGTAGCAGTGATTGTGCAAGCTTTTTAATGCTGATTAATGAAGAATTAAACTTAAAATTAAGTACTCAAAAACTTATAAAATTAAGCACTCAACTAGGCAGTGATATTGCTTTTTTCTTAAGTGGTTTTGAAAGTGCTAATGTCAGTGGATGCGGTGAAATTATAGAAGAATTTAATGATACTATACCGAGCTTAGAATGGATCTTTCCTGAAGTATCTTGCCAAACTAAAAAAGTTTATGATGAATTTGACAAAGGGGAAATTAATTTTGAAAAAAGCATTCTTGATGCTAAAATTTACAAAAATTTAAACACAAAAGAACTTCTAGAAACATTTAAAAATACCCAACTTAATGATTTATTTACTCCTTGTGTAACTTTATATCCTAAAATGTTTCTTTTTTTACAACAAGGTTTTTTTCTAAGTGGAAGCGGAAGTAGTGTTTTTAAGGTACATCGATGAAAATCATTGCTAGAAATAAAAAAGCTTTATTTGATTATAGCATTATAGAACGCTTTGAATCAGGGGTGGTTTTAAAAGGCAGTGAAGTTGTAGCATTGCGTGCTGGAAGGGCAAATTTAAAAGATTCTTTCGTGCGTATTATTAAGGGTGAATTATTTTTGCTAAATGCTCACATATCACATCTTAATACTACACATTCTTATTACAAGCATGATGAAAGAGCCGCTAGAAAACTTTTAATGCACCGCAAGCAAATAGATAAGCTTTTGGGTAAAGTTAGTATCGAAGGATACACTTTAGTGGTATTGGATCTTTATTTTAATCATAAAAATAAAGTCAAAGCCACACTGGCTCTAGCTAAAGGAAAAAATCTACACGATAAACGAGAAAGTCTAAAGAAGAAACAAGCAGATATGGAAGCAAGATCTGCTATGAAAAACTACAAATAAAGGATGGGTATGAAAAAAAAAGCAATATTGTCATTTTTTATCTTTATAGGTTTTTTTATAAGTGCTTGCTCGCACCAAGAAGATATACAAAATGATTATATGTTTGAAGAATACAATAAGGGTGATAAAATTGTATTAAATAGTGTAAATGGGGGAGCTAAGACCCTAATTCGTACTGATAAAGGCTTTATTGTTGAGGGTGAGGAAAATAAAGTATTAATGATTGATTTTTTTGGAACTTTTTGCACCCCTTGTAAGGAAGAAGCCTTAGAGCTTAGTAAACTTTGGAAAAACAACTCAAATAAATTTATTATCATGGGACTAACACATTTTGAAAATGTAAGCGATGAAACGGTTAAAAAATTTGCTGATGATTATGGAGCTTATTATTTTTTAAGCAATGATTCGCAAAATGATCGCATAGTTGCTCAAATTTTAAAAGATATTAATTATCAAAGCATGGAACAATTACCCTTTAAAGTAGTAATGAAAAATGGAATTTATCAAAAACTTAGCAATTATTGGGATAATAATACTTCAACAAATTTTTATTTAGGTAAAATTCCAACAGATTACATACAAAATGATTTAAATAAAATTTATAAAGAAAAATAATGCCAAAGTTAAAAGTATTAGAAAAAAGTAAGCTTAAAGAGCCTAAAATGTTTAAGGTTATATTATTAAACGATGATGTAACCACGATGGATTTTGTTATTGAAATTTTAATCAATATTTTCTATCATGATTTCGAAACTGCTAATAAAATTATGTTAGAAGTTCATCTTAATGGAAGTGGAGTTTGTGGAATTTACACTCAAGAAATTGCGCTTTCAAAGCAAAAAAAAGTTTCTAATGCTGCTAAATTAGCAAATTTTCCTTTACAAACTAGAGTGGAAGAAGAATGAAATATCAAGAAAATTTACAAAAATACCTTGATAATGCTAAACACTTAAGCACTATCAATCGTCATGAATTTATAACTTGTGAGCATGTACTTTTTGCTATATTAAAACTAAGTTCAGATTTTAAATCAATATTTGAAGAGCTCGCAGATGCTGAATTTGAACTTTTAGAAAGTGAGCTTAAAAATTATATAGCAGAAAAAAATCAAAGCTTAGATCAAGAAATCGAACCTGTTAATTCTATAGTTTTAGATGAAATTCTTCATCATAAAAATGAAATAAAAATCATCGATTTTTTAGAAAAACTCATCCAAGATGATAGAACATATTCGAGCTTTCTTTTACAAAAACATGGTATGAATTTGGAAAAAATTCAAGATTTTAAACAAAATAGCGAAATGGAAAATTTAAATTCCTACGCAAGCGATTTAACGATTTTAGCACAAAAAGGTAAAATAGACCCTTTAATAGGGAGAAAATTTGAGCTTGAACGCATCGTGCAAATTTTATCAAGACGTAAAAAAAACAATCCTATTTTAATCGGAGAAGCTGGGGTTGGAAAAACTGCCATAGTCGAAGGACTTGCATTAGCTATTGCTGAAAAAAAAGTTCCAAAAAATCTACAAAATGCTAAAATTTTTAGTCTAGATATAGCAGGACTACTTTCAGGGACTAAGTATCGCGGTGATTTTGAAAAACGAATCAAAGAAGTCTTAGAAGGACTTCAAAAACTTCCTAATGCTATTTTATTTATAGATGAAATTCATACCATAGTTGGAGCTGGAGCAACTGGAGAATCTCATACAGATTTTTCCAATCTTCTCAAGCCAGCCCTAAGCAATGGCACTTTAAAATGTATAGGTGCAACGACTTTCATGGAATATAAAAATACTTTTGATAAAAACAAAGCTTTAAGCCGTCGTTTTGCCAAAATCAATGTAGATGAACCAAGTCAAGAGGAAGCTTTTCAAATTTTGCAAGGCTTGAAAAGCAAATACGAGGATTTTCATAAGATTAAATTTAGTGATGAAATACTTCAACAAGCTGTTGTTTGGGGCAAGAAATTTTTCAGTGATAAATACCTTCCTGATAGCGCTATAGATCTCATAGATGAACTTGGAGCCTCTTATGTTCTTAACGCAAAAGCTAAAAAAAATGCTGATATTAAAGATTTAGAACAAGTTTTAGCCAAAATGACTCATCATCATAAAATGTTTGAATTTGATCAAAACAAAGCCTTGATGAATCTAAGTCTTAATTTAAAAGCAAAAATATTTGGCCAAGATGAAGTTATTGATAAGCTTGTTGCGACCTTAAAACAAAGTTTTGCAGGATTTAAGAACTTAAACACTCCACGAGGAGTATTTTTATTTACAGGATCTAGCGGGGTTGGAAAAACTGAACTTTGCAAGGTTTTAGCAGAATTTTTAGGCTTAAATTTAGAACGTTTTGATATGAGTGAGTATGCAGAAAAGCACAGCATAAGCAAACTCATAGGCTCTCCTGCAGGATATGTTGGATATGAAGATGGAGGACTTTTAAGCAATGCGGTTCGAAAAAATCCTTTCAGCCTTATCCTTTTTGATGAGATAGAAAAAGCTCACCCTGATTTAAGTAATACTTTCTTGCAAATCTTTGACAATGCAGAGCTTACAGACAATAGTGGCCTTAAAGCCGACTTTAAAAATACCATTATAATAATGACTTCAAATTTAGGACTTAAAGAAAGCAATGAGCTTGGATTCTTAAGTAAAAATGAAGAAAAAAGCAACCGTGCTATCAAAGATTTTTTTGCGCCTGAATTTATCAATCGTATTGATAAAATTCTTCATTTTAACGATCTAGATGACGCTGTACTTGTTAAAATCATTCAAAAAGAATTAGATGAAATTTCTAAAAATCTTAAAAATATCCAATTGGTTGCTGATGAAAAAGCTAAGCTATACCTAGCAAAAAAAGCTTACAATAAAGAATTTGGAGTAAGATTATTAAAACGCATTATTTCCGAAGAAATCGGAGAAAAAATCAGCGATGAAATTTTATTTGGCAAACTCAAAAAAGGCGGAATAGCTAAAATCAAGCTCAACAAAAATGGAAAGCTCGACCTTATATTCTAAACTAGTAAATGCGCCTAAAGACGCACCCGTTTTTTTAAGTCAAAAACTAGAACCTAATTTTATCTTAAAAGCCTATAATTTTGGGCTTTTTCCATGGACTAACAAACCCGTTACTTGGTGGTGTCCTGATCCTAGATGCATATTAAATCCTAGCGAAATTCATATCCAAAAAAATATGAAAAAATTTATCAATCTTTATCAAATCAAACTTGATTATGATTTTTTAAATCTTATCCATCTATGTCGCACTAAACGCCCTCAAAGTTGGATTGATGATGAATTTATAGAAAATTATCATGAGCTTTTCAAGCAAGGACATGTCCATACTTTAGAACTTTATGAAGATAAAGAATTGATTGGAGGAATTTATGGACTGATTATAGGCAAAGTTTTTTTCGGAGAAAGCATGGTAAGTCTTAGAAAAAATGCTTCAAAAATAGCCCTAATCAAACTTTGCGAGCTTCTTAAACCCTACGATTTTATCATAGATTGTCAAGTGTATAACAAACATTTAGAATTCATGGGGGCTAAAAATATTGAAAGAAAAGTATTTTTAGATATTTTAAAAGAAAAGTGCAATCAAGAAAGCGGATTTACAAATTTTAACGCCTTGATCAATCAAACATAATTTTTAACATCCTTTTGCGCTTATTTGCTGATATTTATATTTTATATCAGCTTTTTATTGCTCTTCATCAAATATTAAATATATTCTTCACACCTATTATAATCATCTTACATCCCATCGCCACAATGAAAACTTGAGCTATACGAGAAAAAACATGCAAAATAAGCTTTCCAACAATTCTTTCAATTGTAGCAGCAAAATGAAAAAGTGCAAACATAAAAATAAAAGCTATTATCACACCCCCAAAAGCCACATCTAAACCACCGTCTTCTGAAATCACTATCACACTAGCTAAAGTTCCAGGACCTACGAGCATTGGAAAAGCCATAGGTACCAAGCTTTGACGTAAAATTTCTTTCTCATTCATTTCTTGATAAGAATCAAAACTTTGAGTTGCGAGTTTGGTTGAAAATAATAAATTTTTAATTGCCATTATAATTAAAACCAAGCCCCCAGAAACCCTCAAATCATCCAAAGAAACTCTAAAAATATAATTCATAAACAAAGGTCCTGAAAATAAAAAAGCAAGCACGATAGCCAATGCTGTATAAAGTATAGTTCTAAAAAGTTTCTTTCTAAGTGTTAAAGGTAGGCCATCGCTCATGGCTAAAAATTGTGTTAAATTACCAAAAGGATTTAACACAGCTAATAATGTTATGCCTGCAAAAAACATTAAATAAAGCTCAGAGCCTACACTTGAAAACATTTATTATTCACCTTTTACAAATTCTAAAGAGATAGAATTAACACAATGTCTAATATTTTTAGCCGAAAAACCCTCTCCTTCGAACACATGACCTAAATGGCCATCGCAATTAGCACATACAATTTCCGTGCGAATGCCATCTTTATCAGGAAGTCTTTTTACAGCTCCTTTGATTTCATCATCAAAGCTTGGCCATCCACAACCTGACTTGAATTTATCCTCAGATCTATAAAGCTTAGATCCACATTGCTTACAAAGATAAATCCCTTTTTCGTAAAAATTATTATATTTACCACTAAAAGGGGCTTCGGTGCCTTTATTTAAAATAACCCTAGCCTCTTCTTCGTTTAATTTTTTCATGTTTTTTCCTTATCTAAATTATTCTAAAATACTACTTGAGAATTATAGCAAATTTTATTTTTATCAAAATGTATTATTTTCTAAAAAAGCTTCAGTTTGAAAAATTTTTATAGTAAATCGTTATAAAAATTTAGCTTTATATACTAAAATCAAAAAAATATTTTTAGAAAGATTGTAAAATGCAAAAAGAATTTTTTAACGAACTTGAAAAAATCCTATACGAGCAAAACACTGATAATAAATTTGAAAAATTTACCATATTTTATGATGATTTTAAAAGCCAAAAATTAATTTTTAATCATGAGCAAGGAAGTATTTTTAAGACAAATATTAACCCTAATTTGAAATTATTACACCCTACTCGTATAAGACGCCCTAAACTTGTAAATTCCACTCATTCTTTAGCAAAAATTATTCATTCTATTGCACATATAGAATTTAGCGCTATAAATTTGGCCTTAGATGCAAGTTATCGTTTTAAAAATCTGCCTCAACAATTTTATATCGATTGGTTAGAGGTTGCTGATGAAGAAATTAAACATTTTAAACTTTTAAACGCAGCATTAAATGAACTGGGTTACAAATATGGAGATTTTGCCATTCATGATAATTTAGAGGCTGCACTTGAAGCTACAAAGGATTGTTTAAATCTAAGAATGGGAGTGGTACACAGAGGATTAGAAGCCAAGGGACTTGATGCAAATCCCTTTGTAGTGGCAAAACTTGAAAGTTCAAACCATCCTATAAAAAGCCTCTTAAAAGATATTTTACACATTATCTTAAATGATGAAATAAAACATGTAAGAAAAGGAGATAACTGGTGGAAATTTTCTAATCAAAATAATTATGATTTTATAGAAATTTGTAAAATGTTTAATCAATTCTCTTTAGCAGGCAAAACACTCAATATGCAAGCAAGAATAAAAGCTGGATTTAGTAAAGCAGAATGTGAAGCTATAGCTCAATTTTATACTTAAGATTTTATCTTAAATTTAGAAAAAATAATAGTATAAATCGCTCTTACTATTCCATAAAGCACATATAAACTTGCTAAAATTACTAGACTTTCAAGTGGATAAAGATACAAAAAAGAAAAAACAATAATTAAGATAATCAAAACCTTTAAAACACTTGATCTATTAAAATCCAATTTTTTAAAGCTAGGATAGCGTATGTTGCTAACCATTAACAAGCCTAAAGCCGCCTGTAAGATTAAAAAAATGATTCCATAGGCTCTTAAAAAATCATAATAATAGTAACTATAAGTCCAAATAGCACTTACCACAGCAGCAGTAGGTATAGGAAGTCCTATAAAAACAGATGGTTCGTAAGTTCCTGTAGTGACATTAAATCTTGCTAAGCGTATTGCTCCAAAGACAACAAAAAAGGCTGTTATTAAAGAACCATATCTTCCATATTCAGAACCAATAGCCATGTAAAAAAAGATAGCCGGTGCAGCCCCAAATGCTATTAAATCAGCCAAAGAATCAAATTCAATACCAAATTTAGAAGTGGTTTTTGTAAGCCTTGCTACACGACCATCAAGACCATCGCATATTAAAGAAAAGATAATATACAATAAAGCCATATAATAATTACCCTGTATAGAAGCAACAATAGAAATTACACCCAAAAATGCTGAGGCTGCTGTAAAAAGATTAGGTAAAATATAAATAAATTGTGATTTATTATTGTTCATTTTTTATCCTTAAGCTAGATAGCCTAATAAAGAACCTGATTTTAACTCGTCTCCAAGTCCTACATGAATTCGTGTATCTCTTGGTAATAAAATACTTACAGTTCCATTGATTAAAAAACCCATTTTATCTCCAACTGTCAAGCTATGAGATAAATTATCAAGCTTCAATTTTCTATCAAAAGAGCCTGCATATATCCGTAAAACAACATTAGATCCACCACTTGATGCAAAAATGCTTACATTTTCATTCATCATTCTAGCACTTTTTAATTCACTGCATAAAAAAAGTCCATGTCTTAGCACAATATCGCTAATATCCATTTTAAAAGGAGTGTAAAAAGCTCCAGCATCATAAAATGCATTCTTAATACTTATTTCAACACTTTCGCCTAAGTATTTATCAAAAACATTTTCTATTTTAGTCACCCTACCATCAATAGGTGATAATATGGCCTTACTATCGTTGCAAACTATTACACGATTTGGAATTCTAAAAATAAATAAAAGCACCAATAATAATAAAAAAAGAAGAACAGAAAAGCTATAAAATATCCAGCAAATAACAAACAAGATAAAAACTATAGCTATAAACCAATGTCCTTCTTTGGCAATATATTTTCCCATTACTCTGCTTGCTTACTTTCTTCTTTATGTTCTTCATTTATTTCTTGAAGGCGCGTAGGAAGATTGTTTTCATTTTCATAGGTTTTGATAATATCTCTTACCTTGGCACCTTCTATAGTTTCTTCTTCATAAAGTGCTGCAACCATAGTTTCGATCGCGCCCTTATAGGTACTTAAGGTATTCTTAACATCTTTATAACGCTCATCTAAAGTCTTTTTAACATAGTCATCTAAAGATTCTGCCATTTTTTCGGAATAATCTTTTATAGTTTGACCCCCTGTTAAGAAAGTATTTCTTTGCTTTTCAAGCACCATCAAGCCTGCAATTTCACTCATACCATACATTGAAATCATAGCCTTGATAATATCTGTTGCTCTTTCAAGGTCATTGCTTGCACCGGTAGAAATTTCACCTATAAACACTTCTTCTGCAGCACGCCCACCTAAAAGTACATCAACTTCAGCGATAAGCTCATGCTTTTGCATTAAAAATTTATTTTCTTCAGGTGTGTTGAGCGTATAGCCAAGTGCAGCAAGCCCTCTAGGAATTACAGAAACCTTACTAACACGTTTTGCACCCTTTGTAGTTTCAGCAATTAAAGCATGTCCACATTCATGATAAGTAACGATTTTTTTCTCTTTATCGTTAATACGACGCGATTTCTTTTCGAGTCCAGCTATAGCTCTTTCAACAGCTTCTACAAGATCATTTTGTTCTACATATTTTTTCGAATCCCTGCCCGCTAAAAGTGCCGCTTCGTTGATAATATTTGCAAGATCAGCTCCTGCAAGCCCTGCGGTTAAACGCGCTATATCTTCTACTTTAACCTTTGGAGAAATTTTAACATCTTTCATATGCACTTTTAAAATGTCGCATCTACCTTTAAAATCAGGTTTATCAACCAACACTTGACGATCAAATCTTCCTGGTCTTAAAAGAGCTGCATCTAAAACCTCAGGTCTATTAGTAGCCGCTAAAACAATCACTGGAGAACTTTCAGTTCCAAAACCATCCATTTCAGCCAAAAGCTGATTTAAGGTTTGTTCTCTTTCATCATTACCACCCATCATACCGCTTGCAGCACGACTCTTACCTATAGCATCAATTTCATCGATAAATATGATAGCCGGGGCTTCTTTTTTTGCATTTTCAAACAAATCCCTCACACGAGAAGCACCCACACCAACAAACATTTCTATAAAAGACGAACCTGAAACGCTAAAAAACGGCACATCAGCTTCTCCTGCCACTGCTTTTGCTAATAATGTTTTTCCTGTACCTGGAGGTCCTACAAGCAATAAACCTTTTGGAATTTTTGCACCAAGTTTAATATATCTTTCTGGATATTTTAAAAAATCTACTATTTCTTTAACTTCCTCTTTTGCTTCCTCTACACCCGCAACATCATTAAATTTAACTTTTGGTTTTTCCGAATTTACAAGTTTTTTAGAGCTGCCTATACCCAGTATAGAACTTCCCATATTTTTTTGCATACGACTTGCCAAAAACATCCAAATTCCAAAGAAAATAAATACAGGCAAAACCCAAGAAAACAAGATATCTGTAAACCAATTTGTTTCAGAATAAGCTCCATAAGCAATATTCTTACTATCAAGCAAGCTTACAAAATCTGGATCGCTAACCTTTTTGGTTGTATAAACCGTATTTTGAGCACTAGAAACTGCTTTTATAGTAGTTTGTCCTATGCTCACTTGATTGATTTGACCGCTTTCAATAAGCTTTTTTAATTCAGAATAAGGTACATTTTTACTAACCTCGGTTCCATTTAAAGCACCACCTAAAGATCCATTACCATCAAAAAAACCCTTAAAGACAATTATCATAACAATAGCAAAAATCGCAAAAATAAAAATTGGATTCTTGTTAAAAAAATTATTGCCCTGCGGATTACCCTTATTATTAGGAGCATTGTTGTTATTATTCATCATTTTTCCTTTATTTTATTTTTATATACCAAAGAGCACCATTCATTGATTTGCATTTCATCAATAAGCTCTAAATCCTGAAATTTTTCTTTTATTCTTGTTTTATACTTATCCAAAATTCCAGATAAGATAAGTATAGCATTATCTTCTAAATGTTTTTTAATATCTTTTTCTAAAATCAAAATCACATCGGCAATTATATTTGCAACTACTAAATCATATAACCCCTCTGCCTTATCCACAGAACCATGCCAAGCTTGTGCGAAATTTACATTATTCAACTTTGCATTCTCTAAAGCA
Organism: Campylobacter coli; assembly: GCF_001492295.1. GTDB lineage: Bacteria > Campylobacterota > Campylobacteria > Campylobacterales > Campylobacteraceae > Campylobacter_D > Campylobacter_D coli_B. The sequence goes on along the minus strand of NZ_FBQX01000001.1, from coordinate 680,060 downwards.
CTTTTAATGGCTAAATCATCAGTATCGCAAATTTCAACCTCACATCCTAATTTTGCCATAACAATAGCCAAAATACCGCTTCCACAGCCTATATCTAAAGATCTCAAATTATTTTTAGCAAATTTTTGTAGAAATTTTACACAACCATAAGTGCTTTCATGATGCCCAGAACCAAAGGCTAGAGCGGGATTAATTTTAATATTGAGATAGTTTTCTTTTTCTTCTTGCCAAGTGGTATGAATATAAATATTATCAATTAAAATAGGTTTTATTCCTTTTTTATACTCTTCCACCCAGTCTTTATTTTCTTTTTTTTCGATACTTTTGCGAAGGAGAATATTTTCTTTTAAATTGAATTTTTGACTCAGTTTTTGGGCAAAAATTTCAATCGCCCAAGCAAGCTCTTCTAAATTTTCTTCCGAGCGTATGTAAATACCATTGCCTTTTTCTTCTATAGCGTCTACGCCCAAATTGAAAACAAAATCAAGAAATAAATTTTTATACTGCTCTTGAATTTCAAGAAACAGTTCATAATAAAATTTTTGCATTAATTATTAAAAATTACTCAGCCTCAGAGTCTCCGTTGCCGGTACCTAAGACATCTTCAAGTTTTTCTTTTAATACTTGTGGAGTAAAAGGCTTAACTATATAATTGTTTACCCCTGCTTTTAAAGCAGTAATCACCTCAGCTTTACCCCCTTCAGTGGTAACCATAATAATAGGCATATCTTCATATTTTTTTTCTGCTCTTACTTTTTTAACAAGCTCTAAGCCGTTCATCTCAGGCATATTCCAATCAGTAATTAGAATTTTAATATCTTCATTTTTTTCAAGCAAATCCCAAGCTTCAACTCCATGTTCGGCTTCAAGAACATCATTATGCCCAAGTCTTGTTAGGGTATTTTTTATAATCCTTCTCATAGTAGAACTGTCATCAACAACTAACAATTTCACAATTTCGTCCTTTCAAAATTTTCATAAATTTTATATATTGTATCCTTTTTAGCCTTATTAATCAAGTTTCTAAAAAATTTTAAAAGCGAATTATAGCATTTTTTACTATATTTTTGTTTAATTTTTTTTATAAAAATGATTGTTTTTTAATTTTTTATTCCAAAATTTCATAAAGAATTTCAGTAAAATCAAACTTTAATATATATTAAAATAATATTAATTACCATCTTTATTATGATTAAATTCAGGAACTATTTCTTTTAAAATTTCGACTACATTTTGACAATCTTGCAATTTTTTAATATAGTCATTTAAAATTTGCACATCCATCTTTTCATTTTTAGCAACAAAAATACTCTCATATTCTGTCTTTGCATCATTCTCATCGATTAGCAATTCTTCAAAGAGTTTTTCCCCACGTCTTAAACCTGTAATTTTTATCTCTAAATCTTCTCGGTTGGATAAAATAAGCATTTTTTTAGCTAAGTCCATAATCTTAACCGGCTCACCCATATCTAACACAAAAAGCTCGCCCCCTTTTGCGATAGCTCCAGCTTGCAAAACAAGCTGCACCGCTTCACTTACCAACATAAAATAACGCACTATATCAGGATGAGTTAAGGTTAATGGCTCGTTATTTGCAATTTGTGCTTTAAATTTAGGTATCACACTTCCACTTGATCCTAAAACATTTCCAAAGCGCACACAAGAAACTTCAAAATTTTCATCACTAGAATTTAAAGTATAAAGCTCACATACTCTTTTAGTACATCCCATGATGTTTGTTGGACGCACTGCCTTATCTGTGCTTATCATGACAAATTTCTTGACTTTATTTTTTTTAGCTACATCACATAAAATTTTAGTTCCTATGATATTATTAAGCACAGCAGAATGCGGATTTTGCTCGCAAAGAGGTACATGCTTATAAGCAGCTGCATGCAAGATCAATTCAGGCTTATACTCCTTGATAATCTCATCTAAACTTTGCTCATCTAAAATACTAAGCAAAACAGGGGTAATTTTTTCTTTATACAAACTTAAATCTTCATTGATTTTATAAAGATTATATTCACTATGATCAAGCATTATAAGATGTTTTGCACCAAATTTAATACACTGCTTACAAAGCTCACTTCCTATAGTTCCACCTGCGCCACTTACTAAAACCACTTTATCTTTTAAAAATGAAGCTACAGCACTATCATCTAAATCTTTGGGTTTTCTAGCAAGTAGATCTTCTATGCTGATATCCCTTGCTTCATTTCTTGTAAAAGAAAAGATCTTAACATCACTGATTCCATAAGCAATAAGCTCTTCAAACAAAGCCTTAAGCTCGGCTTGATCCAATTTTAAAGCTATAATAGCGGTTTTAATGCCTTCATCAACATAATCTTTTATTTTACTTTTATCTTCAACAATAAATTTATCACAATATGTTCCTATAAGCTCTCTTCTAGCATCCACAACACCCACAGGAAAAAGTCCTAAAGAACCTTCCTTTGCACCTTTTAATAAATGCAAGGCCTTTGAAGTAGCACCCACTACTATACAAGGAGTTTCTTCTTCTTTTGCACGGGAAGGCTTAAAGTCTACAAGCATTCTTTTAGAAATTCTTAAAGTGCCCACAAACATATAAGAAAGAATAAGATCAATACCTATAACCGAACGTGGGAAAGGGTTGAAAAAATCATCATAAAAATAAAAAATCAACAAAAAACAAATTTCAGCTAGAGCCAAAGCAAAAAATATTTTTCTCGCTTCACTTAGAGAAAAAAACCGCCATGCTACCTTATAAATCCTAAAAATAAATAAAAAAGCTATTTTTAAAACCAGTAAAATAAGCCCCGCTTTAATCATACCCTCATAAAAAATACTAGGAATTTCCCCACTAAAACGCAAAGAAAAAGCTAAAAATATAGAGAGTATAAATAAAAATGCATCAAAACATAAGAAAAAAATCAGCCTTTTACTTTTATAAAAATCCATCATCAAGCCTTTATGCTCTTGATAATAAGTTCTGAAATTTCACGCACATTATCTTTACTCATCGCTGTACCACTTGGCAAACATATCCCTTTTTTAAAGAATAACTCACTATTGCCATTTATATAAGCTTTAGCACCTTTGAAAACCTCTTGAGCATGCATAGCTTTCCAAAGCGGGCGTGTTTCAATTTGCTCTTTTTGCAAATCTGCTATAAGTTTTGAAATTTTTGGATGTAAAATCAAGTCTTTTTGTGAAATTTCTATACATTTTTGGCAAGAATTAAGCTCATTTTTATCAAAATCAATTAAAGCTGTGCTTAGCCAGCGATTGCTTCTTGAATTTTCAAGCTCATCTAGAAAGACAAAACTATCGCCTAAAAATTCTTTATACCACTCATAAATTTCTCTTTTTTTAAGTACTCTTTGTTCCAAAACTTCCATTTGCGCTACACCAATAGCGCCTAAAACATTGCTTAAGCGATAATTATAGCCATAATCTAAATGCTCATAATGCAAACAATTTTCCCTTGCTTGAGTACTATAAAATCTTGCTCTTTCGATTTTTTGCTTATCTTTACCTATAAGCATACCACCGCCTGAAGTGGTAATGATTTTATTTCCATTATAAGAATAAGCTCCAAATTCTCCAAAAGTTCCTAAAGCCCTACCCTTGTAAAAACTTCCCAAAGCCTCGGCAGCATCTTCGATTAAAATAATATTTTCTTTTTCGCAAATTTGGACAATCTCATCCATTTTGGCCGCATTGCCATAAAGATGAGTTAAAATCAAAGCCTTTGGTTTTTTCTCACTCTCTTTAATAGCAAGCTTTAATAAATCAACATCAATATTAAAAGTCTCATCACAATCGATAAAAACAGGTTTTGCCTTGAGATAACAAATAGGAGCAACTGAAGCAATAAAAGTAAAAGATGAAGCTAAAACAATATCATCTTGCTCCACTCCTGCTACTCTTAAAGCCAAGTGCAAAGCAGCCGTAGCTGAATTTAGCGCCAAAGCATTTTCGCATTGAGCGTAATCTTTAACACTTTCTTCAAAACGATTTACAAATTCACCCAAAGGAGCTATATAATTGCTTTTAAATACTTCTTCTATATATTTTAACTCATTGCCACCCATATGCGGAGGAGAAAGAAAAAACCTCATTTTTTATCCTTTATTATAAAAAGTGATTTTACTAAAATGATGTATTTTATCTAAAATAATTTACTAAGTATCAAACGCTAAAATTCTTTTTGCAATCAAAGTTTATTTTTATACCAAATTTTGAGTTTTTCTAAGTCTTCTTTTTTATACATACTTTCAAAACATATCATTTTTTTATATTTAGTTTTTACAATAAGAATAAATACCTCTTTTTTTGCAAAATGATCAAATTTTATTGTTTTGTTAATTTCTAAATCTTCTCATTTTACAAAATGCATATAAAAAGTTAAATTGACCAACCATAAATTCCATCTTCGAAAATTACCATTAAATTTACAATAGAAAAAAGCAATAAAAATATACCCTTTCATAAAAAAACCGATATCTGTAAACTCCAAAGCACTTTTGAATTTTTATGTTCTAACTCAAAAAAAGGAAGTTGATAAAAGCCTTAAAAATTACACCAAATTCCTATTGATCCACCAAAAAAACATAGCAATGCCGGTATATTTTACAAGCTTGCTGGAGTTAGACTTTAAATTCACTTTAAGTTTAAAAAGTATTTTATGTTTGAGAGAATTTTTTAAAGCAAATATGTAACATACCAAACATATAGTTAGTAAATTTATAACAATCCACCCCAAAAGCGAAGGACTTGCTATATAATCAACAAAATCATACTTAAACTCATTTACATCCTTTTTGCAGGCACTCCTACAAAAACACCCTTTTCACTTTGACTTTTCACTAAAGTCGCCCCACCCCCTAAAATACTATCATCTGCCAAACTTAAATTCGGCAAAACACAAGAACTAATCCCTAAAAAACAATTTTTGCCAATTTTGACATTTCCTGCACACTTAGCACCAACGCTTATATGGGAAAACTCGCCCACCACACACTCATGCTCAATCACACTTGAAGTATTTAAAATCACACCTTTTTCGATTTTTGCCTTTGCATTTACCACTACATAGGGCATTATTAAAATTCCTGCATCTTCTGCTATATCCGCACTTTGGCTAATAATCGCACTTTTATGGATAAGATTTACAATCTTAAAGCCACTTTGTGAAATTTGATGAAAAAGCTTTTTTCTTATTTCATTATTTCCAATGGCTATAAAAATATCGTATTTTGGCAAAGAACTTTCAAATTTTTTACCCTTAAAATCATCTAAAAAAACACATTCTTCATAACCCAAACTCATGGCTACATCAGCACAAACAAGCCCATGTCCACTCGCGCCATAAATGTAAATTTTTTCAGTTCTTGCCATTGAATTTCTCCGTTGTAACATGCCCTTCTTTGCTTACTCCGCTTCTTTTTAAAACCTTTAAGGCTGTTAAGAACATAATTTTTAAATCCAACAAAAAAGAAATATTTTTTACATAATACACATCAAGTTCAAATTTTTTTTGCCAAGAAATCGCATTTCTACCATTTACTTGCGCCCATCCTGTGATACCAGGACGCACTTTGTGACGGAGTTTTTGCTCTTCATTATAAAGGGGTAGATATTCTACCAAAAGGGGTCTTGGCCCCACAAAACTCATATCGCCCTTTAATACATTAAAAAGCTGTAAAAGTTCATCTAAACTTAAACTTCTAACAATTTTCCCAAAAGCTTTTAAACGCAATTCATCACTTAAAAGCTCACCCTTTTCATCTCTTTCATCGCTCATTGTTTTAAATTTATAAATTTTAAAAATTTTTTCATTTAAACCTGGACGATTTTGAGTAAAAATCACGCTACCTTGAGTTATTTTTAAAAGTAAGGCAGTGATTAAAATAAGAGGCGAAAAAAGCACCAAAAGAAACAAAGCCAAAATAAAATCTAAAATTCTTTTTATCCATTTTTCATACATTTTTAATCACCTTATCATAAAATTCTAAATAACGCTGTGTGATAACATTTTCATCATATTGCAAGGCATCCTTGGCCGCATTTTTGCCTAGATTGATTCTTAAGCTTTCATCCTCTAATAAAACTTGTATTTTTTCGCTTAAATCTTTACTATCTTTAGTTTTAGCCCAAAGCCCATCATAAGCATTTGAAATTGCCTCAACACAACCCTCACAATCACTTACTACAATAGCTTTGCCACAAGCTTTCGCCTCTAAAACACTTACTGGAAATCCCTCTTTATAACTGGGTAAAACAAAGATATCACAATTTTGCAAAAGTTCTACTATATCGCTTCTAGCACCCAAATAAAAAACCTTGCCTGAATTTAAAAATTCCAAACTTGCACAAGAGGGATTATCATCTCTTCCGCCTACTAAAACAAAATTTGCTCTATCTTTTAAATGCTCTGCACTTTCATAAAATTCTTTTACACCTTTATGCCACAAAGCCCTAGCTATCATCAAAACAATAGGTTTTTCATCAATTTTTAAATTTTGCCAAAAAGCTTTTTTGGTTTCTTGATTTACCCTCATAGGAAAGAATTTTTTAAGATTAATGCCTACAGATTTAATCACGCAAATTTTATTTTTCTTAAGTCCTAAATTTTGCATAAAATCCGCATTAGCTTGATTTACAAAGATGAAAGAATCAGCGATTTTAAAGCTAAGTTTATAAAGAGTATTGATAACAAAACGCACTAAATTTGCTTTAAAGCCCTTCTCTATATAAAAAGATCCAAGTCCTTCGACAAGCCCAATTTTATAAGGAATTTTGGCACATTTTGCAGCTATTAAGCCAAAGGTATTGCTTTTATGCGCTCCACTTTGCAAAAGATCCAAATTTAAGCTTTTTAAAACATTTTTAAGATGTAAAAAATTTTTAAAAACAATTAAAGGATTTAAACTCGCTCTTGAAAGCTCATAAACAACGATATTTAAATTTAAAGCCTTTAATTTTTCGGTATATTCATCTTGTGGGACTATGACAAAAACCTCATCTCCTCTTGCAATCAAAGCTTTAATTATAGGCAATCTAAAATGATATATGCTTGCTCCTGCATGAGTTAAAAAGCCTACTCTCATTGTAAAAACCTTTAAATTTTGAGTTTAAAAACTTTTGCATCTCTAGCATTAATCACTAAATCATACAAATTTTTATCATAATTTCCAAGGAAAAACATTTGCACATAAGCACTGTTAAACATGGTTTTATCCATTAAAATAAACTGAGCATAAGGTATGGTGCTATCTTTAAGATAGAAAATATAAAATTGAGCCGTATTATCAATAGGAGTAATTTTATATTCACCTTGCTTGATAGAATTAATCTCTATGATGCTATTTACAGATATAGTACTGTTATTTATTTTAAAACTTCTAAAATCATCGTTTAATACAATGCCATTGCTAAGATAAATTTCTCCATTTTTAACATCAAGTGGATAAGCCGCGCTAAAAGTAAAAGGTTTGCTTATCTCACCTGTATCTAAATCCACAAAAGAAAAACTAGCCACAGTTGAAAAAATCAAAGACATTCTAGCTGGCATATAAATATATATATCACGTGTTTTTGGTGTATTGATTTTAAAATCAGGCTTGGAAAGCGAAGCTAAAAACAAATCCACATTATTTTGATTATAATCTTTCATCATGGCTTGTAAAAGATCATTTTTTAAAATATCATTTGGAGCAGCATAAAAACTTTTTTCTGTGTATTCTACACTAAGTCTTGCCATATTTGCAGCAGCTACTTGATCTTTACTTAAGGCAAAAGATGGGAAAAAATTATCCTTGCCTAAATGCTTACCTCCATCAGCCAAAGTCTTAACATCGCTGTAATACCTAATAGGATATCCATAATCCCACCAAGCCACCACATAATCTTCTCTTTGTGCAATTTCTTTAAGTTCATCTAATTTCGTAGCCTCACTTTGAGAAAAAACTGTCGGTGCTTTGTAGTTGTTGATATGATAGAACATAGGAATTAAGCTTAAAAAAGTCAATATAAAGACTCCTATATTGGCCCACCAAAAGGTATTATTGTTTTTTTGCTTTCTTTCTTGTAAAAGGCTCATTAAAAAACCAAATCCAAGTGCTAAAACAGGTACTGCATAAATAGTAAAACGAAGTCCGCTCTTAAGTGCTAAAAATCCTAAAGCTAACATCGGTAAAGCTAAAATCATGCTTTTATGTTTTCCAACAAGTAAAACAAAACCAACTAAAGATATAAAAAATACAAGGACACTTCCACTAATCCTTTGCATAAAAATACTCAAATCTATACTTTCTACTTCTTGTATGGTTTGATTTACATTAAAATACATAAAACCTTGGGCTAAATTCGCACTCTCATCGCTTCTAAAAATATAAAATTTAAGCTGATAAAGTATAGGATCAACCCCGCCACTTAGTATCAAAAATACCAAAGTTGCCAAACCTAAAATCCCAAGCAAAGCAAAGCTAAAACGCTTATTTTGCAAAACAAAAAGACTAAAAAGTATGACAATGATAGCGCTTTGATAAAACCAAGCTATATTTGAAAGCGTGATAGAGGCTAGGATAATAGCCATATAAAGCGTTTTTTCTTTTATATGAAAAACCAAGGTATAGATAAATAAAAGTCCTAGCAGAGCAACATTTAAAGTATAGCTTGATGGATACCACCAAAGATAAATTCCTACAAACAAAGGCAGCGCTATCAAAGACAATAAATCTTTTCTTAAAATCAGTCTTATCATAAAGAAAACTATCATCATCGCAAGAACTATAACAAGCATATCAGTATCATAATATCCGCTCATCGTGCGATTATAATAACTATTGGCTATACTGGCTAGCAATGCTGCAACAAATCCCATTAAAGGACGTTTGTATTCATTAGCGATTAAAATCAAAGGTATAACCACCAAAGAAGATAAAAAAGTACTGATATATATAAAAATGCTTTCTAAAGAAAAGGGGGTTATTTTATAAAACCAATATGTAAGCGTTGAAAGCGAAGAACCATAATAACTCAAATCATTAGGCTGATGAAAACCCGCTATCATATCTCTTGCACCTTCTGCAAAAGCATATCCATCATTAGAGATAATCATAAGTTCGTTATTGAAAAAATATTCATTAAATTCACTTGCCCAAAAAATCCAATAAAACCTACATAAAACACTAAAGGTATACGCCAAAATTATAAAAGCAAATAAAATAAAAGTTGGGTTTTTAAAGTATTCTTTTTTTAACATATTTTATCCTAATAAATATTTTAAAGCATTGCGTGCTATTTTTACCTTATCAAAATCAAGAGCTCTATCCTTTGCCTTTTTTTTGTAAGCTTTTCTTAAATTTTCATCCTCAAGCATTGTTTTTAAGCCCATAAACATAGAATTTTCATTATTTACTTCTACCAAAAGTCCAAACTCATCGTCTCCAAAAAGCTCTCTTGCACCACTTCTATGATCAGTGCAAACTACTGCACAGCCACAGGCTAGACTTTCGATTAAAACATTTGAAAAACCCTCAAATACAGAAGCAAAAGCAAAAAATTCACACTTAGACATGTATTTATAAGGATTATTATCAAAACCTAAAAGCAAAACCTTATCTTCCAAATTTAAGTCTTTAATCAAAGCCAAAAGCTCATCTTTTAGCACACCTTCACCCAAAATCACAAGCTTTAAATCTGTTTTTAATCTCGCATAAGCACGGATAAGCAAGGCGTGATTTTTACCCTCATCAAGCCTTCCCACGCTTAAAATAAATTTATCTTTTAAACTTATATCTTCAAGTGCTTTTTGCTCTATTTTTTCCAAATCTATGGCATTGTATAAAATTTCACACTTTGCTTTGTTGATTTTAAAATTGCACAATAAATCTTCTAAATTTCCTTTAGAATTAGGCAAAATCAAATCAGCTTTTGGATAAAGCAAAGAAATCAAAAGTTTATTGGCTAAAGAATTGAAATTGTTTTTAGCATACATCACGCTTGGAGTGGTACATTCGTTGATTACAAGGCGAGTTTTATTGCCAAATATTTTTGCCATCAATGCGATATAATTAGGCCTATTTAAAAAAACAAATTCCGTATCGATATTTAATTTTTGGCAAAGCTTTTTATATTTTAAAGCCAAAAAAGGAAGTTTTAAAAATTTTAAAATAGGATTTTCACTAGGTTTTGAACGCTCTAAAAAATGGATTTTGCATTCAGAAATTTCATAAGAAATTTTATCATTCATTAAAATTAAATGTACTTCAAATTTCAAACTTAAAATCGGAAGTAAAGTTGCCACCACTCTTTCAGCACCTCCGCTTCCTAAAGAATAAATAAAAATCGCTAATTTTTGCATAAAGCCACCCGAATTTTTGATAGTTTTTCAATCATTTTACTTGGAATTATACTTAAAGTAAGTAATATCAAAGCAGGAGTATTGATTTTAATACTCAAACTTTTGAATAAACAATGGTAAAGTGCTTTATAATTTGCACTTAATTTTGCATAATAAGCTGCCATTTTATAATAACTCGCACAAGTTTTCCTATAATCATCATCCCCAGAAGCTTTTAACTCATTTTCTAAAATTCTCGCAAGCTCTAAATACCCCAAATACACCCTATGAGCATTTTTACTCGCTCCTAGTGTAACGCTATCTTTTCTAAAAACACGATAAATTCTAAAAGCTTTATGGATATAAAAACTTTTTTCTTCGTATAAATTCACCCAAAGCGTGGCTTCATTGCCATAAAATTCCTCATTAAAACGCTTATTTTTGAGCAAAGAAGCCTTAAAAACAGAAAAAAATTCCCCACTAAAACGCTGCATTAAAAAATCTTTCTTAGAAATTTCACCCTCTTTTTCCAAACCTCTACCGCTAAACTCATCGCTTAAAATTCCTTCTTTTTCTATAAGGCAATTTCCAAAAACATGAGAATAACCCTCATCTGCTTTTTGCATTAAAACGCCCAAGGCATAGGGTAAAAGCTCATCATCGTCATCTAAAAAGGTTATAAATTCTCCACTGGCCTTATCTAAACCATTGTTTTTATTGCCATTAGGGCCTTGTTTGTAGTTTTGATTTAAAAAATACTTAATGCGTTTATCACTTTTTTGCAAATTCTCTACAACACTTTTAGTATCATCGCTAGAATTATCATCACTTATAATGATTTCTAAGTCTTTAAAATCTTGATTTAAGATACTTTGAACTGCCTTTTGAAGCAAGGAAGAGCGATTAAAAGTAGGGACTATAACAGAAAGTTTAGGCATTTTTAACCTCATCAATAAGCTCAAGCCATTGTTTTTTAATGTGAGAAATTTCAAAATCTTCGCATCTTTTTTTGGCATTCATAACGATGTTTTTTCTTAGTTGTTCATCTTTTAATACAAGCTCAAGCTTTCTAGCCAAAGCTATTTCATCATCACAGCCCACTAAAAATCCGTCCTCATTATCGCTAATTAAGTCCTTAGCTCCATTATAATAAGAAGTTGAAATTCTACACACTTCAAAATACAAACTCTCAATCAAAACCGTTGGCAAACCCTCGACAAAAGAGCAAAGACAAAGCACTTTGGCTTTTTCATAGAGCGCTTTTACATTCTCAACACGCCCTAAAAATTTCACTTTTACGCCTAAAGATTTTGCTTTGTATTCAAGCTCTTGTCTTAATTCTCCATCGCCAGCTACAACAAATTCATAATTTTCTTGTAATTTTTTATCTAAATGTGATATAGCTTTTAAAAACATTTTAGGGTTTTTGTTTTGATCTAAACGACCTATAAATAGCACTAAATTTTCTTTTTCAAAATGTTCATTTAAAGAAATTTCTGTGCTAAAATGACAAGGATTAGGTAAAAGCTTTACTCTTTTTACAAATTTTTCATAATAAATCTTATCGCTACTTCCAAGCACACTCAAAGCATCGCAAAAAGGATAACTCAAGCGTCTTAAAAAACGCCAAATTTTGGATTTTAAATAAGCTTCATTACTATGTTCGCTTATAATTAATGGGGTTTTTAAGCCTATCTTGGCAAAAATACAAGCGATATTTGTCGTATCTAAAAAAGAGATAAAAACATCGCTTTCATTTTCTTTTAAAGCTCGTCTTAATGCTAGGTATTTTTTAAAACGGCTTGCGATTTTATGATACAAAGTGTCAAATCTAAATTGCTCTAAAGTTATAAGTTTGATATTTTCTTCAAGTTTATAAAAAGAATCGCCCGCATGAAATTTGATAATGCTTACTTCATGCTGAGTGCAAAGTGCATTTGCTAAAGTTGCTAAAACACGCTCAGCACCTCCTGAATTTAAAGTGGCTATGATAAAAGTTATCTTCACTTTTTATCCTCCTTGAAAAGTTTGCCGTTTTCTAAACGATAGATGCTATCACAACGCGTGATAGTTGAAAGACGGTGGGCGATAATAATCATGGTTTTATCTTTAGAAATCTTATAAATTTCATCCATAATCTTTGCTTCACTTTCCGTATCAAGTGCGGAAGTAGCCTCATCAAGAACTAGAATTTCAGGATCTAAATACAAAGCTCTTGCGATAGCTATGCGTTGCTTTTGTCCACCGCTTAAATTGCTCCCGCCATCGCCTACTTTTGTTTGCGCTCCTTGGGGTAAATTTTTCACAAAATGTTCTAAATTAGCTTGCTTGATCACTCTTTGAAGCTTTTCTTCATCTACCTCATCTCCAAAGCTGATATTCTTAGCAATGCTGTCGTTAAAAAGATAGATATTTTGCGGAATATAACCTATTTTTTGGCGATAATTCTTAACATTTTTCATATTTAGCTCATTTTCATCAAGAAGCACCCTACCCTCTTTAGGACTTAAAAGTCCTATGATTATATCTACTAAAGTGCTTTTTCCACAGCCACTTTCTCCTATAAATGCGATCTTTTCGCCTTTTTTTATGCTTAAATTTAAACAAGTAAATAAATTCTTTTTATCTTTGTATCCAAAAGTTAAATTTTCTAGCCTTAATTCTTTATCAAAATCAATTTTTTCTTCGCCCAAACTCTCTTCTTTTTGCTTTAAAATTTGATAAATAATATCCAAAGAAGAGCGATAATAAAGCAAATCATGATAGCTTGTAATGATACGATTTGCACTTGGCATCAAACGATAAAGCGCTAAAACAAAGATAGAGATAGTCGCTAAAATTCCAGATATATCACTTTGATTTTTAAATACTAAAAAAACCACTATGAAAACAAGTACGCAAAATCCAACTCCTTCAAGATAAATTCTTGGCATAGCACTTACGCTTTCATTGGTGATATTTGCCCTAGCAAAGATCTCACTTTGAGTTTTAAAAAGATTTAAAACACCATCTTCTTTAGTTTTGAGCTTTATTAATTTAAAATTATTTAAATTTGTATTAAGAATTTCAAAAAAATTCTTCATCGCTTCCTCGCGTTTAAGACCTGCTTTTTTAACGATAGGACTAAGAACTTTGATCAAAATAAAAGCATTTATAATCATAAAAAGACTTAAAAATAAAGTGATTTTATAATTTACTAAAAGCATAAGAGTATAAAGCAAAAGCACGACAAAAATTTCGCTCATCATCAGCAAAAATGATGAAATCATGGTGCTTAGATTGTAAACTTCTCCGGTAATAGACTTTAGAATTTCGGATTGATTTTTTTGAGTAAAATTTTCATAATCTGTATTTAAAAATTTTGCAAAAACTTTATAAGCGATAGCATGATACCTACCCTTTGAAAAACGGGCTAAGAGGTGAAAATAATAACTATTTAACAAAGCACGCAAAACATAAAAGACAATAAGCACCACGCCAAAATAAACTATAATCTCAAAAACAGGTAAAGCAAGATAGTCTTTAAGCTGGATTAAATACTTATTTTTATCAAAATAAGAAAAATCACTAGCCAAAGTGATAAAAGGCATCACTAAAGAAATAGCAAAACTTTCTATAAAAGAAATAAAAACCGAAAAAAGCAGCAAAGAGAATAAAAATTTTTTATCCTCTTTACTTAAAATAAAAAATATTTTTTTTAGCACTGCTTTTCCCAATCAAATGCAGATTTGCAAATAAGATCCAAATCATCAAATTTAGGCTGCCAAGAAGTAAGATTTCTAATTTTGCTTGCATCAGAAATCAAAACTGAAGGATCACCTGCACGGCGTGGGGCAAGCTCGACTTTAAAATCCACCCCACTTACTCTTTTCATCGCATCAATAACCTCTTTTACACTAAAACCATGACCATAACCTACATTAAAAATATTGCTTTCATTATTTTCTAGATAATCCAATGCCGCCAAATGAGCACTTGAAATATCATCTACATGGATAAAATCTCTTATACAAGTACCATCTTTTGTATCATAATCATCACCAAATATAAAAAGCTTGTCGCGTTTTCCTGCTGCACATTCTGCGGCTACTTTGATAAGTAAAGTCGCTTTAGGATAGCGTTGTCCTAATTTATAATCCATACAAGCACCTGCAACATTAAAATATCTTAAAATGCAGTATTTAAATTCAGGATGAGCCATATTTGCATCACGCAAAACCTCTTCACTCATAAGCTTGCTGCGTCCATAAGGATTAATAGGCGCTAAAGGACTACTCTCGCTTACAACAGGGGTTGTTGGCTCCCCATAAGTAGCTGCTGTAGAAGAAAAGATAAATTTACCTACCCCTGTTTGGATACAAGTTTGGATTAAATTGGTTGTATTGATTGTGTTATTCATATAATATTTTAAAGGATTTTGCATGCTTTCAAACACTTCAATACTCGCTGCAAAATGCACCACTGCATCAAATTTTTCCCTTTCAAAAAGTGCTTTTACGCCTTCAAAATCACTTAAATCTTGCTCAAAAAATTTAAATTCTCTTATATTTTGCAAATCATCAATAGCAATTTTAGAACCCTTAGAAAGATTATCTAAAACGCAAATTTCATGATTTGTTTTTAAAAACTGCCTTAAAGTATGAGATCCGATGTAACCTGCACCACCACTAATAAGAATTTTCATTTTTTACCTCGATGATTTAAAATTAAAAATCAATTTTAATATATTTATTTTAACGATTAAATTTTCATTTTAGAAATTTCATTTTCGCAAGCTTTACAAAAAATTTCCACATAGGCACGATTTGCTTTTTTTGCTTTTAAAAATTCACTCATAGAATTTAAAAAATAAACATAATCCTCATCGCTCACATTGCCCTTAATCAACTCGTATTTTAAAAAAAGCATATAAGTGTTTAAAACATCACTTTCGCAATACTCATGAATTTTTTCAATCTTATCTTCATAATAAAGCTTCATCACCTCATCACCATGTACATCGTATTTACCTGGTAAATCTGCCATAGCGCAAATCGTATCGAGCTTTAAACCCCTTGTTGAACCAAAACTTTCAAATAAATCACAATGTTTTAATTCAGAAAATCTAGTTTTATAATTATTCCATTTATCGCTTTGCGTATCAAGATAATTGGCCGCTTTGATATTGTATTTTAAAGCTCTTAAGACAAGTAAAGGCATATCATAATTTTTACCATTAAAGCTGACCAATTTTGGCTCGTATTTTTCAATGAAAGCAAAAAAATTATGGATCATTTCTTTTTCATTTTCTCCATCAATTTTATTTACTTTTATAAATTTTCCATAATGATCGCTAATAACCGCACAAATGCTTACGATCTTGTGATAAGGCAAGGGTAAAAACTCATTTCCGCTTTGCTCTTTTTGCCACTCAAGCGCTTTTAAGCTTACTTCTAAATCCTCTCCTTCAAAAGCCAAAGTTTTACGAATCAAATCCGTATCTGGAATGCTTTCGCAATCAAAAATGCAAATATAACCTTCATTTTTCATCATTATTTAACCTTTTTTCAAATAATTTTGCTAAAATCATAGCAAAAATTTAAAAATTTTAGGTTTTAATGAAAATAGCAATCATTCGTTTATCGGCTCTTGGAGATATTATCCAAAGTGCTGTGGTTTTACAATTTATCAAAAAATTTAAAAAAGATATAGAAATTCATTGGTTTGTGGATGAAAAATTTGAAGGTATACTCAAAAATCATCCTCTAATCGATAAACTTTATGCCTTGCCTTTAAAAGATAAAAAAATCGTTCAAAGTTTAAAAATACTTTTAAAAGCTAGAAAAAATAACTACAATGCCGTTATGGATCTACAAGGACTTGTAAAATCAGCTCTTGTAAGTAGAATTTTAAGTAGAAATAATTTTGGTTTTGATAAAAATAGCCTTAAAGAAAGCTTTGCGCATAATTTTTACAACCAAAAATTAAACATTGATTATAATGAAAATGTTTTTGTAAGATACCTAAGCCTAGCTTCTTTCACTCTTAATAAAGATTTTGATCCTAAAGATTTAGCTTTTAAGGAAGATGTTTTTAGTGTAGATGAAAAACTAAAACAACTCTTAAGCGAAAAATTGCAACTTGCAAAAAATAAAAAAAATATACTCATTCATGTGGGATCAAGTGAGGAAAATAAAATCTATCCTAAAACCAAACTTGCATTACTTTGCAAGCTGATCATCAAAGAATTTCCTGAAATAAAAATTTTCTTAGGCTGGGGGAATGTTAAAGAATATGAATTTGCAAAAGAAGTCATAGAGCTAGGCGCCATAAGTCAAGACAATATAGAAATAGCCCCTAAATTTAGCCTTGAAGAGCTTATAGTTTTTACAAAATCTATGGATTTGATCATAGGAAATGATAGTGGCCCAACCCATCTAGCCTTTGCTCTAAATAGGCCTTCTATAACAATCTTTGGTGCAACACCAAGCCACCGCAATGCCTTTAAAACAAATATCAATAAAATTATCGATACAGGCAAAAAAATCACAAATGCAAAACATCTTGATAAAAGTGACTTTTGCATAAGCACTATCGAGGAAGAAGATATCTTAAAACTTGTCAAGGAACTTTTAGGAGATGAATAAAGACTATCTTTACCTTAGCGCTTATTATATACTTAAATTTTTAGTCCATACTATGCCTAATTTTATTTTGAATTTTCTTGCTTTTTGTGTTTCAAAGATTGTCTTTAAACTCGATAAAAAACATAGAAAAATTATAGATATAAATTTAAAACTTTGCTTTCCTCATAAAAATGAAGATGAAAGAAAAGAACTTGCTTTTAAAATTTATAACAATTTTGCCAAATTTGGGATAGATTGCATTAAAAACCAAAATACAAGTAAAGAAAAAATTCTAGATAAAGTCGTCTTTGATAATGAAGAAATTTTAACCCAAGCCCTAAAAGAGCAAAAAGGGGTGATTTTTGCCACTGCTCATTATGGAAATTGGGAACTTTTAAGTCTTGCTTATGCTGCTAAATTTGGAGCGATTTCCATAGTAGGTAAACAACTCAAAAGCCAAAAAATGACCGATCTTTTAGCTAAAAATCGCACCCAATTTGATATAGAACTTATCGACAAAAAAGGTGGACTTAGAAAAATGCTAAGTGCTATTAAAAACAAGCGCGCACTTGGTATACTTACAGATCAAAATTGCACTGATAATGAAGGAATTAAGCTTGATTTTTTTGGCAAAAGAGTAAATTATCAAGCAGGAGCTAGTATCTTAGCTCGAAAAACAGGAGCTTTGATCATACCTGCTTATATTTATCAAGGAGAGGATAAAAAATTTCATATTAAATTTTTCAAAACCATTGATCCTTTAAATTCTAGCTTAGAAGAACTTACAAAATATCAAGCAAAAACTTGCGAAGAAATGATCCGATTTAAGCCTGATGAGTATTTTTTCTTTCATCGTCGCTTTGTAAGTTATGATGAAAAACTTTACAAAGGTATCAAATGAATCTTGAAAAAATAAGCGTTATCATCATAGTTAAAAATGCTCAAAATACCCTGTTTGAATGTTTAAACTCTTTAAAAGAATTTGGAGAAATCATACTTTTAAACAATGAAAGCACTGACGATACCTTAAAAATCGCTAAAGAATTTCAAAAAGAATTTGCGCATTTATACATTTACGAAAGCAAATTTATAGGCTTTGGAGCTTTAAAAAATCTTGCTTTAAGCCATGCTAAAAATGAATGGATTTTAAACATAGATGCAGATGAAATTTTAGAAAACGAAGCCAAAGAAGAATTAAAAAAACTTGAATTTAAAGAGCAAAATATCCTAGCTTTAACGCGCAAAAACCTTTACAAAGGAGAATGGATAAAAGCTTGTGGCTGGTGGCCTGATCATGTTTTAAGAGTGTTTAATAAAAAACATACAAAATTTAATGAAAATTTAGTCCATGAAAGCTTAATCTTACATCCAAATACTCAAAAGGTTTATCTTAAAAATGGACTAAAGCATTTTGCTTTTGAAAGTATTGATGACTTGCTTGACAAACTTCAAAAATACTCCAAGCTTTGGGCTTTGCAAAATTTACACAAAGAAAGTGGAATTTGCAAGGCTTTGGTGCGTGGGTTTTGGACTTTTTTTAGAAATTATGTTTTAAAAAAAGGAATTTTTTACGGATATAAAGGCTTTATCATAAGTGTATGTAATGGTTTGGGAGCTTTTTTTAAATATATGAAACTATATGAGCTAAAAAAGCAAAAACCAAAAACTTGTGCCCTAATCATCACAACTTATAATCAACCCAAACGCCTTGCTTTAGTACTCGATAGTGTAAAAAATTTATATCCTTTGCCTAATGAGGTTTTAATAGCAGATGATGGAAGTAAAGAAGATACAGCAAAACTTATACAAGAATATCAAAAAAATTTTCCTTGTGTATTAAAGCATGTTTGGCAAGAGGATAAGGGCTTTCGTGCTGCAGCAAGTCGCAATAAAGCCATCAATGCTTCAAATAGTGAGTATATTATTTTAATCGATGGGGATATGATTTTGGAAAAAAGCTTTATCGCCGATCATTTAAAATTTGCTAGATTAAAAACTATCTTACAAGGTTCTAGAACCATTTTAAATGAAAATGAAAGTAAAGAGATCTTAAAAAATAATGATTTTAAACTAGCCTTCAACAAAAAAAAATTAAAAAATAAAAAGAATGATTTTTTAGCTTGCCTGATCTATAATTTTTCAAAAACTAATAAGAATTTTTTTAAAAAATCACATCTTGTAAAAGGTAGTAAAACTTGCAATATGAGCTTTTATAAAAGTGATTTTGAAGCCATTGAAGGATTTAATGAAAAATTTGTTGGTTGGGGTAGAGAAGATAGTGAGTTTGTAGCTAGATTTTTATTTAATAATGGCTTATTTAGACGCCTTAAATTTAATGCTTTAGCTTATCATATATATCATGAAGAAAATAGCAGAAATATGCTAGAAAGCAATCATCGAATTTATCTAGATACCATAAAAAATAAAAAAGTGACTTGGAGATAATATGAAAACTGTAGGCATAGTAATCCCTATCTATAATGTAGAAAAATACTTAAGAGAATGCTTAGAAAGCGTCATTAATCAAACTTATATTAATTTAGAAATTATACTTGTAAATGATGGTAGCACCGATGAAAATTCATTGAATATAGCTAAGGAATATGCCTTAAAAGACAAAAGAATTACTTTATTTGATAAAGAAAATGGGGGACTAAGTTCAGCTAGAAACACAGGGATAGAATTCTTTTACAAAGAGTATGAAACTCATTTTTCAAATGAAATTGATGGTTTTTACACCTTTACCGTTGCAAATGAAAATCCGCAAAATGTTTATAAAATTTACAAAAATAAAAATACTTTTATAGAAAAAAATCTAGAAGCTCCTGATATTGATTATTTAATTTTCTTAGATTCTGATAATTCTTGGGAATTAAACTGCATTGAAGAATGTGTCAAACGAATGCAAGATATTGATATATTATGGTTTGATCATCTGTGCGTTTATGAAAAAGGTATTGAAGATAAAGGACAAAAAACAAGAATGCAAATTTTCTCCTATAAAGAAGAATGCATTATAAACCCAAAAGATTATGCTAAAAGAGCTTTAGAGGTTGGGTCAAGAGATATTTCTTTTAGCTGGGGTGGGATGATTGATTTTAATTTTTTAAAGAAAATTAAACTTAAATTTGTAAATTATATCATCAATGAAGATATACATTTTGGTATGATTCTTTTTGCAAGCGCCAATAAGATTTATGTTCTACCAAAAAGACTTTATAAATGCTTACTTAGATCAAATAGTATTTCAAACCATGATAAAAAAGTAACAAAGGCTAACATTTCTCATTATTTTAAAAATATTTATGAAGCTTTTGATGAAGATGCGAAGTCAGCTAAAGAATATTTAAGACTAGCAAGTAGGGTAATTACTGTTTTAAAACTTATAGACTTTTTTCAAGGTAAAAAAGAAAATGAAAACAGCAAGGCTATAAAAGAAATCTTTCTACCGTTTTATGCCAAAAAAGCATTAAAATTTAAAAAAGTTAATAAAGATCCTTTAAATCTTAAAAATGAACTGGATAAAATCAAGCCCTTTGTAAAAAATATTTTACCCTACGATGCTTGGAAAATCCTTCAGAAAATAAAAAATATCTTTAGTTAATTCCTTGTATAATAATTTTATCTATCATGGAATCTTTTTTAATAGTCCTAAAATGCGTAAGCTTGTGTAAAAAACTTTGTTGTTGAATCTCTTGCCAAAGCTTACTATCAAATTTATTTTTGGCATAAAATTGCAATAAATGGCATTCTATATCACTCATATTTTTATAAGTATTGTTTGAATAACCATACTTTTTTAAAAGCTCGAATATAACATGCAATACAAAATAATAATGATTGGTTATATTTTTTTCTTTTTGCCAATAATTTATTAAAATATCTCGCAATGCTGAAATAAAATGGGAATTGCTCTTAGCAATTATAAAACTACTAAGCATTTTAACCATAAAATCTTCATTCCAATTAAAATAACCATAAGAAAAATATGGACTTTTTATAATTCTTTTTAATTTTTCTCTACTAGGTCTATTTCTTGCCCTTTCAAAAGCAAAAAATTCCCTTGCTCTTAAATTTAGTGGAATTTTATCACTTAAAAATATGCTCGCATCACACCAAATTCCACCGTAAGTCGCTAGCAAAGATACTCTTAAAAGATCAGAAAAAAATACTATAGTTTTTTCTCCAAAAGTTTTTTGTTTGATTTTTTCTAATACAAAATCTGGGAAATCTAAATAATCTTTTATATTTTCTTCGTTTAAAATAATAATCTTATATTCATCTCCCATTTGTCTTTGCACTGATTTAAAACATTGTCTTATCATATCACTTGCATTTTCTTCACCTTGAAACCATAGTTGCCATATAATTTTATCATCTTTAAAATCTTGCTTTTTTTTAAAAATAAATGGAGTGATTTCGCCTTTTAAAAAGGGTTGTATATAATTTTCATTTAAATATTTGCTTACTTTTGGATGCTCTATTTTGTAAGCTATATGAGCTCTTAATTTTCTTCTTAAAGGTTTTATAAGGATTAGATTGCTCAACTTATATGTTGTATTGTTATATAAATTCATAGTTTTAAACCTTTTTAAAATTATTTCAATATAATATCAAAAATATTTTAAGGTTTTTAAAATTTTTATGAAAAAAATTGGCATAGTAATCCCTATCTACAATGTAGAAAAATATTTAAGAGAATGTTTAGATAGTGTTATCAATCAAAGTTATACAAACTTAGAAATCATACTTATAAATGATGGTAGCACAGATGAAAACTCGTTAAACATAGCAAAAGAATATACTTTAAAAGATAAAAGAATTACTCTTTTTGATAAAAAAAATGGTGGTTTAAGCAGTGCTAGAAATGTGGGCATAGAATACTTTAGTGGAGAATACAAACTCAAAAATAAAACCCAAACTATCAAAGAAAATTCTTTAATAGAATTTAACATAGAAGGTAATAATCCTTATGAAATATACACTGTATATAAAAGCTATAAAGCTTTTAATGATGAAAAAGATTTAACAAAATTTACTTATCCTATTATTGATTATATTATCTTTTTAGATTCTGATGATTATTGGGAATTAAACTGCATAGAAGAATGTGTACCTAGAATGGATGGGGTAGAGGTGGTTTGGTTTGAAGAAAGTAAATATGATGATTTTTTACAAAAACAAAGATATGAAACTAGTAGGTTAAAAGATGGAAATTTTATACAAGAAGGTAAAATTTCCTCTTACGAGTGGGCTGCTCAAATCTTAAAAAGTAAAGTTAAAGATTTTTCATTTGCCTGTGGCGGTATGATTGATTTTATTTTTCTAAAGACCATCAAACACAAATTTGAGAATAATTTGTTTGCAGAGGACCATCTTTTTGGAATTTTATTATTTTCACAAACTAATTATATATACATATATCCTAAAGTATTTTATCACTATAGAATTCGTGCAAATTCACTTACCAATCAAGATAAAAAAATTACCAAAGAAAATATCGCTCCACATTTTAGTAATATTTCAAGCTCTTTTAATAATAACGCTGTTTTAACAAAAGAATATTTTAAATACTGTAGCTGGGTTATAACAGCTTGCAATCTAGTTAAATTTTTAGAAAATTACAAAAACAAAAAAATAACCTTTTTTTTAAAAAATAGCATTTTAAGATTTTATATAAAAAATGCTTTTAAAATTAATAAATTTAAACAAGACCCTTTAAATGTAAAAGATAAACTAAATATATTAAAACCTTATAAAATATCAAAGGTTAGATATAAAACTATAAGATTCTATCTTAATCTATTTCATCCTTAATAACTTCAGCATGCTTTAAAATTAATGACAATATACTTCTAATATCTTCTTTACCATGAATATTTAAAAAAGTATAATTCTCCAACACAAATTTTAAATCATCATATTTTGGTTTAAAACCCTGCGATATTTTCATTAAAGCTTTTTCTAAATCATTTTTAGAATGTATATTAAAACATTCTTCTAGTAATTCAATAAAACTAGTATTTTCTCCAAAATTCAGCACAGGTTTTTGATTATAAATAGCTTCTACCTGTGAAGTAGAGCCAATCCCGCAAATTGCTTGGGAGTATTGGATAAGTTTGCTAGAATTTGCACTTATATCGATAATTCGAACATTTTCAATATTTTCCAATGCTTCATAAAACCTCAAACCTCTAAAATAATCAATATTATTTATATGAGAAATATATTGCTCATAAATAAAAAATTGATGAGGATGTTCTTTGACATATATTTTCCACCCACTAGGTAGCAAGACTGATATTAATTCAACAATAAATAATTGCGAAGATAAAGTAGTTCTATTCATAATAGATGCTTCAGGTTCTAAATGCAAAGGAAAATAAATAAATTTTTCATCCCATTTCGGTTGTACTGAAATTTTACTATACACCTTTCGAAGATTTTTTATATAACATGCTTGTTTATAAATTTCATATTTGGAAAGATAGCAAAAATCTTTTTTGCGTATCAAATCATATTCTGTAAAACCTCCTAGTATTATTTTTTGTATAACCCTAGGCAAAGTTCTAATTTTTGTTTTGAAAAAATATTCAATAGGTTTTTTAAAACCAATTTTATTATTTTGATTCATAAAATTAAAGTATTCCTTTAAATCAACTTTTAACATATTGGAGTTGTTGATTTTTAAAAATTGTTTCTTATTTAAGCATAATATTTGGTAAATACCCCATTTGCTATTACCACTAGAAAGAGAAAAAACGTAAATCGGAATATTAAATTTCTTAGCAATATCAAAAGGAATGCTATCACAATCTCCACCATGTTCAATCTGGTTTGAAAAAATCATATCTATCTGATTATTACTAAAAAAATCTAACCAAAAAGAAAGAGCTTTATAGTATAAATTTTGGATAAAACCCATATCTAAAATAAATCTACGGTAATAATTTTCAACTTTTATCTGAGTACTTCTAAATTCCTCTATCTCTTTATAGGTCAAATTATATTTAATCTTATGAATAATCTTTGTTTTTTCCCTTGTTAAACCTCTTGGATAGATTAAATCTACGGCACTTTTGTATTTTTGCAACCCTTTAATATTCAGATTAGAAATCAATACTTTTATGTCGATATCTGGATGAGATAAAAATTGATCAATTAGTGTTAAATCAGAATCTAATAATATTATTTTTTTCATTGTTATTACTTACCCACTTTAAATCACTCGAATAAAATACTTAATTAATATTTGCATCAAATTATTTTATTCCCAACAACCTAAATTTCAAATCTTCTTCCTCTTTCTCCAAAACCTCAAGCAATCTTTTACAAAATTCATCGTCTTTTGATTCCAAAGAAAGCTTTTTTATAAGCTCATTGCTTCTTTTTTTGTCTTTGTAATTTTGCCACAAAATTTCTTTATTTTTGTTTTCATATCTACCCTTTTCATTAAATTCATAATGATAAATGCACTCTTTAAAAACACCCATTTTATCGCTTTCTAAAAAATTCATATAGCAAAAAAGCACATCTTCTCCATAGCTCAAACGCTCGTATAAATTTATCCTTTCAAAGCTTTTTAAAATCAAATCTTTCCTAAAAAGCTTCGCCCAAACCGACCAACAAAAATGCCTTTGCTTGCCTAAAAATTCGAAAAATTCTTTTTGATTAAAAGCTTCATCTTGTTTAAAACGATAAAATTGTTTGGTTTTGACTCTATGTACAAAAGCATCAAAACAAAGCAAATCAAAGCCTTGTTTTATTTTGGTTAAAGCCACTTCGCAAGCATTTAAAGCTAAAAAATCATCACTATCTAAAAACATGATAAATTCAGCTCTAGATTTTAAAACTCCTAAATTTCTAGTCGCAAAAGTACCTAAATTTTCATCATTTTGAAAGATTTTTACTCTCTCATCTTTTTTAGCAAATTCTAAGGCTATTTTTACACTCTCATCTTCACTTTTATCATCAATAACTAAAATTTCAATATCTCTTAAAGTCTGATTTATACAGCTTTGCAAAGCTCTTGTGATGAAATCACAAGAATTAAAAAGCGGAATTATAATAGAAAGTTGTGGCATATTTTCCCTAAATTTTGTTAAAATAATAAAAAGAATTTTATCAAATTTTAGGAAATCTATGAAAATTTTTATCCATCTTCCCACTTGGCTAGGCGATGCAGTTATGGCTTCGCCTGCTTTGTATGGAGTTTATCATCATTTTAAAAACGCTGAATTTATCCTTTATGGATCTTTTGTATCCACAGCACTTTTTAAAGAATTTCCTAATGCTAAAATCATCGTAGAAAATAAAAAATCACGCTACAAGCAAGCCTTCTCTTTGCGTAAAAAACTTGGAAAAATAGATCTAGCCCTTTCTTTTAGATCAGCCCTTTCTTCCAAGATCATTTTGCATATCCTTAAGGTAAAAAAAAGATATTTTTTTAACAAGTATAATTTCAAAGAAGAACATCAGGTTTTAAAATATCTTTATTTTATAGAAAATTCACTAGATATCAAAGCTCATTCTAAGGATTTAAAACTCCCTTTTAGATTAAAATTTCAAAATCCTATTGTTTTAAAAAATGGCAAAAAAATCCTAGGCTTAAATCCTGGAGCAAGTTTTGGAAGTGCTAAAAGATGGGATGCGAGTTATTTTGCACAAGTTGCTTTAAATTTTAGCAAAACTCATGAAATTTTGATTTTTGGAGCAGGCAAGGCAGAACAAGAACTCTGTGATGAAATTTTTCATATATTAAAAGAAAAAAATGTCAAGGTAAAAAATCTTTGCAATAAAACCACCATCAAAATGCTTTGTCAAAATATCGCAATTTGCGATATCTTCATCACAAATGATAGCGGTCCTATGCACATAGCTGCCGCTTATAAAACAAAAACCATAGCTATCTTTGGGCCTACTAAATTTACCCAAACCTCGCCTTGGCAAAATCAAAATGCAAAATTAGTACATCTAAATTTAGCTTGTATGCCTTGTATGCAAAAAACCTGTCCTTTAAAACATCATCGGTGCATGAAAGATTTAAAACCGGAATTAGTTATAGAAAGTGCTAAATGCCTTCATCAAAAGCTCTCATCCACTATCTGACAAAGTGTATGTATGATTAAGATATGCATTTCTTGAATTCTAGCCGTATCATCGCTTGGCACGACAAGATTATGATCGCAAAGCTCATTCATCTTTCCACCTCCTTTGCCACTAAGCCCCAAGCAAAGCATATTTAATTCTTTAGCTTTTTTAAATGCTTCTAAGACATTAGGACTTTTTCCACTGGTTGAAATGCCTATTAAAATATCATTTTCATTTCCCAAGGCTTCTACTTGTCTTGAAAAAACAAACTCAAATCCATAATCATTGCCTATGGCGCTAAGTGCTGAAGTGTCTGTTGTCAAAGCTATACCCGCTAAAGCCTTGCGTTCTTTTTTATATCTGCCACTAAGCTCCGCTGCAAAATGTTGAGAATCCGCAGCACTCCCACCATTTCCACAAATTAAAATTTTTCCACCTTTTTTTAAACACTCACACAAAAGCTCGCCTACTTTTGCGATTTGCCCTTTTAAAATTTCACTTGCTTGGGAGACTTTTTGATGCTCTTGCCATTCTTTTTCTACTAAATTTATCATTTTTTATCCTTGATTTTTTCTATAATCTTACTTGTACTAAAACCCTCTTCAAAATCGATCAATTCAACTCTTGAAACCAAATTTGAACCCACCACAAGCTTGTCTTTATAATCAGCTCCTTTTACTAAAATATCAGGCTTTAAAAAGCTTATAAGCTCTAAAGGTGTATCCTCATCAAAAATCACTACAAAATCCACAAAATAAAAAGCCGCAAGCATGCAAGCTCTTTGAAATTCTGAATTTACAGGACGATCTTCGCCCTTGAGCCTTTTTACGCTTTTATCAGAGTTTAAGCCCACGATTAAAATATCGCCCAATCTTTTTGCTTTTTCAAGATATTTTATATGTCCAAAATGCACGATATCAAAACAACCATTTGTAAAAACGATCTTTTTATCACTTTGCTCTAAAATCTTTAAAAGCTCTTCTTTAGTCTTGATCTTTTTTTCAAAACCTACGCGTTTAAAGCTTTTCATCTCATCAAAGCTCACACTCACACTGCCTATTTTACTCACTACGATAGCCGCTGCTTCATTTGCGATCTCACAAGCTTTAAAAATTTCCACTCCGCTAGCCAAACAAAAAGCCAAAACAGCAATGACGCTATCACCTGCTCCGGTTACATCATAAACTTCTAAAGCCTTAGCAGGAGCTATGCGCAAATTCTCATCAAAAAGAGCAATCCCTGCTTCTGAAAGCGTGATGATAGAATAACGCAAACTAAAATCTTCTTTTAATTTTTTAATACCTTTTTCTAAATTTTCACCCTCTAAATTCTCAAATTTCAAAGCTTCTAGAGCTTCTTTTTTATTGGGTGTTAAAAGTGTTGCGCCGCTGTATTTGCTAAAATCATTTCCTTTAGGATCGATTAAGATAGGTATATTTAGCTCATTTGCTTTTTGGATAAAAGCTTTGCAGACTTTAGGTGTTAAAACTCCTTTTGCATAATCACTTAAAACCACAGCTTTAAAATTGCTAATTCTTTTATTAAACAATTCTACAAGCTCATCTTCTAGCAAAATCGCACTCGTATCCTCTTCATCAAGTCTTAAAACTTGCTGATTGTGTGCCATAATACGATTTTTAAAAGGGGTTTTGCGTCCTTTTTGGATCAAAAATTCCCCTTTTAAATTTTCTTTTAGAAATTTCCCACTCTCATCATCGCCCACGACACCAAGTGCAAAAACATCTGCTCCTAGACTTTTTAAATTTGCATAAACATTTGCCGCTCCACCTAGTCTTTTATCTTCTTTTAATGTTTTTGCTACTAAAACAGGAGCTTCAGGGCTTATACGCGAACAATCACACCAAGTGTAATTATCCACCATAAAATCCCCTATAATAAGAATTTTTGGATTTTGCTCACTTAAAAATTCAAGCATTTACTTCCTTTTCAAAAAGTCTTTTGATTTCTTCTAAATAATCCTTTATACCCTCTTCTAAACTGAATTTTGGCTTATAGTCCCAAGTTTCATCTAATTTTGCTTGAGTATGAAATTGATAAGATTTTGCATAAGGATTAGGGATATACTCGCAAGTTAAATTTGTATGAAGTTCTTTTTGTAAAATATCTACTATATCTTGAAAGCTTCTTGCTACTCCACTTCCTACATTATAAACCCCGCATTTTGATTCAAGAGCGATTTTATTTGCACTGATAACATCTTTAATATAAGTAAAATCTCTAAAAATTTGATTACTTCCTTCAAATAAACGCGGATTTTTTCCGGCTAAAATTTGATGAGCAAACTGCACTACCATCGAAGCGGTTTTGTTTTTATAAAACTCACCTTTACCATAAACATTAAAATATCTAAGTCCTACCAAATGGGATTTATCGTAGTATTTTTTAGCTAGCTTATCCATCATAAATTTGGAAAATGCGTAAGGATTTTTAGGCTCTTCATCTTTACCTACAATTTGTGGACTTTTTGCATCACCATAAACAGAAGCTGAGCTAGCATAAACAAGCTTTGCGTGAAGTTTTATGCTGAGCTCTATAAAATCTTTAAAAGTGTTAAGATTAGTCTGTAAAACCTTAGTTTGATCAAAAACTGTTGTATCTGAAATCGCTGCTTGATGAAAAATCACTTCGGGTTTAAAATCTTCGATTTTTCTTAAAACCTTTTCATCATTAATATCGCCCACAAAAAGTTCGCCATTAAAATCGAGTAAATTTTTAAAATGTCCAAAACTTTGCAAATTTCCATTTTCAAAAGTCTCATAACTACGCATTTTATCGATGATTAAAATTTCATGCTCATCTTGTAAATTTAAGGCAAGTTGTGAGCCTATAAAACCTGCGCCTCCTGTGATTGCTATTTTCATCTATCTTCCTTTTTCTTGAAAAAATCTAAAAGTTCATTTAAATTTTTAAATTGTCTAAAAAAATCGCCTTCTTTTTCTTCTTCATTTACCAAACACAAAGTGCCAATTTGTGCGTTTTTTCCAGCTTGCATATCGCTAATATTATCCCCTATAAAAATAGAATTATCCATATCTATATCAAATTCTTCCTTAGCTTTTAAAAGCATTCCTGCTTTAGGTTTGCGACACTCACAGCCCTCTAAATGAGGACAATGATAAATTTTATCAATTTTTATATTTTCTTTCATAAATTCATCAAGCATAAAATCACAAAGCTTAGAAAAGTCTTCTTGGGTATAATACCCTCTTGCAATGCCTGATTGATTTGTAGCTACAAAAAGCAAGTATTTTTGTGCCAAAAAATATCTACAAAGCTCAAAAATTCCATCACAAAATTCAAAATCCTGAATTTTATAGACATATTTTTTATCTATATTTATAATGCCATCTCTATCTAAAAATAACGCTTTTCTTTTCATGGGTATATTATAATATAATTCAAATTAAAGAAAATAAACATTTTGATATTTTTAAGAAAAATGTTAAAGTTAAAAATATATAATTATTGTGTATTAAAACTTTTCAAGGAGAATATAATGAAAAAATTACTAGTAGTTTCTGCTTTAGCATGTCTTGGTGTATCAGCTTTCGCTGCAGATGGAGCTACACTTTTTAAAAAATGCGCAGTATGTCACGGTGCAAAAGCAGATAAAGTTTATCTAAACAAAGTTCCAGCATTAAAAAGCATCTCTTCAGCTGAAAGACTTCAATATATGAAAGAATACTCAGAAGGTAAAAGAAATGCCTATGGACAAGGTGCGATCATGAAAATCAACCTTAAAGGTTTAACTGAAGAAGATTTCAAAGCTATTGAAGCTTATATTGAAACTTTATAATTTTAAGGCTTTCCAATTTTAGAAAGCCTTTATTTTCTCTTTTTTAAAGCTTCCTTTTTTCTTTTTTCTAATTCTATAGCGTCACGCAAAGCATCTTCATCATCATTTAAAGTAGTAAATTTATAATCATCATCAAATTGTTTAGTCCTTATCCCCCAAAGCAAGGTAGCCAGTATAATAAAAAAACCCAGTATTGAAACCCCTATCATCATCATGATTACACTATTCATTTTTTATCCTCAAAGCGTTTAAAATCACCATTATACTACTAAAAGACATAGAAAGTGCTGCGATTAAAGGATTAATTAAACCTAAAAATGCCAAAGGTATGGTAAAAGCATTGTAAGCTAAAGAAAGAATTAAATTTTGCTTGATAATTTTATAAGTATCCTTAGAAAGCTTAATGGCATATTTTAAAGAAAGCAAATCATTTTTCAAAAGCAAAATATCGCTATTTTCAATCGCCAAATCACTCCCCTCACGCAAAGATATTGCCACAGCAGCATATTTTAAAGCCAAGGCATCATTGACTCCATCACCCACAAACAAAACTTTTTTCTTATGGCTTAAATTTTCAATTGCTTGCATTTTATCTTGAGGCAAGCAAGATGCATAAAAAGAAGAAATTCCTAATTCTTTAGCAATTTTTTCAACCGCTTTTTCATTATCTCCACTTAAAATCATCGTATCAATCTTAGCTTGCTTAAGATAAGATATAAGCTCTTTAGTGCCCTCTCTTAGCACACTTGAAAATTCAAAATAAGCAAGAATTTCATTATCGCGTGCAAAGATAAAATGAGAATTATTAAATTCTTTTTTGCATTTTATCCCATTATCTTCTAAAAATTTCGAACTTCCGCCCAAAAATAAAGCATTATCAAGATAAGCTTTAATGCCCTTTGCTTGGATATTGCTCAAACCCTTAAAATCCAAATTTAAAAGCTTTGCGTTTTTATCTTGTAAAAACTGCGCTACACTTTTAGCGATAGGATGATTTGAAAGCGATACAAAGCTATAAAACTCATCTAAATTTAGTTTTTCATCTAAAAAAACTTCAGCTATTTTTAATTGGGTTTGAGTAAGAACTCCTGTTTTATCAAATACCGCTATATCGCATTTTGAAAGTTTTTCAACCACACTAGAATCCTTAAATAAAATCGCCCTTTTTAAAGCCTGACCCAAAGCGATAAGATTGCTTACTGGAGTAGCTAAAGCTAGAGCACAAGGACAAGCAATGATTAAAACAGAAATTGCATGAACAAGTGAAATTTCAACACTTTCTTTATGATAAAACAGCCAAAAGAAAAAACAAAGCAAGGCAAGAGTTAAAATGGTGCGAGAAAAATAAGCAGAAATTTGAGAAACCAAGCTTTCAAGCCTAGCTTTTTTAGTACTAGCAAATTCCAAAAGTCTTATGATTTGATTTAATTTAGAATCCTTATAAAGTTTACTTGCTTCGTATTCTATACTTCCATCTAGCACAATACAAGCTGAATTTACAATGCCACCTACACCTACAAAACAAGGCTCATTTTCACCACTTAAAGAAGAAGTGTCGATGCTTGCTTCGCCCTTTTTACAAATTCCATCTATGAGAATTTTATCCCCGCTTTTAAGTAAAATTCTATCTCCGATATTGACCTTTTGAACATCTTTAGGCTCAAAATCTTTGCCATTAAAAACCAAAACTTCATTTTGTAAAAAATCATTTAAGCCATCTACTGTATCCAAAGCGCGTTTTTTGCTAAACATTTCAAGATACTTGCCTATAAAAACAAAACAAATAATCATAGCCACAGAATCAAAATACACCTCACCCACTCTAAAAAACATCGCCCATAAAGAATATCCATAAGCCAAGCTTGCTCCGCTTATAACCAAACTATCCATATTTAAACTACGCATTTTTAGGGCTTTAAAAGCGCTTTTATAAAAATTCGAACCCGTATAAAAAAGCACAGGAGAGCAAAGGATAAATTCAGCAAAATTTAAAATATCTTTAATATCCCTATCCATACCGCTAAAAAATCCCGCATATTTTGCTACTGCTATCCACATGATATTCATCACACAAGCAATGGCGACTATGAGTTTAGAATAAAATTCGCGCTTGATCAAATCCGCCTTTTTGGAATTTTTAGACGGATCATAAGCACTGGCTTTATATCCTATGCTTTCAATAAGATTTAAAATTTGTGCCAAAGAAACACTTTGCTCATCAAAAACAATGCGTGCTTTATGCGAAAGGTGATTGATATCTAATTCCAAAATTCCTTCTTGTTTAGTTAAAACTCTCTCATTAAGCCAAACACAAGCAGAGCATTCTATGCCGTGTATCATGAGATAAATTTCGCTAAAACCCTCTTTGGTTTTGGTGATAAACTCATCATAATTTTTGTTAGAAAATTCCAAGCTAACTGGCTTTAGTGCATTATTGCCCAATCTTTCGTAAAATTCATCTAAGCCACTTTCATGTAAAATTTCCCAAACGCTCAAACAGCCCCTACAACAAAAAAATTTACCCTTAGCTTCTATCATTTGAGATTTTTGATAATCTAATCTACAATGTTCACATTTCATAATCATTCTTTAAAAAAATATTTTTTATAATTATAGACAAATTTGACAAAAAGTATATTTTTTTACTAAAATCACGGTTTTAATTTGCTACAAAATTACTGCTTTCTTGCGAGGACTTATGGAAAAAGAAAAAAAACAACATCAAAGAACCCACATTCCAGTGGAGGGTTATAAAATTGAAGATTTAAAATTGCTTGACTTAGAAAATCTAGTTAAAATAGCTAATGAATGCGAGATAGAAAATCCTAGAGAATTTCGTCGTCAAGAACTTATTTTTGAAATTTTAAAAGCTCAAACCAAAAAGGGTGGCTTTATCCTTTTCACAGGAATTTTAGAAATTTCTTCAGAAGGTTATGGCTTTTTAAGGGGTATGGATTCAAATTTAAGCGATAGTGTCAATGACGCCTATGTTTCAAACTCACAAATTCGCAAATTCGCCCTGCGCGTAGGCGATATAGTAACTGGACAAGTTAGAGAGCCTAAGGATCAAGAAAAATACTATGCTCTTTTGAAAATAGAAGCCATTAATTATTTGCCTTTGCAAGAAGCTAAAGAAAGACCTTTATTTGACAACCTCACTCCTATTTTTCCAACAGAAAAAATCAAACTCGAATACGATGCTATGAAATTAACTGGAAGAATTTTAGATCTTTTTACCCCTATAGGTAAAGGACAACGCGGACTCATCGTAGCGCCGCCAAGAACGGGTAAAACAGAACTTATGAAAGAGCTAGCAAGTGCGATTGCTAAAAATCATCCTGAAATGCATTTAATCGTTCTTTTGGTCGATGAAAGACCTGAAGAGGTTACTGATATGCAAAGATGTGTAAAGGGTGAAGTGTTTAGCTCTACTTTTGATTTGCCTGCTTATAACCATGTTCGCGTAGCAGAGCTTGTTATCGAAAAAGCAAAAAGAATGGTGGAAACAGGCAAAGATGTTATCATTTTACTAGACAGTATCACAAGGCTTGCTAGAGCTTATAACACTGCAACTCCAAGCAGTGGAAAGGTATTAAGTGGTGGGGTGGATGCTAATGCACTTCATAAACCTAAACGCTTTTTTGGTGCAGCAAGAAATATAGAAAATGGCGGATCTTTGACCATAGTAGCAACTGCACTCATTGACACGGGTTCAAGAATGGATGATGTGATCTTTGAAGAATTTAAAGGAACGGGTAATAGTGAAATAGTCTTAGATAGAAATATTTCAGATAGAAGAATTTATCCTGCGATTAATATCATCAAGTCCGGAACTCGAAAAGAAGAGCTTTTACAAGGAGTGGCAGAACTGCAAAAAATTTGGGCTATTCGCTCGGCGATTTCTCAAATGGATGATATTGAAGCGCTTAAATTCCTTTATTCAAAAATGCTAAAAACTAAAGACAATGTAGAACTTTTATCTATTATGAATGAGTAAAAATGCTTCAAGCCTTAGCGATTAAATACAGACCTAAAACCTTTGATGAACTCATAGGACAAAAAACAGTCAGCACGAGCTTAAAATATGCATTAAATCACAATCGCTTAGCTCATGCTTATCTCTTTTCAGGATTGCGCGGAAGCGGTAAAACTTCAAGTGCTAGAATCTTTTCTAGAGCCCTAGTTTGTGATAATGGCCCAAGTGATACTCCTTGTGGAACTTGTAAACAATGCCTTGCTGCACTCGAAGGCAAACATATAGACATCATAGAAATGGACGCTGCTAGCAATCGCGGGCTAGAAGACATACAAGCTCTTATTGAGCAAACCAAATATACCCCTTCTATGGCAAGATTTAAAATCTTTATCATCGATGAAGTGCATATGCTAACACCTCAAGCTGCTAATGCACTTTTAAAAACACTAGAAGAGCCTCCAAGCTATGTAAAATTTATCCTAGCAACCACCGATCCTTTAAAATTGCCCGCTACCGTGCTTTCAAGGACGCAACATTTTCGCTTCAAGCAAATTCCACAAAATGAAATTTTAAATCATTTAAAAGAAATTTTAAACAAAGAAAATGTCAAATTTGAAGAAGAAGCCTTGAAATTTGTCGCAAGAAGCGGAAATGGCTCTTTAAGAGATACCCTTACCTTGCTTGATCAAGCTATTATCTTTTGCCAAAACGATATAAGTACGAGCAAGATTACTGATATGTTAGGCTTTTTAGACCCTGCTAAAATCAAGGAATTTTACCATGCCATTTTAACAAAAAATAAGGATAGAGTTTTTGATTTTTTAGAAGAGCTTAAAGACTACGAAGCCTCGAGTGTGATCGATGAAATGCTTTTTTATCTAAAAGAAAGTTTTTTTGCAAAAAGCAGTGAATTTTCAACTCTCATTTATGAAAGATTTTTCCGTATCCTAGCAAGGGCAAAAAATCTTATCTGCGATGATGATGGCTTTACACTTTGCGTGATGGCTTTTATGATGATGGAAGCAAGTCATTTAAAAGAAATCGATACGCAAATTAATGAAATTCAAAAAAACCTTACAAATACAAATTCTAATCCAGAAAAACAAGAAATAAAAACCCCTATAGCAGTAGAAATTCAAAAATCATCGCCGATTAAAAATGCATATGAAATTTTACTTGAAAAAATCTACGATAGGGATTATGAACTTGGAGAATGTTTTAAACAAAGCACTCAATTTATAAGTTATGAAAATGAAATTTTGACTATTGGCTCAAACGCACAAGGAAGCAATCGCGATAAGCTTAATAAGGGCTTTAAACTGATCCAAGAACTTTTTAGAAATCATTTTGGTTCCAATGCTAAAATTGCTGTACAAAAAGCAATCATTATAGATGAGAGCAAATTACAATCCTTAACCCAAGAACTACCTCAACAAAATAATGAAGCGCAAAGTCCTAAAAAAATAGATCTTCACTCTTCTTTTAATGAGCTAAAACAAGGAGCAAAGAAATTTGATCCTCAAGAGGATACAAAAGAAGCTTTAAGAGAATATTTTGGCGAGCCCAAAATAGAAAACTAAGACTCTAAGGTTTAGACTTTTCTAAGCCTTAGAGAATTAAGCACTACACAAAGTGAGCTAAAACACATCGCAAGCGCTGCTAAATGAGGACTTAAAGTGATAAAAGGCACAAAGCCTGCAGCTACGGGAATACAAAGAATATTATAAAAAAATGCCCAGAAAAGATTGAGTTTGATAATATTTTTTGTCTTTTTAGCAAGCTTAAAACACCAAGAAATAAGCCTTAAATCATCTTTCATAAGTATAAAATCTCCAGCATTTTTAGCCAAATCACTTCCTTCTTTAAAACTCATACTCACACTCGCCAAATTTAAAGCGGCCGCATCGTTAATCCCATCTCCTACAAAAAGTGAATTTTGCTTATGTTCTTTAATGATTTGCAATTTTTCTTCAGGCAACAATCCTGCCTTAAAATCAACAATACCCAATAAATTTGCGACACCCTGTACGCTTTTTTCATTATCTCCACTTAAAATAATGCTTTGAATTTTTTGCTTTTTAAAATCCTCTATAAGCTCTTTAGCTCCTTCTTTTAGGGTATTTTTTAAAGTAAGTACCCCTAAGCACTCGCCATTTTTAGAAAAATACACACAAATTAAAGCTTCTTCTTTTAAGCCTTGTAAAAATTCATCTGCCTTTTCTAAATTTTTCACCCCGCTCTCTTGCATGAATTTTAAATTTCCTAGCAAGTATTCTTCATTTTCTTCTGTGTATTTTACACCCTTGCCTATAAAAATTTCACTACTTCCTTTTAAAATTTGAGCTTTTATCTTAGAAGCTTTAAAGATAGCCTTAGCGATAGGATGAGAACTTGAACTTTCGATTAAGGCTAGCATTTGAAAATCTTTAGCATTTAAATTGTGCCTAAAAAGTTCTAAATTGTTTTGCGTTAAAGTACCTGTTTTATCAAAAAAAGCTGTCTTGATTTTATTTAAATTTTCTAAAGCGGCAGGATTTTTAATCAAGATAAAATTTTTCATCGCCGCACCTTGAGCGGTGATTAAAGCGATAGGAGTTGCAAGCCCTAAAGCACAAGGACAAGAAATTAAAAGAACTGCACAAGCGTGTAAAAAAGCCTCGCTTACACCTGCTTTAAAACTCCAAAATACAAAAACCGCCAAGGCAAAAGCGATAATTGTAATGACAAAATATCTAGAAATTCTATCGACTGAATTTTCCAAAGGAGTTTTGATATTTCCTGCTTTAAAGACAAGATCTTTAATCTGCTCTAAAGTGCTATCCATAGCTTTTTTGCTTGCTTTTATATGCAAATTTCCATTTAAAAGTATAGAGCCTGCTTTTATCTCATCATCAACCCTTGCGCTACTAGGCAAAAATTCTCCACTTAAAAAACTCGTATCAATCTCGGCTTTACCTTGGATCACCACCCCATCAACTGCTACGCTTTCACCCTCGCTTACTACTATGATATCTCCATTTTTAACAAAAGCACTTGGAATTTCGCTAAGCTCTCCTGCTTCGTTTAAAATTTTGGCCTTTTTTATATCAATTTCATTGAGTCTTTTTTGATAATTTAAAGCCTTAAATTTAGCATTTGTTTCTAAAAATTTGCCCAAAAGCACAAAACTTATAATCATAGCTGCACCGCTAAAATAAAGATGCTTTTCATCTTCAAAAAGATTTAAATATATACAAAAAGAGTAAGCAAAGGCACTGATACAACCTAAAGCAATTAGAGTATTCATATCTAAATTCCAATTTTTTAAACCCTTAATCGCATGAGAGAAAAAAGTCCTACCGCAATAAAAAATCGCAAAAAAGCTTAGAAGCATTTGCATATTTTGGCTTAAAAAGCTTGTATCAAACATCTCAAAATACATAATCAAAGCACTTAAAACTATACTTAAAAGCAAATTTTTACGCAAAGCAATGAGTTCTTTTTTGCGGTATTCTTCCAAATTTTGCTCATTTTCTAAAATTTCAAAGCCAAGATTTTGAATTTTTTTAACCACATCTTGACTCCTTGCTTCATCTTCGAGCAAAAACACTCCGCTAGAATTCACATAAGAAACACTTGCATCACTCACTCCTTGTATTTTCTTACAAGCGCGCTCTATGGCATTAGAGCAATTTACACAAGTCATTTTGCCTATTTTTACACGAAATTCTTGCATTATTCAATCTTTTCTAAAACTTCAAAACCAAGCTCACTGAGTTCTTTTTTAAACTCTTCTTCTCTTGAATTATCCAAATTTAAACTTAGCGTGCGTGGACTTGCATCAAGATCTATCTTGATCTCTCCAAAAATATCTTCTAAAGAATTTTTAATCAAATTTGCGCAATTTTGACAATTGATATTTGCAACTTTAAATTTCATTTTTACTCCTTAAAGGTTGAATGGTAATATGCCCTATTTCAAATCGGTGCAACAAATCATGCGATAAATCATAGGATAATTGTTCAAATTCTTTTAAATCATCGATATTAACTCGTAAATGCATAGAAGCTACTAACATTTTATTGGTAATTTGTGTGATATGCAAATCAATCACCTCTTCTACTTTAGAATTTAAAAGCAAAGCTTGTTTTACCTCTTCTATATCCACAGGAGAAGTTTCAAGTAAAACATTTACACTTTGCTTAAGAAGTGTTACAGACCATCTTAAAAGCAAGAGCGATAAAATAATAGCTAAAATCGTATCTATATAAACTATGCCGCTAAAATATACAGCAATACCACCTATAATCACCACCAAAGAACCCAACAAATCGCTCATCATATGCAAAAAGGCTGATTTCATATTGACATTTTCTAAATTTGCACCTCTAAACATCATAAAAGCATTTATAGCATTTACCAAAAAACCTAAAACAGCTACAATTATCATAGTTTTAGCATCAATACTGCTTGGATTTATAAGTTTTTCTATGGCTTCATAGATAATAAAAATCGCAGATAAAATGATGGTTAAAGCATTGATAAATGCGACCAAAATTTCTAAGCGAAAATAACCAAAAGTCTTTTGATGATCCTGCCATTTTTCTATAGCGATGATAGCTAAAAAGCTAAGTGTTAGGGCAAAAACATCTGAAAACATATGTAAAGTATCACTTAAAAGTGCAAGAGAATTAGAAAGTAAAGAATATACAAATTGAACCAACATCATTGAGAAGGTCATCAAAAGAGAAATTTTTAATATTTTCTTATCCATACTTCTTGCATCAGCGTGATGATGTTCATGGGAGTGATCTTCGTGATTGTGTTTGGAATTTTTATTTGCTAAGGGTTCGTGTAGTAAAAATTCATACATTTTATATCCTTTTTGCTTGATATTTTAAGATATTAAACTAAAAAGGATATAAAGATTTATATTTTTCATAAATTAAAAATCAAAAAGTTCGCCTAGCCAGCTTTCTCTTTTTTTCTTTTTATAATAATGATCGTGATTTTGGCTATAAGAATGATCGTTGTATCTAGGTTCTTGTCTTGGAGCTTGATTAAAACTTGCTGTGTTAGGAGTGCTGCGTTCTATGATTTTATCGAGTTCTCCGCGATCAAGCCAAACGCCACGACATTTTGGACAATAATCAATCTCAACCCCACTTCTATCGCTCATTACTAAATCAACATTACAAACAGGACATAACATATATTTTTCCTTTTTTATAAAATTTTCAAAATTATAATAAGAAAAATTAAACAAAAATCAATGCTTTTTAGCATGCCTTGTCATCATAAAACTCTGTTCAAAAAATATAAGCAAAGTAACGCTCACTCCTATAGCCAAAGCCAAAGTTACCGAAAGTGTCGTAAAAAAATAATCAAAAAATTGTACCAAAAATTCAGACTTAGCCTTTAAATCATCACTGCGTATGAAAGAGATAAGGTATAAAATAGCCTTATAAGCATAAATACCTGGTATCATAGGAATAAGCGCAGGAAAAGCAATAACCTCAGCAGGAGTTTTAATAATCTTAGCCAAAGCAATACCCAAGCAACCCACACAAAAAGAAGCTATAAAGGTTGCAATTGCTAAGGTTTCAAAATGAAAATATTCTATCAAAGTAAAACGAAGTCCATGAGCAATAGCTGCCAAAAGTGCAGATAAAATAAGAGTTTTTAAAGGAGGATTGCAAGCATACGCAAAACCAAACCCAGCCATAGCAGCAAAAAACATATCTTTTAAGATAAATTCAATCATTGCAAAATCCCAAATTTTGAAATACTAAGAGTCATATAAATTCCAAGAGCAATGCAACAAATTAAAATAGCTACGCTGATAATACGACTCAAACCCATTAAAATATGATCTTTTAATATATCGATTATAGAATTGATAAAAAATACCCCTGGTATAAGATATAAAATACTAGAACCAAGTGCTGCATCTGAAGTATTTGTATATCCCATATCCAAGCCCAAAAATACAAACCAAGAAGAAACAAAAGAACAAAGAATGTATTGAATTCTTAAATCTATTTTTATCTTAGTAAGGGCAAATCTTAAAAGCAGTCCCAAAAAAGTCGCAAAAAATACCAAAACTCCTGCACCAAAATCCCCACCAAAAAGCCTGCAAAAGCCTGAATTAGCTATAGAAACAAATAAAAGATTTAAGATATAAGAATGTTTTTTTTGAATGCTTATAGTATTAAAAGCTAATTTTGCTTTTTCAAGTTCGTATTTATGATCATATATAGCCCAACTTAAAGCACTTAATTCAAAAATAAGCTTAAAATTGATATGTGCATGATGATTGGGTATTACATAGGTTCTTTGTATGGAATTATCTTCAATATCTACAATATTTAAAGTAATATGATGAAAAAAGAAATTAATATTTATCTCATATCCATAAACTTGAGCTATCCTGCCAACACATTTAGCAACTCTAGCTGTGTAAGTTCCCGCACTTAAAAGTGTTTTCGTATAGTCAATTAGAAAATTTGTTAAACTTTGAATATCAGGCTTTTGCATATTTATAATTTCTTT
Source organism: Campylobacter coli (assembly GCF_001492295.1). Lineage (GTDB taxonomy): Bacteria > Campylobacterota > Campylobacteria > Campylobacterales > Campylobacteraceae > Campylobacter_D > Campylobacter_D coli_B. Next base: position 639,708 of record NZ_FBQX01000001.1, on the reverse strand, counting down.
AAATCAAATTTATATAATTATAACAAAATTTCAAAGCAAAGGAAATAAAATGTCAAAAATCGGTATTGTGGGTTTAGGTTTTGTAGGTGCAGCAAGTGCTTATAATATTGTTGTGCAAAATATTTGCTCCGAACTTTATTTATATGATATCAAACAAGATTTAGCCTTAGCACACGCAAGAGATTTAGAAGATATGTCTGCGATTCATTCTTCTTATACAAGAATAATTCATGCTACAAATTTAGAAAAACTAGCAAATTGCGATATTATCATCCTAGCTTTTAGAAAAGAAAATTTAAAAGAATTACCGAGTCGTTTGGTTGAGCTTCAAAACAATATTACCGAGCTTAAGGATATTGTTTTGAGTTTAAAACATGCAAATTTTAAGGGTAAATATATCGTTGCTACAAATCCAAACGATACGATTACTTACTACACTCAAATTCTAAGCTCTTTACCTAAAAACCATGTTTTTGGAAGTGGAACCAATCTTGATAGCTCTAGGCTTAAAAAAATTCTAGCCAAAGATTTAAATCTTAATCCCAAAGATATCACCGCTTATATGATAGGAGAACATGGGGATTCGCAATTTGCCGCCCTTTCTACTGCTAGCGTTTTGGGGCAAAATTTACTAACATTTTGCGATAAGATGGGCAAAAAATTAGATATAGAAAATATCGAAAAAGCAGTTGTTGATGAGGGGTATTTTATCTATAAACGCAAAGGAAGAACCGAATTTGGCATAGGAACTTCTTGTGCAAATTTAGCTAAAGCTGTTTTAGAAGATAGAAAAAGCTTACATCCTGTAAGCGTGGTTTTTGATGATTTAGCATTTTCATTGCCTGCTATCATAGGAAAAAATGGAGTGGAAAAAATCTTTGAACTAGATTTTAATGAAAGAGAAAAAACGAAGCTAGAAAATTCAAAACTGCAAATTAAAAATGCTATACAAAGTGTAAGCGATAAAATTTAAGCCTTTTTAGCAAAAGGCTTTTTTATTTTTATATAAATTAAACTTGCCAAAATTATAAAAATAACTATAGCAATAAGAATTTGAGTCAGATAAGCTTTAATCAGTTCTTCATTTTCCCCTATATAATAACCCAAAAATGCAAGTATACTTACCCAAATAGCACTACCTAGCGCAGTAAAAAGCACAAAATTAACAAGTTTCATTTTAACCAAACCCGCAGGCATGGAAATATACTGACGAATTCCTGGCAAAAGCCTACAAGTAAAGGTGGAAAATTCTCCATGTTTATTAAAGAAATCTTCAAATTTTGCAAATTTGACTTCATTAATACCAAAATATTTACCCCATCTAAGTACGAATTTTTTACCCCAAAAAAAGCAAATATAATAATTAATTAAAGCCCCTAAAACAGAGCCTAAAACCCCGCTTAATATACAAAAAATTATATCAAGCTCACCCTTATGCGCTAAATATCCTGCTGGAATCATCACGATTTCACTTGGAAAAGGTATAAAACAACTTTCTAAAGTCATTAAAATAACAATACCTAAATATCCCCAATCACTAGCAGTTTCGATGATAAAATGAATGATTTCTTGCATATTAGCCTTATAGAAGAAAAATTTTCAAAATTGTAACTTAAAAAATTAAACAAATTAAAGCAAGTATTTAAAACCATACTTTCTAACTAAGATTTATACAGAAGCTATCTTAGCTAGTCCAATAAAAGACTAGCTTTAGTAGGCAAGATAAAAAATTAATGCAAATTAAATTTTATCACAGATTTTAATATCGATGATTTTATCACCCTGACGAATAGAATCTAGCACTTCTAAGCTTTCTTTATCTTCAGGATTAATTTGTCCAAAAACAGTATGAACTCCATCTAAATGAGGCTGTGGACTGTGACAAATAAAAAATTGAGATCCACCTGTATCGCGTCCTGCATGCGCCATAGATAAAGTCCCACGTTGATGTTTGTGTGCTTGATCATCACACTCACAAATAATCTCATATCCAGGCCCACCTATACCATTACCGTGTGGGCAGCCCCCTTGAATCACAAAATTTGGAATCACACGATGAAAATTTAAATCCTTATAAAAACCCTCATTTGCCAAATTTGCAAAATTGCAAACAGTTTGTGGAGCTTCATCACCAAAAAGTTCTAATTTCATTGTGCCTTTTTCGGTTTCCACAAGGGCAAATTTATACTCATTAACCTTACTTGTATCAATTGCTTTTAACATTTTTTCTCCTTATTCTATATTCGTATAAACAGCTTGAACATCATCATCATCTTCAAGTTTATCTAAAAGTTTTTCTATATCTCCAAGTTGCTCTTCGTTAAAACTTACTGGATTATTTGCTATATATTCAAGTCCTGCTTTTTTAAGAACTAAGCCCTTAGCTTCTATAGCGGTACTAAGCTCGCCAAAAGCTGTATAATCTCCACTAATTACTAATTCTTCTTCATTTTGCTCTAGTTCTTCAAGTCCTGCATCGATTAACTCAAGCTCTAATTCTTCCAAATCTCCATCAAATTTCTCAAGATGGAAAACCGCTTTTCTTGCAAACATAAAACCCAAAGAACCGTTTTGCAAAACCTCTCCGCCATTTTTACTAAAAATAGCTTTTACATTGGCTACTGTACGCGTAGGATTATCCGTCATACATTCTACTATCACCAAAGCCCCGTGAGCAGCCTTTCCTTCGTAATGGATATTTTTAATATCAGCACTGTCCTTACCACTGGCTCTTTTTATCGCTGCATCGATATTATCTTTTGGCATATTATTTGCCTTAGCAGTAGCTATAGCACTTCTTAGCTTAGGATTCATATCAGGATCAGCTCCACCCTCTTTGGCGGCTACTTGTATAGCTTTGGCAAGTTTAGGAAAAAGCTTGCTCATTTTATCCCATCTAGCTTCCTTAGATGCTCTTCGGTATTCAAATGCTCGTCCCATCAATTCTCACTTTCTTTAAGATTTCTAAAGTTAAAAGTATAAAATAAAAAGGCTAATTAAAGCTTTAAATGATATGATTTTGCCATTTATTTTTAGGAGGGCTTTCTTGAATTTAATAAAAAAAGAACTCTTTATAGCCTGGTTCTTTCTTATTAGCGCAATTGTTTTTGAAGTTTTGGGTACAAGTTTTTTAAAAATGGATAATCCTATTTTAGCCTATGGTTTTATGGCTATTTTTATAGCTTTTTCTTACTTCTTTATGGGAAAAGCGATTAAAAAAATTCAAGTAGGAATTGCTTATGCCGTGTGGGAGCTTTTGGGTATTATTCTTATACTTTTGGTTTCTTTTATACTTTTTAAAGAAAGCTTAACTTCAACTCAAATGTTAGGCATTGCTCTTTCTATCATCGGAATCATCCTAATCAATATAGGCGAGGTTAAAGAATAAATGTATATAGCAATTATAATTTTATCAGCATTCTTAGACATCGTTGCGAATTTATTATTAAAAAAATCTGATGGTTTTAGACATAAATCTTGGGGTATAGCTGCGATCATCAGTGCCATACTGGCCTTTTTTCTACTTTCTTTTTCTTTAAAATATGTTCCGCTAAGCATAGCTTACTCAACTTGGGGTGCTATAGGAATCATAGGAACTTGTCTTGGTGGGTGGATTTTATATAGAGAAAAATTAAACAAAATAGGAATTTTAGGTATTGTTATCGTAATTATAGCAGTATTTTTACTCAATCATTAAAACAGTAAAAATACTGTTTTAATGTTCCATTTTATTCTTAGCTTCAATTCCCATTAAAGCAAAAGCTGTCTTAATGCTAAGTGCAACCAAAGCAAAGAGTTTTAATAAATCATTTTCATTAACAGAGCCTACAACTTTGTTTTCATTGTAAAACTTATGGAAACTAGCAGCTAAATTTTTAAGATAATCAGGAATTTTTTGTAAAGCGCGTGCTTCAAAAGCATCGATTAAAACAGCTTTTAAATTTAAAGCTTCAAAAAGCAAATTTACCCCATCTTGATTTAGACTTTGCAAATCCGCATCAATCACATCATCGATTTTTTTACCCGCTTTGCCAAAAACTTGATGAATTCTAGCGTGAGCATAATTAATATAAAACACAGGGTTAGAATTATCTTCTTTTTGCAAATCACTTATATCAAATTCTAAATGGGTGTCGCATTTTTTACTCAAAAAGATATAACGCAATGCATCGCTTCCTATCTCTTCTACCACATCACTCATTAAGATAAAATTTCCAGCCCTTTTACTCATCTTATAAGGCTCTCCATTTTTAAGCAAAGAAACCATTTGTGCTAAGATAATTTCAAGATCATCAGCTTTAAAGCCTAAAAATTCCATAGCGGCTTTCATTCTAGATATATAGCCATGATGATCTGCTCCCCAAATATTGATACATTTATCATAACCCCTGCTCATTTTATCCTTATGATAAACTATATCTGCTGCCAAATAAGTCCCACGACCATCTTCGCGGATAATAACACGATCTTTTTCATCTCCCTTTAAAGATGAAGCAAGCCAAATTTTACCCTCTTGTTCGTAAACACCCCCATGCTCTTTTAAAGCTGATAGCGTTGCCTCCAAAGCACCATAATAAGATCTTTCACTGGCATAAGCATCGATTTGAATATTTGCTTGACTTAAATTATCCTTAATCAAAATAAGCATTTTATCTTTAGCCCAATCCGCTAAAGCAGGGATATTTTCTTCAGTAAAAAAATCTTGAGGAAAGTGTTCATAAGCTTCTTTTGCAAGATCTATAATATAATCACCCTTGTAATACTGCTCAGGATATTCCACTTCTTGTTTTAAAATACTTTCTTTGATATTTAAGAAAATAGAAAGTCCTAGTAAATAAATTTGATTACCCGCATCATTAACATAATATTCGGTGTCAAATTTATACCCTAAATGTTTTGCAACGCGCGCTAAAGTATCGCCAAAAACCGCGCCTCTTGCATGCCCTATATGTAAAGGACCTGTAGGATTGGCGCTGACATATTCAAGTAAAAAACTTTCAGTTTTACCCTCTCCTTTGGAGAATTCATTTGGATTTTGTAAAGCTTTGTTTGCAAGATCATTTAAAAAGGTTTTTGATAATCTAAAATTCAAATACCCATTGAGTGCTTCAACCTTATCAAAATAGCTATGCTCTTGAAATTTAAGAGCTAGATCATTTGCTATAGCAATAGGTGATTTTTTTAATTCTTTAGCCAAAGAAAAAGCCAAAGGAGTGGCAAAGTGAGCTAGGTTTTTATCCTTTGGGTTTTCAAGCGCAAAATCACACTCTAAAATTTTTTTAACCTCATTAAAAATAATATTTTTCAAAAACTAAGCCTTAAGATTTTTTTACTTCATCTATATTTGCATCAGTGCTTGTATGATTGGTTGTATTTTGCTTTTCTTCGATTTTATGTGCATTTGCATTTTTTGCTGCTTCATCTTCATTGCTCATTTCATCTTTAAAAGTCTTAATACCTTTACCCAAGCCTTTTGCAAGCTCCGGTATCTTTTTAGCTCCAAAAAGTAATACAACAATTAATAAAATAATTAACCAATGACTTGGACTTGACCAACCACCCATTTTATTCTCCTTTATTCCAAATATTTTGAATTTGCTCTAGATTTTGCCCTTTAGTCTTAAACTTATGGGCGATTAAAATTGCTCTTAAGGCTTCGTAACTTTCCTCTAGCTTATCGTTAATGATCAAATAATCATACTCGTTAAGCTCTTTCATTTCATCACTCGCATTTTGCAATCTTTTCTCTAGTTGCAATATTGTATCAGTATTTCGCTTAATAAGTCTTTTTTTTAATTCATCTTTATTTTTTGTAGTGATAAAAACAGAAATGATTTTTTCAGCCATTTTCTCTTTAGCTATCTTAAAACCTTGCACATCTATATCAAAAACAACTATTTTGCCATCATTTAAAGCATTTTGTGTATGCTCAAGCGAAGTGCCATAAAAATTTTCATGTACTTTAGCCCATTCTAAAAACTGCTCTTTATCTATACCTTGTTGAAATTCATCATGTGTGATAAAATAATAATCCACCCCATGTTGCTCACCTTCTCTTGGCAAACGTGTTGTTGAAGAAATAGAAAAATAAAGCTCTTCTTGAAATTCATCAAAAAGTCTTTTTAAAAGAGTAGATTTTCCTGCTCCGCTTGGCCCTGAAACCAATAATATAAAAGCACTCAATTTTTATCCTCATTAAAACTAATGCTAATATTTATATTCATATTCATACCCTTAAGTGCTGCTTTTAAAGTATCATCTTTAATGCTTGAAGTGATAGCCCCTGCTATACTTTGACTCAATTCATTAACAATTTCTTCACCTGCTTCACTTGCTAGTTGATCTTCTTTGGTTTTTAATTTCTCGCTTTTATTATCTTCTAAAATAGATATTTCTTCACCTAAGGCTTCTTGTATATCGCTTTCTTTTAAACTATCAAAATCGTTAATTTCTAATTTTGGAACAACGATTTCCTCATCATTAATCGGTAAATCTTTGTCATCTAAAATAGGCTCTTCTTTAAAATCCTCTAAAACCTTAATACTGTCATCACTGTCAATATCATATTCAAGTTCATCAAGTTGCGCTAACTCTTCTTTAATTTGATCTTGAGTGCTTAAATTACTCATCTCTTCAAATTCATCATGCTCATCTAAATTTTCTTGATCTTCTACAACAGGCAAGAAATCCTCTACAGCCTCATCCTCTTCTTTTGTTTGTCCTAAAAATTCAGCATCTTCTGGAATATCATCAAAATCAACTTTTGTTTCTTGTTCTTCAACGATAGGAAAATCATCGGTGATAAGATCTTGTGATTGAATTTTATCAAGACTTTCCTCTTTCTCTAATGCTTCAATTTTTGTTTCTTCTTTTATATCCAAAGCATCATTTGCATTTACTTCTTGACCTTCATCAAATTCACTGTCTTTTAATAAATCTTTGTCTAATTTATCAGTTTGTTCTTCAAGCTCTTGAATATCTTCTATTTTATCTTGAATTTCATTTTGATCTTCAAAATCTTGCTCTTGGTTTTTAGAATTTTCTTCACTAATTTTATCATCTAAAATATCATCTTGAGATAATACTTCTAAAGATTCTTGATCTTCATTTTTTTCTTCTAAATGATTCACTGTAGCTTCTGATGTATGATTCTTTTCTTGCTCTTCATCAAGACTTAAGTCATCTAAATTTAACTCTTTATCAGTATTTTCATGAGCTCTTGCATCCTCTTTTATATCATCTAGAGCTAAAGATTCTAAATTTTCTTCCATAGAGAGCTCATTTTCTTGTATATCTTCAGTTTTTTCATCAGGCAAATCATCTAAATTTAAATCATCTAAATCTAAACTGATATTAGCATAAGGATTTTCAGCTTCTTCGATTGGTAAAATAGCGTCATCCTCGATTTTAAGATTTTCTTGATTTAACAAATTTAAAAAGTCTGTAGGCAAAAATGGTTTATGTAAAATTAAAGCATCAACATCCACGCTTTGATTACGTGGGGCTAAAAAAATTAGTTTATCGCATTTTTCTTTAAGAATTTTCAAAGGAGCAGGCGTATCACTGTCGACTATAATTGCATCATAATGACCTAAATTTTCATCATAGGCATTAACTTCCTCAAAATCATAAGACATTTTTTTCGCACTCAAGCTTATAAGTCTTGATACAACAGGGTTTTCATTCAAAAGTAAAATTTTCATCACTTTAATCCTTAAAAATAATTGCTATTCTATAACATTTTCATTTATCCTTTGCTTAGGCGAAAAATAGAGTTTGCATATGAGTAAAAACCTCCAAAATCAAATCTTTAAAATATTGCATCATTACAAGTAAAATAGCTATTAACACTATAAATCCTAAAGCTATCTTAATAGGATAACCAATTACCAAAAGATTAAATTGCGGCATAGTTTTCATTAAAAGCCCAAAAATAGTATCTGCCAAAAGAGAAATTCCAAGTATTGGAAAACTCATCGTAAAACCTATAATAAAAATATTTAACATTCCCATATTTAGATAATGCATTAAATTTTCATGAGGATAAAAACCACCAAGACTAATATAACCCAAAGAATGACTTAAAAATAGAAGCATTAAATGATGACCATCGAATGCAAGAAAAAATAACAAAGCAATCAAATGTAAAATTTGTGAAGTAATAGGCATATTTGTTCCAGAACTTGGATCTAAAACACTAGCCATAGTAAATCCCATAGTAAAAGCTATCTGCTCACCCGCCATCATAATAATAGCAAAAATAATCTGCAACATAAGCCCAGCTATCATTCCAAAAACAATTTCACTTAAAAGCTGTATAATAAAAAAACTATCTAAATGTAAAATTTCAAGTTTTGCCAAAGGAAATAAATACATTGTTAAAAATAATGCAAAAGTCGTTTTGATAATTATAGGGATAGAATTATGAGAAAAAAAAGGAAAAAATACTATAAGTCCACTCATTCTAGCAAAGAGCAACATAAAGGTGGCTACATTTTTATCTCCTAAATAATTAACAAATTCCATTAGTATTTAAAATATAAGTCTTATCACAAAATTGAGCAAGTTTAGAATCATGAGTAACAAAAAATAAAGCGGCATCATTTTCTTTGGCATAAGAAACCAAAAGCTCTATAACATTTTTAGCATTATCAAAATCCAAATTTCCCGTAGCCTCATCAGCAAAAATAATTTTTGGTTTTTTGCAAAGCACTCTAGCTATGCTTACGCGTTGTTGCTGACCTCCGCTTAATTTACCTATTTTTTGTTTCAAAAGCTCATGAATACCTAGTTTTTTTAAGATTTTTTCATCTAAATCTTGGTTTGATAAAACACTAGCAAGTTCTATATTTTCTAAAGCTGAAAAACCTTTAAAAAGATAATGGGTTTGAAAAATAATGCCCAAGTCATAACGACGAATTTTCAGTCTTTCATTTTCACTTATCTTGTAAAGATTTTGACCCTTAAAAAAAACTTCGCCCTTATTTGGCTTTAATAAAGAAGAAATTATATGTAAAAGAGTGGATTTTCCGCAGCCACTACTGCCTTGTATAGTAATACAATCTTTTTTATTTAAAACAAAATTTAAATTTTCAAAGAGCGGATAATCAAAGCTATGACCTAAATTTTCCGCTCTTAATAATTCCATTTTAATACTTTAAAGCTGTGCAGCAACTTCAGCAGCAAAATCTTCGGTTTTCTTTTCTAAACCTTCTCCTACTTCGAAACGAATGAATTCAACTATTTTGATTTTTCCGCCTAATTCTTTTTCTTTTTCAGCAATCACTTGTTCAATAGTTTTTTTATCATCCATTACATAAAATTGACCCATTAAAGTAAGTTTGCTATCAAGTTGAGAATTATCCGCTATAAAACTATTCATTTTACCAGGGATAATATTGTCCCAAATTTTCTCAGGTTTGCCTTGAGCCTTAAGCTCTTCTTTTATATTTTCTTCAGCTTCTTTTAAGATTGCATCGCTGAGCTGTTTACGGCTTGCAAATTTAGGAATTTTATGCTCTGGTTTGTTTGGATCTTTAAGTCTGCGTCTTTCTTCATTTTCTTTTTCAAGCTCTGCGACTAAAGCTTTATATTCATTTTCTACAAATTCCATATCCAAATCTTCATAGCTTAAATAGCTTGGCTTCATAGCAGCTATATGCATGCAAAGTTGTTTTAAGAAATCTCTTGATTTATTTGCCACTTCAGCATTATCACAAGCTGCAGCGATGATAACACCCACACGACCATTGGTATGGATATACCCATTTACTACACCATTTGCACCTGCTTTTAAACTAGCAAATCTTCTTACAACTAAGTTTTCACCGATAGTTGCAATTTGACTTTTTAAATATTCTTCAAATTTTACGCCATTGATTGTGCTAGAATGAAGTTCTTCAACACTTTGTAGGCTATTATTTTGTATATGTGCTGTCGTATCTTTTGTTAACGCGATAAATTGATCATTTTTAGCCACAAAATCTGTTTCTGAATTAATTTCACTTACCGTTGCACTTGCAAAATCATCACTTACTTTAACACTTACCAAACCTTCAGCAGCAAGTCTATCAGCTTTCTTAGCGGCTTTACCCAAACCCTTTTCTCTTAAAAGTTGAACTGCTTTGTCAAAGTCTCCATTTGTTTCACTTAAAGCATTTTTACAATCCATCATCCCCGCACCTGTGCTTTCGCGGAGTTCTTTTACCATTGCAGCAGTAATTTCAGCCATTATTCTTGCTCCCCATTAAAATCTTCTTCGCTCATTGCTTCGTCTAAAACTTCTTTTTTCTCTTCTTCTGTGATTTCTTTTTCTTCGCTTGGTAAAGCTTCACCATCTTGTTCTCTTAATGCTTTTCCTTCATTGATAGCTTCAGCCATTTCTTGGCAGAAAAGTTGAACTGAACGAATTGCATCATCATTTCCTGGGATAGGATAAGTTACAAGATCAGGATCGCAGTTTGTATCTAGTGGAGCTACTACAGGAATTTTTAATCTATTTGCTTCTTGAACTGCAATTTTTTCTTTTACTGTATCTATAACGAAAATCATATCAGGTTGTGTTTTCATATAACGAATTCCACCAAGATAAGCCAATAATTTCTCTTTTTTTCTCGTAAGCATTAAAGCTTCTTTTTTAGTTAAAAGTTTAATACTTCCATCTTCTTCCATTTTTTCAATAACTTCTAATTTTCTAATTGATTGGCGAATAGTTCCAAAATTTGTCATCATACCGCCTAACCATCTATGATTTACATAAGGCATACCGCATTTTTCAGCGTATTCTTTAATCGCTCCACCAGCTTGCTTTTTTGTACCAACAAAAAGTATAGTTTTTCCTTCAGCAGCGGCATCGCGAACGATATTGTAAGTATATCTAAAATATCTCAAAGTTTTTTGTAAGTCTATTACATAAATACCTTTTCTCTCGCCAAAAATAAATTTTTTCATTTTTGGATTCCAGCGTCTTGTTTGATGTCCAAAGTGTACACCACATTCCAATAAATCTCTCATACTAACCATGAGTTTCTCCTTATAATTTAGCTTTATTCCTCCGCATCCCTTAATTTATACAAGCTAAAAAGGATTGATGCGTGCGAAATGAAGCTAAGATTTTATCAAATTTAAGTTTAGTATTTACTTATAAATATACTCTTTAGTAAGACTAAGATTATTATTGATTTCTTTTGTAATTAAAAATTGAAACAAATCTACACTTCCAACGCGAAACGCAGAAGCACAAGAGCGAAGATATAAATCCCACATTCTTATAAATTCTTCATCATATTTTTTTCTTACTTGAGGTAATACTTGATTAAAATTATTACTCCACATATCTAAAGTTTTTGCATAGTGTATTCTCAAGCTTTCTGCTAAAAGAAGGTGAAAATCCCATTCGCTCATAGCACTTACAACCTCTCTTAATGATGGCAAATAGCCTCCTGGAAAAATATATTTATCTATCCAAGCATTAGTTTTTCCTTCAAACATTGCCAAAATTGAATGCAAAAGCATAGAACCCCCTGGTTTTAATACTTGTTTTGCTTTCATAAAATAAAGTCCTAAATTTTCTTTGCCTACATGTTCAAACATTCCCACTGAAACAACTTTATCAAAATAATCCTCAAATTCCAAATCTTGATAGTTTTGAAGTCTTATCTCTACTCTATCCTCAAGCTTAAGCTCTTTTACTCTTTCTTGGGCTTTCTTGCATTGTTCTTCTGAAATAGTAATTCCAACAACCTTAACTCCATATTTTTGTGCCGCTATAATAGAAAGCCAACCCCAACCACAACCTATATCTAAAAGCTTTTCATTGGGTTTTAAATCAAGCTTTTTAAGGGTATGCTCTATTTTATTGATTTGAGCTTCATAAAGAGTATCGCTAGAAGTCTTAAAATAAGCACAAGAATAACTCATTGTATCATCAAGCCAAAGTTTATAAAAATCATTACCTATATCATAATGACTTTTGATATTTTTACTTTCCTGTTTTTGGGCTATTTTACTCAAGATATCCTCTGTATTTTTTAAAAAACGCTTATTTGAAAAATAATACAAAACTTTAGCTATTTCATCATAATCACCTTCAATTTCTAGTTTAGACTCCATATAGTGTTTTGCAAAAACTAAACTCGTATCACTAAATAATTTTAAAAAAGGTATTTTTTCTTTGAAAATTAAAGAAAATTTAGCAGGCTGATTACCCACATGAAATTCTTCTTGATCCCAAAATACAATTCTAAAATTTCCATAATTCCATTTTGAAAGAATAAATTTAATCATTTGTTTTTCAAGCATGATATACTCCAATTAATAAAAATTATTATTTGATAGTATCTCTTAATTAGGTTTAAAATTTAATAAAATCGAAGAAAAGATAGAATTTTTGCCACAGATATAAAATAGTGGCAAAAATTTTATAATATTAATGTAGTTTAGACCAAACAGAACGCTTCCAGCCTATAGCAAAAATACTTAGAATTACAAAGAATATCATTACATAAATTCCTATGCTTTCTCTTTCTTCTTTTTTGCTATCACCCACTTTTTCAAGATAAGAAACAACTTTAGCTTGTGCATCTTCTGTTAGACCTACTCTTGGCATAGCAGTTCCTGGAAGAAGTTTTTGAGTATTATTGATAAAATCATGCAAGTATTGCTCTCCGCGAGATCTAATCATCATAGAAAGATCAGGTGGAACTGAACCTAAATAATTTGCCAAGTCATTATGATTAGATGGGGTAAAGAAATTATCATACTTAACATCATGGCAACGACCGCAAGCTTCTATAAAAGTACTTTTATCTTTAGCAAAAGCAATTTCTTTTTCAACCAAAGCTGATTTCTCATTAGCATCTTCAATTTTTGAGTATTTAAGCTCTGCCTCTTGTTTAATTGTAGCATTTTCTTTAGCTTCAAATTTAACACCTACTTCTTTTAAATAAGCAATAACATCAGCTATATTTGCATTTACAAGCTCTTCACTATCTCCTGAAGTTTCACTATTGTAAGCAGTCATGATAAAAGCATCGCCAAATTTATGATCTACTTTTAAAGCAAGAGCAGGATTCATGATCAAAGCGGCTAAAAATTTCTCATCAAAAATAACACCTGCTGAACTAAGATCAGGTGGGATTACACCCAAAGAAGAATCTGTAATATTTGCTGCTATATCATCTTCTTTAACGCCATGACATGCAAAACAATTATTATTAAAGAACTCCTTACCTTTTGCGGCGTTTCCTTTAGTAAAATCAATTTTTGCAACATCTGCCCAAAGTTCTTCTACTTTAGCTAAATTTTCTTTAGCCTTATCTAGATCTTTTTGAGCACTTTCTATTCTTTTTGCATCATTTGATTTTTTCGCATCTTCTAAAGCTATTTCTTTTTCTGCTATGATACCTTTAGCATAAGCTGTATCTTCTGCTGCATAATCAAAATTAGCAGGAGCAACATGGGGTTTCATTACAGAGTGCGCATAAGGCTCAACTCCCCAATAAACAAGAGCAGTAAAAACCACTACTACTAAAAATATTTTTAGTTCTCTCATTACTTAGCTCCTTTTCTTTCCATGATAGTTATTACAGGTAAAACGACTATAAATAAAAGTAAAAATATTATAGAAGCATAAAAACCAACCCAAGCATTTACACCTGTTGGAGGTAATTTTCCATAAATAGTTAAAACGATGAGATCTATAAGCAATACCCAAAACCAAATAAAAAATAAAGGTCGTTCGTGAGCAGGTTTAACCACATCACTTCTATCAAGCCAAGGAAGCAAGAAGAAAATAACTTGTGCAATACCAAAAGCAGCCAAACCTATATCAAAAGCTTTAATACCTGCAATATCAAAGAAAAATCCTCTTAAAACTTCATAACTCCACAAGAAATACCACTCAGGATAAATATGTGCTGGAGTTTTAAGTGCATTAGCTGGATCAAAGTTGATAGGATCCATTGCAAAACCAAACTTAAAGCATACCAAATAGAAAAAGAAAATCATAAAAAGACAAATATACATGAAGTCTTTAGATAAAAATCCTGGCCAAAAAGGAATTACTTTAGAACCTTTTGTATCGCCTGCCATATATTTTTCAGCTTCTAAATCAAAGTCTAATTCTTCAGCGATTTCATTATTTACATGAGGAATTCTTAAGGAATAAAAGTGAAATGCTATAATAGCAATGATTACTATAGGAAGTAAACATACATGAAGCATAAAAAATCTTGTCAAAGTTGGATCAGAAACTGCATAATCACCACGAATCCAAATAACAAGCTCAGGTCCAATAAGTGGAATTCCACCAAAAAGATTAGTAATAACTTGAGCTGCCCAATAACTCATTTGTCCCCAAGGAAGCATATATCCACTAAAAGCTTCGGCAGAGAATACTACAAAAAGTAGCATACCGCTTACCCAAATCATCTCTCTACCACGTTTATAAGAACCATAATAAATTCCTGTTAGCATATGAATATAGATAATTAAGAAGATAACCGAAGCGGCAACACCGTGCATATGACGCCAAAGCCAACCATATTCCACTTCCTGCATGATAGTTTTATTTACACTATCAAAAGCAAGAGCAGTATCAGGCTTATAATACATAACAAGCAAAAGCCCTGTAATAAAAAGCACAGTAAAAAGAGTAGTTAAAATAACTCCCATTGCCCAAAGAAAATTGATTTGCTTTGGAATCCAATATTTTACCATTAAAACATCAAGTAATTTATGTACTGCTAGTCTTTGATCAAGCCAATCCACTAGCCCATTAGCCTTTCTAATATGCGCCATATTAAGCTTCCTCCGTCATTTTTTTGTATTCTGGACCTTCTTCACCTAGAACAAGTTTGGTTCCATCTATTTTAAAAGGAGGTATATCAAGAGGTCTTGGAGGAGGCCCAAAGGTATTTTTTCCACTTGTATCAAATTCACCACCATGACAGGCACATTTAAAAAGTTGCTCACTTGCGTGATAAGCAGGAATACAACCCAAATGAGTACAAAGTCCTATAACAACAGTATATGCAGCATTATCTACCACAACATCTCGCTTTGTATCCTTTTCCATATTTGGATCTTTTTTTAAGATAAAAATAGGCTTTTTACGCCATTCTATAGTTCTAAGCTCTCCATCTTGCATTCCCGATAAATCTACTGTAGTAAAACCCGCAGCTTTAACACTTGGAAGCGGATCCCAAGTTTTTTTCACTGCAACGAGTGAAAAAACACCACCTACAGCAGCTACTGTTCCAAATGCAAAACCCATAAAGCTTCGTCTACTTTCAGATGTAGCCATAACTTCGTCCTTTCGTTTTTTATTTTAACCAAATCATTAGTGTATCTAAAATAAAATAAATTTTTTCTTTGTTTACTAAGTTTTATTTTAATATTGCAAAACAAGTGCAAAAAGCGAACAAATGAGCACTGGAAAAGTGATTAAAAAACCAAATTTACAATACTTCCAAAAAGAAATTTCTACACCTTTTTTTGTCAAAAGTCCCAGCCAAAGTAAAGTAGCTAAAGAGCCTATGGGAGTAAGTTTTGGTCCTATATTGACTCCTAAAAGGTGTGCATAAACCATACTTTGAGGAAAATTTTTCAAGGCTAAATCACCAATCAAAGTCATAGGTAGATTATTGAATATAGAAGAAAGAAAAGCCGAGATAAACCCTGTTCCAAAAATGGCAGTAATTTTATTTTGAACTAAAACATCATAGATAGAAATTAAAATATTACTAATTCCAACCTTATGCAAGGCAAAAACTACCATATAGAGTCCAAAACTAAAAGCAAAAATACCCCAAGGTACATTTTTAATAATTTTTAATGCCTCCTTTTTCTTTAAAAAACAAACAAAAAACCAAAAGATCAAAGCACCGCTTATAGCAAAAAAGCTGACATTTAAGCTATAAAATTCTCCTATAAAAAAACTTGATACAAAAAATATTAAATAAACAACACAAAAAACAAAAAGTTTTACCGAAATACAATCTTTTGTTAAGATATTGATTTCAAGCTCCTTAGGTAATATTTTTACAAAAATCAAAAATACCATTATAATAGTAGAAAATAACACAAATAAATTAGGCAAAAACATAGTCTTAGCAAATTCTAAAAAGTCAAGATCAAAATAATTAGCTGTAATAATATTTGTCAAATTTGAGATAATTAAAGCATTTGAACTTGCATCACATAAAAAAGAAACACTCAATAAAAATGCACTTAAGATAGCACTTTCTTTATAGTTTTTAAGAGTTGAAAAAAGCGCAAGTACAATGGGAGTAATAATCAAAATAGCCCCATCATTTCCAAACAAAGCCGAAAGACAAAAGACAAAAACAAGCATAAAAAGCATTAATTTTTTAGTATGGATTGTATGGAAATTTTTAACTTTTGAAAGGCGTAAAATTCTCACAGCAACAAAATTAAAAAATCCCAAAACCTCCAAACTAAAAGAAAGTATAATCAAACCCACAAGAGTTAAAGAACTATCCCAAACAAGATCAAAAACAAAAAAAGCGTCCTCTAAATTAACCAGCTTAAAAATAAATGCAAATAAAGCCCCAAAAATAGCAATCAACCATAGGGGCAAATTCCATGGGCGCCAAAAAAGTAAAATTAGAGTAATTAAGAAAATTACACTAGCAAGCATTAAGCTTTTTTCTTTTGCATTTTTATATAAATTTGTAAGATATCTAAAGCTGCAGGGGTGATCCCACTGATCTCGCTCGCTGCAAAAAGTGTTAAAGGCTTATGTTTTTGTAGCTTTTCTACAACCTCATTGCTTAATCCACTCACACTTGTAAAATCAAAATCACTTGGAATTTTCATATCAATTAAATTTTTCATTTTTTCAACTTGCGATTTTTGCATAGCGATATAATGATAATATTTAGCCTCGTTTAAAATTTCTCTTAAAGAATACTCATCCATATTTTCAAAAATCACATTTAATTTTTTTAGCTTTTCTATATCAAAACTCGATCTTGCAACAATTTTTTGCAAATTAACTATGGAGGTGATTTTTTCCTCTCCTATACTTGCTAAAAAGGTGTTATTTTCATTATTTGGAGTAAATTCTTTTTCAAGAAGCAGTTCAAGTCCTTTTTGAGTATTTAAACGAATATTTTCTATAAACTGATAAGACTCATCTTCTAAAAGCCCCAATTCTTTGCCATATTTTCCAAGTCTTACGATGGCATTTTCTTCCCTTAAAAGCAGTCTAAATTCAGCCCTTGAAGTAAACATTCTATAAGGCTCTTTTGTGCCTTTGATAACTAGATCATCAATCAAAACGCCGATATAAGCCTCATCTCTACGCAAAATGAAAGGTTCTTTATTGTCCAAAGCTAAAACAGCATTCACTCCTGCCATAAAACCTTGAGCTGCAGCTTCTTCATATCCTGTAGTACCATTAATTTGTCCTGCACAATAAAGATTTTTAATCTTTTTAGTTTCTAGAGTATGATAAAGCTCTGTTGGCTCTATGTAATCATATTCTATAGCATAACCAAAGCGTGTAATTTTAGCCTCTTCAAAACCTTTTACCGAGCGTAACATTTGAATTTGAACTTCATAAGGTAAAGAAGTTGAAAAACCATTGATATAATATTCTGTTGCATCAATAGTTTGTGGCTCTATGAAAAGATGGTGGCTTTCTTTCTCGCTAAAACGATTAATCTTATCTTCAATAGAAGGACAATATCTTGGGCCTATCCCCTCAATTTGTCCTGTAAAAAGCGGTGCTCGGTAAAAATTGTTTTTAATAATCTCATGAGTATTTAAATTTGTCCTTGCAATATAACAAGGAAGTTGTTTAGGATTAAAATTTTTTGTTCTAAAGCTAAAAGCCTTAGGATTTTTATCACCATATTGAATTTCTAATACATCAAAATCAATACTCTTAGCATCTACCCTTGGGCAAGTTCCTGTTTTTAATCTACCCATTTTTAAATTAGTACTCAGTAAATTCTCACCCAATTTCACAGAAGCAAGTTCGCCCACTCTGCCCGCTGTAAGCTTATTTTCACCTATATGAATAAGTCCATTTAAAAAAGTACCCGTGGTTAAGATCACCTTTTTTGCTTTATAGCTATTTTGCAGGTTGGTTTTAACTCCTACAACGCTATCATTTTCATAAATCAATTCGCATACTTGTTCTTGAGAAATTTCTAAATTCTTAAGTTTTAAAAGCTTGTTGCGTGCAACGATACGGTATTTATCCATATCAATTTGTGCCCTACTTCCTCGTACTGCAACGCCCTTGCTTTCATTTAAAATGCGAAATTGTATCCCCGCTATATCCGTAATTTCACCCATCAAACCACCCATAGCATCAATCTCTTTTACGAGATGACCCTTCGCAAGTCCACCTATTGCAGGATTACAACTCGCTGCACCAATTTGCTCTATAAGTGTAGTTAAAAGCAATGTTTTTTTGCCCATTCTAGCGGAAGCAGCACTTGCTTCAATTCCAGCATGGCCACCACCTATGACAATAATATCAAACATAATTTACCCTAGAAAATTAATTTAAAGCGAAAGATTATATAATATCTAGGCTTAAAACAAACTCGCTTTAAGCCTTTTTTTACTTGGATTCTTGTAAAGAAAAAATCAATTCATTATAGCTTTTTCCAGCATTTTTGCAAAAATCATTCAGCAATTCTACACCCTTATTTATACTTTCTTTTTCAGCCCTAAGCAAATCACTATAAAGTTTTTCTATAGTATCTATCGCTTTTTTATTTGGCATACGACGCACAGAATAATATCCAATAATATTATTATTTGCATCTATAGAAGGTGTTACATTAGCAAAAACCCAATAATAACCATTGTCTTTAGTTTTATTTTTAACATAGGCAAAAATTTCCTTACCTTCTTTTATATAATCCCATAAAAATTTAAACACTGTACGAGGCATATCTTCATGTCTAACCACGCTATGAGGTTTATATAATACCTCTGCCATAGTATAACCTGCGTATTTTAAAAAATCATCATTTGCATAAACTATTTTCCCTTGTAAATCCGTCTTTGAAGTAATTAAGCTATCCTCTTGTAAAAAAATTTCTTTTGCCATTTATTTTTCCTTAAAGTTTTAACTTATCTAAAATATCAGCACTTTTTTGTTCTAACGCTTTAATATCACTTACAATATTGTCATACACTTTTTGATCGATGTATTCAACATTTGCCTCTTTTATAGCCTTTTGAGCATTATCTTGAATAAATTCTTTAGCCAAAACCAAATCAGATTCTGATACAAGTTCATTAATCACATTTTTCGCTCTTTCATCTAAACAAAGATTTGATATAGGATCTGTACTTGCAAGATTGAATTTTTGAGCTCCATTGAGACTAAGATAAATATTTGATTTATATAAAATATGATCGATTTTAACAACAGATAAAATTAATCTTTTAGCAAAAGCTCCAAAATTTTTACCCAATGTCGAGCTATTTTCTTCTAGACCTCTAAATGCTTCAGAGAATTTATTAATCCTTTCTTCAGATTCGCTAACTATATTAAATACTTGTTCGCTACCACTTTGAATATTAACAAAATCTTGTTGCATGGTTTGAATAGCAATAGAAATCTCACTTGTAGATCTTTGCGTCCTTTCAGCTAATTTTCTAACCTCATCTGCAACAACTGCAAAACCACGGCCATGCTCACCTGCCCTAGCAGCTTCTATGGCAGCATTTAATGCAAGCAAATTAGTTTGATCAGCTATATCGCGTATAACTTCCACCACAGAGGTAATATTTTGCGAATTAGCAACAAAGGTTTGCACTGTTTCTTTGCTAGAATTTACCACTTCCATTAAAGACGCCATAGCATTTTGCAAAGAATCAACCTCAGAGCCATTCTCCGTAGCTACATGAGTAATGCTATCAACTGAATCATAAACATGTTTCATCGCGCTAATATCTTGGTTTAAGGAAGCTGAAATTTGAGACATATCTTTATTTTGATTGCCAAGACTTAAATCCATTAAAGTTCTTGATAATGCATTTTTAAATGTAGATTTTGCAGTAACTTCTATATTTGCTAAGGCTTTGTTAATAAAATCTATATTGCGTGCAAAAATCCCTTTTAAGCCTTCAGGTAAAGCCTTGCGATAAAATTCACCCTTTTGCGAACAAGAAATGGAAGTATTGATTTCTCTTAAGTAAGCCTCTAAACCATCGATGGTATTATTAAGATCATCTGCAATTTCAGCTAGTTTCTTGCTTTTGGTCTTAATATACACTATTCTATTATCAAAATTTCCTTCTTTTAATTCTTTACAAAGCTTGTGTAATTTATCTATCATTATTTGCTCATCTTTATAATATAACAGAAGATAAGCCAATAAAGCAATAATTAAAATAAAAATTACTGCTCCAATATAAGCATGAACAAATACAGTCCCAAGTACACCTAAAAAACCCATAAAAATAGCCAATATAAACGCATTTTTCATATTGCATTTCCTTTTGTTTTTATATTTTAAGAATTTTATTCACACCTTGTAATATATATTACCTAAAAAATTTCGCAATTATATATTATTTATTATTAATTACAACTTAAATAGTTATTCTCTTGAAGATTAAAAATTAGATGATTATAGTGAGTTTTATGTGAATTTACTATATTATTTAGAGTCTGAAGTCCTGCTTGAATCCCGCCTTGTTTTTCTTTTTCAAGTAGGATTTTATAAATTTCTTCTATAATGGGCAAAGCCTTGCGGTTAGGAGCGCGTCGTACTGAATAATAATTTATAATATTGCCTTGTTTATCAAAAGAAGCCGTTATATTAGCAAAAACCCAATAATACCTTCCATCTTTAGCTTTATTTTTTACAAAAGCAAAAATTTCCTTACCATTTTGTATATAATCCCATAAGCATTTAAAAACAGTGCGAGGCATATCTTCATGTCTGACTATATTATGAGATTTTAACAGAAGCTCACCAACTTCATAGCCTGCATATTTTAAAAAATCATTATTAGCATAAATAATATTTCCTTTAAGATCTGTTTTAGATGTAATAAGGGCATCTTTTGCTAAGAATATTTCTTCCATAATCTTAATTTTTCATATTCCTTTTTCTTAAAGTAATTGTTAAAATATTATAAACCATTTATAATAAAAAATAAATAAATTAATTATAGTATTTTAAATTGTGGATAAAATCATAATAATTGAGAAATTTAGTAACACGATTTAAAAAATTAGTTTTACTAAAAACTTATTTTAATTATTTTTAAACTATGTTCTATTTATTTTTTGCTAAACTTTTAGAATTAGCTTAATCTCTAAAAGTGGAATTATAAGGAGTTATTTTGGAAACTTTAAGTCAAACCTTTGCAGAAAGAAAACCTCCATTATATAAACGCATGTTTAAAAGTTTGGGTTTTTGGGTTATTGTAGGTATTATTGCAGGCATTATACTTGGCTATGTAAACAAAGAAATAGCTATAGCGAGTAAACCTGGAGTTGATTATTTTATAAGCGCCTTAAAAGTTCTTATTGGTCCTATTATTTTTGTTACCTTGGTTTTAGGCATCATTAGCCTTGAAAGCCTTAAAAAAGTTGGAAGTATAGGTGCTAAAGCAGTTATTTATTTTGAAGTTGTAAGCACCTTAGCACTTGCTATAGGTATTTTTATGGCAAACATAATGCAACCGGGTCGCGGAATGAATCTTGATCCAAAACAACTTGATACTGCAAGTGTACAAAAATATATTTCTCAAACAACTGAAGTAAGTGCAAGTTCAGAGATCATGCACATTCTACAAGATGCTATGCCAAGGGATATTATAACTCCTTTTACCGAAGGCAAAACTATGCAAGTTTTAGTTATTGCTATTATTACAGCTCTTATTATTTCTTTAATGAGAATAGAAGATAGACAAGCCATCCAAAGAGTTCTTGAGGTAATTCAAAACTTTGTATTTAAAATTTTACAAGTCATCATGTATTTTAGTCCAGTCGCTGCTTTTTCAGCTATGGCGGTGCTTATAGCCCAATACGGCTTAGGCTCTTTGATCAATCTTGCATATTTATTATTGGTAATGCTTGTTTCTTGTCTTATTTTTATTTTTGGAATTTTAGGCTTGATTTGTTATTTTGCAAAAGTCAATATATTTAAATTTATGCGCTTTATTTCTAGAGAAGTACTTATAGTATTTGCAACAAGCTCTAGCGAGTCTGCTCTTGCTCCTTTGATGAGAAAACTTGAAAAAGCAGGTCTTTCTAAGGCTACTGTCGGACTTGTTTTGCCAACAGGATATAGTTTTAATCTTGATTGTACTAATATATACCTAGCCATGAGTTTGATTTTCCTAGCTCAAGCTTTCAATGTAAATTTAAGCTTAGCTCATGAAATAAGCATTTTAATAGTCTTAATGATAGCTTCAAAAGGTGCGGTAGGTGTTACAGGTTCAGGATTTATTGTTCTTGGAAGTACCCTAGCAGCTTTAGGCAATATGGAAATTTCTGAGGCAAATGCAACCTTAGCACAAGTTTTACCTGTGGCTGCTATAGGAGTTCTTTTAGGTGTTGATAAATTCATGTCAGAAATGAGAGCGGTTGGAAATCTTTGCGGAAATTCGGTTGCAGCCTTAATCGTAGCAATATGGGATAAGCAAATTGATTGGGAAAAATTCCGCTATGCCCTAGATAATCCAGAAAAATTCCATAATGCTGGTATGCATTAACGCACTCTTTGCAAGAAGTCATAACGATTAACTTCTTGCAAGGCATTATCTTTTTTTCTAAGTTGCTTCATAAAACTTTCATCAAAATTAAAACTAAAACCCACCTGCAAAACAGTATCATCAATAGCTTCATTTGCACTAAAATCGCGGCGTAATATTTTTAAACTCAAAACGCTATAAGGTGAATACGATACTTGATAATTTATTTTCTCACTATCTTTACTTATATCAAAGATAAAAGCACTATAAGATGGGATAGCAAAGCTTATTCCAAATTGCAAATTTTCATCCGCTTCATTTGGAACATAATAATTGCTATAAGCTTTTATAAATTGATGATAACCCAATTCAGCTCCAAAGCTTTTGCTTTCTTTTTGTTCCTTTTGCCCATCGATGAAGCCATTTATACCCAATAAAAAATCATCTTTTTCATAACGATTAATCAATCCGCCTGAATAATTATAACTATCTTGCGTAGCGTAAAATTCTTTTTGAAAAAGCAAAGAATTATTCTCCCTCTCATAAAGCGAGTTTAAATTTTTAATTTGCACATTTTCATTTTGAAAATCTAAATTTCCATCGGTTTTATCAATACCATTTTTATTTTCCAATGCATTGGATAATATACCATTTAAAGCACTTTTAAAATCAATATTTTCTTCCTTTATTGTCGGCGCTTTTTTGGCAGCTTGATAATTAAATTTTTGCCATTTGTTTTGATTATTTTTTAAGGCATTATCTAGCTCATCAGCATTTAGCAAAGAGAAAAAAAGCATAAGTATATATAAAATACTTTTCATCGCTTTTCCTAAAATCATTATTTATTTTTCATTATAAAAAATTAAAATAAATAAAAATTAGCTATAAAGGATAAGAGCTGTAAAATTTGCAAATTCAGGATTATAAGGGTATAATTCAAGCTAAAAAAGGCTTAATTTTATGCAAAAAGATAATCTTATCGCATTTATCATTTTTACTATCAGTGTAATTGCATTTATCATTTGGGGATTTGGCTATATTTCCCAACACCAACTCATACTCTTTATACTCGCTTCTATCTTTGGAATATTTATGGCGTTTAACATAGGTGGAAACGATGTAGCAAATTCTTTTGGTACTAGTGTGGGAGCTAAAACTGTAACCATAAAACAAGCTTTGATCATAGCAGCTGTTTTTGAACTCAGCGGTGCCATTTTTGCAGGCGCTGAAGTAACTAAAACGATACGCAGTGGAATAGTTATATTTCCTGAACAATTTGATCCTATGCTTTTTGTTGCTATCATGCTAGCAGCACTTTTAAGCTCTGGAGCTTGGATTTTTATCGCCACAAAAAAAGGCTTACCTGTATCTACTACGCATAGTATCATAGGCGGTATAGTTGGAGCTAGTATTATGATGGGGCTTTTAAAATTTGATGGATCTCAAACCTTATCCATGGTTAAATGGAGTGAAATAGTAAG
The DNA here is from genome assembly GCF_001492295.1 of Campylobacter coli. GTDB lineage: Bacteria > Campylobacterota > Campylobacteria > Campylobacterales > Campylobacteraceae > Campylobacter_D > Campylobacter_D coli_B. The sequence goes on along the minus strand of NZ_FBQX01000001.1, from coordinate 615,526 downwards.
GATTGCTATATCTTGGGTTATTTCACCCCTCTTAGGTGGTCTTGTAGCTTATCTTATCTACTCCTATATAGACAAAAAAATACTCAAACCATCAGAAAAACTTAGCGAAGAACTAAAAAATTTAAAAAAAGATAGAAAAAAATTTAAAGAAAATTATTTTTTAAATCTTAAAACTAAAAGTATGGAAGAACAAATTAAAGAACTCTCAGCTATAGCCTTAGAAGATGAAGGACAAGAAAATAGCTTTTATAAAAATCAAATCAAAGAATTTAAAGAAAAAGAAAAAAGTATAGATATCTACTCTGTTTTAAAAACACATATGCCTATTATCGCTTGCGTTGGAGCTGCTATCATCACTGCTATGTTTTTATTTAAAGGCTTAAACAATGTTAGCACTTTAGATATTTTGCAAAATTTTTGGATCATAGGAATTATTGGAACTATTAGCTATATTGTAACTTTTGCTATAGTAAAGATTGTTAAAAAAACTGAATTAAACAAAACCACCGATAGACTTTTTGCTTGGTTTCAAATTTTTACCGCTTCTAGTTTTGCCTTCTCTCATGGAGCTAATGATATAGCCAATGCTATTGGCCCTTTTGCTGCGATCTTAGATGTTCTTAAAAATGGCACTATCAATGCAAATTCTCCTGTACCTTTTGCCGCTCTAGCTATGTTTGGAGTTGCCTTGGTTGTAGGGCTTTGGTTTTTAGGCAAAGAAGTTATTACCACCGTAGGTTCTAAACTAGCTTCCATACGCCCTACAACAGGATTTAGTGCGGAACTTGGAGCAAGTATAGTAATACTTTTAGCAACACAATTTGGAATTCCAGTAAGCTCTACGCACATTTTAATCGGTGCGGTTTTAGGTATTGGCGTGTATAATAAAAATGCAAATTGGATTATGATGAAACCCATAGGATTAGCTTGGATTATCACTTTACCGGCTGCTGGGATTATGGCAGCACTTGTATTTTTAGGATTTAAACTAAGCTTAGGACTTTAAGCTTAGTTTGAAATTATATTTTCACCTTTTATAAGGTGAAGCTTAACCTTTCCAAAAAGTTTATCATTTGCATAAAGTGAACTTTTTGGAGCAGAAATTTCTTCACTTTCATCAAAAAGAACTAAATTTGCTTCCTTTCCAACTTCTATTATTCCACTATTTAAACCCAAAAATTCGCTTGGATTTTGACTTGTTACCCTGCAAAGATTTTTCCAAGTTAAAAGGCCTTCTTTGATGAGAAAAGTGTAACAAAGGCTCATAAATTCACATATGCTATGAATTCCAAAAGCCGCTTCATCAAAAGCCAAATCTTTTAAGGAAATGGATTTTGCACTATGCAAAGAGCTTAAAAAGTCTATTTTTCCTTGTTTTAAAGCCTGCTTCAAACTTTCTTTATCTTCTTTGCTTCTTAAAGGTGGATTGAGTTTTGCTGCTGTATTAAATCCAGTGCATGCATTGTCATCTTTGATTAGATGGTGTATACTGATAAGTTTTAGATTTTCGTCCTCTAAAAGCTCTATAGAACGCTTAAGACTGAGCAAATCAAAAATCACTTTAACGCCATAAAATTTAGCTATTTCTTTGATCTTAGCCACTTCACTACTTTCAGCTACTGCACTCATACCCGCAAGGCCCAATTCAAAACTCATTTCACAATCATTCATCACGCCATTGTCATCAAAATTCTCATCATAACATTTTACAAAAATACTTTTTTCTTTCATTAGAGCATATTGCATACTTACACGCAAAATATTTGCATTACACGAACTCTTAAGCTCTAGAGCATGTGCGCCTTTATTTAAAAGTGTAGCTAAATTTTTAAGCTTGCCTTGTTTATCTAAGGTGCAAACACTAGGAAAAATTTGTATTTTTCTAAATTTTAAATTTTGCAAAAAAAGTGAAAAACTTTCTTCATCAAAATCCATACAATCACGCAAGATTATAGCACCAACCCCTCCTCTTAAACACTCCTTTTCTAAAAGTTCTAGGTTGCTTAGGGAGAATTTATCATTTTTTAAATTTACACATAAATCCACAAAGGATGGCAATAAAGTCATTCCTTGAGCATCCAATACTTCATCGCTATCGTCTAAATTTGCGCCTATTTTTACTATCTTTCCATCTTTAATTAAAAGATCTTGTAAATTTTCACCATAAATTTTAGCATTTTTAATTAGCATTGAAACTCCTGATTATCCTTTGTTTTTAATAAATTTTGTACCGCTTGCTTGACATTTTTTCCTTGCAAGATCTGTACTATTTCGTTTACAATAGGCGTGTAAATTGCTTTATCTTTTGAAATCTTTTCTATAGCATAGGCTGTTTTCACCCCCTCTGCTACCTCGCCTAATTCCTGTAAAATATCATCAAGTTTTTTTTCTTTTGCCAAAGCCAAACCTACGCGATAATTTCTTGATAGCACGCTGGTTGCAGTTAAAAATAAATCTCCTGCACCCCCAAGTCCTAAAAAAGTTTCTTCCTTAGCTCCAAAAAATTTACCAAAACGATGCATTTCAATAAGACCTCTAGAAATCAAAGAAGCTCTTGCATTATTTCCAAGTCCTAAACCATCGCTTATACCGCTAGCAATAGCTAAAACATTTTTATAAGCACCACAAATTTCAGCACCGCGCACATCATCATCTGTATATACTTTGATAAAATCTGGAAAAAAACTTGCAAATTCTTTACATAATTTTTCTTTTATCCCACTCACAACTAAAGCACAAGGAAGATTTTGCATTACTTCGGCTGCAAAAGAAGGACCGCTTAAAACACAAAGTTTATCCCTATCTACAAATTCGCTAAAAATTTCATCTAAAAACTTACAAGTTAAAGTATCTATACCCTTAGAAGCAATAAGAATTTTTTGACCCTTGTTAACAAAATTTTGTTTAAGCCAAGAATGAATTCCTTGAGAGCTTAAAGCAAAAACCAAATATTCACAATCTAAGGCCTGCTCTAAGCTCACAAAATAAGGCAAATCCCGCTGCGTGCGAGAAGTCATAAAACAAGTATTATTAATACTCAAAGCACTATATAAAGCACTGCCCCATTTTCCTGCACCGATGATTGCGATTTTGCTCATCAGCCCAGCTTTGCTTTTAAAATTTCATTGACCTTGCTAGGATTAAAGGCCCCTTTACCTTCTTTCATAGTCTGCCCCACAAAGAAACCAAAAAGCTTATCTTTTCCACTTTTATATTCTGCGACCTTATCGGCATTTGCATTTAAAATTTGCTCAATTACTGCTTCGATAGCTGAATCATCACTAACTTGCTTAAGCCCTAATTTTTCAATCGTCTCATCAATATCCATATCTGGATTTTCAAAAACATGGGCTAAAATATCCTTTGCCGCTTTTGCGCTGATAACGCCCTCTTCTATGCGTTTGATTAAAGCACCGAGTTTAATTGCGTCTACGGGAGAATTTTCTATCGTTAATTCCCCTTTTAAAAGCCCCATAAGTTCAGTATTTAACCAATTTACACAAAGCTTAGGATTTAAATTTAAAGCAATCAAACTTTCAAAAAAACGACTCAATTCAAGCGATCCTATAAGCACCTCCGCATCGCTTTCTTTAATGCCAAGTTCATTTATATAACGCATTTTTTTCTCATCAGGAAGTTCAGGAATTTGAATATCTAAAAATTCATCTTTTAACAGCACAGGCAATAAATCAGGATCAGGAAAATAGCGATATTCTGCTGCTTCTTCCTTGCCACGCATACTTCTTGTAACCAAATTTATTGTATCAAAAAGTCTCGTTTCTTGCACGACTTCTTTATCATAAACACCATCTTCCCATGCTTCGCTTTGTCTTTTTACTTCGTATTCTATGGCTTTTTGGATAAAACGGAAGGAATTAAGATTTTTAATCTCTACTCTAGTATAAAGTTTGGTATCGCCCTTCGGTCTTATGCTTACATTAGCATCGCATCTAAAACTTCCCTCTTGCATATTTGCATCAGAGATATCTAAAAAGCGTATGATAGAATGAAGCTTTTTAAGATACGCTACTGCTTCATCACTACTTCTAAGTTCAGGTTCGCTTACAATTTCAAGCAAAGGAGTTCCTGCGCGGTTTAAATCTACTTTAGAATAATTATTTTCATGGATATTTTTACCCGCATCTTCTTCTAAATGTGCTCTTGTAATACCTATGCGTTTATTTTCACCATTTATATTGATAAAAAGCTCACCCTTTTCTACTATAGGAATATCAAATTGTGAAATTTGATAAGCTTTTGGTAGATCAGGATAAAAATAATTTTTTCTATTAAAAACACTTTTTTTGTTTATGGTAGCATTTACCGCTTTTCCAAAAGCGATAGCCTTTTTTACCGCTTCTTCATTTAAAACCGGCAAAGCACCCGGTAAAGCCAAACAAGTGGGACAAACATTTGTATTTGGAGCTTCTCCAAAAGAAGTTGCACATGAGCAAAATATTTTTGTTTTAGTATTAAGTTGAGTATGTACTTCAAGTCCTATGACTACTTCAAACATTGATTTTCCTTGAATTTTAATACTTTATTTTATCCTTTTTTCTTTTAGAAAGGCTTTAAATATTATTTTTAAATGTTATAATCTGTAAAATAATTTACACAAAGGAGTTAAAATGCCACTACTTGACAGTTTTAAAGTAGATCATACTAAAATGCCAGCGCCTGCCGTGCGTTTAGCTAAAACTATGAAAACACCAAAGGGTGATGATATTAGCGTATTTGACTTGCGCTTTTGCATACCTAATAAAGATATCATGAGTGAAAAAGGTACACATACTTTAGAGCATCTGTTTGCTGGTTTTATGAGAGATCATTTAAATTCGGATTCGGTTGAAATCATTGATATCTCGCCTATGGGCTGTCGTACGGGTTTTTACATGAGCTTAATTGGAACACCTGATGAAAAAAGTGTTGCTAAAGCTTGGGAGGCTGCAATGAAAGATGTTTTAAATGTGAGTGATCAAAACAAAATTCCTGAACTCAATATCTATCAATGTGGAACTTGTGCTATGCATTCTTTAGATGAAGCAAAAGAAATTGCACAAAAAGTTTTAAATTCTAGTATAGGCGTGATGAATAACGAAGAATTAAAACTTGAAAATATTTAAAAATTAATCCTTGAATTTTCAAGGATTAAGCTTTTTTTAATATATTTTTTTTTACAATTCATAAAAATTAATTTTCCCAAGGAGAAAGAATGAAACTGATGTGCCAGATGTGTAGTATCTAGTGCGTCCTTTGGCTTTACGTTATGTTTCCAAAGGTCCAAAAAGGTGGATAAGGAGATATAATGTGTAGAAAAGTCAAAAGTTTTATTTTTTCAAAACACAACTTAAAATCCTAATTTTTAGTTAAATCCTACGAAACAAAATCTAAACATTAAGATATCTTCTTATCCTTAAATATAATTTTAAGGAGAGAAAATGAATTTACCTGTACTTGATTTAAAGATTTATGAAAAAGACAAAAGTACTTTTCTTAAAAATCTAAGAGAAATTACTTCAAATGTAGGTTTTTTTTATCTTATCAATCATGGTATCGATAAAAATTTAAATGAAAAATTATTTAAACTTAGTAAAGATTTTTTCAATCTTCCTAGAAGCTCTAAAGAACTTATCTCCATGGTGCATTCACCTCAATTTAGAGGTTATACAAGCGAAGGCTTTGAATATACTGCTGGAGAAAAAGATTATAGAGAGCAAATTGACATAGGCACAGAAAGAAAAGCTTTAAAATGGGATTTAAATTCGCCTCTATGGCAAAGATTAGAAGGTCCAAATTTATGGCCTGATGAAATTCCTGAGCTTAAAGAAATATTTTTAGCTTGGCATGAACAAACAAGAAATGCTTGTTTAAAAATTTTACAAGCATTTGCTGAAGCTCTTGATCTGCCTAGCGATGCCTTTGGAAAACTCTATGGCGAAAATTCTTATGAACATTGCAAAATTATACACTATCCAAAAAGCTCCAAAGACGCCACTCAAGGAGTAGGACCACACAAAGACGGTGGGCTTATTACCTTTGTTTTTCAAGAAGAGCAAAACGGACTTGAGGCTTTTATTGATGATCAATGGATTAAAGTTCCCCCACTTGAAGGTAGTGTTGTGGTTAATATAGGAGAATTTTTAGAATTAGCTACTAATGGCTATTTAAAAGCTACCATACATCGAGTAAATTTAAGCCCGAAAGAACGCTTTAGCATAGCTTATTTCCTTGGAGTACAACTCGATAAAGATATTCCTATTTTTCCATTAAATCCTGAACTTGCTCGAGAAAGCAAGGGTGTGGATACAGATCCAAAAAATCCGCTTTTAAGAAATGTTGCTAGTAATTATTTTAAAAGAATGATACGCTCACATCCTGATGTAGCGCGCATTTACCATAGCGATTTAATAGAAAAATTCAGTTTTGCATAAAAAGGAGAGATGATGACTATATTTGCAAAAGCTTTTTGCATAGCAACTCTTTTTACGAGCTTTGCTTGGGCCAATGAAGAACTTAAAGTGGGCTCTTCAGTTGTCCCACACGCGGACATTTTAAAGTTTATCAAACCTACTCTTCAAAAGCAAGGTTATGATTTAAAAATTTACGAATTTAATGATGGAGTGATTCCTAATATTATGGTGGAAAATGGCGAACTTGATGCAAATTATTTTCAGCATGAGCCTTATTTAAAAGAATTTAACCAAAGACAAGGTACTCATCTTGTAAAAGTTGCTAGTATTCATATTGAACCTATGGCAGTATATTCTAAAAAACATAAGGAATTTCAACCTAAAACAGGAGCAAGTATATCAATACCTAATAATCCTACAAATGAAAGTCGTGCTTTACGCATAGTAGCAAGTGCGGGACTGATCGAAATTAAAGATAGTGAACTTGTTACACCCTTAGATATTGTAAAAAATCCTAAAAATCTTAAATTTGTAGAATTAAAAGATGCTCAGCTTACAAGAAGTTTAGATGATGTAGACTACTCTCTCATCAATAGTAATTTTGCAATTTTATCGGGCTTAAACCCTATAAAAGATGGGCTTTATACAGAAAATAAATATAGTGAGTATGGTAATATCATCGCTGTTAAAGCAGGAAATGAAGATCTTGATAAAATCAAAGCTTTAGTCAAAGCTTTACAAAGCGATGAAGTTAAAAATTTCATAGAAGAAAAATATCAGGGTGCTTTAATCCCTACTTTTTAATTTAACAACAAAGGAGAACAACATGAAAAATTCAATCATTTCTTACCCAAGAATAGGTGCAAATAGGGAATTAAAATTTGCTATTGAAAAATATTTCAAAGCTCAAAGTTCTAAAGAAGAGCTTTTAGAAACTGCTAAAAATTTAAGAGCTAGACATTGGAAAGATATCCAAAATGCTGGGATTGATTTCATTCCTAGCAATGATTTTTCGCTATATGATAATGTATTAGATACAGCTGTGCTTTTCAATATCACTCCAAAACGCTATAAGGACTTAAATTTAGATCCTTTAGATGAGTATTTTGCGCAAAGTCGTGGTTATCAAGGAAAAAATGGAGATACTATAGCTCTAGCAATGAAAAAATGGTTTAATACAAACTATCATTATTTAGTGCCTGAGTGTGATGATGCAAGCATTATAGCTTTAAGCGGGGATAAAATTTTTAAAGAATATCTTGAAGCAAAAGAACTTGGCATAGAAACAAAACCTGTTTTGGTAGGAATTTTTACCCTCTTTAAACTCATAGCTTTTAAAGATGAAAACACTAAGCAACTTGCTAAAGACAAGCTTTTACAAGCATACATTGAACTTCTTAAAAAACTTAATTCATTAGGAGTAGCATGGCTAGAACTTGATGAACCTTATTTAGTTTATGATTTAAATCAAGAAGATATTGCTTTATTTGAAGAATTTTATAAAGAACTTTTAAAACATAAGGGAGAAGTTAAAGTCTTGCTTCAAAGCTATTTTGGAGATTTAAGAGATATTTATACTAAACTTCTAGAAAGTGATTTTGATGCTTTGGGGCTTGATTTTGTAGAAGGCAAAGAAAGTTTAAATTTAATCCAAAAATATGGCTTTGCTAACGATAAAATACTTTTTGCAGGCATAGTAAATGGTAAAAATATCTATGCTAATGATTACGCAAAAAGCTTAAAACTTATCAAAGAACTTCAAAAATACACTCAAAATATAGTTATAAATACCTCGTGTTCACTCTTGCACGTTCCTTATAGTACAGAATTTGAAACTAAATTAGATTCAAGTTATCTTAAACTTTTCTCTTTTGCAAAAGAAAAACTTAAAGAATTACAAGACTTAAAAGCTATCATAGATAGCAATGAAGAAAATCCTCTTTTTAAAGCCAATCAAGAACTCTTTAAAAATATTCCTAATCGTTTAGATGAAAAAGTAAAAGCTAGACTTCAAACTCTAAAAAAAGAAGACTTTGTAAGAAAGCCTGAATTTAAAGAGCGTATCCAAATTCAAAAAGAATTTTTAGAACTTCCTCTTTTACCAACTACAACCATAGGATCATTTCCTCAAAGTGCTGATGTGCGTTCCAATCGTCTTGCTTTTAAACAAGAAAAAATTTCAGCACAAAACTATACCGAATTTAACCAACAAAAAATTAAAGAATGTATCCAAATTCAAGAAGAAATAGGACTTGATGTTTTGGTGCACGGGGAATTTGAAAGAAATGATATGGTGGAATATTTTGGAGAAAATTTAAAAGGCTTTTTATTTACTCAAAATGGCTGGGTTCAAAGCTATGGAACAAGATGTGTAAAACCACCTGTAATTTGGGGCGATGTATCACGCACAAAACCTATCACTCTAGCATGGTCCAAATTTGCTCAAAGCTTGAGTAAAAAAATCGTAAAAGGTATGCTAACAGGTCCTGTAACTATACTCAATTGGTCTTTCCCAAGAGAAGATATCAGCCTAAAAGAAAGCACTGAACAAATAGCTTTAGCTTTAAGAGATGAAGTTTTAGATCTTGAAAATGCAGGCATTAAAATCATACAAATTGATGAAGCAGCCCTAAGAGAAAAACTGCCTTTAAGAAAAAGCGATTGGCATAGCGAGTATTTAGATTGGGCGATCCCTGCTTTCAATCTTGTACATAGCGGAGTAAAAACCAAAACACAAATTCATACACATATGTGTTATAGCGAATTTAGCGATATCTTAAAAGAAATTGATGCAATGGATGCAGATGTAATATCTTTTGAAGCTTCAAGATCAAATCTTAATCTTTTAGATACCCTAAAAGCTGTTAATTTTCAAACCGAAGTTGGACCAGGAGTTTATGATATACATAGCCCTAGGGTGCCTAGCGTGGAAGAAATAAGCTCAACCATAGAAAAAATTCTTAGCAAATTACCTAAAGAGCAAATTTGGATCAATCCAGACTGCGGACTTAAGACAAGGGGTTATGAAGAAGTTGTAGCCGCTCTTAAAAATTTAGTTATCGCCACACAAAAAATAAGAGAGAAATTATAAGGAGGTCTTATGTGTAGCTTTTCTTTTGAAATTTTTCCACCAAGAAGAGATGAAAACATTAAGAATCTTAATGCAATTTTAGATGATTTAGGACAATTAAGTCCTAATTTCATCAGCGTAACTTTTGGTGCTGGTGGCTCTATAAATTCAAAAAATACCTTAGAAACAGCAAGCTTAATTCAAGAAGAATATAAAATTCCTAGCATAGTACACCTACCTTGCATTCATTCTAGCAAAGAAAAAATTACGAGCATACTTCAAGAATGCAAAGAAAGACAACTTGATAAAATTCTTGCCTTAAGAGGGGATGTGTGTAATGATTTAGAAAAAAGTAAAGATTTTTCTTATGCAAGCGATTTGATTTCTTTTATCCGAAAACAAGGAGAATTTGAAATTTATGCAGCTTGCTATCCTGAAAAACACAACGAGTCTCGAAATTTTATTGAAGATATACACTATCTTAAAAATAAAGTTGACGCAGGCACAGACAAACTTATCACTCAACTTTTCTATAATAATGAAGATTTTTACACTTTTAAGCAAAATTGTGCTTTAGCAGGTATTAATATTCCTATTTATGCAGGCATTATGCCTATTACAAACAAAAGGCAAGTATTAAAAATTTCACAGCTTTGTGGAGCTAAAATTCCGCCTAAATTTGCCAAAATTTTAGAAAAATATGAAAACAATACTTTAGCTTTAGAAGATGCTGGGATCGCTTATGCGATAGATCAAATTGTTGATTTGATTACTAGTGGGGTGGATGGAATTCATCTTTATACTATGAATAAATCCAAAGCAGCTATCAAAATTTATGAAGCCGTAAAATATTTACTAAAAGAAGAACTTCACGCTTAAAAATAAAACTTACTTGCTTTTATCTTGATTGATTTTAAGTTTTAATTCATAATTTTCTATAAGACAAATAAAAACTAAAGATAAAAGCAAACCCGGAAGAAGCCCTAAGAAAAAATATAAAAAAGAATGAAATTTAAAAAAGAAAAAAAGTGCGCCAAAAAGCATTAAAGCCAAAGACGCACCCTTGAAGAATTCTAAGATATAAATCAATGACCTTCCTCAACTATCGTTGCACCCGCTAGATAAACATAAGTCAAAATCATAAAAATAAATGCTTGTAAAAATGCCATAAAAGTTAAAAGAACATACGCAGGAAGCGGAGCGATATAAGGGACAAGAGCTAAAATTACCATTAAAAATAAATCATCACCCTTGATATTTCCAAAAAGACGAAAAGATAAAGAAACAACACGAGAAAGGTGAGATACTACTTCTATAGGAAACATTAAAGGAGCAAGGAATTTAATAGGACCCATAAAATGAGCAAAATATTTTACAAAACCTTGAGTACGAATTCCTTCAAAATGATAATAAATAAATACGATAATAGCCAAAGAAAGTGTTAAATTTAAACTCGCTGTTGGAGCATGAAAGCCTGGTATAATACCGATGATATTACTAAAGAAAACTATAATTCCTAAAGTTGCTACAAGAGGAAGATATTTTCTCGCACCTTTTTCATCTCCCATGGTGTCGCGTCCCATTGACAAAACACCTTCTAAAAACGCTTCACCTAAATTTTGCATACCGCGTGGAACAAGTTGCATAGAACGAGTAGCCATTGAAGCACAAATGACAGCAATCAAAGCCACCAAACCTAAATGAAAAAAATAAGAAAAAGTATGACTTGAGTCAAGTAAAGAACTGAATAAAAATAAATCTTTCATAATTTCCTCGCTATTTTTTTAAACTCTAATTATATTATCATCTTGCTTATATTTTAATGAAAACTAACAAAATACTTATATGCGTTTAAATTAAGAAAATAAGCACCCTCACCTCACCCTTAAATTCATCAACATTGAAGTAAGAGTATAAGCTTTATCCTTGTTTGACTTTAAATATAAAGTCTTAATATTATTTTGCGTTAAAGCTTCTAAAATCTTTATGAGTTCAAATTTATTTAAAGTCTTAAAATCATTAAGAAGTTTTAAATAAAGTCCTAAATTCATTTTAAAATCTAAATCCATGTATTGATTTTCAATATTTTGAATCTTTTTTTCATGGATATAAAAATGATTATCCTTTTTTATAAATCCATTCTAATCTTTCAGGTGTAAAATAATAAGGAGCATTAGGATAACCTTGAGGAGGAGTGAGGGCTGCGAGTTTGGCACTTAATACTAAAGTATCTCTATCTAAAGCAGCTTGTTGTTCACTCCATTCATTTGGAGTATCAGCATCGAATCTAGTTTCCATTCCATTTACATATCCATCCATATAATGATCAAATTCTTTCCTGCTTTCAGGAGTAGAATCCACATCTCTTGGATCTTTTAATTTACCTTTTTCAATATCATCATATAAAGCCCAAATGATTCTACCTTCTTCATCAAGAGCAAATTTATATCGATTTAAATCAATCACCCAATCTACTCCCATAATCTCATCTATAAAAGGTAGCATACCAAATTCATCAGGCTGTATAGTTTTAGCTAAATCTTTTACTAATTTAGCCCTTAAAGGATTTTTATGTATCCCTGCCATACCTATACCTATTTCTAAAAGATTATCAGCATAATTATAAATTCCTCTTTTTATACCTAATTCTTCATATCCTCCACCTGTGAGTTGAATATATAAAATAAAACATTGTATCATTCTAGCATTAAAGCCATGATTTTTAGAACGCACAAAATATTCAGGTTTTCCTAGTATTCCTGCTGCTATACCCCATTCTTGTCTAAAAAGAGAAGATTTTAAGGTTTCTTTATTATTGTTAACTTCATCATAAATATAGGCGTATTCTTCATTGATTAAATATCCTTTTTCATCTACATTACAATAAGCATCATAGGGTATATCTATAACAGTGCTTCTTATACCACTTCTTATAATTAAATATTTATATCTTTCTCTTTTGGTTTTTAAAGATTTATAATAAGCTTTTTCTGCTTTAGTCCAAGGAGCTATAGCTCCTTTAATGGGATCTTTTAAATAAATGTTTTGCCATTCTTTAAATTCAAGCAAAGTGGATTTTTACCCTGTATAAAAGTTAGGATCTAGATATATTGGTTTATAGTCTTTGTAGGGGGAGTTTCGTTTAATGTCGTGTGCTTCAAACAAAGCTTTGGAATATTCTTCGGTATAATTGCCCTTTGCTGGTGGATGTGAATCTAAACTTTCTACAAAATATATTTTGTTTGTTTCTTTATCTACTTTTACAGCTATTCCATTGGGTGTATAAATCTCATAAGTATCACTCATTATTTATCCTTTGTAAAATCCAATGTAAAATCCAAATAAACTCATCTATTAATTTTTCCTATCCATCTAAGTATATTACCCTTATCATCAATCTCTACTTCTAAATCTTTGTATTTATTATAAAATTTAGGAGCTAAGATTTCATTGAGATATTTTGTGCCTTTGGGGGTAATAATTGCATTAATATTATATTTATTCCAACTACTTGGAATATCCCAAGAAGCAATACAAAAATCATCTATATAAAAACACTCTTTATTGATATAATTATCTAAAAAATATTTCCAATTTTTATCTTTATCTTTAGTATAAGCTGATAATGTATTTTGTTTTTCATCGTTTATATAAAAATCAATTAAATCATTTAGAAATAATTTTGTAAATACTTTTACAAATTCACCTTGATAATCTTTTGTATAAAGGTTAAAAATCATAAAAAATTCTGCATAATCACTACATTCTAAGAAATCGCATAAAAAACTATACTCTATAATCTCTGCTATATCATTTTTATTTACTTGTTTATGTGTGGAAAATATATCAAGAAATGAATTTATATGCAAATCAAGCAAAACATCCCATTGTGGAAATAATTCTGTATTTATAGTTTCTAAAACTTTAAATTTCATTAAGGTTTTCCTAGGTTATTAATATGTATTTTATAATCTTTATTATTAATTTTAGTATCTATGGTAGGCATATTGTCGCTTTTGTTGCTTGAATAATTTTTCAACATTAATCTTGCGTCATCTTCTAAAATTTTTATAATTCTAATTCCTTTACTATTTGTTTCCACTATTTCTTTTTGATAATTTTTTGTTAACTTGTCCCATAAAACCATCAATTCATTTATATCATCTACTAAATAAATTCTATTGTGAGATTTTTTTAATTTTTTAATTTCATTTAAAATTTCATCCTTTGTCAATGATTTTTTCTTAATAATATTTTTTGCATTTTTAGGATTTTTCACTGCACCAAGCATTGCTAAGGCATCACCGATAATGCTGACATTTTCAAGTGAATTTGAAATATCTTCCACTATACCTTCTAATGGGGTAAATAAAGGCTTTATAGCTCCGCTTGATGATTTTTCCCATTCTTTAAATTCATCAAATATTATCTCGATAAACTCTCCACTGCCATCTTGTGTTTGTATTCTTATAACATTATCAGGGATGATTTCTTGAGTATTGTTATAGTTTTCATTGATGTGAGCTTGTGTGGTATTTGTATCATCTTTTATATTATCACTTATAAGCATATCTTTATCATTTGCATTAAAATAATCTTTAGTATAAACATTAAAGCAACACACATTTTCATTATCAAGCCACTCATCTAAACCTTTTACAATTTCAAAATCAATCTTTTGCATTTTAGAAGGAGTTAAAAAACTCCAGTTCCAAAACCCCAAAAACCATCATTGAATTTATTAGGCTCTTTAGCTTCATACCATTTTTGATCTATCTTGTCCCATTCTTTGTTTTTAAGATATTCTTGTCTTAATTCTTCATCTATTTTATCAAGTTCATCAGGACTTTTATCTTTAGTAAGTCCTAAAAAGGCGTGGGTGAAGTCGATTTGCTTAGAAATTTGAGAAAATTTTGCTTTAAATAGTAAAGAAAAATCAACATGCTTTAACATTTCATTTTCTAATAACTCATCTATATAAATTGTTACATAATATTTTATTATTTCTTTCATTTTGAAATAGTCCCTTCTAAAAGTCCATAAGGTATGATTCCTATAAATATCGCAAATTCAAAACAAAAATACATCATTAAAAATAAAAATCTAAATTTTAAATGTAATTTAACAAAAAAGAGCCATATTGTTATTAATAAAATATTCATTACCACAAGATTTAAATAAAAATCATTAAAAATTATATTAAAGATATACATAAAAGAATAGCAAAAAAGATGAATAAAAAAGAAGTTTTTATAAAAACTTAAGAAAATAAACCAAAATATAGCAATATAAAATAGCAAGATAGGAAAGAAAAAAACAATATAAAGCTCAAATTCCAAATTCTTAAGTTTATATACAACAACAAACACGGCACATATTAAGGCAATATAGCCACTCCCTAAACACCAAGCAATTTGCCCACTTGATATATTGTCTATTCCTTTACTTTCTAGCTTTGCTTTGAGTTTAGAATAAATAGGAATTTGCAAATTTACTCCTAATATAGATAAATTGTTTTATTATAACCAATCTACTTAATACTTTTAATTAATTTAAATTCTTTGTTTTTAAGATATTCTTGTCTTAATTCTTTATCTATTTTATCTAACTCATCAAGACTTTTGCCTTTGGTAAGTCCTAAAAAGGCGTGGGTAAAATCTTCTATTTGCCAATAACACTGATTTTTAAAATCCAAAAAACATTCTACCAATGGATCAATATAAATTGTTGCATAATATTTCATTTATAAAATCCTCCTCTTAAGTTAAATATACTATAGGTGGCATAAATATAAATTAAACCAATAAAATATACATAAAGCCATCTTTGTTTATTTATTATACGCATAATAATACAAATGATAAATATCAAAATATAAGCAAAATATGGATTATAAAAATAGACAATAGTTGTTAATATTGCTAATATTAATGAAATAGTATTTTCTTTATAGAGTAAATTTAACAATAAAATAAACCACATAAATATAAAACAAAAGAAATGATTTATATAAAATGCAATAAATATCCTATTAAGTAAAATTCCCTCTTTATTGACACCATGTAAATATAAAAAAATAGAAAGCAAATATACTATCCCTACACTACACACAAACCAAGCAATTTGTCCACTTGATATGTTGTCTATTCCTTTACTTTCTAGTTTTGCTTTGAGTTTAGAATAAATAGGAATTTGCAAATTTACTCCTAATATAGATAAATTGTTTTATTATAACCAATCTACTTAATACTTTTAATTAATTTAAATTCTTTGTTTTTAAGATATTCTTGTCTTAATTCTTCATCTATTTTATCTAACTCATCAGGACTTTTACCTTTGGTAAGTCCTAAAAAGGCGTGGGTGAAATCTTCTCTTTGCCAATAACACTGATTTTTAAAATCCAAAAAACATTCTACCAATGGATCAATATAAATTGTTACATAATACTTCATTTATAAAATCCTCCTAATAACTCAAATATATATACCATAGCCACTAAAAAAATATATCCGCATAAAAAAGTTATTAAAATTCTCCAAGCCCTTAAAAAGATAAGAATTATAGGCGTAAAAATAAAAAATAAAATTTTAAAATTATAGATAAACTCATGATATTTCATATATATAAATATCAATATTACAAGTAATAATAATGCAAAAAAATTTTTAGTATAAAACATATTTAATATAAAAATAAATATCATAATAAATAAAATAGTGAATTGATCATAATTGTTGCTGATATAAAAATATATCATAGGAATGATAAAAATACCCACGCTACACACAAACCAAGCAATTTGTCCGCTTGTTATATTGTCTATTCCTTTACTTTCTAGCTTTGCTTTGAGTTTAGAATAAATAGGAATTTGCAAATTTACTCCTTAGTTTAAAAGGTAAATATATTTAAATATCACTCAATGTTTTTTATCTTTTTGCCTTTATTTAACTCATATACAAAACCCTTGCTAGATGATAGTGGCTAGTTTACTTGCAAAATAGCATCACATCCATTCTAAAACTTGGGCAAGCTCTTTGGCTACAAAGCATTTAAGTCCTACATCTTCTAAAGGTTTAGATGGAATGATAGCATTTTTAAATTTTTGCATTTTGGCTTCTTTTAAACGAGTATCAAGACTAAAAACTTCTCTTATTTCTCCATTTAAACTCAATTCCCCTATAAAAACACAATCCTTACTCAAAGGACGATTTTTAAAACTAGAAATAATAGCCGCAACCACAGCCAAATCAGCCGCAGTTTCATTCACTCTTACTCCACCGCTAATATTTATAAAGACATCATAATGCCCAAGTGGAATTTCTAATTTTCTTTCAAGTAAAGCTAAAAGCATGTCAAGGCGATTTTTTTCATAGCCTGTGGCACTGCGTTTAGGATAAGAACTCTCGCACACTAAAGCTTGCACTTCTAAAACCAAAGCACGAGAACCCTCCATTACAACACCTAAAGCACTGCCTGAAGTAGCCTTACCTCGTGTAAAAAAACGATTGGCTAAATCTTTTGCACTGATCAAACCTTTAGGAGTCATTTCAAAAATTCCCACCTCACTTGTGCCACCAAAGCGATTTTTAAAACCCCTTAAAAGTCTAATTTCTTTAGTTGCATCCCCTTCAAAATAAAGCACCACATCAACCATATGTTCTAAAACCCTAGGACCTGCTATGGCTCCTTCTTTGGTAATATGCCCTATTATAAAAGTGCTGATATTATAAGTTTTGCTTACTCGCATAAGTTCAAAAGTGATCTCACGCACTTGAGTGATACTTCCAGCCGCTGAAGCAATTTTGTTTGAATATAAAGTTTGTATGGAGTCAATAATCAGAATTTCATAATCTTTCTTATGCAATTCTTCTAAAATATTTTCAAGACAAAGTTCTGTAAGTAAAAATAAATTAGGAGTATTAGCCTCAAGTCGATCCGCTCTTAATTTGATTTGCGCTTTGCTTTCTTCTCCGCTTACATAAAGAACTTTTTTATTTTTTTTAGCCAAATTAGAAGCAATCTTTAGCAAAAGTGTAGATTTACCTACTCCAGGACTACCACCTATGAGCACCAAAGAACCCTCAACAAGCCCTCCGCCTAAAACCAAATCCAGCTCATCATCATCAGTACTACACCTTGAAAAATGCTCAAGTTCTACATCTTCTATACAGATAGCCTCGCTTGCCTTTGTGCTTGCTTGTGCGATTTCTTTTAAAACTTTAATTTGTTCAGATTTTAATTCTATAAAACTATCCCAAGAACCACACTCAGGACATTTTCCAAGCCATTTGCTTTGCTGATTTCCGCAAGCTTGGCATTCAAAAAGAATTTTATTTTTAGCCATGATACTTCTTTAAAGAATATTTATTGCAATAATTTTTCACATTATAACCAAAATTAAATTAAAATTTAACAAAAAGTCAAATAAAATTAAGTTTTATATGATTATAATTAAATAAAATAAAAAAGGCTAGAGCATGCAAAAATTACTAAAAGTCGCCCTAATCCAATTTGCTCCAAAATCTTACGAGGTTCAAAACAATCTCGATAAAGCCTTAAAGCTTGCCCATCTTGCATTGGAGCAAGGTGCTAGGCTGATAGTTTTGCCTGAACTTTACGATAGTGCTTATTGTGTAGAAGATCAAGATGAAAAATTTAGCTTAAATTTACATCAAGCACATCCTAATCTTGATGCATTACAAAAATTAGCTAAAAACTATCAAGCTTATATCGTAGCATGCTCTATAGAAAAAGATACCCAACTTTATGATAGTGCTTACATCATTAGTCACAAAGGTCTTTTAGGTGTTTATAGAAAAATTTATCTTTGGGGTAATGAAAAAGAAAGATTTGCAAGAGGAGATAAATATCCTATTTTTGAACTAGAATTTGAAAATTTTAAACTCAAATTAGGTTTGCAAATTTGTTATGAAATAGGCTTTAGCGAAGGATCTAGATTTTTAGCACTTCAAGGAGCTGAAATCATTTGTTTTCCTTCAGCTTTTGGTAAGGCAAGGACTTATGTTTGGGATTTAGCAAGTAGGGCTAGAGCTTTAGAAAATGGTGTTTTTGTCTTAGCTGCTAACCGATCTGGAAGTGAAATTTCTAAGATAAATAATGAAACTTTAACCTTTGCTGGAAAATCAAAAATTATCAATCCTAAAGGAGAAATTTTAAAAGAAATCCTAGAAGAAGAAGGTTTTATCATAGCTGAACTTGATCTTGAAGAAGTTCAAATTCAAAGAAAAAATTTACCTTATCTTAAAGATTTAAATCTCAAATTAAATCAAGAAATATTAACAAACATCCATCTTAATACAAAGGAGTAAAAATGGCAAAAGAAATTCTAGTTGCTTATGGCGTGGATATTGATGCGGTAGCAGGATGGCTAGGAAGCTATGGCGGTGAGGATTCTCCTGATGATATTTCAAGAGGTCTTTTTGCTGGTGAAGTTGGTATTCCTAGGCTTTTAAAACTCTTTAAAAAATATAATATTCCTGCAACTTGGTTTGCTCCAGGACATTCCATAGAAACCTTTCCTGAACAAATGAAAATGATAGTGGATGCAGGACATGAAATAGGTGCCCATGGATATTCACACGAAAATCCTATTGCAATGAGTGCTAAACAAGAAGAAGATGTTTTACTTAAAAGTATAGAGCTTATAGAAAAAATCAGCGGAAAAAAACCAAGTGGATATGTGGCACCTTGGTGGGAATTTTCAAATATCACCAATGAGCTCTTGCTTAAACACGGCATCAAATACGACCATTCTTTAATGCATAATGACTTCACACCTTATTATGTGCGTGTTGGAGACAAATGGACTAAAATTGATTATAGTAAAGATGCCAAAGAATGGATGAAGCCTTTGGTACGCGGACAAGAAACAGATTTGATTGAAATTCCTGCAAATTGGTATTTAGATGATCTTCCTCCTATGATGTTTATAAAAAAATCTCCAAATAGCTTTGGTTTTGTTTCCCCAAGAGATATAGGTCAAATGTGGATAGATCAGTTTGATTGGGTTTATAGAGAAATGGATTATGCTATTTTTCCTATGACTATACATCCTGATGTAAGTGCTAGACCTCAAGTTTTACTCATGCATGAAAGAATTATTGAACATATCAACAAACACGAAGGTGTAAAATGGGTAAATTTAAACGATATGGCGGATGATTTTTCAAAACGCTTTCCAAGAAAAAAATAAATTCGCAAGGCTTTTAGCCTTGTGAATTCAAAAGGATAAAAATGTGTATT
Source organism: Campylobacter coli (assembly GCF_001492295.1). Classification (GTDB taxonomy): domain Bacteria; phylum Campylobacterota; class Campylobacteria; order Campylobacterales; family Campylobacteraceae; genus Campylobacter_D; species Campylobacter_D coli_B. Next base: position 595,783 of record NZ_FBQX01000001.1, on the reverse strand, counting down.
TTATGTGGCGAAATGATAAGTACTTTGCATTGGAGCGAGTTAAATTTTAAAGAAGAAAAACACGAACTTAGCGTAGGTGAAGAACAAAAAGAAAGATTAAAAATAAGGCTTAAAAAAGTCAAAATTTTAAATGAAATTTTAGAATTTTACGGATTAAAACTTAAAGAATGGCAAAATTCAAAATACATATTAAGCAATAAAAAAGGTCGCGATATTATCGTTAATGATTTAGGCGATTTATGGATTAAAGCTAGCGAGCTTGAAAAAAAATCATTCGATGTGTTGGATGAAAATCTACTTCATTTTTTAAGAGCTAAACATGGCTAAAATTCCCGTTCATGTTGTTACCGGTTTTTTAGGAAGTGGAAAAACAACCTTTTTAAAAGAAATATTAAGCAATCAAACTCTGAATGATATTGCTCTTGTAATCAACGAACTAGGAGAGGTTTCCCTAGATCATAAACTTATACAAACAGATTTTATCGAGGAGCAAACTTTATTTTTAAATGCAGGTTGTGCTTGCTGCAATAAAAGAGAAGATTTGCAAAAGAAATTTAAAGAATTACTTGACAGTTTTGAAAACAAGGGTAAAAGACCTCAAAGAGTTATATTAGAAACCTCAGGCTTAGCAAATCCTGCACCTATCATTTTCACTTTTCAAAGCGATGTGTTTTTAGCTAACCATTTTGAATTAGCCAATATTATCACTTGCATTGATGCTTTTGAAGGACTTAATCACTTACAAAATGAAGAAGCTTGCAATCAAGTATTAAGCTCTGATTTTTTAATACTTACAAAAAAAGATCTTAATCCCAATACCCAAAGCTTAGAGGAAAAGATAAACACTTTATATCCCAATATACAAATCATAAGCAAAGAAAATTTTAATTTCGATATGCTTTCTAGCCATCATAAAATTCAAAAAGAAATTAAAAATATAGAAATAAAAAGTCATAAAGATGATATAAGTTCTATAACTCTTATTTTTGACAAGGCTATAAATTGGAATATTTTTAGCATTTGGCTTAGCATGCTTTTGCATGAACACGGATCAAAAATTCTAAGAGTAAAAGGACTTATCAATACAGAGGAATCTTATCTAACCAACATTAATGGAGTAGGACATCTGATTTATCATCCTACGCATACTAAAATTTCGAGCCTAAACCATCCTTCGCAGTTAGTATTTATAGCAAAAAATTTAAAATTAGACAAGATTAAAGAATCTTTAGAAAATTTTTTAAAACTCGAGCAATTAAATTAATCAAAAACACCCTCTAAAAGTGTGTCTAAGAAATTTTGTGCATTAAATTCTATCAAATCTTGCATTTTTTCACCCACCCCTATATACAAAATAGGAAGTTCTAATTCACGCGCTATACTAAAAAGTGCTCCACCCTTTGCTGTGCCATCAAGTTTAGTAATAATAACTCCATCAAGCTGAACAAGCTCATTAAAAGCTTTAGCTTGTAAAATGCCGGCATTACCTTGAGTACCATCAAGTACTAAAATTTTTCTATGCGGGGCATTAGGCATAGCTTTAGCTGAAATTCTAACGATTTTTTCTAGTTCGTTGGCTAAATTTTTTTGATTTTGCAAACGACCTGCTGTGTCAATGATAACTCTATCAAAATCCTTAGCTCTAGCCTTGCTAATAGTATCAAAAGCGACTGCCGAAGGGTCGTGACCTTGTTGAGTTAAAACTATATCCACCCCTACTTTTTCAGACCAAAGCCTTAATTGTTCTATCGCCCCTGCCCTAAAAGTATCACAAGCACCTAAAATCACTTTTTGACCTTGGCTTTTGTATAAATTAGCAAGCTTAGCTATGCTTGTGGTTTTGCCTGCACCATTTACTCCTAAAATAAGTTCTACAAAGGGTTTTTCATCTAGGAATTCTTTATTTTCATAAAGAAAATAAGAACCCATTACACGCTTTAAATCTTCTTTCTTAACCTCATCACTAGGCGGCAAATAATAAATAATTTCTTCTACAATCTCATATGCTACATCTGCTTCAAGTAAAATTTCCTCTAGTAAATCTTTGGTGATTTTTTTATTTTCACCTTTAACACCCACTATACTTTCAAGTGTTTTTGCAAGTCCTTTTTTAAAAAAATTAAACATTAAAGTATCGCCTTTTGTATATCAATTTCCAACATTTCTTCTGGAATCAATCCTAGATATTGGTTGACAAGCTGGGAATTTTTATCATATAAAAACATAGTAGGAATTCCATTTACCCCGCCTAAAATTTTAGCCAAAAGATAATTATTTTCACCATTGGCTATTTTATATAAAATTTGATTTTCTTCAACAAAAGCCTTAAGCTCCTCATCACTCTTATCTTCAAGCAAAACGCCTACTATATTAAACTGCTCTTCATATTTTTCCTGAAGCTTGTTAAGATGAGGAATTTCTGCAATGCAAGGAGAGCACCAAGTGGTAAAAAACACAAATAAAGTCGCCTTATCTCCATCGGCAAAATTTAAATTTTCATTGTCTTTTTTTACAAAAACTGAATTTCCGTCTATTAAATTGAGATTAAATCTCAAGCTATCACTTTGGCTTAAGCTTGATTGAACGCTTGCATTCATATCACTTTGATCTTTTTCTTTATCATTACTACATGCAACAAAAAAACTCAAGAGTATAGCTAGTGTAAATACTTTTTTAATTTTCATTCTATATTTTCCTTGTATCTTTGTAAAAAATGTTAAAATTATATCATAGTTAAGATAATAATTTTTAAAAAGGCACACGATGCAAAAAACATCTTTTAGGACTCTGCAAAAAAACCGCCTCGCACAACACAAAAAACTTAAATTTAAACAAGATTTTATAGTATTTAAGGAATGTTTTAACTTGATTAAAAAAACAAAAGCAAAAAATATTCTTATTTTTATTCCTCTGGGGTATGAGCCAAATTTACTCAAATTTAGACATATTTTTAGTAAAAATCATAAACTTTTTGTCCCATTTATGCAAGATAAAAGTTTAAAAATTGTAAAATTAAGATTACCTTTTGTTAAAAAAAGGTTTGGGGTATTAGAACCCATGGACTCCTTTTTGAAAACTAAAATTGATATAGCTATCATTCCGGTTATAGGAGTAGATAGAGAGTTAAAAAGAATAGGACATGGGCAAGGTTTTTATGATAGATTTTTTGAAAATTTAAACTATAAACCTCTTGTAATTTTTACTCAAAGTATCAATGCTATAAGTGAAAAAAAATTAACCCAAGAGCATGATATTGCGGGTGAATTTTATATCAACCCTTATAAAAAATATTACAAGAAAGACAACAAATATGATAGAATCACTTATCGCACTTATAACCGCTATAGTCGGTCTTGGAATAGGATATTTAGTTGCAAAAAAAATCAATGATGCCAAATATGAAATTTTTGTCGAGCAAGCAAAAGCGAAGGCAAAAGCCATAGAATATGAAGCTGAATTGATTTTAAAAGATGCCAAAAATTCAATCCTTAATGCCGAACTCGAAGTGAAAAAAAAATATGAGGATAAAACTCACAAAATTCAAAAAGAATTCAATCAAAAATTCGATGAATTATCCAAAAAAGAACAAAAACTTCAACTTCAAGAAGAAAGCTTAAAAGAGAATCAAGAAGAATTACTACGCTCCAAAAAACAAATGCTTGATTTACAATCAGATGCTGACAAACTCAAAAATCAATACCAAGCAAAACTCAATGATGTTTTAAATATTTTAGAACATTCAGCAGGGCTCACTCAAGATGAAGCAAAAAATATCATTCTTGAAAAAGTAGAAGAAAACTCACGCAATGAAATTGCCCATATTGTTAGGAGATACGAGGAGGAAGCTAGAAATGAGGCTAAAAGAAGGGCAAATTATATCATAGCACAAGCAACCTCTCGTTTTGCAGGAGAATTCGCTGCTGAAAGACTTATTAATGTTGTCAATATCAAAAACGATGAGTTAAAAGGGCGCATTATAGGCAAAGAAGGACGCAATGTTAAAACTTTAGAAATGGTTTTAGGAGTAGATATCATCATTGATGATACACCTGGAGCTATTATAGTAAGTTGTTTTAATCTTTATCGCCGTGCTATTGCTACTAAAGTGATTGAACTTTTGGTAGAAGATGGAAGAATTCAACCTGCGCGCATAGAAGAAATTCATGAAAAAGTATGTAAAGAATTTGATAATGCTATTTTAGAAGAAGGTGAAACTATACTGATGGACTTAGGACTTTCTAAGGTCCACCCAGAAATCACTAAACTTATAGGAAAGCTTAAATACCGCGCAAGCTATGGACAAAATGCTTTAGCACACTCTTTAGAAGTAGCTCATTTAGCAGGAATCATCGCTGCTGAGTGTGGAGGAGATGAAAATTTAGCACGACGCGCGGGAATTTTACACGATATAGGCAAGGCTTTAACACATGATTTTGAAGGTTCTCATGTGGATTTGGGAGCAGAGCTTTGCAAACGCTATAAAGAGCATCCTGTGGTTATCAATGCTATTTATGCTCACCATGGACATGAAGAAGCTACAAGCATAGAATCAGCAGCTGTTTGTGCAGCCGATACGCTCAGTGCTGCAAGACCGGGTGCTAGACGCGAAGTTTTAGAAGCTTTCTTAAAAAGAGTAAGCGAACTTGAAGAAATTGCCAAAAGCAAAGAGGGTATTAAAAACGCTTATGCGATTAATGCAGGAAGAGAAATTCGTGTCATTGCAAATGCAAAACTTGTAAATGATGATGAAAGCGTGCTTTTAGCCAAAGAAATAGCCGCTGAAATTCAAGAAAAAATGCAATATCCTGGAGAAATCAAGGTAAATGTCATACGCGAACTAAGAGCCATAGAATACGCTAAATAAGGGATCAGTATGCAAGATATGATAGATACCTTATTAAAATATGGTTATATAGTTTTATTTTTCTATTCTTTAGGTGGTGGAATGGTAGGTATTTTGGCTGCTGGAGTTTTAAGTTCTCAAGGAAAAATGGACTTAACTTTATGTATAAGCATAGCTTTTGTAGCCAATACCCTAGGATCCACCTTACTTTTTATACTTGGAAAATACTATAAAAAAGATATTATGCCTTATTTTAAAAATCATCGCCGAAAACTTGCCCTTGCTATGATGAAAACCAAACAACATGGAGTCGTTTTGCTTATAACTCAAAAATTTGTCTATGGCTTAAAAACTTTTATCCCCATAGCTGCAGGTATAGCAAAATATCAATTTATTAAATTTTTCATCATCAATACTCTTGCTAGCTTGCTTTGGGCAGTACTTTTAGGATATAGCGCTTATGCTTTTGGTTTTGTTATAGAAGCAATTTTTAACAAATTAAGCTCTTATCCTTATATCGCACCTTTATTTTTAATCATATTGGTTGGAATTATTTGGTTTTATTTGGCTAAATTTTCTAAGAAATAATGTCTTTTTGGAATTCTTTGTATTTAAACCTTAAAGAATTCCGCTATTTATTCCTATTTGGTCTTATCGTTTTTATTTTTAATATATTTTTAGAATACAATCATTTTTTAACCCTCAAAGAAAAGAAACATTATCTAGTAGAAAATGCCTTGCTTTTACATTATTATCCAAAATACAATAAAAATAATAAAAAATACTGGGTTTTAAAACTTAAAACAAAGGATTTTATCCTTTATAGTACAAGTTTTAAAGATTTAAATTTGAGTAAAAATCAGCTTTTAAATTTAAAAATAATTACAAACAATATTTCTTTTAAGGATTATCTTAGAAAAAGCTTTTATGCTCCTAGCTACGGTTTTGAAGCATCAGGATATTTTAAAAACAATGTTATCATTTCTTATTTTTTAAACCAACATACAAATGAAAAAATACAAGAATTTTATGGGGCTTTATTTTTTGCTTTGCCCATCTCTTCGGAGCTTAGAAAAGATGTTAATTATTATGGTGTTGCTCATTTAATAGCAATCAGTGGTTATCATATAGGTTTGCTTTTTGCTTTGGTGTTTTTTATACTCACGCCCTTGTATAGTTTCTTTCAAAAAAGATATTTCCCTTATAGAAGCTTACGCTTTGATTTAAGCGTTTTTATTTTTATCTTGCTTTTTGCCTATGCTTATCTTATAGGTTTTGTGCCTTCTTATATTCGCTCTTTAATCATGGCTCTTTGGGGTTTTTATCTACTTTGTAAAAATATAAAAATTCTAAGCTTTTTTACCCTCTTTATAAGCATATATCTTTGTATAGCTCTTTATCCTAGGCTTTTATTGAGCGTGGGATTTTTATTTTCTTGTTTGGGAGTTTTTTATATTTTTTTGTATTTACACCATTTTTCAAAATTCTTTCATAATTTCTTAAATATTGTTTTACTGAACATATGGACATTTTTTTGTATGATTATCCCTGTGCTTTATTTTTTTCCTCTTATTAGCTATCAACAATTCTTAGCTATTATTTTGAGCGGAATTTTTATAGTCTTTTATCCTTTGGTTTTATGTTTGCATTTTATAGCACATGGGAATCTTTTAGATACTGTATTGATTGATTTTTTTAATATTAAATTTTATGCTATAGATATTAAAATTCCAACTTGGATTTTAATATCTTATCTTACACTCTCTTTTATAGCTATGCGTTATAAAATTTTAGCCCTTCTTTGTGTTTTTGCGAATTTTATCCCCTTTATCATGATTATGATTTAAAAAATAATAAATTTTAATCCCAAAAAGATAAACAATCCAAGAAATATAAATCCAAATAAAGAAAAAAAGTATAGTAGAAAAAGAACCATAAACACTGGCATAGGTTTTATTATAAACTATATAATACACAAATAAATTCTTTCCTATATACCAAATAGCTCCCGCTGCAAAGGAAACTAGTATCAAACTCTTAAGAGTACCTTTATGAATAGAACTTGAATAAGATATAAAAAACAAACCCCAAATAATCACAAAAGGCAAAATTTCAAAAAAATTAAAACCTATTTTATAATCATCTAAAGCTTGCTGAATCAAACCCGATATATAAAAACTAAGTCCTAAGCCTAGTGGGACAAGAGTTAAAAGCGTCCAGTAAGAACTGATGCTTTGCCAAAGTCCTTTTGGCTCATTTTTTGTAATGCGATTGATTACAAAATCGTAGCCTGAAAAAAAAGCTAAAGAAGTAAAAGTCATCGCTATAAGGCCCACTATACCCAAATTTACACTATTGTTTAAAAACGTGTCAAGATAAGCAGCAACTATATCTTGTTGTGCAGGTATTAAAAAAGCAAAAATGATTTGTTTAGCTTTTTCATAATAAACCTTAAAGCTTGAAATTTGCGTAAAAACAGAAAAACACACAAACAAAATCGGTATTAAAGATAAAATAGTATAAAAACTAAGTGCTGCGGCATAATTTAAAATTTCTTTATCCCGCAAATTAGACAAAATAGCAAAAATTCTCTTCAATCTTTTCCTTTTTAAAGTCCCATTTTAAAAGGATTAAGAATATTATTTGGATCAAAGGCTTTTTTAATATTTCTCATCAAATTCATTTCAGCATCAGAAAAAGCTAATTTCATAAAAGGAGCCTTAGAAAGCCCTATTCCATGTTCACCACTTAAGGTTCCTCCAAGCTCCACAGTAAGTTTAAATACTTCTTCTACTGCCTCATAACCTTTTTTCACTTGTTCTTCATCATTTTTATCAGGAACCATAACATTAGTATGCACATTTCCATCGCCAGTATGACCAAAACAAGGGATTTTAAAACCATATTTTTTAGAAATTTCATCTATGCCTTCAAGTAAAGCAGGAAGTTTTGATCGCGGCACAGTAATATCCTCATTTAATTTTAAAGTCCCATACATAGCTATACTTTGAGAGCAATTTCTTCTAGCAAACCAAATATCTGCTGCCTCTTGTTCATCTTTAGCTATTTTAAATTGACTTGCACCTGCGTCTAAAAAATGCTCTCCTAAAATTTTTAAATCTTCATCAATAGCTTCTTTTACATTGCCATCTACATCAGCAATCAAAATAGCCCCTGCATCCACAGGCAAACCTTTGTTAAATTTACTTTCTACCGCTCTAATGCTAAGATTATCTAAAAATTCCATAGATACAGGATTAACCCCACTTGCAAGACTCTTATAAACTGCATTCATAGCACTTTTTACACTTGGAAAAATTCCAAAAGCTGTTTTCTTAAATTTAGGCAAAGCGATAAGTTTTAAAGTAAGCTCACTTAAAACCGCTAAAGAACCCTCACTCGCGATTAAAATACCTGCAAGATTATACCCTGCAACATCTTTGATGGTACGCTTACCCGCACGAATAATTTCTCCATTGGGTAAAACAGCCCTTAAAGCCATAACATAATCTTTAGTAATGCCATACTTTGCAGCTCTCATACCTCCAGCATTTTCACTTACATTGCCTCCTAAGCTAGAATACTCCATACTAGCAGGATCAGGCGGATAAAAAAGCCCATGTTTGGCCACTTCTCTTTGTAAATGTATATTAATCACACCTGGTTGCACTACTGCGACTAAATTTTCAAGATCGATTTCTAAAATTTTATTCATATGCTTTTCAAAACTTAAAATCAATCCCCCATTGACAGCCAAAGCACCCCCTGTAAAACCCGAACCTGCTCCGCGAGGAATGATGATAATATTATTTTCATTGCAAAATTTTAATATTTGAGAAATATCCTCTTCGTTTCTTGGAAAAAGTACTCCATCGGGCAAATAATGCTTTTTTGTAGCATCATAACTATAAGCACGCTTATGAATATCATCAAAATAGGCATTTTCACTGCCTAGAAGTTTTATAAAATATTGTTCAAATTCTTTTTTCATCGATCTACCTTAGAATATTAATTAAAGCATCATAATATTTATAATAATTACCCACTTCTTGAGAATTAAAATCAAAAAAATTACTTTTATAGCCACCTATACGAGAATAAAAAGGAACTTGTATACTACTTGGCTTAGGTATAGCTAATTCATAAAGCTCACTAAAATCTTGACAATCAACTATCTTTGCCTTATCCTCTAAAGCAAAAACCAAAATTCCCACAGCATTGTCTGCACAAAATTTTCTAAAATCACTGCGCTTTGGGGCAAGAGATGAAGAGCGGATGAGTTGTGCTCCTAAGATATCAATATGGGTAAAATAAATTTCTGGAAAGCTAGATACAAGTTCATTATAAGTTTGTTCATCTGGAGCGATCACCAAGCCTCTATCATAAAGAAAATTTAAAACCACCTCATCACCCTTTTGCGGCACAACATTGGGTAATGGTAAGGCATCTTGTTCAAGATCGGCAAAAACACTGAATTTTAATTTTGCCAAACCCTTTTCTTTAGCTATAACACTAGCTCTTGCTATAATGCTTTTTGAAGTTTGAAAACGCTGTATAACAACTCCGCTTGAGTTTAATTTAATATCAGGACTATCTTCAATATAACCATAAATGTCTTCAACCTTCAAAAGTTCCATTTTTACAGGCTTTAAATTTAAATCTACTGCAAAAAGACTGATGCTTAAGCTTAAAATAAATGCTAGAAATTTAAGCAAACTAACTCCTTAAAAAATCAATTTAATGTATTATAATCCTTTTTTGTTAAGCAATTGTAAGAATTATAAAGTAAAATATAGCTTTTGAAAATTTAAAAATCCTCGAAAAAATAAGGTCTTTATATGAAAAAACTCTTACTCTTATTTACATTTGTTATTCAAAGTTTTGCTGCACTTAGTGTTGAGGAGCTTACTTGGGATAATGGCGATACTTTACTTAAATTCTTACAAAGAAATTCTATCCCTATATCTCTTTATTATGGGCTTGATAGAGAAGATCAAGAACTTGCTTCTGATATAGCTTATAAAGTAAAATACCAAGTTTTAAAAGATGAAAATAACAATATAGAACAAGTTTTGATTCCAATCAGTGATGATTTACAAATTCATATTTATAAAGATAAAAACAATCAATACACCCTTACCTTTACTCCTGTTTCTTATCAGAAAGAAGATAGAATTTTACATTTAACAATCGAAAGTTCAGCCTATCAAGATGTTTATGAAGAAAGTGGTAGTAGTACTTTAGCTCGTGCTATGGTGCGCTCTTTTCGAGGAAGTGTTAACTTTCGCAATATCCAAAAAGGCGATGAAGTTACCCTTTATTACGAGCAAAAAAGACGCATGGGAAGACTTTGGGGAGATATCGCTGTAAGAATGGCTACGGTAGAAATTAATAAAAATGCTCAAGAAGTATTTGCTTTTAATGATATTTTTTACGATCGTGACGGAAAAGAAGTGGAGGCTTTTTTATTAACTAAGCCTGTAAATTACACAAGAATATCATCAACTTTTAGCACCGCAAGATATCATCCTATACTCAAACGCTACCGTGCGCACCTTGGTATAGACTATGCAGCACCTACTGGAACACCTGTAAAAAGTGCAGGCAAAGGAACGATCACCTTTGTAGGAACCAAAGGAGGATATGGAAATGTCATACAAGTAAAGCATGATTCAGGCTATATGACTTTATATGCTCATTTAAGTCGTTTTGCAAAAATTAAAAAAGGTCAAAAAGTAAATCAAGGTCAACTCATTGGCTACGTAGGATCAACGGGTATGAGTACAGGTCCTCATTTGCATTTTGGTGTTTATCTAAACAACAAAGCCATCAATCCTGCTTCAGTGGTTAAAATTGCTAAATCAGAGCTAAGTGGTAAAGCCAAGGAAGAATTTAAAAACACCATAGTAAAATATAAAGGAATTGTAAACGAAGCTTTAGCTGCTAATAAGCCAAATCCTCCTAAAGAAGAAGATTTTGAAAATTATATAGAATTTTAAGGATTGCTAAGCAAAGCCTTATCTTTAGCTTCAATCAAGGAATTAAGAAGAATTATAAGCCCTTCTCTTTCCTTGCTTTCCATCTCTTTAAATTCAGCATTAACAAGCTGATTTACTAAAGCTTCATTAAGTAAATCCGCATCCCCAAACTCTCTAGCTTTTTGAATGATTTTCAATACTCTTAAATCCTTTTTTTCATACATTCTTAACCCTTTAAATAAACAACGCTCACAAAGCGTTTTGAAGTCTTATCACGACGATAAGAATAAAACGTCTTATCATCAAAACTACAAATATTACTATCTACGATATTTTTAATACCTAAATTTTGAGCCTGAAATTTTACTAAAGCTTTTAAATCAAGTCTTCTTTCATATAAAAAATCTTTAAATTCTACTTTTGCAAATTCTAAAATTTCTCCGTCTATTTCATAGTTTTTAGCACAAATACTAGGCAGGATAAAAAGATGAAATTTTTGCATATCTAAATTTGGATTTTTTGTATAAATTTTATCCACACACTCTTTTAAAATATTTTCAAAACTCCCTTTTCTTCCTGAATGAAGTGCCGCTATAATCCCACTTTCATGCCATAAAATCAAAGGCAAACAATCCGCACTTAAAACACAAAGTGCGGTATTTTTCTCTATGCTTATCAAACCATCACAACTTAGATTTTTTAAATTCTCATCATAAATTTCAACTTTACTGGAATGAATTTGATCCATAAAAACACATTTTTCAATATCCTTAAAACCTAGATGAGAAAATAAATTTTCTTTATGAACTTTAGCTCTAAAGATATTATAGTCTTTATCATAAGCGCAAAAAACACTGGCTTTTTGATTATCTAGTAAAGATAAGTAATTCTCTCCACTTCTTCCCATGATAATCCTTTATTTTTATCTTGCATTTGTGCATAAATATAACGAGCAAGCAAATCGCTTTCTATATTGATTTCTCGGCCTATTTTATACTCTTTAAAAAGTGTTTCCTTAAAAGTAATAGGTATAATGGTTAATCTAACGCCATTTTCTACAATTTCATTAATAGTAAGACTAACTCCATCTATACCTATACTGCCTTTTCTTGCCATAAATTTCATTGCTTCTTTAGGTAAGCTTATATAAAAATCAATTCCATTTTCATCTTTTTCAATCTTTTCAAGCTTCCCGATAAAATCGATATGTCCTTGCATCAAATGTCCATCTATTCTATCTCCATACCTTAAAGCAGGTTCTATATGCACTTTATCTTTTAAATTTTGTACTGCTATGTGCTTGCGACTCTCGTGTGAAAGTTCGAGTTCAAAACCATCACTATGAAGTTTAGTCACACTCAAACAAGCTCCATTAACAGCTACACTATCGCCCAAATTAGGGCGATAATTTGCCTTTAAATTTAAAACATTATTTTGATAAGATTTAACCTTAGCAATCTCTCTTATAAGTCCGTTAAACATTATTTAACCTTAAAAAATTTTATTCAATAATTTATTGATACCCTCATCCACTTTTTCTCCTGCTTTTTGAACTCCATCTTGGGCTTTATCGCCTACAATATTTTTAATAGAATTTACTACACTACCCGCTTCAAGTTTAACTTGGGGCTTTTGTGTTGTTCCTGTTATATTGCCTTTAAAATTGGCTCTATCTATCTTGATATCAAAAGGCAAATTCAAGCTTCCGCTTTTAGAATTCAGCATACCTGAAGAAATAAGGACATAAGAACGATCCGCTTGCATATTTAAATCAAGCTTGATATTTTCTTTGTTAATAAGTGCTTTAGCATTGGCAGTATGAAAAACATCAGTAGTGATATCTTTTAAGGTAATAAGCTTAAGAGCTGCAGTGATAGCATTAGGTTTAAGCTTACCCTCTTTCATATCTGCATTAACCTCTCCTTGCTCGCTTATAAGATTATACTTAACTTCTAAATTTGCCTTGCCTTGATATATATCTATAAAATCAAGTCCACTTGCCAAAGTGCTTAAATTTACACCCTCTAACTTTGCATTTAAAATATTATTTTTCAAAGTGCTATCAAGTTTTCCTTCGAATAAATTTTTACTCAATGCGGTAAAATTTAAAGTTTTATCAAAGCCGATATTTCCATTAAAGCTTGCTTTTCCTTTGAGCTTTCTATCGAGTAAGAAACCCAACTTTGAAAAATCAGCAATATCCAAAACATAATTCGAATTTAAAATCATTTTATTAATGTCAAATTTTCCTTTAAAATTACTAAGATTAGCCAAAGAAGAATTTAACACACCCTCAAAATCAGCAACATTGTTTTTTAAATCCGCTTTAACATTTAAGTCGTAATTTGTATTGTTTGGGAATTTTTTATCCATTAACTGACTTAAAACTGCAGCATTTAAAATACCCTTAGCATCTATATTTACCTTGCCATTAAGATTGTTAAAATTTATATCATCTAAACGCGCTTGAGCATTAACTATCCCGCTTGCATAATTTGGCATACCCACAATAGTAAAAACCTTAGAAAGATCAAGCTTGTTTATATCTAAGTCTAGTTTTTTTCCATTAGAATTTGCTTTGATTAAACCACCTGCTATATTTGCATCAGCGTTTAAATTCTGAACTTGAGCACCTATAATATGCGCTTTTGCATTAAGTTCTGCCTTGCCTTGTAAATTTTGCCCTGCTATAGCATTAAATTGAGACAAATCATCAATAAAAGCATTTAAATCTGTGTTTAATTCTGCATTTTTAAGATTGTAGGTTCCATTAAGTTTTTTGATATTGAGCAAATTGGACGCTAAGAGCGCATTATAAGATATATTGCCATTTTTAGCCTTGGCTTTAGCATCAAGACTAAAGCTCGTATTTGGAAGTTCAAGTTTGGCTATTTTTTTAATCTCAGCACTATTTAATTTTGCATTATTGATTTTTACATCTGCATTAAAATTTGCAAAGTCCAATCCCTCGCTCACAAGATTTGCATTTAAATTCCCAGAAACAATACCACCATAACCTATAAGAGCTAGTATTTTTTCTAAACTGGCATTACTTGCATTAAGATTTAATTGATTGTTTTTTAAATTTGCCTTCACTTCTCCGCCAAGCCCTATAACATTAGCATTTAAACTAGATAAAGCATTATTAGCCACACTCGCATCGCCTTTTACTTCCAAAGATCCATTTAGCTTTGTTTTGGTAAGTTTTTCAAGCTTTGCAAGATTAGGAACCGATAGATCAAAATCTGTATTTAGGGTATTTTGAATAAGATTATAAAGAGTTTTTTGAGTTTGTAAAGCTAAATAACTATTATAAATTTTACTCACTGTATAGACTGTATCATCTTTGATATTTGCTAAAATTTCAGCTTTAAGATTAGAATTCTCAGGTAAATCTATATTAAATTCTTTTTTGATTTCTGCATAATTTATATAAGTATTATCAAGTTTAATGATAGCATTTCCATCAGGTTTTAAATCTTTAGCAGAAATTTTACTTGCTATATCTATGGTTCCTTTAGCCAAATTTCCTCGTCCAAAAAGTGCTAGTAATTCAGAGATTTGAAGATCGTTAGCGCTTAAATTTAAAGCGATAGGAGAATAATCATAAATTCTAGCATCCAAAAGTACATTAGAGCCAAACAAATACCCCTTGCCATTGATCATAAAATCGCTCGATTTTCCATTAATCTTCCCTGAAAAAGCCAAATTTTGATTCAAATTTAAACCTAAATTTTTAGCATAATTTTTATCTAAATTGATGATATAATCAAGATCAAAACCGAGCTTAAAAAGACTCAAATTTCCTTCTAGTTTTAAATCAGCCATATTGGCCAAATTTGCCTCAATATCAAGACTTGAAAAACGCAGAGTAAACTGAGTGATATTGGCATCAAGACCTGTACTTTGCTTGATTTTATCTTGGATAAAATTTGCGACTATATTATTACCAAAGCTAGTAAAAAGCAGAGTATAAAATGCTATCAAAAGCACTACAATAAAAGCCACTATTCCATAAAGAATTTTCTTCATTTAAACATCCTTTAGTTTTTTTAATTAATTATCTTTAGTCTTATTAACTAAAGTTTTATAAATATTTTTACTCAAAGTATTGACAAAATTCATTTTTTATAGTATGATATTATCACTCAAAATTAAAGAGTGCTAAAAATCAATATTTTTAAGGATGGACAAAATGAATTTTCAACCTTTAGGAAAGCGTGTTTTAGTAAAACGCGTAGAAGAAACCAAAACAACAGCTTCAGGTATAATTATACCAGATAATGCTAAAGAAAAACCACTCACAGGTGAAGTTGTTGCAGTAAGCAAAGAAATTACTGATATTGCAAATGGAGATAAA
Source organism: Campylobacter coli (assembly GCF_001492295.1). Taxonomy (GTDB): domain Bacteria; phylum Campylobacterota; class Campylobacteria; order Campylobacterales; family Campylobacteraceae; genus Campylobacter_D; species Campylobacter_D coli_B. The sequence continues at coordinate 580,602 of NZ_FBQX01000001.1, read as the reverse complement.
ATCGTATTTGCTAAATACGGTGGAACAGAAATCAAACTTGATAATAGCGAATATTTAGTTTTAAATTTAGATGATATTTTAGGAATTTTAAAATAATTTACAAAAAAGGATAAACAAATGGCAAAAGAAATTATTTTTTCAGATGAAGCAAGAAACAAACTTTACGAAGGTGTTAAAAAATTAAACGATGCAGTAAAAGTTACTATGGGACCAAGAGGTCGTAATGTTTTAATCCAAAAAAGCTTTGGTGCACCTACTATTACTAAAGATGGTGTAAGCGTAGCCAAAGAAGTAGAACTTAAAGACAGTCTTGAAAATATGGGTGCTTCACTTGTTAGAGAAGTAGCAAGCAAAACAGCAGATCAAGCAGGTGATGGTACAACAACTGCAACTGTTTTAGCACACGCTATCTTTAAAGAAGGTTTAAGAAATATCACAGCTGGGGCAAATCCTATCGAAGTTAAACGCGGTATGGACAAAGCTTGCGAAGCAATCGTAGCCGAACTTAAAAAACTTTCTCGTGAAGTAAAAGATAAAAAAGAAATTGCTCAAGTTGCTACAATTTCAGCAAATTCAGATGAAAAAATCGGAAATTTAATAGCAGATGCTATGGAAAAAGTAGGCAAAGATGGTGTTATCACTGTTGAAGAAGCAAAATCAATCAATGATGAATTAAATGTAGTTGAGGGTATGCAATTTGACAGAGGTTATCTAAGTCCTTATTTTATAACCAATGCAGAAAAAATGACTGTAGAACTTTCAAATCCTTATATCTTGCTTTTTGATAAAAAAATTGCAAATTTAAAAGATTTATTACCGGTTTTAGAACAAATTCAAAAAACAGGAAAACCACTTTTAATCATCGCTGAAGATATCGAAGGTGAAGCACTTGCAACTTTAGTTGTAAACAAACTACGCGGTGTATTAAATATCTCTGCTGTAAAAGCTCCAGGCTTTGGAGATAGAAGAAAAGCTATGCTTGAAGATATAGCGATTTTAACAGGCGGTGAAGTAATCTCTGAAGAACTTGGAAGAACTCTTGAAAGTGCTACAGTACAAGATCTTGGACAAGCTTCAAGTGTAATCATCGATAAAGATAATACAACTATCGTAAATGGCGCAGGCGAAAAAGCAAATATTGATGCAAGAGTAAATCAAATCAAAGCTCAAATAGCTGAAACAAGCTCTGATTATGATAGAGAAAAATTACAAGAAAGACTTGCTAAATTAAGCGGTGGTGTTGCAGTTATTAAAGTAGGTGCAGCAACTGAAACTGAAATGAAAGAGAAAAAAGATCGCGTTGATGATGCTTTAAGTGCAACTAAAGCAGCAGTTGAAGAAGGTATAGTAATAGGCGGTGGCGCAGCTTTAATCAAAGCTAAAGCTAAAATCAATCTTGATTTAAAAGGTGATGAAGCTATCGGCGCGGCTATAGTTGAAAGAGCTTTAAGAGCACCTTTAAGACAAATCGCTGAAAATGCAGGATTTGATGCAGGTGTAGTTGTAAACAGCGTTGAAAATGCTAAGGATGAAAATACAGGCTTTGATGCTGCAAAAGGCGAATATGTAAATATGCTTGAAAGTGGAATTATCGATCCGGTTAAAGTAGAAAGAGTAGCTTTACTTAATGCAGTTTCTGTAGCTAGCATGCTTTTAACCACAGAAGCAACAATCAGCGAAATCAAAGAAGATAAACCTGCAATGCCTGATATGAGTGGCATGGGCGGAATGGGTGGCATGGGCGGAATGATGTAAGCCCTACTACCAATAATCAGCAAATTTTTGCTGATTATTTCTTTTTAAACTGCCAAATTTTGTAAGATACAAAAAATAAAAAAATAAATACGCATTAAAAATCTGCCAAGATACAATAAAAAACAATATCATGATCACGCCATAAAAATTTTCAAAGCGAGTCTTTTATCAGAAAATCTTCGCATTTATCAAAATATAATCTAAACATAAAAACGAAATTAAAATATAAAGATTGCTTAAATCATCATAGGTCAATGATCTCGCAAGAAATAATCTTCCTGTGTATGTTTACCCATACCAAGCCTTATTAAGTAGCAACAGGCACAGCTATCCTCTTTGTTCTTTAGCATATTTACAAACAGCTTACATAGCCGTATAAGATAAATCAAGCTTTTTTAATAAATTTATTTTATAGAAAAATAAATTTTTATTGATAATAACTATAAAATAAGAAAGTGTTTATAGAGCTTCAAGCAAGTGAATACAAAAATTTTATTATCCTTTTTCAGATCTTCTTTGTATCCCAACTTAACTTAAAAACACTGCCTTCATTTTCCACTGATTCGCAAATGATTTTAATATCATTATCATCGCAAATTTTTTTTACCAAAGAAAGCCCTATGCCAAAGCCTCCTTGATCAGTATTAAATCTCGCATACCTATCAAAAATATGCTTAAGATTTGTCTTTGAAATTCCACAACCTGTGTCTGCAATGCTTAAAAAACCTGTTTTTAGCTCCACCAAAATCTCTCCACCTTTTTTGTTATATTTGATTGCATTACTTAAAAGATTGTCTATGAGTTTGGAAATTTGATTTTTAGAAGCGAAAATACTTGCTTGATGTAAATTAAGCTTTAGACTGATTTTCTTTTGCTCAAAAAATATTTTAAAATATTCTAGTCTTTCTTCAATCAATGCCTTTAAGTCAAGTTCTTGTTTATTAAGCTCTAAGGTATTAGGAAAATTATAAAAAACAAGATCTGAATACACTTGAGACAAACTTTTTGCAGCTAATTTTATCCTTGTAAATTTGGTATTATGCTCTAGTTTTTGATTTTCAAGTTGTTCTATACTCATCAAAATCACGCTTAAAGGAGTGTTAAGCTCATGGGTTGAATCTTTGATAAATCGATTAAGAGTGATGATCTTATCTTCTAATGGTTTTAGAGCAATTTTTACTAAAATATAAGCTATCAAGCCCAATACACAAAAAGCCATGATGGCAAAAGAAAAAACTTTTACTCTAATCCAAACAAGATCCTTTTTAACGTCCTCGCCTTGGATTAAAATTTTCAATCCGCTTTCAGTATGTATATTATCTTCATTTGCATGCTTTAAAAAATAATTATCCGTATTCATACGATCAAGAAAAAATACTTTACCATCATAAATTCCCCTACCCTTAAGCTCAACCCTTGCTTTTCTAAAATCAAAATCCAGATTATCAAAAATAGCCTGTTTTTTATCAAAAATAGCAAATTTAAGTCCAGTGCTTTGAGCGATATTGCTAGCACTTTCATTCATAGGAACAAAACGAGAATTTAGGATATTTATAATGATATTTCTATGATTTTCCCTTAAAGAAGTACCTTTTACAACTACTAATTCTTCATATAATTTTTGATACCATAAAGTAAAAAAGATCGCCAAAAAAATACCTGTGGTAGTCAAATAAATCAATAAAATTTGCCTAATGACTTTTTTAGCCATAGCAATATCCCCTACCCCTTTGATTGATAATTTTTTCTTTTCCTAATATTTTACGCAAATTTTTAATATACGCTCTTAAACTAAGTTCACTAGGCTCTTCATCATACTCCCAAAGTTCTTCAAAAATTCTTTCAGTGCTTAAAAAATTATTTTTATTTTTTAAAAGTAAAGATAATAATTTAATCTCTTTACTTGGCAAAGTTAAAGCTTTATCAAAATGGTAAAGAATTTGCGAGGTAAAGCTAAATTTAAACCCATTTCCTAAATCTTCATAATCTTCATTTTTATGAGAAAAAGCCCTCTTTAACAAAGCTTGAATGCGAATTGAAAGTTCTGCAAGCTCAAAGGGCTTGCGTATATAATCATCACAACCGGCATTATAACCCTCTTTTAAATCTTCTGTTGTATTTAAAGAAGTCATAAAAATAGCAGGAGTTTGTTTTCCACAATCTCTTAATTCTTTTAATAAAGAAAATCCATCACCCAAAGGAACCTTAACATCTAATATCCATACATCAAAATGTTTTTCATAAGCGAGCTCTAAAGCCTCTTTAGCATTGGTACATAAATAAACTTCATAGCCCTCATCGATTAAAAATTCTTCTATAATCTCACTTAAACTTAAATCATCTTCTAAGAGCAGAATTCTAGCTGCCACAAGATACCTTTCTTTGATATTTCTTGAAATTGTATCAAAAAATATTGAAAAAATGGTTTAATACAAATTAATTTATATTTAACTTATTTTTATGTTATAATCTTTAATGCAAATAAATTTTTCAAGGAGTCAAAATGCTTCCAAAATGGGACAGCAGTTTTAGTGTGCACAATGCCAAAATTGATGATCAGCATAAAAAACTTTTTGAGCTTGCAGCAAAGGTTGAAATTGTTTCTGATAGATCAGTAAGCAAAAATGAAGTAAAAGAGCTTTTAGCTGAATTTTTCAACTACATGAAAGATCATTTTAATGATGAAGAGAAATATATGCAACTCATTGCTTATCCAGCATTTGAAGAACATAAAAAAATTCATAAAGAAATTATACAAACCATGATTAATCTTATTAAAGATATCAAATCAACAAATGATCTTAAAGAAAAGCTTTATATTATAGCAAAAAAATGGCTCTTAGAGCACATACTCTATGAAGACATGAAAGTAGAAAAATGGAGAAGCTCTTCTTTAGCAACAGACGAAGGTAAAGATGTCAGCTTTGAAGCAGCGGATGATAGCGACGATGACAAGCCGCAATTTTATCTTTATAAATGCAATTGCCCAGGTAAAGTACATGATGTCCCTTATGGCATCCATCAAAAAATTGAATTACAAGGACACAAATTCACTTGCAAAACCTGTAAGCAAGCAATTACATTTTTTCAAAAACATTCCTAGAAAGGTTAAGTTAATGAAACAAGAAACTAGAAATTATTCCCTTAGAATGCCTTTAGAACTTAAAGAACGCTTAGATAATTTGAGTAAAAATCTTTCCAAGCCTAAATCAAGTATAGTTAGAGAGGCCTTAGAAGCTTATCTTAATGAAATTGAAGATTTTTCTTTTGCAGTCAATGCTTTAGAAGAATTAAAAGACGGAGATTATTCAAAAGCGAGTAAGAAGATAGATAAGGTTGTGGAAAATCTTCAAAAGGAATCAGATGATTTAGGTGATTTTGATTTTGCTATCGAAGCCTTAGAAGAACTAAAAGACGGAGATTATTCAAAAGCGAGTAAGAAGATAGATAAAATCGTTAAAAATCTCAAAAAACCAGAATAAAAACTTTTATAGAAACTTTATCGCAATGCAATAAAGTTTCTTGGCTGTAAAATTAATTTAAAAGCCTTAGAAATAAAATCCCATGCTTGTATAGAGTCTATCTCTTCTTTTTCCATCTGCTTCGTATTTATGAGCTGCCTTTGCTAAATCTAGTTTAATATAAAATCCATTGGGTTTAACATAAAGCAACTCTAGCCCCACTGCATCCACAAAAATATCATTTTTTCCTTCTCTGCCTGCCATATTGATATCATTATTTAAATAATCTTCATTCCATCCATGAGCAAATTCATAAAAAGGAGTAATGTAAAAATTAGGATTTAAAAGATTTACTCGCAATCCAAATGTAGTCAAAATCATACTATCTACCTCTCCAAATCCATTAGGATAAGCTCTAACACCGTAAGCTCCTCCCAAAGTCGCAGTCTCACTAGAATCCAGTTGATAATCTCCAATAGTTTTTTGATAGCTAATATTAAGAATATGTGAAATTTTATTATTAAAATAATAAGTATTATTCAAAGCTGCATTAAATTTCCAAAATTCTCCCATAGCAGGGCTATTTTCTAAAAATACACTTTTTGGCTTTATATCCCCATAAGTAAGTTGTGTGTTGTAGCTAAGAATATTATTAGGGATTATACCTATAGTTCCTTTAGTTCCTAAATAAAAGGCATTGCTTTCTTTGTTAAAATCAATTCCAAAACTTCCATAAATATCTTCAAGCTTCCTATAAACATAACCTCCAGTAAAATATAGAGAATTAGTTGTGTTAATAAAGAGTGGATAAGATAAATCTACTCCTAAATCTAAAGAACTTCCATAGGCACCCAAACTTTCATATTCTTCTCCTAATTCATAATTGCTTTTATTCACTCTAGGAGAAACCTTGAGATTTCCTAAGAAAAAATTATAAGTAAACCCATAACTTTTTTGCATTTCATTGGAAAGTTGTGCAAAGTAATTAAGAGAATCCCCATATCCTAAAAGATTATCTAAAGCGCCACTTACACCAGCTCTATAAACACCAGAACCCTTGCTTCCATAATTATCAAAGAAAAGCATCGTATTTGCTTTTTTGGAATCTTCTATTGTGATAATCACATCTGTAGTTTCGTACTCATTCCCAGCAACTAAACTTCCGCTTGCTTTAATTCCTGACATTTCATTGATTTTATAAATCACATCTTCCAATGCTTTAGTTCTTAAAATTTTTCCTTGGAGTGATTCTTTTAGCTTGGAGCCAATAGCACTCTCTTTTAGATGCTTAGAATAATTTTTGACTTGATATTCTCCAAGTTTGCCTAGCATAATATTAATTTGGATTGAATCTGTGATTTCTTGTTGAGGGATATAGGCAGTTGCTGATGGATAACCATGGTATTGAAAATAATAAGAAACGATATTGACAATTTCTTGCAAGGTTTCTACATTTAAATCTGATCTTTTTAGGGCAACAATAGATTCACTAAGCCATAATTCATTGATTCCAAGATCTTCTAAAGTGAGTGTTTTTCCATCCTCTTTGGTATCCACAAAGAATTTATATTTAAAGCGAAATTCTTCATGACTTGGTGCCATCAATCCCTCTTTATCTAAAACTTTCTTAGAATTCTCTTGTAAAGAATCTTGCTTATCCATTTTAATATCTAAAGGGGGTTGTTTATTTTTTAGAGCATTTTGAATGTTTTCGTTTTGAGGGACATTTTTATAAGGGGAAATCTCTATCATTTGCTCTAAAGCTTCTACATTTTCTTTGTTTTGTTGCGAAAGTGCTCTTGTTAAAAGACAAGAAGCCAGAATGATACTCTTTAAAAAAGGTTTTTCCATAAATTTCCTTGCTTTGTATTTTTTATTTTGCTTTAGGCAATTGGGCGATATAAGCACTCACTGCTTCAATATCGGAAGTGGTAAATTTCCAATTTTTCATATTAGCATACATGATAACTTTTGCTCCACCATTATCTGCTTTCCCTGCAGCATAGCCTTGAAGCTGTTTTATGAGATAGGCTTTATTTAATCCTCCAATTTTGATATTACCCTTGCTTCCAGGAGCTATTTTATCTCCATTTACACCATGACAAGCAATACATTTTTTATAAAGATTCTCTCCCTTTTTGATTAGGACATCATTAGCCATACATACTCCCACACACAATCCTAAACCCACTAATATTTTTTTCATTTTTTGTCCTTCTTTTAAAATTTTCTTTGTTAAGTTATTGATTTTTAATCACTTTGGATTTCTCCATAAATCACTTTTCCTTTATTATCTAAAGATAAAGTTAGAGGAACAACCCTTAGGTTTTCTTGTTGGAGTTGAGGAATCTTTTTATAATTAAGTGTTTTTGGATTTTTAGAAATCTTCCCTAAGAGTTGATTTAATTGGCTTTTATTCATAGCATTGCCATTAATACCACTAAAACCATTTTGACTTGAAATTAATGCAATTTTACTTCCTTTTTCAGGAGCTTTTTCTCCCTTTTTTAAAAGTAGAGTGATTTGGGATTCTTCAGAGAGATTAATAGGAGTCTCTAAACTTTCAATAAAAGGTTTATCTTGATTATTAGAATGGTAAATTAAACTATAATGTTCAAAGTTATTAACTACTCTAGCCCTCAGGGCTTGCTCTAAAATCAAATGGTTATCTTTTGCAAGCTGTGCCAAAGAAGGTGCAGGCAGTGTGATATCATCGGCTTTATTATTTGTATAGTTTGGAATTCTAATCACACTCCCACTTAGCACATTTAAAAGCGATCGCTCATGGATAGAAACATCTCCACCAATATAGAGTGTATTGCCATAAGAGAGTGCTAGATGGCTATTGGCATCAGGAATTGCACTTGCTGCAATATAGATAAAATCTTTTTCTTTATCATAAGCTCCAATTTCTAAATCTTGAATACTTAAAAGATTATGATGTACTCTCTTGCCAACTCCACCTATTAAAATCAATTCTGAACCTTCAGCAATTTTATCAGTATTAAAGCCTACATTATTAAAAATAACTTGATTATTTTTAGATTCTTCCACCCCACGAATACCATAAATATTAAGCATAGAAGTCGCCCAATAATTGCTTGCTTTAAAGAGATTATTCTTTGCAAGATTGGCTGCTCTAATATACACACTGCTTTCTCTATTAACTCCCTCTCCAGAAGCTTGTGCTTCTACATTGTGATAGAAGACTTGATTGTTTTCTACATTCATAGCCTCTACTCCAGAGCGGATATCCTTTCTTCCAAAGACATTATTTAAGCTAATCTTATTGTGTTTTGCATACTCTGGATAATGGATAGATCCTTCAAAGTTTTCTTGTGTAGTTGCATAAATAAAAAGTGGTAGAGAAGCTTGAGAATCTTTAAAATCAATCACATTAAAATTAGCCTCTCCTGCTAAAGTTCTTCCTGCAATGATATTGATCCTATCACTAGGATTTTGTGTGCCATTGATTACTGTGAGGTTATTTCTAATCTTAATGGTATTATTGCTTGCACCCTTGCTTGCAAAAGCACCATAAAACCCAAAACCACTGTGTCTTAAATAAGAATTACTCACTTGTAAAGGAGACTTTAGCTCGATATCTAAGGTATTAAAATTAGCCTGCCCATCAAGTGTGTATCCGCTAAAGAAATCATAAATCCCTTGTACTTTCACTTTTTTACTTATTCTTTTAAGCGCAGGAACATCTTTTAAGACAATGGAATTTGCATTTGCATCCCCTTTATTTGTCTTTCCTCCAAAGAAATTTGCTAAAAAAATAGCGTTATAAAAAATGGGAGTTTTTCCATCCGCTCTTAAATTTAAAAGAAAATTATCTATAACAAGGGTGTTTTTGGTTGCATCATAAGCTTTTTTACCATTCCCATCAACAAAAGCTCCCGCAATATGAGCAGGAGTAAAAGAAGAATACAAACCGCTTGGAGCATGGATGTTGAATTCCACCCCATTAAGATTAAGTTTATTTTTTTCAACCTTTCCATTATAGGCTAATCCTCCAACAAGATGGGTTATCCTTTCATCAAGAATAAATTCTCCTACCATATCTCTATAAAAAGGGGCGGTATGAATATCTACTTTAGAGCCTTTTTGGGCAAGCAAAGAATTTCCTATCGCATCACCAAAGATAGCAAGCCCTCCTACAGCATAAGGAGCTCCGTTTAATTTAAGATTATAAATATTTTCTACTCCCATATTTATATAACTTCCATCAAGAAGTTCTAAGGTATTATTTTTCGCATTTCCTTCTCTAGCAAGCCCACCACTAATAACATAATTTATTTTATCTTCCTCTTCTTTTTTTGGAGGATTTTTTGTTTTTGTGTTGCTTGGCTCTAGAAAAATCGCAGAGCTTAATTCTGTCTCTTTAATAAGAAGTTTATTGTTGATAGAATCTCCCTTTAGAGAACTCCCAGCCACTAAAAAAGGAAGGATTTTTATAGGATGCAAGTTTTTATCCATAGGGTTAGCAGCATGCATGCTTTGCACTTCCAAGATTTCTTCTGAGGAATGATTAGGAGTTAAAATTTCAAGCTTAGCGCCTTGTAAAGACTGCTTAGGGTTAAAAACTTCTAAAGTGATGTCGCTTACAAGTCCTTGTTTAAATACACCATAATAATTAGTGCCATTGATTTGCTTAAAGGTTTTGTCATCAAAATCCCAAACTTCCTCATTAGAAAAACTATGCCTTGGAGTTTGAAATCTTTTATCGCCTATAGATATAGCTTGACTTGCTGCATACAATACGCTATTAAATATCAAAGCTACACTCACAAAAGATAAAAATATTCTATTTTTTAGAAAAAATTTCACCTGCATTATTTTCCCCCTCAACTTAATAAATTGAAATTATATTTGATTAAAATCTTGTTTATCTCACAAAGAAAGCTTTTACTTTCTTTGTGATTAAAATGTGATTGCTATACAAGGATTATTAGTTTTTGCATTGTCACTTGTGATGCAAACTCTTCCTCGTTCTCTTTCATCTTCTTTGATATGGCTTTGTGTTTCTTCTGCAGGAAGAATAAGGATAGACTCTTTAGAGGTAAGTTTTACTTGTTTAGAAAAAGTATTGACTATATCTGTGCTATCTGTGTTGTTTGCAGTTTGGTTATCTCCTGAATTCTCATTTTCTGGAAGAGATAAAATAGGTTTATCTGCCAAATCTTCGATGGCATTAGCATCAATGCTACTTCCTGTGATAGCAAAAGTCCCTTGAATATCAGTATATTTATCTTCAAATGAATATTCTTTAGTAATTAAATTGTCTAAAAAAGGTTTATTTTTGTTTTTCAAAGTATCCAATAAACCCTGTGCTTCAGCATAGTAAGCATCGATTTTTTCTTGTGTGCTTTCATAGACAACTTTTAACTGATCATAAGGAAGTAGATCGTTTTGCATAGCTTCTTGATAGACTTTTTCTAATCTTTTTATTTCAGCTTTTAAAAATTCCAATCGATTAAGATTGTTCTTAATACTTTCTAATTCAGGTTTTAAAGTAGTTTTTACATACTCTTTTAGATTAGCAAGACCCTCAATGATATAATTGTATTTACTCATAGAGGTTTTGTAAGCACTTTCATCACCTCCATGCCATTTTTCAAATTCCGTTTTTAATCCTCCTTTATTAAATTCAGTATAGAATTCTAAGGATTGCTTTAAAGATTCTTTTAGCTCTTTATCACTTGTGTTTTTTAATAAATATAAAAGAATAGCCACATCACCTTCGTTGAATTTGTTAAAATCGATGAAATCTATATTTAACACATAATCCTCATTTAAAAGTTCATCAATGATGATTTTTAAAATTTCATCTTCAAAATCACTCTGTTCAAGAATAACACTTGAAAGTTCTCCTTCGTTTGGAACCGTAGGTGAAGAGCTTGACCCTGATCCATCAGGATTCACCTCTGGTATTTTTGGAGTATTGTAAGTAAAATTATCCTTATCGAAGGTGATTTTAGAATTCTTATTTCCTATTTTACCACCATTTATCATATGAAGATAGGAGTTACCAATGGAAGCATTTGTAAGATACTCCAAGTCTAAAATTTTGCTTTGATTAATAAGAATTTGCAAATCGGTTGAATTTGATAGATTTAGGATATTTGCATTGTAGGTAATATAATCCTTATTCGACAATGAATCCAATAATCCATAGAAGTAAATATTGGAATTGGTAATGTTGCTACCATTCTCTATATTTCCAACAAATCCACCCGCAGAAACACTAGCGCTAATTTTATCTATGTCGTTTAAAACAATATTTGAAAAATTTATACCATCACTTTTTATTCTCCCCGCAAATCCACCTGCATAAATAGATTTTTCATCCAGACTAGCGGTACCATTGGCGCTAATTTCTCCTATGTTATTTAAAATAATATTTTTATAAGTTCCAGCGCCTGCATATCCTGTAAAGCCACCTGTAAAGATATATTTATGTGTAGCGCTAACACTGATTTTTTCTATATTATTTAAAACGATGTTGTTAAAAGTTCCATCATTTATCCATCCAGCAAAGCCACCTGCATAATTATTATCACTAATATTTTTTATATTATTTAAAGCAATGTTGCTAAAAGTTCCATCATTTATCCATCCAGCAAAGCCACCTATAAAACCAATACCTTTAATACTTTCAATATTGTTTAAAGCAATATTTGATAAGCTCGCTATACCATTCTCATTATTAAGAACACCTCCCACAAAGCCACCTGCATGACTACCACCAATCTCTTCTAAATCATTTAGAACAATATTCTCAAATATCACATTGCCTTGTGTCATTCCCACAAAACCACCTGTAAAAGCCCCAGATTTAATAAATCGTATATCTTTTAAACTGATGCCATCAAAAGTTGTATTGCCCGTTGTATATCCTACAAAACCCCCACCATTATTCTTACCATAAATACTTTCTATATTACTTAAATTAATACTTGAAAAATCTCCGCCGTTAATTTGACCAGCAAAGCCACCAGAATTTTTATTGGCTTGAATTGTTCCTGTTGTATTACTTAAAATAATACTTGAAAAATCTCCGCCGTTAATTTGACCAGCAAAGCCACCTGCATATTTCGCAACTCCAATGTTGCCTAGATTTTTTAAACTGATATTATTAAAAGTCCCAGAATTTATCTCTCCTGCGAAACCACCAGAAGAACTATTTTCGCCATTAAAGCCTTCTATGGTATCTAAAGCAATATTAGAAACAGTTCCATTTTCTATATGCCCTGCGAAACCACCCGCACCAATAATATTCGAAGAATAATTTTCTCCTTTTATATCTCTTAGAGTAATATTAGAAAAAGTTCCATTTTCTATATACCCTGCAAGTCCTCCTAGGTATTTATAAGAAAAGGCATATTTGGGAAATTGCAATCCATCAATAGTTAAATTTTGCACACTCCCACCCTTAATATAACCAAATAATCCTACATAAGTTTTATCAGCAACATCAATTTGTATATTAGAAAGTGTATGGTTATTACCATAAAAATTACCTGAAAAACCATTGCCAAACCCCACAGGATTGATTGTACTAGCACCTGCAAAATCAATATCTTTGCCTAAATATACATCTTTAAATTTTAATTCTCCAAATATCCCCTCATTGACTAATTTTGCAAATCCTTTCCAAGAATTAATCATCTCTTCATTGCTTGCACTTTGAGATCCAATGTAAAGGTATTCTTTAAAATTTCCATTAGTAGTAGCAGTACCAGTAAATTCATAATTATCAACTAAATTTGAATCATCTTTATAGGCATCATATACATCTTTTACCTCATATTTAAAAAAGCCTTCACTCCCAATTTCTGCTTTTAGATGAGTAGAGTTGATTCCAAAATCTTCTAAATAAACCTTATCTCCCTTGATATCTACTTTATCTGCTTGAAGTGTTCCTTTGATATTTTCTACCTTGTTTCCTACTAAAACAATTTCATTGGCTTTAATAGTTCCCATATTAACCACATCGCCTTTATTGGTATTAAAGACTGGAGAAAAAGAACCGTCAACCGAAAAAGTATTGATTGCATCTATACTCATTGGAGTTGTAGAAACTCCAAATTTATTGGCATTGATTGTAGCTCCTTCACCTACTAATATCCCGCTAGGATTTACAATATAAACATTATTAGTTCCACCATTTAAGGTTCCTAGAATTTGAGAAGCTTTGTTGGTATAGTCTAGATTTAAATAGTTTTTGCTATTTGTAGTAAAATTAACAGTATTGTCTTTTCCGATATTAAATCCACCGCCCCAAGCAATCACATTGTGTATTTTATCTCCTGCAATATTCATTGTATTACCATTTGCAACAATACTTCCAGTTCCATTGATAAACTTACCTCCACTAGGTAAATTTGATGCCACTAAGCTTTGAACTAAAACCAAACTTGTAATTATAGTAATATTTATAATAACTCTTAAAGATTTGCTAAGATGATTAGTAAAGTATGATGAAGTATTTAAAAAATGCTTTATGTTTAAAAGATTAGTTATGTTCATCTCCTCCCCTTAATGCACCATATACGATCAGGACTTTTTAACATTATATTCCCCTTCCTTTTTGTGGTTCGGATTATACTTATTATTTTATTAAAAAAAAATAAAAATGATATATTTCAAGCGAAATTTTAATACAAAATTACTCCTAAATAATAGCTTTGTATTTAAAATTCTATATATCTTAGAATTTAAGTATTTTATAATGCTTATAATTCAAGTATCACACACAAAAATTTACACAATGCTCCATAATGAAAATACAAACATAAAATAAACAAATTCCATATTTTAAATACTAAGAATTTATATCAAATTTGCTGTTTAAAAGATAAAAAATAAATTAAGAAAACTGATATGATTATATATTAGGTTTTGGTATAATAAGATATACTTGATTTCATAACTTAGGATTTAGATATATTAAAAATAAAATATGATTTTATACAGAGTTAGAAGTGGCTCCGGATGTAGGATTCGAACCTACGACCAATCGGTTAACAGCCGACTACTCTACCGCTGAGCTAATCCGGAATATCTTAAAAAGTAAAATGTAATTATATTTGATTTTTAAAACTTTGTCAAGTATTTTTTCAAAAAAATGCAAAAAATTTCATTCTTTAACAATAATACTTTTTAAATTTCTAAAATAAAACAAATTCACACCCTCTTCATAATCATAATCAAGCTTCATTCCATGAGATTCTAAAATGGTATTAACTATATAAAGTCCAAGTCCAAAGCTTGATTTTTGCTTTGAGCCTCCTTGAGTAAAAGCTTGAGTGTAATACTCTAAAGTATTGTTTAATTCAGGACCTCTATTTTTAAAACAAATATAATCATCCATTATATCAATTTGTATAAAGCCATTTTCAGAATGCTTAATACCATTATCAATCATATTTTTAATCGCAGTGGTAAAAAGCTTGAAATCTACATTCACAAAAAAGCTCCCATCCATAAAAATGCGTATGTTATTATCATCTCGCATAGCGATTTCTTTAGCCTCATCTAAAACATCTAAAATATTGTATTTTTTGCGGTTGATAAATGCTGCTCCGGAAGTAATTTGTTCTATGGCTGCAAATTCGTTGATAAGAATTTCAAGACGATTAAATATACTTCCTAATCTTTCTTTGTATTTGTTATCCTCTAACATTTCAAGAGTGATAAGTCCTTTAGTAATCGGGGTTTTAAGCTCGTGCATAATATTTCTTAAGAAAAATTGACGCGATTGATTGAGCTTACGAATTTGAACGATTGCTTGATAAAAAGCTTCACTTACTTGAGAAATTTCATCCACTCCCGTACTCACATCTTCTATATCATTAAGTTTTCCTTGAGCAAATTTATCAATTTGCCTCTTTAAAGCTTTTAGAGGTTTTAATTTTTTAAATATATAAATATAAAGCAATACAAGTATACAAATAACAGCTACGGCTATGGCTTTAATGATAAAATATCTATAAGTTTGATAATCTTGATCTTTATAAAGATTTACCTTGCCATCAAAAATAATATTTAAATACACTTGTCTATCATAAGAGATGATTTCAATCAAGCCATTATTGACCTCGACTCTAGCTAACACTTCTCCGCCAAATAGAATTCTACGAATTTGCCTAACCTCTACAACAGACTCCATTTTGTTATAGTTTTTTGTTTGCTCTTCAAATTCTTTTTCGCTAATTATCCCTGCAAAATTTAAAAGCCTTGCGTTAGCTATTAAAGAATACTTGGTGTTTAATTCTCTAGTGTAATTTTGCTGATCATATTCTATGAGCCATAAAAAGCCAAGAATAACACTAACGCCAGCAAAAATAAAAATAAAAGTTATGGTATAGAAAATAGATGAACGATTCATTGAGTAAGCTTATAGCCTATACCTCTGATAGAATGGATATATTTTGGAGTTTTTGGATCATCACCCATTTTTTGACGAATGCGGCTAATAATTACATCGATACTTTTATTGCTCGAATCTTCACTGATTGAAGAACAATTATAAACAAGCTCTTCGCGACTGACAACACCGCCTTCTTTTTTGATCAAATAGCTTAAAATGTCAAATTCTGCATTGGTTAAAGTAAGCTCTTGACCCTTCATTGTGATAATGTGCTTGTATTGATCATAAACAAGATCTTTAACACTTTTTGCTATGGCACTTTTTGTATTTGAAATGCGTCTTAAGTGACTCTTGATGCGCGCTTGAAGTTCTTTAGGATTGTAAGGCTTTGGCAAATAATCATCCGCGCCCAATTCTAAAGCATTAACCTTATCTGTAATATCATGTCTAGCACTTGAGATAATAATAGGCGTATCATACTTTTTACGAATTTCTTCACACACTTCAAGCCCATCAAGTCCTGGTAAAGAAAGATCTAAGATTATAAGTTGATATTCTTTTAAAGCAAGCTTTGAAAGACCTATATAAGGCTCATGTGCGATATCAACTTTCATATCAAATTTTTCTAAATATTCAGCCGTAATTTCAGCAAGTTCTAAATCATCTTCTATCATAAGGATATTTGTCATTGCATTCCTTTTACTATATTTAATCTCGGTTTTTAAATTTTAAACTAAAATATATAATGAAAGGGAAACCCTTTCGTAAAAACTATTTAAGTATCAACAAAGTTGCAAAACCATTGCGATAAACCCAAATTTTAGTAAATTCTTTTTTCTTTACTTGCTTTAAAGCTTGTTCTAAATCTTTTAAATTTTTAATTTCATTTTGTCCTACACCTATGATGATATCACCTTCTTGAAATCCTGAATCCTTAGCCCTACTCTTATCTTTAACACTTTCTACAAAAACCCCATTTACATCTTTTGGAATTTGTAAACGCTCTTTAAATCTTGGATCCAAATTCCTTAAAGTCATACCCTCAATCAAATCATTTTGAACAGCCTTAGGATTTTCTTTTTCTCCTTTGAGGGTAAAATCAACTCTTTTATTTTCCCCATCTCTTTCATAATCAAGTATAATTTTTTGACCTATCTCTAAAGTACCTATATAGTTTTTAAGATCACTTGGACTTTTAATTACTTTATCATTCACCTTAGTCACCAAATCTCCGCGCTTAAGTCCTGCTTCATCGGCACTTGAGCCTTTTTGCACATCAGTAATTAAAGCACCATCTTGATTTTTATAAGCTTTTTTAGTATCACCCTGTAAAGCAGAAATAGTTACACCCAAAAATCCTCTATCAATCCTACCTTTTTCAATGAGCTTTTTAGCTATATCTTTTACCATATTTGAAGGTATTGCAAATCCGATACCATTATTTCCACCCCCACGAGAGAGAATGGCTGAATTTATCCCTACTAAAAATCCACGACTATCCACTAAGGCACCGCCTGAATTTCCAGGATTGATTGAAGCATCTGTTTGAATAAAGTTTTCATATTGGTTTAAGCCTATATTGTCTTTATTTAAAGCAGAAATTATCCCACTTGTAACACTAAATCCAACACCAAAAGGATTTCCTAAAGCAAAAACAACATCTCCTTCCATTAAATCATCTGAATTTGTGAAAGTAATAGCCCAAAGATTATTTGCCTCTATTTTAATCACCGCTAAATCTGTCTTTGGATCCTTGCCTATAAGCTTTGCTTTATATTCTGTATCACTGCCTGGTAAACTTACGCTAATGGTATCTGCATCATCTACTACATGGTTATTTGTAACAATATAACCATCTTGCGAAATAATCACGCCTGAACCCAAAGAACTGACCACTTCTTTATCATTTCCTCCTCTTCTTTGTGGAAAATCAAAATCAAAAAATTGTTTAAAATAAGGATCATTAAAAAAATCATCCAAAGGACTTGGACGATTGACCCTTGTGATAGTTTTTGAAGTAGAGATATTTACAACAGATTTTTTAGCATCTTTTATCGAATCATGATAAGAAAGAATTGTATCTCCAGCCGCAGGATTAACACGATTGGTTGTTATGCTTGTTTCATTAAAATTGATATTTGCAGCAAATAAAGCACTTGCTAAACTCAATGATAAAATAAGCTTTTTCATTTTGCTTCCTTTTTTGTTTATATTATTCTTAAAAAACATATGATTTGTAAAATATTTTACGCATTTCATAAGTATAAAACCGAAAATTTACAAAATTGTAAATGAAAGCTTGAGTGATAAAAATTTATAAAACTTGATTGACTTAGGCTAAAGTTTTTGATATAATTTCTACTTAAATAAAACAATTATATATTTTTTAAGGAATAACATGAATAGCTTATATGAAACACTTGGAGTGTCTAAAAATGCTAGTGCAGATGAGATAAAAAAAGCCTATCGTCGTTTAGCAAGACAATATCATCCTGATATCAATAAAGAAAAAGGTGCCGAAGAAAAATTTAAAGAAATTAATGCTGCTTATGAAATTTTAAGCGATGAAAAAAAACGTGCACAATATGATCAATATGGAGACTCCATGTTTGGAGGGCAAAGTTTCCATGACTTCTCAAGAAATGCAGGTGGAGTCAATTTGGATGATATCTTAAAAGATCTCTTTGGCGGAGGTTTTGGAGGAGGCTCTTCTAAAGGAAGTCGTTTTAATGGTTTTTCATCAAAAGGCTTTAATGCTGGATTTGGAGGTTTTGGTGGATTTGAAGAAGAAGATTTGGATTCTACTATAGAACTTAGCATTCCTTTTGAAAAAGCAGTAACAGGTGGAGAATATAGCTTTAGCCTTCAAGGAGAAACCATCAAATTTAAAATTCCACACGGAATCAAACAAGGAGAAAAGCTTAGAATTCGCAACAAAGGCAAAAAGGGGCGTAACGGAACACGCGGGGATTTAATTGTTGTAGTCAAATTAGGAGAAAGTGAAATGTATCAAAGAGAAGATGATGACTTATATCAAAAAGTTGACATCTCTTTAAAAACGGCTCTATTTGGTGGAAAAGTTACCGTTAATACCCTTAAAGAAAGTAAAAAAGAAGCCACCATAACCATACCTGCAAATTCTAAAAATGGACAAAAAATTCGTCTTAAAGGCTATGGAGTACAAAATCGCAAAAGTGATATCTATGGAGATATGTACTTGGTATTAAATGTTGTTTTACCAAATACTGAAACCCTAGATGAGAAATTAATCGAAATGTTAAAAGAAAAACTATCATAAAAAAGGAGTAAAGTCATGGAACACCATTATGATGAACCCGTATATCTAATAAGCGTCGTAGCAAAAGTGTTGAGCATACATCCACAAACCCTAAGACAATACGAAAGAGAAGGCTTGATAGAGCCTAGTAGAACTGATGGAAAAATAAGACTCTATTCTCAAAGAGATATCGATCGTATAAAACTTATCTTGCGTTTAACGCGCGATATGGGGGTAAATCTAGCAGGAGTAGATGTAATCTTAAAGCTTAAAAATCAACTCCACGAATTTGAAAATTTAATCGATGAGTTACGCTTAGAGCTTAGTAAGCAACAAAATCCAAACGCAAGCTCGAAAGCGGTTGTAAAACATAAAAATAGCTTTGATTTAATTTTTTATGAAAAAAAATAGATGGGTAATTTTTTAGAAATTTTTTTAATTACAGCTGCCATAGCTATCGTTCTTAATGTTATTTTTAAGAAATTTGAAATTCCTACTATTATCGGCTACATTGCCGCAGGAGAGATTATTTCTGAAATTTATCATCTAAGCGGCAAGGGTGAGATTGCACATATTGCTGAATTTGGTATAGTATTTTTAATGTTTACCATAGGGCTTGAATTTTCTTTTAAGCACTTAATGGCTATGAAACAGGAAGTATTTTTAAATGGTTCCTTGCAAATGCTTACCTGTGGCTTTGTTTTTATGTTGCTAGCTATAGGAATTTTAGGACTTGGTGACAAAAGTGCAACCATAGTAGGTTTTGCTCTAGCTCTTTCTTCAACCGCTGTGGTGCTTAAAATTTTAAATGATAATGGCGATATCAATGAGCAATATGGAAGAAAAGCTTTAGGAATTTTACTTTTTCAAGATATAGCTGTTATTCCTTTATTATTGCTTGTAGATTTCTTCTCTTCAAACAATCAAAACATAGGACAATTATTACTCACAACCCTTCTTTCAGCGGCCATTTTAATTGCTCTGCTTTTCTTTATAGGTAAATACTTAGTCGATAGGATATTTAGGCTCATCATACGCGCCTCCTCACAAGAAATTTTTATCAGCACTATACTTTTTATGGTGATTGGAGCAAGCTTTTTGGCGCATTATTTTGGTTTTTCTTATTCTTTAGGGGCGTTTATTGCAGGAGCCTTGATAGCAGAAACTAAATACAAACACAAAATCGAAGCAGATTTAATCCCTTTTAGAGACTTGCTTTTAGGTTTATTTTTTATAACCGTAGGAATGCAAATTCAACCTAGCATCGTAGCGCAAAATTGGTTTATTATCTGTGTTTTAACTCTGCTCATAATGGGTTTAAAATTCGGCATAGTGTGTGGTTTTTTATTTTTATATACCAAAAAAAGAGTGGCATTAAAAACTGCCTTTTCCATTGCCCAAGTTGGAGAATTTGCCTTAGCGATCTTTTCGCTCTTGCAAGCAAAAAGCATGTTAGATGTTGAAACTGCTCAAATTTTGATTGTCGTTTCTATTATAACTATGATTATCACTCCTTTTGTATTAAACAATATAAGAAAAATAGCCAATGTAGTAGAAGATATGACTTTAAATACCAATGTCGTTCAGCAAAGCACTCACAGCACTCTAAAAAATCATCTTGTAATCTTTGGATATGGACGCTTAGGGCAAGAAATAGTACAAAAAATCAAAAATACTGGTGTTCCTTATTTGGTTTTAGAAAGTGATTTAAATTTGGTAGAACTTGGTATAAGTCGGGGCGAAAATGTCGTTTTTGCTAATGCCGCTCAAGAAGAAACACTCAAAATAGCCAACATAACAGAATGTGCAGTAGCAATCGTAACCATAACCAACGAAGCTAAACTCGAAATGATTTGTCAAGTCTTAGCTTCTTATCCAAAGCCTATTGACACAATTATCCATGTCAATGGTAGTCTTGAAAAGATGCTTTTTTCAAGCATTGATGAGAATATTCGCATTGTAAGATCTGAAAAAGTCATCGCAAGAAATTTGGTCCAAGAAGCTCTAGAATGCAGAATTCATAAAAACACTTAAAGGATAATATTGGCAAAAATTGATGAAAAAACTCTAAGAGTTAAATATTTAAGAGCTTTAGAAAAATTTGCAAATGCAGCTATTTCAGCTTTAAAAAAAGAAAATTTTGATAAAGAAAAATTTCAAGAAAGAATGGAAAAAAATAAAAAAATAGTCGAAAAATGCGAGGCAGTAAATTTAAATTCAAGCTATAATAAAACCTTAGAAAATTTTGTAAATAATTGCCTTGACTTCTCAAAACAAAAAGAAGAGCTTCTAAGCCTTGCAAATGCTTTGGATAAACTCAAAAAAGGCGAAAAAAAAGAAAAACATAAAACTTATTTGAAGGATTATTATGATTAATGTATTTTTTGATATGGACGGCACCTTAATCGACAGCGCAAACGCTATATCTTGTGCTGTTAATGAGATAAGAAATGAACTAAACTTAAGCCCACTTTCTAGGGAAAAAATTATGCAAACCATCAATACCCCAAATGTAGACTGGGCGAAAGAGCTTTATAGTATCGATAATTTCCATCATTCTAGCTTTAAAGATGGTTTTGAAAAATATTTCATCAAACACTATGAGCAAAGCGTAGTTTTATTTGAAGGGATTAAAGATATATTGGAATTTTTAAAAGAACAAAATTGTTTTTTAGCTATCGCTACTAATGCACCCCAAAGCTCACTTTCTAGTATACTTAAAAAACATGAAATCATTCCTTATTTTGATAAAATTTTAGGCGTAAGTCTTGGTATGGAACCAAAACCCCATCCTATGATGCTTGATCTTTTAAAGTCTGAAGCACCCCATAAAACAAGTATTTTTATAGGCGATAGTCAAAAAGATAGAGAATGTGCAAAAAATGCGAATATACCTTATTTTCACGCTAAATGGTATCAAAAGGATTTACAAGAAAATGAATTTAGCAATGCAAGCGAACTTAAAAACTTTTTAGAGAGATATTTATAAGTTTTTTAATGAAAATTGAGTTAAAATAAAATAAATTTTTAAAAGAGTAATATATGAGTGAATTATTAATAGAAATCGGAACAGAAGAGCTACCTGCTATTCCTTTACTAAAAGAATTAGCCAATATAGAAAAAAAATGGAAAGATGTTTTAGAAGATTATCGCTTGGTGAGTGATTTTAAATTTTACTACACTCCTCGTCGTTTAGTGATTTTTCATGAAAATTTCGCAAGCAAACAAGAAGATAGCTTTGCTGAATTTATAGGTGCGCCTAAAAATGTCGCTTATAAAGAGGGGCAATTATCAGCCGCAGGGCAAAGCTTTTTACAAAAAGCAGGTATTAGCGAAAGTGAGCTTTCTTTTAAAGAGATTAAGGGTAAAGAAGTCTTATATCATCAAAAAGCCATTAAAGGTTTGCAAAGTCAAGAAGTTTTAGGAGAAATGATTCATCAATTCTTAAAAAGCCTTAACTTTGGCAAAAGTATGCGCTGGGGTGCTAATTCTTTTGAATTTATCCGTGCAATCCGCTCTATAGTTTGTATTCTAGATGATAATTTAGTCGAATTTGAAAGCTATGGCGTTAAGAGCGCTAAAAAGACTTTTGTACATAGAAGTGTAAGCTATGACTTGCAAGAATTTAATAACGCAAAAGAGTATTTTAGCCTTTTAGAGAAAAATCATATCATCTTAGATCCGCTCCAAAGAAAAGAAAGAATACTCAAGCAATTTAAACTCCTAGAAAGCCAAAACAATATCCAAATAGGCGAAGATGAAGAGCTTTTGGCTGAAGTTATTGCTATCACAGAATATCCTAATGCACTTTTAGGAAGTTTTGAAGAAGAATATCTTCAAATTCCTAGCGAAGTTATTATTACTTCCATGAGAGAAAATCAACGCTATTTTGCAGTCTTTAATGAAAAAGGTCTAAGTAATCATTTTATCGTGGTAAGTAACGCGGTGTGCGAGGATTACTCAAAAATCATTCATGGCAACGAAAGGGTTTTACGCGCAAGACTTAGTGATGCAATGTTTTTCTATCAAAACGACTTGCAAAGCGGCTTGAATCCTGAAAAACTTGCTAAAATGACTTATCTTGAAGGCTTAGGAACAATGCAAGATAAAAGCTTAAGAGAGATAAAAATCGCTGAAGTTTTATGCCAAATGCTAAACAATGATAAAATCGCAAACATAAGCACTGCGATCAAATACGCAAAAGCTGACTTAGCAACGCAAATGGTTTATGAATTTACAGATTTGCAAGGGATTATGGGAAGCTATTATGCACAAAAAATGGGCTTAGATTATGAAATTTGTCTTGCTATAAAGGAGCAATACCTACCCAATTCCGAACAAGCTCCACTTCCAAGCACTGAATTTTCAAGCATAGTCGCCCTTGCAAACAAGCTTGATACTCTCATAGGACTCTTTAGCATAGGTAAAATTCCAAGTGGCACAAAAGATCCTTACGCCTTAAGGCGTGCTGCTAATGGGATAATCAAAATTGCCCTAAATTTAAACAAAGAATTTGACATTCAAGCACTACTAGAAAAACTAGCAAGCCATTATAAAAACTTTGATATGCAAATTTTAAAAGATTTTATTTTTGAAAGACTTTATACCTTTTATAGCGTTAATGCTTCTTTTATCAAAGCGGTTTTAAGTTCTAAAAATACAGATCTTATCCACATCAATCAAAGCGTAAAAGCCCTTATAGAATTAAGCAAAAAAGCTAATTTTCAAGAAAATTTCACTACCTTTAAAAGACTGGCCAATATCGCTAATAAAACTTCACACAAAGTCGATGAAAACCTCTTTGTTGAAGAAGCAGAAAATAAACTTTATAAAGCCTTTAAGGAAAAAATTCAAGCACACTCTTTACAAGAAAAACTTGAAAATCTCTTTTCGCTTAAACCTTTTATAGATGAATTTTTTGATAAAGTAATGATCAATGCTGAAGATGAAAAACTTAAAAATAATCGCCAAGCACTTATCTATGAAATTTACGAAGAATTCCTAAAAATCGCTGATCTTAAAGAGTTAAGCCTATGAAAGCTTTTTGGCTTTTTCTAAGCCTTGCTCTTTGGCTTTTTGGTGCTCAAAATTTCGAGCTTATCAAAGGACAAGCTTTATTTTTGGAACTGGATAAAAAAGATTTTATTTCTTTAAAAAATGAGGATAAAATTTTAGCCACCTTTCCTCATCCTAAAAATCAAGAAAAAATTTTAGCTATATTTTCACTGCCTTATAAAAATCCACCTCAAAATACAAAACTGATTGCTCTTTACAAAAACAAAAAAGAAGAAATTTTTATAAAAACTTTAGAAGGCAATTATAAAAGTGAAAAATTAAGCGTAGAAAATAAAAAAATTTTTCCACCTAAAGCCGTTCAAGAACGCATTGCTAAAGAATTTAAAGAAGCTAATGCAATTTATAGCTCTTATACTCCAAAAGCTTTATTTGATGGCTCTTTTAATACTCCTTTAGATTCTTTTATCACAAGTGATTTTGGCAAAGCAAGAACCTTTAATGAAAAAGTTGCAAGCTATCACAGCGGAACGGACTTTAGAGCTGCTGTGGGAACTCCTATCTATGCGGCTAATTCAGGCATAGTAAAAATAGCAAAAGATCGTTATTTTGCAGGAAAATCCGTAGTCATTGATCATGGTTTTGGAATTTACTCGCAGTATTATCATCTTTCTAAAATCGAAGTCAAGGTAGGACAAAGGATTAAAAAAGGTGATTTTTTAGGACTGAGTGGGGCTACAGGAAGGGTTAGTGGACCACACTTGCATTTTGGTATTTTAGCTGGAGGCAAGCAAGTAGATCCTTTGGATTTTATCTCTAAATTCAATACACTTTTTCAATGAAATTCAGTGAATTTTTTCATACTTGGCTGCATGAAAGTTATTATAAAAACGCTGTTAGTATAGGCAAAAATGGAGATTTTTTTACCGCAGTAAGCGTGGGAAATCTTTTTGGCACTCTTTTAGCAAAGCATTTTTTAGATCTTATAGATAAAAAAGTCTTAAAACTTCCCTTAGAACTTGTAGAAATAGGAGCCAATGAGGGCTATTTAAGCAGGGATTTTTTAGCTGCTTTACTTGAATTTAGGCCTGAAATTTTTTCCAAGCTTTCTTTTTTTATCATAGAACCTCATGAAAAATTAAGAAATTTACAAAAAAAGACCTTAGAAGGCGTGGAATTTACACATAAGAGAAGCTTAAAAGAATGTCATTTTGAAAATGCCTTTTTCTTTTGCAATGAGCTTTTTGATAGTTTTGCTTGTGAATTGATAGATAATGATAAAATGGCCTTTGTGCAAGATTTTAAACTTGTTTTTGAACCCATGGAGGCTAAATTAAAAGAAAAATGCGAAGTTTTAAATTTAAAAAAAGGCGAATTAAGCCTAGAATTGGAAGAATTTTTTAAAGATTTGGATAAAGCTTCTAAAAAATTTATCTTTGCAAGTTTTGATTATGGCGTGTTTAATCCCAAACAATTTAGCATTAGAATTTATCAAAAACATGAAGTTTTTAATCCTTTTGAAATCACTTTAAAAGATTTTTTTGGTAAAAGCGATTTAACCTATAATATTAATTTTACGCAAATTCAACAGCTTATAAAAGAACATGATTTTAAACTCTTAGCTCTAAAAAAACAAAACCAAGCCTTGATTGATTTTGGTTTTGAAGAATTATTAAAATACACCAAAGATAAAAATCTTAAGACTTATGAAAATTTTCTTTCACAAAGTAAAATTTTATTTTTTAATTTTGATGAAAAATTTCACTTCTTTGAATTTGCAAAATTCTAGCATTAACACTTCTTATAAAATAAAGCGTTGAAAGTTTATCTTTATAATTTTTTACATAAAAACAAGAATGATTAAAAATTTAAATCAGCCATACAAAGCCCCTCTCTTAAACCCTCATCAATCACTATAAGCTTTTCTCTCTCAAAAATACTAAAAAGTAAAAAACATCCCGCGACCAAATAATTTTTACGCGTATTTCCCACCCAAAAACTTGCTCTTTTTTCATCCATATGCCAAAGTCTTTGCCCAAAATTTAAAAAATCATTGACATTTAATCTTGAGCCATTGATTTTCTTCGCATTATATTTTTCATAATTTAAGCCTTTTTTTAAAGCCGCTAGAGCTGTAGGAACGCCTGAATTTAAAACGATATTTTTCATCTTACTTTGTTTAAGCATTTTTTTTAATTCATTGCTTTGTATAAAAGCCTCAAAAGCCATGGTTTTTAAAAAATTATCATGGATTAAAAAATGGATTTTTAGTTTTTTATCTTTAAATTTATAAGGAAAGTCAGGATATTTTTGAAGTATTTTTTTAAAAGAAAAAGAATTTACGCTTCTTTTTATCTTGCATTTTTCATAAAAACTGATAATACCAAAATCAAAACTTTGAAAATTCTCTCTAAAAGAAAATTCACAAGATGCACCTCCTAAATCACAATATCCACAATCCAAATTTAAGCCTAAATTTAAAAGCCCCATTTTCATACCCAAAACACTGATTTTGGCTTCACTTTTGGCATCTATAACCTTAAAATCGATTTGAAATTCTTGCTTTAAACGAGTAAAAATTTCACTTGTATTGCTTGCCTTTCTAAAAGCTGCAGTTGCGGCTGCTTTTGCTTGGCTTAGATCGTATTTTTTAGCTATTTCTTGAAGTGCGTTGCGAAGTTTTTCTATGGCTTCATCGCTTATCTTTCCCGTTTTATCTAAATTTTTAGCCGAGCCTATGATAAATTCATATTCATCTAACTTTTCAAATTTTTCATTTATAAAAACCGCTCTTAAAGTATTTGAGCCAAGATCTATACCTAACATCGCTTTCCTTATTTAAATTTATAGTATAATAGCAAAAAAGTTCTAAAGGAAAAATATGCTTTTAGGTGTAAATATCGATCACATTGCAGTATTAAGACAAGCTAGAATGGTAAATGATCCTGATCTTTTAGAAGCTGCTTTTATAGCAGCCAAATTTGGGGATCAAATCACTTTACATGTAAGAGAAGATCGCCGTCATGCTCAAGATTTTGACTTAGAAAATATCATACGCTTTTGTAAAAGTCCTATTAATTTAGAATGTGCTTTAAATGATGAGATTCTAAACTTAGCGCTTAAATTAAAACCTCATCGCATCACCTTAGTGCCTGAAAAAAGAGAAGAGCTTACCACAGAAGGTGGACTAAACTTAAATCATGATAAAATTAAAGAAAGTATAGAAAAACTTCAAAATGCAGAAATTGAGGTTTCGCTTTTTATCAATCCTAGCTTAGAAGACATACAAAAATCATATGAGTTAAAAGCTGATTTTATAGAACTTCACACAGGGCATTATGCAAATTTACATAACGCACTTTTTAGCAATATCTCTCACACCGCCTTTGCCTTAAAGGAATTTGATTTAAGTAAAAAAATATTGCAAAATCAATTTGAAGAAGAATTAAGCAATATAGAAATTTGCGCTAAAAAAGGAGTAGAGCTTGGATTAAAAGTCGCTGCTGGGCATGGACTAAACTATAAAAATGTAAGCCAAATAGTAAATATCAAAGAAATTTGCGAGCTTAATATCGGCCAAAGTATTGTAGCAAGATCAGTTTTTGTAGGGCTACAAAATGCGATTTTAGAAATGAAAGCACTGCTTCAAAGATGAAAAAATTAGCCATCAGTATAGGCGATATCAATGGCATAGGGCTTGAAATTCTAGCACGCTCACATGAAAAATTAAGCCAAATTTGCACTCCTTATTATTTTATCCATGAAAGCTTGCTCCAAAAAGCTTTAAAACTTTTAAATTTAGAGCTTTTAAATGCAAAAATCGTAGCTTTTAAGGATGCTAAAAATTATGAATTTACACTGCTTAAAAAGCATAATTCTCTTGAAATTTATTCTTTTGGCTTACCTTTAAATTTAAAAGTGGATGAAAACTTTGACATTAAAGCAGGAGAGATAGATGCAAAAAGTGGACTTTATAGCTTTTTAAGCTTTAAGGCGGCGAGCTATTTTGTTTATAAAAACCACGCACACGCCCTACTTACTCTACCTATACATAAAAAAGCTTGGGAGAATGCAGGGCTTGAATTTAAAGGACATACTGACGCACTAAGATTCTTTTTTAAAAAAAATGCCATCATGATGTTAGGATGTAAAGAACTTTTTGTAGGACTTTTTAGCGAGCATATTCCCTTAGCGAAAGTAAGCAAAAAAATCACTTTTCAAAATTTAAGTATTTTTTTAAAAGACTTTTATCAAGAAACTCTCTTTAAAAAAATCGGACTTTTAGGCTTTAACCCGCATGCAGGAGATTATGGGGTAATAGGCGGCAAAGAAGAAGAACTTATGCAAAAAGCTATCGCTTTCGTTAATGCTTTTTTAAATTCTAAAAAAGATGAAAAATTCTTTAAAAAAGCTCTAAAAGATGAGAATTTACAAAAAGAATTGCTTTTAAATTTTAATTCAAAAGGTGTTTATTTGCCCTACCCTTTAGTCGCAGATACAGCTTTTACAAAGGCAAATTTAAAAGTATGCAATCGCTTGATAGCTATGTATCACGATCTTGGCTTAGCACCTTTAAAGGCTTTGTATTTTGAAAAAAGTATCAATGTGAGTTTGAATTTACCCATTATACGCGTAAGTGTTGATCATGGCACCGCATTTGATAAGGCCTATAAAAATGCTAAAATCAGTACTAAAAGCTATTTTGAAGCAGCTAAATTTGCTCTAGAATTGCCCTCTAAAGCTTCAATTTAGCCTTATCATCGATCAAGCCCTCTTGGGCTAGATTATCTATAAAAATTTCCAAATCTATAGGATCTTGAATGCTTATTTGGATTAAATTTTCATACCTATCTACTTGATTATTAAAAATTTGCTTTAATCTTTCTTTGCTTTGGGTATCTTTTTTAGCTTTTTGCATAAGCTCTAAAAACGCTCTAGCATAAGTTTTTTCTATACAATCAGTCTTGTAAACAAAAGGCGATTGAGGATCTTGACTTGCTTGGATATAATCATTTGATGCGGCTTTAGTGCAATTTTTTCTTTCTCTAAACATTTTTTTAACAACCAATTTAAAATCTTCTTTTACATTTTCATTTGCATTTTTTAAAAGCTCTTGATATAAACTTATAAAGATATTATCCATCAAAGCAAGTTTTTTATTTTCAAATTCATTAATAGCACCTATTTTATTGCATATAATTAATTCATCATCATTTTTGCCATTATTTTTAACCTTAAAACAATCAAAGCTTGGTTTGACTTCATTTTTATATATAAGCTCATCAAAACTCAAGCCCCATAAGCTAAGAAAACTTAAAATTGTCAATAAAATTATCTTCATTGCCTCTCCTTGTTTTTTGTTTTATTGTAACAAAAATATTTTTAATTTTTTTAAAAAAAATCAAAATACAAAATTTTTAACCATCACAATACGGATTTATTTTAAGAAAAATTAACAAAGCCATAAAAACTCTTTTTATCTTAATTTTTGATAAGTTATTCAAAATTTGCAAAAAAATCTTTTAAAAATTCTAAATTGGAATAAAAATTGCTTATCTAATTTAAAATCAACAACAAAGGAGGAGAAAATGGTGGTAAAAGATATCCAAACAACTTCAAGCTCTATGTTTAGTGCTACAACCAAAGTTAAGGAAAAAAGCACTTCAGCAGATGAATTTCAAGCTACTCTAAATGAAGTTAAAAACAAAGAAGATAAGGAAGATAAAAAGACAAGTTCAAGCGAATTTACTAATGAAGATCTTGATCTTAGTGCTGTTAAAGAAGATTTTAAATCTTACGCTTGGCAAAAAATGAGAGAAGATCAATACAAGAAAAATGAAGAAGATTTACTCAATAAACTTTTTGCAACCATCGATGCGGGAAATACTGCTAAAATATAAATTTAAACTTAAAATTTCATTGCGAGAATTTTTCAATTCTCGTATAAATTTATAAAATACCAAAATAAGACAATCATAAATCTTTCACACAATAAAACACATTTATTTTTATCAATTTCTGTTATAATTTTATCAAAAAAACAAAGGAAAACTATGATTTTTATCGACGCTTGCTTTAAAAAGCCCACACCTTATACACCCGTTTGGATGATGCGTCAAGCAGGAAGATATTTGCCTGAATATATGAAAGTTAGACAAGAGGCGGGAGATTTTTTATCTTTATGTAAAGACTACAAAAGAGCTTCGGAGGTTTCTTTACAACCTGTTGATATTTTAGGGGTTGATGCAGCGATTATCTTTTCAGACATTTTAGTAGTCCCTCTTGAAATGGGAATGAATTTACGCTTTGAAAAAGGCGAAGGACCGGTATTTCAAACACCTATTTCAACCCTAGAAGATCTTAACAAGCTAGATGATCAAAATGCTTCTAAAAAACTAAACTATGTTTATGATGCTTTAAAACTAACACGCGAAAAATTGCCTCTTGATAAAGCTTTGATAGGATTTTGTGGCAGCCCTTGGACCATAGCAACTTATATGATAGAAGGAAGTGGGAGTAAAAATTATGCAAAATGCAAAAAAATGCTTTATCAAAATCCAGAACTTTTGCATGAAATTTTAAATAAACTCACCCAAGTTTTAAAATCTTACCTAGAAGAACAAATCAAAGCAGGTGCGAATGCAGTGCAAATTTTTGACAGCTGGGCGAGTGCTTTAGAATGTGATAAATTTTTTGATTTTTCATTTAAATACATGCTTGAAATTTCTGATTTTATCAAAAATAAATACCCTCACATACCTGTAATTTTATTTCCTAAAGGTATTAGTGGTTATTTGGATAAAATCGATGGAAATTTTGATGTTTTTGGGGTTGATTGGAGCACTCCTCTTGATCTAGCACGCGATAAATTATCCCACCAATACACCCTACAAGGCAATATGGAACCTTGCAGACTTTATGATAAAAAAGCTATCAAACAAGGCGTAGAAAATATTCTTGAAATTATGCAAAATAAAGCCCATATTTTCAATCTAGGACATGGAATCTTACCTGATATTCCTGTTGAAAATGCAAAATACTTTATCCAGCTTGTGCAAGAAGGTTCAGCCAAATGAAAATTCTCTTTGGTCCCATCAATTCAAGACGCTTTGGAAGATCTTTAGGCATTGACCTAAGTCCTAGTAAGAAACAATGCAATTTTGATTGCGTATATTGCGAACTTGAAGCTCAAAAACCTCAAGCAAAGCAAGATGAGATTGTAAGCGTAGAAGAAATTATTTTAGAAGTTCAAAGCGCTCTTGAAAAAAATATCTCATTTGACTTTCTTACCTTAACAGCCAATGGAGAACCAAGCCTTTATCCGCATTTAGATAAATTAATCTCATCCTTACGCAAGATCGCCAAAGATAAAAAATTGCTCATTTTAAGCAATGGCACTGCAGTTTTAGATCAAGATAAATTCAATACCTTGTTAAAGCTAGATGTGGTTAAATTCAGCCTAGATAGTGCTATTTCTAAAACCTTTTACCGTATCGATAGAGCTTTAAAAAATATCGATTTGGAAAAAATGATAAAAAAAATGGCAGAATTTAAAACCCAATTTAAAGGCAATCTTGTAATGGAAATCCTTGTCGTAAAAGATCTTAATGACAACGAAGAAGAATTTATCGCTTTAAATCAAGCTTTAGCTAAAATAGCGCCCTTAAGAGTTGATTTAAGCACTATCGATAGACCTCCAGCTTATGCGGTTAAAAAAATAAGCGAAGAAAGACTTTTAGAACTTTCTAAACTCATAACTTCCACTCCTGTGCTTTTACCTAAAAGGCATTATGAGGGCGAAAAGTTAAATTTTGGTGAAGAAGAATTATTAAAAATGCTTCATCTACGCTCGCAAAGTGAGATAGATATAGAAAATAAATTAGATAAAGCTTCCCAAGTTCTTTTGGATAAGCTTATAAAAGAAGAAAAAGTAAAGATTCTTAATCTAGCAGGAGTTAAATTCTATAAAGCCTAATTTTTAGGCAAATATTTTCTAATCAAAGCTATAAGATCATTTCTACTGATATCATTTAAAACTTCACTTACACAATCAAAATCCCTCACTCTTTCTTTAGAAAAAAATATAATATGACTTTGAGGGTGTTGCTTTTTATAAGCGCTAAGAATAGAACGCATCTGCTCAAGATCAAATTTAATCAATTCATAATCAAGCAATACTAAACGATAAGCTTCCTTTTTTAGTTCTTTTTTTAATTCGCTAAAAGAATTTACACGCATATTTTGAGAGCATTGTTTTTCTATGATATTGAAAAACAAAGTTGCATCAAACTCATTTTGTTTAAAAAGCAAAACATTATTTTGATAAGGAGTTTGAAATTTTAAAACACAAATTTTATCAAGTTTTCTTTGCAAAATATTTTCAAGCTCTTTTTTTTCAAAAGGCAAGCTTAAAAAATACTCATAATATAAGTTTTTACTACGCCCAAACACGATAAAATCATCGGCTTTTTTAGAACTTTGCTCTAAAATTTTATCCTTAATGAAAACCACATGAAAATCATTAATATCAAAACTCAAGCTCTTAAAAATAGTATTTTCTATACCAAAATAAGACAATAAATTGGCTAGCAAAAATGACTCAAGCTCATCATCGCTTACTATTGCAGCACTTGCTTCAAATTGCAAAACATTACCCTGTGCTACTCCTATGCTTTTATGGTATTCTAAAGCTTGATTGAGTCCAAGTCTAATTTGTTCTTTTTGATGTTTTAATGCATTTAAAACAAGTGATTTGATTTCTCTACTTGCTTCTTCCTCATCTAAACATCTTACAACACCCTCGATATTGCCAATTTGATATAAACTATCTTCTAGCAATTTTGCGTAAGTTTCTTTTTCATGAGAAATCTTGAACAAGTCTTGATTTAAATGTGCTATTTTTTCCCGAATCAAATCCAAACTCGTTTCGATATCTATCTCTTTAGAATGTATAAATTCATTTTTAATTAATAAAATTTTTTGATCTTTCTTAGCCAAAGCTCGCTTTTGCCAAAAAAAGAAAAATATTAAAGTTAAAGACAAAATAAAAATACTAGCAAAAAAAGCAAGTTTAATTTGCTCAAAACTTTCATGAATTCTTGCAAAGTCTATACTTAAAAAAGCCAAAATAATATTAAAAATAAAAATAATCCAAACCAATAACAAATCAATCTTCCTTTATTTTTTGCGCTAATTTTTTTCCTACTAATTGGCACAATTCTTCAAAATTTGCCTCATAAATAGCTTCAAAACTTCCATAATACGCCAGAAGTTTTTGTATAGCTCCTGCACTAAGACCTGATTTTGCAAGCTTAGAGCTTGATAAATCTTGTTTTTTCTTAGTATTTTGATGAAAACTTATGGCAAAACGATGTGCTTCATCTCTTAATTTCTGTAAGAATTGTAATTTTTTATCGTTAATACTTAGGGCAAATTCTCCTTTGAAGGAATGAATTTTATCTTTAGCCCCTCCTTTAGCACGATGAGCTTTAGCATCGATTTTTTCTTTTGAGATTGCTAAAATATCAACATTTGCCCCGCTACTTAAGATGATTTCCTTAGCTAAATCAAGCAAAGCCTTTCCCCCATCTATAAGCCACAAATCAGGAGCAGGCATTTTATCAAAATCTAATGCCCTACGCGTTAAAACTTCGCGCATTTGCTCATAGTCATTTTTATATTTTAAATGAAATTTTCTATAATTTGACTTATCCCAAGCACCCATTTTATAAGCTACCATAGCTCCTACATTCGCCACACCTTGCATATGAGAATTATCAAAAACCTCTATATAATTTGGCAAATTTTCAAGCTCAAAATAATTTTTAAGTTCTTTTTGTATATTAAAATCACTATTTTTTTGCTCTTTTTGTATATTTAAACACGCATTTTGAAATGCCAAATCACAAATTCTTCTTTTTTCTCCTATTTTAGGAACCTTAATACTGATTTTTTTATCAAATCTTTGGCTTAAAATTTCTTCTAAAAGCTCCCTATCTTCAAATTCTTCATAAACATAAATAGTATTTGTAACCAAGGGAATGTCTATGCTAAAATTTTCTAAAATAAGTTGTTTATAAATCTCATTTTTATCAAAATCTGTATTATTTTTAAGTGGGGTGATTTTAGAATTGGCACTGATGATTTTTCCATTTTGCACGACAAAACGCAAAGTTGAAAGCATAGAGCCTTCACAAGCTAAAGCAAAAATTTCAAAGTCTTCTAATTTAGCAATATCAATCTCAACTTTAATTTCCAAATCCCTTATCGTAGCAATCTGATCTCTTATTTTTGCCGCTTCTTCATAATTTTCATTTTGGGCTAAATGAAACATTTGTTTTTCCAAATTTTTCACTAAAATACTAGGACTTAAAAGGGCGTTAATAGCTTTATCTAAAATCAAACGATATTCTTCTTGAGTGATTTTTTTATCACAAGGTGCAAGACAGCGAGAAATTTGGTAAAAAATACAAGGGGATTTACAACTTGCTTTTTGCTTTAATGGATAATACAAATAAAGTGCATCTAAAAGTTCTCTAGCTCCTTTAAAAAAGGGGCCAAAATATTTAATTTTACTCTTTTTTACTAGTTTTCTAGTGATTTCAAAACGCGGGAATTCTTCATTAAAATCTACATAAATATAAGGATAAGTCTTATCATCTCTTAGTAAAATATTGTATTTTGGATGAAGTTGCTTGATAAAAGAATTTTCCAAAATCAAAGCATCAGCTTCTGAATTTGTCGTAATAAATTCCAAATGCACTGCTTCTTCTATCATTTTTTGAATTCTTAAAGAATTTTTTGGGTTAGCATGCAATTTCGGAGTAAAAGCAAAATAAGATCTTACGCGGTTTTTAAGATTTTTAGCCTTGCCTACATATAAAAGTTTTCCTTCGGCGTTAAAATACTGATAGACTCCAGCATTTGAAGGTAGAGTTTGAAGCTCTTCTTTGAGAGTGTTTTTAAGCAAAATTTCAGTCATTTTTTATCATTTGCCTTATTTCTTCAAATTTCTTTGCTAAAATTTTATTTTCAATTTTGTTTTCAAATTTTCCAAGGCTTAATTCTATGTAGGGTTTTTTAGCCGTGAAATTTTCATTATTTTTTATTATATTATTATATTTTTGTGTAAAAATTTTTAAATCTTTTATATCTGAAAATCCACTCAAAGGATACATTTTTCCGTATTTTTTTATGAGAACTTTAATGTAAATTTTGCTATTATCGTGATTTAATTCTTGATAAGCGGCTGAATTTAAAGTCACTATATTTAAAATATGATTTTTTATATAAATTCTAGCGATTAAACGCTGTTTGGCAGGCGGAAAAGAATTTAAAAAATCTTTACAAAAAAATAAGGTTTTTAAGGGTCGATAATGAGACTTACTCATCAAGTCATTAAGAATGGCGCTAGTATTTTTAATTATCTTTGGACTTTGAAATTTTTCCATAAGATGATTTTAGCATTTTTTTTCTTAATTTTTTTGTGTGCTTGTGGCTATAAGGGTAACCCACAATACACTAGCTACGAACAAAACGGTTCAGTAAAAAACATTAAAAAATACGAACAATTAAATAGGTGGTAGAATGAAAAAAGCAGATATTTTAGTTTTGGATTTTGGATCGCAATATACTCAGCTTATAGCAAGAAGATTGAGAGAGCAAGGCGTTTATGCTGAGATTTTGCCTTTTAATGTAAGTTTAGCAGATATAAAAGCAAAAGAACCTAAGGGTATTATTTTAAGTGGTGGCCCTGCAAGTGTTTATGCAACAGATGCGTACTTTTGTGATAAAGAAGTTTTTAATCTAGGCTTACCTATACTTGGAATTTGCTATGGTATGCAGCTTATGGCTCATCACTATAAAGCCAATGTTGCTCCAGCTGGACACAAAGAATACGGCAAAGCAAGTATAGAAATTCAAAAAGATAGTGATTTGTTTAAAAATCTACCTAAAAAACAAATCGTTTGGATGAGTCATTCTGATAAGGTTGAAAATTTACCACAAGGTTTTGAAGTTTTAGCAACGAGTGAAAATAGCCCTTATTGTGTTTTTGCAAATGAAGAGAAAAAATTCTTTGCTTTACAATTCCACCCTGAAGTGCAGCACAGCGAATTTGGTAAAAGTATCTTGAAAAATTTTGCAAAATATGCTTGCAATTGCGAAAGTATTTGGAATATGGGATCTTTTGCAAAAACTCAAGCTGAAAAAATTCGCGAAGAAGTGGGCAATGATAAAGTTCTTTGTGCTGTAAGTGGCGGGGTAGATAGCAGTGTTGTAGCGGCTCTACTGGCAAATGCGATCAAAGATCAAGTTATAGTAGTTTTTGTAGATAATGGACTTTTAAGAAGTGGTGAAAAAGAACAAGTTGAATTTATGTTTAAAAATACTTTAGGAATCAATCTTATAAGTATTGATGCGAGCAAGATTTTCTTAGATCGCTTAGCAGGAGTAACTGACCCTGAGCAAAAACGCAAAATCATAGGCAATACCTTCATAGAAGTTTTTGAAGAAGAGGCTAAAAAGCATAAAGATGTGAAATTTTTAGCCCAAGGCACACTTTATACTGATATCATAGAAAGCTCGGTTATAGGTGCAAGTAAAACTATCAAAAGTCATCATAATGTAGGTGGATTGCCTGAAAAGATGAATCTTAAGCTTGTTGAACCATTAAAAGAAATTTTTAAAGATGAAGTGCGTGCCTTAGGTATCGAGCTTGGATTAAGCAAAGAAATAGTTTATCGCCATCCTTTCCCAGGCCCTGGTCTTGCTATACGCATCATGGGAGAAGTCAATCGCCCAAGCCTTGAATTATTACGCAAAGCGGATGTTATCTTGCTTGAAGAATTAAGAAGTACAGGTTGGTATGATAAAACTTGGCAAGCTTTTTGTGTATTGTTAAATGTAAAAAGTGTTGGCGTTATGGGAGATAACCGAACTTATGATAATACTGTTTGCGTTCGCGTTGTTGATGCAAGCGATGGAATGACGGCGACTTTTTCACATATACCTTATGAAATTTTAGAAAATATCTCGCGTCGTATTATCAATGAGGTTGAAGGCATTAACCGCGTAGTTTATGATATCTCAAGTAAACCACCTGCAACTATAGAATGGGAATAAAGTAAAAAATCTGAAAACCTGATAACAATACACAGGTTTTCAAGAATTTAAATCTTCTTTAGCGAATTTTTAATACTTAAAAAAGTCAACATGCAAAGCATGAAAAAAGGCTATATCAAGCGTATTGGTTTTATTTTATAAAAAAAATCAAAAAATGTTATAAGTTTTGAGGGATATACAGATGGAAAATAGTATAAAAGATTCGTACAATAAAATTTGTAAAAAGTGGAGTGATTTTCGAAAAAGCACTTCAACCAATAAATGCATTATTGATTTTGCGAATGATTTGAAATTAAATTCAAGAGTGTTAGATATTGGTTGTGGAACAGGATATCCTATTGCTTCGTATTTATCAAAACAAGGTTTTCAAGTTACTGGGATAGATATTTCAGAAGAAATGATAAAACAAGCACAAAAACTTAACTTACATAATGCTACTTTTTTAGTAGAGAATATTTTAAATTTCAAAACAGATAAAAAATATGATGCGATCATCGCATTTGATTCTATTTGGCATATTAGTCACGATAAGCAAGAATGTATTTATCAAATCATTTCTTCTTTGTTGACACCTGGTGGATTGTTTTTATTTACCCATGGAAAAAATGATGGCGAAATTATCAGCACAATGTGGGGAGAATCATTTTACCATAGCGCTCTAGATTTAGAAAAAGTACATAAATTATTAAAGCAAAACGGATTTGATATCTTATCTTCCATAGAAGATTATATAGAAGAAACTACGGGTGATCGAGAATTGCTCATTATTGCTAAAAAGAAAGAATTATGATATAGCTTTACTTAAAAGAAGTAATCTAGAGCAATTACCAAGCTTAGCCCAAATTTTACAAAATCCAAATGCAATGTATGCGTTCTAGGATAATCTCATATCATAAAGCGTTAAATTATTTTTTAGCAAAAAATGGGTGTAAAATTTATTTCTTACAATAATACACCACAGCAGGTGGGAAATTTTGCCAAACAACTCTTGAAATTCTTACCTCTGAAAAAAAAGAAAATATCTTTTGACGGAATTTTAAACTTGAAAAAGTAGGCAATACATAAGCAAAAGTACTAAAATAACCATTGGGTTTTAAGCTTTTATGAATGATTTTTAAAAGCTTTTCTTGCTCATGATCTTTAAGCAAACTCCACGGAATTCCACTAACAATCACATCTGCATTAGCTATACTTCTTTGCCTTAAAAAATAAGGTAAATTTTCAGCACTTCCTATTTCTATATCCAAATTTGCAATTTTTCTTTTAAGTTTCTCTGCCATATTTTTATTGATTTCTATAGCAAAAAATTGCGCTTTTTTGTTTTTATATTTTAAAATATTTTCCGTAAAAACACCTGTGCCAGGTCCAATTTCTACGATATAGTCTGCTTGACGTAAATTAATATTTTGAGTCATAACAAAACCTAGTTTTTGGGAGCTAGAGCAAAAGGCACCGATTTGTTTTGGATTTTTGAGATATTCATAAAAAAACATTCAATTTTTCCTATAGTAAAAAATATAACTAAAAAAATTTTTAAAATCAAACATGCGATTTTATCCTTTTGCTTATAAAATTTTTATAAAAATAAAGCTAAAATTATCTTTTAAAAACTTTCAAGGATGAAATATGCATGGAAAAATAGCTATATATATGGATTCCACAGGGCGTGGAACTGTAACAAATTCGGCAAATACTTTTTTTGACTTTAGTCGTCAAATTTGGAATGATAAGAAAAGTATGCCCAGCGTTGGGATGCTTGTTGAATTTCGCACGCTCTCTAGTGATAAAAAAGCCGAAAATGGCGCTCCTGCACCTGTAAGCAAAACTATCACAGGGATAAAACCTTCCAAATTTCAAGAATTTAAAGAGGGTGATTTTATCACTGAACATGATTTTTGGAAAACCGATAGCGATGATGAGCTTGAAGATTTACAAAATTCTCGAAGAAGTGCATATATTACAGAACTTTATAGAAGCATTGATTTTGATTCTATAGAAAAAATTCCATTATCTTTTACCATTCCTCAAGCTATACAAAAATATTTTGCCCATGAAATTTTATCTGTTGAAGCTTTGCAAGCTAATTTACAAGATGAAAAAGATATTCCTTGTATTT
Source organism: Campylobacter coli (assembly GCF_001492295.1). Taxonomy (GTDB): domain Bacteria; phylum Campylobacterota; class Campylobacteria; order Campylobacterales; family Campylobacteraceae; genus Campylobacter_D; species Campylobacter_D coli_B. Next base: position 541,480 of record NZ_FBQX01000001.1, on the reverse strand, counting down.
TGGATTATCTTATCCTTAAAAGATTTTTATTTAAAGCTTATGATACTTTAATTTTTATGGATAATAGCATAGATCAAACCCAATTTAGCGCCTTAAAAAGCATTATGATGCACTTAGAAAATTCCTACAAACAAATGATAGCAGATAAAAAACCTAATATCACTAAAATATTTAATGAAACTTTCTTATCTTTACAATGTCATTACCAAGCTTTAATAGCTACCATAGATACAAGAAAAAACCGCCTTGCTTCACTTGAGGCACAAATGAAAGCTTTACAATCTGAAATTCAACTCAAAAGCAATGCGGCCAATACAGATCCTGAAAAACTCAAAGCAAGACAAGAAAAATTAGCAAAACTTCAAAAAGAAGCGGAGTATTATAGAACAACCCTTAAAAGACTGGGTGCTATACAAGAGGATTTTTATAAGAAAAATTATAATATTTTTGAAAATGCTTTCAAACTTTCACGCGAAAAACTCTTTAAAAAAATAATTACAGGTCTTAATTTATGTGCTACGATAATGGATGTTAAAATTTGGCATTTATCCTTAAAATCATCAGGGGTTAAAAATTCATATTTTACAATGAGCAATATAGAAAATTCCTTTTGTTCTCTTTCGTTTGCAGAACATTATCTAAGTCGTTTAAACAAAGCAGCACTCAATCCTTTTGATCAAAAACTTTTAGTTTATATCCAAAAAATTACCAAAGAACAAAGGAAAAAATTTTTAGTCGTAACTTCGGATTTGGATTTGCTTTGCAAATTAAAAATAGAAACCTTTGCACAAAATCCCTATTTCATAGTAAAATACGCTCCTAAAAAAGTCAATTATCAATCCTTAATGCGTGATAATAGTTTTGATATAGTTTTTATTGATGAAAAGCATGTATGGGAAAGTGTAGCGGATATTATTTTAGAAGGAAAACATTTTGATAAAATAGGGAAAACCAAATTTAAACTGATTTAAACATAGAATTTTAAGCTAAATAAAGCTATAATTTACTTGCCTAAACAGTTCGTGATATTTAAAGTGATCCAACATATTTTTATTAACTGTGATTGTGCGATTTACCGTGTTCTGTGGCGTCGTTTGAGTTTCGAAAGAAGCGAGAAGTTGCAGCCTTTAAAAATTGCCTAGCGGTTTTCTTTGACTTTTTGGGGTCAATCTTTATTAAGCGGCTGTTTGGGTTTGATACAAGGAGAATAAATGAAAATAATGATTTTGGGTAGCGGCGCTCGTGAATATTCTATCGCTTTAGCTCTAAAGCGTGTGGATGAAAATTTAGAATTTTATTTTGCTCCTGGTAATGGTGCTACCGAAAGTCTTGGAACCAATCTTAACTTTAAAGATCCTGTAGTTTTAGCTACTTATGCAAAAGAGAAAGATTTTGATCTATGCATAGTAGGTAGTGAAAGTTTTTTAGCTGAAGGCATTGTAGATATTTTTAAACAACACAATATTCCTATTTTTGGCCCTACAAAAGCTGCGGCTATGCTTGAAACTTCTAAGTCTTTTATGAAAAGTTTTTTAAAAAAATACCGTATCAAAACGGCAAAATTTTTAAATACAAACGATATAGAAAAAGCAAAAAACTTTATATTAAGCTTAACGCCTCCTATCGTCGTTAAAGCCGATGGGCTTTGTGCTGGCAAAGGGGTAATCATTGCAAAAACTCACGAAGAAGCTATAGAAGAAGCATCTAAAATGCTTAGTGGAGAAAGTTTTGGTGAAGCAGGCAAGCTTATTGTGATAGAAGAATTTTTAGATGGTTTTGAGCTTAGTATTTTTGCAGTATGCGATGGTAATGACTTTGTGCTTTTACCTGCTGCACAAGATCATAAAAAACTTTTAGATGGAGACGAAGGACCCAATACAGGTGGTATGGGGGCATACGCTCCAAGCTCCTTAGCAAATGAAAGCTTGCTTAGAAAAATACAAAAAGATATCATTATCCCAACTCTTGCAGGTATGAAAAAAGAAGGTAGTGAATTTTGTGGGGTATTGTTTATAGGCATTATGGTTGTAGGTAACAAACCTTATGTTTTGGAATTTAATGTGCGTTTTGGAGATCCTGAATGCGAAGTTTTAATGCCTTTGATTGAAAATCCTCTAGAGCTTATTTTAGCCACTACGCAAAAACGATTAAGACATACTAAAATAAAAATCAAAAAAGACTATGCAGTAGGCGTAGTATGTGCGAGCGAGAATTACCCTTACAAAAGCTCTCCAAAAAGTGAAATTTCTATAACAAATATTCCTGAAAATACACATATTTCTTATGCTGGAGTAAGCTTAGAAGATGGCAAACTTATGGCAGATGGTGGGCGTGTATTAGTTTGCGTTGGTACAGGTTCAAGCATAGAAGAAGCACAGAAAAAAGCTTACGAGCTTTGCGAGAATGTTCATTTTAAAGGCAAACAATTTAGAAAAGATATTGCTCATCAGGTTATTCAATGAAAGAAGATTTGCTTACGCGTCTTGAGCGAGAAAATCTTACCATTGCTAGCTTTAACAAAAGGATATTGGCATACTTTATTGATAATCTTGTACTTTCGCTGATTGTATTTGTTATTTTTTACGACAAATTGCTTAATGCTAAAGATTTGTTTGATACAGCTCAAATTTTAGGTGATTTTTACTTAGGATTTTTATTGCTTCATATTACCTACCAAACAATTTTTACTTATTTATATGGAGCAAGTTTAGGAAAAATGGTATGCAAAATCATTATTTTAGATGAAGATTTATTAGACAAGCCCAATTTAAACCAAAGCTGCATACGCTCAATCGTAAGACAAATAAGCGATATGGCATTTATGTTAGGCTTTGCTTGGGCTTTGAGCAATGATTTACGCAAAACTTGGGAAGATTATCTAGCAAGGACAATAGTAGTTAATGTGGCGTAAAATTTTATTTTTAAGCGCTAGCCTTACCTTACTCGATGCCGCCCAAGTGGATATTTATGCACTTGATGCTAAAAAACAAGGAGATATACTCACTGCAAATGAAGATGTAGTTATTTTTTCAGACTTTTATTTTATCACCGCCAATAAAGCTATTTACAATGAAAAAACCGGAGATTTAGAACTTTTTGGTGATGTAAATATATTAAGAGGCCAAAATGAACGCTCTCATTCTAACTACGCTAAAATCAATTTAAATTCAAACAAGGCCAATTTTAACAATTTCTTCTTTTCTAATAATAATCTAGAAGTATGGTTTCAAAGCAAAACAAGCTATTTAGATGAAAATATTTTCAAAAGCGAAATTTCAGCTGTTTCAAGTTGCAATGTTGAAGATCCTGATTGGGAAATTCGCTTTTCTGAAGGATGGCTCAATAGGGAAAATAATTTTGTCCATTTATATAATGCCAAGCTATATGTTAAAGATTTTCCTGTATTTTATTTGCCTTATTTTGGCTTTAGTGCGGATACTCATCGCCAAAGTGGACTTTTAATCCCAAAGATAGTCTTAAAAAACAGCGAGGGTTTATATTATGAGCAGCCTATTTATATAGCGCCTTATGAAAATTGGGATCTAGAATTAAATCCTCAAATCAGAACCAATCGTGGCTTTGGACTTTACTCCACCTTAAGATTTGTTGATTCTCCTTATTCCATGGGAGAGGTAAATTTAGGAGCCTTTAGGGAAAATTCATCCTATTATCATGATGAAAATTTAAAAAATCAAAGTCATTATGGTGCAGAATTAAAATATGCTAGAAATGATTTGATTAAAACTTTACTGGGTGATAATTTTCAAGAAGGCTTATGGGTAGATGCTACCTATCTTAATGATATAGATTATCTTAATCTTGGCAGTAGGGATTATCGTGATTTAAATTCATTGGTTACTTCAAAAATCAATTATTTTCTAGCAGATGAAAATAATTATTATGGGGCTTATGCAAAGTATTATATCGATACTTCTGCATTAAATAACGATAATACCCTACAAGAATACCCAAGCTTTCAATATCATCGCTTTTTGAATAACTTTTTTGATGAACGCTTGCGTTATTCTTTTGATGCATCTTTTCATAATTTTTATCGTCCCGTAGGCCCTTATGCAAATCAACTGAATTTAAATTTGCCTATTTCTTACCATAATGCTTTTTTTGATGATTTCTTACATTTTACTTTTACTGAACGCTTTTATGCTTCATTTTTAAATTATAGTCATTATCCTGAAAAAGAGCATGAGCATTATTTTAGAAATACACATGATTTTAATCTTTATACTGATTTATCTAAAGCATATGATAATTTTTTTCACACTCTTAATTTTGGTTTAGGCTATATTCTTCCAGGAGCCAAATCAGGAAGTATTTCGGAGGATTATCTTGAAGAATCCAACAAAGAAGAAGAACACTTTGGCCTTTATACTACTCAATACTTTTACAATAATGAAGGCCAAAAAAAAATCAAACATAGACTTAATATTGATTATTTAAACAAGCAAGGCAGTTTTGATGAAATAAGCAATTTATTAAGTTATTATTATAATAACAATATCAGTTTTAATAGTGAGATTGTTTACTCTGATCTTCAAGATCGTTTTACAAATATCATCAGTCAAATGGAAATCAAACCTAATTCTAAATTTAATTGGAGCTTTTCGCACGCCTATCAAAATGATGAGTATGGAAAATATAGCTTTATAGGTACTCGTGCAAATTACCTTGCTAGTGCAAATTATCATTTATTTGGAGGAATTTGGTTTGATACCCAAAGAGCACATGCTAATATGTGGGAACTTGGATATACTTTTCAACGCAAATGTTGGAATTATTCTTTAATGTATAGAGAAAGAATTGATCCGCAACTTACAAGTGCGGGAATTACTGCTAAAAATCAAAGCGGTATTTATTTTATTTTTAACTTCTATCCTTTAGGTGGAGTTAAATACGATTTTTCTTTAGCAGAAACGGAGAGTAAAATTTAAAATTAAGGAATGAGATTTGCTAAATATTTTTAAAAGTTTGACAAATTTATTATATGGAAAAAAAGGACAAATTATGCAATACAGTATAGAAATTAATGGTAATTTAGAAGTATTTGATATAGAAAAAGTAGCTAAACAAGCTGCAGGTGCTGTACTTATGCGACAAGGAAAAAGTGTCGTTTTAGCTACAGTTGCAAGAGAAGAAAAGCCTGTTGAAGAAGACTTTTTACCTCTAACTGTTCAGTATATAGAAAAAGCTTATGCAGCAGGAAAAATCCCAGGTGGTTATGTTAAAAGAGAAACTAAACCAAGCGATGCAGAAACCTTAACTGCACGCATCATAGACAGAAGCTTGCGTCCGCTTTTTCCAAAAGGATATGCTTACCCAACTCAAATTGTCGTAATGGTTCTTTCTGCCGATCCACAAGTTGATCTACAAGTTATGAGTCTAAATGCAGCAAGCGTAGCACTTTATCTTAGCGATATTCCTATGAAAGCTCCTGTTTGTGGAGTTCGCATAGGACGCATAGAAGAAAAATTTGTCCTAAATCCAAACAATGAAGAGCTTAAAAATAGCACCCTTGATCTTTATGTAGCAGGGGTTAAAGATGAACTTTTAATGATAGAAATGCGTGCTTTACCTAATCAAAAAGAGGATGAAATCTTTATCGAAGCACCTTATGCAGATGTTTTAACTCAAACAACTTCACAAAGCATGAATGAACTTAGCGAAGATGAAATTTTAGAAGCACTAAGCCTAGCTCAAAAAGCTATATTAAATGGCTCTAATGCTTACGAAGAAGCTTTTTCGAAACACAAAAAATCAAGCGATTTAAATTTCAAAGACGAAATAGAAAATTTCGAACTTCTCGCCTTTATAGAAAATAATTTTCACGATCAAATCGCACAAGCTATCAATCAAATGGCAAAAAGTGAAAGAGCGAGCGAATTAAATAAAATTGCTGAAAAAATATTAAATTTTGAAAGCGCAACAAAATGGGATGAAGAAAGTATTTTAAATGCTTTAGCAAAAGTCAAACATAAAATCGTTCGTAGCCAAATTTTAAATACAAAAAAAAGAGCGGATGGTAGAAATTTAAATGAAGTGCGTCCTATCACCATAGAAACAAATATTTTACCTAATGCACATGGCTCTTGCCTTTTTACACGCGGACAAACCCAAGCTTTAGTTGTAGCGACTTTAGGCAGTGAAAATGATGCGCAAATGGTTGATGTGTTAACCGAAAAAAATCCTATCAATGAACGCTTTATGGTTAATTATAATTTTCCAGGCTTTTCAGTAGGCGAAGCAAGTCCTATCAAAGCACCTGGAAGAAGAGAATTAGGACATGGAAATTTAGCCAAAAGAGCCCTTTATCCAAGCATAGATGAAAATTATCCTTATGTTATCCGTTTGGTAAGTGAAATTTTAGAAAGCAATGGCTCTAGTTCTATGGCAACGGTTTGTGGAGGGTCTTTAGCCTTAAGAGCAGCGGGAGTACCTAGCTTAAAACTTGTAGCAGGAGTAGCTATGGGGCTTATTTTTGAAGGCGATCAATATGCTATTTTAACTGATATCATGGGCTTAGAAGATCATGATGGGGATATGGATTTTAAAGTAGCAGGTAGTAAAGACGGTATCACAGCTTTACAAATGGATATTAAATTGGGCGGTATTGATCAAAAAATACTCAAAGAAGCCTTATATCAAGCCAAAGAAGGTAGAATCCATATCTTAAACATCATGGAAGAAGCACTTAAAGAAATCGTTGTTAATGAAGAGGTATTGCCAAAACTCGAACTTTTCAATGTTGATCCTTCAAAAATAGTCGATATCATAGGCCAAGCTGGAAAAACTATCAAAGAAATTATTGAAAAATTTGGCGTTTCTATAGATTTAGATCGTGAAAAGGGTGAAGTAAAAATTGCAGGCAATGAAAACGAACAAATCAAAGCTGCAAAAGATTATATTATCAATATCACAAGCTCTCAAAAAAATAACAAAAGAGGCTTTAAAGAAAAAGATCTATCAGACTTTGAAATAGGCGAAGAATTTGAAGGAAAAGTCAAAAAAATCACGAATTTTGGAGCCTTTATAGAACTTAAAAATGGAATTGATGGCTTGCTTCATAATTCTAAAAGTAAAAATCTCAATTTAAGCGAAAATCAAATTTTAAAAGTAAAAGTAAGTGAGATTAAAAATGGTAAAATCTCTGTGGATTTATGCGAGTGAGTGAGTTTTTAACTCATCCTTTTAAACCCTTTTTTGATAAGGATTCTAAAATTTTGATTTTAGGATCTTTTCCTTCAGTTAAATCAAGAGAAGATGGATTTTACTATCAGCATCCAAGAAATCGTTTTTGGCCTATATTAGAAACACTTTTTGATACAAGATTAGAAAATATAACAAAACAACAAGCGTTTTTAAAAGAAAAAAATATCGCCCTTTGGGATGTGCTTCAAAGCTGTAAGATTAAAAATTCAGATGATAAAACCATAAGTTACGCAAAGGCTAATGATTTAAATTTAATCCTTTCTCAAGCACAGATCCAAGCTATTTTTACCACAGGGAAAAGTGCTTACCAATTTTTCACTAAATTTCATCCTCATTTAAAAGCCATAGCCCTGCCCTCAAGCTCTCCTGCAAATTTAAATTTTTCTTTTGAACAACTTTTGCAAAGCTATAAAATAATCAAAAATTTTATAAAATAATTTTTGATTGCGTATGTAAAAAATACCCAAAAGCATATATAAAAATAAAATTATTTCACAAAAAAGTAATACATATAAAAACACACCTTCGCATATAAAAAACATAATTCCAAAAAAGACAAATAAAAATAAAGCTAAAGTTCCTAAAAACAATTTAGAAAGATCTTTAGCACAAAAAATCATATAATTTATAAAAAAATCAAACATTTTAAGATTTATGATATTCTTTGCAAAGTCTATTTTTGCTAGCTTCTATTAATAATTCATTTTTACTAGCATAAGTTTTATCTCCAACTCCTGGTGCATTTGCTATACCAAGTCCCATTCCAAACATCAAAGCAAAAGGTACACCTCTTTCTTGTTTTTACTCCAAATATTCGCAAAAAGCATTAGCACTACCATACAACAACATCGTTCCAAAAAAACATGCAATAATTTTATACATATAAGCCTCTTTTTAAGGAATGTTTTGTATCAAATTATAATCTTGTAATATTAATTATCAAAATAATTTTTATAAAAAATGAGCTTTTCTAATAAGCTTGTATTAATGTTTTCTATTTAAAATGATTAAAAAATATAAAGGAGTTTTAAATGCCTTTTGTAAATATACGCATTACTAAAGAAAACGGCGAGCCTACAAACGAACAAAAACAAGAACTTATCGCAGGAGTAACAGATTTACTCGCTAGAGTTTTAAATAAAAACAAAGCCTCAACCGTAGTAATCATTGATGAAATCGATACAGACAATTACGGCTTAGGTGGAAAAAGTATCACCCAAGTAAGAAAAGAAAAAAGCTAGTTTATATCTAGCTTTTGAGTATTGTCTTTAAATTCAAACTCTACCTTTTTTGCTCCAAAACCTTTGGCTATAGCTTCTAAAGTATCTCTAGCGCTTTTGTGAATTTTACTTTCTAAATTTCTAATAAGATTTAATGACAATTCTTTAACCTCTTCTTTAGCTTCTCTTATGAGCTTATTTTTGTCATTTTCACTAAAGCTAAGTCCTGTGCTATTAATAGAATCAGGCAGCAAAAAAGGCAAAAATTTAGCATTTTTTTCATCATAAAATTTCATATCTATAATGCTGTGCTTGTATTTGCATTCAGGCATAATAATCTTATAATAATCATTATCTAAAACTATGATTTCAAAATTTTTATCTCTTAAATCATATAAAAATGTAATCTCAAATTCAAAAATCAAAGCAATCTGTCTTTCGCTTAAAGACCAACCCAAAATACTTTTCCAAATTCCGTTAAAAGCACTATCTTTTTTGGTAACAATTTCTTTACTAAATACTTGAAAAACGCTGAGTTCTCCTATGGATTTAAGCTGGGTAATATCATTGCTAATGTGAATATCTTTCTCTTCTGTTTTAGAGCCATTTTTAAACTGCTTTATGATGACAAATACAAGCAAAATAACAATCAAACTAAGTAAAATGAGTTCCATAAAATCACCTTTCTAAATTATAAACCTTGATTAGAAAAAATATAATTTCTTTCAAATATCAAAAAAATTATAGCATTTAAAATAAAAATACAGCAAATAAAAGCAAAAACAAGTTCTACACTAAAATGCGCTGTTATCAATCCTCCTCCAAAAGCACCGCAAAAATTTCCTAAAAACTGACAAGTTTGATTAAAACCAAATACAAGGCTTAAATTTTTAGCACTAACACCTTTTTTAAGCAAAGCATTCACACAAGGCAAAAGCCCTCCAAGGCCTATTCCTATAAGCAATCTTACAAAAATAAGTGCATAAACATTTGTAGCTAAGGATTGTAAATAAAAACAAATTCCACAAAATATCAAAGCACCAAAAATAATCTTACTAGGGCCGATTTTATCTGCTATTTTTCCAAGTTTGGGCGCAAAGAAAAGATTACTAATCCCACTTGCAGCCACAACCACACCCGCCCAAAGAGCTAAATTTCCACCTTGATAAATTTGTTCTACATAAAGACTTAAAATAGGCATTACCCCAAAAGTTCCAAACTGGATGATAAAAGTTGTAATGAAAATAATAACAATAAGTTTTTTATTTTCCTTAAATTCTTGAGTATTCTTTTTTGCTTCTTTTTGAATTTTTCTCTCACGAATAAAAAGAAAAATTGTCACAAAAGAACAAGCAAGCAAAAAGGCTACCAAGTCAAAAACAGCACTGATACTAAAAATTTCTGCCACAACTCCGCCAAATAAAGGACCCAATAAACTCCCACTAATAGATGCAGTAGAAAGCGTACCTAAGGCGTAAGCTACTTTTTCTTTGGGTGCTATTACAGCAATAAAAACAACAGCTGCTGCGGTAAATCCTGATACAATGCCTGTTAAACCTCGTATCAAAACCACTTCCATAGCATCATGGGCAAAACTAAGCCACAGCGTTAAAGCCGACATTCCCAAGCTTGCTCGAAGTAGCATATTTTTATAGCCGTATTTTGCACCCAAATATGCCCACAAGGGCGAAAAAATAGCCATTCCAAGCGGTGTAATTCCAAAAGCTAATCCTGAGTAAAATGCGATTTCGCTAGTATTTGTATGTCCTAATTCTTTGATATATAAAGGCAAGATTGGAGCGATTTGGCTAAGTCCCATACTTGTAGTAAATACGCCAAACCAACATACCCATAAAGTCCTATTGAAATTTTCCATAAAATTATTGTATGATATTTTTTATAATTTTCAATTAAATTTCAAGGATGAAAATGAAAAAGATAGTTTTTGTATGTCTTGGAAATATTTGTCGCTCCCCCATGGCTGAATTTGTCATGAAAGATCTCATTAAAAAGGCAAACTTAGAAAAAGAATTTTTTATAACTAGCGCAGGAACCTCAGGAGAGCATGATGGAGAAAATATGCACTATGGCACTCAAAATAAACTCAAAAGCTTGGATATAAAATATCAAAATTTTACAAGCAAAAAACTCACTCAAGTACTTTGTGATGAAAGTGATTTTTTAATTACTATGGATAATTCCAATTTCAAGAATGTTCAAAAAAATTATAAAAATACTCAAAATAAACTTTTAAAAATCACTGATTTTGCTTCTCATTTAGGATATGATGAAGTTCCTGATCCATGGTATAGTGGGAATTTTGATGAAACTTATCAAATCATTTCTTTAGCGTGTAAAAATCTTTTAAATCATCTACAAAAATAAATTATTTATCTTTGCAGTATTTAAATATATATCTTTCTAACATAGAGGAATTTCCAGAAATTCCTCCTTGGTGGATATAAAGCAAGGGATTTTTCCATTCTCTTTTTAAGGCTATACTCAATCCTAGCATATCATAAAGTAAATCAAATTCTACTAGACATTCTTGTTTTAAATCTTTATAAAGCTGATAAAATTCTAAATAAGGTTTAGCAAAACGATATTTTTTATCACTTTTTAGAATTTCTAAATTCGAAAAATCATAATTTTTAATAAGATTTAAAATTTGAGTTTTAAGGTAGTACTCATCTCCAACGCAAGCACAAGTAAAAACTTTAAATTTGGAATTTTTAGCTAAAAATGCAGCCGAAGTTCCCGTGCCTGAGGGTAGAAAAATATCAAAATCTAAACCTAAATTTTTACTTTGACTTTCTATTTCCTTGGCCAGTTGAATATAACCTGATTCGGCATTTAAATTAGCAACTCCTTGCTCTATAAAAATATCATCTTTTTCACACAAAGAAAGCGCAAATGTTTTTAAGTCTTTATTGCTGTGATTTTCGATAAAATAAACATTGTTTTCTAAGGCTAATTTATAATTTCCACAAGGACTATTTCTTAGATAGGTAGGAATCTTTTCACAAGCATAAACAAGAATCAAATTTCTTTTAGTCGCAAATATACTAAGTGCTACCAAAGCATTACCTTGAATGCCACCATAACTTATAAAGCGTTGACCTTGATCATAGTTTTGAGAAAGATAAAAAGCAAGTTTTCTAGCTTTGTTTCCATTGATTTCTCCTAGCAAATCATCACGCTTGATATAAAATTCAAATCCTTGAAATTGAATTTTTTCTATGGGAGAAACTAACATTTAAAATTCTTAACGAAATTCAAAAAACTTTTCAACATCTTTTAAAGCATTATCATTTTTAATACTGAATTTAATTTCTATGCGGCGGCTTTTATCTTTATCCTCTACCCCATTAACAAGAACAGGATCAGAAAACGATCTACCACTTGCCATCAAAAGTTTTTGCAACCTTGTATCCTTATAAAAAGTATAGATAAAATTCATCACTTCATAAGCGCGTTTTTGAGATAAATCAAGATTATAAATATAAGATCCATCACTATCTGTATGTCCTTCGATGATGATATTTTCTATGTTAGATAAAATCTTTGGATCATTGATGATAGCATTAAAATACTCACTTAAAATTTTTCTTAAACTCGCCTTGGCTTCATTTTTAAGCGTGTAAGAATCTTTATCAAATAATACCTCAGAAGGTAGAGAAATGGATCCTGTTTTTTGATCTATGGTAATATTGCTATCAAGTTTAGCTTGCAATTCTTTGCTTAAATTCTCGCGAATCAAACTTAAATTTTGAACCTTTTCTTTTGCCTTGTCAAAGCTTTCTTGTAAATTTCTAATTTCTTCATCTTTCTTTTCTAGCTGACCTAACAAAATCAAAATTTGCTTATCTTTACTATCGATAGATGAATTAAGCTCTTTACTTAATTGTTCATAATTAGTGATATTTGCTTCAAGTTCTGCTTTTTGAGAATTTATAAGATTTAAAGCACTTGAAGCATTATTTAAATCAGAGCTTAATTTAAAAACAATAGCTTCTTTATTTCTAAGCTCTTCTTTACTTTCTTCTAAGCGTGCTTCTTGTTTGTTAAGATTATCTTTGATTTCTCTTAGATCACTTTGAGTTAAAACGTATTTAACTACAATAGCACCTATTAACAGAATAAAAACAAAAAGTAGCCCAGCCATCAAGTCAGCATAGGCTATCCAAAAATTACCTTCTTCTTGCTCATTTTTCATTTATCTTCTTTTTCTTCTTTATTAAAATTTTTATTAGAATCTAAAGTGTCGCTATCGTTTTGCATTTCTTTAGTTTGTTCTGTACTTTCGACTGCTTTTTCTTCTAAAATATTTTCATTTTCTATACTATCTTGCTCTTCTTGAGTAATACTAGGAGTTTTACCTATCTTAGCCATCACTTCATTTGTTTCTTCATTTAAATTCTTGATTTCTTGCTTTAATTTATCCATCATTTTAATTTTCGCATCGATACTTTTTTCTTCCTCATAAACTTCTTTAAATTTATGCATACCCTCAAAAAGACTTGTCTTAAAGCCTTCAAAAACCTTTTCTTGACTTTCTAAAATAGCTTTTTCATATAATTCAAAATTTTTACCAAAACGATCCACCTTTTCATCAAAAGCAAGCAAGGTCTTATCAAAATGCTGAATTTTTTCATTGCTGATATCAAGAAGACGGTTGTATTGCTCAGACATTCGCATATTGATTTCTTTTAAATTTTGATTAAGCATTCCTATACCATTTAGCATTTCACCATACATTTTTCCAAGATCTCTTTGATCTCTTTGTGCCCTGCTTAACTCGCCCATAGTTTGCTTAATATGCTCCCCACTCAATCTTATAGCTTTTTCTTCTACATTGAGCATATCTTGAAAAATTCCAAATTTTCTATCTATAGTATGATCAAGCTCTGCAAAAAAATCTTGATTGCTTACTTGTTTAAAAATAGCACCGATTTTTTCAAAATGTTGCAAGCTTTCACTCAAATATCTTTGATCAAGTTCTTCTTTTGTCCAAAAAAATCCGCTTGTAGAATTTTTTTGGCGATTTAACAAACGCTCGATCTTACTCTTTCCAAATTTTTCAAAAAACATCCACCAAAGAGCTAGAAAAATACCATAAATTGAAACATAAAAAGCAGTCCCTACACCACTTAGTAAAAGAGCGATCTCTTGCTCTAAAGCCGCTGTATCACTAGAGCTAAAATTAGGCATAGATAATGCTATACTGATAAAGGTTCCTAAAATTCCCATCATAGGAAAAATAGCCGCACCAATACTAGCAAAATTTTCATTCCTTGAACCCTTAACATAAGCATAAGCAAAATCATCAAAACTTGCATTGGATTTTGTATCTTTACCTATGGTAAGAAAATGTTTCATAATATGTCTTTTTAAAGCTTGTTTAAATTCATCTTTTTGTTGTTCAAAAATACTATATGCATACTCAGAACTATGCCTTGCAAACACAAGGGCTGTGAAAAAAATAAAGCCTATCATAACAACAGTATGCAATTCGACTTTGAAATTTATAATATTATAATAACCCAATAAAATAAAAACATAAAGTAAAGCAGGTATAAAAATAATTTTTAAATAAACTAAATATCCTTTTTTCTCTTTACTTTCTGGCAGAATGAGTTCTGAAATTTCATCCGATCTTATATCCATAACACTAATACCCCATTAGCTAAATTCTATTTTAAAGATTATTATCAAGAAATTCAAAAAATCTTTAAAATAAAATTTAGGAAGATTAAGCCAAAGGCTTAATTTCTTCCTATACAATTTAAATCTTCAAAAGCAAGCTCTAAACGTTTTATCATACTTTCCTCACCGCTTCTTAGCCAAACACGCGGATCGTAGTATTTTTTATTAGGCTTATCATCGCCTTCTGGATTACCAATTTGACCTTGTAAATATGCACGATTCTTTGCTTCATACTCACGAACTCCATCCCAAAATGCCCATTGAGTATCTGTATCGATATTCATTTTTACCACACCATAACTCACTGCATCTTTGATATCTTTTAGTTCACTTCCGCTTCCACCATGAAAAACAAAATTGATCGGCTTATCAGCTTCTAGGCCAAATTTTTCTTTTACAAATTTTTGTGAATTTTTAAGAATTTCAGGCTGTAAGCTTACATTGCCTGGTTTATAAACTCCATGCACATTTCCAAAGCTGGCTGCTATTGAAAATTTATCGCTGATTTTTCCAAGTCTTTCATATGCAAGTGCTACATCTTCAGGCTGGGTATAAAGTTTAGAATTATCAATACCTGTATTATCCACTCCATCTTCTTCTCCACCCGTGCAGCCAAGTTCAAGTTCGAGTGAAATTCCCAAAGAATCAAGTTTTTTAAGATATGTTTCGCAAGTGCTTAGATTGTCTTCTAAATCCTCTTCGCTAAGATCAAGCATATGAGAGCTAAATAAAGCCTGTCCATGGGTTTTTTTATATTCAGCATTTGCTTCTATAAGTCCATCTATCCAAGGCAAAAGTTTTCTAGCAGCATGATCTGTATGCAAAATCACTGGGATACCATAAGCCTTAGCAAGCAAATGCACATGCTTAGCTCCACTAATCGCTCCTAATACATCACCTTGTGGACAATTTTTTCCTGCATAAAATTTCGCTCCGCCATTAGAAAATTGGATAATAACAGGAGAATTTACTTTTTTAGCAGCTTCTAAAACAGCATTGATCGAATCAGTTCCCACTACATTAACAGCAGGGATAGCAAAACCCTGTGTTTTAGCGTATTCATAAACTTTATTAAGCTCATCTCCGCTAACAACCCCTGCTTTTACGATGTCTAACAAGCCCATTATTTGTATTCCACTTTAGCATTGTTTAACAAATCTTGACCTTTTTGATTGATCACTTTTTTAAATTCTTCAAATTTCAAACCATTTTCAATGCCTTTTTTAACATCATCAAATTTAATTTGTTCTTTTGCACGAGAATTTTCTTTTAAGATTACATGGTAACCAAAATTTGTTTTTACAGGAGTAGTTGTAATAGTACCATTTTTAAGTGCAAATGCTGCGTCAGTAAAAGGTTTTACCATTGTTGATTGATCAAACCAACCCAATTCTCCACCTTGATTTTTTGAACCTGGATCGATTGATTTTTCTTTAGCAAGTTGACTGAATTTATCATCTAAAGTTTTACCTTTTAAACCTTTGAGTTCTTTAATAATATCTTTAGCCTCTTCCTCGCTAGATACTAAAATGTGCTTAGCTTGAACTGCAGCAGGTTTGATATATTTTTCTTTATTTTGTTCATAAAATGCTTTAACTTTAGAAGAATCAATTTTAATAGAATTAAGAATTTTTTCTTGATAAACATTAATAAGTATGCTATCTTTTGCACGTTCTAATTCTTTTTTATAAAGAGGATCTTTTTCCAAATTTTGTTTTTTAGCATCTTGTAGTATCAAATCTTGCATGATGTATTGTTGCAAAAGAGCATTTTTTTGATGATCAGGCAAGCTTTTAAAATCCTCTCCTCTAAGCATCGGTGCAAAAAATTCACTCACTTCAGTATCGCTTATATTTTTACCATTTACAGTAGCTATAGTAGCTGCATTTAAATTTAAAGCTACACCTGCAATTAAAGCTGCGGCAATTAAAGAAACTTTTCTCATTTTAGACTTCCTTTTTTAATAAAATAGATTAAAATCAATTATATCTCAACTTGGTTTAAAGCTAATTAATTAAAATAAAAAAATGAAAAGAAATTCAGAAATCAAAGAACTTTTTTTAAAACATTTTGACAAGCCCACCACAGAATTAAAGTTTTCAAATCTTTATGAACTTTTAGTCTGTGTGATGCTTTCTGCGCAATGCACTGATAAAAGGGTTAATCTTATCACCCCTGAGCTTTTTAAAGCTTATCCTGATATCACAAGTCTTGCAAATGCAAATTTATCGAGCCTTAAAACCTATATACAAAGCTGTTCTTTTTACAATAACAAAGCTCAAAATCTCATCAAAATGGCTCAATCAGTCTGTGAAAATTTCAATGCCCAAATTCCATTAGAGGAAGAAAAATTAAAATCCTTAGCTGGAGTGGGACAAAAAACAGCCCATGTGGTTTTGATTGAATGGTGCGGTGCAAACTGCATGGCAGTAGACACTCATGTTTTTCGCGTTTCTCATCGCTTAGGACTTAGTAAGGCCAAAACTCCCGAAGCTACCGAAGAGGATTTAACACGCATATTTAAAGATAATCTTAACTATCTCCATCAAGCTATGGTGCTTTTTGGGCGCTATGTTTGCAAGGCTAAAAAACCCCTATGCAAAGAATGTTTTCTAAACCATCTTTGCAAAAGTAAAGACAAGGAGCTTGAATGAAATTTATTATCTTTTTACTAGCATTTACACTTCATGTTTTTGCTTTAGAAGCCTATAAACCCAATAAAGATTTTGCATCTTATTTTAATCCTCTAAATTGCTCCGTTGTTTTGGATAAATTTTTTTATATCAATTGTTATGATTATAAACTCAAAGGCACCAAAGCCGTAGCTTATAAGGTAGAAGCGTCTAATCTGAAAGAAAAACAGATCAAAAAACGAGCTCGCTTTGAAGATGATACAAATATCCCTAAAAAATACCGCAGTACTTGGAGCGATTATAAAAATAGTGGCTATACCCGAGGGCACATAGCTTCAAATGCTTCTTTTCGTTTTAGTAAAGCAGCACAAACATCGGTTTTTTTGATGAGCAATATCACTCCACAAAATGCACAAATCAACGCAACGGTTTGGAATGAAATCGAACAAAGAGAAAGAAGTCTTGCTTTTAAATTTCAAAGTGTTGAAGTGCTAAATCTAATACTTTATGGTAAAAATCCTAAATTCATTAAAAATGGTATCGCTATACCGAGTTCTTATATTAAGATCATCAAAACTCCTCGATTTAAAGAATGTTATGAGGTGCCAAATAACGATATCCAGAGTGAAGAAATCAATGATTATAAAATTTCTTGCAATAAATTCTAAGGGCTATCAATGGAAATTAGTGCTTTAACTATAACTATACTCTATATTATAGGAATTTCAGCAGAGGGCATGACAGGTGCTTTGGCTGCAGGCAGACATAAAATGGATCTTTTTGGAGTAATTTTCATAGCTTTAGTAACTGCCATAGGAGGCGGAAGCATACGCGATGTGCTTTTAGGTCATTATCCGCTTACTTGGGTTAAACACCCTGAATATATTGTTTTAATTTGCCTTTGTGCTCTTGTTGCTACTAAAATTCCACGCATTGTTAGTAGATTAGAAAGTTTATTTTTAACGCTTGATGCCATAGGGCTTGTAGTCTTTAGCATACTTGGTGCACAAATTGCAATAGAACAAAACCATGGCTTTATCATCGCAATCTCTGCAGCAGTAATCACAGGTGTTTTTGGTGGAATTTTAAGAGATATTTTATGTATGAGAATTCCTTTAGTTTTCCAAAAAGAAATTTATGCAGGAATTGCAATCATAGCAGGGGCGATTTATTACGCTTTAATGGTTTATCTTCAACTGCATGCTTTAATTTGTACGCTTGTAACGCTATTTGTAGGAGTTACAGCAAGACTTTTAGCAATCAAATATCAATGGTCTTTGCCTATTTTTTCCTATAATGAGGAAAAATAATGAATTGTATTTATAAAAATTTGCTAAGATAAAAAGAAGCGTGATAAAAGTTTAATTATGCTTTTTAAGGAAAATACTATGAATAAAGCAATACTACTTACCCTTATTGGTTTATTTTTTACAGCTTGTGAACAAACCAAAAGTGTAGAATATTACAAAGCTCATCCTGAAGAAGCCAAAAAAAGAAGTGATGAGTGTCGCTTGAAATCTATCATCAGTCAAGATTGTGTAAATGCTCATAGCGTTGCTATCCCAAAAGAAGATTGGGATGAAGGCCATGATACACAAACAAGATAATTTTTATTTAAAGGCTATAAAGGTTTCAAAATTAACCCACTTAAAAACACTTTCTATTTTTTCAAATCCTGCATTTTTAAGCATATCTAAATTTTCTTTTTCACTATAAGGGATAAGAACATTTTCCAAAGCCTCCCTTTTGGCTGCAATTTCGATTTTAGAATAACCTTGTCTTTCTTTATAATCCGCATAAAGTTCTATCATATTTTTAGACAAAAAAGCATCTTCATAAAGAATTTTTTCACTCATGATAAAAATACCACCTTTGTTTAAATTCTTATAAATTTCATTAACAAGTTCTTGTCTTTTAGGCGGACGGATAAATTGCAAAGTATAATTAGCCACAAATACATCACTTTGAAAAAATACAAAATCACACAAATTCGCTTCAAAAAATTCTATATTTAAGCCATAAGCTTGTGCTTTTGATTTGGCGATTTCAAGCATAGAAGGAGCATTATCCACACCAAAAAGCTTAAGATCTTTTCTTAAGCTGGCTAAAAAAATTAAAAAATTCGCACTAGAACAGCCCAAATCACAAACCTTTGCCCCCTCTTTAGTCAATTTTTTTATCAAATTTGCACAAAGTTCTAAATTTTCTTTATAAAAAGGCACAGAGCGGTTAATCATATCATCAAAAACACTTGCGACACTCTTATCAAATTCAAATTGTTTGGTTAATTTTTCTTTAAAAAGTTCATCTTTCATTCTCTATCCTAAACACGCTTTAGCTTGATTTATATCTTTTGAAATTTGTTCTTTAAGTTGGGCAAGATCGTTAAATTTTTGATTTTCTCTTAGAAATTCTACAAATTCAAGCTCTAAAACTTCCCCTATAGCTAAGTTTTCATCAAATTTTTCTATAATATGACTTTCTATGGCAAATTGCATATCGCTAGAACGCACACCTACAAAACTGACGCTCTTATAGCGTTTATCATGAAAACTCACAATGCTAGCATAAACTCCATTTTTAGGTAAAAAATATTCCTCACATTCTAAATTTAAAGTTGCAAAAAGTTCTTTTGAGCCAAGTCCTTGACCCTTTATAAGCTTACCTTTGATTGCATAATTTCGCCCCAAGAAACAATTTGCCTTTTTGATATCACCCTGTGTCAAATACTCTTTAATCAAGCTTGCATGAACACCCACTCCACCTAATCTAAATTCATCTATAATCGTTGTTTTAATCCCACTAAGTGCTTCTATATCTTTTGCTTTATAGCTTCTATTTTTTCCAAAAGAAAAATCAAAACCTACAACTATACGCTCCAAATTTACAAATTCTTCTTTTAAAGCTTGTAAAAAATCCTTACCATCTAAAGCCTTGATGCTTTCAAAATCAAGTTCTATAATCTCTTTTTGAGCTAGGAATGCTTTGTCTTGATTGGTACAAAGTTTTTTACCTTTAAATTTATCAATAATCAAAAGAGCCCCAGAATCATCTAAGCATTCTATAAGTTTTTTATGCCCTAAATGAACTCCATCAAAACATCCTATGGCTAAGGTTTTAATATCATTATTTTTTAGTATAGTAGTAAAAATATTCAACATTACCCTCTTTTCCTTTGATTTTAGACTCTTCACAACATTGCAAGATCCAACCTAAGCGCGCACAAGCATTTTCAAATTCTCTCATAGCTTTAAACACAGCCTTTTCATCTTTTAAAACACCTTTTTTATCTCTTTTTGCTTGCTTACCAACTTCAAATTGGGGTTTAAAAAGTAAAACTATATCTTTTAAAGCTAAATTATCAATATACGAAAGCAAATGAGTTAAAGAAATAAAACTGACATCACAAGTGATAAAATCAAATTTTTGTTCGCTTTTAAAAGTTCTTAAATCCGTATTTTCAATAACTTCAATCCTTTTATCATCACGTAAACTAGGATGGAGTTGATTATCGCCCACATCTAAAGCGCTTACTTTTAAAGCCTTGTATTCTAATAAAATTTGCACAAAACCGCCTGTGCTTGAACCTATATCAAGGCAGGTTTTATTTGCTATATTGATATTATGATTTTCTAAAAAATATTTAAGCTTAAAAGCTGCACGAGAAACATAAAGCTCACCCAACAGCTCTAAATTTAATTCTTTGGAATTTAAAAGTTCTTCTTGATCTGCTATCTTGTTTTTAAGCAAATTTTGCACATCAAAAGAAGCTTTATAAGGCTTGGAGTTAAGCAAAATTTCTTCATTTTCTATCAATTCTAAAGCTTTATTTCTGCTAAGATTTAAACGCTTTGCTACAAAAATATCATATCTCATTGAAAACTTTCATTTAAGGATTTTTGCAATTCTTCTTTATCTTTAGAAAACCACCAAATTCCTATTTCGAAGGCATTTTTATCCAAAAGTTCTTGCACTTGTTTTAAGTTTTTAACTAGTCTATCTTTATCATTTTGAAGCATACTTAAATTTTGCTCTTTTAAAAAAGAAAGATTATTCATCATCAAAACAAGCTCTTTTTGATAAGCTTTTGGATTTTGGTTTTTATCCTCTACGATAAAAAATGAAGCTAGAGCTACAAAAAATGAAAAGACAAAAACATAAGTTTTCTTTTTTGCCTTAAAAGCAAAATTATAAAGATAGGCCACAAAAGAGCAAAAAATAAAAAAATTAATAAAATCAAAAATAAAATTTAAAACCCTAAACCAAAAAAGACCCAAAGAATACAAAAAATACTCTTTTAAAGCATTTATAAGTGTTAAAATTTGAGAAATTAAATCAAAAACAAAAAACTTTGAGTTTTTATAATGAATAATACTTTGATTAAAATCTTCAAGATTAAAACTTTGTATAGGATTTACCACCCCATTAAAAATCGCATATAACAAAGCTAAAATCAAACTTGATAAAATGATTATTCTAAAATCATTATAGGCATTATCTAAAAACTGCAACTGAAGTTTTTGCTTGAAAAAAAATAAAAATAAAGGCAAGAGTATAAACAAAAAAAATCCATCTTGTTTTTCAAAACTGATCAAATTTAAAAACAAAGAAGCAAGCGCAAACAAAGCCATAAAAAAACTCAAGCTATAGATATAAAAATCTCCCGCACTCACACGATAAATCAAACTATTTTTAATCATCGTTGCTTCTTTTATGATATTTTTTCTAAGCCTTAAAAAATAAAAAAATTCCAAAAAAAATGCTAAAAAAATAGGGATTAAAAAAAGCGAAACCCAAGCAAATTTTTGCCAAAAAAATAAAAATGCAAAAATACTAAATAAAACAAATAGCTGAATATTATTTTTCAATAAGCTCATTAAATTCGTTCTCATCAATACATTTTACACCCAGCTCTTGAGCCTTATCGAGTTTAGAACCTGCTTCTTGACCAAAAAGTACATAATCAGTCTTTTTAGAAACCGATCCGCTAACCTTGCCTCCAAGACTTTCTATTAGATTTTTAAACTCATCTCTAGGGCGCGAAAGCGTGCCTGTGATCACAAAAGTCTTGCCAAAAATAACACTATCTTCTTGAATTTGTACTTTTTGCTCTTTTAAATTTAAAAGCTTATAAAACTCATCAATTCTTGCGCTATTTACACGAGAAAACTCACACAAAGAAAGAGCCATTTGCTCACCAAAACCTTCCAAATTCGCATAAGCTTCCAAACTTTGTTTGTGCCATTCTTTACCAAAACTTAAAGCTAGCTTTTTAGCAGCCACTTCTCCAATATGCTCGATCCCCAAAGCAGTGATAAAACGAAAAAGCTCACAATCCCTTGCTTGCTCAATAGCATTTAAAATATTATTGATCTTTTTTTCTTTAAAACCTTCTAGGCCTTCAAAATCGCTAAATTTGAGATGAAAAATGCTCTCAAGGGTGGTTATTTTTTTCTCTTTAAATAAAAGTTCGACTATACTTTCTCCAAGCCCGTCGATATTTAAACATTTTTTAGAAACAAAATGAATGATAGAATTTACAAGCCTATCTTCACAATCAATATTTTGACATTTAATCAAAGTTCCCTCATCTAAAAGTTCGCTTTTGCAAGTAGGACAAAACTGAGGTCTAGCTATATCAAGTTCTAAGCCATCTCTACGCTCTTTGAAAACTTTAGTGATTTTTGGTATCACATCACCACTTCTTATCACGCTTACAAAATCATTGATCTTTGCATCAAGTCTTGCAATTTCATCAAAATTATGAAGTGTGGCAGATTTTACGATAACTCCATCTAAATTTACAGGCTCTAAAACCGCCACAGGAGTGATTACCCCGCTTCTTCCAACCTGCAAATTTACCCCTATTAAACGCGTAGTTTTTTCTAAGGCTGGAAATTTAAAAGCCGCCATAAATTTTGGAAATTTCACAGTATGGCCTAGCTCTTTACAGAGTGCAAGGTCATCTACTCTTACCACCATTCCATCCATCATCATAGGCTTTTTATCTCTTAAGCTTAAAAGCTCGTTATAAGCTTTTAAAACCTCATCTAAATTTGCACAAAGTTTTACAAAGTCATCTTTTAAAAAGCCAAGCTCTCTTATAAAACTCATAATCTCGCTGTGTTTACTAAATTCAAGTGAGCTTTGCCCTACCCCCCAAGGATAGAATTTCAAATTTCTTTCTCTTGTGACGCTTGTGTCAAGTTGTCTTAAACTCCCACTTGCGGCATTGCGTGGATTGGCAAACAAGCTTTGGTTTAAATGGGCTCTTTTTTCATTGATTTTTTCAAAATCATCTTTTAAAATCACCACTTCGCCGCGAATTTCTATCTTTTCTTTATAGTTTATAGTTTTTGGGATATTGTCGATTTCAAGTACATTAAGCGTGATATCCTCACCTATCTCCCCATCTCCTCTTGTCGCGCCGCTTACTAGTCTACCTTTATCATAAAGCAAATTTAAGCTTGCTCCATCAAATTTAGGCTCTATAAAAAAATTCTCTTCACATCTTGCACGCTTTGCCCATGCTCTAAGCTCACTCTCATCAAAAACATCTTCCATCGACCACATACGACTTAAATGAGAAAGTTTTTTAAATTCGCTTTGTATAGTAGGGGCTATTTTTTGCGTAGGAGAATCAGGAGAAATTTCATTTTCATTTTGCTCTTCAAAAGCTCTTAATTCTCTAATCAAAGCATCATATTCTGCATCACTTGCTAAAGGCTCATCCTTTTCATAATACGCCCTCATCCAAGAAGCAGCCAAGGCAACTTTTTCTAAGTACTCTTTTTTTGTCATTTAAACTCCTATGCTTTGCATCGCATTTGCCATTGTAAAAAGCTGTTTATGCTCGTATAAATCATGTACCCTTATAATACTTGCGCCATTTTCAAAAGCCTTTAAATGCAAATACAAAGTCCCCGCTAAGCGATCTTTAACTTCACTTTCATAATACGCATTGATCACGCTTTTACGACTTGCTCCTACAAGCAAGGGCTTTTTAAATTGCAAAAAATGTTCTAAATGCTTGATTAAAATCATATTATGTTCTGCACTTTTACCAAAGCCAATTCCCACATCTAAAATACTTTCTTTCACTCCTAAGGCATCTAAAATTTCAAGTTTTTCTTTAAAAAAACTACTCATTTCATCAAGTAAATCATTATACCTTGGATCATCTTGCATGGTTAAAGGATCATTTTGCATATGCATAAGGCAGTATTTTGCATTGTATTTACTTGCAAGTTTAGCTAAATTAAGATTTCTTAAGCTACTGATATCATTGATAAATTTAAAGCCCTTATTTAAAGCATATTCTAAGCAATATTCATCAAAACTATCCAAACTAAAAATGGCTTTTTCATAATAATTTTTATCATAAATTAAATCCAGCACATTTTTCAGTCTTCTAAACTCTTCTTCCTTACCACAATACACACTTTTTGGCCTAGAGCTTACCGCTCCTATATCAATATACTCAGGATTTAAAGCTAAAATTTCATTTAATCTTTCTTCAAAATCTTTATAACTCACCCTAGAATCAGCATTAAAACTATCTTCATTGACATTTATAACTGCCATAAGCTCTGCTTGCTTTGGTTTTGAAAAATCATTTTCTAAAAATCTAGCTAAATTTTTAAGTCCAAAATCTTGAAGCTTTTCTTTGTTTATAAGTTTGTGAATTTGTTCTTTTGTAGCCATTAAAAGCGCATTAGAATGTGTGATTTTAGCAGTGATAACTTCCTTGTGTGTTATCAGCTCAGCTCCCACTCTTAAGGCGTCTTGTTTTAAAATATTTGCCGCAGGAGTAGTTATATCTTTAATCAAAATAAAATAAATTTGAGTTTTTTCACTCATAATTTTTTGCCCCATTTTATGAGGATTTATAAAAGAGCAAAGTAAGCTAAAATCAGTGTTTGGATTGATTTTAAAAAATTTCATTTTTCATTCTTTGTATAATAATTTAATAAAAGCGTAGCCAGTATCAAAGAGCTTTTAGAATTTAACTTTGCAAGCTCATAGCTTTCATAAAAAAATTCAAGCTCATCGGCATTAAAATCTTTAAATTTAACACTTTCTTCTGCAATCAGTGCGATTTTTTCCATTAATTCTGCTTTATCTAAATTTTCATTTTCTTGTAAAAACTCAAACAAAGTCTTTAAATCCATTTTATTAAGTTCTAAATTTAAAGTATTTTTAGCCTTTATTTTGTTGCGTTTTTCACAAATAAGGCGCGATTTTATAGTGGGTAAAAGTAAATTTTTAGAAGGAACTACGATAAGAAATTTAATATTTTTTGGTGGCTCTTCAAGAAGCTTGAGTAAAAAATTTTGAGCTTCTATCCTAAAAGAATTTGCCATTAAAACAATGATTTTTTCGCTTGTTTCTGCGATATAACTTTCCTTTTCAACCGCTTTAGCATCATCGATTAAAAACTCACTTGCAACTTCTTTAGGTATAAAACGCAAAGAATTGGGATGAAATTGCTTTAAAAGTTCAGCCCTAATACCATCAAAATCATCGGTGATGATAATTTTACTTACAAACACTAAAGACTCACTTTGGAAAATAAAATCGCATCCAAACTCGTATCAAAAAGTTTATAAAGAGTGATGAGCTTGACATCTAAATCTTTATCTTTGGAATTCAAATAAAAACTATCTTGCAATTGCTCATCAAAAAGCCATAAAAGACTATCGTCGCGTGATTTAGCGATTAATGATTTCTTATCGCTTGCACTCCCTATATAAAAATAAATAAAGCCATTAGGAAACGAAATATCAAGTAAATCATTAAGCAAGGCTATATCTTCGATATTTTGTATCTTTTTTTTACATAAAGATTTTAAAGATACAAAAGGAAGCATGGGACGAGTAGTTTTGGAATTTATATTTGCTAAAAAGTATTCTTCATACCAAGCCCTTTGTTCATCACACATTAAAACAAAGGTTCGCCCCTCTAAAAGGTATTTTAATCTTGCAGCCATTAAAGGAGCCCATTCTAAACGACGAGACTCCATCCAAGCCATAAATGTTCCGCCATTGCGGATATTTTCAAGTGTAAAACTTAAAAAATCACTCATTTATTTATCAAGTCCATAGCACTCATGCAAAGCTCTTACCGCAAGCTCGCCATATTTTTCATGCACAATCATTGAAATTTTAATCTCGCTTGTAGAAATCATGCCTATATTAATACCCTCATCTGCTAAAGCTTTAAAGGCTTTGCTTGCTACACCTGAATGTGATTTCATACCTACGCCCACTATAGAAACTTTAACTACAGCACTATCGCTTTCTATGGTTGTCTTAGAGCCTAAAATTTTTTGCATAGCATTTTTTGCCAAATCAAGCTCATTTTGAGGCACAGTAAATCCTAAATTTGTAGCTCCATCTACTCCAACATTTTGTATAATCATATCTACATTGATATTTTCATCCGCTAAAACAGAAAAAATTTCAGCCGCGATTCCTGGTTTATCTTCTATATTTCTTAAAGTTACTCTTGCTTGATTTTTATCTAAAGCAATACCACTAACTAAAGCTTGTTCCATTCCATCTTCTTTTGTTATCATTGTACCCTCATTATCATTAAAACTACTTCTAGTAACTAATTTTACATTTAATTTTTTTGCAAGTTCAACCGAGCGATTTTGCAAAACCTTAGCTCCCAAACTAGCAAGCTCAAGCATTTCTTCATAAGAAATTTTATCAAGTTTTTTTGCCTTTGGTTCAATCCTTGGATCTGTAGTATAAACTCCATCCACATCAGTATAAATTTCACACAAATCCGCCTTAAGAGCTCCTGCAACAGCAACCGCACTCAAATCACTTCCGCCACGCCCTAAAGTTGTAACATCACCCTCTTTATCAACTCCTTGAAAGCCCGCTACAACGACTATTTTTCCTTCATTTAAAGCCTTGGTAATTTCTTGAGTGTCAATATAAGAAATTCTAGCCTTTGTAGAAACGCTATCTGTAACAATTCCTGCTTTTCTCCCTGAAAAAGCAAGAGAAGGATATCCTCTTTCATTGAGCGCAATAGAAAGCAAAGCACTCGTTACGCGCTCTCCACTACTTAAAAGCATATCCATATCTTTGCCATTAGGATTTTTGCTAAAGTATTCTGCTTGCTCTATTAAAGTATTTGTAACTCCACTCATCGCTGAAACTACAACCACAAGCTGATGTCCCTCTTTTGCACTTTTTATAACACGCTCTGCTACCGCATCAATGCGTTCTAAAGTGCCAACGCTTGTTCCGCCATATTTTTGAACTATAAGCATTAAATATAACCTTTCTCTTCAAAATATTTAATAACTTTAACATAAATATTTCTCTTGAAATGATTTATGGTTTCAAACACTTGTTTTACTCCGACAAATTGATAAGCATCAAATTCAGGATGTTTTGTATTAATATTAATTTTAGCACCGTGTTTTAATCGCACTAAAAAATATTTTTGGCTTTGCCCATCATAAGGATACATTTTTTTAGCAATCTTTTCTGGAAAGTCATAACTCAACCATTCAGGATGCTCAGCTATGATTTCCACTTCATTCGTGCCAATCTCTTCCTTAAGCTCTCTTAATACAGCACTTTTAGGGTCTTCTCCCTCATCGATACCACCTTGTGGAAACTGCCAAATATTATCCATATCGCTTCTTTTGGCTATAAAAAGCTTACACTCAAAAGGATAAGCACTTGATAAAACAATAGCAGCGACATTGGGTCTATACTTTTTTTCTTTTTCCACTTTTTTCCTTCAATTTTAAGCTTATAATTTTAACCTAAATGAAATCAAAATTTCATTAAAATAAGAAAATAACATTATAAAATTTAAGGTTTTTATGCATTTATATATTCACATCCCTTTTTGCGAAAGCAAATGCCATTATTGTGCTTTTACAAGTCTAAAAAAACATGATTATGAAAACAAATATTTTGAAGCTTTGTATAAAGATATTTCCTTTCATTTGCAAAAATTAAATATTAAAAAAAATAGCATTAAAACCCTCTTTATAGGAGGAGGCACTCCAAGTGCTGTTAGTGCAAAAAATTTTGAAATGATCTTAACACTTATAGAACCTTTTTTAAGTAAAAATATAGAATTTTCAAGCGAGGCTAATCCCAATTCAGCCGATATAGACTGGCTTAAAACAATGAAAAATTTAGGCCTTAATCGTATCTCTTTTGGAGCGCAAAGCTTTCATCCTAAAAAACTAGAATTTTTAGGAAGAATTCATGATCAAAAAATGATTTTTAAAGCATTGGAAAATGCGAATAAACTGGGATTTAAAAAGATTAATTTAGATCTTATTTATGATACAAAATTAGATGATAAAAAAATGCTTCAATTTGAACTTGAACATTTAAAACAAATTAAAAATTTAATCACTCATCTAAGCGCTTATAATCTTACCATAGAGCCACTGAGTGCTTTTGCAAAAAAGGATCATTTTAAAAAAAACGCGCCCTATTTGATGAAATTTTTCATCCAAGAACTTCAAAAGCTTGGATTTTTACAATACGAAATCAGTAATTTTGCCAAAAATAAAGCCCAAATTTGCAAACACAATTTAGCCTACTGGAAAGGTTTGGATTATCTAGGCTGTGGTTTGAGCGCGGTGAGTTGTTATAAAAATGAGCGTTTTTATACGGCTAAAAATTTAAAAGCTTATCTTCAAAATCCTGTCTTTAGGGATGTTGAAAAACTAAGTCAAGAAGATTTAAATTTAGAACATCTATTTTTAGGACTAAGAAGTATAGTGGGTATTGAAGAATGCAAATTAAGCGAAATTCAAAAAGAAAAAGCCAATTTACTTGTAAGAGAAAAAAAGCTTAAATTTGAGAAAGGGCGTTACTATAATCTTAACTTTTTAATTAGCGATGAGCTTGCCTTATATCTCTCATCTTAAATTCAACTTTTTTAAGTAAAATATTTCTTTTATAAAATTTCAAATATTTTAAGAGTATTGTTTATGAGTTTTGGTGAAATTATTGTAATTTTAATAGTAGCAATTTTAGTTTTAGGGCCTGATAAACTTCCTGAAGCCATAGTGCAAATAGCAAAAATTTTAAAGGCTTTAAAACGCAATATCGATGATGCAAAATCAAGCATAGAAAAAGAAATTCGTATCAATGATTTAAAGGAAGAAGCTAAAAAATACAAAGATGAATTTTCAAGTGCAAATGAAAACATCCGTAAAAAACTTAGTTTTGAAGAATTTGATGATTTAAAAAGAGATATTTTGGATAAAACTAAAGTGGATTTGACTTTTGATAGCAGAGAAAATTCCACCCCTAACCCAAACGAACAAAATCCAAATGAAAATCAAAAACCCAAACTCAATCCATTTGAAAATCAAGAAAAAGTAGAAAAATAAATGTTTGAAGAATTAAGACCCCATTTAATAGAACTTAGAAAGCGTCTTTTTATTAGCGTTGCTTGTGTGATTGTAATGTTTATAGTATGTTTTGCTTTTCGTAGCTATATCTTAGATGTGTTAAAAGCACCTCTTATTCAGGCTTTGCCTGAAGTGGCTAAACATGTCAATGTTATCGAAGTTCAAGAGGCTTTATTTACAGCTATGAAGGTAAGCTTTTTTGCTGCTTTTATTTTTTCTTTGCCTGTTATTTTTTGGCAATTTTGGAAATTCGTAGCCCCAGGCCTTTATGATAATGAAAAACGCCTTGTGGTGCCTTTTGTAAGCTTTGCAAGCATTATGTTTGCTCTAGGGGCTTGTTTTTGCTATTTTATTGTAGTACCTTTAGCTTTTAAATTTTTAATCAATTTTGGTTTAAGTGAAGATTTTAATCCTGTAATCACCATAGGAACTTATGTGGACTTTTTTACAAAAGTAGTTGTTGCTTTTGGCTTGGCTTTTGAAATGCCTGTTATAGCTTTCTTCTTTGCCAAAATTGGACTTATTGATGATAGTTTCTTAAAACGCCATTTTCGTATAGCTGTTTTAGCTATCTTTGTATTTTCAGCCTTTATGACTCCACCTGATGTTTTATCTCAATTTTTAATGGCTGGGCCACTTTGCGGACTTTATGGACTTTCTATTTTAATCGTTCAAAAAGTAAACCCTGCTCCAAAAGATGAAGAAAAAGAAGAAAGCGATAAATGAAAGATTTACTTCTTTCAAGCTATGATTATACCTTACCCAACGAACTTATAGCTACTTATCCTGTGTATCCTAAAGAAGATGCCAAACTCTTAGTTTTTGAACGAAAGAATAATCAAATTTTTCATACTACTTTTAAAAATTTACAAGATTTCTTACCCGATTGCACCCTCTTTTTTAATGATACTAAAGTCATTAAAGCAAGAATTTATGGGAATAAATCAAGCGGTGGAAAAATAGAACTTTTTCTACATCAACCCTGTTTAGGTTCGCAAAATTCACTTTTTTTAGCACAAATTAAAGGACGCGTTAAAAAAGATGAAATTTTATCTTTTGAACAAAATTTAAAAGCTCAAGTTGTAGAACTTTTAGATGATGGCTTACGCAAAGTACAATTTTTTCAAAATAATGAAATTTTAAATACTTTCAAACTTTATGAACTCCTTGATACAATAGGACATGTGCCCCTACCTCCTTACATCAAAAGAAGTGATGAAAAAAGTGATTTAGAAGATTATCAAAGTATTTTTGCTAAAAATTTGGGAGCAGTAGCGGCTCCTACGGCTAGTTTACATTTTAGCGAAAATATGCTTGAGAATTTAAAAAAGAGGTATGAAATTTATCATTTGACTTTGCACGTTGGCGCAGGTACTTTTAAAAGTGTAGAATGTGAAAATTTAGAAAATCATAAAATGCACAGTGAATTTTTTGATATTCCTAAAAAAGCATGTGAAGTGATTGATTCTCAAAAAAAGATTTTAGGTATAGGCACTACAGTAACAAGGACTATAGAATACTACGCAAGAACTAAACAAAGCCAAGGCTTTTGTGATCTTTTTTTACATCCTCACAACCCGCCCCTAAGACAAGACTATCTTTTAACTAATTTTCATCTACCAAAATCAACTCTGATTATGCTAGTTTCAGCATTTATAGGAAGGCAAAATTGCCTTAAACTTTATGATATTGCCATAAAAGAAAAATATCGTTTTTACTCTTATGGCGATGCTATGCTTATTTTATAAATTTATTCTTTAAATTTCATAGCAATTTTTGCTTGAAGTTTAAGCCAATCTTTTTGAAGCATTATAGGAAAACCTCCATAAACTCTGCCGCCTTCAAGATTTTTACTCACACCACCACGAGCTGCAATGGTACTAAAATCCCCTATTCTTAAATGTCCACTCGTTGCACTTTGTCCACCCATAACCACATTGCGCCCAAGCTCACTTGAGCCTGAAATTCCAGTTTGTGCAACGATGATACAATTTTGCCCTATATCACAATTGTGCCCTATTTGGACAAGATTATCTACTTTTGTTCCTGCTTTGATGATAGTGCTATCAAACACTGCTCTATCTATTGTTGTGCAAGCTCCTATTTCAACAAAATCTTCTAAAATAACATTACCATTGTGATAAATTTTATAATGCTCTCCATTTTTATTGTGCGCATAACCAAATCCATCGCTTCCTATTACGCAATTTGCAAGTAGATGGCATTTTTTGCCAATTTTACTATCGTTATAAATCACCACATTAGGATGGATAATACTCTCTTCGCCTATGCTGACATTATCTCCTATATAAGCTCCTGCCATAATAACAACATTTTCGCCTATATTGACATTATTGCCTATATAAACATTTGGCATGATTTTTGCACTTTTTGCTATATTTTGAACTTTTTCTTTTGCATTGCTAAATAAAGGCTTAGCAAAAATTTTACTCAAAAAAGCAAAGCATAAATGCGGACTTTGAGTGATAAGAGCCTTTGTATCTTTAGGCACTAAATTTTCATATTCTTTAGCGACCAAAATCGCTGCTGCTCCTGTGTTGGGTATATCTTTGATATTTCTTTCGCCATCACAATAAGTAAGCTCGGTAAAATTTGCTCTTAATAAAGAATTTAAAGCCGTTATTTCAATATCTTCGCCTTCGTATTCTAAACTTAAAAATTCCGCTATTTCTTTTAATCTCATTTAAGCTCCATTAAAACCGATCCACTACGAACAATATCGCTAGGATTGTATTTTTTAATTGTTTTTAGAAAATTTTCTATGCGGTTTGTATCATCAGCTACAAGTAAGAAAAGAAAATTTTCATTACTATTTGCAATAGTACCATTATAAGCTTTCAAAACGGCATCAAGCCCACCCAAATTTTCACTGAGTGGAATTTTTACAAGTGCCATTTCTTTTTCTATAAATTCATCTCTTTCTATTACTTTATAAGTAGGTATGAGTTTATGCAACTGCTTTACTATTTGCTCAAAAACACGCTCATCTCCAAAAGTTACTATATTGATACGAGAAAATTCTCCACCTGGCAAAGGAGCGACGGTCAAGCTATCGATATTATATCCCCTACCTGAAAAAAGTCCTACAATACGAGAAAGCACACCATGTTCATTTAAAACTATAACCGATAAAACACGTCTCATTGCTTATCCTTTAATTTTGGTAAAATCATATTATAAATAGCCCCGCCTGCTGGCACCATAGGAAGTACATCTTCGAAACGATCTATAAATACATTAAGCAAGCTTGTTTTATTGGACTCTAAGGCTTGCTTAAATGCTGTGTGAAATTCATCTTTTGTTTTTATATTATATCCTTCACATCCAAAACCTTCAGCTATTTTTATAAAATCTGCTTGCAAACTTAAATCTGTAGCTGAAAAATGCTCTTCATAAAACATACTTTGCCACTGGCGAACCATTCCTAAGAATGAATTGTTTAAAATAATATTTATGGTTTTAATACCATTTTCATAAGCTGTCATTAATTCTTGAATATTCATTAAAACAGAACCATCACCCACAAAATTTATAACAACTTCTTCTCCTACTGCAAGCTTTGCGCCCAAAGCAGCAGGTAAAGAATATCCCATTGTTCCTTGCCCACCACTGGTTGCAAGCTGTCTTGGATAATTAAAAGGATAAAATTGCGCAACCCACATTTGATGCTGTCCCACATCAGTAATTATCCTTGCATCTGGAGCAAGTTTTGCGCACTCTTGTATTACCCATTGAGGTTTTAAAACCTCATCGCTATCTTCATAAGCTAAAGGATAAAGCTCATCATAGCGTTTAAGAGTTTGTCTCCACTCATGGATATTTGACTTAAATTGATTTTTTTTCAATTCTTCCAAAAGCTCTTTAACCACTTCTTTGATATCTCCAACTATAGGGAAATGCGCATTGATAATCTTAGAAATAGAACTTGGATCTATATCAATATGCACTATTTTAGAATGCTTAGCAAATTCACTTGTTTTACCTGTAATCCTATCATCAAAACGCGCGCCTATTGCTACTAGTAAATCACATTCACTTAAAGCCATATTAGCCGTATAGCTTCCATGCATTCCTGCCATTTTAAGATTTAGCTCATCATCGCTTCTTAAGGTTCCAAGAGCCATTAGGGTTTCAACGGCTGGAATTTGAGTAATCTTAACAAGCTCCCTGATCTCATCAGCCGCATTTGACGCTATACATCCACCCCCAAGATAAAAAAGAGGACGCTTAGCTTCTTCTAAATTTTCAGCCAATTTCTTAATTTGTTTTGAATTTCCTTTATAAATAGGCTTATAAGTTTTCATTGAAATTTCTTTTGGATAATCCCAAATGCCAAGTGCTGCGCTTACATCTTTTGGTACATCAATGTGCACAGGACCTTTTCTTCCACTTTTTGCTATGTAAAAAGCTTCTTTTAGTATTCTTGGAAATTCTTCTATACAAGTAACTAAATAATTATGTTTTACACAGGGACGAGAAATTCCTACAGCATCAATCTCTTGAAAAGCATCGGTGCCTATTAATGAATTTGCAACTTGACCTGAAATCAAAACCAAAGGTATAGAATCACTATAAGCTGTCGCAAGTCCTGTGATAGTATTGGTAAAACCAGGACCACTTGTAACAACAGCTACACCCACTTCACCGCTCATTCTCGCATAAGCATCAGCTGCATGCACAGCAGCTTGCTCATGACGCACCAAAATATGCTTAAAATACTTTTGTAAATAAATTTCATCATAAATATTTAAGGCTGCTCCACCAGGATAACCAAAAACTATCTTAACATTCTCTTCTTTTAAAGCTTCGCAAATCATTGCCGAACCGCTTATTTTTCTCATAAGGCCTCCTTTGAAAATCAAATTATAACAATAATTCAATCTTTTATTTAGATAAAATATAAAAAAGTTTGAAAATTTTAATTTAAAAGCTCTCTAAGTGTTACATTTAATCTTTTTCCATCTACTCTGGCTCCAAATTTAGCCTTTGCTTCCTTCATTACCAAACCTTGATCTTTTAAAGAACTAACCCCTAAATTTGCAATCAACTCTTTTAAGGCTGTTTGTAATTCCTCATCGCTTAATTGTTGAGGTAAATAACTTTCAAAAAGTGCTATTTCTTTTTGTTCTTTTTGCACCAAATCCTCTCTTCCACCCTTAGAATAAAGCTCTATAGCATCTTTGCGCTTTTTAATCTCGCTTGTAATAATTTTTAAAATTCTTTCATCATCTAATTCTATTCTTTCATCTACTTCAACCTGTTTAAACGCAGCATTTAGCGTTCTTAAAGTATCGCGTTTAAAATCATCTTTTTGTTTCATTGCTTCTTTAATATCATTTAATATTTGTTCTTTTAGAGTCATTGTATATCCTTTTATTTTAGTTAAAATTACAAATTTTAAGATTTAATCCAAAACCTTTTAAGCCTATATAATCCTTATCGCAACTTTGCGACATAAGCTTAATCTCTTCTATACCAAAATACCTTAGAATTTGCGCACCTATGCCATAATTTTTAAATTGAGTTGCGCTTGATTTTTCACCCTGCATAAAAACTATCACTCCTCCATTTTCACTTAAAAAACGAATTTGATCTAGTAATTTAGAAAATTTATCAGAAGTTAAAAGCTCAAAATCACTTCCACTAATATGAAATTTAACATTTTCGCATTTTTGAATTTCTTTAAATGCAAATGCTATATGTTGAGCATTATTATGATCTGTAAAAATGAATTTTTGTGCTTTAAAACCTGCTAAAATAGCATCACTTTTTTCTTGTAATTTAATAAGGCTTTCATTCTTTAAACGATATTCTATGATATCAGAAACGGCTATCATATTTAGATTATGCTTAGTGCAAAATTCCTCCAAATCGCTTCTTCTTGCCATATCTCCATCATCTTTAACAATCTCACAAATCACACAAGCTTGTTTAAGTCCTGCTAATTGACAAAGATCAACCGTTCCTTCTGTGTGACCTGTGCGTTCTAAAACACCACCTTTTTTAGCTATCAAAGGATTTATATGTCCAGGGCGTACAAAATCATTTGCTTTTGCATTATCATCTGCAAAAATTTTTATCGTCATATCTCTTTCATAAGCACTCACACCTGTGGTTGCATCTTTTGCATCCACTGTGATCGTAAAAGCTGTTTCATGATTTGAAGTATTTTTGGGTACCATTAAAGGAAGTTCAAATTTTCTTGCAAGCTCTTCTGCGAGTGCTACACATACAACCCCTCTAGCTTCTTTTATCATAAAATTTACTTTTTCTTTAGTGCTAAATTGAGCTGGAAAAATCAAATCTCCTTCATTTTCTCTATCTTCTGCATCTACCATTACAAGCATTTTTCCTTCTTGTAAATCCTTAATCGCTTGTTCAATGCTTACAAACTTCATTAATAATCCTTAAATATTATTTTTTTTAAAATTATAACTTTATTTGCTTGACAAATAAATTAAAATTGATTATAATCTCGTTTTTACTTTTTGAAAATTAAATCATTGGGGTATCGCCAAGCGGTAAGGCAACAGGTTTTGGTCCTGTCATTCAGGGGTTCGAATCCCTTTACCCCATCCACAAATCAAACTTCAAACACAAATTCAGTTGTCGCGAAGTAGAGCAGTGGTTAGCTCGTCGGGCTCATAACCCGAAGGTCGGGAGTTCAAATCTCCCCTTCGCAACCAAAATCTATCTACAACTTTAAATCCTAAATATACAAAAATTATTTATTTTAATTTTTTAGAATGTATTTTTTAATCAAAAAAGTCGCATTATAAAATAATAAAAAATAAATTATAGCTAACATGTAAGATATAATATGAGATAAATTTTTAGATAAAATTTAAATGAATAACTTAGGAAGAAATTAAAGTCATTTTTAATAAAAAATAAAATGATGGTGGTTAGAGGCAGAATCGAACTGCCGACACGCAGATTTTCAGTCTGCTGCTCTACCGACTGAGCTATCCAACCAAATCATCTTTAAAAAATAAAGTGTAATTATACTTTTTTTTCTTTAATTTAAGTTTAAATATAAAAATAAAATTTTATTTGCCTTAAAGTTTTAATCCGATAGAATAGTCGATTTAAAATCAAACAACCAAAGAGGATTTTTTGAAACAATTTGGCTTAGACAGACGAACTTTTAAAATTTTGCTAGCAGGATATATTGTGATTGCTTTACTTGGTGCTATTCTATTGCATTCAAGCTGGGCTCATACAAGTCCTATTAGTTTTATCGATGCTTTTTTTACTAGTACTTCAGCCGTTAGTATGACTGGACTTATTGTTAAAAATACAGCAGTTGATTTTACCTTGGCAGGACAAATTATTATTTTAATTTTAGTTCAAATTGGTGGCTTAGGTTATATGAGTATAGGGCTTTTTGTTTACTTAATTATACGCAAAAAAGTAGGTTTTAATGGTAGAAACTTGCTTAAAGAATCTTTATTTTATCCTTCAATGGAGGGACTTTTTAAATTCTTTAAAAAAGTTTTACTATTTATTTTCACAATAGAACTTATAGGCACCATACTTCTTACTATGCGTTTTGCACTTGAAATGAATTTTGGCAAGGCCTTATGGTTTGGATTTTTTCACTCAATCAGCGCTTTTAATAATTCAGGCTTTACTATTTTTGAAAATGGACTTCTTGCTTACAAACACGATGTAGCTATTAATCTTATCTTTACTTCTCTTATTATCATTGGTGGGCTTGGGTATTTTGTCTTAGTTGAATTGTATTTTTTTCAAAGAAAAAGACTGCAAAATTTAAGCTTGCATACTAAAGTTGTTATTATGGCAACCCTTTTTCTTATTGTTTCTTCAACTCTTATTATTTTTCTTTTAGAATATGCTAATCCAAAATCCATAGGTAGCTTTTCTCTTTTTGATAAAATTTTAAGTTCTTATTTTATTGCGATCAATTACCGCACGGCAGGGTTTAATACACTCGATATGAGTGGTTTGCATGATGCGAGTTTGTTTTTTGGCTCTTTGTTTATGGTGATTGGAGGAGCACCGGGTGGGACGGCAGGCGGAATGAAAATCACAACTGTTGTCGTGCTTTTATTTTATGCTTACTGGAGCATTCGTAATGGAAGAGTAAGAATTTTCAACCACGAAATTCCACAAGAGATTATTTCAAGAGCATTTATTATAGCAGTGGGTTCGGCTGTTTATATAGTTATAGCGGTTATTTTCCTTTCTTTGCTAGAATCAGAATTTAATTTTATTCATCTGCTTTTTGAAACCTCATCAGCATTTGCAACAGTAGGAATTTCAGTAGGAGATGGAGGAGATCTTTCGCTTTGTGCTTTATTTAGCAATCCAAGCAAAATTATTATTATTATTATGATGTTAAGCGGAAGGATTGGTGTTTTTGCATTTTTACTTTCTGTCTTTCAACAAGATAAAGCAATACATATCAAATTTCCTAAAGGAAAAATCTATTTATAAAGGTTAAATATAATGAAAAAGCTTAGTTACGGAGTTATAGGACTTGGAAAATTTGGATCCGTAGTCGCAGATGAGCTTATTGCTGGAGGGCATACTGTAATCATAGCCGATAAAGATGAAGAAGCTTTAAAAAGCATACAAAATTCACCAAGCTATGCTTATATCTTAGATTCTACTAATATTTCAGCACTTAAAGAAGCAGGTTTTCATGATGTAGAAGTCGTGATTGTAAGCATAGGCGAAAATGTTGAAAAATCCATACTTACCCTAATGGCTCTTAAGGACATAGGGGTTAATAATATTATCGCAAAAGCTACTTCTAATATTCATGGGCAAATTCTATCCAAACTAGGAGCTACAAAAGTAATTTATCCCGAAAAAGAAAGTGCTAAAAAACTTGTAAAAGACTTTTTAACTAAAGATGCAGATTATGAAGTTTTTGATCTATCGGCTAATACCATCCGCGCTATTAAAATCACCATAGATGATAAATTAGCGGGAAATTCATTAAAACACATTGCGCAAAATATGAAAGTTATCAGCTATAAAAAGCTCAACACAGACTGGGAAATACTGCCTGATTTAGAAACAACTACTGTTTATGGTGGAGATGTTGTAATCTTACTTGGAACAGTTAAAGAACTTAGAGAATTTGAACATTAATCAAGTAAGATTTAAAGCCTTGCAAGCTTTTATAAAACGCTTTAAGGCTGCTTTTTCTTTGGTGGAAATTTTATAATATATAATTTCATCTAGATAATATCTCATATCTTTTATATCCAAATTTCTCGTTGTCGCATAATTTTGAAGTATATAATAAGGAATTTTAATCTTTATTTTTGGAAATTTTTTTAAGATTTGTTTATATAAAGCTTTTTTTTGCACACAAGAAAATCTAGCAAAAACAAAAGGTAATCCTGTTTTTTCATGCCATTTTGCACACAAATCAATATACTTAGAAGGATCTTGCAGATAAAGCTTTAAAGCCTTATCACCTATAATCACCCTCCCCTCTTGTTTTAAAACCTTAGCTAAAGCATTAGAGGTTGCCGAGCTTGGATCTTTAGCATTGAGTGTATTTCTTTCCACTAAAACACTCAAAACTCTTTTATTGGCACAAATGCCCAAATCTAAATTTTTATATTTTTTTCTAGCACTTTCTATGCTTGAAACAATAGCGGCATCAACTCTTCTATAAAACAAATCCTTATTTAGCTTACTTGGCACACCTTTTTTGTATTCCATGCTTGCTTTATAACCATTGGGTAGTGGATACTTTTTAAGATAAATATGCAAAGGTAAAAGATTAATATAATCAATTTTTCCAAAAATCATTTTAATCTAAGGTATTAAAAACCCTATCTCCCGCATCCCCAAGTCCTGGAACTATATAACCTTTTTCATTTAAGCTTTCATCAATTGAGGCTACATAAAGTTCAACATCGCTGTGAATTTTTGCAAAATTTTCAAGACCTTGAGGGGCTGCGAGTATAGAAATGAATTTAATCTTTTTTACCCCTTGATTTTTTAAAAAATTGCAAGCATCTATGGCTGTACCACCTGTTGCAAACATAGGATCTATAACAATAGCAGTGCGTTCTTTTGCATCTTTAGGAAGTTTTTGAAAATAAAAATCCGCCTTGAGCGTTTTTTCATTTCTAACAAAACCCAAAAATCCTACACTAGCATCAGGAATAAGTCTAAAAATACTATCAAGCATACCCAAAGCCGCCCTTAAAATAGGGCATATCATAATCTTTTCATCTAATCTTTTTACCTTGGCATTAGCAACAGGGGTTTGAATTTGTGTTTCTTTTAAACATAAATCTTTAGTCGCTTCAAAAAGCAAGAAAGTAGAAATCTCATCAATGAGCATTCTAAAATGAAAGGGTTTGGTTTCTTTATCGCGCAAAAATCCTAATTTATGCTCTATCAAAGGATGGCATATATGATGAATATTTTTCATTTTAAACTCTCAAAATATGCTTTTTCATCAAATTCTTTAAGCAAAGCTACCCCATCTTTTACAGCTGCAGCAGCCACTGCAGTACTTACAACAGCCTTAACTCTCTCATCAAAAGGTTTTGGGATAACATAATCTTTTCCAAATTCTAAGTGGCTTATATTGTAAGCATTTTTCACCGCATCGCTTACAGGTAGCTTTGCTAAATCCGCCAAAGCTCTTGCTGCGGCTACTTTCATATTTTCAGTGATTTTTGTCGCACGCACATCTAAAGCTCCACGGAAAATAAAAGGAAAGCCTAAAACATTATTGATTTGATTAGGATAATCACTCCTTCCTGTTCCTACAATAGCATCTTTTCTAAGTCTTGCTACATCTTCGGGCATCACCTCTGGAATAGGATTTGCCAAAGCAAAAATAACAGGATCTTTTGCCATAGATAAAATCATCTCATCATCTAGTATCTTTGGTGCACTCAGTCCCAAAAATACATCCGCATCTTTCATAGCCTCTTTTAAAGTATCTGCTTGTGTATCGCTTACAAATTCAAGTTTGTATTGATTTAAATCCGTTCTTTTTTTATTGACCACACCCTTGCTATCTACAAGAATGATATTTTTAACACCTAAATTTCTATACATTCTAGCACTAGCAATACCCGCAGCTCCTGCTCCACTTACAACAACTTTAATGTCTTCAAATTTTTTACCGCTTATCTCCATAGCATTCATAAGCCCTGCAGTTGAGATAATAGCAGTTCCATGCTGATCATCATGCATTACAGGAATTCCTAAATTTTGCAAAGCCGCTTCGATTTCAAAACATTTAGGCGCTGAAATATCTTCTAAATTGATTCCGCCAAAAGTCGGTGCTATGGCTTTACAAAAAGCAACAATTTCTTCAATACTGTGTGCTTCGATTTCTAAATCATACGCATTTACATCAGCAAATTTTTTAAACAAGCAAGCCTTACCTTCCATAACAGGTTTAGAAGCTTGCGCACCGATATTTCCAAGACCTAAAACCGCAGAACCATCACTAACGATAGCTACTAAATTCGCTTTGTTTGTATAAGTATAAGCAAGTTCGTTGTTAGAAGCAATTTCAATGCAAGGTTCTGCAACACCTGGGCTATAAGCCAAAGATAAATCATGGCTTGAATTCATAGGTTTTGATGGTTTTATATCTATCTTACCCCCTAAGTGGTATCTTAAAGCCTCTTCTTTTAAATTCATTATTTTCCTTTAAAATCTAAAAATTTTTCTATTCTTTTTTTACATTCATTGACCCCTAAAAACTCTAAAACTTCAAAAATGCTAGGACTAACCGCACTTCCTGTTAGAGCTATGCGTATAGGTTGAGCCAAATCTTTTAATTTTACCTCATTTTTTTGTAAGAATTCGTTAGTAAATTCTTCAAAATCTTTTGCACTTTTCTCTTCATTTAACTCATTTGCATAGTTTTGAAGCAGTAAAAGATTATTTTCATTTATAAATTTATTTATAGCATTTTCATCATAATTTTGTGGCGTTTCAATGATACTTTTAGCTCCGCTAATAATTTCAAGTAAAGTTTTTGCACGCTCTCTTAATAAATCCAGCAAAAATCCTGCTTTTGCATAAGCGCTTAAATCAAAGCCTAGATCTTTTAATTGGCGATTGATTTCTTCAAAAGGTAAAGTCTTGATATAATGAGCATTGAGCCATTCAAGTTTTTTAAAATTATAACAAGAAGCACTTTTGTTAATATGATTTGGATCAAAAAGCTTTTTAAGATCTTCTAAAGAAAAAACCTCATCATCACCGTGACTCCATCCCAAACGCACCAAAAAATTTAATAAGGCTTGAGGTAAAATTCCCATAGCCTTGTATTCCATCACATCGGTTGCTCCATGTCGTTTTGATAGCTTTTTACCATCTTCTCCATGTATCATAGCTACATGGTAAAATTTAGGAATTTCAAATCCTAAAGCCTCATAAAGCACGATTTGCTTAGGGGTATTTGAAAGGTGATCATCTCCTCTAATCACATCACTTACTCCCATTAAAGCATCATCAATTACAACTGTAAAATTATAAGTAGGACTTCCATCGCTTCTTGCTATGATAAAATCATCTAAAATATCTTCTACTTTAAATTTCACCTCTCCTTTAACACCATCTACAAAACAAATTTCACCCTCTTGAGGAGCTTTTATACGCACTACAG
This sequence comes from Campylobacter coli, assembly GCF_001492295.1. Taxonomy (GTDB): domain Bacteria; phylum Campylobacterota; class Campylobacteria; order Campylobacterales; family Campylobacteraceae; genus Campylobacter_D; species Campylobacter_D coli_B. The sequence goes on along the minus strand of NZ_FBQX01000001.1, from coordinate 499,636 downwards.
GTTCTATATTTGCTGGAGGAGTGCCTGTAAAATCTCTATATCTGCCATCATATCTTGGACGTTCTTTAGCTGCTTCTTGTTTAGCACGGAGCTCATCAAGTTCTTCTTTACTCATATAACAATAATAAGCCTTGCCCTCATCTAAAAGTTTTTGTATATATTTTTTATAAAGATCAAAGCGTTCAGATTGGTAAGTTACCTCGCCATCATAATCCAAACCGCACCATTTAAAGGCTTCTATGATAGCTTGCGTAGCTTCTTTAGAATTTCTTTTTAAATCCGTATCTTCAATACGAAGTAAAAAATTACCCTTGTTTTTTCTTGCATACAAATAGCTATAAAGAGCAGTTCTTAAACCGCCTATATGTAAATATCCTGTAGGGCTTGGAGCGAAACGAGTCGTGAGTTTTCCTGTCATTTTTTGCCTTTTCTTAAATTTTAATTGATATAATGCGATATTTACACTTAAATAAAGGTTTGAAATGAAGAAAATTTTACTAAGTTTTATATTTTTTATAAGCTTAACTCATGCAAATACTATAAATGCTATTGCCGTAGTGGTAGATAAAGAGCCTATTACAACCTATGATATAGAGCAAACCATGAAAGCTTTAAATATACCTAAAAATCAAGCTTTGGGAATTTTGATTAATGAAAAAATGGAACTTTCACAAATAAAACAATTTGGAATTTACACAAGCGAACTTGAGCTTGATAATGCTATTGATAAAATGTTAATGCAAAATAAAATTTCGCTTGAAGACTTTAAAAAAGATTTGCAAGTCAAGGGGCAAAATTACGAACAATTTCGCAGTAATTTTAAAAAAGATTTCGAAAAAAGAAAACTCTATGAAAAAATTGCCAGCACCGCTAAAACCGATTTTAGCGATGAAGGAGCTAAAAATTTTTTCGAACAAAATAAAAACAAATTTACATTTTTTACCGAAATTAATGTAAATATCTATCGTTCTAATAACGCTCAAGATCTAGAAAATATAAGAGCTGCCATAAAAACTCCACTTAAAGCAGAAAAAGCTATCCTAACTCTTAACAATTCAGATCCAAGACTCCTAGGGCTTTTATCACCTATCCCTTTAGGAGGCTTTTCTCCGGTTTTAAATTCACAAAAGGGTTACGAAATTTATCAAGTAAACGATAAAAACGGAGGGCAAACTCCAGAATATTATCAAATTAAAAATGAAGTGCTCAATGCCTATGTAAGCGAGCAAAGACAAAATTATATACAAGATTATTTTGATAAATTACGCTCAAAAATCAATATAGAATATTTAAGATAAAATCAAGATGGAAAAAATCCATCTTGATCAATGTCTAGCAAGATAGTTAGTATCGTAATTATTATTAATAAAATCAGGATTATCCATCATTGCAAGATGAAAATCTTTAGTGGTTTTAATCCCACCTATAATTAGCTCATCTAAAGCTACTTTCATTTTTGAAATAGCTTTGTTGCGATCTTCTGCCCAAACCACAAGTTTCCCTATCATAGAGTCATAATACGGTGGCACGCTATAGTCTTGATAGCAATGGCTTTCCATTCTGACATTGCGTCCTGCAGGTGGAACATACTTGATAATTTTACCTGGACTTGGCAAGAAAGTCTTAGGATCTTCAGCTGTGATTCTACACTCTATAGAATGTCCTTTTAATCTTACATTTTCTTGAGATGGTAAAGCATAGCCTTCAGCTACTTTGATCATTTGTTCAATAATATCAATCCCACTTACCATTTCACTCACACAATGCTCAACTTGCAAACGCGTATTCATCTCTATAAAATAAAAATCCAAATTTTTATCCACTAAAAATTCAAAAGTTCCTGCGCCCTCATAGCTTATAGCCTTAGCAGCTTTTACTGCTGTTTCATGAAGTCTTGCACGGGTTTTTTCATCGAGTAAAATTGCTGGAGATTCTTCTATAAGTTTTTGGTGGCGTCTTTGCATAGAGCAATCTCTCTCGCCAATATGGATCACATTTCCAAAACTATCTCCAATGATTTGAACTTCTATATGGCGTGGATTTTGTATATATTTTTCCATATACATAGTCCCATCACCAAAAGCTGTCATCGCTTCACTTTCAGCTGACCAATATGCTTTTTCAAGATCTTTTTCATGCTCTACTACACGCATTCCACGACCTCCGCCTCCAGCTGCTGCTTTTAAAATCACAGGATAACCGATCTCTTTGGCAAGTTTTTTAGCTGCTTCAGCGCCTGCTAAAGCCCCATCACTTCCTGGTATAACAGGAACTCCTGCTCTTTGCATCACTTGCTTGGCTTTTGATTTATCGCTCATCAAATTCATAGCTTCAACCGAAGGTCCTATAAATTTGATATTGTGTTTAGCACAAATTTCAACAAAAGTTTGATTTTCACTTAAAAATCCATAACCTGGAAAAATAGCATCCGCTTCTGCAATTTCAGCTGCTGAAATAATAGCAGGTATATTGAGATAGCTTTCAGAACTTCTTGCTTTTCCTATACAAATACTTGCATCTGCATATTTTAAATACAAAGCATCTTTATCTGCTTCAGAATAAACGCAAATTGCTTTTTTTCCCATTTCTTTAATTGTTCTTAAAGCTCGAAGTGCTATTTCTCCACGATTAGCAATTAAAATGCTTTTAATTTCCATTTTATAATTTCTCCACCGTAAATAAAGGCATACCAAATTCTACAGGCTGACCATCTGCAACTAAAATTTCTACTATTCTACAATCAAATTCAGCTTCGATCTCATTCATGATTTTCATCGCTTCGATAATAGCAATAGTATCGCCTTTTTTAACTGAACTACCCACTTTTACAAAAGGAGCTGCACCTGGGCTTGGAGCCTGATAGAAAGTACCCACCATAGGGCTATTTATACTTGGTTTGTTTGACTTTGCACTTGAAGGCTGTGCTTCATTAACTACATTAACATTTATAGGTTGTGGAGCTGGAACGGGTGGACAAGCCAAAGGAGCTGGAACATCACAACACATATCTCTTTCAAGTTCGATTTCAAATCCATCTTGCTCTTTGATTTTTATTTTGCTGATATTAGCTTCAGCAAATAAATTTACTAATTCTTTAATCTCTTCTTTTGTCATATTTTCATCTCCTGATTTTAAGAACTTAATCTAGTATTATATTAAAAAACTTGAAATTTAACTTTAAAAAATAAAATTTCACGCTTAAAAGTTTCATAAAATATAAAAAATAAGCTATAATCCAAAAAAATTATGTTTAAAAAATAAAGGTATATTAAATGGGTTTAAAAGCAGACAATTGGATAAGAAAAATGGCACTCGAGCATCAAATGATAGAGCCTTTTTGCGAAGCAAATATAGGCAAGGGCGTTGTAAGCTACGGACTTTCAAGCTATGGTTATGATATACGCGTGGGGCGCGAATTTAAGATTTTTACCAATGTAAATTCTACCGTAGTAGATCCAAAAAATTTTTTAGAAGAAAATGTGGTGGATTTTGAAGGTGATGTATGTATAGTCCCTGCTAATTCTTTTGCACTTGCTAGAACTATAGAGTATTTTAAAATGCCTGATGATGTTTTAGCTATCTGTCTTGGAAAAAGCACCTATGCAAGATGTGGCATAATCGTAAATGTAACTCCTTTTGAACCAGGCTTTGAAGGGCATATAACCATAGAAATTTCAAACACTACCCCCTTGCCTGCAAAAATTTATGCCAATGAAGGCATTGCACAGGTATTGTTTTTACAAGGTGATGAAAAATGCGATACGACATACAAAGATAAAAAAGGCAAATATCAAGCTCAAACAGGCATAACCCTACCAAGAATTTTAAAATAGGAACGCTTATTGCTTTTAAAATTTAGTTTAAATTAGATAATATATCAGCAATATATTTTACACAACATAAGGAATATATAAAATGTTTAATGGAAAAAATATCTTAATTACTGGTGGTACAGGCTCTTTTGGAAAAACCTATACTAAAATTTTATTAGAAAATTATAAGCCTAATAAAATCATCATTTATTCTCGCGATGAGCTTAAACAATTTGAAATGTCAAGCATTTTTAATGCTAATTGCATGCGTTATTTTATAGGCGATGTAAGAGATAAAGAACGCTTAAATGTTGCTATGCGCGATGTAGATTTTGTTATACATGCTGCTGCGATGAAACATGTTCCTGTTGCTGAATATAATCCCATGGAATGTATCAAAACCAATATCCATGGTGCCCAAAATGTAATCGATGCTTGTTTTGAAAATGGGGTAAAAAAATGCATTGCTCTAAGCACAGATAAAGCTTGCAATCCTGTAAATTTATATGGTGCTACCAAACTTGCAAGCGACAAACTTTTTGTTGCTGCAAACAATATAGCAGGCAATAAACAAACACGATTTAGCGTTACAAGATATGGAAATGTAGTAGGCTCAAGAGGCTCGGTAGTGCCTTTCTTTAAAAAGCTTATCGCGCAAGGTGCTAAAGAACTTCCTATCACAGATACTAGAATGACACGCTTTTGGATTTCTCTTGAAGATGGGGTAAAATTTGTATTGAGTAATTTTGAAAGAATGCACGGAGGAGAAATTTTTATCCCTAAAATTCCTTCGATGAAAATTACAGATCTAGCCCACGCTTTAGCTCCAAATTTAAGCCATAAAATCATAGGCATAAGAGCGGGAGAAAAACTTCATGAAATCATGATTTCAAGTGATGATAGCCATTTAACCTATGAATTTGAAAACTACTATGCTATAAGTCCTAGTATCAAGCTTGTAGATCAAGAGAGTGATTTTAGCATCAATGCCTTAGGCGAAAAAGGACAAAAAGTAAAAGATGGATTTTCTTATAGTTCAGATAACAATCCACAATGGGCGAGCGAAAAAGAGCTTTTAGATATCATCAATCATACTGAGGGTTTTTAAATGATTACTTATTCTCATCAAAATATCGATCAAAGCGATATAGAAGCGGTTTTAAACGCCTTAAAGGATGAAATTTTAACCGGTGGTAAAAAAATCGATGAATTTGAAGAAGCACTTTGCGAATACATAGGAATTAAGTATGCTTGTGTCTTAAATTCAGCCACTTCCGCTCTTCATCTTGCCTATACAGCTTTAAATGTCAAGGATAAAATAATCTTAACCACTCCTTTAACTTTTGCGGCTACAGCTAATGCAGCTTTAATGGCAGGAGCTAAAGTAGAATTTATCGATATTAAAAATGATGGCAATATAGATGAGAAAAAGCTCGAAGCAAGGCTTGTAAAAAATAGCACCGATATAGGAGCTATTAGCGTGGTGGATTTTGGAGGCAATAGCGTTGAAATGGATGAGATTTCAAATCTTGCTAAAAAATACAATATCCCTTTAATCGATGATGCAAGCCATGCTTTAGGTAGCGAGTATAAGGGTAAAAAAGTGGGTTCTATGGCGGATTTAAGTATTTTTTCTTTTCACCCTGTTAAGCCTATTACCACTTTTGAGGGTGGCGCTGTAGTAAGCAATAATGAAGAATTAATCTCCAAAATAAAACTTTTAAGAAGCCATGGTATCGTTAAAAAAAGACTTTGGGATAGCGATATGATGGAACTTGGCTATAATTATCGCTTGAGTGATGTTGCTTGTGCTTTAGGGATAAATCAACTTAAAAAACTAGATCACAATCTTGAAAAACGCGAAGAAATTGCAAGTTTTTATGATAAAGAATTTGAAAAAAATCCTTATTTTTCCACTATAAAAATCAAAGATTATAAAAAAAGTTCAAGACATTTGTATCCTATTTTACTCTTTCCAGAATTTTATTGCCCCAAAGAAGAAATTTTTGAAAATTTACTCAAAGCTGGGCTTGGAGTACAGGTGCATTATAAACCAACTTATGAGTTTAGTTTTTATAAAAAGCTCTTAGGAGAAATAAGACTTGAAAATGCGGATAATTTTTACAAAGCCGAACTTAGCATACCTTGTCATCAAGAAATGAGCTTAAAAGATGCAAAATTTGTAAGAGATACTTTATTTAGCACACTTGAAAAAGTTCAAAAGGACTATTGTGGATAAGCTAGACTTTAGACACAAAGACTTTGAACAAACGGGAAAGACTGTAAAAATTAATTATAAACAAGTCAATAAGACCTAAAATTATTTATAAAAAATTTTCTTATAAAACCGATATTAAGAAATATTCTAATTTTCATATGACAATATCGGTTTAACTTTGTATTATATTGCAAATTTAAATTTATTGTCACATTCTAAAATAAATATCTTTTATTTATTTAAAGACAATTATACTTGATTTTTGATAAAATAATTCCCAAAGAATTAAGGAAAAAAATGAAAAATCTTTGCATAATACCTGCTCGCGGGGGTTCAAAGAGAATTCCTAAAAAAAATATCATTGATTTTTTAGGAAAACCTTTGATCGCTTATAGTATAGAAAGTGCTTTAAATTCGGGTATTTTTGATGAAGTTGTTATTTCAAGTGATGATGAGGAAATTATAAAAATAGCTTGTCAATTTGGCGCTAAAGCTCCTTTTGTCCGTGATGAAAAATTAAGTGATGATTATAGTTCTAGCACGGCAGTGATTCAAAATGCGATTGAAATTTTAGCTAAAAAAGGGCAAGTTTATGACAATGTTTGCGCTCTTTATGCCACTGCTCCACTGATTAGTAGTGAAATTTTAAAAAAAGCTTATGAAAAATTTCTAGAAAATGAAGGTAAGTTTTTATTTTCAGCTACCGAATTTGACTATCCTATACAAAGGGCTTTTTATCTAAATGAAAAAAATCAAGTTCATATGTTTGATGAAAGTTTTTACAACTCTCGCTCGCAGGATTTAACCAAAGCTTATCATGACGCAGGAGCTTTTTACTTTGGCAAAAGCAAGGCTTGGCTAGAAAATGATTTTTTATTTAAACCCTATTCTAGCGTGTATTTACTACCACGAAATTTAGTTTGCGATATCGATACTTTAGAAGATTTAGAATTTGCAAAAATACTTTATAAGGTAAATTATGAAAGTTCTCTTTAGAAGTGATAGTTCTAGTCAAATAGGCTTTGGCCATATCAAACGCGATCTTGTCTTAGCTAAACAATACAGCGATGTAAGTTTTGCCTGCTTGGCATTAGAAGGCTCTTTGATCGATGAAATTCCTTACCCTGTTTATGAGCTTGAAAGTTCAAGCATTTATGAACTCATCGATCTTATCAAAGAGCAAAAATTCAAACTTTTAATCATTGATCATTATGATATCAGTTGTGATGATGAAAAGCTTATAAAACTTGAAACAGGAGTTAAAATCTTAAGTTTTGATGATGAGATAAAAGCTCATCATTGTGATATTTTACTCAATGTCAATGCCTACTCAAAAGCAAGTGATTATGAAGGTTTGGTGCCTTTTCGTTGCGAGTTAAGATGTGGATTTTCTTATGCTTTAATTAGAGATGAATTTTATAAAGAGAGCAAGATAAAAAGAGAGAAAATTTGGGATTATTTCATTTGCATAGGTGGCACAGATATCAAAAATCTTTCTATGCAAATTGCCTCTGATTTACCTAAAAACAAAAAAATTGCAATCGCTACAAGCTCGTCCAATAAAAATCTCAAAAAACTTGAAAAATTCACTCAAGATCATGAAAATGTAAAGCTCTTTATAGATGAAGAAATTTCAAAATTAATGAACGAAAGCACAAAGCTTATCATCAGTGCTAGTTCTTTAGTCAATGAGGCCTTGCTTTTAAAGGCTAATTTTAAAGCCATTTGTGTCGCTAAAAATCAAGAAAAACTAGCCAATTGGCTAGTTCAAAAAGGCTATGAAGTGGAGTATAGGCTTTGAAAAATAATATAGTTATTGCAACTCTAAAAAAATGGAATATAAAAAATTTTGATAAACTTTGTAATTTTTTTCCAAAATTTAATTTTATTCTAATTACAAAAAAAGATGATTTAAACTTAAGTTATATGCAAAGTATTGAACCTAAATATATTTTTTTTCCACATTGGTCTTTTATTATTCCTGATGAAATTCATCAAAATTACACATGTATTGTCTTCCATATGACTGATTTGCCTTTTGGAAGAGGAGGTTCCCCTTTGCAAAATCTAATTTTGAGAGATATTAAGAAAACAAAAATTTCTGCCTTAAAAGTAAATGAAGGTTTGGACACAGGAGATATTTACCTTAAAAGAAAACTAGATATTTCCAAAGGCAATGCTCAAAAAATTTATCAAAAAGCTTCAAAAATTATCTTTTTCAAAATGATTCCTTTTATTTTAAAAAACAACCCAAAACCTGTCCCTCAAATCGGCAAACCAACACTTTTTAAGAGACGAAAACCAGAGCAAAGCTATTTATTTTTTTTAAAAAATCCCGATTTAAAGCAAATATTTAATTTTATAAGAATGCTTGATGCACCAAATTATCCTAAAGCTTTTTTAGAGTTTAGAAATTTTAAAATCGAATTTAAAAAAGTTAAAAAGAAAAGAAAATACCTAAAAGGAGAATTTAAAATTTATGAAAAAAATTTTGATCGTAGCCGCACATCCGGATGATGAAGTCTTAGGTTGTTTTGGTACAGTTTCAAAACTTATCAAAGAAGGTAATGAAGCTTATACCTTGATACTCGGGGAAGGTAAAACAAGTCGTGTCTCTGATAGAAATGAGATCAAAAATGAAGAATTTAAAAATTTAGAAAATGAAGCTTTAAAAGCCAATCAAAGCATAGGAATTAAAGAACTTTTTAGAGAAAAATTTCCCGATAATCGTTTTGATAGTGTGCCATTATTAGACATTGTAAAAAGCGTAGAAAGGGTCAAAAATAAACTAAAACCTGATATTATTTTCACACATTTTTATAATGATTTAAACATTGATCATCAAATAACCTACAAAGCTGTTTTAACTGCTACGCGCCCTATGCCCAATGAAAGTGTAAAAGAAATTTACAGCTTCGAAATACTCTCATCCACAGAATGGAACTTTCCTACGCTTTTTTCACCTGATGTTTTTATCGATATTAGTCAAACTTTAGAACATAAAATCAATGCGATGAAATTTTACAATAGTGAACTTTGCAATTTTCCGCATCCAAGAAGCATAGAAGGCATAGAGCTTATAGCAAAAATACAAGGTTTGAAAGTTGGTTTAAAAAATGCTGAAGCTTTTAAACTAGTAAGGGCTATAAAATGATAATTTATAAAGATTTTATTCATTTAAATGACTATGAAATTAAACTTGTTTGGCAATGGAGAAATGATAAACAAATAAGCCAATTTATGAAGACAAGATATATCGATTTTCAAGAGCATTTAAATTTTATTATTGCCTTAAAAAAAGATCAAACCAAAAAATATTTTTTAGTTTTTAAAGATGATAGAGCCATTGGTGTAATCTATTTTATTAATATTACACAAGATTCTTGTGAATTTGGGCTTTATGCAAAACCTGATTTAAAGGGTATGGGGCAAATTTTAATGCAAGAAATCAAAAAATACGCCTTTGAAAATTTAAAAATAAAAAAATTAAAAGCTTGCGTTTTTAAGCAAAACAACAGAGCTTTGGATTTATATTTAAAAAATAATTTTTGCATTGAATATGAAGATGAAAACATGTTCTATATAAAATTACAATAAAAAAAAGTTAGCTGAATTGATCCAAGCTTTTTTATAATCATACAGAGATTTTTAATTTTGATATAGTATTTATACTTTCTTATCATAAGATAATAGATAAAAATTTTCTAAAACACAATAAACACAATATCGTCATCCATGCTTCAAATTTACCCCAAGGAAAAGGCTGGGCTCCACTTTTTCATCAAGTCATAGAAGGCAAAAATGAAATCACCTTTTCGCTTTTTGAAGCAGATGATAAAGCTGATAATGGTGACATTTATCTGCAAAAAAACCTTAAATTAAATGGCTTAGAATTATATGAAGAACTAAGAGAAAAGCAAGCTCGGTTTACTCTAAATATGTGTTTAGAATTTTTAAAACTATATCCCAATATACAAGCAAAAAAACAAGTAGGTAAAGAAAGTTTTTATCCTAAAAGAAGTCCAAAAGATAGTGAACTTGATATAAATAAAAGCTTAAACGAACAATTTAATCTCTTGCGCATAGCTAGCAATGAAGATTTTCCAGCATTTTTTTACAAAGATGGTAAAAAATTTATACTCAAAATTTATCTAGATTCTACAGGGGGGGGGGTAAAGCCTTAATTTTAAATCTTGAAAACTTTAAAACTTTAAATAAAACAAAAAAAGAGAAAATTAGACTTTTTAGAAATCACCCAAATACTAAAAAATATCTATATAATCAGTATTTTATCTCCAAAAGAGAACATTTTAATTTTATTCAAAAATTAAAAAAGAATTCTAAAAAAACTTACTTTTGTTTGAGTTTAAATCATATAATTTTAGGAAGTATCAATCTTGACAAATTAAACAAAACTACAGCAAGCTTTGGTTTTTACTCCAATCCTTTTTTCACATCTTAGTGGCTTAGGAAGAATTTTAGAGCAAAGCTCTATATATTTAGCTTGTAATTTTCTAAAAATAAAAGTCTTAAAACTAGAAATTTTTCAAGAAAACTTACAGGTTATCAATTTGCACAAAAAATTTGGTTTTGCCATTACCAAAGAAACAATCAAACATGATAAAAAAATTTTTATAATGCAATTAGTTTTTTAAAAAAAGTCGATATAATGCAAAACAAGAACCAAAAAAGGCAAAATCATGCAAATAGGAAATTTTAATACCGATGAAAAAGTTTTTATCATAGCAGAGCTATCCGCAAACCACTCAGGAAGCCTTGAAATGGCGCTTAAAAGCATAAAAGCAGCCAAAGAAGCAGGAGCAGATGCGATAAAAATTCAAACCTACACTCCAGATAGTCTTACGCTAGATTGTGATAAAGATGATTTTATCATTAAAGGGGGGCTTTGGGATCAGCGCAAATTTTATGAGCTTTACGAAAGTGCTAAAACCCCTTATGAGTGGCATTCTCAAATTTTTGAAGCTGCACAGGATGCAGGCATACTTTGTTTTTCAAGCCCTTTTGCAAAAGAGGATGTAGAGTTTTTAAAACGCTTTGATCCCATCGCCTATAAAATTGCCTCCTTTGAAGCAAATGATGAAAATTTCGTGCGTATGATTGCCAAAGAAAACAAGCCTACCATTGTTTCAACTGGTATTGCAAGCGAAGAAGAGCTTTTTAAAATATGCGAAATTTTCAAAGAAGAAAAAAATCCTAATCTGATTTTTTTAAAATGCACCTCAGCTTATCCAGCGCAAATTTCTGATATGAATTTAAAAGGCATTATAAGTTTAAAAGAAAAATTTGGCGTTGAGGTAGGGCTTAGCGATCATAGCTTTGGACACTTAGCTCCTGTGATGGCAGTTGCGCTTGGAGCTAGAGTGATAGAAAAACATTTTATGCTTGATAAAAATATAAAAAGCGAAGATAGCAAATTCAGCCTTGATTTTGATGAATTTAAAACCATGGTAGAAGCAGTAAGAGAGGCTGAAAGCGCTTTGGGCGATGGCTCTTTAGCCTTAGATGAAAAAAGTCTTAAAAACCGCGTTTTTGCTAGAAGTTTATATGCAAGCAAAGACATTAAAAAAGGTGAAATTTTTAGCGAAGAAAATGTAAAATCAGTGCGTCCTTCTTTTGGACTTCATCCTAAATTTTACAAAGAACTTTTAGGAAAAACTGCCACTAAAGATATAGAATTTGGCACAGCTTTAAAACAAGGAGATTTTCAATGAAAATCCTAGTAACAGGTGCAGATGGTTTTATAGGCTCTCATCTTTGTGAGAGTTTGGTTCAAAAAGGTCATAAAGTAAGAGCTTTAAGTCAATATAATTCTTTTAATTTTTGGGGACATTTGGAAAAAAGTCCGTATTTAAAGGATATGGAAGTTGTAAGCGGGGATTTAAGAGATAGCTTTTTTTGTGAAAAAATCACTCAAGGAATGGATGCCGTTTTTCATCTTGGAGCTTTAATTGCCATTCCTTATTCTTACGAAGCACCGCAAAGTTATGTAGATACTAATGTAAAAGGCACTTTAAATATGCTAGAAGCTGCGAAAAAAAATGAAATTTCTCATTTTATACACACTTCTACAAGCGAAGTTTATGGCACTGCAAGATATGTGCCTATCGATGAAAAGCACCCTTTACAACCTCAAAGCCCCTATTCTGCTAGTAAAATCGCAGCGGATATGATGGCGCTTAGTTATTATAATGCTTTTAATTTAAATGTAAATATTGCTCGCCCTTTCAATACCTATGGACCAAGACAAAGTGCAAGAGCCATTATACCCACTATCATAACACAAATTTTAAGTGGGGTAAAAGAATTAAAACTTGGGGATTTAAGTCCGACAAGGGATTTAAACTTTGTCCTTGATACTTGCGAAGGCTTTATCTCGCTTTTGAAATTAAATCATTTTGGAGAAGTGTATAACATAGGCTCTGGGACTGAATACTCCATGCAAGAAGTGCTTGATCTTATACAAAAAATTCTAAATCAAAATGTAAAAATCATCCAAGATGAAAAAAGATTACGCCCAAAAAATAGTGAGGTTTTTAGACTAAAATGCGATTCAAGCAAGCTTCAAAATGCAACCCATTGGCAAAGCAAAATAAGTCTTGAAGAAGGCTTAAAACTAAGCATAGAATATTTTAAAGAAAATTTAGCAAGTTATAAAAGTGAAATTTACAATGTTTGAAAATGAAATCGCTTTTATCAAAAAACTTTTCAATAAAGAAAAAATCGCTTTGCACGAACCTTGCTTTATCGGAAATGAAAAAAAATATCTCTTAGAATGCATTGATAGCGGTTTTGTTTCAAGCGTGGGTGAGTTTGTAACGCGTTTTGAAGAAGCTTTAAAACAAAGAACAAAAGCTCGATTTGTCATCGCTACAAATACAGGCACCGCCGCACTTCATATCGCTTTACTTGCAAATGGTATTGATGAAAATTGTGAGGTGATTACCCAAAGCATTAGCTTTGTTGCAACGGCAAATGCTATTGCTTACACAGGAGCTAGGGCTATTTTTTTAGATATCGATGAAAATACTTTGAGTTTAAGTCCTAAAGCTTTACAAAATTTTTTAGAAAATCACAGCTACCAAAAAGATGGCTTTACTTACAATAAAATCACGCATAAGCGCATCAAAGCTTGCGTTGTAATGCATACTTTTGGTCTTAGTGCTGACATAGAAAAGCTTTGCGAAATTTGTAAAAATTATAATATTTTTTTAATCGAAGATGCCGCCGAAGCTTTAGGAAGCACTTATAAAAACAAGGCTTTAGGTACTTTTGGAAAATGTGGAATTTTAAGTTTTAATGGAAACAAAATCATCACAGGTGGGAGTGGTGGAGCGATTTTATGCGATGATGAAAATTTGGCAAATCTTGCAAAGCATTTAAGTACTACTGCTAAAATACCTCATCCTTATGAATACGATCATGATATCATAGGCTATAATTATAGACTGTGCAATATAAATGCCGCAATTTTACTTGCGGGACTTGAAAAGCTAGATTTCTTCCTAGAAAACAAAAGAGAATTGGCACAAATTTATAAGGAATTTTTTACAAATCATAAAGCTTGTAATTTTATAGATGAAAGAAAAAATTCAAAAAGTAATTTTTGGCTCAATGCTTTATGTTTTAAAGATGAAAATTTAAGAAATATATTTTTACAAGAATGTTTAAAAAACAATATCTTTGCGCGTCCTGTATGGAAAAGCTTGCCTAGCCTTAAATCTTTTCAAACTTGGCAAAAAGATGAGCTTTTAAATACTCAAAAATTAGAAAAATGTTTGGTAAATTTACCTAGCAGTGTAAGATTAGATAAGGAAAAATAATGAAAAAATTTATAAATAATGAAGAAATTTCGAACAATATTGGGACTAATGAAGAAATTTGGGAAAATATTTTTTCCAATAAAGAATGGGGAAAATATCCTAGTGAAAACTTGATAAGATTTATAGCTAGAAATTTTTATAATGCAAAAAATAGAAATGAAATTCGTATTCTAGAATTAGGACTTGGTACGGGAGCAAATTTATGGTTTTGTGCAAGAGAAGGTTTTAGAGTAAGTGGTATTGAATGGAGTAAAACAGGAGTAGAAAGATTTCAAAAGCGTTTAAATGATGAAAATTTAAGTTCTCAAATAGATGAGATAAAAATTGGAGATTATGAGCAAAAATTGGATGAATTTAAAGATGAAAGCTTTGATGCATGGATAGATAGCTATTCTTTGGCTTATAATGATTTTAAAAAAACAAAGATTATTATAGAAAAAGCCATCTCAAAACTAAAAAGTGGAGGGAAATTTTTTTCCATAACTCCTAGTTTTAATAACGAAGGCTTTGAAAAAAATGAAAATTTGGGTTATCATGAATGCAAACCAACTCTTGGAAGTGACGCATTTACAGGCGTTATAAGATATTGTGATGAAGAAGATTTAAAAGAACTCTATAATGGCAAAAATTATCAAATTACCGATATTAAAATTGCTCGTTTTGCTAGCCTAGAAAAAAATCTTAACGAGCTTTATATTATTGAAGGACAAAAATTATAAATTATGCAAAACATACTTTTAAAACAATTTTTAGAAGAAAGAAAGAAAAAGTATAAAAATGGAATTTATCATTATACTCAAGTTAATTTTTCGTATAATTCAAACCATATCGAAGGAAGCACATTAAGCGAGGAACAAACAAGATATATTTATGATAGAAACTCTTTTTTAGCCAATGAAAATCAAATTATCAATACTAATGATATTTTAGAAACTAAAAATCATTTTTTAGCCTTTGATTTTATCTTGGATAGTGTTTTTGATGAAATTAATGAAGCATATATTAAAAAGCTTCATAGTATTGTTAAGAATAATTGTTCTGATATTGAAATTATTGGAGAATTTAAACAAAGGCAAAATTACGTGGGCGATTTAAAAACTTCTGCTCCGCATCTTGTAAAGGAGCACCTTGAAAAACTATTTCAGGGTTATAAAGTACACAATATAGAGGATATTATAGATTTTCATTTTCATTTTGAAAAAATACATCCTTTTGAAGATGGCAATGGCAGAGTGGGAAGACTTTTAATGTTTAAAGAATGTTTAAAAAATAATATCACTCCCTTTATTGTCGATGAAGAACACAAGTTGTTTTATTATAGGGGGCTTAAAAATTATGAAAACCAAAAAGGTTTTTTAATCGATACTTGCTTATCTTGTCAGGATAAATATAAAGAAATCTTAAATTATTTTCAAATCATCTGCTGAAAAAGCAAGTGAAAAATCAAATTTTAAAAAACAAGGAGGAGGTAAAATAAAATATGAATAATGCTGCGTTTTGGGAAAATATTTTTTCCAATAAAGAATGGGGAAAATATCCTAGTGAAAACTTGATAAGATTTATAGCTAGAAATTTTTATAATGTAAAAAATAGAAATGAAATTCGTATTCTAGAATTAGGACTTGGTACGGGAGCAAATTTATGGTTTTGTGCAAGAGAAGGTTTTAGAGTAAGTGGTATTGAATGGAGTAAAACAGGAGTAGAAAGATTTCAAAAGCGTTTAAATGATGAAAATTTAAGTTCTCAAATAGATGAGATAAAAATTGGAGATTATGAGCAAAAATTGGATGAATTTAAAGATGAGAGCTTTGACTGCATAATCGATAGTTGCTCGCTTTGTTGCAATAACTTTGAAAAAACTAAACACATTTTTGATAAAGCGATTTTAAAATTAAAGCCAAATGGAAAATTCTTTTCAAGTACCATAGCAAAAGGTATTGTAGGATATGATAAGAACAAAGAAGATTTTCAACTTCCAAATGATGGAATTTACACTCATGTGGGAATGATACGCTTTTCAAATAAGGAAGATATTCAAAAGCTTTATAAAAATGATAACTTTAAACAAACCAGTCTTAAAGTTCAAAGCATTGAAGATAATGGCGCCTTAATCGATAAACTTTTCATCATAGAAGGAGAAAAAATATAATGGGGGGGGGGGACTCTAAAAAACTCCTACAAGGAGTGGAAAATGAGTAGAATTTTTTTAGAAGATTTTTTAAAAAATCACAAAAACTACTCTTATCTTTTAGATGATATTTATTTAAATAAAAAATATGCAAGTCTTTATGGAGAAGTATTTGAATTTTCTTACCAAAAAGAAGTAAAATTATTTAAAATGATTGCTATTAAGGAAAAAATTCCAAATACAAAATTTTACGATTTGCAAAGCCCTTATGGATATGGTGGGATTTATTGCAATGTTAATGATAAAAATTTTATAAAAGAAGCTCTTGAAAATTTAAAACTTAAAGCTGTGGAGCAAAATATTATAGCTTTTTTTATCCGTTTTCATCTTTTTGATGAAAATTTAAAAAACTATCATTATCTTTTGCCTTTTTTTACTAAAAATAAAGAAACTATTATCGTAAATACAAATGAAAATATAGAAAATATTCGTACAAATTATAGCTCTAGGATAAGATCCTATATTAAAAAAGCAAGAAAAGAGATAAATATAGAATTTGCCCAAAAGGAAGATTATAAAGACTTTTTCAAACTCTATACCCACACTATGCAAAGAAATAATGCAGATAAATTTTATTTTTTCAATGAAAGATATTTTGAAAAATTATTCAATTTCAAAGAAAGCATAATTTTAAAAGCTAGTTTAGATAATAAAATTTTAGCTTTTGCTTCATTTTTTCTTTGTGGAGATTTTTCTTATTATCACCTAAGCGCCAATTCGTTAAAATCTAACGCCAATGCAGCTTTGCTTGATTTTTTCTTTGAATATGCCAACCAAAATGCTTGCAAATTTTGTTTTTTGGGTGGAGGAGTGCAAAATGAAGATACACTTTTTAAATTTAAGGAAAAATTTTCCACACTAAGGGCAAATTTTTATGTGGGTGGCATGATTTTTAATAAAGAAGAATTCGATTTTTTAAATAAAAACTTCACAAATAAATACTTTTTAAAATACCGCTTTGACGATTTTATATCCCCCCCCCCGGTCCGATTGACTGTACCCTTGAGGCTGAAAATAAACCATAGAATGTATTTTTAATTTTATTTAATATTATACTTAATATAATAAAAATTTACTAAAAAATAATTTTAAATAAAATGGAGGATTAAATGCTCTATTGCGATCATTGCGTTATGCCAAATACAAGACCTGGTATAAAATTTTTCAAAGATGAAAAAGGTAAAAACATTTGCTCTGCTTGTATCAACCATAAAAACAAAGAAAAAATTGACTATAAAGCAAGATTTAAAGAGCTTGAAAATCTATGTGATAAATACCGCAGAATGAATGGCAAATTCGAATACGATTGCGCCATAGCTGTAAGCGGTGGCAAAGACTCTCATTACCAAGTGCATATCATGAAAGAAAAATTAGGGATGAATCCTATACTTTTTAGCGTAGAAGACAACTTTACCATGACAGAAGCAGGCAAGAAGAACTTAAGAAATTTAAGCGAAACCTTTGGCTGTCATCTCATCAGTCTTAAACCCGATATCAAAACACAAAAAAAGCTAATGCTAAAAACTTTTGAAAAATACGGCAAGCCTACTTGGTTTATAGATAGACTTATATATAGTTTTCCTTTTGGTATGGCTTTAAAATTTAATACCCCTTTGCTAGTTTATGGCGAAAATGTAAGCTATGAATATGGGGGAGGGGACGACAAAGAAACGCCTAGTGCAAAAGCGATCTTTGAAAATGGGGTTGCAAGCGATTTAGATATAAATGAATTTATTGATGATGAAATAAAAGAGGAAAATCTTCAACTTTTCTTTAACCCAAGCGCTGATGATCTTAATAAACTTGATCCGATTTATCTTAGTTATTTTATAAAATGGAATTCTTACTCAAATTATATCTTTGCTAAAAGTCGTGGATTTAGTGATTTGCAAAATGAGTGGGATAGAAGTCATTGTGCTGAAAATTTTGACCAAATTGATACCATAGGATACATACTGCACGCTTGGATGAAATATCCAAAATTTGGTCATGCGATGGCAAGTGATTACGCATCTCGTTTTGTGCGTTATGGAATGATGAGTAGAGAAGAAGCTGTAAAAATCGTGAAAGAAAAAGATCATAAACTAGACAATAAATGTATCGAAGATTTTTGTAGTTTTACAGGCATTAGCAAGACTACTTTTTGGAAAATTGTTGAAAAGCATTACAATCTTGAACTTTTTTACAAAAATGAATTCAATGAATTTAAACTCAAAAATCCATTAAATTAAAGGAAATAAAATGCAAAACTCACTTCAAACTTATACTCAAAAATATGATGAAAACAATTACGGACTTTTATATCCTGATTCTCATGTAATTAGATTTTATGAAAGAATTTTAAAGTACAAACTTGGCATTACAAGCGGAAATTTACTTGATTTTGGTTGTGGCAATGGGGTTCATTCTAAGTATTTTTTAGACAAGGGTTTTAAACCTTTTGGTATAGATATTGTGCCGAGTTTACAAAAAAATTGGGATGCTAAAATCAAAACTTCAGGGGGGGGGGGATTGTAAAATCATAGAGCCAAATTCTAGTATCAAAGGGCTTTTTGATGAAAAAATGGATATTGTCTTTGCAAATCAAAGCCTTTATTATATCCCTAAAACAGAACTTAAACAAAATATCTTAGAATTTTATGAATGCTTAAATCAAGGTGGAATACTTTTTGCTACAATGATGAGTGAGAAAAATTACTATTTTTCTCATAGTGAAAAAGAAAATGAAAATGGATTGTGTAGAGTTAGCATACAAGGTCGTTTAAACGAAACAACTTATATTCATTTTGCTAAAAATATCGATGAGTTACAAGAACTTTTTAAGCCTTTTGAAGCCTTATTTTTGGGGGATTATGATCCTATTAATTTTTATAATTTTGAAGGCTCGGCTCATCATTTTATTTACATTGGTATAAAAAGATAAAAATTTTTTGCCTTTATTGAAGGCAAAATAAAGGCAAAAAAATGAAAAAAGCTTTAATCATAGCAGAAGCAGGGGTTAATCACAATGGTGATTTAAATTTGGCCAAAAAGCTGATCGAAGTTGCTGCCAAAAGTGGAGCTGATTTTGTTAAATTTCAAAGTTTCAAAGCCGAACTTTGCGTGAGTAAAAATGCTAAAAAAGCAGCTTATCAGTTAAAAACCACAGCCAAAGATGAAAGTCAATTAGAAATGATTAAAAAACTAGAGCTTGACTTTAACGCACACCAGCTTTTAATCTCTCATGCTAAACAATGCGGTATTGCTTTTCTTTCAACGCCTTTTGATTTAGAAAGTATTGAACTTTTAGATGATTTAGGACTTGAAGTTTTTAAAATTCCAAGTGGAGAAATCACAAATTTACCTTATCTAAAAAAAATTGCAAAATTAAATAAAAAAATCATACTCTCCACAGGAATGTCAAATTTAGGCGAGATAGAAGCGGCTTTAGAAGTACTTTGCAAAGAAGGCACCCAAAGAGCAAATATCACCCTACTTCACTGCACTACCGAATACCCCGCACCCTTTGATGAGGTTAATTTAAAAGCTATGCAAACCTTAAAAAATGCTTTTAATCTTGATGTAGGCTATTCAGATCACACCAAAGGTATACATATTTCTTTGGCCGCTATCGCCTTAGGGGCAAGCGTGATAGAAAAGCATTTTACCTTAGATAAAAATATGTCAGGACCTGATCATAAAGCCTCTTTAGAACCCGATGAACTCCAAGAACTTTGCACCAAAATCAGAGAAATCGAAAGTGCTTTAGGCGATGGCATAAAACAAGCAAGCAAAAGTGAAAGGAAAAATATCGAAATTGCAAGAAAAAGCCTAGTAGCTAAAAAGAAAATTAAAAAAGGAGAAATTTTTAGCGAAGAAAACCTTACCACAAAACGCCCTGCTAGTGGTATAAACGCGATGCGTTATGATGAATACTTGGGCAAAAAAGCCAGTAAAGATTATGAAGAAGATGAGCTAATCCATGAGTAAAAGAAAAATTTGCATAGTCAGTGCAACAAGAGCTGAGTGGTATCTTTTAAAAAATTTATGCCTTGAAATACAAAATGATAAAGACTTAGAACTTCAAATTATCGCCACAGGAGCACATTTAAGCCCCGAATTTGGACTAACCTATAAAGAAATAGAAAAAGAATTTAAAATCGCTAAAAAAATTCCTATTTTACTCGCAAGTGATGATAAAATAAGCCTTTGTAAAGCTATGGCTTTGGCAAATATTGGCTTTAGCGAAGCATTTGAAAGCTTAAAACCTAATATCGTAGTAATTTTAGGCGATCGTTATGAAATGTTAAGCGTGGCTAGTGTGTGCTTGATGATGAATCTTCCCATAGCCCATCTTTGCGGTGGAGAGCTTACCTTAGGAGCCATTGATGATAGCATAAGACATAGCATTTCTAAAATGGCACATTTGCATTTTGTAAGCACCCAAACTTATAAAAATCGTCTTTTGCAACTTGGAGAAGAAGAAAATCGTGTATTTAATGTCGGATCTTTGGCAAGTCCTATTATAAAAAATATCAATTTTTTGGATAAAAATGAGCTTGCAAAAGTCTTGGAATTTAACTTAGGGCAAAATATTTATTTAATTACCTATCATCCTGTAACTTTAAATTTACAAAATTCTAAAAAAGAAATCGATATTTTATTAAAAACTTTAGATAAACTTAACAATGCAAGTTTGATTTTTACCAAAGCCAATGCAGATGAAAATGGGCTTTTAATCAATGAAATTTTAAAAGATTACTGCGAAAAAAATCCTAAAAAAGCTAAACTTTTTGACAATCTTGGCTCGCAAAAGTATCTTAGCATTATGAAAATAGCCAAAGCCATGATAGGAAATAGCTCAAGCGGTATAAGCGAAAGTCCTTTCTTTAAAACCCCTTGTATCAATATAGGATCAAGACAAAAAGGGCGTTTAAGAACTCAAAATATCATTGATTGTGAATTTGAAAATTTAGATCAAGCTTTTGAAAAACTAGAAAGCAAAGATTTTAAACAAGCATTGTATCATTTTAAAAACCCTTACGAAAATGACAAAAATCCAAATACAATCATAAAAACTTGCCTAAAAAACGCGAATTTGGATACAATTTTACAAAAAAAATTCATTGATTTAAGGTAAAACCTTGGATATAAATAAACTCAAACTCACACCTGATTCTAGCATTGAAGAAGCCTTAAAAGTAGTAGGACAAGAACGCGTTCGCCTTGGAATCATTGTTGATAAAAAGGATAATTTCTTAGGTGTGATCAGTGATTCAAACATCAGAAAAGCTTTGATAAAGGGTAAAAATTTACAAAGCAAAATCAAAGACATCTATACTAAAAATCCTATTACCATCAAAGAAAATACAAGTAAAAATGAACTTTTAAAACTAAGCGCAAAGACTGATATTTATGATTTTCCTGTGCTAAATGACAAAAAAGAAGTCATTTCTATAAAATCCATTTCTTCCTTACTAAACCGCCAAGTAAATTCAAATTTTGTCATCATAATGGCAGGTGGACTTGGAACCCGTTTAAAAGAACTGACTAAAGATACTCCAAAACCTATGCTAAAGGTTGGAAAAAAGCCTATTTTAGAAAGTATAGTGCAAAGATTAAAAGAGCAAAATTTTGAAAATTTCATCTTTTGTGTAAATTATAAAAAGCAAATTATCGAGGATTATTTTAAAAAAGGTAAAGATTTTGGTATAAAAATTTCTTATATCAAAGAGCGCAAAAAACTAGGTACAGCAGGGGCTTTAAGTCTTATCAAGCAAGATTTTAAAGAAAGCTTTATCGTAATGAATGCAGATATTTTAACCGAGCTCGATTTTAACGAGCTTTTAAAAGCACATAAAGATTCTAAAGCTTTAATGAGCGTATGTGTAAGAGAATTTGAGCAGCAAATTCCTTTTGGGGTAATAGAACAAAATAAAGGCTTTATCACAAATATCACAGAAAAGCCGGTGCAAAAATTTTTAGTGAGTGCAGGAATTTATGTATGTGAGCCTGAAATTTTAGAACTTTTAAATAAAAACGAATACCTTGATATGCCAGAGCTTATTAAACTAGCTATGCAAAAAGGTAGGGTAAATACTTATTTAATCCATGATTATTGGATCGATATAGGAAGACTTGATGAGTTTGTCAAGGCAAATGAGGAATTTAAATGAAAGTTTTAATCATAGGCTTTGGAAGCATAGGAAAAAAACATTTTTTAGCCCTAAATGAACTTGGATTTTTAGCAGATGTGCTTTCAAAAAGCTATGAATTTTCGCATTTTGAAGGTAAAAACTTTAGACTTTTTAAAGATTTAGAAGAATTAAATTTACAAGATTATGACTTATTTATCATCGCAAATATCACTACAAGTCATTTCAAAACTCTTGAATTTTTAGATCAAAATGTAAAAGAAAAAATCATACTTGTGGAAAAACCTTTATTTCAAAAGGATATGGAGTTTATTCCTAGCAACAATAATCAAATTTATATTGCTTATCTTTTAAGATTTCATCCTATGATTCAAGATTTAAAACAACTCATTGATGAAAAAGAAGTTTATTTTGCTAAATTTATTTGCAATTCTTATTTGCCTAATTGGCGAAAACTTGATTATAGGCAAAATTATAGCGCCAAAAAAGAGCTAGGTGGAGGGGTAATGCTTGATTTATCCCATGAGATTGATTTGGCTTTTTATTTTTTTAAAGAACTTTCTTTAAAATTTTCTCAAAATTTAAAAATTTCAGAGCTTGAAATAACAAGTGATGATTTTACTTTTTTGGCATTGAGTGCGAAAAATACTTCAATTCATATCGAGCTTGATTATTTTTCAAAATTAACTCAAAGAAAAATTCTTTTTCATACCAAAGAAAATAGCTTTGAAGCCGATTTAGTTCATAATAAATTAAATATTTATGATAAAACTAACAAATTTAAAAGTAAAACTTATGAAAATGATACTTTTAAAACCTTGCAAAATATGTATAAAGCGATCCTAGAAAAGGATCAAAATTTATGCACTTTAGAAGAAGCAAGGAGGGTTTTAAGATTGTGTGATGAGGCAAGAAATGGGTGAAATTTTATGCACAATTTGTGCAAGAGGTGGAAGCAAAGGCGTTAAAAATAAAAACATACGCAAGATTAACGATCTTGAGATGATAGCTTATAGCATTATCCAAGCTAAAAATTCAAAGCTTTTTAAACATATCGTTATAAGCACAGATAGTGAGGAAATAGCCAAAATAGCGCTAAAATATGGCGGCGAAGTTTTTTTCAAAAGAGAAGCTCATCTAGCAAGCGATACAGCTGCTAAAATTCCTGTAATGCGTGATGCTTTATTAAGAAGTGAAGAGCATTTTAAATGCCAATTTGACACCCTAATCGATCTTGACGCTTCAGCACCGCTTAGATCAAGTAGTGATATCATAAAAGCTTTTGAAACATTTTGTCAAAATCAAAATGATAATCTAATCACCGCTGTTCCTGCTAGACGCAATCCTTATTTTAATCTAATCGAAGTGCAAGATGGAAAAGTTGTAAAATCCAAATCAGGAAATTTTACCACACGCCAAAGTGCACCTAAATGTTATGATATGAATGCAAGTATTTATATATTTAAAAGAGATTTTTTACTGCAAAATGACAGCGTTTTTGGTGAAAATACAGGGCTTTTCATCATGGATGAAAGCACTGCTTTTGATGTAGATAGCGAGCTTGATTTTAAAATAGTAGAATTTTTGATCAAAGAAAAAAACTTACAGGCAAAGGATTTTTAATGCTAGAAAATAAAATTATCTTTGTAGCAGGAGCTTGTGGACGCATAGGCAAAGCACTTTGTAAAAAGATATTGCAAAACAAAGGCATAGCCATTTTAGCCGATATCAATGAAAATCATTTATCCATATTAAAAACAGAACTTGAAAATGAGTTTCAAAAAGAGCTTTTAAGTCTTAGGCTTGATATTACTTCTAAGGAAAGTTTAAATTATGCCATCGATCAAGCTTTTGAAAAATACTCTAAAATCGATGGCTTTGTAAATTCTAGCTATCCTGTAGGAAAAGATTGGGGCAAGATAGCTTATTATGAAGCTTCATATGAGCAAATTTGCGAAAGTTTAAATTTGCATTTGGGGGGATTTATCTTAGCTTCGCAAGAATTTGTGAAATTTTTTAAAAAACAAAGCTATGGCAATATCATCAATCTTAGCTCTATTATGGGGGTTTTTGCGCCCAAATTTGAAAATTATGAAAATACCACCATGCAAAGTTCTTTAGAATACAGCGTGATCAAAGCAGGGATTAATCATCTTGGTGCTTGGCTCGCAAAAGAGCTTTTTAATACAAACATTCGTGTAAATACCTTAGCAAGTGGTGGAATTTTAGACAATCAAGCCAATATTTTTTTAGAAAAATACCGCAAATGCTGTGCAAGCAAGGGTATGTTAGATGCAGAAGATATTTGCGGAACCTTGGTATTTTTACTCAGTGATGAGAGTAAATTTATCACAGGACAAACCTTAGTTGTAGCTGATGGATGGGGACTTTAATGAATAATGAACTTTTCTTAAAAAATACTCAAGCACTTTTTGAAGTGGATCAAATTTTAGCTTATGAGTTAAGAAGAATTAAGCATTGTTTTAATTTCGCATTACAAGGCGATAATCTAGAAAATCTTAATATAATCCATCTATCTAGCAAAGAAAGTATTTATAAAAATCCTTATGAAGAATTAAGCAACAATTTAACTTTTTTCAAGCAAGAATACTCCAAATATCCTACTTTATTTTTTTATGGTTTGGGTAGCGGTGCGTTTTATAAAGCCTTGCTCACAAACCAAAATCACAAACAACTCATCATTTTTGAAAGCGAGCTTGAGCTTTTTTACTTGGCTTTTCATCTATTTGATTTTAGCAAAGACATTAGAAATGAAAGATTGATTTTATTTTATACACCCAACTTAAATACCACCCAGCTTAATGCTTTGCTAAATCATAAAAAAATTAAATTCAGCATTAAAACTTATGATTTTCATATTCATAGCGAATTTTATCTTTCTCATTATAAAGACATCATTCAAAATCTTAATCAAAGTCTTATTGAAATCATCAAATTTATAGTCCTAGCTTATGGTAATGATCCTAAAGATTCGCATATAGGCATTGAACATACTTTAAAAAACCTAAATACCTTAGTTTATGGGAGTGTTTTTCAACACTTTTTAAAATATAACCGTGCAAAATCCAAAAATGCCATCATCGTTTCAACCGGCCCCTCGCTTACAAAACAACTCTCTCTTTTAAAAGAATACGCCTCAAAAGCAACGATCTTTTGTGCTGATTCTTCTTATCCTATACTTGCAAGAGCGGGTATAAAGCCTGATTATGTCTTAAGTCTTGAAAGGGTAGCGGCAACAAGTGAGTTTTTTAATAATGATTTTAAAGAATTTGATAAAGATATTTTATTTCTAATCACATCAGTAACTCATGAAAATACCCTAAAATATCTTGAGAAAAATCATAGAAATTATATGCTTGTATTAAGACCTTTGCTTTTTTCTTCACATTTAAAATTAGATGATTTTGGTTATCTTGGTGTAGGAATGAGCGTTGCCAATATGGCTTATGAATTGGCTGTTGCTTTAAGACATGAAAATATCATTTTAATCGGACAAGATTTAGCTTATGATGATTTAGGACATTCTCACCCAAAAGATCATATTTATGGAGAACAAGGTGATAAATTTCAAGATAAACTTAGTGTTAGAGCCTATGGGGGCAAAGGACTTGTAAAAACTCAATTTTCTTGGCAACTTTTCAGACAAAGTTTTGAAAAAGATATACCTCTTGTTAAAGAAAAGCTACAAATTACTACATATAATTGCACCGAAGGTGGAGCAAGGATAGAAGGAAGCATAGAAAAACCTTTTAAAGAACTTTGTGAAAGTGTGCTTGATACAAATTTAGAAAAACCTTTTAAGAATGATTTTAAGTTAGAACCCAAAGAAGCGCAAAAAATTTTAGAAAAAACAAAAAAACACCTTCTAAATCAAGTAAAAATAAGTAAAAATTTAATAGAAGAAATTCAAAATAAACTCAAGACTTTGCCAAATATTTTAAACGAAAAAGATATCAATTTGGATTTTAAAAAACTTAAGAAATTAGAGCTTGATTTTCAAAGCTTGGCTACTAAAATGAAAAGCTATGGCCTTATGAGCGAGCTTTTACAAGCTTTAGTTTTTCATCAAGAGTGTGATCTTTTAAAACTAAAAGTGCAGCCTTGCAAAAACCAAGAAGAAGAACAAAAACAAATTTTACTTTGTTTGAAATATCATCATGAAAAATTCAGTGAATTGATTTTATATATGCAAATTCAAAACGAACTCATAGAAAAATACATCTAAAGGAGAAAATATGACTTTTACAGAAGAGCAAAAAAATCGTTATAAAAAAAACTTCAATGCCCTATCTGATAACCTTATCCTTAAAAAAGATCTTGCAAAACTTTCTAAAAGTAAAAAATTTAAAATCTTACAAGGGCAAGATCCACTTGATATAAATCTTTTAAACACCTTTACCCACAAAAAAATTTACAACAAACCCTTAGAAGAGCTAAATGCTTTGCTTGCAAGCTATAATGAAAAATACATTCTATACCCTGTGCTTTATTTTTATGGTTTAGGCAATGGCATACTTTATAAGGCTCTTTGTCAAAACCCTAAATTACAACACATCATCATTTTTGAAAATGATATAGAGCTTATCTTTACAAGCTTGCATCTTATTGACTTATCTCAAGAAATCAAAGAAGGAAAAATCCACATTCTCTCTTCTAAAAAGAATAAAGAGCAATTTCTTTCCATCTTTCATATCCAGCCTTTTTTAAATTTTTTAAGGGTGTATTTTTTAGAACTTCATAGTGATTATTATGAAAGTGAACATGATGAAATCATCAAGCTCAATCAAGACATATATCACGCCATCAAAGAAGCAGCATGCATACCTGGGAATGATCCCAAGGATGCCTTGCAAGGCATAGAACAATTTGTTTTTAACTTGCCTAAAATGCTTACCCATCCTAACGCTAAAGAATTAATCAATACAAGAAAAGGCCTTGATAAAAATGCCATCATCGTTTCAACCGGCCCCTCACTTACAAAACAACTCCCTCTTTTAAAAGAATACGCCTCAAAAGCAACGATCTTTTGTGCTGATTCTTCTTATCCTATACTTGCAAGAGCGGGTATAAAGCCTGATTATGTGATGATGCTTGAAAGAACAGATGTAACAGCTGAATTCTTTAATCACGATTTTGGTGACTTTGATAAGGGCATCATCTTTTGTGTTGCTGCTTTGGTACATCCCAAGGCTATTGAATACTTAGAAAAGCAAAATCGAACCTATATTTTAATCGAAAAATTACTCAGTTTTGAGAAATATATGAAACTACATTCTTTTGGTTATTTAAACTTAGTTTCAAGCGTAGCACATATGGCTTATGAACTAGCTATGGCTTTAAAATTTGAAAATATCATTTTTATAGGACAGGATCTAGCCTATGCAAAAGATGGTTGTTCTCATCCAAAAGATTATCAAAACTCATCTACTTATGAAACAAATATGTATGAACATCTCTCAACCAAGGCTTATGGTGGAAAGGGCGAGGTAAAAACTCATTTTATATGGAATATGTTTCGTACCATTTTAGAAAGACATATCATCAATACCCCAAAAACTATCAAGGTTTATAATTGCACCGAAGGTGGGGCAAGGATAGAAGGAAGTATAGAAAAATCCTTTAAAGAACTTTGTGAAAATTTATTGACTAATGATTTAAATAAACCTTTTCCAAGTCTTAATCTTCCAAGTCAAGATAAACAAAATGAAAGAATGTTAAAGGCCTTTTACAAAATTCAAAAAAGCATTCAAAATTGCGATAAATTAGAACTTTTTGTCCTAGAAAAACAACAAAACATTCTAGAAAAAATCAACCAAGAAGAATTTAAAAACCTAAGCTATGATGATAAAGAATTGGCTCAAGGTATCATTGATGATATCGATACTTTAAAAAATGAAATAGAAAAAATTTACACCCTTTATCAAGATCTGGGTGAAATTTTACATCCTTTATATCATCAATTTGAGTTTAATTTGGCAAAAATTTATGTTTTAAATCCTCTCACAGAAAAAGATTGGGTGAATAAAACTTTATTTTGGATTAAAGAGCATTTGGATTGGATTACTTATATTTTAATACATCTAAAAGCTCAAAAACAAGCTTTGCAAAGTAATATCTTGCCTTTAGAAAATGAACTTTTACAAAGAAATTTTAAACACTTACTTGATAAAATCAAAAGGAAAACAAAATGAAAACAACAGATATATTTGAAAAAAATCTTCTTTCTCTTTCAGGAAAAGAATATGAAAATTTGGTTAAAAAACTTAAAAAAATCAAAGAAAGTAAAAAATTTTCTCCCCTTTTTGATGCTAAAGATCCGCTTAATTTAAACATCATAGAAAACTCCACTAAAGAAAAAATTTATCAAAATCCTTTGAAAGAATTAGAAAGTAAAATCGAACTCATTCAAAAAAAATACCTTAAATATCCCGTTTTATTTTTTTATGGCATAGGCAATGGCTTTTTATATAAAGCCTTATTACAAAACCCACATTTTAAACGCATTATCGTTTTTGAAAAAGAAATTGAACTTATATTTCTTGCTTTAAATTTAGCTGATTTTACCCAAGAGCTTAAAAAGGGAAGATTGATTATCATTTTAAGCAGTGAAATGAATGATGCTAAAGCAAGTTCTTTATTTTCTTTGCCTGAAATCAATTTATTGTTTAAATCCTATTTTTTGGATTTGCATTCAGATTTTTATGAAAAATACTCAAAAGATATTATCAAAATCAACAATATCAATAAAAATATGATTATCTATGCTTCCTTAAGGCAAGGCAATGATCCTAAAGATGCTTTGCAAGGCGTGGATCAATTTGTAAGGCATATACCTCATATGATTACTCATCCAAGTCTTAGTGAACTGATTAAAAAAAGATATAAAAAGGCTAAAAATGCCATCATTGTAGCCACTGGTCCAAGCCTTCAAAAACAAATTCCACTTTTAAAAAAATACCATAAAAAAGCTAGTATTTTTTGTCTTGATGCTTCTTACTCGATCTTGCATGAAAATGATATCAAACCTGATTATGTCTTAAGCCTTGAAAGAGTGGTGGCAACAAGTGAGTTTTTTAACAATGACTTTAAAGAATTTGATAAAGATATATTGTTTATCCTTTTAACGCTTACCCATCCACAAACTATCAAATATCTAGAAGCTAACAAAAGATCTTATATACTCACACCAAGAGCCTTGCCTTTTTCGCAAAGCATTAAACATTTAAAAGATTTCTCATCGCTTAATGGAATGAGCGTGGCACATATGGCTTTGATTTTAGCCTATCGCTTAGGGCATGAAAATGTGATTTTAATCGGGCAAGATCTAGCCTTTGGGAAAGATGGGGCCTCACACTCAAAAGGCTATGGCAGGGGTGAAGAGCTAGCTAAAAAAGAAACACAGGCTCTACCTCAAACCAAAGTAAAAGCTTATGGGGGTAAAGGTCTAGTTAAAACAACAAAAATTTGGGAGCTTTTTATTAAGGTTTTTGAGACTCTAACCACGACTATCAATGCGCAAAAAAATTGCACTGTTTATAATGCTACAGAAGGGGGCGCAAGAATAGGTGGAACCATAGAAAAACCTTTTAAAGAGCTTTGTGAAAATTTACTGGATAAAGAGCTTAAAAAACCTCTCACAAAGGTCAATAAATTAAGCAGAAAAGAGCAAAATCTTTTACTTTTAAAATCCTATAAACAAATCAAAACTTTCATCAAAAGAAGTGAAAAAATCGCAAAAGAACTTAGAAAAACTGGAAAGCAAATTAGAAATTTAACCCAAGAGATCAAGCAAAAATACAAATTAGAGCAAATCAGTAAAAATATAGATGAGATTAAAACCAAACTTGCAAGTAGCAATTATGCTTATTTGGCTGAAGTTTTAGGACCAAGTATTTATCATGCAGAAAGCTCTTTAGGTGAGCTTTATTTGCAAAATATTAGCAATGAAAGTGATAAACAAAACAAACTCATTGCTTGGATTTATGCACATGAAGCTTGGATTGATGAAGTGCATAATCTAATCGTTGTGCAAAATGGTATTTTAAAAAGTGCCATTATACCCTTAAGGGATATGGTAGAAAAAAGAAAGCTTGTGTAATCGCTCTAAAAAGAGCGATTTTTATTGTAAAAGTTTTAAAACATTTTGTTGTACAGCATTGGCCTGACTCATCGCATAAGATCCACTTTGAGCTAGGATATTGTATTTAGAAAAATTTGCACTCTCTGCAGCAAAATCTACATCTCTGATGGTTGATTCAGCAGCTTTAACATTTACTTGAGTTACAGTAATGTTGTTGATAGTCACTTGAAGTTGATTTTGCACCGAGCCTATATCTGCTCTTATTTGATCAAGATTGATTGTAGCAGTTTCAGCTATATCCATCACAGCCATAGCACCTTTTAGAGTTGTAACCCCTGCGGTTTGTTCTTGTCCTATATTTTCAACCCTTGCCTCACCATTTTTTAACCCAAGGTTTTGATACAAGCCTGAAACTCCATTAGCTTCGCTTACATTACTAATTACTTGAACATTTGTAGTACTCATAGCAACAGCATTAGAAAATTTAGCAGCACCAGTTTGAGTACCATATATTTTAGAGTACATTAATGATGATAGAGCACTATTAATCGCTGAAAAACCACTGCCAGCTGTAAATCCTAAAGCTGTATATCCATTAGAAAAGGCACTATGTTTTGGACCCAAATCAATCACTTGGCCTATCATATTAAGATGACTTTTTCCAGAAATTGTAAATGCACTAAAACCACTGCCTGCACTATGCAATAAAGATGTTTCTTTACTTAAGCCTGTTCCATCAAGCACTGTCATAGAACTAACACCTATTCTAACGCTACCTACACGGTTGCTTGAGTTAAAGCCCATAGCATCAGCGATATCTTGAGAAATTTGTCCCTTAGTATCTCTTAAAGAAACTGAGTTTTGAGAAACAAGTTTTTCATACTCAAAGCCAAAGCCTGTTCCTGAAATCGCTATATCTCTACCATCATTTTTTACCAAAGATAAACGGCCATAGTTTTCATACATATTTGCAGCTATACCAGCACCCGCACCGATATTGCCTTCGATTTTAATACCTCTACCCTCTCTTGAAGTAAGAACAAGTTGTCCATTTTCATTCAAGGCAGCTTCAACCCCTGTAGTATCTTTTACAGCATTGATAGACGAAACTAAAGCACCGTTTGCATCCCCTGCTTGATACTCAATTTTACCGATAATCACACCGTTGATAGAAAAATCCTCTCCAGTTGTACCTGCTATAATTGGTGCTCCTCCTGTAGTTTGCACATTAAAGCTAGCTCTAACACCTGTTTTATCAGCCACACGGTTGATCTCTTCAGCTAAAGCTCCAAGTCCTGTTCCTACTGAAGTAGAGATAACTATATCTCTAAATTTAAAATCCTCTAAACCATTATAATTTTTAATAGTCAAAGAAGCAATGCCAGATTGCACGACATTCGCCCCTGTTTCAAATCTTGTTACACCGATTTTAGAAGACTGAGTCGCTCCGATGGTAGCTTTGATGGTTTGATTAGACTGTGCACCGATTTGGAATTCTTGATTGATAAAACCACCACTTAAAAGTTGCTTACCGTTAAATGAAGTTGTATTTGCGATATTATCAAGTTCTTCCATTAGACGATTGATATCTGCTTGAAGCATATTTCTTGTTTTAGTGCTTTGTCCATCTTGTGCTGCTTGAGTCGCTTTAACTTTAATAGTATCTAAGATTTTAAGCTGCTCATCCATAGCCTTATCTGCAGTTTGTAAAATACCTATAGCATCATTACCATTGTTTATAGCTTGACCTAAAGTTGCTGCTTGTGAACGCAAAGAATCTGCTATCGCCATCCCTGAAGCATCATCTGCTGCAGAGTTAATTCTAAGACCTGAACTCAGTCTACTTAAAGACTTATCAAGTGCATTAGCATTAACAACTGAATTTGCATGTGCATTTAACGCACCGATGTTGGTGTTTATTCTAAAACCCATTTTAAATCCTTTCAAAATATTGCATCAAAAGGACTAAAGCAAGAAGTGTTCCAAGTTTTATTTATGATTTAAATTATTCTAAAATAAAAAAGCCTAGTATTTCTACTAGGCTTGGATTTGTATAAATTGCAGCATCCTAAAAAGGATGAGATGATTTAAGTTACTATTGAAGCAATCTTAAAACATTTTGTTGAGAAGCATTAGCTTGTGCCATCGCATAAGATCCACTTTGAGCTAGGATATTTGCTTTAGAGTAGTTTGCACTCTCGCTAGCAAAATCTACATCTCTGATGGTTGATTCAGCTGATTTAACATTTACTTGAGTTACAGTAATGTTGTTGATAGTTGCTGAAATTTGGTTTTGTATAGAACCAAGATCTGCTCTAATGGTATCAAGATTAGTGATAGCAGTTTCAGCTACATCCATCACAGCCATAGCACCTTTTAGAGTTGTAACCCCTGCGGTTTGTTCTTGTCCTATATTTTCAGCCCTTGCCTCACCATTTTTTAACCCAAGGTTTTGATACAAGCCTGAAACTCCATTAGCTTCGCTTACATTACTAATTACTTGAACATTTGTAGTACTCATAGCAACAGCATTAGAAAATTTAGCAGCACCAGTTTGAGTACCATATATTTTAGAGTACATTAATGATGATAGAGCACTATTAATCGCTGAAAAACCACTGCCAGCTGTAAATCCTAAAGCTGTATATCCACCAGAGAAAGCACTATGATTTGGACCCAAATCAATCACTTGGCCTATCATATTAAGATGACTTTTTCCAGAAATTGTAAATGCACTAAAACCACTGCCTGCACTATGCAATAAAGATGTTTCTTTACTTAAGCCTGTTCCATCAAGCACTGTCATAGAACTAACACCTATTCTAACGCTACCTACACGGTTGCTTGAGTTAAAGCCCATAGCATCAGCGATATCTTGAGAAATTTGTCCCTTAGTATCTCTTAAAGAAACTGAGTTTTGAGAAACAAGTTTTTCATACTCAAAGCCAAAGCCTGTTCCTGAAATCGCTATATCTCTACCATCATTTTTTACCAAAGATAAACGGCCATAGTTTTCATACATATTTGCAGCTATACCAGCACCCGCACCGATATTGCCTTCGATTTTAATACCTCTACCCTCTCTTGAAGTAAGAACAAGTTGTCCATTTTCATTCAAGGCAGCTTCAACCCCTGTAGTATCTTTTACAGCATTGATAGATGAAACTAAAGAACCGTTTTTATCGCCTGATTCATAATCAATTTTACCGATTTTTACACCATTGATTGTAAAATCATCACTTGTAGAGCCTTTAAGCACAGGTGCCCCACCTACAGTTTGCACATTAAAGCTAGCTCTAACACCTGTTCTATCAGCCACACGGTTGATCTCTTCAGCTAAAGCTCCAAGTCCTGTTCCTACTGAAGTAGAGATAACTACATTTTGAATTTTAAAATCATCTATACCGTTGTAATTTTTAATAGTCATAGAAGCAATACTAGAACTAGTTACATTCGCCCCTGTTTCAAATCTTGTTACACCGATTTTAGAAGACTGAGTCGCTCCGATTGAAGCTTTGATGGTTTGATTAGACTGTGCACCGATTTGGAATTCTTGATTGATAAAACCACCACTTAAAAGTTGTTTACCGTTAAATGAAGTTGTATTTGCAATATTATCAAGTTCTTCCATCAAACGATTGATATCTGCTTGAAGCATGCTTCTTGTTTTCGCACTTTGTCCATCTTGTGCTGCTTGAGTTGCTTTAACTTTAATAGTATCTAAAATTTTAAGCTGCTCATCCATAGCCTTATCTGCAGTTTGTAAAATACTTGCCGCATCGTTACCATTGTTTATAGCTTGACCTAAAGTAGAAGCTTGAGTTCTTAAGCTATCTGCTATCGCCATCCCTGAAGCATCATCTGCTGCAGAGTTAATTCTAAGACCTGAACTAAGTCTTGCAAGCGATTGATCCAATGCTCTACTATTTAAATCTGAGTTTGCTTTAGCATTTAATGCTGCAACGTTTGTGTTAATACGAAATCCCATTTTAAATCCTTTTAAATGAATTCAAACTCATCCATGAGCTTGTTACTCACTATATCGTTTAGAAAAAAAAATACTTTATACTTTTTATACAATATTTTTAAAAAAGCTTTATTTTTTATAGCTCTAAAGCCTATTTTATAGCGAGAAAAGACTCTTATAAATTTTATTTATCATCAAATCCCCCTATCAAAATATAAGTTTGACTCGCTAAATTCTTAAAATTCTCATTTTTACTTAAGGCCACGCAAGCTTTATTTTTTGAGCTGCTTGTAAAGTCTAAGTTTTGAAATTCTTGTTTTGGGTTATTGGCTATGTTGATTATGGCATTTTTACTTGCTTCATTGCTAGAAATTCCCATCAATACAAAATCATTTTTATCAATGAAAATCAGCTTTATACACTCCTTATCCTCTCCTACCCTAAAATTTACTTCTTTTATACCTGTAAAATTTTTAAGATCAACATTTTCCACTCCGCTTACATTGCTCATAAAATTCATAGTGCTTAAATCACTATTTTTTAAGGCATAGATACTTATATCGTTGATTAAAGTTTTAAGATTGTTTAAGGATTTACTCACTTCAGCTTCATCTCTACTAGAACTGAATTTTGGCAAAGCGATTGCTGCTAAAATTCCTAAAATCACGATAACAAAAACAAGTTCCAATATAGTAAAAGCTCTTTTCACTTTTATATCCTTAAAAAATTTTTATTTTTTGGACTTAAAATCTCCTCTTCAAGTTCCACAAATTCTTTTCTTTTATAAGTATCAACCCCAGCTCTTGCAATCATTAAAGCATTATCAGAGCAGTATTTTAAAGGAGCTAGTTTTAATTTGCTTTGATACTTTTCACATAAATTTTGCAAACGAGAACGCAAATTTAAATTCGCACTTGCTCCTCCTACAACACCAAAGGTTTTAAACTTGTAAAGATTAAAAATCTTTTCTAATTTATCCATGATATGTTCACATGCTGCATTTTCAAATCCATAAGCAATTTCTGCTTTTATATCTTCATCTAAATTTTCATGTTTTAAAATTTCCAAACGCACCGCATTTTTAAGCCCTGAAAAACTATAAGCAAGCTCTTTGGAGTGTTTTAAAGGGATATTAAAGTGGATATTTTTTAATTTGGCTTTTTGGGCTAAATTTTCTATAAGTACTCCGCCAGGATAGCCCAAATTCATCATCTTAGCTACCTTATCAAAACTTTCGCCAAAGCTATCATCGTTAGTTCTTGCTAAAATTTCTATTTTTCCATCTTTCCCAAGATAAAGAACCATGGTATGCCCACCACTTACAAGCAAAATTCCCATATCAAGGCAAATTGGCTCTTCTAAAAAAAGACTATAAATATGGCCTTTAAGATGATTGATAGCCATTAAAGGCAAATTAAGACTAAGCGCTAAAGTCTTTGCCATACTTATGCCACTAAGCAAAGAAACACTCAGCCCAGGTTCATTTGTCACAGCTATGGCACAGAGTTTATCAAAATACCCCTTGCATTGCTCAAGTATCCTTGGCAAGGCTTCACTATGAAGTCTTGCTGCAAGCTCGGGCACTACTCCGCCATAAACATTGTGTTCCATTTCTTGAGAAATTTTTTTATGAAATTTACACTCTAAAGTATCTTTATCCATCACTGCTATAGAGCTATCATCACAAGAACTTTCTATGGCTAAAATAAGATTTTTCATTCAAATTCCACTAAAATAGAACCGATAAATTTATCTTTAGATCTTGCGGTTTTTAGAGTAGAAAGATCAAGAATTTTAGCATTTTTGATAAGCTTGCTTTCGACACTATCTTCTAAAAATTGTTGCAAATTAGCCCCTCTTAATTCATAAAATTCTACACGATAAATTTTTCCTGCCATATCTAAAGAATAAGGCTTTTGCATATTTTTTTTAGAAACTAACATATTGCTTTCATCTCTACCATGATCAAAACCTATGATATTTACACGCACACCTTTAATCCTTGGCACAAGAAAATTTTCTTTAACTTGAAGTTTTGTTCCAAAATTAACTATAGTTTCATTGCCATCTACTTGTAGAGTTACTTTATCAAAAGGGTTGCTAAATTCAAGATATTCAGGATAAAGTCTTGTTTGAAATCGGTTGCCATATTGGATATAAAAAGAATTATTTTCAGCTATAACCGCAGTAAGCTCATTGCTAGTATTATAATTTAATTCTTTGTTGATAGGAAAAGGTACATAATTGATAACTTGTCTTGGATTTTTTAAAGAAAGTAAAATTTTATCATCAAAAAGCTTGACTTCAAGCTCTTGATTGATAGCTTTATCAACACCTTGTGGGGTAAGCTCAAAAGTTCTAGTAAATTCAATTCCTGCTGTTTTTAGATAGTTTTCGATGGCTAAAAGATGGTAATAAGCCCTTAAATTTACAGGCAAATTTTTACTTGCTTCATTCGCAAAAGCGGCTTTGTGATTGGATATAACAAAATATGTTAAAGCTTTTAGCATTTCAGTATCGCCAAGCTCTTGAGTTTTGGTATTTTTAAGATGATAAGCATGTTTTGGATCGGCTAAGGAAGCATTGACACTATTTACAGTTTGAGTGGCTATACCTTCAAGATTGGGGTATTTACTAGCATTGATTTCACTTGTATCAATCACGCTTGAATTTCCCCAACGCTTAGGATTTTGCATAGCATCAATATATGTGGGCTTATAAAAACCCCAACCATCGTGAAGATTGATCACCATACTAACTTCAGGAAGCAAGATAAGCTCTTTAATGCGTTGAACTGTTTGATAATCAGGATCTTTTGGACTTAGACTTGCGAATTTGCGGTTTAAATCTCCATTATTTCCACGCGAGCGCTTGATAATACTATCAAAAGCCAAGTTAGGAGCAACTATGATTTTACCCTTAGTGATATTATAATCACTCAAAAGCAAACTTGCTGCGTGAAATCCACCAGGCTCATCACCTTGAATTCCCCCAAAAATCAAAACTGTATTATTATCATCTAAGCTTTTTCCATTTTCTCCTACACTAAATTCCAAATCCAAAGCAAAAAGTCCACTTATAAAAAAAATAATCGATATAAAAAATTTCATTTCATTCCCCTTAAATACTCTCTTGTTTTATAATCATACTCAAAAACTTCATCAATACTTGAAATTTTAGGCACGCCAAAATGATCCAATGCTTTAAAAATAACATGAGCAATATCTAAAAATTGTATTTTATTATCTAAAAAATTTTGTACCCCTATTTCATTAGCAGCATTGATAATCACGCCTAAATCAGGATTGTTTAAAAGCTCGTTTTTGAGTTTAAAAATAGGATATTTTTTTGTACTGATTTTATAAAATTTTAAACTAGAAAGTTTAATAAAGTCAACAGGCTCTAAAATTTTACTATCATGCTTAGAAAAAATAGCCTCTGATATGGATAATTTCATATCTGCTCTTGAAAAATATGCCGTGCTTGCGCCATTTTTAAACTCGCACATAGCATGAACTAAAGATTTTGGTTCGATTAAAGCATCGATATTTTTAAAATCATACAAATGATAAGCTTCGATGATTTCAAAAAGCTTATTTGCCATTGTCGCACTATCTATCGTGATCTTTGAACCCATATTCCAATTTGGGTGCTTTAGAGCATCTTTAACACTCACATGGCTTAAATCTTTAATTTTATGCTTATAAAAAGCTCCACCGCTTGCAGTAATATAAAGCTTTGCTATATCTTTTTTACCCTCAAGCAAAAATTTCAAAGCCGAATGCTCACTATCTACGGGTAAAAACTTCGCCCCTTTTAGAAATTTTCCAGCAACTACCAAGCTTTCTTTATTAGCTAAAGCTATTTTTTTACCAAGCTCCTTTGCTTTTAAGGTGCTTTTCAATCCTGCAAAACCCACAATAGCATTCAGTAGCAAATCATCTTCGCACAAACTTAAAATTTCTTCTAAGCCCTCTTGTCCTACAAAAACTTTATCGTGTTTTACTAGATGCTTATCTTTAGAGTTTTTAATCGCTACAAATTCGGGTTTAAATTGTTCTATTTGCTCATTTAAAAGACTTATATTTTCCCCGCAAGCAAGAGCAGAAATCTTGATATTTTTTAAAGTGGCAAGTTTTAGAGCATTAAGCCCTATACTTCCTGTACTTCCAAAAACTATCATAAAAGAGCAACCATCACAAAAGCAGCGATAATCACCGCATCAATTCTATCTAAAATTCCACCATGTCCTGGTATAAGATCTCCGCTATCCTTTACGCCCGCTTCTCTTTTAAAATAACTCTCAAGCAAATCACCAATAACTGCAAAAAATGCTACAAAAAACGAGCAAAGCAAAGAAAGCCAAAAACTATAAACAAAAATTCCTATCAAGGTACCCAAAATACTCGCACAAACTAGTCCACCTATCACGCCTTCTAAGGTTTTGTTAGGACTGGTTTGTGAAAAGGGAGTTTTTCCCAAAAGCTTGCCTATAAAATAAGCTGCGCTATCGCAAATTGCAACAATAGCAATCAACCAAAACAAAGCAAACATTCCATCATCTAAATACACCTGCCAAAGCGCTAATACAGGCAAGCTCGGATAAAGATAAATCCAAACAGCTTTTAAGCTAGGAGCTTTTTTATACACAAGATAACCCAACACCAAAAGTGCTGCTAAAGCACCAAAAGCTAAAGGATTTTCACTAATGGTTCCAAGTATAAAGGCTAAAACCAAAGGGATAATGCTTACATCTTCTAAATTAAATAATTTTTTTGCTTCATTAAAAGCTAGATACAATATAAACGCAAAAACAATAAAATTGATAATAAACTGATCGATTAAAGCAATGAGTATCACTGCTATAGCCATCACTACGCCCCAAATAATTCTTGCTGCATTAAACATTTTTTTCCTTATATGCTGATATCTATATGATGAATACTTTGTGCATTTTTAAAGCTTGCTTCTTCTGTTTGCTCTTCTAAGTTTTCATCCTTATCATCTTTTTTTGCTTCTTGTTTTTGTTTTTTCTTTTTTTCCTCTTGTTCGGCTTTTTCTTTAATCTCTTCTTTGATTTCTTGAGTTTCATTGACTTTTTCAAGCTTGTTTAAGGCTTTTTCTTTTTCATTAAAAGCTGCCATATTTAATGAAGCTGCAAAACCTTCCTTTGCAAGCTCATTACTTGCTTGAGTAGCAGGATAAGCCATATTTTGATTAACAAAATTCATATTTCCTATTGGGCTAACTGGCATTTTTAATCCTTTGTGATATTGATACTTTTAAAATTTGTATATTTTACAAACGCCTTTTGCTGAACCTTAACAAAATTCTTTAAAGTATAATCGACCCAATATGAACCTTTCTTTAATCCTGAAAAATTCACGCAAAGCCTCGCACTAAATTCTATCACTTCTTCGCTGATTTTTTGCTTGTTTGAAATAATCAAAACATGAGAGCTTGGAATATCCCTTACATGCAACCACAAATCATCTTTTTTTGCACTCTTTAGCAAATTTTCATTGCCTTTTTCATTTTTACCCACACAAATTTTAAACTCATTAAAATAAAAATTAGCTATGCCATTATCTTGCTTGTTTTCTTGATTTTTCTTAGTGCTTTTTTTAGGCAATAAAATTTCAAGCTCAAATTCATTTTTAGCTTTACTTAGCATTTCTTTTAAACCCTTAGCAAAGTCTAGTTTTTCTTTTAAATTTTCTCTTTGTAAATTTAAATTTCTAGCCTTTTGTTCTAATTTTTTAGCATTTTTATAAAATAAATTAGCACTTTCTTTTGGACTTAAATCAAGTTTAAATTTTACCTTTTTTCCTTCAAAATCATCAAGTTCAAATTCTCTTTCATATTCTTTTAAAATGCTTAAATTAGCAAATAAAATATCCGCTTGCTTTCTTAAATTTAAAGCCTGATCCAACAAAAGCTCTTCTTTATCCAAAGCAAGATAAAGCTCTTCTAAATTTTCTATTTTTTTATCGATTTGAGCGAGTTTAAGCGTTTGAATTTGTTTGATTTTATTTGCATGTAAAATTTCAAATTTTTGAGTAAAATAATCATTAAAATTTTTTATTTCTTCAAATTTTTCATCCATTTTATAAGGCTTTAAAGCCTCTAAAACCACATTAGGCTTAACAACGCGGTAACTTTTATCAATATGCCTTAAAGCCTCTATAATCAAATCTTTTTCATCTGTGATAATTACATTAGTATTTTTACCCGTAAATTCAAAATAAATCTTACTTTCATAGCTCTTATAAGCCTTATCAACCCTAACACCAAAACATAAAATACGATTGCCTTGAAGCAATTTCACTTCTTTTATAAAAGCATTGTTAAAGTATTTTTTTAGCATGAAATCAAAAGGAGCGTTATAATTTTTACTCATCAATTTTGCAGTATAAATAGCACTCATTCCACGAGTTAAATCAAAAATAAATCTTTGTTTATCAAAGCTTAGCTCTAAAATATTATCATTAACACGCTTGATAAAATCGATTTTTTTAAACTGGGAAAAAAATTTTTGTAATTGCATAAGTTCTGTGTATTTCATAAAAGAGATTATAAGATATTTTTGATGAATTTATGATAGAATTGAAATAAAAAAGGAAATTTTTGAAACTTGAAAATTTAAATTGTGTGATTTTATGTGGGGG
This sequence comes from Campylobacter coli, assembly GCF_001492295.1. GTDB lineage: Bacteria > Campylobacterota > Campylobacteria > Campylobacterales > Campylobacteraceae > Campylobacter_D > Campylobacter_D coli_B. The sequence goes on along the minus strand of NZ_FBQX01000001.1, from coordinate 458,707 downwards.
TAAATCAAGTCGCATGGGAGAGGATAAAAGCAAATTGATTTTTAAAAATCAAACCTTAACCCAATTTCAAGTAGAAAAATTTTCAAAAATATTTAAAAATGTTTATGTGAGTGCTAAAGAGGACAAATTTGGAGCAAAATTTAAACTCATAAAAGATTGTCCTGAATTTGAAATTTACTCCCCCATGCTTGCGCTTTATTCTATACTTTCAAATTTTAAAGATGAATTTGTTTTTATTTTAAGCGTAGATAGTCCTAATCTAAGCGATAAAGAACTTTTAAAAATGCTAGCCTTTTTAGAGCAAGATTATCAAATCATCATTGCCAAAACCCCTTCACACAAACATCCTTTATGCGGATTTTACCATAGCTCTGTAGCTTATCTTTGTAAAGAATTATTAGAAAAAAATGAACAAAAAATCGCTTTATTGTTTTCTAAAGCGAAAACCCATTTTGTGGAATTTGAGGATGAAACTCCTTTCTTAAATCTTAATTTTTATCAAGAATATGAGCAATTTAAAAGCGAGTACGAGTGAAAAAAATTCTTTTTTTGATATTTTTTTATAGTTTAGTATTTTGTGATGATTTTGAACAAGCTTTAGAATTTGAGAAAAAAGGGCAATATGAAAAAGCTATGCAAATTTATAAAAAACTAGCCTTGCAAAATTCTTCTAAACAAGAATTCCAAGAAAATAATGCTTCTTTAAATTCAAACACAAAGCACGAAATGCAAGCTACCCAAAAAGCAGCTAGCACAAAAGAGGATTTTTCACGTATCGCTTTGGAAAATTATTTAGGAGAGGATTCAAGCTTTAATCCCCTTGGAATCAGCTCATATAAGATGAATTATTTTCTACCCTTTGCTTATAGCTTTGGCTCATTAGGCGGAGAAAATAGAAAAACTGAAATGAAATTTCAACTCAGTATTAAAAAAAGATTGTTTGAAGATTTGTTAGGATTGGGTGAAAAATATTATGTAGGCTATACTCAAACATCTTGGTGGCAAAATTATAAACATTCCTCACCCTTTAGAGAAACAAATTATCAGCCTGAATTTTTTGTAGATATTCCTTTGCATTTTGAAGAGTATAAATTTCTTAATAATCTAAGAGTGGGAATTTTGCATGAGAGCAATGGCAAAGGAGATGAGAATTTAGAATCACGCTCTTGGAATAGAATTTATGCTTCAAGCGTATTTTTATATCAGCGTTTTTTATTTGTTCCTAGAATTTGGTATAGAATTCCTGAAAACAGCGAAGATGATGATAATCCTGAAATCACACATTATATGGGAAATTTTGATATCAATATGGGATATTTAGGAAATGATTATTTTATCAATCTTATGCTAAGAAATAATCTTGATTTTCATGATAATAAAGCTGCGGTGCAAGTAGATATAGGATATGATATTTTTGATAATGGAATTTATTGGTATTTACAATACTTCAATGGCTATGGAGAGAGCCTCATAGACTACAACAAGCGCTTACAAAGACTTTCTACGGGATTTTTAATTTCATATTAAATTTAATTTTCTTTTTTATAAATTAAATTAAAACAATTGATTGAGATTTTACAAATTTTTATAGTTTTTTAAATTATTTTATTTTAAAATACGATTTTATTTTTGATAATTATTATTACTATAAGGAAAAAATTGCTTTTTAAACACTTGTTTAGTTTAAATATTCTTTTAATCTTACTTGTCATTTTTGGAATATTAAGCTTATTTATAGGGGTTATTCGTATCAATTTAGACGATATTTTTTCACTCAGCGCTACCCAGCTTGAAATCATTTTGCTTACAAGAATTCCAAGACTTATCGCAATTTTACTCACAGGTATGAGTCTTAGTATATGTGGGCTCATCATGCAACAACTCACACAAAATAAATTTGTTTCCCCAACAACTGCAGGGACTATGGATTGTGCTAAATTTGGTATATTGATTTCTTTAATATTTTTTGCAGGAGCCTCTTTTTTTACCCAAGCCCTCATCGCATCTATTTTCGCACTTTTAGGCTCTTTTATATTTATCCAAATTTTAAGAAAAATCAAACTCAAAGATGTGATTTTCGTGCCTTTGATAGGCTTAATGTTTGGCGGGATTATAAATGCTATAACCACTTTTTTTGCCTATGCTTTAAATTATATACAAAATATCCAAGGTTGGCTACAAGGCAGCATGGCAAATGTTATGCAGGGAAATTATGAATTGCTTTATATTTCTTTACCGCTTTTTATACTTGCTTATTTTCTAGCTCATAAAATCACTATAGCAGGTATGGGAGAAGATCTTGCTTTAAATCTTGGGGTTTCTTATAATACAATCTTATTTTTAGGTTTAATCATAGTTTCTATTATCACTAGCGTGGTGATTGTAAGTGTTGGAGTTATACCTTTTTTAGGTCTTATTATCCCTAATCTTGTTGCTATTTATCGCGGGGATAATCTTAAGAAAAATCTCATCTATATAGCATTATGTGGGGCTTTGTTTTTGCTTATTTGCGATATTATCTCAAGGCTTGTGATTTTTCCTTTTGAAATGCCATTAAGCATAACTGCGGGTGTTTTAGGATCTTTGATCTTTATTTTTCTTTTACTCAAAAGGAAAACTTATGCGTAAAAAAATCTTAATCTTAGCTTTTTTAACTCTTATAATGGCACTTGTTTTTATATTTGCGGGTTTAAAAGATTTTGATGAATACGCATTAAAAAATCGCTCTTTGCAAATCGCAGCTATTGTTATAGTGGCTATTTGTATAGCTGTATCAACTATAATTTTTCAAACTCTTTGCAATAACAAAATTTTAACCCCTGCTATCATAGGCTTAGATTCTTTATATATGCTTCTTCAAAGCGCCCTTGTCTTTTCTTTGGGTTCTGCAAATTTGAGCGTATATAAAAATGATATTAATTTTTTAATCACTCTAGCTTGTATGGTTGTATTTTCTTTAGGGCTTTATAAAATTCTTTTTAGTAGCGACAAAAGTATTTATCTTATCATGCTTTTAGGCTTGATTTTTGGAACGCTTTTTAGCACCTTAAGCTCTTTTTTTGAAATTCTTATCGATCCTGATGAATTTATGGTTATCCAAGGAAGAATGTTTGCAAGCTTTGATAATGTAGCCTTTGATGTTTTAGCTCTTGCTTATATCGTTACTTTACTTAGTTTTGTTTGGATTTTTCGTTATATGAAATTCTTAGATCCTTTAAACTTAGGCAAGGATTTATCTATCAATCTAGGGATAAACTATCAAAAAATTTCAAAACACCTTATGATAATAATTGCTATTTTAACCTCTATTAGCACAGCGCTTGTGGGCCCTATCACCTTCTTAGGACTTTTGGTAGTAAATATCACTTACGAACTTTTCAAAACCTCTAAACATAGTATTTTACTACTTGCTTGCGTGCTCATTAGCATTTTAGCTTTGCTTGGGGGAGTGTTTTTTGTCTCTAGGGTTTTTGATTACAATACAACTATAAGCGTTATTATCAATTTTCTAGGTGGAATATATTTTATCTATCTTGTATTAAAGGGCAATAAATTATGATAAGATTACAAAATATCACTAAATGCTACGATAAAAAAGCTATTATTTCAGATCTTAGCATCGATTTTCACAAAGGAAAAATCACTTCTATTATAGGAGCAAATGGAGCAGGAAAATCTACTCTTTTAGCCCTTGCAAGCCGTTTAATCAAACCTGATAGCGGGCGAATCTATATCGATGGTATGGATTTAACACTATATAAAGAACAAGATCTTGCGCAAAAAATTTCCATTCTTAAACAACAAAACCATATCAATTTAAGATTAAAAGTTGAAGAATTAGTCGCATTTGGACGCTTTCCACACTCTCAAGGAAGGCTCAATGCAAACGATAAAATAAAAATCGATGAAGCGCTTGAGTATATGGGACTTAATTCTCTAAGAAATGAATTTTTAGACAGCTTAAGCGGGGGGCAAAAACAAAGAGCTTTTATAGCGATGATTATCGCTCAAGATACTGAATTTATCATGTTTGATGAACCTCTTAACAATCTTGATATGAAACACAGTGTGCAAATCATGCAACTTATGAAAAATTTAGTAAAAGACTTTAACAAAAGCATAGCTGTTGTGCTTCACGATATCAATTTTGCTTCGATTTATTCTGATGAAATTATAGCCCTAAAAAATGGAAAACTTTTAAAACAGGGATTAAAAGATGAAATTATCCACGAAGATGTTTTAAGACAAATTTATGATATGGATATCCCTGTAAGTCAGATTGATGGGAAAAAAATTTGTATTTATTTCTAAATAAAGGAGAATATATGAAAAAATCTTTAGTTTTTGCATTTTTTGCATTTTTTTTAAGTCTAATTTTAACGGCTTGCGATTCAAAATCTAATGAAAATAACGCAAGTGCCGCAACAAAAACTAGCACTACGGTAAAAGTTATACCTATTAGCATGAGTGATGAGGGCGATAGCTTTTTGGTAAAAGATAGTCTAGGTGAAAACAAAATTCCTAAAAATCCATCTAAGGTTGTGATTTTAGATCTTGGAATTTTAGATACTTTTCATGCTCTAAGACTTAACGATAAGGTTGCAGGAGTTCCAGCTAAAAACTTGCCAAAATACTTACAACAATTTAAAGATAAACCTAGCGTAGGTGGGGTTCAGCAAGTTGATTTTGAAGCTATTAACGCTTTAAAACCTGATCTTATTATCATTTCTGGACGCCAAAGCAAATTCTATGAAAAATTAAAAGAAATCGCTCCAACTATGTTTGTAGGACTTGACAATGCGAATTTCTTAAGCTCTTTTGAAAATAATGTTTTAAGCGTTGCAAAACTTTATGGCTTAGAAAAAGAAGCTTCTGAAAAAATTGCAGATATTAAAAATGAGATAGAACAAGCAAAAAGCATAGTAGATGAAGATAAAAGAGCTCTTATTGTTCTAACAAATTCCAACAAAATTTCTGCTTTTGGACCTCAATCTCGCTTTGGAATCATTCACGATGTTTTAGGTATCAATGCTGTGGATGAAAATGTAAAAGTGGGTACACATGGAAAAAGCATTAATTCTGAATTTATACTAGAAAAAAATCCTGATTATCTATTTGTAGTCGATAGAAATATCATCGTAGGCAACAAAGAACGCGCACAAGGTATACTTGATAATGCACTTGTAGCTAAAACTAACGCTGCTACAAATAATAAAATCATTTATCTTGATCCTGAATACTGGTATCTAGCAAGTGGCAATGGATTAGAATCACTAAAAACCATGATTTTAGAAGTAACAAACGCCATTAAATAAACTATTTGTAAGAGGATAAACTTCTCTTACACCCTAACTAAATCCAACCAACAATAACAAATATTAAAATAAATTTAAGTTTATATCTACTATAAAAAATTCACTTTCACTTCACACTATTTTGTCAAAATACTATACAAATTGATAATCAAAAAGGAGAGAAAATGATTAACAAAAACAAATTATTTAGGCAAATTCACATTTATGTGAGTTTATTTTTCTTACCCTGTGCTGTACTTTTTGCACTAACAGGGATTGTTTACATCCTTGGCGCTGATCAAGATACAGGTTTAAAGGTGGAAAATTATAAACTTGTAAAAAATATAGAAGTTGGTAAAGAAAAAGATGCGCTCATCCAATACCTACAAGAAAACAATTTAAAAATCCCTTCTAATACTGAAGTTATCAAAGGCAAAGATAAGGGTACAACCATAGGTGGAGCACATTATAGTGCAAATATAGCTCTTGTTGCTCAAAACGAGTATGCAATAACTCTTAAAACTAGATCTTTGCTAGGTGATATGATCATGCTTCATAAAAATAAAGGCGCTTGGTATTTTTCTGTGCTTAGCATAGGTTTTGGTATTGCTTTATTTTTGCTCTATATTTCAGGTCTTATAATTACTTTATTTGCTAGCAAAAAAGATAGACAAAAACAGCTCGCAACACTTGGAGCTGGGGTTGTTATCACTATATTTTTAGCTTATCTTAGCCTTTAATTTTTTTATCTAGCTTTTTTAAGCTAGGTATTATCTAATTTTTTATATAATCACACTTTAATTTATTGGACAGATGGGTGAGCGGCTGAAACCACACCCCTGCTAAGGGTGCAGATCTTAATCGGGTCTCGAGGGTTCAAATCCCTCTCTGTCCGCCACTGACTTTCAAAAATTTATAATCCCATGATTTAAACACAATTTCAAATTAATGATCTTGATATTTTAAGCGGTATTTTTAATCTTTAATATTACTTTACATAAAAATATCTAAAAAATTAAATTTTATCCCTACTTTAATCAGCTAAACAATATAGCATTTTAAAATTATAAAAACTCTTTATTGGAGCGTATTTAATTTTATATTTTACAAGATTAAGCTATTTATTTCTGATTTTAAAATGCTAAAAAATACATTAAAAACATAAGCTTAAATTATCTATTTTACATACTCTTAACTTTTTTGTAAAGCTTATACATGATAATGCTTTATAATCTAAAGCCAAATTGTAGATTAAAATTTTACTTTTATAAATATCGCATCACTTAAACACAGCGCATAAAAAAATATAAAAATAAAAAATATAGAATTTATTTGAAGGATATAAAAAGCCCTAAAATATAGGGCTTTTAAGAATTATTTTTTATCAATAACTTGATAATTATACGGAGCAAGGTTTTTATCGTGTTCTAAAAGTTCTTTTGGAGGATTGCCATTTACTTCTATTTCATCACCATAATAACGCTCCCCTGCTTTATGTCCATTAACATCTACTTTATAATAAAGCTCTCCAGGGTTGAATTTTTGTATATCTTCAAAACCTAAATTTGAAGTTTTAAAATCATTAATGCCATTAGCATTAGCAATTTCTATAAGCTTAATTTGTCCTGTTTTAGCCATATCTACAGCTTGTAAAAGCATTCTTGAAGCCTCACGAGGATTGTGGAAACCTGTTGAATTTTCAGCATTAACAAAATCAGCTCTCATTTGAGATTTGCGGTGAAGTTCTAAAACCTCTTTAAGTTCTTCACTGATCTTGCTTGCATCAGCTTTACCATCAGTTTGGAATTTCTCCATATTTCCTAGCTCATCGCGTAATTTTTTAGTATCCATGATTAAGCTAACGATAGCATATTCAGCTGTTCTTTGATTGTGTGCTACGCTATTTTGTATATCACGAACTTGAGCTCTTAAATAATCCTCGCTTTGTTTATGGCAAGTTTTACAAGCAGAATTAATATCTCTTAATGGAGAAGTGATATTGTGTTGAGAAATTTTCTTAGCACCTTCTCTAACATAAGGCATATGACAATCAGCACAACTTACTCCATTAGCAGCATGCACACCACCACTATAAAGCTCACTTTCAGGGTGTTGAATTTTAATGATTGGAGCACCTGTTAATTTATGAGTGAAATCTGCACCAAATACATTGCGAACTTTTTCATAATAATCATCTAGCATTTCAATTCTAAAAGGTTGACCTTTTTTCCATTCACTCCATGGGAATGTTAGCATAATACCATTAGCTTCAATTTCTTTTGGCTTGTTGCCATCTCTCCAAAATTCATATTCATCATAATTCTTTTGAGTACCATCCCACCATTTTTTAGAGCTATCATCAACAATGGTTTCACCCATTACTTTTACTTTTTCTCCTGTTGGTTTAAAATAATACTCAACATGGCATTGTGAACAAACTAAAGTTCTCATCTCTTCTCTTGTAGCTTTTACGCCTTGTACTGGATCTTTTTCATAGCCTCTAGCAACTAAAGCATTAATTGCAGCAGGACGAGTAAGTCTTAAACTCATATCATTTGGATTATGACAATCTGCACAAGTAACACCCATTCTTTTACCACCATGCGGTCCTGCATGCTCTGGAGAATTTTCTACTATACCATCAACAGCTGGAACATTTTTAATCATAGTCCAATAATTTGTAGAGTTAAATGCGACAAAATCTCCCTTTGCAATATTATTGATGAGCCATGGAGTCCATCCACTATGACAATTCATACAAGCTGCTGGCTGACCCTTAAATGCTTTAAGTCCGTGAGCATTAAGAAAATCTTTATTATTTCTTGCGGTTTTCATTTGATCTACTTGAACCCAAAAATGCCCTCTTTCTTCGTTAAAATCAAGACTAAAAGGATATCCGGCCCAAAGTATAGTTAATTGAGGAAAACGAATAAGTTTTGAATAAGATAAATTACCCCCAAATTCAGTAGCCTTAGGCTCTTCTTCTTCAACTGTTAAATACATTTTAAGTTGTTCTGGAAAAACCTTACCCCATCTTTCAAAATTTGGATTATCATCGCTAAGTAAAGAAAAATCCGCATTTGCAGCAATGGCATTTTTATTTGCCTCGTCTTCTTTTTTTTGATTTATATCATTATTGAGCCATAAAACTCCCACTATAAGCAAAACTAAAACAACGATAGCTAAGCGTAAAAAATTTTTTTTCATTCAATTTCTCCTTAATTAAATTCCATGTTTGTGACCCACATCTTGATGACAAGAAGCACATTTTAAAGATTTGTCTGCGTGTGGATTTGTTGTAGCATTGATGGCTGTTTGAGCAAAATCAGCATGACAGCGAACACAATTATCTTGTATCATTTTTCTGCTTTTCTCAGTCGCGCTCAAATTTGTAGGAAGCTCATCGAGTTTAAAAGTAAAAGCATAAGCATGATTTAAACCACTCTCTGCTTTAGCTATCCACTTAGCCAAAAAACCATGGGGTAAATGACAATCAACACAGGTTGCCCTAGCCTCTCCTTTTACCTTTTGTGCATGCGGTCCTGCCATATATTCATTATAAACCTCATTCATAATATGGCAATTATTACAAGATTCACTTGCATTACTTAAGTAAGATGTACCTTTTGCATTATAAAAGGTGTAAAATCCTACCGCAAAGAACACAAAAAGCAAAACAAGAAAAATACCAAAAAGATTCAAAGATTTTTTCAAAATTTTCCTCCTTAAACTTTCAGAATAAATGAAATTGTGATTTTAACATATAGCTTTTTAAGATAAATTTAAAGATATATTTACTCTTAATTAACCAGAATAAAAATTTTGAATTTTATTTCTATAAAAAACTCATTATTTTCAAAAATAAATGTTAAAATAACACCAAAAAAAGGAGTTTTAATGCAAACAAATCCGAATATGTTTTTAAATAGAGAACTTTCTTGGCTACGCTTTAACTCACGGGTACTAGACCAATGTTCGCGTCCATTGCCTTTATTAGAACGCCTTAAATTTGTAGCTATATATTGTACTAATTTGGATGAATTTTATATGATACGCGTTGCAGGATTAAAACAACTTTTCTCAGCTGGAGTTAATATAAGCAGCAGTGATGAGATGTCTCCTTTACAACAATTAAAAGCTATACGCAAATATCTTCACAAAGAAAAAGATCTGTTAGAGCATTATTTTAATGAAATTATAAGCGATCTTGAAAAAGAAAATCTTTTTATTAAAAGCTATGAAAATCTAGACAACAACCTAAAACAAAAATGTGATGAATATTTTTTCTCTACTATCTTTCCTGTTATCGTTCCAATCGCTGTAGATGCAACTCATCCTTTTCCACATTTAAACAATCTTTCATTTTCTTTAGCGGTTAAAATTTGCGATAAAACCCATCCTGAGCTTATCAAATTTGGAATGATTCGAATTCCAAGAGTTTTACCTCGTTTTTATGAAGTGAGTGCAAATGTTTATGTTCCAATTGAAAGCATAGTGGAAAAACACACAGAAGAAATTTTTCCTGGCTATAAACTCCTTGCTTCGGCTGCTTTTAGAGTAACTAGAAATGCGGATATGGTGATAGAAGAGGAAGAAGCTGATGATTTTATGATGATACTAGAGCAAGGCTTAAAACTTCGTAGAAAGGGTGCTTTTGTAAGATTGCAAATTCAAAAGGGCGCAGATGAACAAATCGTAGAATTTCTTAATACCCATATGAAAATTTTCCACAAGGATGTTTATGAGTATTCTATCTTACTAAATCTTCCTAGCCTTTGGCAAATTGCTGGCAATAAAACCTTTACTCATCTTTTAAGCCCGCTTTATACACCCAAAACCTTGCCACCTTTTGATGAAAATTTATCCATCTTTGATGCGATAGATAAAGAAGATATACTCATCATTCAACCTTTTGAAAGCTTTGATCCTGTTTATAAATTCATCAAAGAAGCAAGCAAGGATCCTGAGGTTATTTCCATAAGAATGACTCTTTATAGAGTAGAGAAAAACTCTAATATAGTCCAAGCTTTAATCGACGCAGCGAGTGATGGGATACAAGTTACAGTTATGGTAGAACTTAAAGCCCGCTTTGATGAGGAAAACAATCTTCACTGGGCAAAAGCTTTAGAAAATGCTGGAGCTCATGTGATTTATGGAATCACTGGCTTTAAAGTTCATGCCAAAGTTTCTCAAGTTATACGCAAAAAAGGCGATAAGCTTAAATTTTATATGCATCTAAGCACGGGAAATTATAATGCAAGCAGTGCTAAAATCTACACCGATGTAAGTTATTTTACAAGCAAGGTTGAATTTGCAAGGGATACAACAAGCTTTTTTCACATACTTTCAGGATTTAGTAAAAATCGTCGCCTTCAAACCCTCTCTATGAGTCCAAATCAAATCAAGGAAAAAATTCTAGAAATGATAGCTTTAGAGGCAAGTAAGGGGAGCGAAGGAGTTATCATCGCAAAAATGAATTCTCTTGTAGATAGCGATATCATAAAAGCTCTTTATGGAGCTAGTATAAAAGGAACTCAAATCGATCTTATCGTTCGTGGAATTTGCTGCTTGAAACCTAATGAAGAATTCAGCAAAAACATACGCGTTAGAAGTATTATAGGAAAATATTTAGAACATGCTAGAGTGTTTTATTTTAAACACAGCGAGCCAAATTATTTTATATCAAGTGCGGATTGGATGCCAAGAAATTTAGAGCGTCGTTTAGAACTTATGACTCCTATATATGATGAAAGAAGCAAAGCAAAATTAGCACAATTCTTACGCTTGCAACTCAGCGATAATTTACTTGCTTACGAGCTTCAAAATGATGGAGAATATACAAAAGTTGCTAGCAATGAAAAAGTGATTGACTCGCAACAAATTTTAGAAGAATATGTCAGTAAAATCTATAAAACTCTTAAAAAAGATGCTGATCAAAGTCGCGCAACTTATCTAGCCTCTAAGCTTTTTAAAGAAAACTGATAAAATGGTGGAAGCGAGGGGAATTGAACCCCTGTCCAAAAATAACCCCACAAAGACTTCTACATGTTTAGCAAAGGTGAAAACTTCATCTAGCTAAACTCACCTTCCAAAATTTCAGGCTAGACTAAGACTTTAACTTCGATTAAAAGTTGTCAATTTTCAATCTACACTATCAAAGATGACCAAAATTCAAGCTAGATAGTATCACTTGAGTTTCGGGCTCAACTGAACTTACGCAGCTTTAGCGTAAGCAGGAGCAAATTTAACGTTATTTGCGTTTAATTTTAATTTGGACTTTTTACGCTTTGTCCAAAGCGACATGCCATCTAAGCAGACTTACTCCTGTCGAAGCCAAGTCGCTCCCTTATTTAGAAATAATATTTGGAACATTAACAATTAAAGGATTAAAAACGGCTAAAACAGAATCATCATTTTCATACGAACGACAATATTTTTCAAACTGATCGCTCATCAAAAGCATCCAATCTGTAAATTCATCGCTAGCTGGCCCATTAAAACGATTTGCTTGAGCCATCATCTCTTCGCAAAATACACAAAAATCAGTTACTTCTTCAAGATTTAAACGCCTTGCTGCCCAAGCAGTATTATGCGCCAAAGTTTCGAGTTCTTTTATAGCTTCTTTATAACGCACACTATCGCTTCCAAGCTGTATGATTAAAGGTTCAAATCTATCGCACATTGTTCTAAAAAATTGTAAAAATTTTTCTATGTCGTCGATTTCGTAATCTAATTCTAATTTTGTTAAAATTCCCATTTTTAAACCGTATTGCTAAAGTTTAATGCAAATTGTAGCAAATTTTAGCTAAAATCTTATTTTAATTTTCCAAAGTGTAAGAATGAAAATATGGACAGAATAGTAGAAATAGAAAAATATTCTTTTGATGAAACTTATGAAACTTCTTTGCGTCCTTCAAATTTCGATGGCTACATAGGGCAAGAAAATATTAAAAAGAATTTAAATGTTTTTATTAGCGCTGCAAAAAAAAGAAATGAATGTTTAGATCATATACTTTTTAGTGGGCCTGCAGGACTTGGCAAAACCACATTGGCTAATATTATTTCTTATGAAATGGGTGCAAATATCAAAACAACCGCCGCACCTATGATAGAAAAAAGTGGGGATTTGGCTGCAATTTTAACCAATTTAAGCGAAGGAGATGTGCTTTTTATCGATGAAATTCATCGCTTAAGCCCTGCTATTGAAGAAGTACTTTACCCTGCAATGGAAGATTATAGGCTAGATATCATCATCGGTAGTGGCCCTGCGGCACAAACTATAAAAATCGATTTGCCTAAATTTACACTTATTGGTGCTACAACGCGTGCAGGAATGCTTAGCAATCCTTTAAGAGATCGTTTTGGAATGCAATTTAGACTCGAATTTTATAAAGATGAAGAGCTTGCTATCATACTTCAAAAAGCTGCACTAAAGCTCAATAAAACCTGCGAAAATGAAGCCGCGCTTGAAATTGCTAAAAGAAGTCGCTCTACCCCTAGAATCGCACTTAGACTTTTAAAAAGAGTGAGGGATTTTGCAGATGTTAATGACGAAGAAACGATCACCAAAGAAAGAGCCAAAGAAGCTCTAAATTCCTTAGGTGTAAATGAGCTTGGTTTTGATGCAATGGATTTAAGGTATTTAGAACTTCTAACAGAAGCTAAAAGAAAACCTATAGGACTTTCTAGCATAGCAGCAGCTTTGAGCGAAGATGAAAATACTATTGAAGATGTAATAGAGCCTTATTTGCTTGCGAATGGCTACATAGAACGCACTGCCAAAGGTCGTATAGCAAGCACAAAAAGCTTTAGCGTGCTCAAACTTAATTATGAACAAACTTTATTTGATGAAAATTGAAGGAAAAAAATGCAAACTGGAAAAATTTTTCTCATCTGTTTTACTTTAGTAGTTTTATCTCTTTTGCTTTATCTTTTTAAAGATTTCTTACTCGTCATTATTATCGCAAGCTTGATGGCAGTTGCTACCTCAAATGCAAACGCTAAATTCTTAAGTCTGACAAATGGACGCAAATTTTTAGCATCTATGCTAACAACTGCATGTATGGTTTTGCTTTTCTTCGCTCCCTTTGTCTATGCAATGATCGAACTAGCTAAGGCTTTAAAAAACTTTGACATCAATCTCGTCACACAAACGCTCAATTATGTTAAAAATTATCAATTTACCCTACCTGAAAGTCTTAGCTTTTTAGAACCTAAAATAAAAGAATTTCTAGCTTCTATAGACTTAAATAGTATCTCTAAGCAAATTTTAAATTATGCTTCAAGTTTTACAAAATCAGGAGCTAAATTTCTTATAGATATGGTGCTAATCTGTATATTTTATTTTTTTGCCAATCTATATGGAACAGAACTGGTAATCTATATAAAATCTGTCATTCCTATTGACAAACAAGAGCTTGATGATATTTTAAGCGAAGTGGGTAATGTTATGGCTGTGGTGCTTTATTCTATGATCATTATCGCCATACTTCAAGGAGCACTTTTTAGTATCATTGCTATGTTTTACGGATATGATGCTATCTTAATGGGTGTAATTTTTGCCGTAAGCTCTCTCATACCAGCTCTAGGTGGAGCTTTGGTATATATCCCTATAAGTCTTTATGAATTTGCTTCAAGTGGTCTTGGTTCAGCACTTGTTATTTTTATTTATTCTGTTGTTGTTATCTCTTTTATCGCTGATACTCTAGTTAAACCTTTAATCATTAAATGGATTAATGAAAAACTCGTAAAAACACCGACTAAAATCAATGAGCTTTTGATTTTCTTAGCGATGATAGCTGGAATTTCAACATTTGGTTTTTGGGGTATTATTTTAGGGCCTGCAATTTTAACTTTTTTTATTTCAACAATAAGACTTTATATAATTTTAAAAGATAAGAATTTAATTTAAAATAAAAAATGTTTCTCTCACACAAGAGAGAAACATCAAGTTAGACTTAAGCTTTTGGTCCTATCATTTTAGCAGGATCAACAAATTTAGCAAAGTCTTCTTCACTAACCAAACCTAACTCCATAGCACTTTCTTTCAAAGAAATACCTTTTTTATGTGCATTTTTAGCTACCTTAGCAGCATTTTCGTATCCAATATGTGGATTTAATGCAGTAACTAACATTAAAGAATTATGTAGATTGTATTCTATTTTTTCACGATTTGGTTCTATGCCTACAGCACAATGGATATTGAATGAATGCATAGAATCAGCAAGCAAATCAAGACTTTGCAAGAAGTTATAGATAATCACAGGCTTAAATACATTGAGCTCGAAATTTCCTTGACTTGCAGCAAAACCTATAGCGGCATCATTTCCCATAACTTGAACCGCTACCATAGTAATAGCTTCACATTGTGTAGGATTAACCTTACCTGGCATGATGGAGCTTCCTGGTTCATTTTCAGGGATATTAAGCTCACCAAGTCCGCATCTAGGACCTGAAGCTAACCATCTGATATCATTTGCTATTTTCATTAAATTTGCAGCCAAGCCCTTCATCGCTCCATGGGTAAAATTGATAGCATCATGGCTTGTTAAAGCGTGGAATTTGTTTGGACTTGAAACAAATTTTGTACCTATAAGCTTGCTAAGCTCCTCACTCACTTTTTCGCTAAGCTCTGGATGTGCATTCAGTCCTGTTCCTACTGCTGTTCCGCCTATTGCCAATTCTCTTAAAGTTGGTAAAGAAGCGATAATTTGCTCTTTTGAGTGTAAAAGCATAGAAAGATAGCCACTGAATTCTTGTGCTAAAGTAAGCGGTGTAGCATCTTGTAAATGTGTGCGTCCTATTTTGATAATTCCTTCAAATTCTTTTACCTTTTTTTCAAAGGTAGCGATAAGTTCATCAAGCGCGGGAATAAGTTTTTTTTCTACTTGCTCTACTGCAACTATACTCATAGCAGTTGGGAAAGTATCGTTAGAACTTTGAGACATATTTACATGATCGTTTGGATGTACAAGTTTTTCTTTACGAAAATCTCCACCCATAATTTCAGTTGCACGATTTGCAATCACTTCATTCATATTCATATTGCTTTGTGTACCTGATCCTGTTTGCCAAATTGCGAGTGGGAAATTATCATCAAATTTACCTGCGATAATTTCATCGCAAGCTTGAACTATAGCACTTTTTTTAGCATCATCTAGCTTGCCAAGTTTGTTATTTATCAAAGCCAAAGATTTTTTAAGATTTGCAAAAGCATAGATTAGCACCTTTGGCATCTTTTCGCAACCAATTTTGAAATTTTCAAAACTTCTCTCTGTTTGAGCACCCCAATATTTGTCATTTGGAACTTTAATTTCGCCCATAGTATCATGTTCTATTCTGTATTCCATTAGGTTTCCTTTCTAGAAAATTGTTATGCAATTATTTAAACAAAAATAAGCATAAAATTAGCTTATAATTTAAAATTTATTTATTTTTTTAGAATTTATGAGAGTTTATGTGCAGTTTTATAACTGCACGGAGTTTATTCAACGGTTACACTTTTTGCTAAATTTCTTGGCATATCTACATCATTGCCAAGTCTTATAGAAATTTCCATTGCTAGAAGTTGAGTGATTACCATCATTTCAAAAAATTCACACATATAATGATCTTGCTCATTGGTTTTTATAAAGTCATCGCTTAAATCAAAATCCAAAGGAGAGACACAAAGAACAGTAGAATCTCTAGCTATCAACTCCTCAACATTTGATTTGGTTTTTTCATAAAGTAGGGTTTTAGGCATTAAAGCTATGGTATAAAGTTTAGAATCAGCCAAAGCTATAGGTCCGTGCTTCATTTCTCCTGCAGGATAACCCTCAGCATGCAAATAAGAAAGTTCTTTTAATTTTAAAGCTCCTTCTAAAGCCAAAGGATAGAAAACATCTCTACCTATAAAGAAAAATCCATGGCCATCTAAATAACGCTTAGATAAACGATGAATTTTTTCATGCAATTTAGCACTTACTGCAACACAATTAGGAGTGTGCAAAAGAGCTTTGATTTCGGCACTCATATCGATTTTTTTCTTTTGAGCAATAAAAATTGCCAACATCCAAAGTGTTAAAACCTGAGTTGCAAAAGCCTTGGTTGAAGCTACACCTTTTTCAATGCCTGCACGCGTTAGAAGGCTTAAATGTGCCAAACGGACTATATTAGAATTATCCACATTGCAAATGGCAAATGTTTTAGCTCCTTGCTCTTTTGCAATTTTTAAAGCTTCTAAAGTATCTGCAGTTTCCCCACTTTGAGAAATTACGATAAATAAAGAATTAGGCTTTACAATTGCTTCTCGGTAGCGAAATTCACTAGCAATTTCTACCTTAGCTTTAACCTTAGCCAAACGCTCAAACAAATACGCGCTTGCCATAGCAGCATGATAACTAGTTCCACAAGCACAAAGCGTGATTTCATCAACTGTACTTAAATTCTCATTTTCAAGCTCATCAAAAACCACTTCATCGCCATTAATGCGTCCCATCAAAACCTCGCTCATTACGCGGCTTTGTTCATAAATTTCTTTTTCCATAAAAAAGCGAAAGCCATCTTTTTTTGCATAAGCTTTATCACCTGAAAGCTTGGTAAAGGAATTTTGTTTTAGTTGATTGTTTTCATAAATAACAAGTTCATTTTCACTAGCATAACCTAAACTTAAATCCTCAAGATAAATCACCTCATCACAAAGTCCTATCAAAGGTGTATCAGCGCTTGCAAAATAAAATTCATGATTTTTAGATTTTCCTACGATTAAAGGAGCGGCATTTTTAGCAAAAAATACACGAGTAGGATCTTTTTTACTCACTAAAAGTGTGGCAAAAGCACCTCTAAGCTCTTCTATCGTTTTTTTCCAAGCTTCAAAAACTTCCATTTTTTCTGCATAAAATTCAAAAAGTTGAACTATAACTTCTGTATCCGTTTGACTTAGAAAACTCACTCCTTGACTTTCAAGCTTATTTTTAATCTCTTTATAATTTTCTATAATACCATTATGAATCACACAAGAATACTGACCTAAATGAGGATGAGCATTGATTTCAGTAGGTTTTCCATGGGTCGCCCAGCGTGTATGCCCTATAGCAAAACCAAATTCTTCACTTGTAAAATTTGCGCATTTATTGGCCAAATTTTCAAGCTTACCTACGGCTTTAAAAAAATCAAGCTCTCCATTTTTCATCACCGCTAAACCCGCACTGTCATAACCGCGATATTCAAGTTCTTTAAGCCCACTTAAAATAGTATGTTTTTTTTCATTTTTTCCTATATAACCTACAATTCCGCACATTGTTTACTCACTTATTAAAGAATTTAATAATTTTTCTTCATTTTTCTCTAAATTGTCATTTTTTTGAAAAATAAAGGTATTACGCGTTCTTTGGCGTATGGTTTGAATTTTTGCTGCAGATAAAACCAAACCCAACTCGTTAAAAATATTCATCATATATGCCATTAAACCTTGTTGATCTTTTGTATTCAAGCTAAGTTTTGCATAGATTTTAGAATAATTTAAATCCAATTTTAACTCATCTTTTTTAATGATTGGCTTTTTGATCTTTTTTGAAGAAAAACCGCTTAAATTTGAATTTAAAAGTTCGCAAAGTTTGATTTTTTGCTCGTCTGTAATGATATTATCATACTCAAATCTTAAATAAATTTTATCATCAAATAACTCAAATAAATTCATAAAAACCAAATTTAAATTTGCTAAAGCAGTTAAAACAATTTCTATTTTAAAATCCTTAAAAGCAACGATTTGAAGGCTTAAATTGGTACTATTGCTAAACCAAAATTTAAAATCATTTTCCTTTGCAAATCGTGCAATTTCAACAATATCTTCAAAAGTATTTTTAATGATAAAAAGATTGGATTTTATATGAGTGATTTTATCCTGTAAAATGGCATTTTGATCTAAGAAAAGCTTTGTTCTCTTAAGTGTTAATTCTTTTTTTACGCGCCTTGCAGTTTCATCGAGTAAATTTTCATCATCAAAACCTTGTTTGGCATTTTCTAAAATCCTATCTATGACCTTATAAAAAAATGGATTACGATTTAAAGCTTTTGCTTTTAACCAAGTAAGAGTATGCAAGAGCTCTAAGGTTTTTAAATTTTCAACCTTAGAAAGCAAAGCACATATAATGATAGGATTATAAACATCTTCTTTTTCAGCAAGCTCTTTTAAGGCATTGTGATTTTTAAAAATTCTAAGTCCAAGTTCAAAAATATCATTTTTTAAATTAAATTTAACACAATAAGCTCTATATATACTCGCTAAAGAAATTTCATTTTCGTTATTAATAGCACTTAAAAGTATAACTAACTTTAAAATCATTTTCTCATCTGCATTTAAATTTTTCAAACTCTCAAGCTCGTCTTCGTATTTTTCAAATTCTTTTAAAAGCAAAAATGCTTGCTCATCAAAACTATAATCCCCCTCCTCATCGCTTAAAAAACGCACCATACCAAAAGGCTTACATAATTCTTTTAAAATTCCACTATCAAGCAAAAGTTTTAAGATGCAAAAACTATGTCTTTTAAAAAATATTTTTTCAAAAAGGGCTAAAGCTTTCTCTAAATCCTTTTTTCCATAACTTAAATTTTTAAGAGCAAAAACCAAATCCAAATCAAAAACAATATCTTGATCTTCTAAATCCAACAAAAAAGTCAATGCTTCTGCTAAATTTTTAAATTGGTATTGTTTTTGCGTAAGATTTTGCAATTCATTTTGAATTTTATAAGCTAAAAAATGAGTATAAAAACCTATGGTGTGCATACTTTGCAAGGCTTTTTGCACTAAGATTTTTTCAGCATCTAGATTTTTCTTGCCCTTTCTATACATCAATTCTGCAATCTCGTGAATATTGCTAAATAAAAATTCATCTTGATCTTTATTGCTTTGCAAATTTATAGCAGATTTTAAGGACAATAAAAAATCAGCCGCTAAGCGCAACTCACTTAAATTTTTTTCATCTATAAAATTTAAAGCATAATTTTTAGGGGAGTTTTTAAAAAGAATCAACAAACTTTCCAGGGCTCGTAAGTGATCTAAGCCTCCAAAATCTTTTTTTATGTTAAATTCTTGCTTGATAAAAGGAAGATTAAAATCTTTAAAATTGGCAAGTAAAATTTGAGCAAATTCGTTTTTATTTGCATGAAGTATGCTATCAAATTTTTCCTTGACTGATTTAAATAAAATTTTAGATCCACATATAAATCGAGCACCTATTATGGTTGTTTTAAGTTCATTGCTGGCATTATAAAGCCCATTTAGCTCTAAAACCACATAATCAATTTGCAAATGCACATCATTTAATATTTCTATAAAAGCTTTAATCATAGGTTTTAAATGATAAGCTTTGATATCCTTATAAACAAAAATTAAAGAAATGCTTTCATTTGCACAAAGATTATTTTTTGCATATCCTTTACTTGCCAAAACACAAAAAGGTATATTATCGCTTGCAGGCAAAAAATTTTCAAAACATTCTTTTAATACTATATCATAAGTTTGCTTTAAAAAATTATCCATATTTTTCGAATGATAAAGACTAAATGATCCTTGTTTTAAAAAAAATTTTCTATAGTTTTGTGCATAGGTATTGAGATTTTTCTTAAAAAGTTCTAATTCTTTATTTAACAAATCTTTACTCTCTTTTAAAATTTTATTTATAAGATTTTAACAAAAATATCTTTTATTTTGGCTTTGCTATAAACTCTTTTTCAGTAAGCAAAATTTATAATGTTTTTTTAAAAATTCTAAAATTTTATAGAAGTGAAAATCAATGAAAAATCTACTTGAAAAACTAGAAAATGAAGAAAGATTAGACGAAAATGAGGCAAATGCTCTATGGGATTTAGATCTTTTTACTTTAGCTAAATTTGCTCACAAAAAACGCACTAAGCTTCATGGAAAAAAGGTGTATTTTAATATAAATCGTCATATAAATCCTACAAATATTTGTGCGGATACATGCAAATTTTGCGCCTTTTCGGCACACCGAAAAAATCCAAATCCTTATCTTATGAGTCATGAAGAAATTATGAAAATAGTTGATGATACTATCACTCGTGGCACTAAAGAAGTGCATATTGTTTCAGCACACAATAAAGACACAAGTTGGCAGTGGTATTTAGAAATTTTTAAAATGATTAAAGAAAAATACCCCCAAATGCATATAAAAGCCATGACAGCAGCAGAAATTGACTTTTTACATCGCCGTTTTAAAATGAGCTATGAGGAAGTGATAGAAAAAATGCTTGAATATGGCGTGGATTCTATGCCTGGAGGTGGAGCAGAAATTTTTGATGAAGAAATACGCAAAAAAATCTGTCATGGAAAAGTAAGCAGTGAAAATTGGCTCAAAATTCACAAACTTTGGCATGATAAAGGCAGACAAAGCAATGCTACTATGCTTTTTGGACATATCGAAGAAAGGCACCATAGGATCGATCATATGTTAAGACTTCGTGCTTTACAAGATGAAAGTGGAGGTTTTAATGCATTTATTCCTTTGGTTTGGCAAAGAGATAATAGCTATATACAAACAGATAAGATTATGGACAGTGAAGAAATTTTAAAAACCATAGCTATTTCTCGTTTGGTGCTTGATAATATCAAAAATATTAAAGCTTACTGGGCGACTATGACTTTAAATTTAGCTATGGTTGCACAAGAATTTGGCGCAAACGATCTAGATGGCACCATAGAAAAAGAAAGTATACAAAGCGCAGGAGGAGCAAAATCTGCTAAGGGTACTAACCTAAAAACCTTTATCGAAATGATAAAAACAGCAAATTTAACTCCTGTAGAACGCGATAGTTTATATAATGAACTACAAACCTACTAAGGATTAAAAAATGGATTTTTTTAAGCTCAAAGAAAATGGTACCAATGTTCGAACTGAAGTTGTAGCAGGGCTAACAACCTTTTTAGCTATGGTTTATATCATTCCTGTAAATTCAAGTATAGTAGGTAATACAGGTATGCCTATAGAAGCTTTAATTACCGCAACTGCTTTAATCACCATTGTCGCGACTGCTTTTAATGCCTTTTTTGCTAATACTCCAGTAGCCATGAGTGTTGGAATGGGTTTAAATGCTTATTTTACTTTTGCAGTTTGCTTGGGACAAAAAATACCATGGCAAAGCGCCTTAGGAGCAGTATTTATCTCAAGTGTTATTTTTCTAATTCTTTCTTTTACATCCTTTCGTCTTTGGGTTATACGCAATATACCTAAAGATTTACGCTTAGCCATTTGCGCAGGGATTGGATGTTTTATCGCTTTTTTAGGTTTAAGCCAAATGGGCATTATAAGCTCTAATAAAGATACTTTAGTCAGTATAGGAAATTTTAAAAATCCCCATGTACTTTTTGGAATTTTTACTCTAATTTTAATTATATTTTTTTGGGCTATAAAACTAAGAGGAGCTTTTATTTTAGGTGTTTTAATAAGCTCTATTATAGCTTGGATTTTTGGGATTGATAATGCAAGCTTTCCTGAGCAAATCTTTTCCTTGCCTAATTTTAGTAATGAAAATGGCCTAGGAGCTATTTTTTTAGAACTTGATATCAAAAGTGCTTTAAATATCGCTATGATACCTATTATCCTTACTTTTTTTATCACTCAACTTTTTGATAGCATAGGCACTATTACAGGCATAGGCGAAAGGGGTAAAATTTTTGATGATGCAAAAAATGGAGAGAAAAAATTAGGCAAAACTCTCATGGCAGATGCTACAGGATCAGCCCTAGGTGCCTTAGGCGGAACTTCAACTGTGACTGCTTTTGTAGAAAGTACAACAGGGGTTGAAAGTGGAGGTAGAACAGGACTTACTGCTTTAGTTGTAGCTATTTGCTTTGCTTTTACACTTTTTTTGCTTCCACTTTTTAAAGCCATTCCTGCAAATGCCATATACCCTGTGCTTGTAATGGTGGGAATTTTAATGTTTATGGAAGTTAAAAATATAGATTTTAAAGACAGTGCTATTGCAGTAGCTAGTTTTTTTACCATCATTATGATGCCTTTTACTTATTCGATTACCACGGGTTTTGCTTTTGGTTTTCTTTCTTATTTATTGGTTCGAATTTTTAAGAGAGAATGGGATAAGATTAATCTTGGCATTATAGTTTTAAGCTTAATTTCCTTAGGAAATTTCTTACTCATTGCTTTACAATAAAAAAAGGGGGACAAAAATGATTTTTTATTCTTATGAAGAATTTAAAGAAGATGTTAAAATTTTAGCTAAAGAAATCAAAGAAGATTTCAATCCTGATGCACTTTTAGCCATAGCAAGAGGAGGGATGAGCCTAGGACATTCTTTAGCAGTTGCTCTTCAAACACGCAATCTTTTTGCTCTAAATTCCATCCACTATGATGATACAAAAAAACTTGATACTATTGAGATTTTTAACATTCCTGATCTTAGCAAACATAAAAAAATTCTACTTATTGATGATATTGTGGATAGTGGGGAAAGTTTAGCTGAAATTAAAAAAGTTTTGCTTGAAAAATTTCCACATATCGAACTTAAAATTGCTACGATTTTTTATAAAAAAACCGCTCTTTTAGAGCCTGATTTTAAGATTAAAGAGGCTAAAGAATGGGTTGAATTTTACTGGGATATTCACATTGATTAAAATCTGCTATAATAGCGGCTTTTAATTTTTGGGAGTTTTATTTGAGATTAAAATTAATATCTTGTATTTTACTCTTTAGCACGATCTTTGCTTTTGCAAATGAGCTTGATTTAAATGATTTTGAAGAAGAATATCAAAGCTATAAAGTAAATGACCCGCTTTCTGGCTATAATAAAGTAATGACAAGCTTTAATGTAACCTTGTATGATTATGGCTTTCGCCCTATTCTTAAAGGCTACAATGCCATCACTCCTGAATTTATTCGCACGGGCGTAAGAAATTTTTTTGATAATTTATTTGCACCCCTACGCTTTGTAGGCAATGTCTTGCAATTTAAATTTGAAGAAGCAGGAGAAGAATTTAAAAGATTTAGTGCTAATACCATTATGGGTTTTGGTGGGATTATGGATCCTGCAAGCAAAATGGGACTTAAAAAACATCCTGCTGATTTAGGAACTGTTTTGGCACATTGGGGAGTAGGAAGTGGTTTTCATATCGTTTTACCCGTACTTGGACCTAGCAATCTAAGAGATGCATTGACCTTACCTGCAACTTGGTATGCAAGCCCAACAGCTTATGTCGATCCTACTTGGGCAAGCATAGCTATAAGCGCCTATGGTTTTGGAAACGAACTTAGTTTTAGGCTTGATGAGATTGACGAAATTTATTATAATACTCCTAATTTATATCCATTTATACGCGATGCTTACGAGCAAAGACGCAATGAACTTAGCAAATAAAGGAAAAAAATGAAAAAAATATTTTTAATTTTAACTTTATCTTTAAATATTTTTGCCTTACAATTAGATGAAATTTCAGGCACTATGCAAAAAAATATCAATAAAAGCTTGCAACTTCTACAAAACAATAAAGAAGATAAAAAACAAGCTGCTGATGGAATTTTTCTAATTTTTGATCATATAATTGATTATAAACTCATGGCTCAACTGAGTCTTTCTAAGGATTATTCTAAATTAAATCCTAAAGAACAAGAAAAATTTGCTAGTGCTTTTGAAGCAAGTCTTAAAAAAAGCTTTACCGATAAACTCAATCTTTATAAAGATCAAGTTTTAATGGTAAAAAATGGAGAATTAAAAAATGCAAAACGATATTTTTTAACCTCTTCGATGATAGTAGATGGAGAGGAAAAAAATATCATCTTTAAATTTTATAACAACAATAATGACTGGCTTATTTATGATATCGATGTTTTGGGTGTGAGTATAGTTCAAACCTATAGATCTCAATTTGGAGATATTTTAGCAAACCAAGATTTTGATACCCTGCTTCAAAAACTTGAGAATATAACTATAGAATAATGTTTGCGAAATTCTTAAAAATTTTTATTTATCATCCAAAAAGTACTTTTTTTACCACTCTTTTTATATGCTTGTTTTTAAGCTTTTTTGCTTCTAAATTAAGCGTAGATGCAAGTGCTGAGAGCTTGCTTTTGGAGGATGATAAAGATTTAAAAATTTTTAGAGAACTTTCTAAACATTACAAAAGTGATAATTTTTTACTTTTAGCTTTTAAACCCGAAGATGAAAATCCTTTTTCAAATAAAAATTTAAACAAATTAAAAGAACTTCATCAAGAATTAGAACAAGTGTCATTAGTTGAGCGTGTTTTTAGCATCATTAATGCTCCTTTGCTCCAAAGCTCTGAAAATACGGACTTAAAAGAACTTTTAAAAAATATCCCCAATATAGAAAGCAAGGATATCAACCTCACCAAAGCCCAAAATGAAATTTTAAACAGTCCTTTTTATAAAAACAATATCATTTCAAAGGATGGTAAAACAACAGGGCTTATCATCTATCTTAAACCCGATACAATCTATAACGAACTCATAGAAAAACGCGATCTTAGCACAGATGATAATGAAAAAGAACAAATTCGCCTAGCGATTAAAAAACATCAAGAACAACAAAAAGTCATTACAAAACAAGGCCTAGACACGATCAAAAATATCATCAAAAAATACGAAAAAGATGAGGATAGATTCTATCTTGGTGGGGTAAGCATGATCGCTGATGATATGATAACTTATATAAAATCCGATCTCATGCTCTATGGAATTTCTCTTGTGTTTTTATTGGCTTGTGCGCTTTATTGTTTTTTTCGCTCATGGCGTTTTGTCTTTTTACCTCTCTTTATTTGTTTTATAAGCTTAAGTGCAGCAAGCGGTGTTTTTGCTCTTTTAAATTTTCAAATCACTGTTATTTCTTCAAACTATGTCGCCCTAGTCCTAATCATCACTCTAAGCGTAGTTATCCACCTCATCACACATTTTATAGAAATTAGCAAGCTTTATCCAAAAGCTAAAATTCAACGCCTTGTACTTCAAACCCTACTTGCAAAAGCAAATCCTAGTTTTTATGCCATTATTACCACCATGATAGGCTTTTTCTCTCTCATGCTTTCAAATATAGAACCTATTATAAAACTTGGTATTATGATGAGTATAGGCATAGGGCTTGCACTTATTTTTAGCTATTTGTTTTTAGCAAGTGCTTTGGTACTTCTTAAACCAAAAAAATACTATAAAAAAGAATTTAAATTTAATTTCTTAGCTTTTTGCG
Source organism: Campylobacter coli (assembly GCF_001492295.1). Taxonomy (GTDB): domain Bacteria; phylum Campylobacterota; class Campylobacteria; order Campylobacterales; family Campylobacteraceae; genus Campylobacter_D; species Campylobacter_D coli_B. The sequence continues at coordinate 433,202 of NZ_FBQX01000001.1, read as the reverse complement.
CCAAGACAAGTCTAGATCCTAAAAAACGCCCTATTATATACATACTCTCTATTGTTACCATTATCTTAGCTCTAGTGGGTATTTCTAAACTAAGGGTTGAAAATTCTTTTGTAAATTATTTTAAAGATGGGAGTGAGATCAAAAAAGGCTTATTGGTTATTGATAAAAATTTAGGCGGAACCTTGCCTTTAGATATCATTATTCGTTTTCCCAACAATGAAAACAACTCTAATTTAAATGATGTATTTGATAGCTTTGAAAGCGAATTTGATGCTCTAGCGACAAAGGATACTTATTGGTTTAATTCTCAAAAAACGCGTATTGCAAAAAAAGTACATGAATTTTTGGAAAATAAAGAATTTATAGGCTCAGTTCTAAGTCTTAATAGCCTTTTAAGCTTAGGAAAAAACATCAATGATGGCAAAGATTTAGATGATTTTACTCTTGCGTTTTTAAACGAAAATTTACCCCTAGAACTCAAACAAGAACTTCTTTCACCCTTTGTTAATATAGAAGAAAATGAGTTAAGATTTAGCATACGTATTATAGATTCTAATCCAAAACTAAGGCGTAATGAGTTTTTAACAAATCTCAAGCAAGAGCTCGAAACACTTTTAAAAAATGATGGTGTAGAAATTCAAATCACAGGCATTATGCTACTTTATAACAATATGCTTCAAAGCCTTTTTTCATCACAATTTGATACGCTTATTTTTGTTATCTTAGTTATCTTTGTATTGTTTATCATTATTTTTAGAAGTTTGAAATTTTCAATTATCGCCCTACTGGTTAATATCATTCCCTTAAGTATGGTCTTTGCTCTTATGGGAATTTTAGGCATACCTTTAGATATGATGAGTATTACCATAGCTGCTATAGCTATAGGCATAGGAGTGGATGATACCATACATTATATCTATCGTTTTAAAGAAGAGATTAAAACCAAAAGCGTAGAAGAAGCGATTTTAGCCTCACATCTTAGCATAGGATCGGCACTTTATTATACAACCATTGGTATAGTTTTAGGCTTTAGCGTTATGATGAGTAGCAATTTTATCCCTACGATTTATTTTGGAGTTTTAACTGTATTTGTAATGATTTTGCTTTTAAGTGGAAGTTTGTTTTTACTCCCAAGTCTTTTAATTACAATTTATACTAAGAAAACCAAAGCTTTAAACCCGTATAAAGTACATAAATAAAGACAACTACTAAAATATATCTGATGAAATTTCTCACTCTTTTCCTTTATTTAAAACTTTTAAAATAATCCTTGCAAGTTCCAAAGCTTTAAAGCGATGTGAGAGTTGATTTTTTTCATTATTGCTAAGTTCTGCTAAGGTTTTATCAAAGCCTTTAGGGATAAAAAGGCTATCATAGCCAAAACCGTTTTCACCCCTTTCTATATTGATCACATCTCCATGCATACTGCCATGTGTTATCCATTCGCCACCTAAGCTTACCAAAGCAATGGCAGCCACATAATGGGCCTTGCTTGTTTTAAAACCCAAAGCCCCCATCCGTTTTACAAGCTCATCACGATTGCTCTTATCATCTCCTTTGCCACTAAAACGAGCAGAATAAATTCCTGGCTTACCACCCAAAACATCAACACAAATTCCACTATCATCACTTAAAACAATGAAATCATTTTTTTGTTTATCGCTCAAAGCCTTAAAAACAGCCCTCGCTTTTATAAGAGCATTTTCCTTAAAACTATTGCCATTTTCTTCTATTTCAAAGGCGGTTAAAATTTCATCAAAGGCATAAATTTCAAATTCTTTTAAAAGTTCTTTTAATTCTATAACCTTGTGTTTATTGCTTGTTGCTAATAAAATTTTCATTATCTTGCTCCAAAAATTGAATTATTTTCGCTAAATTATCATTTTTAATCCCTTGCCAAACTAAGAAAAAATCAAGTATATTCCATATAAAAAGAGCGATGATATTAAAAATCCATACTACAAGCATAGAAGATGAATCGAAAAAACCTGCGATAAGCAAACCTATAAAAATAAAAGCCCACATTGCCATTTTTACAAAACCAAGCCCCATATCCCCTTTATAAAAACGATCAAAAGTAAGTCCCGATAAAATAAAAGCAGGTGTTACGCCTAAAATAAGTCCTATAATGGGATTTTTCAATTTCAAAGAACAAAAATAAAACATTGCCTCATCGCTTAAGGTTTCCAATTTATCCTTATAATCCATCAATAACTCCGAATTTACTTTACCTTCTGTCATTAAAGAAAAAGTTTGAAAACGATTCATAAATCTATCCTTTTAAAAAATTAAAATCTTACTTTTTTAAGCCTTTTAAAAAGATAAAATAAAAAACTTAACAATCCTTAATATAATTCATAGTAAAATTATCTTTTTTTGTAAAATTTAAGATTTTTAGGAAACCAAAATAATGTTAAATAATGTCTTACCCCTATCTTTTATCGTTGGAACAAGATTTTTTGGACTTTTTATAGTTTTGCCTGTGCTTAGCTTTTACGCTCTTGAACTCCAAGGCGCAAATGAATTTTTAGTAGGACTTCTAGTGGGTGTTTATGCTCTAACCCAAATGGCTTTACAAATGCCTTTTGGAATACTAAGCGATAAAATTGGGCGTAAAAAAACTATGCTTATAGGGCTGATTATTTTTATTATAGGGTCTTTAATCTGCTCTTGGACTGATAATATTTATACAATGCTAGTAGGTAGAATGCTTCAAGGTGCAGGTGCTATTGGCGCAGTAGCTACGGCAATGATTAGCGATTTTATCACCGAAGAAAATCGCGGTAAAGCTATGGCGATAATGGGATCTTTTATAGGACTATCTTTTGCAGCTTCTATGGTAATCTCGCCTTTAATGAGTGCTAAATGGGGGCTTTCTAGTCTTTTTGATCTTAGTGCTGCTCTATCGCTTTTATGTATCATCTTGCTTTATACTGTCGTTCCAAAAGAAAATAAAATCACTCATGAAAATACTAAAACTCCTTTTTTACATCTTATCAAACAAAAAAATTTAGCCCTAATGAATTTTACCAATTTCATGCAAAAAATGCTTATGAGTATAGCATTTTTAAGTATTCCTATCATTTTAGTAAAACATTTAGGCTTTGATGAGCATAAGCTTTGGATTGTCTATACAGCATCTATGATAGCAGGCTTTATCGCCATGGGATTTTCAGGAAGCTTGGGCGAAAAAAGAGGCTTAGCAAAGCAAATTTTACTTTTAGGGATAGCTTTTTTTATCCTTTCTTATATCTTTTTTGTTTTTTCTAATTCCATTACTTTTTTTATTGTTGCAGTTGTGATATTTTTTATAGGGTTTAACTTGCACGAACCCATTATGCAAAGCTGTGCTTCTAAATTCTGTAAAGTACATGAAAAAGGTGCTGCTTTAGGACTTTTTAATGCTTTTGGATATGGTGGAAGTTTTATAGGAGGTGTAATAGGAGGTATATTTTTACATCTTAACAAATTAGAATTGCTGGCTATTATTTTAGTAGCTTTGTCTATTGTTTGGTTTATAGCCCTATTATATTTAAAAAATCCTTCTGAATTTAAAAATATTTATTTGCCTTTAGAAACAAGTTTAAATTTTAGCGAATTTAATAAAAATTTAGGTGTTGTAGATATTTATAAAAACTCAAAAAACCTAGTCATTAAATTTGATAGCAAGCTGACAAACAAAGAAGAATTAGAAAGTAAAATTTAAATCAAAAATAAAAAAAGCTTGAAATTTGATTTATAATTTTATTTTCTAAGGAAAGCTGACAACGCTTTTTATCACTAAGATAAGCCGTGCGGGCAAATAAGCTCGTTTTTTGTGGGGTATTTTTAGAGCTAATTTGTATATTTACTTGCATGGTATAGTAATTTTCAATATACCATTCCCCACTATTTTCAAAAGGATCAAAATCATAAAAAAATCTTCCCGAACTTGTAATTCTTTGGGCATAAGAATGCTTTTTAAAATCTACAAGATTGATTAAAATTTCATAATCAGCATTCAAAGATACTTCTTTTAATCCTAAATTTTTAAGCCTTAAAGCTAATTCATCTTTTAAAGCACTTTGAATTTTACTTGGATTTTGCAAAGTGATACTAAAACTTTGCCCTTGTTTGGCCTTTAAAAAAATGCCTTCATTGCTTGTTTGTATAGAGCTTTGAACAAAGGCAGACTTTGCACAAGCACTCAAAAAGAGTGCTAGAAATAAAACTGAAATTAAATGAATTTTTCTCATTATTTGATGATGGTTGGAGTAGCACTAAGACCTAAAGAACGATATTTTTCATAAAGAGAAAATACTTCTTTTAACTCGCTATCGCTCACCTTTGGATAAGATTCGATATTTGCATCATAATATTTATTTAAAATAGCTATTTTCTCATCATCACTCTTAGCTTTTTTACTCTCTTTGTAAATCAATGCTGATTTTTCAAAAGCTGATTTACCATGCACTGGAGTTAAGATATAATTGACTTGATAATTTTTAAGCTCATCTTTAATCTGTGCTAAATGATCTCTACAATAAGGACATTCTGGATCTGAAAATACATAAATAGCAGGCTTGCTTTTATCGCCTAAAGCTATAAGCATTGTTTCTTCTTGAACTACGGGTTTTACATTTTTAGTGAAACTTGCCCTAGCCTCTTGAAATTTTTTCATTTCATATTCTTGAGCATAAGAAGTTTTAGTTTTTAAATCAATAATATCAGGAACGATAAGATTATCTTTTGTAAAAAGAATTTGCTCTTGCTTTTGTCCTTCAAGCGTTATCGTAACAATCACGCTTTCAAAGCCTGTATTTCCAACCTTTTGGCGATTACCTACGCTCACTGTTGCATTTGGAAATTGTGCTTTAATGCTTTTAGAATAAAAATCACTGATTTCGGAATTGCTAGCAGCAAATAAAGACATTGAGCAAGCAAGGATTAAGCTTATTTTTTTCATTTATTTTCCTTAAAATCAAATATTAATGTTTTATTTTATAATGATATTCTAAATATTTGTTTTTAAAAATCTTTTTTCGTCCTTTTTTTGCACTCTCTCATCTTTATCAAGGTATTCTAAATAAGCTATGGCATATTTTCTTGAAAGATTAAAACGCTCTTTCATACTCTGTATATCAAGGCTTTGACTCTTTAAAATTTCTAGGCATTCTTGCATAAGTTTATCTAAGGCATTTTTTTCTACAAAAAGATTGTGAGAAAGTCTTATAACACGATTTTGCTTGGTAAGTTTTTTTAAAATTTCATCTCCACTTTTTCTGTCTAGTTCTAAAAATTCATATAAATTATAAGGGGCTTGAGGTTTTATGCCTTGTTTTTTAAGTATATTGTATAGCTCATCATTGTTTCTTTCTCTAAGCTTTTCATAATCAATTCCTTTTTTAAAATATACCCCCTTTTCAAATTCAAGCAAATTTGATAGATTTTGAAGTCCAAACTCGCAAAATTCCACACTGGCCCAAGGAAGTCTTAGGGCTAAAGAAGTTGCTGAAAGCATAGCATAAGGATTTTTTTCAAGTATAAAAGAAATGAATTTTTTAAGCTCATCTAAGGCTAAGAGATTATAAATATTAAGATTTTTTTCATCTATAAAAACTCCATTTAATTCTTTGGCTAAATTTAAAGCTTCTTCGTGACTTAACTTAAATCTTTGGTAACTTGAGAGCAAGCCAAAGCCATATTTATGCGTGTTTTTTAGAAATTCAAAAGCCTTTTTTAATTCTTTATTTTTCAAAAGCATTAAAAATTTGTTTTTTTGTTCCTTTTTCAAAGGCTCGCTCACAGGATTTAAAACCTCTCCTCCACCCACAACACGATTATTTTGCAATAAAATAAATTTTTCATTAAAGCATAAAAAAAGATTTTTTTCAAATTCAAGATGAGCAAAAAATTCATTATTTTCTAACTCTTTTAAAATGCTTATCTTGCACTCTATGCTTTTTGTACCCACACAAAAAAGCATTTTTTCATTTTTTAATCTTTTAGCTTTAATCAAAACATCACATTCTTTAAAGCCCTTAAAAAAACCTTTTTTGCTTAAAACATAACCTTTTTTTAATTCTTTATAATCACAATTTAAGCTCAAAGCCACACGGTTAAAAGCTGAAATTTCATCAAAATTACTTTCGTGATTTTGTATATTTTTAACTACAAGTTCTTTTTGATTGTCAAGACAAATGATTTTTTCATTTAGGGAAATTTTACCTTCATTGAGGCTTCCAGTAACTATGGTTCCTATGCCTTTTAAAGAAAAAACCCTATCGATATAATAACGAAAAACAAGATTTTCATTAGCATTCTTGCATTCTAAATTTAAAAGATAATTTTTTAAGCGCTCAATGCTTTCTTGATCTTTTATCGAAGTATGAAACACTTTCATAGGTGTAAACTCAAGTGAGTTTAGAATTTTTTGCTCTTGCTCCTTGGGATTTTCACATAAATCGCATTTGCTAAGCACTAAGATAATATCTTTGACACCTAAAAGTTCAAGTACTTCTAAATGCTCTATGCTTTGTTCTTTTAAACCCTCATTGATATCGACTACAAACAAACAAGCACTAAAACCAAAAGCTCCACTTATCATCGTTTTAACCAAGTCTTTATGACCTGGCACATCGATAAAAGAAAGGTGTTTTTGCTTATAATTTAAATTAGAAAAACTTAAATTAATCGTGATTTGTCTTTCTTTTTCCTCTTTTAAACTATCCCCTTCAAAACCATTTATAGCCTTAATCAAAGAAGTTTTTCCATGATCAATATGCCCTGCAGTACCGATTAGTAGCGAATTCATAAATTTTCCATAGTATTGATAATTTGAATTAATTTTGATAAATCTTTTTCTCTAATTGTCCTAAAATCTAGCACAAAAGCTTCATTTTCTATACGACCTATGATATTTTTTTCTCTAAATTTTTCTTGCAATTTTAAAGCATTGCCATCAAAAGCTAAAATACAAGTTTCTAAAGTTTTATCAGGCATAGAACCACCCCCTACCAAACTTTTACTCATTTTCAATTCACTTTTAATCTGAATTTCATTTTGCACCCTTAAAGCTTTTTCTTTAATATAAGTGATTTCGTCATTTAAAAGCTTTAAACTTGTGATTTTTTCGTAGTCTTTTTCAAGATAAGCCTTAAGACTTTCATTTAAAAAAGCAAGTGTGATTTTATCCACTCTTAACATTCTTAGCAGTTGATTTTCTTTAATTTTATCAATCAATTCTTTTTTACCAAGTATAATTCCAGCTTGCACACTGCCAAAAAGCTTATCCCCACTAAAGCTCAAAATATCACAATGCTTTATCACATCTTTGACTTTAGGCTCGTTTTTTATCAGTTTTGGATTTAAATTCTCACACCAACCCGAACCTAAATCATAATAACTCAAAAGTCCTTTTTCTTTTGCCAAATTTCCCAAATCTTTAATGCCAACCTCGCTATGAAAACCAATCAAAGCAAAATTGGATTTATGGGTTTTTAAAAGCATTTTAGTATTTTCGTTTATAGCTTTTTCATAATCTTTTAAATGTGTTTTATTGCTCGTGCCTACTTCACAAAGCTTTACTCCTGCAGCTTTAATCACTTCACTCACGCGAAAACTTCCACCAATTTCAACAAGCTCGCCCCTTGAAGTAATGAGTTCTTTATCAAAACAAAGAGAATGAAGCACCAAAAAAACTGCTGCAGCGTTGTTGTTTACAACCAAAGCATCTTCGCATTCAAAAAGCATTTTAAGCTTTTCAAGCACTAAAGCATAGCGACTCCCTCTTTTACCGTTTTCTAAATCAAATTCAATATTAGCATAATTGCAAAGCACATCTTTGGACTTTTCAAAAATACTCTCATCAATAACACTACGCCCTAAATTTGTATGAATAACCACACCCGTAGCATTAATGACACTTTGTAAATCTTTGCGTAAATGTTTTTGAATTTCTTGCTGTATTTTTTCTAAAATAGTATTTTTATCCCATGAATCTTCGCTTATATTCGCCTTGAGTTTAGCGACAACACTTTTGCAAAAATGAGATCTTAAATAAAAAGGATATTCTTTTAAACTCTCATCATCAATTAAGCTTCCAATTTGCGGAAAAGTTCTAAATTTGTTCATCTTAAGCCTTAAGAAAATATTTGGTTATTTTACCATAGAATTTGACAAATTGACAATCAAGGAAAATCAATGAAAGACTTTGTTTTCATACAAAATGAAAATCTTATTCCCTTGCCTGATGAGATAAATATTTGGGAAAAATGCAAGGATGAAGAAGTTTTAATTTCTAATGAAAAAGCACAAAAAGCACAAATTTATGCTCCAGAAATTAATTTTTATCTTAAAAATTCACAAGATGAAATTTTAGAAAGAAGTAAAAACATATTAAAGCTTTATGAAGCTAGAGCAAATGTCTATGATTTAGGACTTGATTTAGAACAAAACAAAGAAGTAAAAAACCGCATTATTTTGGTAGATTCTGATGATGCTATGGCTGATTTTTTAAAAAAACAAAATTTTAAAATCATAAGCTTAAAAAATGAAGAAATTCTAGCAGTATTTGGCAGTATAGGCGAGCTTTGTGCTGTGATTTTAAATCAAGGAGAAGAAGTAGAAATTGATTTTGATATTTTACTTTTTAATACAAATTCTAACGAAATTCGCAAGGATTTTACAAGACAAAGTGGTTGTTATAATATTAGCAATTTTAAAGATCAAGAAAGTTTGCTTGAATTTTTACAAGATAAAAGTCCAAAATACACATATAAAACCTATATCACCTATGATTCTAGTGTGTGTCAATACCACGAAAGACGCAGTGAGCATTGTGCAAAATGTGCTGAAATTTGTCCTACGGTAGCCATTTTAAAAGACGATGAAAGCAAGCATTTAGAATTTTCTCAAGTAGATTGTCTAGGCTGTGGAGGCTGTATCAGCGTATGTCCTAGTGGCTCGCTTGATTATGCGCCCATGCCTAGGGAAAGTTTTTTTGAACTTTGTGAATTTTATAAAGAAAAAAAGATTTTAATCATACCTAAAAAAATGTCTTTAGAAAATTTAAACATAAAACTACCCAAAGATGTTCTACCTTTTATGATAGAGGGTGAAAAATGGCTTTCTTCCATGCATTTTCTAACTCTTTTGCAAAGCAGTGGTGCGAATTTGGTTTTTTATACGGATTTTATTTCGCGAGGAAGTGCTGAAGCAATAGATCTTTTAAACACTTTTTTTGAAAGAAAATTTCAAAAAGAAGCTATTTTTACAGCCAAAGATGAAAAAGAATTGCAAAATGCTTTAGAAAAGCAAGAATTTATAGAAAATTTAAGTTTTGATTTTCACAATAACACTCTTACCACCAGAGAAAATTTTGCCAAAAGAATGCAAAATTTGATCCAAAATGATGATTTTGGTCTAAAAGAAAGTGGTGAATGGTTAAGATATGGAAAAATAGAAATCAATGCAAACACCTGTACTCTCTGCCTTTCTTGCGTAGGAGCCTGTAATGTAGGAGCTTTGATTGCCGATACTAAAGAAAATGCACTCAAATTTAATGCTTCATTATGCACCACCTGTGGATACTGCGAAGTAAGTTGTGCCGAAAAAGATACTCTAAAACTTACGCGTAGTGGAATGGAATTTAATCCAAGTTATTTTAAGTACCAAACCATGGCAAAAGATGAACTTTTTGCTTGTATAGAATGCGGAAAAGAATTTGCTACCAAAAAGGCGGTAGAAAAAATTGCAAATTTAATGAAACCTAAATTTGGTAATGACGAGAGCAAGATAAAAACTCTTTATTGCTGTGCAGATTGTAAAGCAAAGGTAATGATACTTGCCATGCAAAAAAGATAAAATCGATTTTTGAGTGCGAATTTAATATTTTAATGGTGTATAAATTTCAAACCTCTTCTATATAAAAAGCAGTCTTTTATCTTTCTAAGCGGGTTTTGAAAAAAGTAGAATAATTAAAAATATACTGAAATATCGGCAAAGAAAGCCGATATTTTTAAAAATTAAGCAAAATGAGCTTTGATTTGCTCTACCCAAGCGTCAATTCTTGCTTCAGTTTGATCTTTTTGATTGTCATTATCAAGTGCAAGACCTACAAATTTTCCATCAACAACTGCATCGCTTGATTCAAATGTATAACCATCAGTTGAAACTTCACCTACTAAATTTGCGCCTGCATTTTTTAAATTTTCTGCAAGTTTTCCCATACCGCCGCAGAAAGTGTCTGAATAGCTTTCGCTATCACCCGTTCCAAATACAGCTACAGTTTTTCCACCAAGGCTAAGACCTGAAAAATCAAAACCATCCCAATCATCTTGTAAATCGCCGCTTCCCCAAGTAGAAGTTCCACAAATTAATTTATCATAAGAATTAATTTTAGCTGCATCAATATCTGCAACATTTAAAACATCACTAATTCCTAATTTTGAAGCAATTGTATTTGCTGCTCCTTCTGTATTTCCCATAGCACTTCCATAAATTACTGCTACTGACATTATTTTCTCCTTATAAGTTTATTTGTTATTGAATACGGGACTAATTTTAACATAGTTTTATTTAAATCGCATAAAAAATGTTTTATTTGAACAAAATGTGTGAAGTTTTTGTTACGCGGACAAACTATGCAAATTTGTTCAAATTGATTTTGATATATAAATTTAGATATTTTTTGAATTTCACTATCGATATTTAAATTTTGAAGATCTACTTCTTTGCAAAGAGGCAAAACCGCAATTTTATTATCTATGATAATCAAATTATCATTTTGAACAATGCTTCGATTTTGATTTTGATGAGAAATTTTATCATATACATAAAAATCAAATAAAACTTGTGAATCAAAACAAATACCTCTAAAATAAGCCCTTAAAAGTCTTAAAATATCGACATTTTGAAATATTTTAGTCTTGAAAATCAAACCCTTTCTTTTTTGAAAATAAGAAATGTTCAAAGTAAGGTTTTTATCGATATTTTTTATTTTACCAAAAGGCATATGTATCGCATCTTGCAAGAAGTTTTGAAAAGGCTTTTTTAAATTTTTTGCACTTCTTGCATATGAAAGCGGGATTCTTAAAACACTATCAACACTAGCATTGTATTGAATCAAAAAAGTTTTGACAAGCTCTTGCTTACATAAAGAACTATAAACTTTAGGGATAAATTCTCTTTTATCTTCAAATCCAAATAGCATTATTCTGCCTTAGAGCAAGAAAATTCTTTATCTAAATTAAATATCTTACAATACTCACAATACACACAACTTACACTTCTTTTTGCACAAACTAATGGAATTTTTCGTTTTTTAGCCTCGTTTTTGATTTTTTTCATAGTATTGTGATTTAAAAAACTTGTAAGCATCACTATACATTCTGTATCACAAGGAATGGGTTTGCGATTGACTCTATTTTCATTGCGCGCATCCCAATGCTCTATTTTCTTTGCACCTAAATCATACAAAACAGCCTTAATAGGTGTTATTTCATCTGCACCAATAACCAAAACTGACATAAGCTCTCCTTTGTGATTTTTTATTTTAAATTATTTTGATAATTATTATTATAATATAATCAAACTAAATTTATTTTGAAATTTATTATCATTTATATTATTTATCGATTTATTGAGTTTAATTCAGTTAACTTTAATTTTTAATAGATATAATTTCTCAATTAATAAAAATTATTATTTAGGAGAAAATGATGAAAAAATTAACTAATGACTTCGGAAATATTATAGCCGATAATCAAAACTCTTTAAGTGCAGGTGCAAAAGGCCCTTTACTTATGCAAGATTATCTTTTACTTGAAAAACTTGCTCATCAAAATAGAGAAAGAATTCCAGAAAGAACAGTACATGCAAAAGGAAGTGCAGCTTATGGCGAAATAAAAATTACAGCGGATTTAAATGCTTATACCAAAGCTAAAATTTTTCAAAAAGGCGAAGTTACTCCATTGTTTTTGCGCTTTTCAACAGTAGCAGGTGAAGCAGGTGCAGCAGATGCTGAACGCGATGTTAGAGGTTTTGCTATTAAATTTTATACTAAAGAAGGAAACTGGGACTTGGTAGGAAATAACACTCCGACTTTCTTCATTCGTGATGCTTATAAATTCCCTGATTTTATCCATACTCAAAAAAGAGATCCAAGAACACATTTAAGAAGTAATAATGCTGCTTGGGATTTTTGGAGTTTGTCTCCTGAAAGCTTACACCAAGTAACCATTCTTATGAGCGATAGAGGAATTCCAGCAAGTTATCGTCATATGCACGGTTTTGGAAGCCATACTTATAGCTTTATCAATGACAAAAATGAAAGATTTTGGGTAAAATTCCATTTTAAAACCCTACAAGGTATTAAAAATCTTAGCAATAAAGAAGCCGCTGAACTTATCGCTAAAGATAGAGAAAGTCACCAAAGAGATCTTTACAATGCTATAGAAAATAAAGATTTCCCAAAATGGAAAGTTCAAGTTCAAATTCTTGCTGAAAAAGATGCTGATAAACTAGGCTTTAATCCTTTTGATTTAACTAAAATTTGGCCGCATAGCGTAGTGCCTTTAATGGATATAGGAGAAATGATCTTAAATCAAAATCCACAAAATTATTTTAATGAAGTAGAACAAGCAGCTTTTAGCCCAAGCAATATAGTACCTGGTATAGGTTTTAGTCCTGATAAAATGCTACAAGCTAGAATTTTCTCATATCCTGATGCACAAAGATATAGAATAGGAACTAATTATCACCTTTTACCTGTAAATCGTGCTAGAAGTGAAGTAAATACTTACAATGTTGCAGGTGCTATGAATTTTGATAGCTATAAAAATGGTGCTGCGTATTATGAGCCAAACAGCTATGAAGAAAGCCCAAAAGAAGATAAAAGCTATCTTGAACCTGATTTAGTTTTAGAAGGCAATGCACAAAGATACGCACCTTTAGATAATGATTTTTACACTCAACCAAGAGCGTTGTTTAACATCATGAATCAAAACCAAAAAGAACAACTTTTTGAAAATATAGCAGCTTCTATGGAAGGTGTAGAAGAAAAAATCATTGCTAGAGCTTTAGGACATTTTGAAAAAATTTCACCTGATTATGCACAAGGTATTAAAAAAGCTTTAGGAAAATAATTTTTACTTGCCACTTTTTAAGTGGCAAACTAAAGATTATAAATAAAGGAAAAATGATGATAACACTTAGCTTAGAAGAAGAAAAAAGATTTGCCGAACTTTGCAAAATGGCTTTTAATTTTGCTAGAAACAATGAATACGAAAATCTTAAAATCATGATAGAAGCAGGATTGAATGTGAATTTAAAAACACATAAAGGAGATACCCTGCTTATGCTTGCAACTTATAATAATTCTTACGAATGTGCAAAAATGCTTTTAGAGAAGGGTGCACTTGTTGATGAAAAAAATGATCGTGGGCAAACACCTTTGGCAGGGGTTTGTTTTAAGGGCTATTTGCCTATGTGTGAGCTTTTGGTAAAACATGGAGCAAATATAGATGAAAATAACGGCCTAGGTATGACGCCTTATAGCTTTGCTATCATGTTTGGCCGTAAAGATGTGGCTGAGTTTTTACTCAAGAGCTCTAAAAAAAGCTTAAGCAAACGCCTTTCTTTAGGAATTTTAAAATTATTTAAAAAATAAATTCTATGATTTAAAATTCTTTAAATACCTATAAACACTAGGCTCTGAAATTTTTAAGAGCCTAGCCACTATAGGCACAGAACCCTTGATATTAAAAATACCCTTTTGATATAAAGTTTTTGTAATCTCTTCTTTTTGCGCTATGCTGAGTTGATAGTCTGAATTTAAATAATTCATATCAATACTTTGGGCTAAAATTTCTTCTATAGAATGACTTAGGGTTTCTATATTTCCTAAACTATCCACACTGGTATTATTTTCTTTATTTTGATTTAAAAATTCACCCATATCGTCTAATTTTTCTATATCTATAATCTTACAAACCAAATCTCTCATCATACTAGTATCGTGATTGATACATAAAATTCCCACTAATTCATCAGAATTTTTTATAAAAAATGTCGAACCTCTAACAAGTTTTGATTTTCCGATTAAAGCCTTATAATCACACAAAAAATCTTCTTTTAAATAAGCTTTATTTTGCACAAGCTCACTCGCAAAAGCACTCAAAGGAGACTCAAGAGTTCGGCCACTTACATGGCTGTTTGCAATAGCTGCTATATAAGCACCCTCTTTAGAAAGCACATGAAAAACTACTTCATACTGCTTGCCTAAAACTTGTCCTAAAAAATTCGTAAGCTTTACAAATTGCTCAATTTGTTTTTCGTCCATGAAAATATTCCTAAAAAATAAATTTAGAATCCAAAGGTTAAATTTTAACTTTAATTTTTTAAAAACATTCTTAAAAATAATATTTTATTATTGTGATAATAAAATATTGACAAATTATTATTATCGTGATAAAATACATTTGTTTAATTTACATTAACAAAAAAGGAGAAAAAATGTCAAATTATCCAAAGGCTATCGGCCCTTATTCAGCTTATAGAGAAGCAAATGGCTTTCTTTTTATCTCAGGACAAATCCCTATCAATCCAGCATCAGGAGAGATAGAAAGCTCTGATATTAAAGAGCAAACCAAACAATCTCTAAAAAATATAGGAGCTATATTAGAAGAAAATGGAATTTCTTACGATCAAGTTATCAAGACAACTTGCCTTTTAGCAGATATTTCAGATTTTGCTGCCTTTAATGAAGTGTACGCACAATTTTTCAAATCTCCATATCCTGCAAGAAGTGCATTTGCAGTAAAAGATATACCAAAAGGAGCTAAAGTAGAAATAGAAGTTATTGCTAAAAAAGGATAAAACATGTTAGGTTTAGCTTTTTCTTTATTTAGCGTTTTTTTGCTTGTATTTATGCTTTATAAAAAAATCAATGCCCATATGGCTTTGCTTTTAAGTGGACTTTTACTACTCAGTATAACAAGCTTGGCTAATTTTTTAATACATACATTCCCTGAAAACTATGTATTGTTAAATTATCCTAATATTTACGCTTTTTTAAATGCTTTAGATTTTTATCAATTAAAGCATGCAATTCTTGAAAAAGATTCTTTAAATTTAGGTTTTTTTGATATCTTTCAAGTCTTTAACCAAACCATGTCAAATACTCTAGCAGGTTTAGGACTAACACTAATGGCTATAGCAGGTTTTTCTGCTTATATGGATCATGTTGGGGCTTCTTACGCACTCTTTAAAGTTTTTGAAAAACCTTTAAAAATGGTAAAATCCCCTTATATTTTACTTTTAGTTGCATATTTTATCGTGCAATTTTTGGTTCTTTTTATCCCTTCTCATGCAGGTTTAGGGCTTTTGCTTATGGTTACTATGTATCCTATATTGGTTCGCTCTGGAGTTTCAAAACTTTCAGCCCTAAGCGTAATTGGTATATGTCAATATATCGATCATGGTCCTGGAAGCGGCAATGTAATCATGGCCTCAGAAAAAGCTGAAATTGATCCTGCTATTTATTTTGTTCATTATCAACTCCCTACAACCCTACCTATCATTGTAGCTGTAGGTATTGCTATATATTTTTGCAATAAATTCTTTGATAAAAAAGATAATTTTGTTTTTAATGCTCAAGAAGTAGAAAAAGAACTCAGTGAAAATAAAGATAAAGAAAATGAACTTAAAAAACCTCCAAAAATTTATGCTATCTTGCCTGTTATACCTTTAGTATTAATACTTGGATTTAGCTCTGTGCTCGATAGCATTTTGGTTTTAATGGGAATTAGTAACGAAGAAGAAGTAAAAGCTGCAGCTAGTTCAGCTATTAAGATGAATGTTCCTGTGGCTATGGTGATTTCAACTTTTGTTGCGATTGCTTTTGAAATGATACGCTATAAAAGCGTAGTAGAAACACTTAATTCTATTATGATTTTCTTTAAAGGAATGGGACATTTATTTGTCATCACTGTTTCTTTGATAGTGTGCGGTCAAGTGTTTGCAAGTGGGCTTTTATCTGTTGGCTTTGTAGATACTTTAATAGATTTTTGTAAAAATGCAGGATTTGGAGTACTTGCTATCATCATCGCTGTTTCAATTTTACTCGCAGTTTGTGCTTTCTTAATGGGTTCAGGAAATGCAGCATTTTTTAGCTTTGCCCCACTAATCCCAGATATAGCAAAACGCTTTGGTATTGAAACTATTACTATGATAGCGCCTATTCAAATCATGACAGGTTTTGGAAGATGTGTTAGCCCTATAGCACCTGCTATTTTAGCTATCTCAGCTATTGCAAAAGTAAGTCCTTTTGCTGTGGTTAAAAGAACTGCTATTCCTATGCTTGTAGCGGCTATTGTAAATATTATTATGACTTATATTTATCTTTAAAAGGAGAAAAAATGAACTCAAAAACTAAACTTATTCATTGCGGTAGAGGCGATCAAAATGTTGAAGTAAGATCAGTTAATCCTACGCTTATGCGTGCATCAACCATACTTTTTAAAGATCATGCCACTTGGCAAAAATATAGAGAATTAAGAAAAACAGATCGTGTATTAAGCTATGGTGCTAGAGGAACGACAACCAACTTCGAACTCGAAAAACTTATCTGCACTTTAGAAGGTGGCTACAGAGCTCAGCTTTTCCCAACAGGACTTGCAGCACTTGCTATGGTGCTTTTAAACTATGCTAGCAAAGACGCACATTTTTTAATTACTGATGCAATTTATGGGCCTGTGAGAACAATTTGCGAATTATTTTTAGAAAAAATGGGTGTTGAGATTGATTTTTTAAAAGCCGATGCAAGCGATGTAGAAGAAAAAATCAAGCCTAATACTAAGCTCATTCTATGCGAAAGCCCCGGTTCTATACTTTATGAAATCATAGATTTACCAAAGCTTTGCAAAATTGCACACTCTCATAATATTCCTGTAGCTATTGATAATACTTATTCAAGCGGATACTTCCTAAATCCACTTGAGCTAGGCGTAGATATTTCGGTTATAGCTGCGACAAAATATCTTAGCGGTCACTCTGATGTTACTATGGGTGTAGTAGTTATCAATGAAAAAGAATGGAAAAATTTTGACAAACTTCCTGAAGCTTTAGGCTTTACAACAAGTCCTGATGATGCTTATTTAGTTCTTCGTGGTATGAGAACTTTAGATGTAAGAATGAAAGCTCATGAAAAAAGTGCAGATGAAATCGTAGAATTTTTACAAACAAGAAAGGAAATTAAAACTATTTTCTATCCAAAACTCAAAACCCATCCAAACCATGAAATTTTTATGCGCGATCATAAAGGTGCTAATGGTATGGTTACTATCGAATTTGCAGAGGGTTATAGTAAAGAAGATGCTATTAAATTTGTAGATGAGTTAGAATATTTTTCCATAGGTGCTAGCTGGGGTGGCTATGAAAGTTTAGCAACTGTAACTACTCCACCAAGAACTGCAACAGATTGGAGTAAAAGAGGTCCATTTGTGAGATTTCATATAGGACTTGAAGATACTAAAGACCTGATTGCTGATTTAACTAAGGCTTTTGATAGCATTAAAAAATAAGGAAATAAAATGACTGGAATTAGCGTATTTGATCATAAATTATTAGCAGATTCATGGAGCACGCAAGATATGCGTGCTGTTTTTTGTGAAGAAAATCGCATACAAAAATGGCTCGATGTTGAAGCAGCATTAGCAAAAGCACAAGCAAAACTTAATATCATCCCTCAAGAAGCAGCAGATGAAATCGCAAAAAAAGCTTATTATAAATTTATGGATATGGATTTTATCTTTAATGAATTTAAAAAAACCAAACATCCCTTAGTTCCTACTGTTAGGGGCTTAGAAAAAGCTTGCGATAATAATTTGGGTGAATATGTACATTTTGGGGTAACCACTCAAGATATCATTGACACAGGACTTGTTTTGCAATTTAAAGAAGCTATGACTCTTGTAAAAAGTGAACTAAAAGCCATTGCAAAAGCTTTAGCAAAACTTGCTAAAACACACAAAAATACTGCTATGATGGGAAGAACTCTTGCCTTACAAGCTTTACCTATCACCTTTGGGCATAAGGTAGCCATCTGGCTTAGCGAGCTTGATCGTCATTTTGAAAGAATACTTGAACTTGAAAAAAGACTTTATGTGGGTAGTATAGTAGGAGCTGTGGGAACTAAAGCAAGTTTAAGCGATGAATGCAATGAAGTAGAAAAGCTAACTTTGGAAAATTTAGGACTTGAAGTACCTAATATCTCTTGGCAACCTGCACGCGATCGTTTTATAGAGCTTGGTTTTGTGCTAGGCAATATCAATGCAACTTTTAACAAAATCGCTCATCAATTACTCATACTCTCACACAATGAAATCGATGAAGTAGCAGAACCTTTTGGCAAAGGGCAAGTAGGATCTAGCACTATGCCACACAAAAGAAATCCTGCGGTAAGTGAAAATGCTGTTACTGTAAGCAATGCCTTTAAAGCAAATTTAGCGATCTTAAGCGACATAGAAAGACACGAGCATGAAAGAGATGGGCAAGTTTGGAAAATGGAATGGAAGCTTTTACCTGAAATGTTTTTAATGCTTTCTGTGGTTTTAGCAAATATGAAATTTGCCCTTAGTGATCTAGAAGTTAAAAAAGATAAAATGCTTAAAAATCTTGACACCCTTAAAGGCTTTGTACTAGCAGAACGCGTTATGTTTGCACTAAGCGATCATTATGGTAAGCAACACGCCCATGAAATTGTTTATGAAAATGCTATGCTAGGTATTGAGCAACAAAAAACTTTCAAAGAAGTATTGCTTGCAGATACAAGAGTATCTCAAGTTTTAAAAGAAAAAGATATCGATGCTTTACTTGATGCAACAAGCTATGTAGGATATGCACCTAAACTGGTAGATGAATTTTTAGAAAAAATTCAAAATCATGCTATTTTACAATAGGAAAAACGATGTTATATAGCGAAATTTTGGCGGATTTTATTTTCAATCTTCAGTATGAAAATATCCCTGATGCAGTCGTTCAAAGGGCTAAAGAGCTTATACTTGATAGCCTTGGAACGGCCATAGCAGCAAGTAAGGAAGAATGCGTTTTAAACGCCTTTAAAGCTTTTGAAAATTTAAGCACAGAAAAAAATACCCCTGTATGGGTAAATGATAAAAAACTAGATCCTATTTATGCGGCCATGCTAAATGGCATTGCTTCTCACGCACTTGATTTTGATGATACGCATACAGAAGCGATTTTACATGCAAGTGCGATTTTAACTCCTCTTTGTTTAAGTTATGGTTTTCATATCAGTAAAGATGCTAAAAAAATTATAAAAGCTTTTATTGTTGGCTGGGAAGTTGCTGCTAGAGTGGGCATTGCAAGCAAAGGAACTTTCCACAAGCGTGGTTTTCATACTACAGCTATCGCTGGAATTTTTGGAAGCGTGAGTGCAAGTGCGGTTTTACTTGATTTAAACAAGCAACAAATCATCAATGCTTTAGGACTTGCTGGAAGTTTTGCAAGCGGGATTAATGAGTTCTTATCTAATGGTTCTAATTCAAAAGTCTTGCATATAGCAAATGCTATTAAAAATGGAATTTTAGTCGCTAACTTTGCTAAAAATAACATGAGTGGACCTTTAAGCATTTTTGAAGGCAGGGATAATATCTTTAAATGTTTTGGCATAGAACAAGAATGCGATAAAACAGAACTTGATAAAGGCTTGGGTGAAATTTGGCAAAGTATGCAAGTTTCTATAAAGCCTTATCCAAGTTGTCATTTTGCTCATGGTCTTATTGATTGTGCCATAGCTTTAAAAAATGATGGCTTAAAAGCAGATGAAATCAAAAGCATTCGTTGTTTTGTAGATGAAGTTCCTATTTCTTTTATTTGCGATCCTTTAGAAGCAAAATATACTCCAAATAGTGCTTATGAAGCTAAATTTTCCATGCCTTTTTTGATGGCTTTAGGTTTTTTTGATGGTAAGATTACTCTTAAATCCTATCAGAATTTAAAACGAAAAGAAGTACTTGAATTTGCACAAAAAATCACTTATGAAAAAAGAAAATCTCAAGGTTTTCCAAAATATTTTCCTGGACATATGGAAGCTATTTTGCAAGATGGAAAAGTGATTTGCAAAGATGTTTTTATCAATAAAGGTAATTTTGACAATCCTTTAAGCTTTGAAGAATTAAAAGATAAATTCATCAACAACGCAAAAGAAAACCTCACCATGGATAAAATTCACGATATTTTAGAACAAATAAAGCATTTAGAAAAGCAAACTGATCTTTCATTGTAAGTCCTAAAAAGACTTACAATAACTCCTTGCCTATTTCTTTTAGCTAAGTTTTAATCTATCGTTTTCTCTCTTGCTTTCATTTGTGATAATTAAAAAAAGCGTTCTTAAGTTAGTCCATAATCTTGCTTTGACATTGTGTTTTTCAAAGCTTAGAATGTTTTTTCATAGGCTTAGATGATTTTCAAATTCTTACGCACTTCATCACTAGTGCAAGAGTATTCATTTAAATGCGTAAGTTCTTTAGTGATGGTTTTAGCATTATCGTTGGTTCTATCATTGTGATTTAACGCAGGTTGTTTTTTAGGATTGCAATGAGCGGTGGCAATTTTTGGCATATTCTACAAATCCTTTTTCTTTGTATTCTGTTAATATCTCATCAGCACTTAAACCATATACATTTTTTTTAACTAACATAATAATATCTAACTCGTTAAGGTAAATGCTTTCAATAGCGTGAGTTCCTATGTTTGATTTAATATTCTCGTATTGCTCTTTGGTTAAATCATCTTTATATTTTTTAAGTATTGCAAGGCTTTCTTCTAAGCTATGCACTTCTGGATATTGCTTTTGCATTTTTGAATTTTTCCTTTTTTGGTGTTTCAAAAGCTAATAAAATCAAAAAATCATTTATTGATTTTAGTTGATTTTTATTAGCGGGGTTAAGGGTTGCACCCTTACAAGCTCGATACTTGGCACAAGTGGCGGATAGCTTGTATCCTTCAATAAGATAATTATAGCAAATTTTTTACCTAATCCCATTCCTAAAAGTATCAATCATTTTAAAAAACTGCTCTTGGTTTTTAGCATTAAAGTGCATATGATTTCCAAAGTTTAAATTCTCATACTCATCTCTTATAAGCTCTACTGCAATAATTTTAAATTCATTAAAATCAAAATCGTTAAATTGCCAAAGCTTGTCATTATAATTAAATCTAACTTGATTAAGTTTCATATTGTTTAAAATTTTTAAATATTTTTGCTCATCGCTCATTATTTTTTGACTTTCATTTTCTAGCTTTTGCATTTCGATATTTTCAGGTTTGAAAGTAAAGGTAATGCCTGAAACCTTGCCACCACGCCCCCTCCCTTTTGCTTTTTCTTTTTCATAGGCAAGATTTTTAAAAGGCACTCGCACTTGATCAAAAAGATTGCGTTCTTTAGAAAGTTCTTTTATAGCAGGTTTTAAAATCCATTTATCGATTGCACTTTGTCTATAATCTTGCGGTATATCCATAACCCTGCAAAATTCTTCCCACTCAAATCGTGCTTTACCTGTAGTTCTAAATTGCTTTAAAAGTCTATAAAGAGTTTTAGTATATTTACCGCTAAGGGCAATAAATTCGCTAAGTTCAAAGGCTGTAAAATTAGCGGTTAGTTGATTTAAAATGTATTCAAATTGCGGATTAACTTGTATTTCTATACTCTCTAAATCTTTTGAGCTTGCATAAACATAAATTGCAAATTCTGTAAAAAGGTTTATTGTTTTGTGTGCTTCAACTTCTTTTTCACCCCTAGTTGTTTTTTCAATTATTGTAAAGTCAGCTTTGAAAAACTTTTCTCTTAAGGATAATGAAAATTCTAATAAACTCTCATTGGTATAATCACTTTTAAAAATGCTTCTTAAATCACTAGGATAAAATGTTACTTTATTTTTCTTCTTTAAGTTTTACCATTAAACCACATAATAAATCCTGTTCTATCTCATTAAAGCTAGATATAGGTATTGTCAATATTATTCCCCCTCTTCCCCGCTTTTTTTAATAGCATCTCTATCTCCTATAATATAAGCGTTTGAAAGTTCCCTAAAAATATAAAAAATAAAAAATCGCGTACGCGCGAGAGAAAACAAAAAAGTTGAGTAATTTTTTTCAATGTTTAAGCAAATTTTTGTTTTTTCTGTTATTTAATATTAAATTAAGTTTTTACTTTTATAATTTTTTATATATCAGAATTTTAATCATAGAAAGGATTAAAATGAAAAAAATTATCTTAGGTTTAGCAGTTATTGCTTCATTATCTAGCCTTGCCTTAGCAAAAATTACCGTATCACAACAGCCTATAGTTTAACCACATTATGAAGGTTGTGTTTTAGTTTATCAGTATGGAAGAGATTATAGCAAATGCAATAATCAAGATAATATTAACTATAAACTTTACAAACTAAGAGGAGAGTATAAATGATACTTGTAACACCCTGTGGTGTTATAGACACCACTAATTTTGGCAAAAGTGAAGTAAATAGGCAAACTATAGATTTTTCTTTAAAATTTCAAGAAAAAAAGAGAAAGTAGAAGCTGAAGCTAAAAAAGAAGAACAAAGTAATTCTACAAATACAGATAAAGCAGACAATAAAAAAGATCAGCTTTTAGATATATCTGTTTAATTCTTAGCATTAGGGTGAGAGCTTGTCGTTCGCTCGTTTTAAACGAGCTTCGTGCCCTGACCCTACTTATAACAAATCATAGCACCTATTTAGGTGCAATTTGCTAAAGCTAATTAAATAGTGTTATTCTTAAAAAAGGGTAAAATATCGATTTTAGGGCTATTTTTATAATAAATCATCTTCTTATATTTTTCATTATAGGTTATTTTAGCTAAAGTTAGTTTTATTACAATAGAATTACCTAAATTTATCTATAATGACTTGGAGTAGTAAGGCAGGATATGCATTTGCTATACAAATGCAAAGTTTTATCGCTAAAGCTCTAAAATAAGGACGCTAAAAAATAACTTGCAAACAAGAAAATATTTATGCAGGTTGCTTTTTAGGATTGCAATGAGCGGTGGCAATTTTTGGCATATTCTACAAATCCTTTTTCTTTGTATTCTGTTAATATCTCATCAGCACTTAAACCATATACATTTTTTTTAACTAACATAATAATATCTAACTCGTTAAGGTAAATGCTTTCAATAGCGTGAGTTCCTATGTTTGATTTAATATTCTCGTATTGCTCTTTGGTTAAATCATCTTTATATTTTTTAAGTATTGCAAGGCTTTCTTCTAAGCTATGCACTTCTGGATATTGCTTTTGCATTTTTGAATTTTTCCTTTTTTGGTGTTTCAAAAGCTAATAAAATCAAAAAATCATTTATTGATTTTAGTTGATTTTTATTAGCGGGGTTAAGGGTTGCACCCTTACAAGCTCGATACTTGGCACAAGTGGCGGATAGCTTGTTGTATCCTTTAAAAAATAACATTGTAGCATATTTTTAAGATTAAGCAGATATATCTAAAAATTTGTTTATTTATTTTACTTTTAGCAAAATTTACGATGTCCATAACACCACAAGGCGTTACAAGTATCATTTATATTCTCCTCTTAGTTTGCAAAGTTCATAATTAATTTTATCTTGATTATTGCATTTACTATAATCTCTTCCATTGATAAACTAAAACACAACCTTCGTAATATAGTTGAATTATAGTGAGTTTCATATTGTTTAAAAAGGCGGTAAAAAGTTTTAACAAGATATAAATTCTTCAAGCTCAAAAACTATGAAATTAACACCAAATAGATAAAACAAGGTTTTCTTTTATATAGTATATTTCCATTGTTTCAAACAAATTTGCAAGACTTCTAAACATTTTTTTAGTGTATATTTTATACAATTGCATCAAAGGAAATATATCAATGACTCTCAATGAATTAAAAGATGGACAAAGTGCGATTATAAAAGAAATTAAAGCTTATAAAGAACTTCATTCTAGGCTTTTAAGTTTTGGTTTTATGAAAAATAAAACATTAAAAAAAGTACACTCTTCTTTAAAAAATGCAACCATTATGGTGGAATTTGAAAGCACTTGCGTGATTTTAAGATCAAATGAAGCTGAAACTATACAAGTGGAACCCTTATGAAAAAAATTACTATTGCACTAGCAGGACAACCTAATGTTGGCAAAAGCCTACTTATCAATACGCTTTGCAAGGCTAATATGAAAGTAGGAAATTTTAGCGGAGTTACTGTAGAAAAAGCCGTAGCGAAAACACGCTATAAAGGTTATGAACTTGAATTTATAGACTTGCCTGGGACTTATTCTTTAGATGGTTATAGCGAAGAAGAAAAAATCGCTCGTCATTTTCTAGAAAGTAAAAATTACGATATCATAGTCAATGTTTTAGATGCTACAAATTTAGAACGCAATCTTATCCTTAGTGCAGAACTTTTAAGTCTTAATAAAAAAATGCTTCTTGCTCTAAATATGTGCGATGAGGCTAAAAAAGAAGGCATAGAGCTTGATACTTCAATTTTAAGCAAAGAATTTCAAATCAATGTTGTTGAAATTTCAGCTAAAACAAAACAAAATTTAGAACTCTTACTTGAAAAAATCATTATTTTGTTCGAAAATAAATTTACACCCAAATCAAGATTTTCCACTCCACTTTGTGAAAAAAGCTTAGAAAAAGAAGATATACTAACCCTAGTGAATGAGCTTTCAAGAAAAGTTATTACTTACAAAAAAGAAGAAAGAAATCTTACTAAAAAAATTGATGCATTACTCATTCATAAGTTTTTTGGCTTACCTATATTTTTATTTTTAATGTGGCTTTTATTTCAGCTCACTTTTACCTTAGGACAAATTCCTATGGATTACATAGAATCAGGCTTTAATGCCTTAGGTGAGTGGGTTAAAAACAATATCCATAACACTTTCATCGCGTCAGCTTTAGCCGATGGAGCTATTGCAGGTGTTGGAGCTGTGGTGCTTTTTTTGCCTAATATCATTATTTTATTTTTAGGCATTGCTCTTTTAGAAACTACAGGCTATATGTCAAGAGTGGCTTTCTTATTAGATGGAATTTTGCATAAATTTGGTTTACATGGAAAAAGCTTCATTCCGCTCATCACTGGTTTTGGCTGCTCTGTGCCTGCTTTTATGGCTACACGCACGCTTAAAAACAAAAGAGATAGACTTTTAACACTTTTTGTCATCAACTTTATGAGTTGTGGGGCAAGACTTCCTGTTTATGTATTATTTATTGGTGCATTTTTTCCAAGCGAAGAAGCAGGAAATTATCTTTTTGGAATTTATCTTCTAGGTGCTATTTTAGGACTTATTGCAGCCAAAATCTTAAGAACAACTGCATTTCGTGGCATTGATGAACCCTTTGTAATGGAAATGCCAAAATACCGTATGCCAAATTGGCATTTAGTATGGTTTATGGTATTTAATAAAGCTAAAATGTATCTTAAAAAAGCAGGGACCTTTATACTTGTAGCTTCCTTGCTTATATGGTTTGCGAGCAATTTTCCAAATAATGAAAGTAATTTAGAGGATTTTAGTGCTCAAGAAAGAGCTGTTGAGCAAAGCTATCTAGGGCAATTTGGCAAAACAATTGAACCTATTTTTTCTCCGCTTGAGCTTGATTGGAAATTAAGCGTATCCTTAGTCAGTGGTTTGGCCGCAAAAGAAGTAATGATTTCTACCATGGGGGTGCTTTATTCTCTTGGAAAAGAAGTGGATGAAACAAGCAGTGATTTAAAAGGCATTATCGCTAAGAATATCCCTTTGCCTAGTGCGGTGGCTTATATTTTATTTGTAATGATTTACAATCCTTGCTTTGCTGCAACCATAGTCTTTTCAAAAGAAAGCGGAAAAATAAAATATACTTTTTTCCTTTTTCTTTTTACTTGTATCAGTGCTTATATAGTGGCTTTTATAGGGTTAAATATTACAAAATTTGTAATCAATTAACCCGCTTTTTGTTTATTAAAGTCTATTACGCTTTTGATATTTTTCTCAAAAGCTTTCAAAACACTGTAAGCAAGGGCTTCAAAATCAAGCCCTCCGCATAGATAAATCAAAGGCATACGAAAAGATTTACTCACATCAAGTTTTGATTTTTGCCCATTAAGAGTAAGTTTAAAATCATAAGGACTTGCATGCTTAAAGCTATAATTTTGCGCCGCTTTTAAAAAGTCGTTTTTATCTTGTAAAAATTCACCCTTTGCCAAAATAAAATTGATCTCAAAATACTTCCAAATATCACTAGAAGGCATAGGATTTTCATCAAAATTTTGCTCTATAAAAATAAAGTTTTTTTCAAAAGATGTTTTATAGTTTTCTACAAGTAAAGCACCTAATTTATTTTTAGCGATATTTTGCAAGATAAGCTTTAAATTGCTTTCAAATTCAAAATCCATCAAAGACAAGATTTGGATTTGCTCTTCTAGGGCAAATTCTGCGCTAAATTCCTGATTTGTAAGCTTAGCATAAGAAAAAGGATTTGCCATAGGTTTTTCATAATTTCCAAATTCATCCCAAAAATTCTTTTCGCTACAAGCTATACAGCCATGTCCTGCAGCTACAGGCCAAGAAGTTTTAGCGTTAAATTTTACTTTAGGGCAATTATTATAAGTATAAGGACCTTTACAGCCTATTTTAAATAAACAAGCTCCACTTTTGGCTTTTTCATCATCAAAATGTTCTGCAAAAATTCCGCTCTCAAATTTAGCCTTTCTTTCACACAAATCATGCAAACACTTACCATAAGCCCAAACGGGACGATTTTGCTCATCAAGCTCAGGCAAAATTCCAAATAAAGCAAAATAAGTCAAAGTTACGATGATATTTACATCACTTGGAGGACAACCTGGGATATTAACTACTTTTTGGGTTAAAACTTCTGAAATACCACAAGTTTTACTTGGGTTTGGATAAGCAGCTTGAATTCCCCCATAAGAAGAACAGGTTCCCACAGCAAAAATAGCCTTAGCTCTAGCTGCTAATTTTTCCAAAATTTCATAACCACTCTCACCCTCTGCACCTATAGTAAGAAAAAATGTATCAATAGCAGCAACACCGCCTTCAACCGCCAAAACAAAATCTTCTTTTAAAACATGCTCTAAAAGTTCTTCAGCTTTTGTCCCATTGGCTGCCATTAAAGTTTCATGGTATTCTAAAGAAAAAAAGTCAAAAACCAACTCATCAAAACTTGGCAAATCTGCACGCAATAAGCTCTCACTACAGCCTGTACACTCACAAAGATGTAGCCAAACAACCTTAGTCTTAGGAGCAAGTTCGAAAAACTTTTGCGCAAGAGCTGGAATTTCATTTCCCAAAGATAAATGTTTAGCAAGAGCTTTTACGCTTTCTTCATTGATAGTTTTTTTATCTACCAAGTCTGAATTTTCGATTTTTTCAATGCGTTTTATAAGTATATCTTTTAACTCTTCATTGCTGAGTTTTGCCATTATTGTCCTTTTTGATTATCCCAACAAAGCACAGTATTTCCATTTTCGTCTTTTGTGACATCTCCCATTCCCATGATATTATATCCTGCATCAACATAATGCACCTCACCCGTAACACCGCGAGCTAAATCACTGAGTAAGTACATCGCTGAATTTCCCACATCTTCAATGCTTACATTGCGTTTTAGCGGAGCATTGATTTCATTGTATTTTAATATCATTCTAAAATCACCTATTCCACTAGCTGCTAAAGTTTTAATAGGCCCTGCCGAAATCGCATTTACACGAATTCCTTTGATACCTAAATCTCTTGCCAAATAACGCACAGAGCTTTCAAGAGCTGCTTTTGCTACACCCATAACATTATAATGAGGCACATATTTTACCCCGCCAAGATAACTTAAAGTTAAAATTGCACCATTTTCTTTTAATACAGGTAATACCGCACGCGTTAAAGAAAGCAAAGAATACACAGAAGTTCCCATAGCTATATCAAAAGCCTCTTTTGAAGTCTCTAAGAATGAATTTTCTAAAGCTTCTTTTGGTGCATAAGCAACAGCATGCACTATAAAATCAATCTCTCCTAGATCTTTTTTAATTTTTTCGGCAATAGAATCTAAATGTTCGTTGTTATTTACATCAAGCTCATAAACAAAGTTTGATCCAAATTCTTCTGCTATAGGCTCAACGCGCTTTTTTAATGCATCATTTAAAAAAGTAAAAGCTAAACTTGCTCCTTGTTCATAGCAAGCCTTTGCTATACCATAAGCTATAGATTTATTATTGGCTACGCCTACTATAAGGCCTTTTTTGCCTTTCATTATCATCATTTATCCTTTAATTAGTTTTATAAAATTTTCAGC
This sequence comes from Campylobacter coli, assembly GCF_001492295.1. Lineage (GTDB taxonomy): Bacteria > Campylobacterota > Campylobacteria > Campylobacterales > Campylobacteraceae > Campylobacter_D > Campylobacter_D coli_B. The sequence continues at coordinate 404,855 of NZ_FBQX01000001.1, read as the reverse complement.
TTTTAACGCAGCAGATCCTATTAAAACACCGCTGCAATGTTTTATATTTAAAATATCTTTGATATTGTCCTCATTTACACTTCCGCCATAAAGCAAAGGAGCTTGCGTAAGCGAAGAAAGAAATTCAAGCACTTTAGCAATATCTTCTTTTTTTGCACTTACGCCACTTCCTATAGAGTAAATAGGCTCATAAGCAATAATGAGATTTTTATAATCTAAGTCAATAACTTCAAGTTGTTTTTTTAAAAAATCTAAGGTTTGATTTGAGTTTTTAAGCTCTAAATCCTCGCCTATACAAAAAACGATTTTATAAGCATGCTCTTTAGCAAAATCAAATTTAGCTTTGATTAAATTTTCATCTCCTAAAGCTCTTCTTTCAGAATGTCCTATCAAAACACATTTGATTCCAAATTCATCCAAATGCTCTTTTCCAATCTCCCCTGTAAAAGCACCATTGATACAAGGATAAAAATTTTGCGCCCCTTGTATAAAATTTAATTCATTTTCTAAAAAAGCTATACTAGGCGGAAAAACGATGATATCATCGTTTTTTACTTCTAAATACTGATTTAAAATATTTGCATAAAGTTTAAAACTTGATCTTGTGTGATTGCATTTTAAATTTGCAGCAAATATCATTGCGCTCCCCCACTTCTTAAAACTTTTACACCTGGCAATTCTTTACCTTCGATAAGCTCAAGCGAAGCACCTCCACCTGTAGAAATAAAAGTCATTTCATCTGCATCTCCAGCACGCGCGACAACATCAGCCGTATCGCCACCCCCTACAACAGTAGTAGCATGTCCATCGCTGATAGCATGGCTCATTTTTATGCTGCCTTTTGAAAATTTATCGATCTCAAAAACACCCATAGGTCCATTCCACCAAATAGTCTGTGCATCAGAAATAACCTCTTTAAAAAGTCTCACACTTGCAGGACCTATATCTAAGCCCATCCAGCCACTTGGAATTTCTTGCGAAGGTACAAATTTCATTGGTGATTCTTGAGAGCAAGCAGGAGCAGCAACTACATCCACAGGTAAGTAAATTTTAACACCTAAATTCTTTCCTTTGGTAAGAATTTTATTGGCTTCTTCTAAAAGCTCTTCTTCTAAAAGTGAATTTCCTATATCAAAACCTTGAGCCTTTAAAAAGGTAAATGCCATACCGCCACCGATGATAAGTTTATCAACTTTTGGAAGTAGATTTGTAAGAGCTTGAAGCTTTCCGCTTACTTTTGATCCACCCACAACAGCAACAAAAGGACGCGCAGGACGCTTGATAAGATTTTCAGCAAATTCAATCTCTTTTTGCAGTAAAAATCCCGCACCCTTATGATTTTCATCAAAAAATTTAGTAATAGCCTCCACGCTAGCATGCGCTCTATGACATACCCCAAAAGCATCGTTGATATAAACCTCAGCCATAGAAGCAAGTTCCTTGGCTAGATTTTCATCATTTTTAGTTTCACCCTTTTCAAAACGCAAATTTTCAAGCATTAAAATTTCACTTGCTTTTAAATTTGCTGCCTTGCTTTTTGCATCTTCACCTATAACATCTTTAGCCATAATCACTTCTTTATCTAAAAGCCTTGCTAAACGCTTAGCTACAGGCTCTAAAGAATATTTAGAACTAATCTCTTTTGGGCGACCTAAATGCGAAGCTAAAATCACACTGCAGCCATTATCTAAACAATATCTTATCGTAGGAATAGCCGATCTTATGCGTCTATCATCAGTGATGTTTAAAAAATCATCTTGAGGGACATTAAAATCACATCTTATAAAAACTTTTTTTTTGCTTAGATCAATATCTTTTATGGAAATAATATCACTCATTTTTAAGCCTTATTTGCAATATATACTGCCATATCTACTAGGCGGCTTGAGTATCCCCACTCATTGTCATACCAAGCAACAACTTTAACAAAATCATCTGCTATAACTTGAGTCAAATCACTTACTACAACTGCCCCATAAGAACAAGTTATAAAATCACTCGATACTCTTTCATCATCATCAACCATTAAAATGCCTTTTAAATTTGTAGCTGCAGCTTTTCTAAAGGCTTCATTAAGCTCTTCTTTGCTTACTTTTTTGCTAAGCTGAGCGGTTAAATCCACACTTGAAACATCAATAACAGGCACACGCATACTTTGTCCATGAAGTTTGCCATTAAGTTCAGGCATTACAAGCTTCATCGCTTTTGCTGCACCCGTAGAAGTTGGAATGATATTTTGAGCAGCAGCACGCGAGCGGCGTTTATCTTTAGTCTTTGCATCGATAATGCTTTGTCCATTTGTATAAGCATGTATGGTTGTCATAAGTCCTTTTTCTATACCAAAATTATCTTGTAAAACACGACAAACAGGACCTAAGCAGTTAGTCGTACAACTTGCATTAGAGATGATATTTTCACCTTTATAATTTTGTGAATTTACACCTAAAACATAAGTAGGAGTATCATCTTTTGCAGGAGCACTCATGATCACTTTTTGCACTCCCATATCTAAAAACCCTTGGCATTTTTCTATTGTTAAATGAGCTCCTGTACACTCTAGAACAATTTGTGCACCATATTTTGCAAAATCAAGCTCTTTTATATCACGACTTTTAAATACTTTGATTTTTTTACCATTGATAATTAAATCATCTCCTTCATTTTCCACACTGCCTTCAAATTCTCCATGCACTGTGTCATATTTAAAAAGATATTTTGTAAGTTCGATATCTGTAGTATCATTTATCGCTACAAGTTCGATATCATCTCGTTTTGAAATAATTCTTGCTACACACCTTCCTATGCGACCAAAACCATTTATAGCAACTTTTACAGCCATTTTGTTTCCTTTTGCGAAGTTTTTTATGCTAATATTTTACTAAAAAAAGGTTAAAATTTTAATGAAAATTGCACTTTTTGGTGGCAGTTTTGACCCACCGCATAAAGGACATGACGCTATTGTCAAAGAAGCTTTAGCAAAACTTGATATCGATAAACTCATTATTATGCCTACTTTTATCAATCCTTTTAAGAAAGGATTTTTTGCTGATGAAAAACAAAGATTTGCTTGGGTAAATAAACTTTGGGGGAAACTAGAAAAAGTAGAAATTTGCGACTTTGAAACCAAGCAAAAACGCCCTGTACCAAGCATTGAAAGTGTAGAATATCTTTATAAAATTTACCATCCTAGCAAATTTTATCTTCTAATCGGTGCAGATCATTTAGAAAAACTTCATCTTTGGCATGATTTTAAAAAACTTAATTCCTTAGTAGAATTTATCATCGCAAATCGCAATGATATAGAAATTCCTAAAAATTTTAAAGATTTAAAAACCGATATAAAAATCGCCTCATCTTTTATAAGGAGTACCCTAGATACACATGAGGTTTGCGATGAAATTAAAGATGAAGTGAAAAATTACTATGAAAAATTACAAAAAAACTGATACAATTTCAAAAATTTAAAGGAAAAAAATGCAAGAAAGAGTAGATTTAATCGTTAAAATTTTAGATGAAAAAAAAGCTGAAGACATAAAAACCTTTGATATGAGCGAACAAGATTATTTTGTAAAATACGTTATCATCGCAGCTACCTTGGGTGAAAAACATGCTTTATCTTTGATCGATGAGCTTAAAACCAAACTCAAAGCTAAGGGTGAAGAATTTTTAAATATAGAAAGCAGTGAAGAATGGAGCGTGATCGATCTAGGTGATATACTTATCCATCTTTTAACACCTGAACACCGAGGAATTTATAATATAGAAGAATTATTAGAAAGTCTTAAAAAAATCAAGGTATAAGTTTAAAATGCAAAAAATGCACTAAAAATTTCAAAAAATAAATAAATTTTATGATTTTTTTGAGCTTTCTAATGAGCTTTTTGTCCCCATTATAAAGCAAAATATCGTTTAAATTTCATAGCAAACTTAATGGATAATTTATTCGCCCATGTTTTGGGCGGTTATCTCTTCTTTTTTGGTTTAATTATCTTATTTGGTTTATTTTGGGAATTTTTTAAATTTTTCCTTTAAATAGGAATGATTTTAATCCCACTTAGAGTAGTCTTTATCATCCTTGTGCCCTTTCATTTAGAAAATTCTTTTTTAGGCAAAACTTTTTATTTTTTAAAAAATATTTTTTGTTTGGCATTTGCAATTTTACTAATCGTTGCAATTATTATGCCATTTTTAGAACGAATTTCCAAAATATTTTTCTAAATGTCTATATGTTTTTCAAGGCTTGGATATGTGGCAAAAATACCATCAAAGGCTTTCAAGAAAAACAAGTACATGCAATTTTGTTTAAGTTTTTTATCATAAAAGTGGATCTTTAGTGTATATTTTTGCTACACTCGCACAAACAACGCGTTATATAAATGAGAAAAAAGCTCTTGTTTTCGTGCTTTTCTCTAAATTTACAAATAAACATAAAATATTTATTAAACCGACTCTTTAATATCATTAAAAAGTTTAAATACTTTAGTTTCAAGCTCTTTTGCTTGCTCTAAAGAGCTTGCTTCAAAACGCGTGATAAGATAAGGACTGGTATTGGATGCACGAAGTAAAGCCCATCCGTAACCAAAATCAATCCTAGCCCCATCGATTTCACAAAGACTCTTCACCCCTTCTAGTGCACCCCTTTCTATCGCTTTTTTAAATTCATCTACAAGCTTGAATTTTTCTTCTTCACTCACTGGAATTTTAATCTCAGGTGTAGTATAAAGTTTTGGCAAGGCGCTAATCATACTCTCTAAATCAAAGCCCTTATAAACAAGCTCTAAAGCTCTTAAAAAGGCATAAATTCCATCGTCATATCCAAAATATCTGTGTTTAAAGAAAATATGGCCGCTTACTTCAGCTGCTAAATCAATATCTTTTTCTTTCATCATCTTTTTGATATTTGAATGCCCTGTTTTTCCCATAAAAATAGTACCAAATTTTGCCACCTCATCAAAAAGATTTTTAGAGCATTTTACCTCACCTAAAATTCTAGGATTAGGAATATTTTTCGCAAACAAATAACAAAGCTCATCTCCACAAAAAATATGAGTTTTACTTAAAGCCACCATTCTATCTGCATCACCATCAAAGGCAAATGCTAAAAGATATTCTTGATTTTCATTTAAAAATTTCTTTATAGCGTGTAAATTTTTTTCTTCTGTGGGATCGGGTTCATGGTTTGGAAATTGTCCATCAGGATTTGAAAACATAACATGAGCTTTTAAATTTAAAGCTTTTACCAAAGGCTCTATCACAACCCCAGCAGCTCCATTGGAGCAGTCGATTGCAAATTTATAATTAAAATCCTTTAAAAAACTAAATTGCTCACACATAAAATTCACATAAAGACTTAAAATATCGTATTTTTGAGCTTCTAAATTTTCTTCAATCTCATCGTCTAAATGCTTATAAACTTCTTTTGAAAATTCTTTAAGTTCAGCCCCAAAAAAACTTTCTTTACCTATAGTGATTTTAAAACCATTGTAATCCTTTGGATTATGCGAACCTGTGATCATAATATTTGCATCAAATTTCATACCCTCATAAAGACTAAAATATCCAAGTGGAGTAGGGACAAGTCCTATGTTGTAAACTTGTATACCTGCTTTATTAAGCCCGCTGACTAGATATTTATAAAGCTCATCAGCACTATATCTTGCATCATAACCCACACTTACATTTTTACAACCTTTTGCAAGCATGGTTTGCCCCAAACAAAAACCTATAGCTTTAACACTTTTTTTGTTAAGTTCCTTACCATAAAGTCCGCGTATATCATACTCCCTAAAAATCACATCTAGCATATTTTTTCCTTAAGTCTTTTTAATAAATTTCTTTTTTATAATACAAAATTTGGATAGAAAAGAAAATTTTGCTACAATTTTACATTAATTTCACTAAATAAAGGAAAAATTAATGGATGAAGAATTAGAAAATAACGAAGAAAAAAAGAAAAAAGGCGGCTCGCTTGTTATCATTATAGTAATTTTACTTTTTGTCTTACTTCTTAGCATCATGGGTGTAATTGCATGGCTTATCTCAAGTAGCTCAAGCGATGAAAGCGAAGTCAAAGCAGCTCCAAAAGAAGAGGTAAAAGCCGATAAAGCTAAAGTTGCAGCACCGACACAACGCGGGAGTGATTTTGCAAATATAGGGCCTATGTATCCTCTTGATCCTTTTACTTTAAATTTACTTAGTGATAGTGGCTCAAGATATGTAAAATGCACTATAGAACTAGAGCAAAATACAGAGCTTTTAAAACCCGAACTTGATAAAAAAGTAGCAGTAATTCGCGATATCATTATCCATGCCCTAACTGCAAAAACCTTTGAGGAAGTTAGCACACAAAAAGGCAAAGAAAGACTCAAAGATGAACTTGTCGGAAAAATCAATGAAATTCTCACCGATGGCTTCATCAAAAATGTTTATTTTACTGATTTTGTAGTCTCTTAATGCGTATAGGTTGCGATATAGTTGCCATTTCTAGGATAGATACAATCTATCAAAAACATGGCAACGCCTTTCTTGATAAATTTCTAAACCAAAATGAGCAAAAATTGATAAAATCTAGCTCAACTTTAGCAGGTTTTTGGGCTGCAAAAGAAGCAGCAAGCAAAGCTTTGGGCGTAGGAATTTCAAAAGAATGTGGCTTTTTGGATATAGAAATTTTAAAAGATAGCAAAAATGCCCCTCATTTAAAACTCGCTTCTCATGTATTGGAAAAATTTAAGATCACTTCCACTTCCCTTAGTATCTCACATGATAATGGTTTTGCTATTGCTGTAGTTGCTTTGGATTAAATTTATCTTTTGCCTATAGTTTGCTTATCTAAATTTCTTGAAAGTATAAAATCAACAACAGGTTGCTCTCTTTTATTGGCTCTTTTGCAATGATCTTTTTGAAAGAAATCTGTGATTTTAATCACTATTTTTGCCCATTTTTTTCTATTTCTTTCGCGCCACGCATGCGAAGATACGCTTTCCCAAGCATAGCCATTAAACAAACTTGCATTTACAAAATGATCCAAGGCTCTAACACCTTGTCTTGCTCTAGCTGTATTAAAAAAAGTTCCTACTATCACTATGAACAAATATCCACAAATTGCTAAAGGCACTATGGCACAAAGCAAGATTGTCCCTGCTAATTTTTCTTTTAAACTGCCTTTTAAATTACGCTTAATGCGGTTGCGAAAATTGGCACGAATTCTTGCTTTAACTCTTTTCATGACTCTCTTTTGCTAAATTTGATCCTCATTCCATTTGCAGAGCGTATGGTTAAGCGACCTACAACATCTGGAACGAAACCTTCTTCAAGTTCTAATTTATATTTTTTCAAAATATTAGCCAAAATTAAAATAGCCTCTTGCATCGCAAAACCTTGACCTATGCAAATTCTTTCCCCTACCCCAAAAGGCAAATAAGCATCCTTTTTATACTCACCTTCAAAACGAGAGGGTTTAAATTCGTGTGGATTAGTCCAAAATCCTTCATGTCTATGTATCAGCCAAGGTGCTATAACCACACCCGAACCTTGTTTAATCATCTTATCTCTTACTTTAGTATCTTTTTTTGCTTCTCTTGCAAAAAAGCCTACAGGCGGATAAAGTCTTAAAGACTCTTTAAAAATATTGGTTAAATATTTAAATTGTTTTAAATGTGAAATTTGTATATCTTCACCTTGTAAAACTTGAATAATTTCTTTATAAGCTTTTTCTTGTTCATCAGGATAAAGACTGAGTAGATAAAGCGTCCATGTTAAAGAACTTGCTGTCGTTTCATGGCCTGCTAAGAAAAGCATAGCTACTTGATCTAGAATTTCTTCAAAAGAAAAGCGTTGATTAGTCTGCGCATCTACTACTAAAAGCAAAGAACCCAAAATATCTTCAAAATCCTCTACTTTTCCACTACTTACCGCATCATATCTTGGCTTTATAATATCACTTAAAGCTTGCCTGATCACATCACCTGCTTTAGCACGCTTACGGTCACCCAACACATAAGAAAGCCATTTAGGGAAACGAAACATACGACGCATAGCTGTATGTACACTTTGCTCTTGAAAAGTCACAAAAGCATCTAGGATTTTTTTTCCTTGCTCTTCATCTAATTTAGAAGACATGATGGTGCGAAAAATAACATCAGCAGTAACAAAAGTCATAGCCTCATCCACTTCGATAATAGAAGCATTAGGATATTTTTCAAAACGCTTCATCATATCGCTTACTGCTTCACTCATGAGATTGAAAACCTTTGAAATACGAGTCATTTCAAAACTTGGGCGTAAAAGTTCGCGTTGCTTTTTCCAAACTTCACCATTTGTTGTAAATATGCTCTCTCCCAAAAGAGGGCTTAAAAGTTCGTGCAAAAATGCACTTTTTGGAAATTCTTTAACCTCATCAACCATCATTCTTTTGACTTCTTTAGTATCGTTGATCACATAAAGATCAAAATTTGGCATTTTTACATAACCTGTTTGCATTTTATAGCTACGCTCATAAAGACCATCAAGCCATGATCTGCGTTTTAGTAAAAAGGTTAAAAGTGTTGAAGCTTTATTTTTATAAGGTTTGGGAAAAAACGGACATTGACTCATATTTTTACCTTTTCTTCTAAAAATTTAGGTGCTACAATAAAAGCAAAAAAATCATAACTCCCTTTAATATGAGGACTATAAAGATATAAAAAATGTGCCTTATTTTTATCTCTTTTAATTTTTTTATATTCATTTTTTTCATACAAGGTATGAAATTTAGCACTTAAAAACGGCGGAGTAAAGTTAGCTTTTACCCCACTTGTACGGAAAAAATCCACTTGTGGAAAACACGCTCCATCGATTATTGAAGTATAATCATACCATTTTAAATCAAATGCAGAAACAAATTCAAGTTTTTTTCTAAAACCATCCGAATTTTTTTGATAGCTTGTTAAAGGAATGCATTCTCCTAGTGTAAGAATTTTTAATTTATCCAATGCTTTTTTATCTAAATTTTGTTTTAAAATATGCTCTAAAACTTCTATGCAAACTATAGTTCCAACACTATGAGCCACCAAAATGAGTTCGTAATCTTGCTTGTTTTCATTTTGCTTTAAAGATTTTAAAATTTCATCTGCAAAAAGTTTTATTCTTTGCTCCATAGCACCCAATCTTTTTTCTTTCCAAGTAGCACAAAAAGCACATATCCTTGCTATCCAAAATACGGCCAATTTTCTACCTAGCTTGAATAAAAAACGATTGAGTAAAAATCCTAGAACTATACCTATAACAATCGCCAAAAAAGAAGGGATATAATCTTGCAAAAAAACAAAACTTCCCAAAGCTAAGCCTAAAGACAATAACAAAGAAAAAATAACATAAAAAAAAGGATAATAACCCGTAACTAGCTGATAAATCGACTCTTTACCAAATTTAAGAAAAAGGCCTGTGATGGTATAAATTCTAAAAAAACTATAACAATCCATCAAAGCATCTTTGTAACTTTGAGACCAGTTTTTTTTAACTATATCATTCCAAGTTAAAAAATGATAGCGCGTTTGAGTGTTTTCGCAATTTATCTTAAAAAATGGAAAGTTTCCATCTTTTTCAATACCACTCATCTTTGCCTTAAGATCAAATCTATGAGAGTAATCTTTTAAATTCTTCTTAAATAAATCATAATAAAATCTATAGCTCTTAGGATCATAGCCTGCTATATAAAATACTTCTCTATCCATAAAAATACATTTTCTTTTTTTCAAGGATTATAACATTTTGTTTTAAAAGCTGTCTTAATCGGAGTTTTATCGACTTAAAAAAGAATTTTTGTAAAAATTGCCATTGAATTGATTTGTATTTAAAAGATAGTTTTTGAAATTTAAAACCAAGTTAGGATTGGGTTTGTAAGCATGAGCTTCGCGCCAAAAAAATTGAAGCTTTTTAGGATAAGCTAAGCCTTCAAAATCATAAAAAGCATTGCCACAAACCTTAGTAGGACAGCCCTCCAAAATAGCGCTTAAACCCACAGTGGAATTAATCGTGATACAACCTAAAGCCCTTTTTAAAAGAGTAGGCAAGTAAGTATCATGCACATATAAAATTCTTCCTTCTACATGGTATTTTTGACTTAGCTCATTTATAAGTTTAGAATAATTTCTATATCCCCTATCCATAGGATGATGTTTAAAGACAAGATAAGACTTTGCTCTTGCGTGATTTGCAAAAGAAAGGATAAGCTCTTCTATAAATTCTTCTATGCTTTTTTTATAATGGTGCTTAATTTGCGTATCATTATAAACTTGCAAAATAGCCAAAAAATACTTTTTTTCAAGGCTATAAATTTTTTGATTGAGTTTTTTTTCTGTGAATTTATAAAGGTATTTTCTGTATAAAGAACTAAACCAAAATAAAAATTCAAAAGGATATAAGGTGCGATGATGAAGCTTGTTGTTAAAAAAAGGAGCTAGCAGAAAAGAAAAAAGCCAATACAAAAAAGCACTAAAAGCCATAAATTTAAAACCACCTGGAATTTCTTTTATGCTTTCTTTTGTAGAAATATTGCAAGAAAGATAGAAATTTTTATCGCGAGGCAAGGAGGAGTTTGCATTGACCCCATCTTTTTCAAAAGTGATACAATAAGGCCTTAAATACCCCTCTTCAAAAATCCAAATACCAATACCAAGCTTCTTAGCTACTTTGATGGCTTTTGCATGGATCAAACGACAATCATTATACATCACAATAGCATCTATCTTTTTTTCTTTAAAAAAGTTCTCATAAAAATTTTCAAGATCCTTTTCGTCGCACTTGCACCTTTTTCCACTTGGATAGAAAAGAAAATCCCCTCCGTTAAAATTAAGCTTAAAAACTTTGGTTTTATTTTTTTTCATCTTTATAGCAAGGCGGTGAAAAAAAGTACCCACAGGTCCTTGTAAAAGCAAGACATTTTTACCGCTAAATTCTTTTTTAATCTTATCTCTAAATTTCATCTTTTTATAAAAACTTCACATATTCTTCTTATCTTTCTAAGCATTAAAATTCTAAAATCAATTAAAATTTTTAGCCATCTTTTTGAAAAATAATCTTTTTGCAAAGCTAACATTATATCCAAAGCAAGCTCAACTTCACATAAATTTTTACTCTTTGGATGAATATATCTTGGATACAGGATCAAAACTCCTGCCGCAAGCTCTTCTAAACTAAGCACTCTTGTGCGTCTTGAGATATGATGCAAATCTTGAGTCAAACCCCAGCCCGCATAAAAAGGCTTTCCATAAACCACTACTTTCTTACCTCGTAAAAGTGCATCAAAACCGCTAGTAGAAGTGATGGTATGTACTTCATCGCATGCGTTTATGGCGCTGTCTATGCTGACATTTTCTATGATCTCATCGCAGTATTTTAAAATGATATCTTTATCCTTTAAACCCTTGCGATTTCCACTTAAAACATCAGGATGAGGTTTAAAAACGATAAAAGCGTCTTTATTTGTAGCTCTTACGCTTTGTAAAAGCTTTAAGGTGTTAAAACCTGCTCCACCTAAGATCATCGAAGCATCATCTTCTACTTGAGCGGGAATTAAAATGATTTTTTTATTTGTATTAAAATCAAGTTTTTCGTGCTTTAAGCCGTTGTACTTTGAAAATTTGTTTTGTGTTATAGTGGTGATGAGCTTTTTAGCTCTTTGTCTTAAAGTATCATCAAATTCATGATTTTGTAAAAGCTCTTCTAAATCGCTAGGGCGATTAGGATCTACATACAAACCCTTGCTATCTACTATCAAAGAAAAAGGACGCGTAAGGTCTGAACCTAAAAAAACCGAGCGCAAAAAGCCATCTTCTACTAAAAAAATTTCATTGTTAAAATCTTTGGCTAGCAAAGCTTTATCATACTTTTTACCCCAAATGAAGATTTTATCTTCGGAATTTAAATTCGCTTTGTAAAGTTCATTAAGTGAGTTTAAAAAAATAATTTTATTGTTTTTGGTCTTGAAAAATGGCTTCATAAACCAACGCTTCCATAAAGTAAAACCTAAAAAATACAAAGTATGAGAATTTACTTGCTCTATCTTTTTGTATCTTGCTAGGGTAAAAATGGTATCAAAAATATCACTTTTTTGATTCAAATAAGGATTAAAATACTCACTGTATAGGATATAAGCGGCACAAAAAACCTCTTCTAAAGATCTTTTTTTAACTCTTCTTTTGCACTCTAGCTTATCTTGAGTTAGCCCCCATCCTGCGTAAAAAGGCATACCATAACACACGCATTTACATCCTAGCATCAAAGCTTCAAAACCCATGCCTGAAGTCTTAGTATAGACTTTTTTAAAATGGCTTAATAATTCTATGGGATTATAATTTTCTTTTAAAATCACACATCTACTGGGTAAATCTTGCATGCTAAAATCACTTTGTTTTTTACCACTTAGCACATCAGGATGGATTTTGATATATATTTTAGCATTTGGATTTTCTTTTAGGGCGTCATTTATGATATCTTGGGTCGAAAAATCACTTGCCAAACCAAATCGAAGTGAAGCGTCATTTGCCACTTGAGTGATGATTAGAACGCGTTCTTCATTGGCACTGAAAAGCTCTTGGGGTATGCAAAGATTGTTATTATACTTACTAAGTTTTTCTTTTTTGATAAGCTCTATGGCTTTTTTTGCCCAAGCTAGCTCTTTGGGGCTAAACTCATAGGTATTTAAAATATTTTCAAGCCTTGAGGGAGTGCTCGCATCATAATAAATCCCCACATCATCTTTAACTATAGAAAAACTCGGACTATTTTCTACACCCAAATTTAATGAGCGTAAAAAGCCATCTTCTAAAAGTATAAATTTAGCATGATGTTTTTTGGCTAGAGCTATAGCTTTTAAACCTGAATTTTTCCTGCCCCAGCCTACAAAAACATCTTCTTTATCTATGCTTTTATAGGCCTTATACAAGACTATCTTGTAAAAATCTTTAACATTTTTTATAAGTTTTTTTGAAGTGGTGTGAAATTTCATAAATCTCTCTTTAAATTAAAAAGAGATTATATCATTTATTTCTTTTTAAATTCCTTCTTTAGCTTCCTAATCTCAAGCAATAATTTGATATACCCCCCCCCATACCAATTATTACTTGCTTTTATAAGGGCCTCTCCTAGCTTATAAGTCAAACACTCTTTTTCTTTTAGAGCTTCTTTATAATCAGGATAGTTTTCTAAAGGAGGTAATTTTAAAGAAGGATCTTTTTTTATTTTTAATTTATAAGCTTTTTGGGCTTGTTTGTGCAAAATTATTATATTTAATAATATCATGGGCATTATTAAATAACCTAGTAAAGATTTTGAATTTATTATCATAGCTTGTCCTAGTTTATAAGAGAGTTGGTTTTGAATGCGGGATTTGGCTGTGCCGTATTTGGTTTGGAAAGATAATTTAGATTGAAGTTGGTTAAGTTGGACTGAATTTTTTTGTATATTGTTTTGCAAAATATGAAGTTGTTTTATTTTCTCTTTTATATTGTTTTGCAAAATATGAAGTTGTTTTATTTTCTCTTTTATATTGTTTTGCAATTGATCGATTTGGTTTGTATTGGAATTTATGATAATATCTTTTTCTTGTATAGTTTTATTAAGAATATTGTTTAGGTTTTGAGCTTGGATTAAGTGTGCTTTGTTATCCTTTAAAGTTGTTTGTAAAGAATTTATTTGATTGGTTTGATTAACAATAACCTTGTCTTTATTTTGAATAATAATAGTTTTATCTGCGATATTTTGGTTTTTAGTTGAAACGATATCAGCTATAAATTCAGCTATTTTATCCCAATACTCGGGTTTCATTTCTTTAAGTTCATAGTTTTCTTTGTAATTAGTCAAATCTTTTTTGGGAAATAGTCTTTCTTTATGAGGAAAGAATTCTTTTCTTACCCATTCGTTTGATTCTTCAAAATAATCTATATAAGATTGCACTACTTCCTTTGGAGGTTGGAATTTAAGATGAGAATCTTTGGAGGTGAAGTGTTTTATTGCAAAATGATGCAAATCGCCTCTAAAAATATTTCTAGCATTATTGCAAAAAAGAGGTAAAAATTTATTAATTCTTCTCAGTAAATCTATTCCCAATAAATCTAAACTCTCATTTTGCTTTGGAGGTATGATAAATTCATCATCCCATTCTAAACCTATACTATGTATAAAATCTTTTAATAAATCTCCTTGATAAAATTCATTTTTGTCAAATAATCTTACAATCAGATTTTCCTTACCAAAAACTTCTCCCCACCACTGCAATGTCTGTTTATGATTGCAAATGTGGTGGAAATGAAATAAATTTTTCTTATAACCCAATTTATACTCTTCTTTTTCTTCTTTTAATTCAAAACTATCTATTTCCTCCCATTTAATAGCTTCTGATAATAAAGATCTTAACATCTCATTTGCATCTCGAATATAACATATAACTTTGATATTTGTAAATCCTATTTTTTTTAAAAAAGTATATAATTTTACAATTTCTCTTTTGCGAGTTAATCTAGATTGTAACAGTTCGGAAGAAAAAATAATTTTATGATTGAACTTTACTTCATCTTTAATTTTACTAAAAATATTTTTTTTATGTTGTTTTATTGCTTGAAAATTCCATAAAGAGTTATTTAAAATATAACTATCTTTTTTATTTAAAGAATATCCTAAAAAAGCTAAATCCCAATGATTTTTTATACCTATAGATTGAGCAAAAAAATAATTTTGTTTTTGAATTATACTTTTATTGATATATAAAAATTCTTGTATAGTAGTTGTTCCTGTTTTTTCAGTCCCTATATGCACATAAGCAGTCATTTATATTTTCTTATTTAAAAATCCTAAAATCATATCCACATTCTCATTAAGATCTTCTTTTGTTATGTGTATATGTGGGTTTTTAGGTCTTTCATAAGGACTATCTATGCCTGTAAAGTTTTTAATCTCTCCTTGTCTTGCTTTTTTATAAAGTCCCTTTGGATCCCTTTTTTCACAAACTTCCAAAGAAGTATCGACAAATATTTCTATATATTCATCCTCTTCTAAAAGATCTTTAACTAGTTTTCTATCTTTTTCAAAAGGGGATATAAAAGCACAAAGCACTATCATACCAGCATCCATAAAAAGCTTACAAAGCTCTCCTATACGCCTTATATTTTCTACTCTTGAAGCTTCATCAAATCCTAAATCACCATTAAGTCCATGGCGTACATTATCTCCATCTAAAAGATAAGTATGAAAACCTTGCTCAAAAAGCTTTTTCTCCACTGCATTGGCCAAAGTGGATTTACCACTTCCACTTAATCCCGTAAACCACAACACACGAGGTTTTTGTTTTTTAAGTTTAGCTCTTTGAGCTTTAGTAATGCTACTAGCATGCCAAGTGAGATTATTGTCCATTTTTTAGCCTTAAAATTTAAAAAATATCGGAGTCATGATCAAAACCATAGCCGAATATGTCAAAGAAACTATCCAGCCAATCTTTACAAAATCAGTAGTTTTATATCCGCAAACCGATCCTACCATGAGATGAGTTTGATAACCATGAGGCATCATAAAACCACAACTTGCCCCATAAGCAACTGCTAGGATAAATGGAACCGGATTTACTTCAAGCGCTAAAGCTGTGCTATAAGCAATAGGAAAAGCTAGAGCTGCTGCAGCGTTATTGGTAATGATCTCAGTTAAAAGCAGGGTTAAAAGATAAATCCCCACAAAACTTCCATAAAGTCCATATGCTCCAAAAGTCCCTATAATCAAATCAGCAAAATCCTTAGCCAATCCACTATCGACCAAAACCTTTGTAATAGCCAAAGAAGATCCTACTATGATAAAGATTTCCAAAGGAAAGCGTCTTTTTATCTCATCAAAACTTATAAATTTAAATACAAACAAAAAGGCTAAAAATACTAGCAATGCTTTAAGCAAAGATACTATCTCTAAGGCTGATAAAGCAATGATAGCCAAAAATGCAAATACCACTATAAAACTTTGAGCATTGCTTAGTTTTTGATTTTGAATGATATTTGAAATGATGTAAAAGTTTTTGTTGATATTATCCCTTGAGTGAAAATCTTTACCTACACTTAAGATAAGTCTATCTCCAGCTTGTAATATACTTTTACCTATCTTGGAAATATTTTGAGAGCCTCTTTTTAAAGCTACAATCCCCGCATCAAATTTAGCCCTAAAATTAGCCTCTTTTACGCTTTTACCTATCAAGCTTGACTCAGAATTTATGACTACATCTACTAAATTTAATGTTTCAAGCTTGATCTCTTGAGCACCCATTTGCAAGCCATCAAATTTTTTTAAGGTTTCTAGATGGGTTATATCTCCACTAAAGATCAACACATCACCTTCTTTTATAATCTCATCATGGCTTACTGGAGAAATGATCTCATCTTGTCTTTGAATTTCAAATAAAAACAAAAACTCCAAATTTCTCAGACCATTTTCTTGTATGGTTTTTCCTATCAAAGAGCTATTTTTTAATACCTTAGCATTGATCAGATACTCATTGATCTCATTATCTTTTTCTTTATAGCTAGGCAATAAAAAGCTAAAAATCAAAAGCACTATAAGCACGCTCACGCTTATACAAAAGCCCACTGCAAAAAAATCGAAAATTTTTAAACTCTCTAAACCATTTTGCACCACAAAAGAATTCACTATCAAGTTGGTTGAAGTACCTATAAGAGTCATCGTGCCACCGACTATAGAAAAATATGAAAGCGGGATAAGTAGCTTAGAAGGAGCTTGAAATTTATTGTTTTTTATAAGACTCATAAAGCTTGCTACTACTGCGGTATTGTTTAAAAATGCTGAAATGCTAGCCGTAATAACACCAAGTTTTAAAAGTGATAAATGATAATTTTTTCCTATGATAAATTTAGAACACCAAGTGATAACCACACTTTTTTCTATCGCTAGTGAAACCAATAAAAGCAATATAAGCACTATCAAAGATTCGCTCGTATAAGAACCTAACCAAGAGTTCAAATTTAAATATCCTAAAAGATAATAAAGCACAGCAACACTACCAAATAAAATAAAAGGTTTGATTTTATTGCTAATGAGCAAAACAAGTAAGCCTAATATGCTTAATGCAACAATGATTTTCATATCTTTTTACACTCCCATTCGGGGTAGTTTTTTCTTATATAAGAATTAAGCTCTATTTCAGCTTGAGTATAGACCCTTGATTTATCTTCAAGGGTTAAAATTTCTTCTACCATACCAGCGGCTAGAGTTTCGTTAGAATACCTATCTATGATGATAAAACTTCCTAAGGTTTTATTGTCCTTATAAGCTGCTAAAGCTGTCTTTTTGCTAAGTCTTAGAGTGCATTTGGCTATATCATTAAGCTTTAGCTCATCACTTTGAGACTCTTCAAAGGTATTGATATCTTTTTTAAAGTCAATCTTTTCAAATGTTATACTAGTGGTTAAATTGGCTATCTTTATAAGATAGTTTCCACTTAAACTAAACTCCGCTTCACTCATCCATATCATCATGGCTTTGAAAGAATTTGAAATTTTTAAACTATGATTTTTAGAAACTATAACATCACCCCTTGAGATATCTATCTCATCTTCTAAAGTCAAGGTTGTGGCACTTGGAAAACTTGCATTTTTAGAGCTTTGAATTTTTTCATTTTTATCCAATACCTTTAAATTTTTTATATCTGGCGTGATGATTTCTTTTATCTTACTTGTTTTTAATGAAGGCAAAATCATAATTTCATCACCAACACTTACCTTACCACTCGCGATACTTCCACAAAATCCCCTAAAATTTAAATGTGGGCGATTGACATATTGCACACTCATGATAAATTCGTCATTAAAATCAGTGGTTATAGGCAAGGTATCTAAAAGCTCGGATAAAGTTTTTCCATTATACCAAGGAGTATGGATACTTTTAGAAGCAATATTGTCTCCATCTAGAGCAGATATTGGCACAAAATGAGTTTGTATATTTTCATAGTTTTTCAAATAAGGCAAAATTTCCTCATAACTTTTGCAAATATCATCAAAAATATCTTGTCTAAAATTCACCAAATCCATTTTATTGATAGCAATGATAAATTGCTTTATACCGAGCAAACTTACTATATAAGAATGCCTTTTAGTTTGAGTTAAAACTCCTTTTCTGGCATCTATAAGTATGATGGCAATATCAGCTGTACTTGCTCCTGTGGCCATGTTTCTAGTGTATTGCTCATGACCTGGGGTATCTGCTATGATAAATTTTCTTTTTTCGCTTGTAAAAAAACGATAAGCCACATCTATAGTAATGCCTTGCTCACGCTCGCTTGCAAGCCCATCTACTAAAAGTGCAAAATCAAGCTTTTCTCCTGCATTGCCAAGCTTTTTACTGTCTTTTTCTAAAGATAAAATTTGATCTTCAAAAAGCATTTTTGAATCATAAAGCATTCTACCTATAAGCGTGGATTTACCATCATCTACACTGCCACAAGTGATAAATCTACAAAGCTCTTTATTTTCATGCTCTTGGAGATATTTTTCTATATTTGTTTGCATTAAAAATACCCCTCTTTTTTCTTTTTTTCCATGCTTGCTTCTTCATCGGTATCTATAAGTCTGCCTTGTCTTTCACTTGTCTTAGAAAGCAAAAGTTCTTCGATGATTTCTAAGACATTACTAGCGTTCGAATTTATGGCTCCGGTTAAAGGATAACATCCTAAAGTCCTAAAACGAACCAATTCTTCTTTAGCATTTTTAGCAAGCTCTTTTGGCATTCGTTCATCATCGACTAAAATTTTAGCTCCCATATACTCTATCACTGGACGCTTTTTAGCAAAATAAAGACTTGGTATGGGAATATTTTCTTTATAAATATACTGCCATATATCAAGTTCTGTCCAATTACTCAGCGGAAAAACCCTTATAGACTCGCCTTTTTTGTGACGACCATTGTAAATGTTCCATAATTCTGGGCGTTGATTTTTAGGATCCCACGAGTGATTTTCATCTCGAAAGGAGTAAATTCTTTCTTTTGCGCGTGATTTTTCCTCATCTCTTCTTGCTCCGCCAAAAACTGCATCAAATTGATATAAATCAAGCATTTGTTTTAAGCCTTGAGTTTTAGAGATGTCAGTGTGCATAGATGAGCCATGTGTAAAGGGAGAAAGGTTTAATTCTTTAATCTTGGGGTTTTGATAAACGATAAGCTCCATACCAAGCTCTTTGGCTCTTTTATCTCTAAATTCTATCATTTCTTTAAATTTCCATGTAGTGTCTACATGCACCAAAGGAAGTGGTGGCACAGCAGGATAAAATGCTTTTTGTAAAAGATGAAGCATCACTGAACTATCTTTGCCTACACTATAAAGCATAGCTGGTTTTTCAAACTCAGCTACAACTTCACGGATAATATGGATGGACTCTGATTCTAAAAAGTCTAAATGGGTCATTTTTCTACTTTACTATAAAATATGGGTTTAATAAATTTTCTTTATTATACACTAAAGGTTTTTGGGTGTCAAAATCATAAGTCATTTTACCCACTTCCCTAACTATAGCATCAGCGGCTGCGGTATCCCACTCCATAGTAGGGGCTAGTCTTGGGTAAATATCTGCTTCATTGCTAGCTACTAGACAAAGCTTTAAAGAACTGCCCATGGAAACAAATTCTTTTTGCTTGGTCGTTTGGATACTATCGATAAAATCTTTTGTTTGTTCGTTTAGATGGGATTTGCTAGCGACTATTTTAAAAAAGTCGTCATTTCTTTGCAAGGGTAATTTTACACTATTTTTAAAAGCACCTTCGCCTTTTTTAGCACTGTATAAAAGCTCAAGGGCTGGAGCGTACACTACGCCTAATACCGGAGTATCTTTACAAACTAAAGCAATGTTTATGGTAAATTCTCCATTTTTGTTGATAAATTCTTTGGTGCCATCTATAGGATCTACACACCAAAAATATTCCCAATTTTTTCTTTGCTCATAAGGTAGGGTTTTATTTTCTTCTGAAAGTATGGGGAGGCTAAATTTAGCAAGCTCTTTGCAAATAATTTCATTTGAGATCAAATCTGCTTCACTTAAAGGCGAATTATCATCTTTATAAGAAATTTTAAAATCTTGATTGTAAATTTTTAAGACACTCTTGCCTGCTTTTATGGCTATATCGTTTATATCTTTTAAGGTAATTTGACTAAGCATGATTAGCCTTTTTTCTAAATTCTCTTTTTAACTTCCTAATCTCAAGCAATAATTTGATATACCCCCCCCCCATACCAATTATTACTTGCTTTTATAAGGGCCTCTCCTAGCTTATAAGTCAAACACTCTTTTTCTTTTAGGGCTTCTTTGTAATCAGGATATGATTCTAAAGGAGGTAGTTTTAAAGAAGGATATTTTTTTATTTTTTCTTGATAAATTTTTTGTTCTTGTTTGTGTTTATCATATATATAAGATAATACAAAAGGCATTCTTATATAACCTAGTATAGATTTTGAATTTGCTATCATAGCTTGGCCTAGTTTATAGGAGAGTTGGTTTTGTATTCTTTGTTTGGCGCTCTGTTCTTTTGGTATATATGAAAAAGCCTGGTTGACGTTTAATTCTTGTTCTAGTTTTTTAATTTCTAATTCTTTAATCAAAATATTCTGATTAGTCTCTTTAGCATTTAATTTTTTATTAATTAAGTCTTGTTCTAGATTGGAAATTTCGAGCTGTTGTTTTTTTATAGGTAGAGAGGAAAGCTCTTGGATTTTAGCTTGGATGATTCGGTCTTTTTCTTGAAGTTGTTGATCTTTTTGAGCAATTAGCTTATCTTTATCATCAATAATCTTTTTTCTATTTTTTGCAAAATTAACTATAAATTTTGCTATCCTATCCCAATACTCGGGTTTCATTTCTTTAAGCTCATAATTTTCTTTATAATTACTTAAATCTTTTTTGGGAAATAGTCTTTCTTTATGAGGAAAGAATTCTTTTCTTACCCATTCGTTAGATTCTTCAAAATAATCATTCCATATTTGATAATGCTCTTTTTTGGGCATAAATTTAAGATCTTTGTCTCTAGAGCATAAATATAAAGAAGAAATAGGTAAAGTCAACCCATGCAAATTCCTTTCGCGTCCATTTTTTAAATGAAAATTTATTCTTTTTCCCAATTCAAATCCCATTAAATCTAAAGTTTCATTTTGGTTATCAGGGATGATAAAATTATCATCCCATTCCAATCCAATAGCATTGGCAAAATCTTTTAATAAATCTCCATCTTTAAATTCATTTTTATCAAAAAGTTTTACAATGAGATTTTCCTTGTTAAAAACTTCAACATATTTTGAAATAATATTTTTAAAGTCAAACATATTCGAAGTCCTTGGATATTGAAAGGGTAAAGCACTAGCTACATAAAAATTATGACAATCCTTAATTTCTTGCGAACTCATAGAAACCATTAAGTCTGCTTGGTTTCTGAGATAAAGAATAATTTTTATATCATTAAATCCTAAATTATGCAAAAGATCGTTTAATGCTTTCACTGGCTCAATGTTAGTAAGATTTAATAACCAAGTCAATCCTTCTGTTGAAAAAATAAAAATTCTATCTTTGTTTTCTTTAATTTCTTGTTTAAGTTTTTCTATTTTTTCTTGATAAAATAGCTTTTGTTGTTCATTCTTTACTTTTAAACAATGAATATTAGTTAAACGAACTAAATCCCAATGTTGCTGCCGCTCTCTAATACTCATAGAATATACAAACTTTTTTTTAAGCAAATTCTCATAGTTTGTTGACATAAAAGTTTGTATACTTGTCGTTCCTGTTTTTGGCGTTCCTATATGTATATAAGCTGTCATATTTTTCCTTGTTACTTTTTTAACTCAATAAATTTTATATAATCCTCAGGTATCCCAATATCTATAAAATAATCATCAAAAATTTGGGTTTGTATTTTTAATGATTTATAGTTTTCTTGCAAAAACTCTTCAAAAGAAAATTTCTTCTCTAAACTAAATTCATCAAAAATATCTTTTTTGAGCAAGTATATGCCACCGTTGATTAAACCCTGCTTTTTAAACACCTTTTCTTCAAAAGATGTCACAATACCTTGCTCATCAACATTGACTGTACCATATCTATCAAAATTTTGCATTTGTTTTAAAGCTATACAAATTTTACTACTGTTTAAAACAAGCTTTTTTAAATCAATGTCAAAAAAAGTATCTCCATTTACAACATAGGCTTCATTTTTTACCAATTTTAAAGCATCTTTTATAGCTCCACCTGTACCCAAAAGCTCTTTTTCGATGTTATAGTGTATTTTCATACCATGAAATTCATCTTTAAAATACTCTTGAATCAGTTCATATTTATACGAAACACTTAGAATAATCTCAGTAATTCCTTGCTTTTTCAAATACTCTAAAACAAAAGCTAAAAAGGGTTTTCCATTGATCGGTGCCATAGGCTTTGGAAGATCTTGCACTACACTTCTAAGCCTAGTGCCAAGACCCCCAGCTAAAACTATAGCTTGCAATCAAACCCCTTGCCAAAAAGCTCTTCTTCTACTATAGCACAGATAATGTGTCCTATCAAAATATGTGCTTCTTGAATTCTTGGCGTACAAGATGATGGCACTTTAATACAATAATCACAAAGTTCATTCATGGCTCCGCCACTAGCTCCGGTTAAACCTATGCTTAAAATTCCTTTTTCTTTACAAACCTCCAAAGCTTTTAAGATGTTTTTACTATTTCCACTTGTAGAAATTCCTATAAAAACATCCCCACTCACACCTTGAGCTTGCACCTGTCTAGCAAATAAATTTTCATAGCCATAATCATTGCCAATAGCTGTTAATATACTAGTATCCGTTGTTAAAGCTATACTTGCAATACCTGGTCTATCAAAGTAAAATCTACTTACAAACTCCCCTGCTATGTGCTGTGCATCAGCTGCGCTTCCTCCATTGCCTGCTAGTAAGGTTTTATGGCCATTTTTGTAAACACTGATAACTTTTAAAGATGCTTCTTTGATCAAATTGATTATATTATCATCATTTAATATTTTATCTTTAACATCAATCGAATCACTAAAATGAGATTTTATATATAGGTTTAAATTTTCCATGATTTTGCCCCCTCTTTCGTAAAATAAAATTCCTGTACATAGCCTTGCTGTTCATTTAAAATTTTTTTAAGCTTATATTTTTTCACAGGATCTACCATAAAAAACATAAATCCTCCAGCACCTGCTCCGCTTGTCTTGCCACTATAAGCACCATTTTCCATAGCTAAATGATAAATCCTTTCAAGCTCATCATTGCTAACAATTTCAGAAATAATCTTTTTTGATTGCCAAGATTTACCTAAAATTTGTGCTATTTTTTCAAAATCAGCTCTAAATAACGCCTCTTTCATATCTAACGCATCTTGTTTTATCGCATGCATGGCATTAAGTGAGTTTTCATCTCCTAGCTTTCCCTTTTTATGCTCCTCTATGTCCTTTGCTTCTCTAGTGATATTTGTAAAATAAAGCAAAACCCTAGCTTCAAGTTCACTTGCTATCCAGTTTTTAATGCGTAAAGGATTGACTATAACTCTTTTTTGATCATAAAATTCCATAAAATTAAATCCACCAAAAGTCGCAGCGTATTGATCTTGTGCACCCCCTACTATAGCCATATCTTCCCTTTCTATCTCATAAGCCAAACGAGCGATTTCATACTCACCTAAAGGAAGATTGAGCCATTCTGCAAATGCTTTGATGATACCTACTACCAAAGTAGAACTACCCCCTAGTCCACTACCACTTGGTACATCTGAATAAGTATGTAAAGAAAAACTTAAAGGTCTTTTAACATAGTCTTTTATCAAGCGATTATAAATCGCTTTGTAAAGATCTAATTTACCATCGTTTTCTAAAAACTCTTTACTTTGATACTCTACTTTTATGCCAGTATCAGAAGAATCAAAAATGATTTTTTGATCATTTCTTTCTGTTAAAGTACAATGCACATAAAGAGATACTGTCGCATTTAAAACATAACCTGTGTATTGATCACAATATAAATTTATATCAGTACCCCCACCGGCCAAACCTAAACGCAAAGGTGTTTGAGAACGGATTATCATGATCTGCTACCTATTAAGTGGGATTCTGCCCATGGAAATTTCTTTTCTCCAATGATTTAGCAAATCTTCAAACATTTTTCTAGTTGGAATTTCTGGCTTCCAATTGATATAACTTTTGATTTTAGTATTGTCAAACATTTGATAGTCTGCATCAATAGGACGTAATCTTTCTTCATCTTCTTCCACTTTGATATCTTTTCTTGTAGAAAAACCTAAAAGTATATCAATAACTTCAGGAAGTTTAAAGGCTTCTTCACCGGCTATGTTAAAAGCTTCTCCACAAGGAACATTGCCTTTTTCACTTTCTAATGAAAGTAGATAATAAGCTCTTATAGCATCACGACAATCCTGAAAGGTTCTTACACTAGATAAATTTCCTACTTTTACAACAGGCTCTTGATACCCTGCTTCGATCAAGGCGATCTGCTTTGCAACAGTGCTTTCAAAAAATACATCGGAGCGTCTTGGGCCGCTATGAGTTCCCATTCTGGTAACATATGTTTTTATACCATAGGCCTCACCGTAAAATCTTCCTAAATAATCTGTACCAATTTTACTTATACTATAAGGGCTTGCACCATGAAAAGTCGTATCTTCATTTAGCTTGACACCAACTTTTGCCCTACCATAAACTTCACTAGAAGAGCAAACATGCACCACAGGATCATAGCCATCTTTAGCTTTTAATAATCTAATATTTTCTAAAATATTTGCTGTGCCTATGATATTTGTCTGTAGAGTTTCTATAGGTATATCAAAAGAGGTTTTTGGATAAGACTGTGCGGCTAGATGAAAGATCACATCAGGTCTTTTGCTTTCAAAAAGCTTTTGAATACTTGAGTAATCGTTTAAATCAGCATAAAAAATGCTGATTCTATCTTTTTTGTTTATCCTGTCGCTTAAATGATAGATATTATCCATTGGCTCTTGCCAACGCATCATGCCTATAACATCATAGTCTGTATTTTCTAGTAAAAAATCTGCCATTTGCGAGCCAACTTGCCCTGTAAAACCAGTAATTAATGCTGTTTTTTTCATAGATTATCCAATACTTTTTTAAATAAATTAATTTGTTCACCAATGCTAAACTGATGATTCCCTACAAAAAACCCTCTTTCGTGAATATATTTTGCATTTTTAAGCTCATTATGAATTTCGTAATCAAAGTATTTAATCACTTCATTTTGAGTAAAATCACCCGTAGCTATAGGACGATACTCTATGCCATTTTCTTCTAATTTTTTAATAATATCTTTTCTTTGTAATTTAGAATTTGGTCTAATCACCAATGAAAATCCAAACCAAGAGCTACTTCCAATTTCTTTTTGTATGATAAAATCAGGATGATTTTGAAAATACTCGCAAAATAATTTAGCATTTTCCCTGCGGTGTTTTAAAAACATAGGTAATTTTTTAAGTTGCTCTATGCCTATAGCTCCGCTCATTTCTACAGGACGCACATTGTATCCTGGTAATACAAAACGAAACGATTCACTAAACCAATCATCGCTTTTATTGGCCACTAAATTTTCTTTTGGTAAATTTCTCGTCCAACCATGCGCTCTTAAACAAAGCAATATATGATACAATTCCTCATCATCTGTAACAACAAAACCGCCTTCCATCGTAGCCATGTGATGAGAAAAAAATGTCGAGAAAGTTCCCATGATACCAAAAGTTCCAGCTTGATTTCCTTTATACTCTGCACCCATTGATTCGCAGTTATCTTCTAGTAAGATAATATCTTTTTCTTTTATAAGATCATTAATCGCATCAAAATCATTAGGATTGCCTAATAAATTTACAACCATAATCATTTTTGTTTTATCACTAATAGCGCTACTTAAAGCATCTAAATCATAATTTAATGTTTCTAGATCTATATCTACAAATTTTAACTTTAAACCATACTGATAAAGCGGATAATAAGTAGTGCTCCATGATACAGCGGGGACTATTACTTCATCCCCTCTTTTTAACTTAGGATTTTTAGTATAAAATAATGCTGCTGTTGCTATCAAATTTGCAGTAGAACCTGAGCTTGTCATAACAGCATACTTAGAACCCACAAATTTAGCAAAATCTTTTTCAAATTCAGCCACCTTTTTACCCATAGTAAACATATCGCTTTTAATAACATCTTGTATTGCTTGCAATTCTTTCTCATCCCAAGTAGATGAAGCTAAAGAATATTTCATTTTTCCTCCTTATTTTTTTTTAAATACCAATTATATAACTTTTTTATCCCATCTGCAAGGCTAATTTTATGATGCCAACCCAATGAATGCATTTTAGAACAGTCAGTAAGACGATTTAAGCTACCTTCAGGCTTTGCTTTGTCAAAAATAAGATTTCCTTTATAATCTACAATATCTCTTATAATATAAGCTAATTCTTTAATAGATATGTTTTCATTTGGGCCAACATTAATATGGATATTTTTTATTTCCGAATCATTTGATTTATATAAGTCTTTAAAGTTGATGCTATCCATAATAAAAACGCATGCTTCTGCTAGATCATCTACATGTAAAAATTCTCTTTTTGCGTTGCCACTCCCCCATATTATCAAACTATTGTTATTAATCCCAAATTGATTTAAATAATTTTCAGCTTCTTCTAAATTTTTGATTTTTAAATCACGCAGTATCTCTTCATACCTCTTTTCCATTAGTAATCTAGCCAAATGAAATTTTCGTATTAATGCTGGTACAACATGAGCTTTTTCCAAATCAAATCGATCGTTTTCGCCATATAAATTAGTAGGCACTAGTGAAATAAAATTTGTATTATACTGAATATTATATGCTTCACACATTTTAAGACCTGCTATCTTGGCAATAGCATAAGATTCATTTGAATAATCCAATTCTCCCTTCATTAAATCTGATTCTCGAACCTCATTTAAATCCTTTGGATATATAGAAGTAGAAGCAATAAAAATTAGTTTTTTTACTCCGTGTAAATAAGATTGATGTATGATATTGTTTTGAATTTGAAGATTTTGAAAAATAAAATCAGCTTTATGATTTTTATTGTCTAATATTCCACCAACCTTAGCAGCACACAAAAAAACATACTCTGGCTTTTCCTGCTCAAAAAAAGATTTTACTTGATTTATATTTAATAAATCAAGTTCATTATGTGTTCTAGTAACTATATTGTTATAACCTAGACCACCAAGTAATCTTAGTATAGCAGAGCCAACTAAACCATTATGTCCTGTTATATAAATTTTTGAATCATAGAACACTTCACCCTCCTTTTTTTCTAACTAATATCCTAGTTATTTTTTTATAAAAATTCACAAATACTAATCCATTTTGATATTCTTTAGAGTTAATAATTTTTAAAGCCTGTTCATAATCGAAACAATCCTGTAATTTTTCTCTCTTTCTCTCTTTCTCTCTTTCTCTCTTTCTCTCTTTCTCTCTCAAGTAAAAAATATACAAATAATAATATTTTTTTATACCTTTGTAAGGCTTTAAAAACATCCCCAATCTATATGCTATATGCTGCTTAACTCTATCCACAGCTCCAATTGATGAAATATAACCATCAAAATCGGCGCCAAGGAAATGTAAAAAAGGTTTTGAATGTTCGTTAATTATGCTTTTTAATTTATTTAAAGCTTTTTCTTTTTCATTATAAAAATAAAAAATTCTAATAATTAAAAGTTGGATAAATATATAACTCTCCATTTTTTCTAATGTTATAATTTTTCTTAAAATCGTATCATAAACTTTCCCTTGACGACAAAATAACACGCTTAAAAAAGAATCTATTCTCTCAATGAAAATATTATATATATATATATTAATTTTTTCATACTGTCTTTTATCAAAATAGCAATCAATTAAAAATATTCGATAAGCATCATTTTCATTATCATACTTTAATGCTTTTTGAAGAAAATTAATCATGGTCTCTAAATCTTTATTTATCTTTTTTGAAAGCAAAAACATTCTAAAATAGGACATCGCTTTTTGAAAATCATGTATTTTTATTTTATTAAAATTATTTATTATGATTTCTAATAGCTTATCTTCTTTATATATATCCCAAAAAGAAACAACTTCATTTTTACCAGAAATCATCATAGCAAATCGAGAAAAAGTAGATATACCAGAAGAATAAATAACATTTGAACGAGACATTAAATTTACATCAAAAAAAACCCTTTGAATATTTGTATAATCTTTATCTTTAATTAATTCATCAATACAATATATTATACTCTTTTCATTTAGTTTTCTAAAATACTTTACAAGTTTTATATTCGCATCAATATCCTCACCAAAAACAACTATTTTGTTATTGCATATTAACTTTTCTATAATTTCTATAGCAACTTCATATGGAAATGATCTTCTATAAGTAAATACCGTTGGATAAGTTCTCACTTTTGAATATATTGTATCGCCACTACGGATATGTATAGCAACAAATGAACTTAACTTATTTAATTTACACACAATATCTACATCGGCACAAACACTCATTAGTGACTCTGAAAAAATAATACTTTTATATATATTACTTATTTCCTGTCTATATTGATCCTTATCACAATCTTCTATGTAATTATAAACATGCTCTTGATTTGAATACCAACCCCAAGGGGTTTTATTATTTTCTATATTTAGAAGCTCACTAAAAGTCCTTTTTTTTTGGCTTATCTCAAACCCATAATTAAAATATAATAAATCATTATCAGAGTAATATTTATTTAAAAAATTAGAAGAAAAAATCTTGTCAGCAGATTCCATAGCCATACCTGTCCAATGAGAGCCATCTTTTTTCTGTTCATGTAGGTAATTATTCAAATCTTCTATATCTAAAACACTAGACCATTTAAATTTAAAATCAAATTTAAGCTTATTTGCCAAATAAATTCCATTTAATATGGAACACATTCTCATTGCAAAACCATCCGGTTTTGCACTTACTATATAACCATTTTTTTGATGAACAAAAACATTAATACTGCATAGATGTAAAAAATTACAGTCATCAAGTTCTATTTTTAAAAATCTAGCTTTACATTTTTTAAAAATATACACTTTGCAACACTCTAAATTCTTATCCCAAACTGTTAATTCTTGAGGAATTTTTGTCCAATGAGATCCATCCAAAGATAACTGTATAAACAATTTCGTGCTTCTATGTCTAAATTGTTTTTGCTTAATATTATAAATGTTAATATACTCTATATAATATTCACTTTCAAGATCCACCATCCACCATGGATTATTTTCTTTGCAAGTGTGAAAAGCATTTGATTCAAAAGAAATGTTTTTTAATGCTCTACCCGCATCATCTTTAAAAGACCATTTTGGATGTATTGAGCTTTGACAAGCTATTTTACCACTAGCTACATCCAATAGATCATCTTGATACCAAAGCATAATAAACTCCTATATACTATCCACTAGTTTATTAACAACATCGGCAGGTTCTTGATTAATCATAATAGAATTAAAATATAATAACTCCAACAATACTTCCGATTCCTTGATAAAGTATTTTTTAACAATCAAATTAAAATATTTCAAAAACATTGAATGATTACCTAAGTAAAAATAGATTTTAATTTTCAAAAGTCCCACTTTCAAATTATCATCTATATACATATCCTGCAATAAATAACTTACTATGTCATTCTTTTGGAGCATTATACTAATTTTTAATAATTCAATTTTAGTTTTTCTCGAAAATGAGCTAATACGCGAACTATCTAAAATATTAAATACTTCTGATGCTTCATAATATTTTTTTGTATGATTTGCTAATAATAAGAAATTATATAAATATTCATTCTTAAGCATTAAGTAGCGCACTATTACACTTTTCCATCTTAACAATGCTATATTATACATTTTTTTTTCATGTGCTTCATAGGCTTTTTTGATAACAATATCACATTTATTTTTATCATCATATGGATTATTTGTATCCAAAATTCCATTATAAATTCTTTTACAATTACAAAAATCTCTAAATATAAAACTATTTTCGATATTTAAATAAAATTTTTTATCCACTTTTTCTGAAATAAAATAATGTTTTATTTGCTTTATCAACTCATCAATTGTGTATGCTACCGGACCAAAACCGTGAGTATGATAGCTTATCCCTTGAGCTCTTTTATGATGCTTTCCATTTAAGTTATCTTGTTCATCAAATTGAAAATAAATAGTTGGCTTTTGAGCAACTGCCAATTCGCAAGAAATTGTAGAGTAATCAGTTATCAATAAAGAAGTATCTTGTAAAACCTTTTGCAAAGTTTCACCATCTTCTCTACCATATACTTGAATATAATTTGGTAAATTATAATACTCAATATAATCTCTAATTAAAAAGTGAGGGCAAAAAATAACTTTATAAGAATATGCTTTTACCAATTGTTCAAATTCTTTATTGCACAAAAAATCATTCCATTGTTTAAAATATTCAGTCAAAAGAAATTTGTTATTATGTTCTCTAATACCCTTTCCAGAAACCACATCTCCAACAATATATTTTCTCCATGTTGGCATAATAAAAATTTGCTTGGTATTGGTTTTATTATTTTTCAACAAAGCATCATGTCTCGCAAAACCGGTTAATAAGCTTTCTTTTTCAGTCAAATTATACCTAGTATAATCACTTATAATATTTAAATGTTCGATAGGTGAACACATTACAATTAATCTCGATTTAAACCTATTGAAAAATGCAGAAACATCTGAAAAAATTGTAATTCCGTGCTGCAAAAAAATAAATTGCTGTCTAGGTGTAATATATCTTATCAAATACTCATCAGAATGGGAGCTAATAACCTTTGAAGCTTTTTTTATAATTCTTTCAAACTCAAAACTTCCAAATTCTACTAGATTAAATCCTTCTTTTTTCAATCTTTCCCAATCTGAACTTTCTTTTCTTAATGCAAAAACTATTTCTTGTTCTGGATGATTTTGCATTATATATCTATATAAATGCTCTGCGTTATCATCTGCTTCATAATCCCTATCCATCAAAAGCCAAATATTACTTTTTGGTAATCTTTTTTGAAATTCTTGTCTGATATTTTTGATATTTATACTTTGATAGTGTTTACCATTAAAACTTATTTTACTTTGCTCTCCGTCGATAAAATTTTCCAACTTATCTTTAGCGTTTTTTGGAATATGAACCCATAATCTTTTTTGATAGCAAAACACTCTATCTAAAAAATCATACTTAACTATCTTTTTATAATCTGCATATACTTCCTCTCCATCTACAAGAATACTTTCTATGTCCTCATCATCTCCAGTGTAATAAGTAAGTAAAATTTGCTCTTTATATGGATCATAATCTTCTATATAAGCTATTTGAAATGGTGGTTTTTCATTTTTAAAGCAATTTAAAATTCCTACTTTATGGAAAAACCAGCAACTAGCTAAATTAAATTCCATTATTGTATTTTTATCTATATAGGAGAAATTTTGATCTAACAGTTCTAAATATCTCTGTTTTTCGCTTTCGCTCATAAAAGATAATTTTTCAGGAGAATTAATGAGAGCTTTGATTTGAAAAATATAATAATATAAAATAATATTTTGTACAAAAATGCTATTTCCAGACATTTTAATCCATTGGTAATATAAGTTATTAAAAACGACACGAGGTATTTCCAAATATAAATCTTTGTTTAATACAGATTTTGATGTAGTTGAATTTTCTAATCCCTTTCGGTAATAATAATGTGCAGTAGCAACATAACCTATAGTCAGTTTTAAATTACTCATTAAATACTCATAACAAAATAAGCCGTCCTCAAAATTTGATAACAAAATTCTATCTTCATTAAAAAATAATTGCATATTTTTTAATTTATCATATAAAAAAAATGCTGGAGTAGAACTTTGCACTTCTTTTTTTAAATCTTCAATATTTTTAAGAATATTGCCATTTTGAAATTTAAATGAACTAGGATGTGCCTGAATGTTTTGTGTTATATTATTATATACAAATACATTGGTTGAAATTATACAAATATCATCATCTTGGTGAGTTGCTAAAAACTTATCTACTTCATAAAAATAATTTCTATCCAAAAAATCATCTGGATCGGTGAAAGTAACCCAAGGGGTTTTATAATGATTTTCTTGCATATATTTTAAGCCTAAATTTCTAGCACTAGCTTGTCCGCCATTTTCTTTGTAAAGATAGACGATATTTTTAGGATATTTCTTTTGGTATTTTTTGATTATTTGTGCAGAATTATCAGTAGAGCCATCATCTACAAGTATCATAAAAATGTTTTTTTTAAAGTCAAGTCTTTGATTTATTATGGATTTAAAATAATCGTCTAAATATTTTTCTACATTATATACGGCTGATATTATGGTATATTGAGTGAAAGCTTTGTGTTTTTTTCTTTTTTCTATGGCGTCTTTGAAAAATAATTTTGGAGTTTTAAACATTTTTTTTGCTTTTTTAAAAATAGACATATACAACCTTTTTTGTATTAAAAATAAATTTTAATTATAATACAAATTATTTAATATTACACTAAAATTCAAATATCTTATAAATTCTCTCACGGCACTTACCATCCTTAAATGCAAAAGTTGAATCTATATTATCCTTATAAATACCAAAAGGATTGCAATCATTCTGCAGTAAGTTTTCAAGCTCTTTTAATAAACTTTCTTCATCTTCTACAACAGGACCAAAACCATCTTTTTCATAATCAAAATATCCTTTTTGATAAGTATGAGAGCTAAAAAATTCCTCATGATCAAATTGATAATAAATCACTGGTTTATTTAAATACGCCATCTCAAAAGCTACACTGGAATAATCCGTTATCATTAAAGATGAATTACAAAATAATTCTTGTAAGCTTTCATTGTGATTAGCTATTTTAACATAAGAAGGGATATTAAAGTCTTTTAAATAGGGGATAATATTGGGATGAGGATTGAAAACTATAGTATAATCATATTTTTCGCATAATTTTTGCAAGATATTACTATTTAATAATAAATTCCATTTTCGAAAATATTCACTTTCTTTGAAATCATCTTTTAATCCTCTCGCTCCAGAATTTATAACAATACCAACTATATTGACTCTCCAAGTCGGCATTACAAGGATTTGCTTAGTATTGGTTTTATTATTTTTTAATAAGACATCATGCCTTGCAAGACCTGTTAAAACCACTTCTTTTTTTCCAAAATTATAGTGATTATAATCATTTGCTATAGAATCATATTCGGCCTTTGTTGAAGTTATAAACAAGTCTATCTTTTTAGAATTAAGCCACTTAGAAAGATCATCTTTTATTACCCCGTGCTGCAAAAAAATAAATTGCTGTCTAGGTGTAATATATCTTATCAAATACTCATCAGAATGGGAGCTAATAACCTTTGAAGCTTTTTTTATAATTCTTTCAAACTCAAAACTTCCAAATTCTACTAGATTAAATCCTTCTTTTTTCAATCTTTCCCAATCTGAACTTTCTTTTCTTAATGCAAAAACTATTTCTTGTTCTGGATGATTTTGCATTATATATCTATATAAATGCTCTGCGTTATCATCTGCTTCATAATCCCTATCCATCAAAAGCCAAATATTACTTTTTGGTAATCTTTTTTGAAATTCTTGTCTGATATTTTTGATATTTATACTTTGATAGTGTTTACCATTAAAACTTATTTTACTTTGCTCTCCGTCGATAAAATTTTCCAACTTATCTTTAGCGTTTTTTGGAATATGAACCCATAATCTTTTTTGATAGCAAAACACTCTATCTAAAAAATCATACTTAACTATCTTTTTATAATCTGCATATACTTCCTCTCCATCTACAAGAATACTTTCTATGTCCTCATCATCTCCAGTGTAATAAGTAAGTAAAATTTGCTCTTTATATGGATCATAATCTTCTATATAAGCTATTTGAAATGGTGGTTTTTCATTTTTAAAGCAATTTAAAATTCCTACTTGATAAAAAAAATTATAATTTTGAATATTAAGACTCATAATAGCTTCTGAGTTGATATAATAGAAATTTTCATCTAATAAATTTAAGTATTCTTGTTTTTCGTCTTCATTTAAAATAGAAAGTTTTTTGGGCGAATTGATAAGATATTGAATTTGCCAAAAAAAATGGTATAAAATAACATATTGGATAAAATTCTCATTGCTTACATTTCTCTCCAATAAATATAAACAACCTTGTTTTGAAACTTTAAAATATAAATCTAACGTTGTATTAGATATGTCCAAAGTAGAATTTCCATCTTCCCTTTTTCTATAAAAATATTTTGCTTTTGGTAGAAAAGCGCTTTTTAAATCAATATTATCCAGCAAATATTCATTTATAAATTTAGCATCTTCAAAATTGGGTTTTAGTTTTTCATCAAATAATAATTTATCAAGATATCCAATATTCATAAAACAACTAGCGGCAGATAATTGTATAAAACTATCAAGATTGTAATTTTCTTTAACTTCTACACCACTTTTGAATTTAAAATTTAATGGATGATTGTCTTTATGTATTTTTTGCTTTTCATAATAAAAAATTATATTACACCCTATCATGCAAATATCATCATCTTGGTGAGTTGCTAAAAACTTATCTACTTCATAAAAATAATTTCTATCCAAAAAATCATCTGGATCGGTGAAAGTAACCCAAGGGGTTTTATAATGATTTTCTTGCATATATTTTAAGCCTAAATTTCTAGCACTAGCTTGTCCGCCATTTTCTTTGTAAAGATAGACGATATTTTTAGGATATTTCTTTTGGTATTTTTTGATTATTTGTGCAGAATTATCAGTAGAGCCATCATCTACAAGTATCATAAAAATGTTTTTTTTAAAGTCAAGTCTTTGATTTATTATGGATTTAAAATAATCGTCTAAATATTTTTCTACATTATATACGGCTGATATTATTACATACTGGGAAAAGCCTTTGTATTTTTTAGGAAGATATTTTTTATAAGTATTATTTAGCCAAAAGGATTTTTTTTCTATAGCATCTTTGAAAAATAGTTTTGGATTCGTTCTAAGTTTTCTTAACTTTTTAGAATTTAAAATCATATATCAGCCTTTTAATTTTAAGCTTACATTATGCAACATTTGAATCAATCTTTGATTTCTTAAACTTAAAGCCCTTTGATAATCCTTATAAAATTCCAAAGGCAATCTTTTGTTTAAAACATCTCTTTTAATATCTTTTTTATATCTTCTCACTTCTTTTTGATGTTGTACAGATACCTTAACAACACTAAAAGCTAATGTTAATTTCATTATACTTTTTTTTCTAGAAATTTCTTTTGCAATTTTATAAGAAAGGTATTCTTTCACTCTGCTAACTGCACCTAAGGGTTGATTTTGTATATATATTTTTAAATTTTTGGCGTATTTTTTTAGATACAATGGATCTTTATCAAATTTTTGTAAAGTTAAAGCTTTATTGCAAACTACTGGTAAAAAATGCTGTTTAATTTCATTGCTTAAATGATGCTTAGAATGGATAAATTTTATAAATTCTAGTGCGATTTGCATCCAACTTGTAGTCTCATAATACAATCTTGTCTCATTCGAATTTTCAAAAATATCAATCTTTTTCAAATGCGAATCAGGATGTATCGCCCATTTTTTACGGGTAAAATTCATAGAGCTTGATTCTCGTAAACGATAAATATATATTTGCTTTGGAAGTATATAAATATTTTTACTCAAAGCAAACAATAACACCCCAAAATGACAATCTTCCGCAAATATCCCCTTGATAAATTTTAGTTTTATGTTTTTAAGAAAAGTAAAATTTACCATACCTTGCCAAGCAAACCAAAAATAAAAAAGTCTTCTTTCCTTAGCTCGATCAAGCCATTCTTTTGAAGTGATAATCACTTCATTTTTATAATCAAAGTGAGTCATTTGGCTAAGATGTTTTCTTTTGACTTTATCATATACCGCTCTATAATCAAACCAAACCACATCTACCCCATCCATTCTAGGTACACATTCTTCTATGCAGTTTAATTCCCAATAATCATCAGAATCTAAAAAGATAATATAATCAATAATAGGATAAGTAAATTTTGTTAAATCTTTTTCGTTGTTAAAAGCTTTATAGCTTTTATATACAGTGTATATTTCATAAGGATTATTACCTTCTATGTTAAATTCTATTAAAGAATTTTCTTTGATAGTTTGGGTTTTATTTTTGAGTTTGTATTCTCCACTAAAGTATTCTATGCCCACATTTCTAGCTGTACTTTGACCACCATTTTTTTTATCAAAAAGAGTAATTCTTTTATCTTTTAAAGTATATTCTTTTGCTATGTTTAATGAGTTTTCATCTGTGCTACCATCATTTACAAGTATGATTTCTAAGTTTGTATAACTTTGATTGATAACACTATCTAAGCATTCTCTTAAATATTTTTCTACATTGTAGATAGGGATTACTACACCGACGGTTTTAGTTTGCATTGTTATGTCTTTTATAAAATTTAGAATCTTTAAAAAAATCCTTAGGATTAAAAAATAATTTTCTTGCTAAACGATAAAATTTAGTCTGCGAAATCAAACTTAATAAGAAATTTAAACCCAAAAATTCTAAAATTTTGGAAAAAAATCTCACCCTTTTTATCTCATACAAATAAGGCTTATAAACAAAAGATTTTAAAGAATAATACTCTTTGTCATAATTTCCCAACATAAGCATTTTTTTCTTATCAAAAATAATTTGATAAAAACCATCATTTTTAGCAAAACTATAAAGCTCATTTTTTAAATAAAAAACAATTTTATACAAATCATCATCTTTACTAAATCCTAATTTCTGGATAAAAGTAAGAATTTTCTTTTTTTCTTCAAATTTCAAAGAAGTGATGTAAGCTTGCATTTCTTTAATTTGTAATTTATCTAAATCAATATCCCAATACCTTCTATCATAAAGCTCATCGGTATCTTTATAAAACAACCAAGAATCAGGTAAAATTCCAAACTCAAAATACACACAAAGATAGTTTTTAAAAATTTCGTGCAAATCTTCGTTGTATATATTTTTATCTAGTAAAATTTTATCGAATTTTTCTTCTTGTAAATAAATTTCAATTTCTTTTTTATTTTGATAAGCAAGCTCATTTAAGCTTTTATAAACGAACTTACCCAAATAAACGCTCAAAGCTCTAAAATTATATTTTTTATTTGCAATAACTAAAATTTTAGTATTTTTTACACTTGAAATTTGCAAAGGATCTATAGAATAATCTTTTATTTTTTTCAAGTGTTTGTAAAATAACTTATGATTTTTATGCTTTTTATCCATATAACCATTTTGATTTGGCTCTATATGCCAAAGATGGTACATATAAATTCCATAAAAACATAGCTCATAACCAAGTAAAGAAAACCAAGAACGAAAACCTTTAAAGCTATAAAAATTCCAATTTCTAGAATCATAATTTAAATTTAAAGGCACCTTCTCGAATTTTAAACAAGAGTTTAAAACTCTAGCAAAAAGATCAAAATCTTCATAGCCATGACCTATAAAATTTTCATTATTTCCGCCAATTTCTAAAAATTTATGTCGATTGATAATCAAACTCGAAGTCGAACTTGGAGCAAAAAACTTAACAAGAAAATTTTTTCCACTGATTAAATCTTCTTGAATCAATACATCCCATAAATCCATTGGGTATTCTTTTAAAATTTCACTAGCCTCTTGCGTTAAATATACCACGGGCAATACTAAAAGAGCATTGGGATTGTTTAAGATATTTTTGATTTTTATAAGTTTTAAAATTTTTTCAAGACTATCAAAAGAAATAAAACAATCAAGATCTAAAAATAAAAGTACACTAGCATTAGCATAACTAGCACCAAAATTTCGACATTTGCCTTGAGAAAAATACTCTTTTTGACTCTCATCTTTGAGATAAATGTGATTGTTTTTTAGAATATATGTCTTAAGGTTATGCTCTTGCGAAGAATAACCCTCGACAAATATAAATTCTATCTTTTCATCGGTTTTAAAATACTGTGCCTTTTCATAAACTCTTTCCTGTATATAAGAGCGTTCTTTACTCAAACCAAAAGGTATTATCACAGATAATAAGGGCATAAATACTACACATTCCCTATCGCATAAAGCTGTATGATACCTACTACTTTATCTTCTTTAGAAACGACAATTTCTTTGATTTTATACTTTAACATGATCTCTTCTGCCTCACTTGCCATAGCATCAGCATCGACCACTTTAGGATTTATACTCATGATCTCTTTAGCTTTAAAATCAAATCTTGGTTTATCATTAGCTTTTAAAGCGCGGCGCAAATCTCCATCGGTTATAATGCCTACTAACTTTTCATTTTCAAGCACCAAACAAAGTCCTAATTTCCCACTTGTCATCACATCAACAAGATCATTAAATTCAGTATCAGGATGAACTATAGGAAGATTTTTAGATACCATCAGATCACTTA
Organism: Campylobacter coli; assembly: GCF_001492295.1. Lineage (GTDB taxonomy): Bacteria > Campylobacterota > Campylobacteria > Campylobacterales > Campylobacteraceae > Campylobacter_D > Campylobacter_D coli_B. The sequence goes on along the minus strand of NZ_FBQX01000001.1, from coordinate 366,278 downwards.
CCCTAGTTAAAAGCTTTCTACCCAAACTTCCACCTGGATGAAAAAGAGCAAAATCATCAGGTCTAAAATTTCTAGCCTTCATCAAAGCAGCTGCTAAAGCATCGCCCATTACCAAAGTAGCAGTTGTCGAAGACATCGGAGCAAGTTGCAAAGGGCATGCTTCTTCTTTTACAGATATATTTAAAAAAATATCCCCTTGTTTTACAAGAGTAGAGTTTTTCTTTCCGCACATGGCTATAAGAGGGATTTTACGTTTTTTAATTGCAGGGATGATTTTTAAAATCTCTTCAGTCTCGCCTGAATTTGAAATAGCTATCAAAACATCATCAGGAGTAAGCATCCCAAGATCCCCATGCAAAGCCTCTCCAGGATGGATAAAAAAGCTTGGAGTTCCTGTGCTTGCTAAAGTCGCAGCTATCTTAGCTCCTATATGGCCTGATTTACCCATGCCACTGACTATGCAACGCCCCTTTGTATGGAGCATAAGTTCTATGGCTTTAGAAAAATTTTCATCCAAATTTAAAGCCAAATCCTCTATAGCCTTAGCCTCTGTCGCAAAAACTTCTTTAGCTATCTTTAAAGCATCCATAATCACACCTTAGATATTTAATACTACATTCGTTGCAACGGCAATTTGATATAAAATTTGCGTTAGCATAGAAAAAATTTGCAAATTCTCACTTTCGACCTTAGGCAAAACTAAGACAGAATCACCTGGCATCATTTCAACACTTCCACTATATCTTTGAGCCTTGCCATTGTTGCGTATAACAAGTACTTTGGAGGTATCTGCTCTTTCTCCATAACCTCCTGCAAGATTGATATAGTATTTTAAATCTTCACCCTTATTATAAACAAAAGCTCCTGGTAAAGTAACCTCACCTTGGACTATGATAAGATTGTTTTTACTAGGGACATTGATAGTATCACCCTCTTCTAATATAACCTCTCCATAAGATTTTGGTTTATCGATGACAATTTGCCCCTTAGGCTCTAATTCTCTTGCTCTTTGGATAAACTCAAGTATCAATTTTGCTTGTTCTGCTTTGATAGCTGCACCCTGAGAAGTCACCGAAGGACTAGTTAAAGCAAGGGTTTCAAGCTCTTTAAGCTGAGCATTGATAAGATCTTTTTGAGTTTTAGCAACACTTTTTCTAAAAACTTGCAAGGCATTCATGTCCGATTGCCCATTTGCCACGATCAGTCTTGAAACATCCTCTAACGTCGTTCCTTTTCGAACTACCAAAGTTTTAAGCCCGCTATGCTCACCGTTGACTGTTATGCTGATATTTTGCGAAATGTATTCGGGATTAAACTGCACCTCATCACCCGTTTTTAATAAAACTTTAGAAAATTGCATTTTATTATAAGCACTTACTTCAAGCTTATGATCATTTCCATAACTTCTTAGTATCGCATTAGTTACTATAGGTTTTGCACCTGCTACGCGGGCTAAATCAAATAAAGTTTTAATATCATTTGCAAGCTCAAAGCGAAACGGTCTTTGCACATCTCCATTTACAAAAACATAACTTTGGACATTGCCCACCAAAACCACATCACCACTTCTAAAAGGAAAAAGATCCATTTGACCTTTAAGTAAAAAATCATACAAATCTATCTTTTTAATCACAGCATTATTGCGTAAAATTTGAATATCTCTAAAACTTCCGTATTCTAAATTTATCCCGCCTGCCTTATCAAGATACTGGATCACAGAATCCGAGCTAAGACCTTGATAAAGCCCTGGAGCATTAACACTGCCTGTGACAAAAACGCTAACATTTTGATAAGCATTCATATCCGCATAAACAAAAACATTATTTTTATAAATTTTATTTACCTGAGCTTTAATCACACTTACAAGAGCACTATTTTTTACCCCTAGCAAATTTACCGCTCCTACCTTAGGGATAAAAATATTTCCTTGAGAATCCACAACTAAAATTTGTTCAAATTCAACCGCACCCCAAATTTTAAGACTGATTTGATCGCCTACTGCGATTTTATAGTCAGGATTATAAACCCTTTGAGTGTAATTTTTGAAATTTCCATTAAATAATTCTGCGCCAAATACAGGAATTTGAGCAGGGGCACTCTTGCTGATATTGTTTTCTATATTTTGAGAAGAGCTAGTTGTGCTAGAATTCCCGCTTGCGCTAATCTGTGAAACATCTATAGCTCCAAAACAAAAAATGCAACTTAAAAATAAAATTAATATTTTTTTCATTTTAATACTTGTGCTCCTCTATAATCATTTTAACAAATTTAATCACCCCAAAAATCAAAGATAATACTATAAATGCTGTTAAGATATTATAAATTTTTTCAGGGTATTTTGCACTTTGGGGTACATCAGGGGTTTGAACGATAACTAGTTGTTTAATCTTTCTTAAAGCTTCTATCCTTGCACTTTCATAAGCTTTCAAAGCCGCCTCATAAGCGCTTTGAGCAAAGCCTGCTTCTATGGTTAGATCTTGAAATTTAGCAGCTAGATCATTGAGCTTTTGAGAAGAATTATCGGCTGAAATTTTAGATCTTTCTTTGACTAATTGTTTTTTTAAAGCAGTGATTTCAGCCTTTAGGGTTACAATTTCAGGTGCGCTATCATTCATATAGCTTTGCATGGTTAAAAGCTTAGCTTCTCTTTGAGCGATATCTGATTCAAGTTGAGTTACTAAGCCGGCTTTAGCTTCTGCTTGTTTTAGAGGATCAAAAACTCCGTATTTATTTTGAAAGGCAATCAAATCATTTTGCGCTTTTTGATAGCGTTCTTTATATTTTACCAATTCTTCTTCCGCAAAGCTCATTTGCTCTCTTGCTGCCTTGTGTGAAATTTCATTGATAAATTTTTCACTTTCTTGCATAATGGTTTTGGCGATTAAATGCGCAGATTCTGGAGTAAATCCTTCAACCTCGACATTTAAAAGTCCTGTTTTATCATCCACATGTACTTTAACGCGGTTTTGATAATATTTTAAATAACTTTCTATAGAGCTAGAACTTGATAAGCTAAAAAATAAATCGATATATTGCTCATTGTAAAGTTTTTTTAGATGAATTTTTTCATCTAGAATCTTTAACATATCAAGCGATTCTATATAGCCTTGTAAAAACTTGATATCTTCGCTAGTATTAGAAGTTGCGGTTAAAAGCGATAAAACCCCGCTTGCTTGAGTACTTCCAGTAGTTGATTTTACACTCATGGTGATAGTACTTACATAACGATCAGCGGCGATTAAAATATAATAAATGATCACAAAAATCATCAAGATCCATACTATCTTGAAAGAATCAAAAATACTTAGATCTTTAATTTTATTAAAAAATGTATTTATTTTTGTCATTATTTTTTTCCTTGATAGACGGCTATGCCCTCATCTACATCATCATAAACAGTAGCTTTTCCATTTTCCATAAAGATAATTTTATCACACCATTCTTTAATTTCAGCCACATTGTGTGAAACCATGATCACTTTAGATTGGCTCAATCTTTCTTTATATAATTTACGACTTTTTTCTCTAAATTTAGGATCTCCTACAGCTCCTGCCTCATCGATTAGATAATAATCAAAATCAAAAGCCATGCTAAGCCCAAAAGCTATCCTAGCACTCATACCCGAAGAATAAGTATTCATAGGCTCATCAAAAAATTTGCCAAGCTCTGCAAAATCTTCTACAAATTTGACTTTTTCATGAAGCTCTTCACCCTTATAGCCATAAACCCTAGCTACAAATTTAGCATTATCTCTGGCTGTTAAGGATCCTTGAAAAGCTCCACTTAGACCCAAGGGCCAAGAAAATTTTTTATTGGTGATGATTTTTCCTCTATCGGGAAGCTCAGAGCCACTTAAAAGCTTCATTAAAGTTGATTTTCCTGCGCCGTTTCTACCCATTAAACCTATGCTACAATTTTCAGGAAATTCAAAAGTAAAATCTTTAAAAACATAATGCCTTCCGCCATTAAATAAAGGATAAGATTTGGTTAAATTTAAAACTTTTATCATGTTCTTCTCACTGCTGTTAAAGCTTGTCTATTGTAATAATATAAAAAAAGTCCCACAAAAGAAGTGCATATGATGCAAAATATAGGATAAGTATAAGTATAATCATCTTGCAAAGGATAATTTTCAAAAAAATTAAATCTTAAAAGTTCCATAACATGAAGCAAGGGGTTATAATAAAATATATCAAGAATAGGTTTTGGCATAAGCCAAGTAGGAAAGATAACACCCGAACCCCAATAAAATACTATACTAAAATAATTAAGCAAAGTCTTTAAGGGCTCTAAAAAATATCCGATGATAGCAAAAACCATACCCAAAGCAAAACCCGAACACATAAGTAAAAATATACAAACCATCACGCTTAAAAAATGCCTAGGGATAACTTCTAATCTAAAAAACCAACCCACTATAAACAATACTGCTACAAATATAACAAAATAAATACAAAACTCAAGCAAAGTCCTAGCGATAAAAACATGTATGGGTTTTACAGGTTTGTAAGCAAAAAGAGCTAAATTTGCTCCTATACCATTCATAAGCTGAGTGACTATACTTCTAAACATAAAATAAGGAACTATACCCGAAATTAAAAACATAAAAATAGAAATCCCTTCAGGCATTAGTTGATGATGATATTCTCTGAGAATAGTTACAATGGTAGTAAGTATCAAAATGACACTCATAGGCTCGCCAATAACCCAAAAATAACCCAGATATTTATTTTTACCAAATCTAGTCTTTAATTCTCTAAAAAACAAAGCGTGAATTACATTTAACATTTATTTATATACCTAATTTTTGCATAAGCTATAATCATAACTCATTTTTTTAAACAAATCATAAAATTTTATCTTTATAAAATTCAAGCTTTTTGCCAAGTCCTAAAGCATTGTTTGTAAATTTCAGCCAATCAAGCTCTAAGGCATAAATTTTTGCACTCTTATCCAATTTTGCAAAAGGAAATTTTGAAAAATAAATTTTTATTTGCTCCTTGCTTGCGCTTTTAAATTTGGCCTTAGCTTGGATGCCTTTTAAAAAAGCTATCTTGCTTTCTTTGGCTATATTTAGTGCTATGCTAGGATTTTCGCTAGCTAATTTTATATGCTTCGTATCTTCATGTGAGGCGATGATAAAAGCTAAATTTTTTTCATCAAAGACATAAAAAGCATTGGCTATATAAACACCTTTTTCATCACTCATAGCCCAAGATAAAAGCTGCTCATTTTTTATAAATTCTAAAATTCTTTCATCCATTGGGTAAAATTATACTAAATTTTTTTAAAAAATAACCGATTTTTCATTTTAAGCATATCAATACAAGGGGAGCAAAATGCAAATTGATGCGAGCAAAAATCAAAGTTTTTCAATGGACTATACAACAAAAAGTGGCAAACACCTAGCCTTGTCTATGTATGATAATCAAAGCTTAAGTTATAGCAATGATGAAGAAGGTAAAAGTCTTAATCTTAAACGCCAATATGGTTTTAGCTTCACTTTTGAGGGCTCTAAACTCACCCAAGCTGATCTTGATGAGATAAAAAATGCAATGAAAGAAGTCGAACCCATGATAAAAGACTTTTTGGCAAATTCTAAAGTAGGAGAATTAAAACCAAAAGAAATCATAGAATCAGCAATGCAAATGGCAAATGTATTGCCAACGCCAAATGATGAAAACCATCAAAATGCTATCATGAATAATTTTACAAATAAACTTAGTGATTTACTCAAACAAAATCAAAGCAATGATAAAGATATCAATACATCCATGCTCGAAGATAGCAAAAAACTACTAGATGAAGTGTTAGAGCAAATGAAAAAGCAGCTTGAAAAACAGCAAGAAAAAGCTAAAGAAAATCAAAATAATGCAGAAAAAGGTTTAAATCTTTACGCTTAAATTTTATAATAAATCATAAAAAATTAAAAAAGGCACAAGATGAAAAATGTTGAAATTTTAGAAAATATGCTCAAGCTCCAACAAAAACTCAATGATGAAACTAATGGTTTAAATTGGGAAGAAGGTTATACCAAGGAAGGAAAGCTCATCAGTTGGAGACGTTGTATTTATATGGAATGTGCCGAACTTATAGATTCTTTTGCTTGGAAACATTGGAAAAACATTTCAAGCCCTACAAATTGGGAAAATGTTCGTATGGAAATCGTAGATATTTGGCATTTTATCCTCAGTCTTTTACTTGAAGAATATACAAATAAAAAGGATAAAAATTTCCAAGCTATAGCGAATGAAATCATCTCAGTTAGCGTTTTTCAAGATTTTTGTAAAGAAGAGGGCAATCCTAGCGAAAATGATCTTTATAGCATTTTAAACGACATAGAGCTTATCATTCATAAATGCAGTGGCTTTGGATTTAGCCTTGGAGAGCTACTTTCTAATTATTTTATCCTAGCGATTAAATGTGGACTTAATCTTGAAATTCTTTATAAAACCTACATAGGAAAAAATATTTTAAATATTTTTAGACAAAACAATGGCTATAAACAAGGTACTTATAAGAAAGATTGGAACGGAAAAGAAGATAATGAAGTATTGGCTGAAATTTTAGAGCAAGAACTTGATTTTGATACTATTTATAAAAAATTAGAAGAATATTATAAAAAGGTGTAATTTGAAAATTTTAAGACTTGCTATTAAGGATTTTTTCACACTTCAATTTTTGAAATTTGCCTTAATTCCACTTACTTTTAGTTTTATTTTGATGATATTTTTGGCAATTTTTGGTTTTTCTTTTTTGCTTGATTATTTTAATTCTTTATTTAGTGTTGGAGAAGATTCGTTTTGGGCATGGTTTTACGCTCTTCATTTTGTTCAAATTTTAATTACGCTTATAAGTGTTTTATTTTCGGGCTTTGTTATAATTTTTGCTTCAGTTTTCCTAGCCCTTTTTATCACCTCTTTTCTTACTCCTCTCATCGTAAAACAAATCAATAACAAATACTATCATCACGAAGTACAAAACATCTCAAATACGTATATAATTTTTGAAATTTTCAAAATATTTTTAAAATTTATAGGAATTTTTTTACTTTGTACCTTGGCTTTGTTTTTGCCTTTTATCAATCTTTTTGTGTATTATCTTGCTTTTTATTATCTTTTTCATAAGCTTTTAATGCTTGATATAACAAGTTCGGTTTTAGATAAAGAAAATTTTAAAATTTTTAACGCTCAAGCATCTACCTTTGAATTTAAATTCAGCACTTTATGTTTTTACTTGCTCTCATCTATCCCGCTTTTAGGAATTTTTTTGCAAGTATTTTTTGTGATTTTTTTAACACATTTAGCTTATCAAAGAATTTTAAAATTAGAAGTTAAGGGCTGAAATATCGATTTTGTGATTGTATAAATAAGCTCTTAAAAGTCTTGGTATTTTAGCGATTCTGCAAGCTTCTTTAAATTCTTTTGGCAATTTTCGACAAGTTTCATATTTAAAAACGATAGCCTTTTCATCCTTATACACGATGCCTATTTTTCCACCTAAAACACAATCGCCCTTCAAAAACTCTTTTCTTTGTGCTGCACTTAAAAGCAAACCTTTCATTTTTACAGCCTTAGCAATCAAACTTTCATTTTTAGGACAAATCATAAGACCTTGAATTTCTTTTATAAACTCCAAATCATAGAGTTTTTTTCTATCTTCATCAAGATAAGAAAAACTTCTTTTTAAACCTTGATGAAATTTACTCACAAAGGCATTGGAAAAATTTTTTCTTATATAATTTCTAAAATATTTTTCATTCTCATTGCTCTCATCTTGAAAATAAAAAATATCATTCTCTTTTAAATAACTTAAAATTTCATCCTTACTCGTAAAAAGCAAAGGGCGTAAAAGTGTATAATTTGAGCGTTTTTCACACTCTTGCATGCCTAAAATTTCGGCCAAACCCGCTCCGCGAGAAAGCTGCATTAAAAACCACTCCAATTGATCATTGAGATGATGGGCTAAGATAAGCTTGTCATAATTTTGCTCAAGACAAATTTCCTCAAAAAAATCATAACGAAAATCCCTAGCTTCTTTTTCAAAATTCCCCTTTATCACAGGAGCATTTTTTATAAAAATTTTTTTATGAAAATCCAAGGCAAGCTCCTTGGCTTTTTGCTCTTCTAAATCGCTATTTTTTCTCGTTTTATAATTAATCATCGCAAGATCAAAATCAATCTTTTTTTGCACTAAAAAATGAAAAAGCGCACTAGAATCACTTCCATAAGAAAAAGCAAGTAAATTTCTACCTTTTTTTAAAAAGGATAGAATTTCATCTTTAATTTGCATCTATTTTTCTTAAAGCCTTGGCTATGAGCTTTTTATCAACATTTTGAATGATTTCGCATTCATAAATTTGTCCCATTTCCAAATTCCCACATTCGCTTTCATTGATAAGAATTTCTCCATCAATCTCTCTATCCCATCTTAAATCTTTAGCTGCGATAAAAAACTCACCCTCACTACTCTCACCCGTACAAACAACTAAGCGCTTTTTTCCCACTTCTTTTTCAAAACTTTTTTCTATGACTTCATCTACAATTTTTTCTATGATTTTAAGTCTTTTATTGATCACTTTAAAAGGCACTTGCTCCATATCAAAAGCAGCTGTATCTTCTTCTTTAGAATACGCAAAAACACTCACTCTATCAAAACCAAAATCTTTGATAAATTCACAAAGCTCCTCAAAATCCGCATCACTTTCACCTGGGTGCCCTACGATAAAACCCGTACGCAAAAAGCTATCAGGTGCACTTTTCATCAAATTTAACATTTCTTTCAATCTTGTGCTATTTGCTCCGCGTTTCATAATCTTAAGCATATTGTCGCTAATGTGTTGCAAAGGCATATCAAAATAATTTACAAAAATTTTAGAAGCTATAATGCGTTTGATCAAAGCCTCACTCGCACTTGTAGGATAAAGATATAAAATTCTAGCTGCTTTAATACCCTCGATCTTTTCTACCTCATCAATCAAACGTATAAGCCCATCTTTTTCACCCTTATCAAACAAATAAGAACTCGTATCTTGTGCGATAAAAGAAAAATCCTTATAACCCCTAGCCACCAAATCTTTAAGCTCGGCTATAATGCTAGAAATTTCACGCGATTTTAATTTACCCTTAAAACTTGGGATCGCACAAAAAGAACATTTTTGATTGCAACCTTCAGCGATTTTTATAAAAGCATGTGAATTAGAACCTGTGATGATGCGTTTGGAGTTTTCACCCTGCAAATAAGTCGAATTTGAAAATAAATTGGTTTTTTTAAGTATCATTTCATCGATTCTTTCATAATCACCCACACCAGTAAAAAGATCAACTTCAGGAAGTTCTTTCATAAGCTCTTCACGGTAACGCTGCATCAAACAACCCGTCACAACCAAAAGCGAATCTTTTTTTCTTTGCTCATGCAAATCTAAAATCGCATTGATACTTTCTTTTTTTGCACTATCTATAAAGCCACAGGTATTTACGATTAAAACATCAGCCTTACTTGGCTCATCGCAAAGCTCATAAGCGCTAAGACGCCCTAGCATAATCTCGCTATCGACTAAATTTTTATTACAGCCTAAAGACATAAGATAAAGTTTTGACATTTTTTTCCTATATTAAAGTTTTATTTTGATATAATCTTTGATTTTAAAAATATAATTATAGCAAAGAAATTTTATGGATAATTACGAATTTAGCGAACTTTTAAAAACTTTAAAAAACAAAGTCGGCAACATAGCCTCTATCATCAAGCCTGAAAACATCCAAACAAGGCTTAAAGAGATCGAAGAGCTTGAAAATTCTCCTTCTTTTTGGAATGATGTCAAGCAAGCAGGAATCATAGGCAAAGAAAAAACCAAGATTACCAATCTACTAAAAAACTACGAAAATGCTTTCAATGCTCTAAATGACGCAAGCGAACTTTTCGATCTAGCCAACAGCGAAAACGATACAGAAACGCTTGAAGCTTTATTTAATGATGCGCCAAAACTTGAAGATACCATCACAAGTCTTGAAATTTCCATGCTTTTAAGCGGAGAAAATGATGGCAAAAATGCTATTGTTTCTATTCATCCTGGCGCGGGTGGAACAGAGAGCAATGACTGGGCAAGCATACTTTATAGAATGTATTTAAGATTTTGCGAAAGAGAGGGCTTTAAAGTCGAAACTTTAGACTTTCAAGAGGGCGAGGAAGCAGGACTTAAGGATGTGAGCTTTTTAGTTAAGGGTGAAAATGCTTATGGATATTTAAAAGCTGAAAATGGAATTCACCGCTTGGTACGAACCTCTCCTTTTGATAGTGCAGGACGCCGCCACACAAGCTTTTCAAGCGTTATGGTAAGCCCTGAACTTGATGATGATATAGAAATAGAAATCGAAGAAAAAGATATAAGAATAGATTATTATAGAGCAAGTGGAGCGGGTGGACAACATGTCAACAAAACAGAATCAGCCGTAAGAATCACACATTTTCCAACCGGTATAGTCGTACAATGTCAAAATGATAGAAGTCAACACAAAAACAAAGCCACCGCTTTTAAAATGCTAAAATCCCGCCTTTATGAGCTTGAGCTCATGAAACAACAAGATAGTGCTAATGCAGGTGAAAAAAGTGAGATAGGCTGGGGGCATCAAATCCGCTCTTATGTACTTTTCCCTTATCAACAAGTCAAAGACAATCGAAGTGGCGAGGCTTTCTCTCAAGTAGATAATATCCTTGATGGGGATATTAAAAAAATGATAGAGGGTGTTTTGATTGCTTTAAAATCAGAGCAACAGGCTTAAAAATAAGTAATTTCCGCAGAATGTCGATATAAAAAAGAATTAGAAAGATAGCGGGATTTTCCCGCTTGTTTTATTATCTTGCATAAAACCTAAAAGCATCATTCACAGAACAATAAACTCTTTTCTTAAAGTCTTTATCGCAATAAACACTCACAACTTTATAGTCTTTTTTATCGTTTGGATTTAATAAGAAAACATAGTTTGAGTATGGAGTTTTATCTATTTCTAAATCACGCTTCATTTCTTTGATTTTGCCTTCTGGATCTTTAATATCACTAATTGCTCTGACTGAAGTATAATCATAAAGCTTATAATTTGGATATTTTTTCATAATCTCTTGATTACCTAAATCAAACATAGCTTGATCGTTGCCATTGTTTTTTAACTCGACTAAATCGCCATCGCCACAACCTATAATCAAAGTCATAACTCCCAAAGCCAAAGCACTTGTTAAAATTTTTTTCATTTTTGCTCCTATTTTAAAAATTAAATTAATATAATTGTACCTAAATTTAAAATTTAAATATCATTTTTGTAATAAATTTTTAAAGTAAAAATCACATTAAAATTTAACTCGCAATCATTTCATTCAAACAAATTTTTATGCAAAATCTCTTCTAAAACCACGGTAGCATAAGAGCCTTTTTGCAAGAAAAATTCCATGCAAAAATGAGCTTTTTGCTCATCATAACGCCATTTAACATCTTCTAAGTACGACCACATAAAGCGTCTTGAGCCTTGCATTTTAGCTTTAAATTCCAAAGCATCTTTAAAAATTTCATTTTCCAAATTTAAAGCCAGTCCTTGACTAGCCTCATAGGCTTTAGCACCGATTAAAAGTCCCATAGCACTGATATCTCTTGCCTTAAAACGTTCAAGTTCAGTACTTAAATCCTCGCATAAAAAGCATTTTCCAAAAGGATAATGCCCCAAAACCTCGCCTTTTAAAAGTTTAAAAAACTGCTCTTGTTTTTTAAGTTCTTTAGCTTCTTCTTTGGAAATACTATAAATTTGTGCCAATTCTTTTTCGGTAAAATCATTTGCAAAATGCGATAATTCCACTCTTTTACTCAAATAATGATTAAAAAGCTCACTTTGAAAGGCAGAGATTAAAAACTCCTTCATTTTGACATTTTTCATCTTTTTACCACGTAAAATTTCAAGCCCTTCTTTGTAATTGTCCCCAAATTTTCCAAAGCGTTGATAACCAAAATAATTTGCAAAACCCTGTTTATCTAAATTTATCAAAGCCTGCTCTAATTTTAAAGCATCACTAGGTAAAACTTTTTTTAAGCGTATAAAAAAAGAATTTCCTTTTAAATGGCCTATTCTTAATTTATTTTCGTGAATAAAAGTTTCTAAAATTTTAAGCTTAGGATGAGAAAAATTAGCCAAAAAACTCTCGAATTTTTTAGGCATAGAAAGGTATTGAAAAGTAGAGCCTTGCTTGTCTTTAAGTCCAGCATAGCCAAAATCACGCATCTTAACCCCGCTTAATTCGCTTAAAATTCTTAAAGCTTCATTAGTGCTTAAATCTTTTTTATTGATATGCAAGATAAGATGTTCGCCCTTGCCACTAAATTCATACAAAGGCCTTTCACGCACCACAAAATCATCACTATTTTTACTAAAATACGCGTTAATAGGACTATGTTTTAAACTATACAAAGGCTTAAAAATGGTGTTCTCTTCCGCTAAATTCATACTTTCCTTTCACTGCTTTTCCAAAAATATTTATTTTTACGCCATGTTTTTTTGCAATTTTTTCTATCTTTGGATACTCTTTTTCATCAAATGCAAATAAAATTTCATATTCTTCCCCGCTATAAAGCATATAATGATCAAGTGTTTTAAACCAAGAAATACCGCATTTATTTTGTGCTAAAAGTCTTGATAAATCTTTACTTAAACCATCTGAAATATCCATAGCGCAAGATATAAAAGGTGCGATTTCATAAAAAAAATCAGGCCTTAATTTTGGTTTTATAAAGACATGATTTGAATTTAAAGTGCCGCCATTTTGCAAAATTTCAAGCCCTCTTAAACTCTTACCCAAAACCCCTGTATAAGCAAGCAAATGTCCTTTTTTTAGTCCTTTTCTAAAAATAGCCTTATTTCTCACTTTAGAAATGATAGTAATGCTAATATCAATCTTATCATTACTAATCGTATCACCGCCTATAATTTTGATATTAAATTTTTTAGCCGTTTTTAAAAAACCTTTTTGCAAGGCCTTAATCTCATCTTCACCTAGACTATTTGGCAAGGCAAGCCCTAAAAGTGCATATTTTGGCTTAGCATTCATCACAATAGCGTCTGAAATATTTACCAGCATTGCTTTTGTAGCAATTTGCTCTAAAGTCAGCCATTCTCTTTTAAAATGCACATTTTCAAAAAACAAATCCTTACTCAAGCACCATTTATCAACGATAGCACCATCATCGCCGTTTTTTTCATTTAAAAAAGCTTTGATTATAAAATCTTCCTTATTCATAAAAAGATTTTATAAAATTTCCTTTTAAATTCTAGTGAATTTTAAAAAAATTTTATATAATACTTATCAAAAGGAAAAAGCATGAAAAATTTAGAACTTAGAATTTTTAGATTTGATAAACAAAAAGATTATGAGGCTTATTATAAACCCTATGTTTATAATAATTATGAAAATTTTGCCACTCTTTATGATTTACTTTTGCAAGTGCAAGATGATGATATTTATTTTGATTTTGAAAAAAATGACAAAAGTTATATCGTAGTCAATAAAGAATTTTTACCATTAGACACAGCTTTGGATATATTAGTCAAAAAGTATGATTTTAACCTTACCATAGAGCCACTAAGCACCAAAAGATCAGTAAAAGATCTTATCATCAATAAAGATGATTTTTTAGAAAAATTTAAATACCTTGCTCCATTTGCAAATGAAGAAGATAAAAAGCTTTATGAAAAATATGATTATTTGTATTATTCAAGCGAAATTTTAGACTTTTTACCTGAATATATGGGCGATGCAGTGTTTTATCTGGCTTCAAAAATGATAGAAAAATATCCTAACAAAAAAATAAAAATTTTAAAGACAATTTGCGACACACAAAAAGGTATCTTTTATCATCTACCAAGTAAAAATGAAGATTTGGAAAATATCATCAAAAATTTACAAAAAGAAATCATAGATTTAAAACTTATCAATGAGGCTGCTTTAGAATTTGATTTACCAAAAATCAATGCTTTTGATAATGAAATCAAAGAGCTTGGTGAAGTAAAATATGATTTTGATAATTTTAATATCGCTTGTTATGGTTTTAAGATCAAAGATGATATAAAATCAAAAATCAAAGCCCATTTTATCTCTTATGAAAATAGCGATAAAAACAATGGATTTTCATTACTTCATCTAAATCCTGAACTTAGCTATAAAATGGCAGCAAATATTATCCTTGATGCTTACGATAGCGGTGCTGATTTTATAGTGGTAAATCAAGCAAAAGATTTTTATATGTTTGACACTTGCTCGAAAAAACTTATGCAAAGTAGCGGAAGAGAATTTAAGGATTTTTATGTTTTGAGCTATTTTGAATTCCTTTCTTTAATCCAAGGGATTAAAAATCCTTCTTTGCAAAATCATGACTTGAAAGTAAGTTTGATATGAAAATTTCTCTAGAATGTAAAGATTTGATCATCGAAAAAGCCTTAGAGCTTTTTTTAAAAGAGCATTTAGTGATGAAAAAAGATTGTGATTTTATTATAAGTGATGAAAAAATCTCTACTCAAAAGCCTTTATTTATCATCGCTAAAAATTCACCCTTTTTAAGTGTGCCTTTTAGCAAAGAAACTCTCATAAATTCCTTAAATGAATTCGATAGCGCTCTAAAAGCAACGGCTCAAAAGCTAGCCGATGAAAGAAGAAGGGTGCTAGAAGCAAGGATAGATGAAATCGCAAATGAATTTAAAAAAGACTATCAAAGCAAGATAGATCTTGCTATCAGTGAGCTTAAAGATAAATTAGTTAAAGCTTTAATGTATGAATAATGAATTTGTAAGTGTTAAGGATTTTTTACAGGGTAAAAAAAATATCCATTTTAATGACTCTACCCAGCCCAACAAAAAAGAAAAAACCAAAAAAACTTTGCCTAAATTATATACAAGCATAGAAAGTGGCATATATAAAGGCAAAAAACTGCTTTTACCTAGTCTTCAAACCACAAGAAGCACTAAAAGTATTGTAAAAAAATGTGTTTTTAATGTCTTAAGATCGGATTTAAGAAATAAAATTTTTATCGAAGCTTTTGGAGGAAGTGCTTTAATGGCTGCTGAAGCTTTGAGTAATTACGCTCTTAAGGCTTATGCCATAGAGCTTGATTCAAACGCTTATAAAATTGCTTTAGAAAATGCTAAAAATATAGATACAAATTTAAAAGTAATTCATGCTAATACTTTTGAAATGTTACCCAAACTTATAGAAGATTCTAAAGAAGATATTATTTTATATCTTGATCCACCTTTTGATATAAGAGAAGGTTTTAGTGGAATTTATGAAAAAATTTATAATTTCTTGGAAAAATTAAAATTAGATGCTTTATTTTGTATCATTTTAGAGCATAACTCCAAAATAAAAACTCCTGATAATATAGCAAATTTTACCAAAACAAAAGAAAAAAAATTCGGATCAACCAGTCTTAGTTTTTATCAAAAAAATATTCTAGAAGAATAAATTTTAATCTTGGAACACTTATTGCTTCTTTTATTCTAACTATCAGATTAAAGGAAGAATCGATGAGGGTTTTAACATTTTTTTTACTTTTGATGACAAGTGTTTTTGCAACACAAATAAAAGATATAGCCAATACCGTAGGTGTAAGAGATAATCAACTTATAGGCTATGGTCTTGTTGTAGGGCTAAATGGTAGCGGAGATGGAACAAGCTCGAAATTTACACTACAATCCATATCCAATCTTTTGCAGGGTATGAATATCAAAGTAGATCCTAACGATATCAAATCAAAAAATACAGCAGCGGTTATGGTAACAGCCAAACTTCCAGCCTTTGCAAAAAGTGGAGATAAACTTGATATCACAGTTTCATCTATGGGCGATGCAAAATCTTTGCAAGGTGGAACACTCTTACTTACCGCACTTCGTGGAATCGATGGGGAAATTTATGCTATCGCACAAGGTTCTATCTCAACAGGAGGATTAACTGCTAGACCAGGAGGAACAGGCTCTCACTCTACTGCTGCTACTGTGATGGGCGGGGCTAATGTAGAAAGAGAAATTCCACAAAATTTTAGCCAAATTGATGATTTAACCCTAAGCTTAAAAGTAGCGGATTTTAAAACAGCAAGTGATATAGAAAGAATTTTAAATACCATATTTGATGAGGAAGTAGCTAGAGCTATTGATTCTCGCACAGTAAAACTTAAAAAACCTGAAGATCTTTCTAATGTTGATTTTATGGCAAGAGTTTTAGAGCAAGATATTGCTTATACTCCTCAAAGTAAGGTAATTATCGATGAAAGAACAGGAACAGTGATCGCGGGAGTGGATATTGAGGTTGAGCCTGTTTTAATCACTCATAAAGACATTACCATAAAAATTGATCCAAACAATAATGCAGCAGCGGCTCAAAATGAAATCGATATGAAAGATGGTGGCTTTGTAGATCCTAATTCAAACACCCTAAGAATCAACAATGCCAAAAGTACAGTTGCAAACATTGCTAGAATGCTAAACAAACTTGGAGCAACGCCAAATGATATCATCGCTATTATGGAAAATTTAAAAAGAGCGGGCGCTATCAATGCAGATTTGGAGATCATCTAATGAAAGTAGATAATTTTTTAAGCACTTATAGTATGAATAATGCCTTGCTTGAACGTGCAGCTAAAGCAAGAAATTTAGAATCTGATTTTAAAATTAATAACAATGAGATAATAACAAAAACCAAAGAAGATGAAGCCTTAAAAGAGCAAACTGATGCTTTTGAAGCTTTTTTTCTAAAACAAGTTTTAGATGTATCTTTAAAAACTCAAAATTCACTTTTTGGGAAAGATGCAAGTGATGAAATTTATTCATCTATGTATAATGATACCATGAGTAAGGCCTTAAGTGGCGGTATGGGATTTTCAAAATTATTATACGATTTTTTAAAAGAAAGGGGTTAAGTTTTTTAATTTTTGGCCGATATAGTTTGTAGAGGATTTATATAAAGATCAAAGGAGGCAGAAATGATCAATCCTATACAACAAAGTTATGTGGGGAATGCCACTTTAAATACAACAAAAACAGATAAAGAAACTAAAACAAACGATACTCAAAAAACAGAGAATGATAAAGCTGCAAGAATTGCAGAGCAAATCAAAAATGGTAGCTATAAAATAGACACAAAAGCTACAGCTCAAGCAATAGCAGAATCTTTAATTTGATTTCATTCTCCTTTTTTGAGTTAAAAAGGAGAATGAAATGCTTAAACAAAGATTAGATGAAGTCAATGCTATCTTAACAAAACTCATAGAATTAACACAAGAAGATATAGAAAATATAAAAATTGCAAAGCATGATACGGTTGCTTCAAGTGTTGAAGAAAAAAACAAGCTTATTGCTGAATTTAGCGCTGCTAAAAAGCGACTTGATTCTGCTTTAGTTGAACTTAATAATAGCTCTACAAAAGGACTAAGTGAATTGCTTGATGAGGAAGATAAGCAAAAATTAGATCTACTTAAAAAAAATTTACAAACCCTTCATACCACAAATAAAGAATACGCGAAATTCGTTCTTATTGTCAAAGATTTTCTTGATGGCTTAGTAAATAAAATGTTTGATATGAATGATGGAACAAATAATGCTTATGGAGATAAAAAGACTACTCCAGAGTCAATTTTTAAAATCAATGTTTAAGGATTAAAGATGGGTATTTTTGGAACTTTATATACAGGAGTTACCGGTTTAAAAGCAAGCGAGGTGCAAATTGCAACTACAAGTAATAACATCTCCAATGCAAATGCAACCTTTTATACTCGTCAAAGAGTAGTACAAACTACAAATGGCTTTGTTACAACAGGTGGAGTACAAGTTGGAACAGGAACAGCCATAGAAAGCATAGTCCGCTTGCATGATGAGTATTCATATTATAAGCTTAAAGGTGCTTCAAATCAGTTAGAATATACAAAATATATGGCCTCAACTCTAGAAGAAATTGCCCAACGCTTCCCTGATTTGCAAAGTACTGGAATTTTACAGGACTTAGAAAATTATAATAAAGCATGGAATGACTTTGCTTCAAATCCAAATGAAAATGCTACTAAAATAGCCCTTGTAAAAGCTTCTCAAACCCTAACAGAAAGTGTAAACAACACCTTTGCCACCTTAGATAAAATCCAAAAAAAAGTAAATGATGATATCAAAAACACTGTGGATGAAATCAATAGAATCGGTGAAGAAATCGCTACTATCAATAAACAAATTTATGGTCAAGAAGCTCTACCAACAGATCATGCAAATGAACTTAGAGATAGAAGAGATGAGCTTGAGCTTACTCTTTCAAAATTGGTCAACGCAGTAGCAAGCAAAAATGAAATCAATCAAGACAATAGACTTGATACTACAATCATCGATCCAGGACATCAATACAATCTTAGCATAGAAGGTTTTAGCATAGTAGATGGCGTGAATTTTCATCCTTTAAAACTTGATTATGATGATAAAAATAAAGCCTATAGTATTTATTATGAAACTCCAGATGAAAAAGTTCGCGATCTGACTGCAAAAATCAATGGCGGACAACTAGGAGCTCAACTTGACTTACGCGGAAGAAATTATAGCAAGAGTGAAGGAAAATATAGCGATGGAATCATCCAAGGCTATATGGACTCTTTAAATACCTTTGCAAAAACCATGATCAATGAAACCAATAATCTTTATGCAAGCTCGGCAAAAAGCTCGGCAACTTCTGATTATCTTCCAGGACTTACAGAGGATATTCCTTTGGTAAATTATGACAGAACTATACAACCAGGAAGCTTTGATATAGTTATTTACGATGATAAGGGTGATAAAAAACTTACAAAAACCATTACCGTTGATGTAAATACCACCATGGAAGATATCATGCGTCAAATCACTGCTAACACAGATGATAATGGCAATAATAATGCAAATGACGATGTTGATGATCATATCAATGCAAGTTTTAGCTATGATGCAAAAACAGGAGACAGTTTATTTCAAATCAATGCAAAATCAGGCTTTAAAGTAGCCATAGAAGATAAGGGAACCAATTTTGCTGGTGCATTTAGCATAGGAGGATTTTTTAGCGGAACTAATGCTAGCGATATCAAAGTAAAAGATTCTATCTTAAATGATCCAAGCACGGTAAGAGCTAGCTTAAATGGTGTTGATAGTGGAAATGATATGGCAAACAAAATCATACAACTTCAATACAGTAAAGTGAATTTTTACAATGAAGATGGAACAATTGATAATCTTACTATGGAAGAGTATTACCGCAAACTTACGGGTAAAATAGGTTCTGATGGTGAGAACAACAATGTCGTAAATGCAAGCAATCAAACGCTTTATAACTCCGTTTATAGCGAATATCAATCTAAAAGTGGAGTCAATACAAACGAAGAATTAGCCGCTCTCATACAATGGCAATCAAGCTATGGCGCTGCAGCAAAAATCGTAACCACAGTAGATCAAATGCTAGATACCTTGTTAGGGCTTAAATCCTAAGCTCTAGCGGTATCAAGTGAAAAATTTTATCCAGCTTAAAACCAAACTCGATTCTTTAGTCAAAGAAAAAAATACTGACAAGGCTCTTTTTGAAAGTCCTGATCCTTTGCAGATTGCTAAATTTCATAATGATGAATTTATTGCTTTACTTTGTGCTTTATTTGCTTATGGAAATGCTAAAAATATAGTCAATTTTTTAAAAAAGCTTGATTTTTCTTTGCTTGATTTAAGCCAAAAACAAATTCAAAAAGAACTTCAAAATTTAAAATACCGCTTTCAAAATGAAAGAGATATACAAGAAATTTTTCTCACCTTTTCAAGACTTAAAAATGAAATTTCACTTCATGAGCTTTTTGGCACAGCCTATGAAAAAAGAGAAAATACCACCGATGCGATCTTAGCTTTTTTGCAAAAAATCAAGACTTTAAATTCGTATTCAAGTTATGGTTATGATTTTTTCTTTGGTAAAATTTGGCAAAATACTCCTACTTCACCTCTTAAGCGTTATAATATGTATCTAAGATGGATGGTTAGAAAAGATGAACTGGATCTTGGCCTTTTTACCAAAATTCACACAAAAGATCTTTTAATCCCACTTGATACACATACACATAAAATTTCCTTGACTTTAGGTCTTCTAAAGCGTAAAATATACGACTATAAAAGCGTTTTAGAACTCACACGTAATTTAAAAAAATTGGATGCAAATGATCCTATAAAATATGATTTTGCACTTTATCGTTTGGGGCAAAATAAAGAACTTAGTAAATTAAAGGAGTAAAAAAATGGGCTTTGAACATCTAGATACGATTTATTATTTTGTATTGTTTTTTGTGGCCCTTTTTGCAGGATTTATTGATTCTATCGTGGGTGGAGGTGGACTTATCACACTTCCTGCTCTTATAGCTTGCGGAATTCCTGCACATCTTTCTTTAGCGACTAATAAACTCCAAAGTGTCTTTGGCTCTTTTACAGCGACTTTAACTTATTTTAAATCAACCACCCTACCTCATCTTGCTTATGGTATTTTTTTCACAGCCTTAGGCGCAGCCATAGGAAGTTACAGCGTGCTTTTTGTAAAAGATGAGCATTTAAAACTTATCATTTTGATTTTCTTAACTTTAACTTTTTTATATACTGCTTTGCGTCCTAGCTTGGGCAAACACGAGAGTGAAGCAAAAATAAAAAATATCAAATTTTTTCATCTAGTTTGTGGATTAACTTTAGGTTTTTATGATGGCTTTTTAGGGCCTGGGACAGGTTCATTTTGGATTTTTGCTTGTGTAATGCTACTAGGTTTTAACATGAAAAAAGCAAGTATCAATACAAAAATTCTAAATTTCACTAGCAATGTCGTTGCCCTTTTCATCTTTTTGTGGCAATATGAACTTTTGTGGATAGTGGGTTTGCTTATGGGTGTAGGACAAATTTTAGGAGCCTATCTTGGATCAAAATTAGTACTTAAAACCAATGGTAAATTTATAAAAACCCTATTTTTAATCGTAGTGGGTGCTACTATCATCAAAGTTGCTTGGGATTATTTTTCTTAAAAATTTACTCCTGAGCTAAGTTCCCATATCGGCAAAAAAATTCCAAGCGCTAAAAACAATACTAAAATCGCGACCCACAAGGTCATTATAGGCTCTAAAAAGCTTAAAAACTTATCCATTAAATTTTCACTTTTATTTTTGTAATACTTTGCAATCTCCTCACTTAAAAACTCAAGCTTAGAACTCTTCATAGCTATACTCAACATAGAAAAAACCAAAGGATCAAAAAGATCTACTTTTTTAAAAGCATAACTTATTTCAAGGCCAGAATCCATAAATGTTTTAACTTCTTGATAACATAATAATATCTTTTTATTATTTAGAGCCAAAGTGGCTAGTCTAAAAGCATCTAAAAGAGAAATTCCGCTTTTTAAAAGCAAGGAAAAAATCATAAAAAAAGAATAATTTTGCTGATAAATAATAAATTTAGACAATAAAGGAATTTTTAAAAGTAAGCTATCGCAAAAATATGAAAAGAAATAATATTTTCTATATAAAAATAAAGCAAGAAATAAAACAACTATAATTAAACAAAACACAAGCAAAATATATTTGTCTAAAAAATTATAAATATAAATTATAAGCTCAGTTATAAAAGGTAGGGTTAAATTTAAATCCTCAAATAAATCTTTAAAATTAGGCACAACAAAAAGCATTAACAAAACAAAAGCTGCGCATACGCTTAAAAAAACAATCAAAGGATATCTTAAAGCTTTTTTGACTCTTTGTTCATTTTCTACATTATTTTGCCTTAGTCTTGAAATTTGCATAAAAATTTCACTTAATTTTCCTGTGTTTTGGGAAGTTTTAATAAGGGCTAATTCCGCATGAGTAAGCCCAAAATTTGCATTTTCAAAAGCAAGGCTTAAATTTTGTCCTAAATTTAAATTATCACAAAGCTTAGCAATCATTTTGTGAGAATATATTTTATTAAGCTCATTTAAAGCATCTTTTATGCTGATTCCTACTTCACAAAGCAAAGATAATTCTTGAAAGAAAAGGATAAATTTCTCATTATCCAATCTCTTAAAACCCGCTTTTTGCATCTCTTTGATATTTAAAATTTCCCATTTTTTAGCGATAGCTTTTGCTTGAGCTTCATTTAAATTTCTAGCTCTTAAATGCTTTTTCTGTTTTGTTTTGTCTTTAAGAATTTCAAGCTCATAAAGCTTCATTAAGCACCCTTACAAGCTCATCTATGCTAGTTATGCCCTCTTTTGCTTTTTGCAAACCCTGCTCAAACATACTTTGAAAACCCTTTGCTTTGGCAAGCTCTAAAATTTTATTTTTATAACCACCCTCTCTAATAACTTGAGCTATTTCCTCATCGATATATAAACACTCGCTAATAAGCTCCCTGCCTTGATATCCACTATGATGACAATGCTCACAACCTTTAGCCTCAAAGAAATCACCTTTTATTTCATAAATCTTAGTGCTTTTTTGCTTGCATTTAGGACAAAGTTTGCGCACTAAACGCTGGGCAATAATGATTCTTAAAGCAGAAGCGATCAAATAAGGCTTTGCATTCATATCAATGAGTCTATCTATGGTAGAAATGGCATTATTTGTATGCAAGGTACTTAAAAGCAAGTGTCCTGTTAAGGAAGCCTTAATCGCTATATCAAGACTCTCCTCATCTCTGATTTCTCCTATCATGATAATATCAGGATCTTGTCTTAAAATAGCTCTTAGGGCATTATTAAATTCAAGTCCTGCTTTTGGATTTAGCAAAATTTGCTGAACTAGAGGCATTTTATATTCTATGGGATCTTCCACAGAAATTATTTTCTTTTCTATACTTTTTAGCTCATTTAAACAAGCATACAAACTTGTACTTTTTCCACTTCCTGTAGGACCTGTTAGTAAAATCATTCCATAAGGGTTGTATAGGGCTTTTTTTAGAATTGCAAGATTTTGTTCGCCCAAATTTAAATTTTCTAAATCCAAAATTTCTTCGTTGTGTTTTAAAATTCTTATCACAATGCTTTCGCCATTTTGCAAAGGCAAAGATGAAATCCTAAAATCATATCTATTTTCTTTGATTTTAAGCTCAAAATTTCCATCTTGCGCCTTTCTTGATTCTGCAACATTAAGCTGTGATAAAAATTTAATATGAAAAACCAAAGCCTCATAAATATCTTTTTCAAGACAAGCAAATTCGCGTAAAATTCCATCCACTCTAAATCTTATCAAAGCATCATTTTCTCTTGCTTCTATGTGTATATCACTGGGATTAAATTCAAGAATTTCATCCAGTATAAAATCAAAAATTTGACTGATATAACTTTGCTCATTTTGGTATTTATTTTCTTTCCATTCTAACCTAAGATTGGCACTTAAATTTTTAAGCTTTTCCTTAACTTGAAGTTTATATAAAAATTTCATAATCTTAAATTCATTTGCGATCAAAACTTCTATATCTTTAGCTTCGTAAAAAATTCTAATTTCATCTAAAAGCTCTAAGGAACAGGGTTTAGAACTTGCTATATAAAGTGTATTTTCCTTACTCAAAATGGGTAGAATTTTAAATTTCAAAAGAAAACTACATGGAAATTTTTCACCCAAACTAAGATCAAGTTCTTCTAAAGTAGAATAAGAAATATTTTCATCACTAGCTAAAGCTTTTAAAAAACTTTCACTATCGATTTTATGCTCGTGATAAATTTGCTCAAGGGTGATTTTATCATTGATATAATCTTGAAATAAAAATCGTTCAATCATCTATTTCCTTATCAAATTCAATCAAACCATAATAACTCACATAAGTATCCAAGGCTTGCTTAGCCTCCTCATCTTTTCCTAAAGCTTGTTTAGCCTTGGAAAATAAAATCCATGAAGATGAATTTTTTCTATCGATATCATTAGCCTTTAAAGACCAAAAAATAGACTTTTCATAATCTTTATTTTCATAATATCGAGCAGCTAAATTCATAGCCTTTTCATAACTTGGATTTTGGTAAAAATTTCTTTTTAAATCACTTATATTTAAAAGTTTAGAATAAATATCGATTTGAGTTTTTAACTCCTCTTTTAACTCATCTTTGTTTTCATCCTTGGATAATCTTTCTTGCAAAATTTTATTTTTTTCATTTGCAATTTGTGCTTGTGCGATTTGATGATTGAGTGTTTTTTTATATTCTAAAGCCTCCAAAGCTAAGGCCTTTTGCTTGTAAAAATTTTGTATCACAAAAAAGCTTATAACCATACACACCACCAAAGCAGCAAAGATAAATAAAAATTTGAAATATTTTTTCAATAAATATCTTTTGTATTTATCCTCAAGCTCACGCACTCGCTCTTCTATATTCATTTTAAAAACCCCTGCTCTAACGCGCTTAGTCTCAAAATATAATCTTGACTTTTGTTGTTGTTTAAATAAGCGTTTAACTCGCAAAAACTTTGAAGTATTTTGTCTAAATATCTTAAATTGCCTTGATAAATTTTCATAAGAAATTTTAAAGACTTTTGAGAAAGCTCTTGATCAAATTTCATTTTAATATAACTGCTTAATTCATTTATATCAGGCTTTTGAAGCCAAAACATAGCACTAAAACGACTTTTAAAATACTCCTTTTCAAAAAGATTGATTTTTTTATGTGAGCTAAGTATAAAACTCATTTGATCACTATAAACCCGAATTAATTCTAATATATCAGGGCTATACATCCCCACTTCATCTAGTATGATAATTTTTCGTTTTTTATCTTGTATAAATTTATGAAAATCTTTTTCATCTGTAAAAATTTGATTAGTAAAATCCTCATTATGATGCAACGCAAGTCTTTGCAATAAAACACTTTTCCCACTACCGCTTTTACCCCAAAGTAAAATCAAAGCTTTGTTCTTTAATAAGGCATTGATTTGATTAAAACATTCTTGTCTAAAAGCAATTATATTATTCATTGTATTTAAATCCTAACTCCCTAAGACTAGGTATATGTGTATTGTCTACTATACTTGGGGTGATGATAAAAACAATTTCTGTGATATTGGAATTTTCATCCTCACTTCTAAATAAAGAACCCAAAATAGGAATTTTAGATAAAAAATTCACAGAATTATTATTTTGTGAGCGATTATGAGAGATGAGTCCGCCCAAAATTAAAGTTTGATTATTTTCTACTTGCACCACACTTGAAAGCTTTTTTTGAATTGTATCAGGTGCGATAGTGCGAGGTTCTTTCTGTCTTTTATTGTCCTCTGGATACTTAAAATCACTCAAACTTGGATTGATTCTAAGCATGATTTTTCCATCATCAGAAATTTCGGGCAAAATATTGAGCAAAATTCCTATGAAAATAGAATAATTACTATAACTTTCACTTACTGTTGTACCATTTTCAGTGCCTTTAGAGCTTTCTTTTACTTGATAATTCACAGTATCGCCTATGGAAATAATGGCTTGTTGATTGTTTAAAGCCATTAATTTAGGATTAGACAAAACACTGGTTTTTCCACTTTGGGATAAAAAATTAACAATAGAATCAAAATTCAAATTCGCTCTTAAACCCAAATTTTTAACAAAACCTTGACCATTTTGTATTTGCATAAAAGAATTTGTATTATCACTTGTTTGAGAATTTAGTCCTATATTGAAATTTTGCCAATTGATCCCACTAGAATGATTTTTATTAAGATTTACAGCAAGTATGCTCACATCTATAATAACTTGTTTCTTAAGACGGCTTTCAAGCTTTTGCAAATAAGCTTTTACGCGTTGAAGCTGAGAATGCGTTCCAGTAACGATAACAAGTCCAGCATTAGGATTGACTATGGGTGCTTTTATGTCGTAGTTTTCATGCGAAGAGCTAAGTAAAATCATAATTTCTTTTTCTATATTTTGCCAAAAGTCAAATTTTTCCATACTCTTAATCATATTATCTTCATTATCTTCAAAAGCACTATAATACTCACTTTGCCTTGGTTTAGAATCCACTGAAGCTTTAGTTATGCTTTGTCCTTCTCTTACTGAAGTGATATAGTTGATTTTAAAAATTTTAGTTTGTAAGGCAGAAATTTTTAACACCTTGCCATCAAATTTATAAGCTAAATCTTGTTCTTCTATAAAAAGTTTAAAAATTTCATCTAAACTCATTTGGTGGATATTGATACTGCTTTGAACAGTTTTTAATTTTTCTTTAGCAATCGTATCTTTAACCACCACACTAAAAGAACAATAACTAGCAAGCTCCCTTAAGCTCTCTTCTATACTCAAATCTTCATTTATGCTTATATCAAATAAGCGCTTTTGGCATTCCATAGCATAAATGAGATTTGTAAAAAATAGAAATTTAATAAATATTAATCTTATCATTGTTTTTAAATGCTATTTTAAAATCCAAAGTATCGTATCTTAAAATAATTTCTTTTGTAGTAATATCAGTAATCACGGCCTCCCCTATCTTATCACCCTTTTTATACCATTTATTATTGATCTTTGCTCTATCAAGCATAATAGCAGTAATTTTTATTTCTTTGATTTTTTCAAAAGTAGGATTGAAGAATGGATTTTGAAAATTTCCAAGTTCTACACTCTGCTTTGTATTTAAAATCTTGAAATATTCTTCAAAATCCTCATATGATAACAAAGTGCAAAAGCACAATGTTATACTCAAAAAATATTTTATCAGCTCTCAACCTCATTGCTAAAATCAGCCATAGCAATTCTTTTAAGTTGTCTATAGCGACGCTGTGCATCTTTTTTATTGCGTTCAAATAATTCTTTTGCATGCTCTGGATTTGATTTTTTCAAAGAATTATAGCGCACCTCATTCATTAAAAAGCTCTCATAAAGATCCCAATCAGGCTCTTTTCCTACCATAGTTAAAGGATTTTTACCCTGCTCTTCTAATCTTGGATCAAAAGTATAAAGAGGCCAATAACCACATTTTGTAGCAAGTTCGCCTTGCTCGCCTGAATACCCAAGTCCACCCTTAATACCATGAGCGATACAAGGAGAATAGCATATAATCAAAGAAGGACCATCATAAGCTTCAGCCGCCATAATAGCCTTAATTAAATGGCTATAATTTGCAGTAGAATTAACTTGCGCTACAAAAATATAACCATAAGTCATAGCAATCTGACCCAAATCTTTTTTCTGTATAGGCTTTCCTGCTGCTGCAAATTGCGCAACTGCACCTGTTCTTGAAGATTTTGAACTTTGACCCCCTGTATTTGAATACACTTCTGTATCAAGTACTAAAATATTTACATTTTCACCGCTTGCTAAAACATGATCAAGCCCGCCATAACCTATATCATAAGCCCAGCCATCACCGCCAAAAATCCAGTGAGATTTTTTACTTAGAAAATGTTTTAAATTTAAAATATCCTGAACAGCTTTAATATCAGTGTTTTGTTCTAAAATAGGTATCATCTTATCTTTGATTTCTACTGATTCTGCACCTTTGTCTTTATTAGCAATCCATTCTTTAAACAATGCTGCTAAAGCATTAGGTACTTTTTGCATATTTTCATTCATAATATTTTCAATACGATATCTTGTATTTTCAGTTGCAATTTTCATACCCAAGCCAAATTCAGCATTATCTTCAAACAATGAATTTCCCCAAGCAGGACCGTGTCCATTTTTCACGCTTTTTCTATAAGGAGTAGAAGGAGCCGAACCTCCATAAATCGAACTACATCCCGTAGCATTAGCGATAATCATTCTTTCGCCGAATAATCTCGTAATTAAAGTGATATAAGGAGTTTCACCACAACCTGGACATGCTCCATGGAATTCAAATAAAGGCTGAGCAAACTGCGCCCCTTTAGTGCTTTCTTTATTTAAGATATCATCTTTGTAAGTAATTTCTTTAAATAAATAATCTGCGTTTTCTTGCTCACCAAAATCCATTTCTTCTTGAAGAGGAACCATAACCAAAGATTTTTCTTTAGTAGGACACTCATGCACACAAAGCTCACAGCCTGTACAATCAAGTGGAGAAACCTGAATTTTGAAACTTAATTTTTCACCTTTAGTGCCCTTAGCTTCTAAAGCGTGATCTTTTACTCCCCTTGGAGCTTTAGCCATTTCTTCATCATTGATCAAAAATGGTCTAATAACCGCATGTGGACATACAGAAGCACATTGATTACATTGGATACAATTAGCCTCTATCCATCTTGGCACCATTACCCCAACGCCGCGTTTTTCATATTCAGTCGTTCCATGCTCAAAGCTTCCATCTTCATAACCCAAGAAAGTAGATACAGGTAATTCATCCCCTTTGGCTGCATTCATAGGTTTAACGATCTTTTCAACAAATTCGGTACCCTTGTAAGCATTGGTTTGTTCTTTTTCTTTGATTTCTAAATTTTTCCAGCTTGGATCAACTTCTACTTTTACAAGTCCATCTGCTCCTACATCAATAGCTTTGTAATTCATCTCTACAATAGCATCGCCTTTTTTGCTATAAGACTTATAAGCTAGCTCTTTCATATATTTTTGAGCATCTTCATAAGGAATGATTTTTGCTAGTTTGAAAAAGGCAGATTGCATGATAGTATTTGTACGATTTCCAAGTCCTATATCACGAGCAAGTTTTGTAGCATTGATGATATAAAAATTCACTTCTTTTTCAGCCAAAGTCTTCTTAACTGCATCTGGAAGTTGTCTTATGGTTTCTTCTGCATTCCAAATACTATTTAAAAGGAAAGTCCCTCCTTTTCGAATTCCTGCTAAAACATCATAAATTTCAAGATAAGCTGCTACCGAACAAGCGATGAAATGTGGAGTTGAAACAAGATAGGTTGAGCGGATCGGCTTTTTAGAAAATCTTAAATGGCTTCTTGTATAGCCCCCTGATTTTTTAGAATCATAAGCAAAATACGCTTGCGCATAAAAATCTGTTTTATCTCCGATGATTTTAATAGAATTTTTATTAGCACCCACAGTACCATCTGCACCTAGTCCATAAAATAAACATTCTATAGCACTTTCATCCCCTAATGAAATCTTTTCACCTGTTTGCAAAGAAGTATGAGTAACATCGTCGATAATCCCAACTGTAAAACCATCTTTTGGATTATCAAGCTTAAGATTTTCAAACACCGCTATCATTTGCGCAGGATCAACATCCTTAGAAGAAAGTCCATATCTTCCTCCTACGATAACAGGAGCATTTTCTTTGCCATAGAAAGCTGATTTGATATCAAGATATAAAGGCTCTCCAAGACTTCCTGGCTCTTTAGTTCTATCTAAAACAGCTATTTTTTTCACAGATTTTGGCATAACATCAAAGAAGTATTTTAAACTGAATGGACGATATAAATAAACTTTTACAATCCCTACTTTTTCGCCCTTAGAATTAAGATGATCAACAACCTCTTCAAGAGTTTGAGTCACAGAACCCATAGCTATAACAATTCTTTCAGGCTCTTTGTGTCCATAATAAGTAAATGGTTTATATTCTCTACCTGTGATTTTTGAAATTTCTTGCATATATTCATTTACAACATCTGGTAAAGCATCATAAAAACGGTTGCTTACCTCTCTTGTTTGAAAATAAATATCATCATTTTGAGCCGTTCCGCGTGTTTTAGGATTTTCAGGATTTAAAGCACTATTTCTAAATTCAAGTAAAGCTTTACGATCTAATAATCTATCAAAATGTGCATAATCCATTACTTCAACTTTTTGAATTTCATGTGAAGTTCTAAAACCATCAAAGAAGTGCAAAAACGGCACTCTTCCTTTAATCGCACATAAGTGTGCCACTCCGGCTAAGTCCATAGTCTCTTGTACAGAATGTGAACAAAGCATAGCAAAACCAATCTGTCTTGCAGCATAAATATCTTGATGATCACCAAATATAGATAAAGCTTGCGCTGCTAAAGAACGCGCTGCTACATGGATCACACAGGGAAGTAGTTGACCTGCGATTTTGTACATATTTGGAATTTTTAGTAATAAACCTTGAGAAGCTGTATAAGTTGTGGTTAAAGCTCCTGTTTGTAGTGATCCGTGCACTGTACCTGCTGCACCTGCCTCACTTTGCATTTCAACGATTTTTACTGGAACACCAAAAAGATTTTTTTTACCCGCAGCTGCCCACATATCAGTGTAATCGGCCATGGGAGAGCTGGGTGTAATAGGATAAATACCGGCTACTTCAGTAAAGGCGTATGCAGCATATGCAGCGGCCTCATTTCCATCCATAGTTTTCATAATTTTACCCATAGAAACCTTCCTTTATTATTAATTGATAATTTTTATAATTTTTCGGCCACCAATTTACTATAAATTCTCTTAAAAGGCGTTTAACAAAAACTTGAAGTTAGTTTAATTATTTTTTATATATAAAACTGATTTATAAGCACTTGAAAATACCTTAGAATAGCGTTTTAACTCATCTTCATCTCCATAACCACAGCTCAAAGCCAAAGGGGTAATATTTGCCGCCTTTGCTGCTTGGATATCTAAGATCGTATCGCCTATCATATAGGCGTTTTCTTTAGTTTTTTGCATTTTTTCCAAGGCTAAAAGTATGGGTTCTGCATGAGGTTTTGGATTTGTTACATCTTCAAGTGTTATTAAAGTTTTAAAGAATTTTTTCACTCCTAAATGCTCCAACAACAATGGAGTAAATTTTCCACCCTTAGTTGTAACTATACCCAAATCTCCGATCTCAAAAGCTAATTCTAAAGCTTCTTTTGCTTTAGGTAAAAGAGTGGTTTGTTCTAAATAAATCTGTGAATAAATTTCACGATAAGCTAGAACAAATTCTTGACTTAAATTCGCCTTATCTTGATAAAGGAATTTAAACATATGCTCTAAAGGATGACCTATAAGATTTTTAATCTCTTCGTTATTTTTTGGAGTTAGTCCAAGGATTTTAAAAGCTCCTTGGAAAGAATTTAATATGGCATCAGTAGAATCAATCAAAGTGCCATCTAAGTCAAATAAAATAGTTTTTTTCATTAGTTTAAAATAAATTTAGCCTCTACTCTTCTATTATCTGCTCTACCTTCTTTGGTATCATTACTTGAGCGAGGTTTATCTTGACCATAGCCAACCGTTTGGATACGACTTTTATCTACGCCAAATTTTTCAAGCTCTTTTGCAACACTTTCGGCGCGTCTTTCTGAAAGTTTTTGATTGTATGATCTTGAACCTGTATTATCAGTATGACCCTCTAAAATAGTATCATATCTTACATTTTCATCTAAAATTTTAGCAATTTCTTTGATTTTCTCTTCAAAGGCTGGATTGATATTTACTTTATCAAAATCAAAATGCCCTTCCAAATAAATTGTTTTTTCGCAACCATTTTCATCTAACAAAGCACCCTCTCTTGGTTCTGCAGGACATTTCGATTGTGAAACTACAGGAGCTGGAGCAGGAGTTACAACTTGAGGTTTGCTAACCACTTCTTTTGTTTGCTCCACTACAACTTTTTCTTGCTTAGCACCAAAACCAAAACTAACACCCAAAGTTGAAACCCAACTATGATCCGCATCATGGAAAGAAATTTGATCTCTTGTTTCAAGTCTTAAAGCTAAAGAATCACTAAGGCGAAATTTTAAACCTGCGCCATAATGACCAAATCCTCCACTTTTATTATCAAAGGCACCATGAGAAAAATCCTCGTATCCTCCACC
The DNA here is from genome assembly GCF_001492295.1 of Campylobacter coli. Lineage (GTDB taxonomy): Bacteria > Campylobacterota > Campylobacteria > Campylobacterales > Campylobacteraceae > Campylobacter_D > Campylobacter_D coli_B. The sequence goes on along the minus strand of NZ_FBQX01000001.1, from coordinate 334,606 downwards.
AGCTAAACCATAAAAATAAAATTTCTCACCTAAATCAATGCCTTTAATAGCACTCAAATAAGTTCTAGTAATATCGGTGGTAAGAGTAGAATTTGTATATTTTACATCCGAGTAATGTTCTAAACCTAGTTCTAATTGATCAAGCCAAAAATCATCAAAATGATATCCTAATCTAATCCCTGGTGCATAGCGATTATCCATATCTAAATTACCTTCAAAATAATTGTAATTCAAAGTAGGAGTAATTTCAAATTTTACATTGTTATCTGCACCAAATAAAACGCTTGCCAACCCTAAACATAGTAATAACTTTCTCATCAAAAGCCTTTCATAGATAAATTCACTTAAGTAGTGCGAATTTCAATTATATCATAAAATATAAAAAAAATAAATAGTAAATAGAGATAAAATATAAAAAGCGGGAAAACCCCGCTGAAGATTAACGTTTAGAGAATTGTGGGCTTCTTCTTGCTTTGCGGCGTCCGTATTTTTTACGCTCAACAGTTCTGCTATCTCTAGTAAGAAGTCCTTTAGGTTTTAATAAAGCTCTAAAATCAGCATCCATAGCCGCTAAAGCTCTTGAAATTCCGTGTCTTAAAGCCTCAGCTTGAGCACTATAACCACCACCTAAAGTCGTTGCTTTAATATCCATTGAAGTTTCTTGCTTAGTTACAAGTAAAGGCTGAACTACTTTAAGTTTGATTGCTTCATGTCCACCAAGCCAAGTATTTAAATCGATACCATTAACGCTGATTTTACCGCTACCTGGTTTTACCCATACTTTTGCTATAGCAGTTTTTCTTTTACCTGTTGCATATGTTGTTGCCATGATTATTTTCCTTCTTTAGCAATTTGCGCAGTGTGTGGGTGCTCACTACCCGCATAAATTTTTAATTTTTTAAGCATCGCTCTACCCAAATTTGTTTTAGGAAGCATACCTCTAACTGCTAATTTGTATAATTTTGCAGGATTTTTTTCAAGTAAATCTCCGAATTTTTCGCTTTTTACGCTTCCAAAATATCCTGAATGTCTGTGATAAAGCTTATCTTCTGCTTTATTTGCACCTGTAAATACAGCTTTTGAAGCATTGATGATAATCACATAATCACCACAATCAACATTAGGAGTAAAGCAAGGTTTGTTTTTACCTCTTAAAATTGTTGCTACTTCAGTTAAAAGACGACCAAAGCGTTTGCCTTCTGCGTCTAAAACAATCCATTCTCGTTTAACTTCGTTTGGCTTTGTTATCTTTGTCATAATTCTTTACCTTTGCCAAAAATTTTAAAATGTGATTGTATAAAAAACAATATTAATTTTTACTTAATTTAAGTTTAAATAAAGAAATAATTTTTATTTTTTAATATATTTAAAAATTTTATTATACTGATGATTATGCACTATAAACTTTTAATAATCAAATTAATTTTTCATCACCAACCAAAGGCGATATTAAGGAATAAATTTTTAATATTTCAAATCATTTACTTCGAAGTATTTTTAAATTCTTTTTTTGAATTTACCCATATAACTCATCTAATACCCGAAGCTTTTATAAAGAAAATGGAAAAGATCTAACGCCATGTTGATTTAAAATTTTAAAATCTAAATTAGGCTGATCAAGTCCTATTATCTTACATAAAATTTCATCACTTTTCATAGATTTTACTCTAAAAGAAACACTAAAACTTATGCAATCATCTTCTTCTTCTTCTAAATAATGTTCAAAAGTAAAAAGTAAGTCGTCAAAAACACCATAAGTGATAAATTCTTCTGTTTTTAAACCATATTGTGCTGAAAATTTGTCCAGTTTTTTGCAAAATTTTAGAACAATATCATCTAAGATTTCTTGTCGTATTATTGAAATTCCTTTGTAGAATTATTTTACTATTTTTTTACTTTGTTTAATTTGAAAATTAAAAACCCACTAAGATTAAATTAAATCATAAGGAAAGTATTTGTATTGTTTAAATTCTTCTTTATCTAAATTCATTAGTTTTACAATTGCTGCACCTTCAAGATCCCAAGTATCTAGAGGATCTCTTAATCTTGTATGTTTTTTCATATATTGATGTAAAAACTCAATATCCTTAGTAGCTACAAATTCTTTAATAAGCTCGTGTTCTTTGCGAATACATTTGCGTTCTAAATTTAAGTTTTTACCCTTAGATCCTATAAAATGTAAAAACCAATCTCTATTGAGAATATCTCTTCTTTTTCTCTCATCTTCTTCTATTAATTCTAATACACAAGCAGTATCCATATCTAGTAATACTCTAACACAAAGTTCAAGAGCATTTCCTCTATAATAACCAATATCAATTCCTACTTCTAAACGATGTTCTTGTTTTAATAATACGTATGCTTCTAAATCTTTTTTAACTATGTCTATATCATCACCACGAGAGTATTTATCCATAGCAATACATTTTTTTCTATCTGTTATACAAAAAAGACAAGTTTCTCTTTTTCCAAAAGGAAGCTCTAAAAGTATTTTTTCGGATTTTTTAATTTTTTCTTCACACTCTATTATATGTTTCGTAAAATACGCTTCATCTCTCTTAGTATCTCTTAGCATTTTTTATCCTTTCTATTAAGTTTTTGGTTTTTGCATTTTTATCTAAATAATCAATAGTTTCTTTACCTCCTTCATCAACATGAAATAAATCTTTTCTGACTTCATTGTTATTTTTTTCAAGAAGTTCTTCTATTTTTTTCCCTATCTTTTTTATCTACAATACCAAGTCTATTTCTACTCTTTTCTGTTATCCAAATAAGATTAAATTAAATCATAAGGAAAATATTTATAGCTTTTAAATTCTTCTTTATCTAAATTCATTAGTTTTACAATTGCTGCACCTTCAAGATCCCAAGTATCTAGAGGATCTCTTAATCTTGTATGTTTTTTCATATATTGATGTAAAAACTCAATATCCTTAGTAGCTACAAATTCTTTAATAAGCTCGTGTTCTTTACAATTACATTTGCGTTCTAAATTTAAATTTTTACCCTTAGAACCCATAAAATGTAAAAACCAATCTCTATTAAAAATATCTTTTTTCTTTCTCTCATCTTCTTCTATTAATTCCAATACACAAGCACTATCCATATCTAATAATACTCTAACACAAAGTTCAATAGCATTTCCTCTATAATCGCTAGTATCAAATCCACCTAATTCTAAACGATTTTTTTGTCTTAATAGCATAAGTGCTTCTAAATCTTTTTTAACTAGATTTATATCATCACCACGAGAGTATTTATCCATAGCAATACATTTTTTTCTATCTACTATACAAAAAAGACAAGTTTCTCTTTGTCCAAAAGGAAGCTCTAAAAGTATTTTTTCGGATTTTTTAATAGATTCTTCACACTCTATTATATGTTTCGTAAAATACGCTTCATCTCTCTTAGTATCTCTTAGCATTTTTTATCCTTTTTATTATGGTATTTGTTTGATAAAACCTAATAAGTTTATATAATTTATGATTATAATATTTTATATATTAATCAATCTTCACATACTAAAACTTCACTAAAACTAAAACCTAATAAATTGTTTTCTCTTACACATTTTAAAAAATCCTAACAAAGATCATTTTCTATAGAATGTTTTAAAACATCAAATACTTCTATACTTCCATCATCATATTCTATAGTAAAGTCTCTTTCTTCAATGGCTTTTTGATTATTTTTTAGAATTTTTAATGCTTGTTCTTTTTGATTAAGTTCTATAAGTAGTAAAACTTGCATTAAGGTTCTATCTTGCCAAATAGTATCTTCATTTTCTTCATAATTGTAAATAAAATCATAAAGCCCTTTTATTGTGTTAGTAGTATCAGTTTTAAAAGCTTCAATAAGAGTATCTATACTTTCTTTATAAGCTTTTAAAAAACTATGATAAGAATCACTTGGCATATCATCTAATCCAGATTGTTTTAAATCATTCAAATTGGTAAATTCCATACTTTTAAAAGAAAATGGAAAAGATCTAACGCCATGTTGATTTAAAATTTTAAAATCTAAATTAGGCTGATCAAGTCCTATTATCTTACATAAAATTTCATCACTTTTCATAGATTTTACTCTAAAAGAAACACTAAAACTTATGCAATCATTATCTTCTTCTAAATAATGTTCAAAAGTAAAAAGTAAGTCGTCAAAAACACCATAAGTGATAAATTCTTCTGTTTTTAAACCATATTGTGCTGAAAATTTGTCCAGTTTTTTGCAAAATTTTAGAACAATATCATCTAAGATTTCTTGTCGTATTATTGAAATTCCTTTTGTTGATTTGTATGTTGTTATTCCGCTAGGGCGTGATATTTTTATTGTAACATTTTTTGATAATATTTTATCTCCTTTTTTTAGCATTTTATTGTCATATTTCAAAACTTTATTACCTCGTAGTTCTATTGTTATGTCATTGTTTTTTTGACTTATTAAATTAAATGCTTTTATTTGATTTTGTGTTAGGGGAGCATCTTTAGATGATTTTGCCTCCCTGATAATAATTTTACCTTTACAATGAGCTATTGCATCCACTCTGGTTGTAACAATGGGTTTATTTTTATCATAAACTCTGAGAGTTACTTGGGATTGTACATTAGGGCATTCTTTTTTAAATATCTTAAAATCCTTTTGCTCAAATCGTTTGCCGTTAATTTGATTTTCCTTAAGTTGTTTGCGTTTTTTATCTTTATCATTAAATTGAGTGCTAGAAAAAAGTATTTTACATGAATGATTTTTCTTACTTCTTTTACCTCCTATCCCTTCCCATCTTATCCTATCATACTCAATCTTAGCAAGAGGACTAGCTTGTATTTTAGCTAAAGCAAATTGGATCTTATTCTTTTTGGGTATAGCAAATTCTAGCCATGAAAAGTCTTGTGGGTTTTTAAACCCACTATAAGATTAAATTAAATCATAAGGAAAGTATTTACGCAAAGCTAATTCTATTTTGCTTAATCATTCTGGCACGATTGATAAGAGCATAAAGGGCTAGAAATTCATCGTTAATTATTCTTTCAAAAGTTTCACTGTATCTATCCCCATCAAATTCAATACTTCTGTATTCTATAATCTCTGCTTTAGCATTAGTGATAAAAGAAATGTATTTATCTCTTTGTTTATCGTGTTTAATACCTGCACATAAAGGTTTAAGTGCTTCATCATACCAAATCACTTCTAGATTTTCTTCTTTGATGGTTTTTAGTGCTACTTCTTTTGTTAGATATTCTTTGATGTCTTTGATATCATGATATTTATGCCAATAATTTTCTTGCAACATTTTATCAATGGCTTCTTTTTCACTATCAAAAGAATAGTTAAGACTAACACTCCCCCTTTCTCCAACATAGAAAGTTTCGTATTTATTATTATTAGAATCAAACCACATAGTAAGATGGTATTCTCCTGAATGTTTATAAGAAGGATACCAATCTGTATCAATCAACTTTTCTTCTTTTATAATTAATTCTGCTTGTTCTCTTGTCATTATTGCTCTTTATGGTATTCTTTAATGAAATTAATATGTTATTTTAATTGATGAATACAGTATTTATTAATCAATCTTCACATACTAAAACTTCACTAAAACTAAAACCTAATAAATTGTTTTCTCTCACTCTTTTTCTAAATTCATTTGATACAAAAACAGGTATTTCATCATCTTTAATTCTAAATATATGACTTCCATCAAGTTTTGATTTTTTTAAAACAGCCTTAGTAATGCTTAAATATTCATCATTATCACCCATATAAGTATATACAGAATGTTCATAATCTAAAGCTTCAAGTGATTTTGTTACATGCATAATTTTACAATCATAATAATTTATTTCCTGACTTCTAATTTCTACATCTAAATATTGCACACAATCTTTGATTAAATCTTGCATTAAATTTATAAATTTTGGAGAGACTATACGCCAAAATATAGGAGCAAGTTTGGCGATTTTCCCCACCAAAGCCCTTGAGAGCAAAATCTAAATAGTTTCTCCTTTGGCATATTATAGCCTTATATGTTTTAATGGCTGTATTTAATCGTTAAAATCATCATTGTTATTGCGAGGAAGTTTTCTCAAGGAAGGCATATCAAACCAAGCTAGCCATAAATAAAGTGCAAGGCAAATCTATAAAGAGAGTTACATTGCAATATAATTGCCAATAAATTTAGCATAAACTCATTATAATTTTGCAATTTAGATTGTTAGGAAAATATGGATAGAAAAAAAATAAAGCAAAGCATTAAAGAATGGATTTTAGAGATAAATAGGCAAGAAGCTTTGCCAAAAGGGATTGTGGCTTTAAATTTTGGGCTTTTTGAGCCTTATGGGATAGAGTTGATTGGAGCAGAAAATTATGACGAAAATGATGATGATTGGGCGTGTGAAGAAGATTTTGTGCCAAAGCTTAGAATCTGTCCTGCACTAGAAATCCCAAGTGATTTAGAATGGGAAAGTGTGCTAGAGCTGATGATAGATATTTTAAAAGAATTAGTTATGGAGCTAAAACATATAAAATTATTGCAAGTCCCACACATTACCACCGGATTTTGTGATGGGGATCTTGAAATAATCAAATAAATAAACTTTTTAGCAAAATGATTAAAATCGCACTCTTTTTGGCGTCCCATTCATTCAAAGGTGCCTTACGCAAAGCCTCTATTGCGTCTAAAAGTTGTGTATCTAAATCTTGTGCCATAACTTTCCTTGTTTAAAAATTTTTGTATAATTTTAAGAATTATATAATAGATTTTTTAAATACGGCATAGAAAGGCTTGATGTCTTGCAGTTTGATACAGAGATACAAGATGAGATAATTACTCTAAAAAAGGCACAAAAATTCGCTCATAGCTAGCTTTCTTTTTTAATTCTGCAATTGTTTGACATTGATACTACTAAAATAGTTCACTCATATCAGTAATTTTACTTGTATTAATATTAGCTAGATATACATTTTTAAGTATTTTCTTGTTAAAATTACTTTTTATCATATTAAAAATAAGGTTTTATTTTGCTTTCTTTAAAATTTAAAATTCAAGAGCATCTTCAATGTAAAAATTGTCTTAAGATAAACCCTGAAGAAGATACTAAATTTTGTATATTTTATGGAAAAGATTTAAATCATCCCGCAAGACAAAGGCTTGATTATATTTACAGTAAAAATCCCGCTATCATAGTAGCGCTTTTGGCAAAAGTAGCAAAAGCAGATGATAAAATCATCACAAAAGATTTATCCAAATTTATATCTTCTTTGCTCGATAAGACAGAGATGTTTTATTCTAAAGAATACAGTGGATTTAGAAATACTTATGCAAGCATTTTTGAGCATGAAAAAAATCAAGGCAGAAGCATCTATGAACTTTGCACTAGTGCAAGATTTTACGAAAAAGAAATCGATTTTCTCATATGTTTACTGCTTGATTTGATATATTATGATGCAAAAATGAGCGCAAATGAAAATGCTCTTATGGAAAATATCATCATAGGACTTGGATTAAACCTTATAAAATTTAGAGAAGTAAAGCTAAAACAAGAAAAATTATAGAAAATTAGCCTATGAAATTATCAAAGAAACAAGGGGTATATAATGCTTATTTGTAATCATTGCAATACAAAAAATTTAGATGCAGCTAAATTCTGCAAAGAGTGTGGAAATAGTGATTTATACGATCCACAAGCAGAAGAAAAACTAGAACAAGAAAGAAGACTAGAAGAGGAGAAAAGAAAAATGGCTCAAGAAGAAAAAGAAAAAAGACTCAAACAAAGAAAAGAATTTATCACAAAACACAAAAGCAAAATCATAATTAGCATGGTGGGTTTCTTTTTGATAGCTTCACTAAGCATATATCAGTATTTTTATGGTGGAAAATACAGCAAAGCCTATATAAGCAAACCTGAGGAAAAATGCGATGATGGAGATGGTAAAGCTTGTTTTGCTAGTATCTTTGTAAGCGGTGATTTAATAAAAGTAGAAATCGATGGACAGTGGAGCTTCTTAGATAAAAACGGGGAATTTATAGCAAAGCCTGAATTTGATAGTGTTTCGACCTTTAGCGAAGGATTGGCAAGAGTTGGGTTAAATGGAAAATCGGGTTTTATAGATAAAAGTGGAAAAATTATAGCAAAGCCTGAATTTGATGATGTTGGGGTTTTTAGTGAAGGATTGGCAAGAGTTGAGTTAAATGGAAAATGGGGTTTTATAGATAAAAGTGGAGAATTTGCAATCAAGCCTGAATTTGATAATGTTGGGGATTTTAGCGAAGGATTGGCAGCAGCTTTGTTAAATGGAAAATGGGGTTTTATAGATAAAAGTGGAGAATTTGCAATCAAGCCTGAATTTGATAGGGTTTCATATTTTAGAGAAGGATTGGCACCAGCTTTGTTAAATGAAAAATGGGGTTTTATAGATAAAAGTGGAGAATTTGCAATCAAGCCTGAATTTGATGATGTTTGGAATTTTAGTGAAGGATTGGCAAGAGTTGAGTTAAATGGAAAATACGGTTTTATAGATAAAAGTGGAAAAATTATAGCAAAGCCTGAATTTGATAAGGTTTGGGATTTTAGAGAAGGATTGGCGAAAGTTTGGTTAAATGGAAAAATTGGTTTTATAGATAAAAGTGGAGAATTTGCAATCAAGCCTGAATTTGATGGTATTAGGGATTTTAGTGAAGGATTAGCGGAAGTTGAGTTAAATGGAAAATACGGTTTTATAGATAAAAGTGGAAAAATCATAGCAAAGCCTGAATTTGATGATATTTCATATTTTAGCGAAGGATTGGCACCAGTTAAGCTAAATAGAAAATGGGGTTTTATAGATAAAAGTGGAGAATTTGCAATCAAGCCTGAATTTGATGGTGTTTCATATTTTAGAGAAGGGTTAGCACCAGCTTTGTTAAATGAAAAAATTGGTTTTATAGATAAAAGTGGAGAATTTGCAATCAAGCCTGAATTTGATGATATTAGGAATTTTAGCGAAGGATTGGCACCAGCTTTGTTAAATGAAAAATGGGGTTTTATAGATAAAAGTGGGGAATTTATAGCAAAGCCTGAATTTGATGATGTTGGGGATTTTAAAAAAGGATTAGCAAAAGTTTGGTTAAATGGAAAATGGGGTTTTATAGATAAAAGTGGAAAAATTGTAATCGAGCCTAAATTTGATGATATAGACTATTAAATCTCTATTATCTCCTCCTTATCTTCTAAAACATAGACTAAAAAAGCTTGAGTTGATTTCTTAGCCAAGATCTTCTCGATCTCAAGCTTTGCCATTTTTCGCTCATAGCTAGCTTTCTTTCTTAATTCTGCATTAGCTAGATATACATTTTTAAGTATTTTCTTGTTAGAATTACTTTTTATCATATTAAAAATTTTGTAATCATTGCAATACAAAAAATTTAGATGCAGCTAAATTCTGCAAAGAGTGTGGAAATAGTGATTTATACGATCCACAAGCAGAAGAAAAACTAGAACAAGAAAGAAGACTAGAAGAGGAGAAAAGAAAAATGGCTCAAGAAGAAAAAGAAAAAAGACTCAAACAAAGAAAAGAATTTATCACAAAACACAAAAGTAAAATCATAATTAGCATGGTGGGTTTCTTTTTGATAGCTTCACTAAGCATATATCAGTATTTTTATGGTGGAAAATACAGCAAAGTTTATATAAGCAAACTTGAGGAAAAATGCCACTACGATGATGAAAATAGCTGTAAAATGCTCCAAACCATCTATAAAGAAAAATGCGATGATGGGGATGGTAAAGCTTGTTTTGCTAGTATCTTTGTAAGCGGTAATTTAATAAAAGTAAAAATCGATGGACAGTGGAGCTTCTTAGATGAAAACGGGGAATTTATAGCAAAGCCTGAATTTGATAGTGTTTCGACCTTTAGCGAAGGATTGGCAAGAGTTGAGCTAAATGAAAAAATTGGTTTTATAGATAAAAGTGGAAAATTTATAGCAAAGCCTGAATTTGATGATATTAGGAATTTTAGCGAAGGATTGGCAGCAGTTGAGTTAAATGGAAAATGGGGTTTTATAGATAAAAGTGGAAAAATCATAGCAAAGCCTGAATTTGATGATGTTGGGGATTTTAACGAAGGATTGGCGAAAGTTAAGTTAAATGGAAAAATTGGTTTTATAGATAAAAGTGGAGAATTTATAGTAAAGCCTGAATTTGATGATGCTTGGAGCTTTAGTAAAGAATTAGCAGCAGTTAAGTTAAATGGAAAAATTGGTTTTATAGATAAAAGTGGAAAAATTATAGCAAAGCCTGAATTTGATGATGCTTGGAGCTTTAGTGAAGAATTAGCAGCAGTTAAGTTAAATGGAAAATACGGTTTTATAGATAAAAGTGGAGAATTTGCAATCAAGCCTGAATTTGATGATGCTGGGGTTTTTAGCGAAGGATTAGCACCAGCTTTGTTAAATGAAAAATGGGGTTTTATAGATAAAAGTGGAGAATTTGCAATCAAGCCTGAATTTGATGATGCTTGGAGCTTTAGAGAAGGGTTAGCGAAAGTTAAGTTAAATGGAAAATACGGTTTTATAGATAAAAGTGGAGAATTTGCAATCAAGCCTGAATTTGATAAGGTTTGGGATTTTAGAGAAGGATTGGCGGAGGTTGGGTTAAATGGAAAAATTGGTTTTATAGATAAAAGTGGAAAAATTGTAATCAAGCCTGAATTTGATGATGTTTGGAATTTTAGTGAAGGATTGGCGAAAGTTAAGTTAAATGGAAAAATTGGTTTTATAGATAAAAGTGGAAAAATTATAGCAAAGCCTGAATTTGATGATATTTCATATTTTAGCGAAGGATTGGCGAAAGTTTGGTTAAATGGAAAAATTGGTTTTATAAATAAAAGTGGGGAATTTATAGCAAAGCCTGAATTTGATGATGTTGGGGATTTTAGAGAAGGATTGGCGAAAGTTTGGTTAAATGGAAAAATTGGTTTTATAGATAAAAGTGGAAAAATTATAACAAAGCCTGAATTTGATAATGTTGATGATTTTAGAGAAGAATTAGCAGCAGTTAAGCTAAATAGAAAATGGGGTTTTATAGATAAAAGTGGAGAATTTGCAATCAAGCCTGAATTTGATAGGGTTTCATATTTTAGCGAAGGATTGGCAGCAGTTAAGCTAAATAGAAAATGGGGTTTTATAGATAAAAGTGGAGAATTTGTAATCAAGCCTGAATTTGATGATATTAGGAATTTTAGCGAAGGATTGGCAGCAGCTTTGTTAAATGAAAAATGGGGTTTTATAGATAAAAGTGGAAAAATTATAGTAAAGCCTGAATTTGATTATGTTTGGGATTTTAGAGAAGGATTAGCGGAGGTTGAGTTAAATGGAAAATACGGTTTTATAGATAAAAGTGGAAAAATTGTAATCGAGCCTAAATTTGATTATATAGTCTATTAAATCTCTATTATCTCCACCTTATCTTCTAAAACATAAACTAAAAAAGCTTGAGTTGATTTCTTAGCCAAGATCTTCTCGATAGCTTCTTTATAAAGCAAAACCTGCTCTTTGTGTTTGTTGAAATTCAAACCTGTTTTATAATCTATAATGATGGCTTCATCTTCACCTAAAGCAAGTAAATCAAGCTATTTGATCTCACCTTGAAAACTCAAAGCTTGCTCTTTGAGTAATTTTTTATTTTCGATGAGTTTTTGAAATTGGGCATTAGCAAGTAAATTTTTTATCCTTTTAAAAAGCTTTTCAAAATCATCGTGATTTAAAAAATGTCTAAATTTACCACTCACTTTCTGACAAAGAATGTCAAAATTTTCTCCTTGTGGAAGCTTTAAATTTTGGGCTTTTTGAGCCTTATGGGATAGAGTTGATTGGAGCAGAAAATTATGATGAAAATGATGATGATTGGGCGTGTGAAGAAGATTTTGTGCCAAAGCTTAGAATCTGTCCTGCACTAGAAATCCCAAGTGATTTAGAATGGGAAAGTGTGCTAGAGCTGATGATAGATATTTTAAAAGAATTAGTTATGGAGCTAAAACATATAAAATTATTGCAAGTCCCACACATTACCACTGGATTTTGCGATGGGGATCTTGAAATAATCAAATAAATAAACTTTTTAGCAAAATGATTAAAATCGCACTCTCTGGTTCTTTAATCTGTGAGATTATGCTAAGCTCCATTTTTTTATCATTTCACCTATTTATTCAAGCTAAAAAGGAATATCAAAGTATTCCTTTTGCTCCAAGTTTCTCTAAAATCGCATTGTATCTTTGTAGATAATCTTCTACTTTCCTGCTGCTCTTGCGTTCTTTAATATCCTGCACTATAAAATCCTTTTCCTCTTGGCTTAAATCTTTGGAGGCAAAATACTCATACCACTCAATATATTGCGAACCTTCAGGCATATATTCTTTAAGCACACACTCAAGCAATGGCTCTCCTAGCTCTTTTTCTATTTCTTCTTTACTAAAAATCCCATGTTCTAGTGCTAAGATATACAAGCTACCATATTGAAAGTCTAAATCTGTATCTTTTAGCCCATTTGCTTTGTAGAGTCGCAGTATCTCTATCATGCTTTCTTGGCTTATCTGCCTACGATGATAGTATAAACCCTTTAGTCCGTTCATTCCCTCAATGACCTCACCACAATCAAATAAAATTTTCACAATATCCGCCCTTCCTACGCTTGCGGCATTGTCTAAAAAGCTCATTCTTTGTTTATCTTTTTGCCCGATTTTTAGTGCTATTTTAGGATCTGTGGCACTTTTTTTGATGAGTTCTAAAAGCTCTAGTGGGCAATTTCCTATGGTATTTTCTTTATAAAATTCTCTCTCGCCCATAGCTAAGGCATAGATTCTAGCTAGATCTTTATCATTCACTTTTTTCTTTTCAAGCAATGTTTTAAGCCCTTGTAGTGCCCTATCATAATAGCTTTTAAAAAACGCTTTCCCTTTTTCATATTCATCATCGCACATTTCTTTTAAGAGATCACAGATTTCTTTCACGCTTTCTGGGATTTTTTGCGTTGCTTGAAGCCATTTTGGGAAGTTATTTTCTAGCTTTGTGCCATGAAAGATATTGTTTTTATTTTCTATAGCATTTTTAATTCCCTCTTTGCTAAACTCCCAAGAATCTAAGTTTTGATTAAAATTGCAACAATCTCTAAACATCTCTTTTAGCTCTTGCAAGCTTGAAAGATTCCATTTATCTAAGGGCTGATTAAAAGCTTTTGCTCCTTCAAACATACTTTCCATATTCTCAACTTTGCTCACATCCCAAGATTCTATATTATGATTAAAAGCTTTTGCTCCTTCAAACATACTTTCCATATTCTCAACTTTGCTCACATCCCAAGATTCTATATTATGATTAAAGTGTTTAGCACCAAAAAACATAAGCTTCATACAAACCACATTCGAAGTATCCCACAATTCAATTCCGCTAAAATCTTTCCTTTGTGAGTTGTGAAATATCCTACTCATATCTGTGATTAAGCTTGTGTCAATATCGCCCAAATAGAGTTCTTCTTTTTCGCATAGCATTTTTAGATCGTCTGTGGTTTTGGGGAAGTATTTGGCGTTTTTGTTTGTAGCATTTGTATTTTTTGCATTTAGAAAATCAAGATGCTTTTTATCCCAAATTTCAAGCATATTGGTTGGGCAGTTTTTAAAAATATTTGTACTTTCTAATAAAACTTTACTGCTTACGCTCCACTTGCTTAAATCTTGGCGGAAATTTATGCAGTTTTCAAACATACCGCTCATATTTACTACACTACTTACATTCCAATTGCTTATATCGCTATTAAAGTTTTTACAACCCGCAAACATATTGTACATATATTTCACGCTACTTACATCCCAGCTTTCTATGCCATCAAACCATTGTGTCTCTTTAAAACTAGCAAAGACAAAAAGCTCACTCATATCTATAATTAAACTTGTATCAATCTTTGAAGGGCTTATGTTATCTGTTAGTAATTCTTTCAAAAACTCTTTGCATTTTGGTTGATATATGCCTTCTTCATTGCACGATCGATACCAGCTTGGATAGTTATTATTTTTCTCTATTCCTGAAGACCAAAATATGCCTTTGAGATAGCTTTTTTCAAAATCAATTTTTTCTCCCCAAGATTCTAAGTTTTGATTGAAATTTGTTGCGTATGCAAACATTTTTTCAAAATTACCCACATTTGAAATATCCCATTTATCTAAGCTTTGATTGAAATTTGTTGCGTATGCAAACATTTTTTCAAAATTACCCACATTTGAAATATCCCATTTATCTAAGGGCTGATTAAAAGCTTCTGCACCTTTAAACATACTTTCCATACTTTCAACACAAGAGACATTCCAAGATTCTATATTGTGGTTGAAATGCTCTGCATCTTCAAAGCAGGATTGCATATCTGTAACCTTGCTTGTATCCCAAGTTTCTATACCGCTAAAATCCCTGCGTCTGCTATTTTTAAACAAATCTTTAAAACTTTTAATTTTGCTTATATCAATATCGCCAAGATAAATCTTTTTATCTTTAATGAGTTTTTTAAGCTCGGCTTTGTTTTTTGGCGTATGTATGACGCCTGTGCTTTTTGTAGCCTTAAAAAGTGCATTAAGCGATTTTTTCTTATCTTTTGCGTTGTTTAGTTTTGAAAGGATATTGAAAAGCTCATATTCATCACTATCTTTCACGCTTCGCCCTGCATATACTGCCCTATCATCCCAATACTCTTGCTCTAAATCGCTTAGATAGGTTTCAAGATTTTCTATTATATGGGGTGGGATTTTCGCACCTTTACTAAAAAGCTCTAAAATCGCACTCTTTTTGGCGTCCCATTCACTCAAAGGTGCCTTACGCAAAGCCTCTATTGCGTCTAAAAGTTGTGTATCTAAATCTTGTGCCATAACTTTTTCCTTGTTTAAAAATTTTTGTATAATTTTAAGAATTATATAATAGATTTTTTAAATACGGCATAGAAAGGCTTGATGTCTTGCAGTTTGATACAGAGATACAAGATGAGATAATTACTCTAAAAAAGACACAAAAATTCGCTCATAGCTAGCTTTCTTTTTTAATTCTGCAATTGTTTGACATTGATACTACCCAATAAGACCTAATATACCCATGATTTTTAGAATCTACTTCATTAACTGCCTCTTCGCAATTTGTGCTTTAAATTTATATACCTATCTAGTTTCTCTAAATTACCACCCCTTAAAAAGCCTTGCCTTTCATTGTTAAATGTTGGGATATCTGCTGTATCTATGCTTTTTGCCATATCGCTTTTATCTTTCTGCGTTTATAATTAGTTCTGCTTGTTCTCTTTGCATTTTTGATCCTTTCTTTGTATATATTTTATTCCCATTTAAGCTCTAAATCAAAGCCTAAATCTTTAATCAAAGTTTCAAAATATCTTAAGCCTTTGTTTTCTCTTAGCCAAGCAAAAATCGCCTCCTCATCCTCAAAATCACCTTTATAGCCAAATTCATCAGCCCATTTGTAAGCATTATACCACCAATCAGCATGCGTATCATTTAGTACATCTTTGGCATACTCTTGTGCTTCATCACTTGGTTTTAAATCCCGCATAGCATAGAGAATATTAAAGGCTTGTTCATTTTCTTTTAGTAGCTCTTCTTCACTAAATTTTTCATTATCTAGCGTTATACCGCCTAGCACTTGCGAGAGTGCCAAACCATAATAATACGCACCTTCCTCACAGATATTATCCTCTTTAGCATATTTACTTAACTCTTGTTTTTCATCAACTTTGCCATTTATATTTGCCCCTTGCTCTAGTGCTTTTGTAAAAAGTTCAAAATCACTAGTCATAATTGCTTTAAACAACATATCATCAGCATTATTCATGTTTAATATTTCTCCTAACATTTCTTGTTTTGGAAGATTATGTAAAATGCGTGTGCGATTTAATAGAGCATAAAGTGCAACTGATTCCTCATTAAATACTAAAGTTTTATACTCTATGATTTGTGCATCAGAATCTGTCATAAAGCTTACATAGACATTATTTTCACGCCTAATACCTGCACACACAGGCTTTAATGGCTCATTATACCAAATGAATGGATATTGCAAATCCTGCAATGACTTTTTTAAATTCTCTTCATTAATTCCCTTTCGTTTGACACCCTTATAAAGCTCAATATAATTTTGCACAAGCAAATATTGCAAAGCCTCATCTTCTCTCTCAAAGTCTTTTTCATGCTCTATACTTGCACGCTCACCTGTTCTAAAAACCTCATATTTTTGCACACTCTTATCCCACCAAATTCCTAGCATATATTCGCCCAAATGCTCTTTTTTTCTCTCATACCAAGATACTGAAAAAAGCTCCTCCTGCTCTATGATTTGCCTTGCTAGCTCTTGTGTGATTTTTGGAGTTTTTAAGTCTAACTCTTTTTCTAAGCTAAAAAAGCCATAATTTAGCCCCTTTGTGAGAGTGCTAAATTTTGCATTACTTTTAGATTCTAAAAAATCATAGATAAATTTTGGAAATTTAAATTCATAATACCCCTTTGTATTGAATAATATAGTAAGTGTAGAATCTTCTTGCTTTGTGTAAATATTGCAAAATTTTTTCTTATTTTTAGTGAAATGCTTATCATCAAAAACGCTTCCGCGTAGCCAATCTAGCTTTTTAATGACTTTATTTTTCATACAATAGCCTAGATAAATCTTACTATATTTGTCAAAATCAAAGTAGTTTTTATCCTCCAAAAAGTCGTGGCAAAAAGATTCTGTATCGCCGATAAAATACTGATAATGTGCTTTGTCTATAAACTCTTGCTCTTTGTAAGAGCAAGCATAAAGCCAAAATGCGCCATCGATCTTTTGTGTGTCATATTCGCCAACGATGATTTGATAAGATGTTTTATTATACTTTTTATCTTGCTCTTGCAAGATACCTATAAGAAATTCAAGTGCTTCATCGCTTTTTATGCGAATAAGTGCCACATCATCTCTGTAAGTATTATAAAACTTAAAGCCGACTATATTATAAGGCATATCATCTATTTTTTCTCCTGCAATTATACCTATACCTCTACCGATATTACGCGACTCACCAAGTTCGCCTAAAAGTTTGTTTGTTATTTCTGTAGTTTTTGCAAAAATGATTTGAGAAATATTGCACCGCTCTAAAAAGTCTAAAAATGCTTTTTTGGCTTCATCGCAATTTTTGGCATTGCTAAAATCTCTTAAATTAATCTTTAGCCTATATTGTGTGCTTTCTAGCTTAAAAGTTGTATCATCTATGCGAGAATTTAGAAGATAGATAGATGGGCTAAGCCCTAAAAACTCTATAATAGGTTCTATATCTACATACACACTTCCTATTTCGAATTTTCGCACGATCTTAGCTACACGCTCATCTATATGCGCTTTTTTATCCAAGCTTTCATAAGCTAAAAATTCTATTTTTTCATCTATAAAAGCATAGATAAAGAGTTCTGCCCTAAACTCACATTCTTGAAATTTTATGTAAGAGGGATAATCTTTTAAATGCCTTGTCCTTTCTTCTACGCCTTGTAATTCTTTGAGGAGTTTTAAAACCTGCTTTAAAAGTCTATAGGTATTGCTAGAATGTAAAAAATCTTTTGTATTTTGTAAGGCTCTTAGGTTGTTTAGGACGATTTTTTCTCCACTGCTTGTAGTATAGGCTTTATCTTTAAAAGATGAAAAGTTTTCATTATAGTTTTGCGCTAGGCTTAATTGCATGTATTTGTAAATATTTTTTGCGTTTTTGATATGTTTAATATAGGATTTTTTGATCTTAACCCCCGTGCATAAAAGCAAAATAAAGTTTTCCCAAGTAACTTGAAAGGGCTTATCTAAAAGCATACACAAATTTACAGAATCTCTAGTACTAAAGGCTTCACTCCCATAAAAAAGCGTATGAATATACATATATTCAAAAATACTTTCATCCACATCATCATCAAAAAGCCATTGAAAGGCTCTAGATTCTAAGAGGGCTTGTTTTTGCTCCTTGCTTAAAAAATGTGAAGCAGTGGTATAAGCACCGCAAAGATTTTTAATAAGAGAATCTAACAAATCATCAAGAGCGTTTAAATGCGTTTGTGAAATCTCTGTAACACTTTTTAGTTCAAAAATCTTTTTGATCGCTTCTTTTTCGTCTTCTTTTAAAGAGCTAGGAGAGCGTGTTGGCTGTTTGTGTAAAAAGAGTATTGAAAGCTTAGAATCTTGCGTGTTTGTAGATTCTGTGTTTTCTGTCATTTTAAGTGGCGATGAAAAATCTTTTTTAGAATCTTGATTGAAATTTTCTTTAGCCTTTTTGTAGCTATTCATGGGTTTTGCATTACAAGATAGTGCTTTACTAAGTAGATTCTGTGCGATTTCTTCTCGCTGCATATCATTTAGGCTAGAATCTATTTGCTTGTAATTTAAAAGCTTAGGATACTTTTTGCCATGCTTAATCACAAACATTTCTATATATTCTTCATCGCTCCATGGCTCTTTTAGCTCATCTTGGATTTGGCTTAGAGCATCTATGCGTTGGTAGTTTTGATACACACAAGCTTGCAAGATTAAATTGATAGAACTTAGCATTTTATGGCGTGGCAAAGATTGTATTTGTCTTAAAGCCTTTTCATCGCTGATATTTTTATCTTTGTTTTGGAGGCGTTGATAGCTTAAAGAAGTATAAGAATTTGCTGATTGCATAGCAAGATTTGCAAGATCTCTATCTACTTTTGCACCCGCACTTACTAGATTGATTAAATAAGTTTTAGTCTCATTAAGATGTGTTTTGCCATCTTTTGTTGGAGTGATAGAGCGATTATAAAACTCTCTTAATGCAATATTTTCACTATCATTAGCAATGGGACGCAGTGCAGAGTGAAATGCAATCACGTTTATTTTATCTTTTTGGCTACTAGCATATTCGCAGAACAAAAGCTCTTTTACCACCCTTATAAGCTCTTTATTTATAAGCTCTTGATATGCTTTTAACTCTTTAGCGCTTAATTTTTGAAACTCCTTTAGACTTAGCTTACAAACTCTTCTAAAGGCTTTTTGCTCTAGCAGTGTTGCCCTAAGCTTTAGGGCTTTAGATCTTTGTCTAAGTTCGCCTAGTTTTTCTAGCTCTTCTTGGGTGTAGGCATAATGCTTACTCATCTCTTCAGCCAGTGTTTGAAAATCCTCTAAGCTAACTTTTAGGTTTTCTGCTCCAAAATTTGTAGATAGCGCAAAAGAGCCAAAAGGCGATGAATTAGATTTTATAGAATCTTCTTCATCTTCTAAATATTCTTCATCATCTCTATTATAATTAAGTTCTATTTCTTCATCATCTTCTTCTAGCTCTTCATAATCCTCATTAAAATCATAATAATCCTCATCATCTTCATACCCATCTTCCTCTTCCTCTTCCAAATTTAACTCACCCTTTAAAAATTGCTCATAGAGATTACAAAAATCGTTTTCTAAAATATAACCACACATAGGATGTATAGAATCAAAAATAATCGTAGTTTTGCCATCTTTATAGCACCATACACAAACCCCACCCATGCGTAAAATTCGCACTTCATCGCTATTTTGAATGATTTGCATAGTATAGGCGTCTTTTTGTAAGAAGCTTGGTATTTGCTTATCCTTTTCTATCTCCACACTAAAGGGGCTTTTTTGCATAATTTTCATAAAAGTATCCAAAAAATTCTCATCTGTGTTTTCTATCTCAAAAAAAGTAATTTTATTTTTTTCATAGCTTGTATAGTGCATTGTGTTTCCTTAAAAAAAATTATAAATTTATTTTAAAAGGCTTCTTATGAACTTGATTAATTCTTAATTGAAGCCTTAGACAATTAAAGATTGGTCTTCCATTTTGGCAATAAGTGCAAAATAGCTTCTTTTTGCTCTTTATTTTCTGCTTTTTCTAGCTTTTTTGTACTTCTTCTAACATACCTTTGCTAACCCCTACACCACTTTCTATTAAAAGCTCACACATGGCTGTTTTGTGGGAGATTTGTAGTAATGGTTTCTAGTAGGAGCTTTTGATCAAAGCAGTTAATATAATCTAAATCTACACCATTTTAATTAAAACTTTAGCAGATTCTATATGCCCCATTTTAGCCGCTATTTTATCTAAATTTTTAAAAGCTTCTTCAATGTCTGTAATTTGTATTTTTATTTTCTACTCCTTTTTGATCTTATTTAAAAAAGCCCTTGCAAGGCCACTTTCTTTAGAACCTAAAAACTCCTTTACAAGCTCCTTGCCATTTGCTTGTATGTTTAGAGATTCTAGCTTGTTTTGTGGTTCTATTTGACTAAAGATGATAAAAGGGATTTGTCTGCCAAACTTTTGCTCCATAAAACCACTATTTTGGATATAGTTAAGTGCTTGGGTTACAAGCTTAAAATAATACTTAAGATCAGTTGTGCGGCATTCATTCCATTCCTCTTCAAATCTTAGCTTTTTTGCTTGAATCTCTTTTATATAAGGTTCTACTAATTTTCTAAAAGTGTTATCAGTCTCATATAGATCTATGGTTTCTAATACACTATCTAGGAAGTTTTCATATTCCCATTTTGCTTTTTGCAAGGGGATTTGTTTGGTTTGTGCTACCCTTTTTGCGTTAGAGAGAGTGTTAAATCTAAGCTTTAAAGTAAAGCAAGGGGATTTGTAGTTATGATTTAGCCCAAAGGCGTAAATATCGCTAAATTCTTGCGTATCAATGTCTTCAAGCGCTTGGATTAAATATAATACATAATTTTTAAAGATAAGATAAAAAGGATCTTCTAAATCATTGTTTTCTCTAGCCTCATCTTCTAATCTTTTTTGTATTTGTAGTGTAAGCTTGCCTTTGTGATCATTATATACTTTTATATTTTTAGCCTTAGCTTGTTCATACACTTTTTCTATTACAAGATTTTCTGATGCCCTTTCATCTAATTCATAACATGTTTTTCTGCCATATTCTTCTTCTCCATAGATCATTATAGGCAAATCTATTTCCAAAAAGAGATTGCAAAGATCAAGTGGTGGCTCAAAGTGGATACAAGGTTTCCCTAGAGCGTAATTTCGCTCCTTTTGGTATAAATGCAAGGCTAGAGGGAAATTCTCTTCTTTTGGCAAGTCTATTTTATAAGCCTCATCTCCCCATGCATAACGCATAAGATTCCATAATGCAAGGGCTTTAAAATCCATACTTGTTTTAAAAATATCTGTGCCATATTCTTTACTTTTCTTTGCATTTTTACAAAGCAACTCAAGCCCTAGTGAGATTGCTTCAAAGTCTTTATTAATCATAGCAATATATAAGGCACACTCATCTTTATAAGTTTTGGAGTTTGATTTTACATTCAAGTTGCGCGTTAGTTCCTCTAATGCTTTGTTTTTATGTGTAAAATCATTATAAAAAATCATCGCGCGTGTAAGATAGAAGCTACTTAAATAAGGTGTGCAGTTTTGCATATATTTTAAAGGATAGACTTTAGGGAAAAGTGCAAAGTTATTCGCACCCAGTATCTCTTCCCATTTAAGCTCCCCTCTTCCAAAAGAGTGTTTTATGCTCTCTGTATAAAGCACATCATCTAAAAATTCTACATTCTTTTGCGTATAGCCATCTTTTATAATGTTATACATAGCTATGTATCTAAAGTCTATCGTATCACAAAAATCATATTTGCATAAACGCTCTATTTGTTCTTTTAGACTTTTGTGTTTAAGCTTACACTCATAATCTTCTAATAACTCTTGCTTATACTGCTCTATGGAGAGAATTTGATAGTTTTGCTTATCTTTGCAAAGCTCTAAAATCTTTGCTCTTTTCTTACTATCTATTTTCTTTTGGGTGCTTAATTTTTCTATATAATCCAAACTTAGCTCCTTATACAATTTTGGTACCCCATGGTTAATATTATATAAAAAAAGTTATAATTTATCTTCGAATTTATAAATAAAACTTGCAATAAGGAAAACCATGGAATTAACAAAAGAAAAAGTAAAATCGCTAGGGCTTGACACTAAAGAAGAGGTAGTGATCCCAGAGGATATTAAAGTCATTGAAAAGGATACATTTAAATACAATAAAAACATACGCAAAGTCATTCTAAATGAGGGATTGGAGGTTATCAAATCTAGCGCTTTTGCTTATTGTAAATCCTTAGAAGAAATCATCTTTCCCACAAGCTTAAAAACGATTGAAAGAACCGCATTTGATGAATGCTCTAGCCTTAAAAATCTAAATTTTAATGAGGGATTGGAAGTTATAGAAAATTATGCTTTTAGTGAGTGTGAATCGTTAGAAGAGATAATTTTGCCAGATAGTTTAAAGAGTATCGGAGAATATGCATTTAAAAAATGCTCTAGCCTTAAAAACTTAAAATTTAAAGAGGGATTAGAAGTTATAGAATCTAGCGCTTTTGCTTCTTGTGAAACCTTAGAAGAAATCATCTTTCCCACAAGTTTAAAAGAGATTGGATATGAGGCATTTAAAGAATGCTCTAGCCTTAAAAGTGTAAAATTAAATGAGGGCTTAGAGATTATAGGACATCGTGCCTTTGGGGGTTGTAAATCCTTAGAAGAGGTAATTTTGCCAAATAGTTTAAAGTTTATCGAACATTGGGTGTTTTCTGATTGCTCTAGCCTTAAAAGTGTAAAATTGAATGAGGGATTGGAAGTTATAGAAAATTATGCTTTTAGTGAGTGTGAATCGTTAGAAGAGATAATTTTGCCAGATAGTTTAAAGAGTATCGGAGAATATGCATTTAAAAAATGCTCTAGCCTTAAAAACTTAAAATTTAAAGAGGGATTAGAAGTTATAGAATCTAGCGCTTTTGCTTCTTGTGAAACCTTAGAAGAAATCATCTTTCCCACAAGTTTAAAAGAGATTGGATATGAGGCATTTAAAGAATGCTCTAGCCTTAAAAGTGTAAAATTAAATGAGGGCTTAGAGATTATAGGACATCGTGCCTTTGGGGGTTGTAAATCCTTAGAAGAGGTAATTTTGCCAAATAGTTTAAAGTTTATCGAACATTGGGTGTTTTCTGATTGCTCTAGCCTTAAAAGTGTAAAATTGAATGAGGGATTGGAAGTTATAGAAAATTATGCTTTTCTTGAGTGTAAATCTTTAGAAGAGATAAGTTTGCCAGATAGTTTAAAAGAGATTAGAGAAGATGCGTTTTTGGAAGTATATAATCTAAAACGCATTCATATTTCTAAAAACCATGAATATTTTGGCTATGAAAATAATGTGCTTTATGATAAGAAAAGCAAATTTGTTATTGCTGTTGCTAATATACAAGAGAGTATTAGTTTTCCAGAGTGTATAAAGAAAATTGGGCATCACAAGTTTGCTGGTTCTTCCACCTTAGAAGAAATCATCTTTCCCACAAGCTTAAAAGAAATTGAAAGATATGCATTTGAAGATTGTTCTAGCATTAAAAGCTTAAAATTTAATGAGGGATTGGAAGTTATAAAAAATTATGCTTTTAGTGGGTGTCAATCTTTAGAAGAGATAAGTTTGCCAGATAGTTTAAAAGAGATTAGAGAAGGTGCGTTTTTGGAAGTGTATAATCTAAAACGCATTTATATTTCTAAAAACCACGAGTATTTTGGCTATGAAAATAATGTGCTTTATAATAAGAAAAAAAGGAAGTCTGTTATTGCTATTACAAACGCAAGTGAGGGCATTACATTTCCAAAGTATATCACCGCAATCCCAGAAGATATTTTTAAAAATCCAAATCTTTCAAAAGTGGTTTTTGAAAATAAAAATTACAAAATTAGTGAGGAACAATACTTTGCAGAAAGGCTTCGTGAATCTATACGTGCACACCAAAAGGAGTTTGCACTCAATAAGGCTAAAAAAGAAAAAGTCGCTGAAATTATAAGTGTGAGCTTTGATGGTATTTTACAAGAGATTGCTAAAAATTATGGGGTAGAATTTATTATAGAATCTAAAAAATGCAATCAGGAAAAAATCGTTTGTATTTTAAAAATAGAAAAACACACAAAGATTCTAACCACAATAAAAATCAAAAATCCTCGCTTTAAAGAGCAATTTGAAAGCTTTGTAAAGCTTGTAGCAGATAAAGAAAGCACTTTTGAAAGTTTGCAAGATTTCACTAAAAAGCACAAAAATATAAGCTTTAATAAAGTCTTTGCTTTGCACTCTTATATCCCTTTTATAAAGCTTTTGCAGCCAGATAAAGAGTTTTTATCACTTGGACTAGAAAATCTTAGAGTAAAAATCCCACAAGGCACAGAAGTAATACCCAACAAGGCATTTTATAAACTAAAATCTTTAGCTTTTGTAGAGCTTAATGATGATTTAAAAGAGATTGATTTGCAAGCTTTTTATGGTTGTAAATCATTAGGCGAAATTACTCTCCCAAATAGCGTTACAACAATTGGTTGGCAAGCTTTTAAGGAATCTGGTATTAAACAAATTAATCTGCCAGAGAGTATTAAAAAAATAAGTTCTTGGATTTTTGCCAATTGTAATTCTTTGCAAGTTGTTTATGGCACAAAAGATTCTCTTGCAAAGAAACTAGCTAAAAGTCTAGGTGTAAAATATATAGAAATACAAGAATAATAAAACTTTGCAAAAGCAAAATTTAAAAAAAGGAAAACCATGAACCTAACAGAAGAAAAAGTAAAATCGCTAGGACTTGATACGAAAGAAGAGGTAGTGATCCCAAAGGATATTAAAGTCATTGAAAAGGATACATTTAAATACAATAAAAACATACGCAAAGTCATTCTAAATGAGGGATTAGAAGTTATAGAAAAATATGCTTTCCGTAATTGTGAATCCTTAGAAGAGATAAGCTTCCCAAATAGTTTAAAGAGTATCGGAGAATATGCATTTTATGATTGCTGCCTTAAAAAACTAAAATTGAATGAGGGATTGGAGGTTATAAAAGCTTGTGCCTTTTTGAGTTGTAAATCCCTAGAAGAGGTGAGCTTCCCAAATAGTTTAAAGAGTATCGGAGAATTGGCATTTAGTGAGTGCTCTAGCCTTAAAAAGCTAAATTTGAATGAGGGTTTAGAAAGCATAGGATCTCGGGCTTTTCTTGGGTGTGAATCTTTAGAAGAAATAAGTTTGCCAGATAGTTTAAAAGAGATGTGGGCAAGTGCGTTTTTGAAAGTCTATACTCTAAAACGCATTCATATTTCTAAAAACCATAAATATTTTGGCTATGAAAATAATGTGCTTTATAATAAGGAAGGCAAATTTGTTATTGCTGTTGCTAATATACAAGAGAGTATGAGTTTTCCAGAGTGTATAGAAATAATTGGATACGAGGCATTTATCGAATGTTCTAGTCTTAAAAAACTGCATTTTAATGAAGGATTAGAAATTATAGGAGAGAATGCCTTTTATAAATGTAAATCCTTAGAAGAGATAAACTTCCCAACAAGCTTAAAAACGATTGAAAGAACTGCATTTGATAAATGCTCTAGCCTTAAAAGCTTAAAATTTAATGAGGGATTGGAAGTTATAGAAAAACATGCTTTCCGTAATTGTGAATCCTTAGAAGAGATAAGTTTGCCAGATAGTTTAAAAGAGATTGGAGAGGGTGCGTTTTTAAGAGTTTATAAGCTAAAACACATTCATATTTCTAAAAACCACGAATATTTTAGCTATGAAAATAATATACTTTATGATAAGAAAAAGAAATCTGTTATTGCTATTACAAACGCAAGTGATGGCATTACATTTCCAGAGTATATCAAAGCAATTCCGCAAGATATTTTTAAAAATCCAAATCTTTCAAAAGTGGCTTTTGAGAATAAAAATTATAGAATTAGTGAGAGAGAATGCTATTCAAAAGGGGTTAATGAATCTATAAGCGCACATTTAAAAGGCTATATGTTCAACAAGGCTAAAAAAGAAAAAGTAGCTGAAATTATGAGTGTGAGCTTTGAAGGCACTTTACAAGAGATTGCTAAAAACTATGGGGTAGAATGCAGTATAGAAACTAAAAAATGCGATCAGGAAAAAATCGTTTGTGTGTTGCAATTTCAACAACGCACAAAGTTTCTAACTACGATAAAAATCAAAAATCCTAGCTTTAAAGAAGAGTTTGAAAGCTTTGTAAAGCTTATAGTAGATAAAGAAAGCACTTTTGAAAGTTTGCAAAATTTCACTAAAAAGAATAAAAATATACGCCATAGCAGGGCTTTTGCGCTAAATCATTGTATCCCTTATGTGAAATTTTCAAAACTAGAGAAAGCATTTTTATCATCAAACCTAAAAGATCTTAGAGTGCAAATCCCACAAGATGTAGAATCTATCCCGGAAGAGGCGCTTGGAAATATTAAACCTTTAGTCTATGTTAAGATTAGCGAGGGCGTAGTAAGGATTGAAAAGAGCGCCTTTGAGTTTTGTAACAGACTTAGAGAAGTTGAGCTTCCAAGCACTCTTGCTTACATAGGCAACTCTGCTTTTTCCTGCTGTTATGATTTAGAGCAAATCAATATTCCAAATAGCGTTACACACATAGGTGAAGAAGCGTTTTATTGTTGCAACTCGCTTAAGAATGTGGTATTGCCAAATAGCGTTACACACATAGGTAAAGCTGCGTTTGAATTTTGCAGATCGCTTAAGAGTGTGGTATTGCCAAATAAGCTAAAAGAGATAGAAGAAGGAGTGTTTAAATACGCTGGTTTAGAGAGTATCACAATCCCTGCAAGTGTAGAACCTCTAAAAAAAGCTAGTAAGTCTTTTTATGAATGCCCTTTGAAAGTCATCTATGGCACAAAAGATTCTCTTGCAAAAAAAGTGGCTGAAGAATTAAATACACAATATATAGAAATACAAGAATAAAGGATATTAATGGGAGTAAAAATCAATACAACAGAGTTAAAAAAGATTTTAGAAATCACACCAAGTGAGCAAAATATCATGCTAGTAGGCAAACACGGCATTGGTAAATCTCAAATTATCCAAGAGCATTTTACTAAAGAGGGATTAAAGGTCGTTATATTATTTTTAGGGCAGATGAGTGATCCAGGCGATCTTATCGGCTTACCGCATAAAAATGAAAAAAGCGGACATACGGAGTTTATCCCACCCTTTTGGTTTCCGCTTGATGATACGCCAATCGTGCTTTTTTTAGATGAGCTTAATCGTGCAAGGCCAGAGATTTTACAAAGCGTTATGGACTTAACACTTAATAAACGCCTAGCAGGTAGATCGCTCCCAAAGGGATCGCGTGTGATTAGTGCGGTGAATTTTGGTGATGAATACCAGCTAAGCGATCTTGATCCAGCACTCACAAGTCGCTTTAATATTTATGAATTTGCTCCAAGCATAGAAGAGTGGCTTTTGTGGGCAGATAGTGCCAAGATAGATTCTAGAATCATTGATTTTATTACAGAAAATCCAGAGTTGCTTGACACACAAGAAGGAATAGAAGATTTTGGGCTTGATAAATTCCCAGATCGTAGGGCGTGGGTGAGAGTTTCTAGCATTATTAAAGAGATTGAGGATATAAGCAGCGATATTTATAAAAAGGCAATTTGTGGTATTGTAGGCATAAGGGCGGGTGTGAAGTTTGTAGAAACTTATAAGGGCAATAAGCTTATAAGTGCAAGCGAGATTTTATTGCATTTTACCAAAGTGCAAAAAAAGCTAGATAAATACAAGATTCTAGATTTTACAAAAATCAATGACTCGCTATTCCGCTATATTGAAAACCAAAACTACCAAGAGAGCGAGGCTAAAGAGATAGCCAAAAATTTTGAACTTTATTTTGATTATTTACAAAAGAAAAAGGCAAATGAAGTGCTAGGGCATTTTACCAATCTTTTTGTAAGCCAAACTTATCCTAAAGTAGCGAGTTTTGTGATGATACATACTCCAAGCTTACAGCAAAAAATCATTAGCTTTGTAAGCTCATTATAAATGAAAGCAAAATAATGGATTTAAAACAAAAATTTCAAAAAATTATCGATTCGTGGTTTTTGAGTGAGCCCTTTTTGTTTGAGATTTATTGCACGCATACGCTAAAAGTTTCTAGCCTTGAAGTCCCTATGCGAAGCGGTAAGGGCTTAATAGAATATGATAAAGAATTATGCCAAGATTTAAGCCAAAACGCACTAGAAGAGTTCTTAAAGCTAGAAGTGTTTCGCATAGCACTAAACCACCCCTATCAAAGACAGCCTATTAATGCAAATAGAGTGGCACTCTATCTTGCAAGCACGATTACAATCACTGATAATTGTAGCTTTAATCTTAATTTGCCTAAACCAGAGCATTTTAAGTTAGAAGAAAATTGTGCGTTTGAAGTGTATTATAGAAAGCTTTTAGAGATTTTACCAAAAGAAGAGAGCGAAAGCATTAGTGGTGATGAGGATACAGATGAAAAACAAGATTTACAAGGCTTTGAATCTGCAAGTCCTAGCGATGGCACAAATGAGAATCAAGATATTGAAAATCAAGATATTCAAAACTTTGAATCTATGAGCCTTATGGATTTAAATCTCTCTGCAATTGCCAAATCTTGCACGCAAAATTGGCAAGATGATGAAGCACAAGCAGAACTTATACAATCCATTGTAAAAAATGCTTTGCGTAATGCAAAATCATTTGGCACAATTCCGGGCGATTTTATAGGATTGTTAGAGCTTTCTTTAAAGGCTAAGATGGATTATCGGCGCTATCTACGAGCCTTTAGGCATTCTATCCTCTCAAGCAAACGCCGCCTTGTGAGAAATAAGCCAAGTCGTCGCTATGGCTTTGCATATTTTGGTAGCACTTATGAGTTTAGCACAAAGCTATTAGTTGCAGTAGATGTAAGTGGATCTATTAGCGATGAAGCTTTGCAAAAATTCTTTTATATAATCAATAGATTTTTTAAATACGGCATAGAAAGGCTTGATGTCTTGCAGTTTGATACAGAGATAAAAGGCGAGATGACAACTTTAAAAAAGGCACAAAAATGCGTGAAAGTGCAGGGGCGTGGTGGGACTGACTTTGAGCCTGTGATACAATATTATGAAGCACATAAAGAATATGATGGGCTTATTATCTTTAGCGATGGATATGCACCTCCTGTAAATGCAAAGAATTCACGCCCAAAACTTTTTGTTTTTGAAAATTTTGAGCAATATAGTGATTTTTTAGAAAATCCTTTACCAAAAGGTTCCAAATGCACTTATCTTACTTAAACTACATGTTTTTTACATTTGTTTTTAACACTTTTTGCATGTTACTCCTTTATACCATTTTGGTGGATTTTCTTGCATTGGGGAAGAATAAAACATATATCTTATCTCTTTAACATTACCCATATTCCATTTTTCAATACCACTAAAATCTCTTTTATTAATCTCTTCTAATTCAGTAACTTCCACACTTACTTCTAAACTGATAAACATACTCAAGCTTTGCCATTTTTCGCTCATAGCTAGCTTTCTTTCTTAATTCTGCATTAGCTAGATATACATTTTTAAGTATTTTCTTGTTAGAATTACTTTTTATCATATTAAAAATTTTGTAATCATTGCAATACAAAAAATTTAGATGCAGCTAAATTCTGCAAAGAGTGTGGAAATAGTGATTTATACGATCCACAAGCAGAAGAAAAACTAGAACAAGAAAGAAGACTAGAAGAAGAGAAAAGAAAAATGGCTCAAGAAGAAAAAGAAAAAAGACTCAAACAAAGAAAAGAATTTATCACAAAACACAAAAGCAAAATCATAATTAGCATGGTGGGTTTCTTTTTGATAGCTTCACTAAGCATATATCAGTATTTTTATGGTGGAAAATACAGCAAAGCCTATATAAGCAAACCTGAGGAAAAATGCGATGATGGAGATGGTAAAGCTTGTTTTGCTAGTATCTTTGTAAGCGGTGATTTAATAAAAGTAGAAATCGATGGACAGTGGAGCTTCTTAGATAAAAACGGGGAATTTATAGCAAAGCCTGAATTTGATAGTGTTTCGACCCTTAGCGAAGAATTGGCAAGAGTTTGGTTAAATGGAAAATGGGGTTTTGTAGATAAAAGTGGAGAATTTGCAATTAAGCCTAAATTTGATGATGCTTGGAGCTTTAGAGAAGGGTTAGCAGCAGTTAAGTTAAATGGAAAATGGGGTTTTATAGATAAAAGTGGAGAATTTATAGCAAAGCCTGAATTTGATGATGTTGGGGATTTTAGCGAAGGATTGGTAGCAGTTGAGTTAAATGGAAAATGGGGTTTTATAGATAAAAGTGGAGAATTTGCAATCAAGCCTGAATTTAATTATGCTGGGGTTTTTAGCGAAGGATTAGCACCAGCTTTGTTAAATGAAAAATGGGGTTTTATAGATAAAAGTGGAGAATTTGCAATCAAGCCTGAATTTGATGATGCTTGGAGCTTTAGAGAAGGATTGGCAAGAGTTAAGTTAAATAGAAAATACGGTTTTATAGATAAAAGTGGAGAATTTGCAATCATGCCTGAATTTGGTAGGGTTTGGGATTTTAGCGAAGGATTGGCGAAAGTTTGGTTAAATGGAAAATGGGGTTTTATAGATAAAAGTGGAAAAATTGTAATCAAGCCTGAATTTGATGATGTTGGGGATTTTAGTGAAGGATTGGCAAGAGTTTGGTTAAATAGAAAATACGGTTTTATAGATAAAAGTGGAAAAATTATAGCAAAGCCTGAATTTGATAAGGTTTGGGATTTTAAAAAAGGATTAGCAAAAGTTGAGTTAAATGGAAAATATGGTTTTATAGATAAAAGTGGAAAAATTGTAATCGAGCCTAAATTTGATTATATAGTCTATTAAATCTCTATTATCTCCACCTTATCTTCTAAAACATAGACTAAAAAAGCTTGAGTTGATTTCTTAGCCAAGATCTTCTCGATCTCAAGCTTTGCTATTTTTCGCTCATAGCTAGCTTTCTTTCTTAATTCTGCATTAGCTAGATATACATTTTTAAGTATTTTCTTGTTAGAATTACTTTTTATCATATTAAAAATTTTGTAATCATTGCAATACAAAAAATTTAGATGCAGCTAAATTCTGCAAAGAGTGTGGAAATAGTGATTTATACGATCCACAAGCAGAAGAAAAACTAGAACAAGAAAGAAGAAAACAAGAAGAATTAAGAAGACTAGAAGAAGAGAAAAGAAAAATGGCTCAAGAAGAAAAAGAAAAAAGACTCAAACAAAGAAAAGAATTTATCACAAAACACAAAAGTAAAATCATAATTAGCATGGTGAGTTTCTTTTTGATAGCTTCGCTAAGCATATATCAGTATTTTTATGGTGAAAAATACAGCAGAGTTTATATAAGCAAACTTGAAGAAAAATGCCACTACGATGATGAAAATAGCTGTAAAATGCTCCAAACCATCTATAAAGAAAAATGCGATGATGGAGATGGTAAAGCTTGTTTTGCTAGTATCTTTGTAAGCGGTGATTTAATAAAAGTAAAAATCGATGGACAGTGGAGCTTCTTAGATAAAAACGGGGAATTTATAGCAAAGCCTGAATTTGATAGTGTTTCGACCTTTAGCGAAGGATTGGCAAGAGTTGAGCTAAATGGAAAATGGGGTTTTATAGATAAAAGTGGAAAATTTATAGCAAAGCCTGAATTTGATGATGCTTGGGATTTTAGCGAAGGATTGGCAGCAGTTGAGTTAAATGGAAAATACGGTTTTATAGATAAAAGTGGAAAAATCATAGCAAAGCCTGAATTTGATGATGTTGGGGATTTTAACGAAGGATTGGCAAGAGTTTGGTTAAATGGAAAATGGGGTTTTATAGATAAAAGTGGAGAATTTGCAATCAAGCCTGAATTTGATAAGGTTTGGGATTTTAAAAAAGGATTAGCACCAGCTTTGTTAAATGGAAAATGGGGTTTTATAGATAAAAGTGGAAAAATCATAGCAAAGCCTGAATTTGATAATGTTGGGGATTTTAGTGAAGGATTGGCAAGAGTTTGGTTAAATGGAAAATGGGGTTTTATAGATAAAAGTGGAAAAATTGTAATCAAGCCTGAATTTGATAATGTTGGGGATTTTAGTGAAGGATTGGCGAAAGTTTGGTTAAATGGAAAATGGGGTTTTATAGATAAAAGTGGAAAAATCATAGCAAAGCCTGAATTTGATAATGTTGGGGATTTTAGTGAAGGATTGGCGAAAGTTAAGTTAAATGGAAAAATTGGTTTTATAGATAAAAGTGGAAAAATTATAGCAAAGCCTGAATTTGATGATATTTCATATTTTAGAGAAGGATTGGCAGCAGTTGAATTAAATGGAAAATGGGGTTTTATAGATAAAAGTGGAGAATTTGCAATCAAGCCTGAATTTGATGATGCTTGGAGCTTTAGAGAAGGGTTAGCAGCAGTTAAGTTAAATGGAAAATGGGGTTTTATAGATAAAAGTGGAGAATTTGCAATCAAGCCTGAATTTGATTATGTTGGGGATTTTAGTGAAGGGTTAGCATTAGTTGAGTTAAATAGAAAATGGGGTTTTATAGATAAAAGTGGAGAATTTGCAATCAAGCCTGAATTTGATGATATTGGGGATTTTAGTGAAGGGTTAGCATTAGTTGAGTTAAATAGAAAATGGGGTTTTATAGATAAAAGTGGAAAAATTATAGCAAAGCCTGAATTTGATTATGTTGGGGATTTTAAAAAAGGATTAGCAAAAGTTTGGTTAAATGGAAAATATGGTTTTATAGATAAAAGTGGAAAAATTGTAATCGAGCCTAAATTTGATTATATAGTCTATTAAATCTCTATTATCTCCACCTTATCTTCTAAAACATAAACTAAAAAAGCTTGAGTTGATTTCTTAGCCAAGATCTTCTCGATCTCAAGCTTTGCCATTTTCGCTCATAGCTAGCTTCTTTTTTAATTCTGCAATTGTTTGACATTGATACTACCAAAATAGTCCACTCATATCAGTAATTTTACTTGTATTAATATTAGCTAGATATACATTTTTAAGTATTTTCTTGTTAGAATTACTTTTTATCATATTAAAAATTTTGTAATCATTGCAATACAAAAAATTTAGATGCAGCTAAATTCTGCAAAGAGTGTGGAAATAGTGATTTATACGATCCACAAGCAGAAGAAAAACTAGAACAAGAAAGAAGAAAACAAGAAGAATTAAGAAGACTAGAAGAAGAGAAAAGAAAAATGGCTCAAGAAGAAAAAGAAAAAAGACTCAAACAAAGAAAAGAATTTATCACAAAACACAAAAGTAAAATCATAATTAGCATGGTGAGTTTCTTTTTGATAGCTTCGCTAAGCATATATCAGTATTTTTATGGTGAAAAATACAGCAAAGCCTATATAAGCAAACCTGAGGAAAAATGCCACTACGATGATGAAAATAGCTGTAAAATGCTCCAAACCATCTATAAAGAAAAATGCGATGATGGAGATGGTAAAGCTTGTTTTGCTAGTATCTTTGTAAGCGGTGATTTAATAAAAGTAAAAATCGATGGACAGTGGAGCTTCTTAGATGAAAACGGGGAATTTATAGCAAAGCCTGAATTTGATGGTGTTTCGACCTTTAGCGAAGGATTGGCAAGAGTTGGGTTAAATGGAAAAATTGGTTTTATAGATAAAAGTGGAAAAATTGTAATCAAGCCTGAATTTGATAATGTTGGGGATTTTAGAGAAGGGTTGGCACCAGCTTTGTTAAATGGAAAAATTGGTTTTATAGATAAAAGTGGAAAAATCATAGCAAAGCCTGAATTTGATGATATTTGGGGCTTTAGTGAGGGATTGGCAGCGGTTAAGTTAAATGGAAAATGGGGTTTTATAGATAAAAGTGGGAAATTTGCAATCGAGCCTAAATTTGATAGTGGTGAGTATTTTAGTGAAGGATTAGCAGCAGTTGAGTTAAATGGAAAAATTGGTTTTATAGATAAAAGTGGGGAATTTATAGCAAAGCCTGAATTTGATGATATTTGGGGCTTTAGTGAGGGATTGGCAGCAGTTAAGCTAAATGGAAAATGGGGTTTTATAGATAAAAGTGGAGAATTTGCAATCAAGCCTGAATTTGATTATGTTTGGGATTTTAGAGAAGGATTAGCAGCAGTTAAGCTAAATGGAAAATGGGGTTTTATAGATAAAAGTGGAAAAATCATAGCAAAGCCTGAATTTGATGATGTTGAGGATTTTAGCGAAGGATTAGCGAAAGTTGAGTTAAATGGAAAATATGGTTTTATAGATAAAAGTGGAAAAATCATAGCAAAGCCTGAATTTGATAAGATTTGGGATTTTAGAGAAGAATTAGCAGCAGTTAAGCTAAATGGAAAATGGGGTTTTATAGATAAAAGTGGAAAAATTATAGCAAAGCCTGAATTTGATGATGTTGGGGTTTTTAGTGAAGGATTGGCAGCAGTTGAATTAAATGGAAAATGGGGTTTTATAGATAAAAGTGGAAAAATCATAGCAAAGCCTGAATTTGATGATGTTTGGAATTTTAGTGAAGGATTAGCAGCAGTTAAGCTAAATGGAAAATGGGGTTTTATAGATAAAAGTGGGGAATTTATAGCAAAGCCTGAATTTGATGATGTTGAGGATTTTAGCGAAGGATTAGCGAAAGTTGAGTTAAATGGAAAATGGGGTTTTATAGATAAAAGTGGAGAATTTGCAATCAAGCCTGAATTTGATAATGTTGGAGATTTTAGTGAAGGATTAGCGGAGGTTGAGTTAAATAGAAAATGGGGTTTTATAGATAAAAGTGGGGAATTTATAGCAAAGCCTGAATTTGATGATGTTTGGGATTTTAAAAAAGGATTAGCAAAAGTTGAGTTAAATGGAAAATGGGGTTTTATAGATAAAAGTGGAAAAATTGTAATCGAGCCTAAATTTGATGATATAGACTATTAAATCTCTATTATCTCCACCTTATCTTCTAAAACATAGACTAAAAAAGCTTGAGTTGATTTCTTAGCCAAGATCTTCTCGATCTCAAGCTTTGCTATTTTTCGCTCATAGCTAGCTTTCTTTCTTAATTCTGCATTAGCTAGATATACATTTTTAAGTATTTTCTTGTTAGAATTACTTTTTATCATATTAAAAATTTTGTAATCATTGCAATACAAAAAATTTAGATGCAGCTAAATTCTGCAAAGAGTGTGGAAATAGTGATTTATACGATCCACAAGCAGAAGAAAAACTAGAACAAGAAAGAAGACTAGAAGAAGAGAAAAGAAAAATGGCTCAAGAAGAAAAAGAAAAAAGACTCAAACAAAGAAAAGAATTTATCACAAAACACAAAAGCAAAATCATAATTAGCATGGTGGGTTTCTTTTTGATAGCTTCACTAAGCATATATCAGTATTTTTATGGTGGAAAATACAGCAAAGCCTATATAAGCAAACCTGAGGAAAAATGCGATGATGGAGATGGTAAAGCTTGTTTTGCTAGTATCTTTGTAAGCGGTGATTTAATAAAAGTAAAAATCGATGGACAGTGGATCTTCTTAGGTGAAAACGGGGAATTTATAGCAAAGCCTGAATTTGATAGTGTTTCGACCTTTAGCGAAGGATTGGCAAGAGTTGAGCTAAATGGAAAATGGGGTTTTATAGATAAAAGTGGAAAATTTATAGCAAAGCCTGAATTTGATGATGCTTGGGATTTTAGCGAAGGATTGGCAGCAGTTGAGTTAAATGGAAAATACGGTTTTATAGATAAAAGTGGAGAATTTATAGCAAAGCCTGAATTTGATAATGTTGGGGATTTTAGCGAAGAATTGGCAGCAGTTAAGCTAAATAGAAAATGGGGTTTTATAGATAAAAGTGGAAAAATTATAGCAAAGCCTGAATTTGATAGGGTTTCATATTTTATAGAAGGATTGGCAAGAGTTGAGTTAAATGGAAAATGGGGTTTTATAGATAAAAGTGGAAAAATTATAGCAAAGCCTGAATTTGATAGGGTTTCATATTTTATAGAAGGATTGGCGAAAGTTGAGCTAGATGGAAAAATTGGTTTTATAGATAAAAGTGGAGAATTTGCAATCAAGCCTGAATTTGATGATGTTTGGAATTTTAGAGAAGGATTGGCGAAAGTTAAGTTAAATGGAAAATACGGTTTTATAGATAAAAGTGGAGAATTTGCAATCAAGCCTGAATTTGATGATATTTGGGATTTTAAAGAAGGATTAGCGAAAGTTGAGTTAAATGAAAAATACGGTTTTATAGATAAAAGTGGAAAAATCATAGCAAAGCCTGAATTTGATGATGTTGGGGATTTTAGAGAAGGATTGGCAGCAGTTAAGTTAAATGGAAAATGGGGTTTTATAGATAAAAGTGGAGAATTTGCAATCAAGCCTGAATTTGATGATGTTGGGGATTTTAGAGAAGGATTGGCACCAGCTTTGTTAAATGGAAAAATTGGTTTTATAGATAAAAGTGGAGAATTTGCAATCAAGCCTGAATTTGATAGGGTTTCATATTTTAGCGAAGGATTAGCGAAAGTTGAGTTAAATGGAAAATGGGGTTTTATAGATAAAAGTGGAGAATTTGCAATCAAGCCTGAATTTGATAATGTTGGAGATTTTAAAGAAGGATTAGCGAAAGTTGAGTTAAATGAAAAATACGGTTTTATAGATAAAAGTGGGAAAATTATAGCAAAGCCTGAATTTGATAATGTTGATGATTTTAGAGAAGGATTGGCGAAAGTTAAGCTAAATAGAAAATATGGTTTTATAGATAAAAGTGGAAAAATTGTAATCGAGCCTAAATTTGATTATATAGTCTATTAAATCTCTATTATCTCCACCTTATCTTCTAAAACATAGACTAAAAAAGCTTGAGTTGATTTCTTGGTCAAAATCTTCTCGATCTCAAGCTTTGCCATTTTTCGCTCATAGCTAGCTTCTTTTTTAATTCTGCAATTGTTTGACATTGATACTACCAAAATAGTCCACTCATATCAGTAATTTTACTTGTATTAATATTAGCTAGATATACATTTTTAAGTATTTTCTTGTTAAAATTACCTTTTATCATATTAAAAATTTTGTAATCATTGCAATACAAAAAATTTAGATGCAGCTAAATTCTGCAAAGAGTGTGGAAATAGTGATTTATACGATCCACAAGCAGAAGAAAAACTAGAACAAGAAAGAAGAAAACAAGAAGAACTAAGAAGACTAGAAGAAGAGAAAAGAAAAATGGCTCAAGAAGAAAAAGAAAAAAGACTCAAACAAAGAAAAGAATTTATCACAAAACACGAAAGCAAAATCATAATTAGCATGGTGAGTTTCTTTTTGATAGCTTCGCTAAGCATAGGTGGAAAATACAGCAAAGCCTATATAAGCAAACCTGAGGAAAAATGCCACTACGATGATGAAAATAGCTGTAAAATGCTCCAAACTATCTATAAAGAAAAATGCGATGATGGAGATAGTAAAGCTTGTTTTGCTAGTATCCTTGTAAGCGGTGATTTAATAAGGGTAAAAATCGATGGACAGTGGAGCTTCTTAGATAAAAACGGGGAATTTATAGCAAAGCCTGAATTTGATAAGGTTTGGGATTTTAGTGAAGGGTTAGCACCAGCTTTGTTAAATGGAAAAATTGGTTTTATAGATAAAAGTGGAGAATTTGCAATCAAGCCTGAATTTGATGATATTGGGGATTTTAAAAAAGGATTAGCAAAAGTTGAGTTAAATGGAAAAATTGGTTTTATAGATAAAAGTGGAAAAATTGTAATCGAGCCTAAATTTGATGATATAGACTATTAAATCTCTATTATCTCCACCTTATCTTCTAAAACATAGACTAAAAAAGCTTGAGTTGATTTCTTAGCCAAGATCTTCACGATAGCTTCTTTATAAAGCAAAACCTGCTCTTTGTGTTTGTTGAAATTCAAACCTGTTTTATAATCTATAATGATGGCTTCATCTTCACCCAAAGCAAGTAAATCAAGCTGTTTGATCTCACCTTGAAAACTCAAAGCTTGCTCTTTGAGTAATTTTTTATTTTCGATGAGTTTTTGAAATTGGGCATTAGCAAGTAAATTTTTTATCCTTTTAAAAAGCTTTTCAAAATCATCGTGATTTAAAAAATGTCTAAATTTACCACTCACTTTCTGACAAAGAATGTCAAAATTTTCTCCTTGTGGAAGCTTTAAATTCTGCATAAAAAAGTGAAAAGCATTTCCAAAATAAATTTCATCCGAGCTTGTATTTTCTTTTCTTTCTATATCCTGTAAAGGAATTTTTTCAAATTCCATTAAGGCTTGAAAGCTTTCTTTTTGAGGCAAGTGGGTGTCATTGGTTTGAATTTCTATCTCGCCTAATTCTTGAATTTCAATATCAAGCATAGTGTTTAAATAGCTTGGATAGTTGCCATTTTGAAATGAAGCATTTCTTTTGATGATGATAAGACTGTCTTTTGCCCTTGTAAAAGCAACATAAAGCTTATTGATATCATCTTCGTAATCTGCTTTTGTGATTTTATCTATAAAAGCTTTATATTCGCTCTCTTGAGTCGCTTTTCGGTAGCTATCTTTTATGTGAAGCTCCCAACCTTGATCGATATCGTACTCAAGCATTATGGTTTTATTGTTGGGATTGTTTTTTGAAAGACTATCAAGTAAAATCACATGATCAAATTCCAAGCCCTTGGATTTGTGCACAGTCATGATATTTACACCTCTATTTTGCTCACTCATAATTTTTAAAGTGCAAGGCTCAAACAAAAGCTTTAAAAAATCATCCTTGCTTTTAGCGTATTCTATAAACTGAATCAAAGCCATATCATTAAGATCAAGTTTTAATTCTTTGATCAAATAAAGCACATTTTGCACAGCACTTTTTGCCAAATCAAGCTTTAATTTCAAAGGCTCAAAGCCTAACATTTCTTTCAAAAAATGCAAGTAAAATTCGTCGCCAAAAATGCAGTATTTAGCGTATTCTAAAAGCACTCTTACGCAGGCTTTATTTTCGAGTAAAATATTACTTTGAGTAAAGGCTGGGATATCTTGCTCGTGTAAAAAATCCAAAATCATATCCGCATCGTTATTTTTCCAACACAAAATGCAAATATCATCATAAGCGATATTTTTACTTTTTAAAAATTTAAGCTGCTCTAGCAAAGCTTCTAGGGTTTTATCTTGAATTTCTTTAGCTTGATCTTTATCCACCTTTATTTCTTGCGACTCGATCACACGCACAAAGCCACCTTTTTTGCTTTCTAAAGAAAGTTGAGGGGTGTAGTCTTTAATCTTACTTTGAAAGGTTTTATTGACAAAATCAACCAAAATTTGTTTAGAGCGGTAATTGATCGTGAGTTGATCTTTTTGAATTTGTTTAAATTCAGTTTGCAACAAATCAAAAAGTTCTTTTTTACCCTTTCTAAAACGATAGATACTTTGTTTTTTATCGCCCACATAAAAAAAGGTTCTATTTTTCTTCACGCCCTCGCCCGAAACAAGCTCGGCGATCAAAGGTCTTAAAATTTGATACTGCACCACGCTAGTATCTTGAAATTCATCGATTAATAAATGAGAAATATAGCCATCCAAGCGAAAATAAATCATATCTTTAAAATCACTTCTGATAAGATCTAACACCCTTCGGCTAATATCACTAAAGCTTAAAGTATTTTTATCTTTTTGGATAATATCTTTAGCCTTGCTAAAATGACTTAAAAGATTCATTAAATTTGCGATCTTATATTCTTCAAGCTCTTTAGCATAAGCATCTAAAGCTTTGATGAATGCTTTTCTTTTTTGGCTAAATTGGGCATCGCTATCTTCTAATTCTTGCAAGTATTTTGGAGCACCTGTTAAATTCAAAAGATCTGACTTTGCAAATTGGCTTAATTGAAGCACTTCATCTTTAAAATGCGTGCATAAATATTTATATCCTTTGACATGATCTAAGCTTAAACAATAAACCCTTAGTTCATCATAGGCTTGATTGATAGAAGCTTTTGAAGGATTAGGAATCCTTACACATTCTTTAAAATACGCATTTTCATAGAATTTCTCAAGCTCTTCAAAAAAATCATGATTATCTTCTAAACTCACTTTATAATAAGCCAAATCTTTTAATTCTTGACGATTGAGTAATTTTAAAAAAACAGCCCTAACATCAAGCTTTTCTTCACTTGTATCAAAATCGCTACTCAATCCCAAATTTAAAGCAAAAGCTCTTAAAATTCGACTAAAAAAAGAATCAAATGTACCTATCTTAAGCACTTGTCTTAAAAATTCTTGCTTTTTCTTATCTCTTAAAAGTATCAGCTCATCTTCTTCGCACCCTAAAAGTTCACAAAGCTCTTTACATTCGCCTTTTTTACTTTCTTTTTCCAAATTTAAAAAAGTATCAATAATCCTTTTTTGCATTTCATTGGCAGCTTTTTTGGTAAAAGTTAGGGCTAGAATTTCATTTATTTTTGCTCCTTGTAAAATAAGAGCCACAAAACGCACACTTAAGGCAAAAGTTTTACCGCTTCCTGCGCTTGCTTCTAAGGCTAAAAAAGGTTTAAATTTCATCTAAAATCCTTTTTGTAGATGATTTTATAAGGGCAATACTCATCTTTATCGTTTTCAAATTCAATCTCTTCTTCTCTTTGCTCAAGCAAATCTTTTAGACATTCTTTAAGCTCATCTAAGCTTTTAGCCTTTTCTTCAACAAATTGCATTTGATTTAAATCATAAAATTTTGCTTCTGCATTTTCATCGTATAAAGCCTTATAAAAAGCTAGCTGAAAGGATTTGCTAGGGACTTTTCCGCTTTTATAATCAATGATAAAATGTTTATCCTCAAGCTTATCGATACGATCAACAATACCCTTAAGCCTGATCGTATGATTTTGGATATTTAAAGTTTTATGATGTTCCTCTTCTTGCTCAATCACCTTATAGCCTAATTTAAAATGCTCTTCTTCGTTTTTGGCAAATTGTATAAATTTTAATTTAAAAATTTCAAGCTCAAGTTCGCTAATGCCGTATTTTTGATATTCTTGCTCTAACAAATCATTGAAAATTTGTAGGTTGAAATTATTTTTAGAATAATTCTTATAATAAAGCTCGAGCATTTTATGGATAAAATTTCCTTGATTTTTAGCCCTGCTTTCATCGCTTAAGGCTCTAGCTTCAGGTAATTCTAAAATATAACGATAAAAATAAGTTCTTTTTTGATATAAAAATAAATTCAAACGACTAAACGATAATTCTTTTTCAAAAATATCGTGTTTTAAAACAGGTGCTTTTATAGGATTTAAATTTAATCTTACACCTTGATAGTCGAGTTTTAAAGCATTTAAATAAGCTTTAGAAGGTGTGGTTTTTTCCTCAAAAAAATTAAAATCAAGCTCATCTAAAAAACGCGACCTGGTTTGCTCTTCATTCTCCACAAAACTAATGCTAAGTTTTTTAGCATTTCTCATCAAATTTTCATAATAAAGTCTTTGTAAATTCTCTCTTCTTTCATAGCTTATAAGCCCTGCTTTTTTACGCACTTCATTGTTTAAAAACAACTCATTAATACTTCTTTTAGGAACAAAATCTTCATTAAAATCAAGTATGATAACACCATCAAAACTAAGTCCCCTGCTTTCTAAAAGTCCCATAACAGTAACTTTTCCACCACCAACATGACTTAATCTTATTTGATCTAATTGCATGAAAAAAAGTTGCATGAGTTCTTTAAGCTTTAAGGATTTGTTTTTGAGCAAATCTTTTATAAAATAAAGCTCTTTTTGCACCAAGTTCATAAGCTCTTGACTTTCATCTTTTAAAAAACTATGGATTAAATTTTCAAAATACTGCAAATCACAAATTTGATCAAAGCGAGCTCTAAAATCTTCAAATTGAAGTTCTAAATAATGCAATAAAGTATTATGATAATCAAAAATTATTTTTTCTTGCTCAAAATATTCCTCATCTGTCCTATAAATAAAAGCATCTGAATTTGCTCCATTATATAAAGCTTTGATCTTTTGATAAAACAAACTTTCTTTAATGCTTACTCCACTAGCAAAATTTAACATATTGTTTTTATCAAAAAGTTTTAAAAGCTCACAAAAACTTTCATCAGGAGTGATGACGGCTATCTTTTCAGGATCTATTCCCGCTCGGACAAAATTAGAAATTTCATCCATAACAAAAGCACACTGCAAAGATCTAAGCTCGAAGGCTTTTAATTTAACTAAAATGTCAGGATGTGAAAGTTTTTCTTGTTTTAAAATCTTTTTTTGTGAAAGATTGACTTCATAAAACATATCAAGTTCTAAGTGTATATCTTTTAAAAAGTCAAGTTCTAATAGGTATTCAAGATTAAATTTGCTAGTTTTAAAGCCTATGATTGTATCTTTGATTTTAGAAATCTCACACAGCAAATCCTCTTCAAATTTGCTTAAAAAACCTTGCAAGTCATAATATATACTTTCATATTCATTTAAAAAATCCAAATTAAGCTTATAGTCTTGAGCTAAAGACAAATCATCGTATAAATTGTGTTGCTTAAGTAAAAGAAGATAATTTGTATAAACCTCGTCTAAAATTTCCAAATGCTCATTGTAGGTTGCATAATAATCATTGTTTTTAAGATCTTGTATGCTTTTTTTCTCTGAGCTTAATTCTTTAAAAAATGAAAAAAGATATTCATTGTTTTTTAAAAAATTAAAAAATTCGGCTGAAATACCTAATTTTTTTTCTAAATCTTTACTTTTTAAACAAGCTTCTTGCATTAAAAGCAAACTCTCATAAGAGCTTGCTTTGAAAAAATTGACTACACATACTCGATCTAAAAAATCTGATACAAGAAAAGCAGAATCAAGTAAAGCGTTTTTAGCCTTTGCTTTTTCTTGATATTCTTTAATCTTTCTTGAGGAACTAAATATTCTTAGTATCATTGAGCGTTTAACTCATAACTAAAAAAGCCTATGATTTCATCTTCTGTGCTGAGTTTGATTTTGAGTTGCCATCTACCTTTTTCAAGCTGAGGCAAAGACACACTTAAGACTCCATCTTGAATTTGTCCTAAAAGTTTTTGATCAAATTCTCTTGTATGAGGTCTTGTAAGCAAAATTTCGCTCTTTAAATTTTGTGTATTTGCTTTATCACTTAAAGTTGTTATTTTAAATTTTGCCAAATAAGAATCTGCATCGATTGTATAACTTGCAATTTTTCTTTTACCGATTAAATCAACTTTATCATTTTGAAATTCAATCTTAAACAAGGCATCAAATTGCTCTTGTTGTTTTTG
Organism: Campylobacter coli; assembly: GCF_001492295.1. Lineage (GTDB taxonomy): Bacteria > Campylobacterota > Campylobacteria > Campylobacterales > Campylobacteraceae > Campylobacter_D > Campylobacter_D coli_B. Next base: position 291,472 of record NZ_FBQX01000001.1, on the reverse strand, counting down.
GATAACATTAAAATTGTTTTCAACATTTTGATAAGAGTCAAAATAAAAATCATCCTCATATACAGGATAATTACTTGCTACCACAATAGTTGCTATACAAGCAACCACAATAGCAAAAATCGAAATTAAAATTCCATAAGGCCAAAAGGTTTTTTTGCTTTTAAGCATTTTTCTTCCTTTTCATTCTTCTTTGGGCGTAGTATAACAATGCAAAGCAAATAAAACCATAGATTAAAATTCTTAAAATATTAATAGTATCACGGTTTGCATTACCTATAGAATGCTGCAATTCAATCCCTCTAGCTTGCGCTAAACGATCAACTATATCTCCATAACCATTTAAAATAGCCGCATTATAAATATCACCCTTATTGGTCGCTAAAATAGGCAAAATAGAACCTGTCCCTGGATAAGGACTGAGTATGGCTTCTTTATCGATTAAAGCCAAAGCTCCTTTAGAACCTATGATGTCTACTTTATGTGAATTTTTAGATAAAACAAGTAAAACATAAGACTGTGGGAGTTGCTTGTGTAAGTCTAGTAAAGTTTGAAAATCACTCTTATCGCCGATTGCCACACCAGCAAAAATTCCGCTTTTTTCCTGAAGCTCTTTACCGATAAGATTAATTTCATCTACTACTTTTTGGTTAAGTACATTTTCATTAAAAACCACAGGCTCAAGTGCAAGAATTTGCACAGGTAAAAAGAATAAAAAGATGGCCAAAAAGCCATCTTGTAATATTTTTCTCATCCTATGTGAAGATGGTTTGCGGTTAAAACCGACCATGCAGTAATCGCAGCAGTCACAACTAATCCAATAACAATTAAATATTCTAAAGCTTTATTCATTGTGCTACTCCTCCTATGCTTTTATGATCTTGTTCTTTTGAGCCAAGCATTTTTACATTTTGGATATCTTTGAGGCTATAGGGTTGTTGCATTACTTCTTGTTGAGCCTTAAGACCCCAAATAGTTAAACCCACTAAAATTGCGAGCAATAAAACAGTAGCAATCAACATACCTGTAACACCTGAAAGAGAAAATACGCATCTATTAGTGTTTTCCATTATTCACCCCTTGAAAGAGAAATTACATATTCACCAACAGCTTCTTTTTGAGTATCATTCAATATAGAAAATGCTGGCATAGCTCCGATAAAGCCAGTTTTACCACTATGTAAAACATCTACAACAAATGCTGCTGAACCGTATTTTGTAAGATCAGGGAAAATTCCATCTTGACCTTTTCCATCTTCACCATGACAAGCTGCACAAGTTGCATAAGCTTCTTTTCCTTTGGCAACTAAATTTTCATTAGAAGTTTTTTTGATAGCAGAAAGCTCTTTTGCCACATAAGCAGCAATTGCAGGAATGTCTTCTTCAGAAATTCCCAGATCCGCAGCAGCAGGCATTTCTCCACCAGGGAAATTCATACCTTTTGCACCGTGTTTAATCGCATCTACTAAGCCTTCTTCACTACCCCAAATATTTAAATTTTGAGCTTTTCCATTGATACCATCGCCTGTAATTCCATGACAAGCAGAACATTGAACCAAAAAGATATTTTGTCCCATAGCTATCTTATCTTCAGTAGATAAGTTTTGGAATTTCTCTTCAAATTTAGCATTATAAGTCTTAACTTCTTCATTATACTCACCTATACTTGAGTAAGAATTTAGAGGATAACCCCATAAAAAATACCAAATCGCCCATACTATGGTAAGAAAGAATACAACAGCCCAGCCTGTTGGAATAGCATTTTTATACTCTCCTATGCCATCCCAGCTATGCTCACTTAATTCCCCTTCACCTTTTTTTTCTTTCATATATTTAAACATTCTACCAACGACTACAAGAGTAATCAATATAATAAGAATCGCTCCAATGAAAGATAATAAATTAACATTATCTTGCAAATTTAACCATTGCATCAAGCACTCCTTTTACTTTCTAAAACACTATCATCGATATCATCGCTCAAAGCGAGATTTGCATATTTTTCATAATTTCTCTCGCCTTTTTTTTCTGCCCTATAAAGATGATACCAATAAGAATACAATACTATTGATAAAAACATTACAAATAGAAAAAATCCATAACCTTGAAAAATTTCCCATTCATGTTTTTGCACTGCTGATAAATTCAAAGTGACCAAATTTTTAATCACATTCCAAATAATCGCTAAATGTTCCATATTTTTACTTTAAGCTATTTAAATAAGCGATCAAGGCAACAATTTCCTTAATCTCGCCCCTAGCAAAAGCATCTTTCACTTCTTGATTTTTCATTTGATCAACTATAGCTTGTGCTTCAGCTTTTATTTCAGCTTGCGCTTCTTCCCAAGTACCTAACTTTGTTCCATTTTCAGTATCATAAGGAACATTAAATACTTTTTTAACAGTTAAAGCTTCTGCATAAGCAGTTTCCATATCAGCATTGTTTTTAAACATATGCTTATAAGCAGGCATGATAGAATTTGGAACAACTGAAACAGGATCCCACATATGGTTTTCATGCCAATCTGTAGTTCTATAATTTCCAACACGCATTAAATCAGGACCTGTTCTTTTTGAACCCCAAAGGAAAGGTCTATCATAAGCAAATTCACCACTAACAGAATACATACCATAACGATCGGTTTCAGATTTAAAAGGACGAATAAGCTGTGAATGACAAGCATTACAGCTATCTTTGATATAAATTTGGCGTCCTGCAAGCTGTAAAACCGTATAAGGCTTCTTTCCTTCTATAGGTCTTGCATTTTCTGCAAAATTTGGCAGCACTTCAATAATCCCCGCATAAGCAATCACAATAAAAACAGCGACAGCAAAAAAGAATGGATTTTTTTCTAACCAACTAAACATTTTCTCTCCTTTTTATGCAGCCATAGGCGAAGCGCTTTTTGGCTCTTTATCAAGCACTTTTCCACAAGCAATTGATTTATAAATATTATAAGTAAACATGAAAAATCCTATAAGATATAATAAACCACCAATTGCCCTAATCCAATAATAAGGTATAATAGCTACAACAGTGTCAATAAAGCTGTAAAGCAAGTTGCCGTATTCATCTGTAGCTCTCCACATCATACCTTGAGTGATACCTGCTATCCACATAGAAGCAAAATAAAGCACTATACCTGTAGTTTGAATCCAAAATTGTGCTTCCATTAAGGATTTGCTATAAAGCTCTCTTCTAAATATTCTAGGAGTCATATGATAAAGCGCTGCCATAGTCATAAAGCCAACCCAACCTAAAGTTCCATCATGAACGTGTCCTGGAATCCAATCTGTAAAATGAGCTAGAGCATTTACTGATTTGATCGAAAGAATTGGACCTTCAAGTGTTGAGAACATATAGAAAGTTGATGCTAAAATCATAAATTTAATCAAAGGACTTTCACGAAGCTGACCCCATTCACCCTTCATAGTAAGTAAAATATTGATTGCTGAACCCCAAGAAGGCAAGATAAGTACGATAGAGAAAACTGAACCCATAGTTTGCATCCAATCAGGAACGGTAGAATAAATCAAGTGGTGTCCACCCGCCCAAAGATAAACAAACATTAAACCCCAAAACGCAAATAAAGAAAGTTTATAAGAGAAAATCGGCTGACCGCTTTCTTTTGGTAAGAAATAATAAATTTGAGCAATAATACCAACAGTAAATACAAAAGCAACCGCATTGTGTCCATACCACCATTGAACTAAAGCATCATTTGTTCCTGCATACATAGATACACTATGCCACCATTTACCCATTTCTGCAACGAAGTAAGTTGGAACCGCCATATTGTTGAAAAGATAAAGCATAGCGATACCTAAAAATGTAGCTATGTAATACCAAAGAGAGATATAAAGAGTTTTTTCACGGCGAATGCCGATAAGCCCAAAAATGCTTACACCCCATAAAACCCAAATAAGCACAACAAGAATATCTAAAGGCCATTCAAGTTCAGCATATTCTTTAGAGGTACTAACACCCGCAAATAAAGAAATTACAGCTATAATCATGGTGATCATATAAAGCCAAAAATGAAGCTTGCCTATAGCCATTAGAAATTTGGATTCGGCCATACTCACTTTAAGAACACGCTGTCCTATATAATACCAAGTTGCCCAAATCCCTGAAAGCATAAAACCAAAAATCACACCAGAAGTATGAAGCGGTCTAAGCCTTGAAAAAGTAGCATATTCACCTGCTAAATAATTTAGGTTAGGATATGCCATTTGAAAAGCTATAAGAGTTCCTATAGCCATACCTATAATCCCGAACAATATAGTCGCAAACATGAAATATTTTGCAACCGTATAGTCGTAATTTAATGCATTACCTGGGTGCATCGACTTTCTCCTTAAAATTTTTAAGATAACAAGTTTATATTATAAACTATTAATTATACATTTTTTCTTAAAGCCAATATTTTTGTTAATCATTTGTTATTTTTTATATTTTAAGGAAATTTTTTGTCCTAATTTTCTATATTGATTTTATACCCCAAACCTGGAACATTTTTAATAAATTTTTCCCCAACTTTATCTCTTACTCTTTTTATAAAGGTTCTAACAGCAGTATCGCTAACATGCTCGCCTATCCAAACATTTTTCTTAATATCTTCATGCAATACCAAAACCCCAGGCTGCTTTAAAAGCAATGAAATAAAAGCGAGTTCTTTTTTGGTTAAAACTATTTCTTTTCCTTTATAAATTAGCGTTCTTTTGGTTTTATTGAATTGATATTCTTTAGAAATATCAACAAGAGCATTAGCTTCTATCTTTTCACCTACTAAATAATCCAAAACTTTGAAAAGTTCATCTATATCTACAGGTTTGATTAGATATTTATCTATGCCTATATCAATAGAGCGCAACAATCTTTCTTTTTCCGAAAAAGCACTAAGCACTACTATAGGAACATCATTTGCTATTTCTTTAATTTCCTTTGCCATATCAAGTCCATCCATGATAGGCATAGCAATATCTGTAATAATCAAATCAGGCTTAAATTTTTTAAATTTCTTTAAACCTTCATCACCATTTTGTGCGCCTATTACCTTACTATAACGAGAAGATAAAACATTAACAAGTGATTCTCTAATCTTTACCTCATCTTCTACAACCAATATAACCAATTCTTTCATAAATTTAATTCCCCTCTTGCAACTTTAAATATATTTCAAAGCAAGCTCCATCTTTTATATTTTTGACTTGAATTTTTCCACCAAAACTCTCTACAATTTGCTTGCTGATATAAAGCCCCGCTCCTATACCTTGACTAGGATGTTTAGTTGTAATATAGGGTTGAAAAATTTTATCTAAAATATTTTCATCAACCCCGCCTGCATTGTCCCTAACCTTAACTTTAATATAATTTTTTCCGAATTTCGAAAAACTAAATATAATATTTTTTACTTTTTGAGTTTTAAACGCCTCTATGGAATTTATAATTAAATTTAAAAAAACTCTCATTAGGCCATTCTCATGTGCTACAACTCTATAATCTGTTTTTGAGATTATTCGAGTGTTAACTTGTTGCTTTTCTATGGTTTCAAAAGCAATTCCAATTACTTTATTTAAAATTTCTCTCAAAGAGACATGATTTTTTTCATTTTCATTGTTTTTAAATAAGGTTCTAAAAATATCAATTGTTTCTGACATATTTTTTATCGTACTTTTAGATTGTAGATAAATTTCAGTAAAACCCTTCTCATCTTGAACATTTTGCTTCATTTGAAACATAGCAATACCAAGCTCATTTAGAGGTTGTCTCCACTGATGTGCAATATCGCTAATCATCTGCTCTATAGAAGAATTTAAAATTTCTTTATAAATCTTTTTTGTATCTTTCTCATTTTTTTCTAAAGCAACTTTAAGCTTATACTCAAAATCTTTGCTTAGTTTTGCAAATTCTTCCTTGCGCTCTTTAGCTATCTTTTCAAGATTTACACTAATTTCACGCAATTTCGCATGATTTAATACAAGTTCTTCATTTAATTTAAAAGAATTGCTAATATCGTAAGATAAAGCAGCAATTTCATTTAAATTACCCTTTTTATCCACAATAGGAATTAAAAATGCGTCAAGATAAAAAGTTTTACCTAATTTATCAATATTTTTAAAAACCACCCAATAAGCTTCTTTTTGCCAAAGCTTTTCCAAAAGCTGATTTATATAATCTTCTTTAACATCAGGATGCTTTAAAATAAAATGGTGCTTTCCAATCAACTCTTTTTTACTATAGCCACTTACCTTGCAAAATTTTTCACTCGCATCGATAATTATGCCTTGTAAATCAATTTTAAAAAAAATTATATTTTCTTCTATTGCTTTTAAAACTTGCTCGGCAACTGAATTTGCCATTTAAAAAGCCTTAAAGCCCATATAAGCTAAACCTACTCCATAAGCAACAATAATGAAATAAGATAAATAATTAAACACTTTTTTCAAAAATACACCCAAATATTGCGATATTTTAACAAAAAAAAGCATCGCTGGAAGGGTTGAAAGACCAAAAACTAACATAACTAAAATGCTTTCTGTAACATTTTGTCTACTCATTGCATTGGCTAGAAAAAAATACACCAAACCACAGGGAACAAACCCATTAGCAAAACCTAAAATCATTGCCGATTTTACACCTTTAAAACCCATAGATTTTTTAATAATCTTTTTTATAAAATACTCAAAAAAAGTGCGATTTTCGATAAAAGCAAGGATTTTACCTCTAAAAATTAAAGATAAACCTAAGATTACCATAAACACACCGAGTATAAAAAAGGATAAACTTTGAATTTTGGCATTTATAGCTAATAAATTCCCAAATATCCCAAAGATTATTCCTAATAAAATATAAGAAAAAATTCTAAATAATTGATAAATAAAAGTTAATAAAAACAAATTTTTGTGGGTCGAATTTAAATTCATAAAAGCTAAAATAAATCCCCCACACATAGAATAGCAATGCCCAAAGCTCGATAAAAAGGCTACGCTAAATATAGCCAAAAAGTCAAAATTCAAAGGAAGAAAGTTCACATTAAATTCATAAATTCTTTAAAAATATATTTACTTTCGTGTGGGCCTGACGAACTTTCAGGATGGTGCTGTACTGAAATAATAGGATAATCTTTGTATTTTACACCCTCAACATTATCTCCAAAAAGATTTCTATGCGTAATAATCGCTACCTCACAAAGCTCTTCAGGGACATTATAGTTATGATTTTGAGCAGTGATTTCAACGCTTTTATTTTCTAAATTGATCACAGGATGATTAGCTCCGTGTTGTCCAAATTTCATTTTATAAGTTTCATAACCAAAAGCGTTGCTTAAAAGCTGATGCCCTAAGCAAATTCCAAGCATAGGAATTTTAGCCTCGGCTAATTTTTTAATTTCAGCAATCTCTTGTTTTAAAATTTTTGGCTCTCCTGGCCCATTTGAAAGAAATACACCTTGAATTTGACCTTTTTGATAAAGCTTGATAAGTTCTTCTGCCTTGGTATCATAAGGAAAAACTTCTACCTCTAAGCCCACTTCTACAAGCTCATTAAGGATATTTGCTTTCACACCATAATCAATAACAGCAACTTTTTTTGTATTTTTTTTAGCCTTGTTGTAACTTTGAGTAGTATTATTCCAAACTCCATGTTTGTGAGCGTAGGATTTTTTAGTGCTTACTTCTTTTACAAAATTGATCTCATCTATTTTTGCAGATTTTTCTAAAGCAGTTTTTAATTCTTCTTTATTAGAGATTTCAGTTGAGATAACCGCTCTTAAATTTCCGCTGTCTCTTAGCATTTTTACTAAATAACGAGTATCTAGTCCATAAACTCCTATTTTTCCATGCTCTTCTAAATATTCTTGCAGACTTTTTTGAGCACGGAAGTTTGAAAAAGTAGGACTTAATTCTCTCATTAAAACGCCACTTGCAAAAATTTCTTTACTTTCATTGTCATTTTCATTGGTTCCTACAATGCCAATTTCAGGCATAGAAAAAATGATAAATTGTCCTGCGTATGAAGGATCAGATATTATCTCTTGATAACCCGTTAAAGAAGTATTAAACACAAGCTCACCGAAAAAAGTTCCACCCTTGCCAAAAGCCTTAGCAGTTAAAAAAATATCGTTTTCTATATAAATATAAGCTTTCATAATTTAAAACATTCCTTTTTTTCTAAGCTCTTCTTGGTAAAGTTTTTCAAAAATAAGCTCATACTCCTCACTACCTGGAACAGGTTTTGTTTTATAATTACTTATTTTTTCATAAACTTCATCTTCTAATTTTTCATAAATTTTAAGATAGTCATCTATACTAGAAAAAATCAAATTTTTTACTCTATTTTCACTTACCACAAAGTTAATATAATCATTTTCTATAAGTTCTTCTAAAATTCTATGTGCTAAATGATTATGTCTATCTTCGGAATTTAAAATCACACTAAATTCAGGGGCTAATTTTTTCTTAACAAGCCAAAACATATTCTTACGATCTACTTGCATAAGCTCCATTTCATCTTCTTGTTGTTCCAAAAGCTCTTTAACTCTTTCATCTAGCTTTCTTTCATTCATAAGATCATCTTCTAAAATTTGTTTAATGCAAGGGTTTAATTTTTCTATATTGTCTTTAATTTCAACAAAAGAGGAATGTGCAATGTCTAACATTATTTTATTTGTAATATAAGGTATATGTGGCAATTTTATACGCATTTTCAAGCCTTTTCACTAATAATTTTGAAATAATAATATATTTTTGGTAAAAGAATGTTAAAAAAATAAATTTTTAATTGCTTTTATTATTATCCATATTTTTCAGCAATAAGGTCAATTCACTCGCTTTTGCAGGATCCATTTTAGAAAGCACTCCTGAAATTTTTCTAGACTCTAAAGATAGCATGATTTTACTCGCTTCCTCAGCGTCCATTTGAGTTAAAACATCAGCTATTGCAGTATCTTTCATTTGCGAATAAATTTCTTTGATCCTACCTTCTGTTTTTTCATTGATAGAATTTAAAATTTTTTGTTGCTCTTCTAAAAGTTTTGTATTTTGCTCTTTTAAACTCTCAATCTGTGCCAAAGTCGCATTTACTTCAGCCTCTCTTTGATTTAAGACTTCAAGCCTTTCTTTTTGCAAAGCTTCAAAAGAAGCTTTGTAAGCTTCCAAAGCTTGTCTTGCTTCGTCAAATTCTCTTGTTTGAAGTTCAAGTTGTGCCTTTCTAGCTTCAAAATATTGCTCACAATCTTGCTCAGCCCCCCAAGCTAAATTTATAAAAAAAGCCAAGAATAAAAGTTTTTTATACATTTTTTTCTCCTTTTAAAAAACGAGTGATAGCAATTTCATCTAAAATTTTTTCTTCGATTTTAGCAAGCTCTTTTTGCTTTTGTTTGATTTCTTCGGCTTCTAAAACTTTTATTTTTTCATAATCTAAATGGGCTTTTTGATATAAAAACTGGTAGTGATTTATCTCTTTTTTAGATAACTCAACCTTTTCTTTAGCTCTTGCTAAAGCATCTCTACCCACTTGAGCCATAGTTAAATTTGATCTTAATTCTGCAATAGAGCCCGAGCTAGGTAAAACAGATAAGCTTTCACATTCTTTACGCGAAAGCTCATAAAGCCTTTCATTTTCAATCTGTCTTTGCTTTGCTGCATTAAGATTGCTTTGTGCTTTATCAAGCTGTTGTTTTCTTACTTTTGCAACGCTATTGTATTTACTTTTCATAAAATGATAGTATCATCTCTTTCAGGGCTTGTTGAAATGTATTTTATTTTCACACCACAAAGTTCTTCCAATCTTGCGATATATTTTTTAGCATTTTCAGGCAATAAATCATAATCCTTTATACCAAAAACCTTATCCCATCCATCCATTTCTTCATAAATAGGCTTAACATTTTCTAAATCACTTGGAATATAATCAATTTCCATACCCTTATATTCATAAGCACGGCAAATTTTCACCTTTTCAAAACCATCTAAAACATCAAGTTTCATTAAAGATAAAGCATCTAAGCCGTTTAGTCTTGCAGTATATTTTACCGCAATAGCATCAAACCAACCACAGCGTCTTTTGCGTCCTGTGCTTACGCCTATTTCTTTGCCTATTTGAGCTATTTTTTCTCCACTTTCACCCTTATCTTCAGTAGGAAAAGCTCCATTTCCAACGCGCGTGGTATAAGCTTTTACTATACCTATGATAGAACCCACTTCTTTAGGATTTAGGCCAAGACCTGTTAGAGCACCCGCTGAAATTGTACTTGAACTTGTTACATAAGGATAAGTTCCATGATCTATATCAAGCATAGAGCCTTGTGCTCCTTCTAAAAGCACTTTTTTATCTTCATCCAAAGCTTTCCAAAGCATTCTTGTAGTATCTGTTATAAATGGGGTTAAAATCTCACTGAAGCGTTTTAAATCACTAAGCAATTCATCTGAATTTGGAATTTCAATCCCTAAAAATTCTAAATAATTTTTATTTGCTTCAAAATCTTTCATTAAAGCATTGTGAAGTCTTTGAGGATCTAAAAGTTCTCCTACTCTATGTCCGGTACGATTAATCTTATCTGCATAAGAAGGCCCTATACCTTTGCCTGTCGTGCCTATAGCATCCTTACCTTTGAGTTTTTCTTTGGCAATATCTATCAAAGAATGGTGTTTTAAATTTAAATGTGCTCTATCGCTAATATACAATCTACCTTTTAAATTTTCAAATTGAGCCATTTCAGCGATTAAAACTTCAGGAGATACCACAACTCCATTGCCAATCACATTGATACACCTTGAGTGTAAAACACCACTTGGCATAAGATGAAGTGCGTATCTTACGCCATTTACCCAAATAGTATGTCCTGCATTATGGCCCCCTGCACTGCGACACACATAGTCATAATTTTCACATAATTTGTCTACTACCTTACCCTTACCTTCGTCACCCCATTGAATTCCAACAATAATATCTGCTTTACTCATTATTTTCCTTAAATTTTACGGCGAGAAGATGAGAGAATCGAACTCCCCAAAGAATAGTCAACTACCCTTTCATCTGATTTGAAGTCAGTGGCGATCACCAGATACGCTAATCTTCCAAAGTTATAATTATAACTACTTTTAAATGAAAAACAAAATAAATTTTCAAATTTTATCAAAGCATCGCTAATTTTTGACTTTAGTTTAAAATTAAGCTATAATCTCACTCTTTTTTTCAGCATCAAGGTTTGATGATTACGATATTTAGGAACTTCTTTGAAATCTTTCAAACAAAAATACTTAATCAATTTTTGGGACAATTCCCGCGCTATGATAACGCTTGGAATTTTAAGTGCAGTATACTTTGGAATTTTTGGCGGTGTTTGGGCTGTTACGGGAGAAATGACACGTTGGGGTGGAGAATTTTTAGAGCTTTTAGGTATGGATTTAAATGGATATTCTTATTATCAAAAGCAAAATTTAAATGGCACTCCTTTAACAAGAACTGATGGAATCATGCTTATAGGTATGTTTATAGGTTGTTTAATCGCTGCGCTTTGGGCTAATAAAGTCAAATTTCGCTTACCTGCTAGCAATATAAGAATCTTTCAAGCCATAGTGGGTGGAATTCTTTCAGGCTATGGTGCAAGACTTGCCTTTGGGTGTAACTTGGCAAACTTTTTTACGGGCTTGCCTTATTTTTCATTGCATACTTGGTTTTTTGGTGTTTTTATGGTTTTAGGAATTTATCTTGGTGTAAAACTTTGTAACACTTCCTTTTTTAAACCTAAAGCAAAATTAGAGTGTGTCAATAAAGAAAACATTCCTTTAGTCAAACAAAGCTCGCGTACGAAATTTCATTTTGTCTTAGGTAGTATTCTTTTTGTAGCCTTTTTAATATGGGTGTTTTATCTTGTGCTTGTTAATGGCAATATAAGCACACAAAGCAAACAAAGCCTTTTAGCTTTAGCACTCATTTTTGGTTTTGTATTTGGATTTATCATCTCCAGAGGACAAATTTGCTTTACTGCTTGCTTTAGAGATTTGTTCTTGTTTGGTAGAGAAAATGCTATAAAAGGTGCTTTAATCGGTATGATAATCGCTTCTTTGATCGCTTTTGCTTTCATCTTACATGGACACAATAGCAAACTCATCGAACTCTCTCCCGCAGTAGCCATTGGGGCATTTTTATTTGGTTTTGGTATAGTTTTCGCAGGGGGTTGTGAATGTGGATGGACTTATCGTGCTTGCGAGGGACAAAGTCATTTTATGATAGTGGGTATTGCAAACATTATAGGAACGATGATTTTAGCTCTAACTTATGACTTTTTACCTAGTGCTTTTAAAGAGGGTGTAAAAATTAACTTACTCAATGAATTTGGAAATTTAGGTGGATTTTTCATAAATCTAGCTCTTTTTATTTTAATGTTTGCTTGTGTTTTATTTTATAAAAAACACTTCTTTCAAAAACTAAACCCAAAAGGATAAAAAATGAAAATTACCTATACTTTAAATTTAGAAGGCGAAGCTTGTCCTTATCCTGCTATTGCTACACTAGATGCTTTACCACAACTTAAAAGTGGAGAAATTCTAGAAGTGCTTTGTGATTGTCCACAAAGTATCAATTCTATACCTCAAGATGCAAAAAATCGTGGTTTTAAAATTCTTGAAATCGATCAAAATGGTCCAACGCTTCGATTTTTGATCCAAAAGCCTTAAAATGTTAGAAACAAAGAGGCTTATTTTAAGAAAATTTGAAACGAACGATACTAAAGCCTTATTTGAAATTCTAAGCGATAAAATTGTTAATCACTTTTTGCCTTGGTATGTATTTGAAAGTTTAGAACAAACAAAAGTTCATTTAAAAGATTTTTATCTACAAACCAATCAAAATAAAGATTTTTATAGATACGCCATTTGCCTAAAAGAAGATAATAAACCTATAGGCTATTTGCATTTTCATAATAATCATGATAATAACGACTTTGGATATGCTATTAAAAAAGAATTTTGGAATCAAGGCTTGATAAGCGAAGCTGCAAAAAAACTTATAGAAAAGCTAAAAGAAGATAAAATCCCTTATATTACTGCGACTCACGATGTAAAAAATATCGCAAGCGGTAAAGTTATGCACAAGCTAAATATGTGTTATCAATATAGCTATGAAGAATTATGGCAACCCAAAAACATCAAAGTTATTTTTAGGCTTTATCAGTTAAATCTAGATGAAAACAAAGAAAGAGTTTATAGAGGATATTTAGAAAAATATCCTCATTTTATAGAACAATTTTAAAGTTCTTTTAGCATTCTTTCATATGCAGCTTTAGTTCCTGGACGGACTTTAGTAAGTAAACTTGTAATGATTATCACTGCTGAAGCAGCTATAAAACCTGGAACTATCTCATAAATAGGGAAATTAAAGAGTTCTGCTAAATAATTTTTCCAAAGAACAACCACAGCAGCTCCTGTTATCATACCTAAAATTGCCCCTATTCTTGTCATTCTGCTCCAAAATAAAGAGAAAAGCATTACAGAACCAAAACTTGCTCCAAATCCCGCCCATGCATAAGCTACGATACTTAAAACACTTGATTCTTTATCCGTTGAAATTACAAAAGCGACTAATGCCACCAATAAAACACCCATTCTTCCTAAATTCATCACGGTTTTATTAGATGCTTCTTTGTTGAAAATTCTTTTATAAAAATCCTCTGCTATAGTAGAGCTTGATACAAGAAGTTGCGAACTTGCTGTACTCATAATAGCAGCTAAAATAGCACTAAGTAAAATACCTGCTATCCATGGATTAAATAAAAGTTGCGACATTACAATAAAGATTTTTTCAGGATCTTGAAGAGTAAGCTCAAATTTATGCACATAAGCTATCCCTAAAAGACCTATAAAGCAAGCACCTATCAAAGAAATCACCATCCAAGAAATTCCTACAAATGTAGCCGTAGGAATATCCTTAGTAGAACGAATAGACATAAAACGCACCAAAATATGAGGTTGTCCAAAATATCCCAAGCCCCAAGCAAGCGCAGAAACTATACTTAACGCTCCTATGCCCTCACCCATAGATAAAGCATTAGGCTTGATTTCCTCTATAACAGCCATAGCCTCACCAAAACCGCCTAAATGATAAAGCATAACAGCAGGAACAACGATCAATGCACCCATCATTAAAAGTCCTTGAAGCAAATCCGTCCAACAAACTGCTTTGTATCCGCCTAAGAAAGTATAAGCAACAATGATAAGTGTCCCTGTAGTAAGTGCGTATTCATATCTTATACCAAAAGTTGCTTCAAATAATTTTGCTCCACCCACAAGCCCTGATGAGACATAAAAGGTGAAAAATATCAAAATGACGATCGCACAAACTATACGCAAGATATGTTTATCATCATCAAATCTTGTTTCAAAATAATCAGGTATTGTAATCGAATTTGCAATCACACTTGTATAAATTCTAAGTCTTTTTGCTACAAAGCTCCAATTCAATAAAGCTCCAATACTAAGCCCTATGGCAATATAACTCTCTATAAGTCCACTTGCATACAAAGCCCCTGGCAAACCCATCAAAAGCCAACCACTCATATCAGAAGCCCCTGCGCTTAGTGCAGAAACTACTGGACCTAAAGAACGCCCACCTAGGAAATAATCCTCTGTATTTTTATTTTGTCTATAAAAATAAAAACCTATATAAAGCATTAAAGCGGCGTATGCCACAAACATTATCGCTATGGGGGTATTAATTTGAACTGTTTCCATTTTTACTCCTTGATTTAATGATGATTTAACGCTCTAATGCCTAAATTTCCATAACGATGGAAAGATATACTTAAAGCTTTTTCGTTGTGATAAAATAAAAGTTCAAAACGACCATTTAACAATGGCTTTTCTCTGATGATAATCTTAGCTTTTTTTGCGGCCTCTTGATAAATTTCATCTTCCATACTTACTTTTCCATGATAGCGGATTCTCTCAAAATTCTTCAATCTTGAAACAAATTTCGCCTTGCTTTCATTTGTGATTTCAAGATTTAGATTTATAGCTTTGCAAAGTTCTTTTACTAAAGAAATTTTAGCATTCTCTTCATAGCTTACGCTCAAAGGGATATTTAAGATATTGGCTGCGATGATAACTCCTAAAATATCTTGCAAATTATCATTCTCGCACACTCTAAAAGCTAAATTTTTAATTTTAGTATAAGAAAAGAGATTATCCTCACCGCGTATATTGACATAATCTTTTGAAACACTGAATTCATTTCTGTGATGATATGCATAGGATTTTGCCATCAAAATAGCATTATTTAAAGCTTTTTTATTTTCTTCATTTGTGCCAAGATCTATTTTTTCTAGAGTTTTTACGAGTTCATTGTTGAGTAAATTTTCATCGGCTTCATTTGTGCTTATATCCAAAAACTGGGTTATATAATTATAAATTCCCACTTTTCTACCAAAACCTATAGCGGATTTTTTCACTCCACCAAAAGGTTGGCGAAGCACTATAGCTCCTGTTGTAGGTTTATTGATATAGATATTTCCTGCTTCTATATGAGTGTGAAAATACTCCCATTCTCTTTCATCTAAGCTCTCAAACCCTGCAGTAAGACCATAGCCTGTTGAATTGACTATCTCTATAGCTTCTTTTAAATCTTTTGCTTTCATTACACTTAAAATTGGTACAAAAAGCTCATTCATATGAGTGAAATCACCCTTTTTGGTGCCGTATTTTATCCCTGGAGTCATCAAATAAGGATTGTTTTCTAAAAATTGAGGTTTTAAAGCCCATTCTTCATAAGGGGCTAATTCATTTAAAGCTTTTTCTACTTTAGCACTAGGCTTATCTGCTAATGTACCTAATTTATTTTTAAATTCAAAAGGATTTCCCACAGCCATAGAAGCAGCTGCATCTACTAAAGTCTTTTTAAATTCTTCATCTTCATAAACTTCTTCTTCTAAAACAAGCAAAGAAGTAGCCGAGCATTTTTGACCGCTGTTGCTAAAAGCAGAATGGATAATATTTTTAATCGCGCTGTCACGATCTGCAAATTTAGAAACAATCGTAGCATTTTTTCCACCCGTTTCAGCACTTAAAAGCAAGGTAGGATTTGCTTTAAGCATAGCATAAGCCGTATCTTCTCCACCTGTAAGTATAGAGAATTTCACTGCTTCATCAACAAGTAAATATTTAGAAATATCACTTCCTTTTGAAGGCAAGAAAATCAAAGCATCTTTGCTAATTCCTGCATCCCAAAAACACTTACAAAGCATATAGCCTGTTAAGGTTGAAAGCGAAGAAGGCTTATAAATTACAACATTGCCCGCTGCTAATGGTGCTGCTATGGTTCCAACTGAAATACCTATAGGGAAATTCCAAGGAGCTATGGTTACTCCTATGCCTTTAGGGCTAAATTGAGTATTTTTATTTTGCTCTCTTAAAATCCTTAGAGAATGCGGATAAAATTCAGTAAAATCGATAGCTTCACTTACTTCTGGATCAATTTCTAAGAAAGTTTTTCCCACCTCAAGCGCAGCCAAACCTATCAAATCCCCACGACGCTCTCTCATCAAATTTGCAGCCTTAGCTAAAATAGCATGAATTTCATCAAAACTTGTATTTTTAAAATTAGAATTTTTAGCTACTTCAAGAGCTTTTTTAATTTCATTTTCACCTGCTAAATAAGCTTTTCCTATCACTCTATCTTTGATTTTATCTTTAACTTCTAAAACATTTAAAGCATTTTTATCAAATTCTAAATCTCCAATTACAGGCATTACATCATAATTTTCTAAATTTTCATATTTAGCCCTTATGACTTTAGCCCATGCTCTATTTTGTGGTAAAATAAAATCCGTATCGCTTTCGTTATTAAACACTCCACTTTCATAAGCACTTACTACATTTGGAGCTTTATTTCTATCTTGGGTGCGGTGTGTGCTATTATCAAGCGTTTTAATACCTTCTAAAGATTTTAAGAAAAGTTCTTTTTGTACATTCCAGTTATTATCTCCAACTTTGAGATTGAAAAAATATCTCATGAAATTATCTTCGCTTGTATTTTCATCAAGACGTCTTACAAGATAAGCAATGGCATTATTAAAATGTGCTTCATCGCAAACAGGTGCATAAAGAATTAAATCATGCATTTTAGACAATTCATAAGAACATTGCAAACTCATACCCTCAAGCATTTCAAAAGTGAAAGAATCAAGAGCTCCTGCCTCACTGATACGTGTGTAAGCATAAGCGATTTCAAAGATATTGTGGCTTGCGATACCTATATTGATATATTTATAATTATCTCCCTCTAAAACAAAATCAAGCATTTTGTTGTAGTTACTATCTGTGTCTATTTTTTTATAAAAAGTAGGAAGTTCCCATCCTCTTTGACTTGCGATCGTTTCTTCACTTTCCATATTTGCACCTTTTACAAAGCGAATTTTAATAGGCTTCATTCCTTTTAAAACTCTTTCTTTTGAGAAAGCAAAAAGTTTTTTAAGATACTCATAAGAATCAGGTATGTAAGCTTGTAAAACAATACCTGCTTTAATATCAAATTTAGAAACACTTTCCATAAAGGCAGCAACGGTTAGTTCTAAATCTCTAAATTCTTCCATGTCAAGATTGATAAATTTGCTCACACCTTGCTTTTTTTCTTCTTCTAAGGCTAAAGCATAAAGATGATCAAGTCTTTTAACCACTTCATCTTTGGAGTATTCAAAGTCAATGATATTAATTTGTGAAAAAATAGTAGTAATTTTAATCGAAATATAAGTAATATAGCTTGATTTTAAAGCTTCTTCATATTTTTGAATGCGGTATTTGCTTTCTGCTTCGCCCAAAACCTCTTCGCCAATCAAATTCACATTTAAAGTGATATTATCTTGATCCTTTCTTTTACGCATATGAGGTTCTAAAACACTAGGATTTGCATCCAAAACCATAGCTTTAGTATCTTCTCTTAAATGTTTTACAAAAAATGGAACGCTTAAATTAGGTGCAAATTTACCAAAATTTAAAAAACTAAAGAGCAAGAATTTCTCAAAAGCGCTAAAAAAATCTGCTATACCATACTTATTTAAAGTATGTTCGATAAGCTCAAAACTTGCTCTTTTATCCTTACATCTAAAAGAACGGTCAAGCAATTCGATCAGCATGACTTTATTTTCAGGATTATTAAGAAGCTTTTGCATTTTAGCATGGAATTCTTTTTCAGAATTTGAAATGTTTGCTTCTATTTTTCCTTGCAATTCTTCAGCTAAAGCTAAGGATTTTTGTATCATTTTTACATCTCCTAAGGATAAAATAATATTTTAAGTAAAAATAATATTATAAATAAAGTAAAAATAAGATTTTAAATTTAAAAAATGTATAAAAAAGGATTAAAAAATTTTTTACGGGTATATAAGTAACAAAAATTAAGAAAATAAAAATCTATCATCTTGTTTAGCTACTGCTTTGGCAACAATTTTAGCTTTAATATTTTCATCTTCTAGAGCTTTAAGGCATTCTAAAGCCTTTTTCTCTTCTATGGCGATTAAAAGTCCTCCTGAAGTTTGAGGATCGCAAAGCAGTAAATCTTCCTCATTTAAACTAGGATAAAGCTCTTGCATGAAATCTAAATTTTTATAAGCTCCACCAGGAATCAAACCCATATCAAAATATTCTTTCACACCCTCTAAACAAGGAAGCTCGTTTTTAAAAATCATAAATGAAATGCTATCATTTAACATTTCTCTTAAATGTCCTAAAAAGCCAAAACCTGTAACATCGCTCATCGCATTAGCCCCAAAACGAAGTGCAATTTGGCTGGATTTATAATTTAAACTCATCATACTTTCAAGCATACGATCTAAATATTTTTCTTCTAACATTTGAGCTTTTAAAGCTGTGCTTAAAATACCCGTTCCTAAAGGCTTGGTTAAAAGAACCAAATCCCCTTCTTTAGCGGTATTATTAGCTATAAATTTTTTAGGGTGCACCTTTCCTGTTACACTAAGTCCAAAGAAAAGCTCACTACTTTCTATAGTATGTCCACCAACGATAATGCCACCACATTCTTGAACCTTGTCATTTGCACCTTGCAATAATTCTTGCAAGATATTTAATTCATGATGGCAAGTATCAAAGCCTACTATATTTAAAGCATTAATCACCTCTGCACCCATAGCAAATACATCACTTAAAGCATTGGCTGCAGCAATAGCACCAAAATGATAAGCGCTATCTACTATAGGAGTGATGAAATCAAGCGTTTGCACTAAGGCTAATTCAGGACTAATTTGAAAAACACTTGCGTCTTCATTATTACCGATATCACTGAGTAAAGCTGGGCTTGTTTGCATGAAATTTAAAATTGTTTTAAGACCACCCGGGCTTAATTTCGCTGCTCAACCTGCTGCTTTTACAAAGTGTGTTAGATTCTGGTTTTTGTATTCCATATTTTCCTTATAAAGTGATGATTTTTGCCTTGCCACAAAGCTCATTTAAAATCTCATAAGCATTACCAATGCTTCCTATCTTAAGCTCCTTGCTTTTTCCAAAAAATTCTAAACAAGCTCCACAGCTTATAATCTCAACACCTAATTTTTCAAGTTCTTTCATTGCCAAATGAGCTCTATGACTCTCATCTACATTGATAAAAACACTTTCATTGACACAAAGAATTTTACTCGGGATATTTTCTACATTTTTTAAAGTACTTAAAAAACCTACGAGTAAATTTTCTCCTAGTTTGCCATCACCCACTTTGTCTGTCTTTAAAAATAAAACATTATATTCATCTGTACTGGCTTTGGAAAAATCAAGCTCTTGTTTTTTTACCCTTATATAAAATTCATTATTATTTTCTTCGATATCAGCGTGTAAATTCAAAGAAGCTAAAAATTTCAAAACATTATTTTTAGAAATAACAGAATTTAATACAATTTCTAAAATTTCATTATTTTGAAGATTTTGAAGTGCTTTTTTTGTCTCAACAATAGGCTTAGGACACTCAAGATTTCTACAATCAATTCTCATTATTTCTCCTTGATTTAATAAACAAAATAATAATACTTTCTTGCTTTTTTTGTCTTTAAATCAAAGAAATATGCAAGCTTATTAAATTGCTTGCATTTAAAAATTGAAAAAAAACTAAGCTTAAAAATTATTTTTTATGTTTAAAAAACAATTCTTTAAAGCGCTTATTGGCATATTCTTCGATATCTTTTTGCAAAATAGCGTAATTTTCCATAAGCTCCATAGCTCTTGGCGTAAGCTTGGTGCCTGACTCCTTGGAACGACCCTGTCTTGAGCTTACTAAAATTTCTTGAGAATTTTTTTGTAAAACCTGCAAATGCATCCAGGCTTTTTTATAATTTATCCCCATAAGTTTTGAAGCATGAAGCAAACTTCCTGTTTGTCCTATGAGTTCCAAAAGCTCGGTTTTTCCTTTTCCAAAAAGCAAATCTCCGTCTGCATTTTCTATCCAAGTCTTAGTTCTAACTACAAACTGCTTGCCTTTTTTTTCTTTAAAACAACCAAGTTGGCAATATTTCACATCAATTTTATATGCTTTTAAAGCAGAACGCATTGATTTTAATCCACAGCCCTCTTTGGCAATATCTCTTGCATCCTTGCAAAAAATTCTACGCTTTTCATCTAAGCTAGGCTCTACCTTTCTTAAAACTTCTATTTTTGCTTTTTCAAAATCAAGATGACCAAATTGCCCAAGCTCGCAATTATCAATACGAATTCCATTGATATCTGCTATTTTACCTATCTCTTCTATGGCTACATCAAATTTCTTAGCGATTTTAAAAGCTGTTCCACAATCAAGCTTTTCATTGCTATTTAAAAGCTCTTTCATATAAGCTAGTATTTCTTTATTTTTATCCATTGATTCTATTTTCTCCACTATAAATATTGATATTTTCACCCCTTGCAAAGCCACAAAGTGTTAAATCAAATTTTCTTGCTATCATTACACCCAAACAAGTAGGGGCTGTACGCGAAACAAGAACAGGAATTTTGTGCATCACCGCCTTAGCCACCATTTCAGAACTAAGCCTTCCGCTGACCATTAAAAAACATTTACCAAGCTCTACTCCCGCAAGTCTTGCCTTTCCTAGAGCTTTATCTATGGTATTGTGTTGGGCTATATCCTCACCTATAAAAAAAGTATCTTTATCGACAAAAAGTTTGGCTGTGTGTACACAACCTGTTTTTTCGTAAAGATCGCATTGAGTATAAAATTCACTCATTTGTTTTAAAATTTCATCTTTATTAAATTTTACCGCACTTGTGATTTTACTTGCTTCTATGCTTTGTGGGTCAATATTGGCTGTATGAGCTCTACCACAACCGCTTATCACCACGCTTTCAGCATTAAGCTTGGCTAGATTTTCTTTATCAATCTTAGCTTTAATATGCACACTCATGCCATCATCTTTAGTTTCTATACTCTTTATATCAGATACCTTAGCAATGATATTTTCACTCATCAAATACCCCACCGCCAAAGCTTGCTCATCTACAGGAGTTGCCATTAAAGCGCCTACTTTTTCATCATTGATAAAAATTTCAAGTTTGATTTCACGCACTAAAGTATCATCACAAGTAAATAAATCTTTGCCTTTGTATTTTAAAATTTGAGTTGTAAATAAGGGTTCCATTATCATCTCTTTATCAATAAAATTATAAAAGTATTATATCAAAAAAATATAATTATAAGAAATATATGAAAATATAGGCATTTCATTTTATGCATTTTTGATAATTAAAAGTATTTTTTTATAAATTTTGGACTTCAAAATTTGTGAAAATCTCCTAAAAAATTTTAAGAGGTTTTCACAGGGTAAAATTTAAATTTTTACATTAGGATCATAAGAAAAACTAGGTTCGATTTGTTTTTTATTGCTTAGCTCCTTATACCAATAGCTATGCAAAATATAAACCTCTTCTTCTTCTTTATATCCGCTTACCATAGAATGAATACTTCCTTTAATAGCAAATACCGCCATATAAATGTGAATTCCAAAGAATACTGCACAAATGATTCCTAAGAAATTGTGAATAATAGCTGAAAGTCTTAAAAGCTCGATTTGTGTTAAACCAAAAAGACCTTGAATGGCAGTAGAATTAAAATCAAGAAAATACATAAAGCCGCCTGTGATAATCATCAAAAATCCACCAAATACAGCAATATAATACCAAGATTTTTGCCCAAAATTAAACTTACCCGCAGGAACAGGGCGTTTTACTTTGCTTAAATAGCCACCCACTATCATCATCCATCTTATATCATAGCTAGCAGGAAGCATTCTTTTTATCCACCATAAAAACATAGGAATGATAGAAATGATAAATAAAATCGTTGCAAAAGCGTGCAAATTTTTACATACCCTTACAAACATACCGCCTCCAAAGGTTGCTCCAAACATCATCACAAAACCCGTAGGTACCAAAATCACCCACGAAATAGCCGCGATAAAATGGAAAATTCTTTCAAACAAAGAAAATGCATAAATTTTCTTTCCATCATGAGAAAATTGTTTTGGACCTATCACCATATAATGCAAAGCAAAAGCTGAAAAAACCGCAATCATCGCAATCAAAGCTATAGTAGCTATATACTCACCTTGCAAAGTAGTCCAAAGCTTGCCAAAAGTGTCATAATTTGGAATATTTGTAATACGATGGAAATCCCAAATTTGTGTGTCTTGTCCCATTCGTTCACTGCCATAGGCAAACAAACTTACAAAAGTGCTTAAAAGTGTTATCAATATTTTTTTCATAAGCGTTCCTTTCCTATGTAAGCAATTTTCCATTCTATACTTTGCGAAGGATTAGCAATTCCATAACCCCTACTTTGCAATCTGCTATGATAAATTTCTTCTATCTTGGAGCTTTCACCTACTAAAAGTGCTTTAGTTGAGCACATAGCTGCACATACAGGTACTTTTCCTTCAGCGATACGATTTTGCCCATAAAGCTCTCTTTCTTTTTCTGAATTTGTACTTTCAGGTCCACCTGCACACATCGTACATTTATCCATGATGCCTTTGTTACCAAATACGCTATCTTTTGGAAATTGTGGAGCGCCAAAAGGACAAGCATAAAGACAATAGCCACAACCTATACAAATTTCCTTATCGTGTAAAACAATACCATCTGCACGGATATAAAAACAATCCACAGGGCAAACTATAGCACAAGGTGCATCATCACAATGCATACAAGAAATCGAAGTAGAAACTTCTTTTCCTTGCACTCCTTCATTAAGGGTGATGACACGACGACGACGGATATTGATAGGAAGTTCATGCGCTTCATCACAAGCTACCGAACATCCATTACAATCAATACAACGCTCATTATCACAAAAGAATTTCAAGCGTTCTTTTTCTAAATTTGCAAAATTTACCTTACTCATCTTTTACACCCCATCTTTTGAGATACGGCATAGGCCGCCTTTGGTTTCAGGAATTTGACACATAATGTCATAACCATAATTTGTAACTGTATTTGCACTTTCTCCACTTGCATAAGGTTTGGTTCCTTTAGGGAAATTATGCGTTAAATCCACACCCTGCATCACACCTGTAAAATGGAAAGGCAAGAAAATCATATCTTTTGCTACACCTGGATTGAGTTTTACCCTCACATGAATTTTAGTTCCTTCTGGAGAATGCACCCAAATCATATCTCCTGCTTTAATCTTTTGCTCATTTGCAAGTTCAGGATTTATCTCACAAAACATTTCAGGTGTTAAACGAGTAAGATACATCGAAGCTCTATTTTCCATGCCTGCACCATTTAAATTTACAAGTCTTGCTGTAACTAGGTTGAGTGGGAATTCTTTAGAATAATCCTTAGCCTTTTGCACAGAAACAAATTTCGTATCCACGCGATAAAGCGCTTTTTGATCCTCAAAACTAGGATATTTTTGCACCAAATCATTTCTTGGAGAATGAAGCGGTTCACGGTGAAGTGGAATTTGATCTTTAAATGTCCAAACCACTGCCCTAGCTTTAGCATTTCCATAAGGCACTATACCTTTTTCTATGCATTTAGTTGCTATGATATTGCTATCATCATAAGACCAAATTGCACCCATCTTTTCTTTTTCTTCAGCACTTAAGGTAATGCCTAGAACTTTTTCTATATTATCTTTAGTGATTTGTGGATAACCTGTATCTATAGGTGAATTTATCGGAGCATTTTTAGCCAATAAATTTTCACCTTCATACTCAAGGCCAAAATTATTTCTAAATCCCATACCACCTTTTGCCACTTCGATATCGGTATTATAAAGTACAGGAGAACCTGGATGTTTATCACTCCAGCAAGGCCAAGGAAGTCCATAGTATTCACCCGCTAATTCATCTTTACCTTCTAAGGTTACCTCATCAAATTTATCCCAATGTAAAGTATGTTTTTTAAGTCTTTCAGGACTCCAACCATTAAGCCCTATGCTTCTAACCGATCTTGCGATTTCTCTTGTAGCATTTTCAGGCCAAACGATCTTACCATTTTCATCGCGTAAAGTTTTAGTAAAGTCCTCATAAAAACCTAATTTTTTGGCAAGCTCAAATAAAATTTCTTGATCTTCTTTGCTTTCATAAAGTGGATCTATAACCTTAAATCTCCATTGTCCGCTACGATTTGTAGCTGTTACACTTCCACTTGTTTCAAACTGCGTTGCAGCAGGTAAAAGATAAATTCCATCTTTTTTTTCTGCGATAATCCCTGCTTCATTGACAAAAGGATCAGCTAAAACCAAAAGTTCTAAAGCTTCCAAACCTTCTTTAACTTTAGCTTGCTGTGCGGTTGAAGTGATACCATTTCCCATTACCACCAAAGCTTTTAAAGGCGTTCCTGCATTATCCACTTTATCATTTCCATCTTTGCCATTTAAGGCTGCAGCCCACCACCTAGCAAGTGAAAGTCCGGTTTTATGCATCCAATCTTTGTTTACAAAATTTCCCAAAAGCCACTCATAATCAACACCCCAAATCTTAGCATAATATCTCCAAGTCGCTTCATTTAAAGGGTAATAACCTGGTAAATTTTCACTCAAGCACGCCATATCTGAAGCACCTTGGACATTATCGTGTCCGCGTAAAATATTTACCCCGCCACCAAATTTACCTATATTTCCCAAAACCATTTGCACTATAGGAGCTAAACGCGTATTTGAGGTTCCTACGGTGTGCTGTGTTAAACCCATAGCCCAAATCAATGTAGTCGGTTTATTTTTAGCTACTTCATGAGTGATTTGAATAAGAAGTTCTTTAGAAATTCCTGTTACATTTTCTACTTCTTCAGCAGTCCATTTTGCAGCTTCTTCACGAATTTTATCGATACCAAAAACTCTTTCATCAAGGTATTTTGTATCTTCTAAACCTTCATCAAAAATGATTTTTAACATTCCATACATGAAAGCAATATCAGTACCAGGACGAATTCTTGCATAAATATCTGCTTTTGCTGCACTCTTTGTAAATCTAGGATCTACAACGATAAGCTTAGCACCTTTTTCTTTTGCTTTTAAGAAGTGTCTAAAACCTACAGGGTGATTTACTGCTGGATTTGCTCCAATAATAATAATACATTTACTTCTTTGAATATCTCCAAGATGGTTTGTCATAGCGCCATAACCAAATGTATTCGCCACACCGGCGACTGTTGCGCTGTGTCAAATTCTAGCTTGATGATCTACATTATTGGTTCCAAAAAATGCTGCAAATTTTCTTATATAATAAGCTTGTTCGTTATTTAGTTTTGCAGAACCTAAAAACATAACGCTTTCTGGATTTTCTTTACGATAAGCTGCTAATTTTTCTCCGATTTCACTTAAAGCTTGTTCATAAGAAATGCGTTTCCATTCTCCATTTTCTTTTTTCATAGGGTATTTTAAACGCACATGAGAACGCACCATATCGATCATATCAGAGCCCTTACAGCAATGGCCTCCTGAGCTAACAGGGTGATCTTGTGCGATTTCTTGGCGCAACCACACTCCGTTTTGAACTTCCGCAATAATTCCACAGCCTACAGAACATGCGGTACATACGCTCTTAATCTTTTGACTTCCTTCATAAGCTTCTTTCAATTCATCCGCATTTGCTTCTCTTAAAGTTTCGCTTCTAGCTAGCAACGGACTTGCCAAACTTGAAAGCGCGGCCATTTTAAGAAAAGAACGGCGATTAAGCTTGATAGTTTCATTCATACTTGACATTATTCAGCCCTCATATAATATTTTTCCCAATTAGCACTTCTTTGATAAAGCACTTCCTTCTTTTTGCTTTTGCCTCTAACAAGATCCTTTCTTTCTTCATCTTGCCCAAAAGCTACACTTGCACCGCCTAAAAGACTTGCAGTACCCAAAGCAATAGCAGATTTTTTAAGAAATTCCCTGCGATTTTTCACGAGATCTCCTTTGTTTATTTGCTTCTCTTCTTAAAAATTCAGAACGAGATAAATCATTTTGAACTTTCTTAGAAGGTTTTATAGTAGGTTTTTCAAGTTCAAAACAATATCTTTCAAATTCTACAAACTGCGCAGCAATATTTGCTATTTCTTTATAAAGCTTCGCTTTTGAATTTGAGAAAATAAGCATTAAAAATTCATCAATGCTTTGATTGATGACTTTTTCAAACAATGCCTTAGCAAGTTCATCTTCCTTATTTTTTAGAAATTCACTCATTAAAACAAAACAAAATCCTACACTATCTTCAGCTTCTTTAAAAATTTTTTCATTGCGGCGGATTGTGCTTTTAGCCAAAATCTGCCTTACATTAAGCAATGCTTTTGAATTTTCAAAGCCTTCTTCTATGTAAGAAAAAGTCATAGGAATAGTGTTTTTAAGTGCTAAAAAAAGCTCATCGTATTCTTTGTAAAATGCTTGAAGATCTTGTGCATCTTGTAAATTACGAAGTAAAATTTCAAAGCTTGTTCTTAAACTTTCATCAAATAAACCTTCTTGCATAGCTTCTAAATAAGCTTTTAGATTGCACAATCTATTTTCAGAAAATGAAAAAACAAAAAGTTCCCCTAGACACTGATAATAAAGACTTCTAGCTAATCTTAGTTTTTCTAAATCCATTTTTAACTCATTCAAATTTTTGAAGATTTGCCGTTAAATAATTTGCAAAATAATATTATGCAAATTACACCTAATTTTCCTTCTTAATCCTTATTTTTGACTGATTTATCTTAATATGATTTGTTTTAAAATAAACTGAATTTTTCTTAAAAATCTGCCTAATCTGAAAAAATAGAATTTAGCTTTAAAAGCCTATAAAATAGTATTTTAATGAGGTTTTTTAAAAAAAGTTGCATAAAATATTTAAACCTAAAAAACAAAACTTTCATTTTGTCATTTAAAAAATATTTTATGCTAAAAAGAAATAATAAAATTATTCTTCCAAAAAATTTTAATTTCTTAGAGCGTAATCCTTGTAAGAAAATTCTCTTACCATTTCAAGCTCATTTTTGGAATTTAAAAGCATTAAATTTGGAAGTCTTATGCCATTAAAAGTTGTATTTTTCACTATAGAATAATGAATTTGATCTAAAAATACTACCCTATCTCCGCGTTTTAATTCTTCTTTAAAGGCGTACTCTCCCATCACATCTCCAGCCAAACAAGTATTTCCTGTAAGCAAATAAGCAAATTCATTTTCTTTGAAATCCGAAATTTTTTCATTTTCTCTTGTTGCTAAAATTCTAGCATTTAAAACCTCGCTCGTATAAGGCATGATGATGGTATCAGGCATATGAGCTTCACTTGAAGTATCTAAGATAGCGATTCTTTTCTCATTTTCAACTATATCCACTACGCTCGCTACTAAAACCCCACTTTGCCAACCCACAGCCTCTCCTGGCTCAAGATAAACTTGCACACCGTATTTATCGCTAAAATTCTTACAAAGAGTGATGATTTTTTGGATATCATAGCCTTGTTTTGTAATATGATGCCCCCCGCCAAAATTGACCCATTTCATCTGCTTGATCCATTTACCAAATTTCTCTTCAAAAACCTTCAAAACAGCTTCTAAAGCATCTGCACTCTCTTCGCAAAGTGCGTGAAAATGAAGTCCTTCCACCCCACTTAAATCACAATTTTCCAAATCCTTGCTTAAAATCCCTAGTCTAGAATATTTCCCACAAGGGTTATAAAGCTCTTTAGGGGCAAGAGAAAATTCTAAATTGCAACGAAGTCCTAAAGAGTTATTAGCACATAGGGATTTAAATTTATCAAATTGATACAAAGAATTAAAAACAATATGATGGGATAAATGAGCAATCTCGTTCATTTCATCTTCTTTAAAAGCAGGTGAATAGGTATGAATTTCTTTATCCATATATTCTTTAGCAAATTTTGCCTCCCAAAGCCCACTACAAGTGCAGCCCTTAAGATACTCACCTACAATCCTCATCGCCCCTGAAAAAGCAAAACCCTTTAAAGCTAAAAGCACTTTAGCTCCGCTTTTTTCACCAACATTTGCTAAAATTTCACAATTTTTTCTTAATTTATCTTCCTCCAAAATATAAGCTGGAGTTTGAAATTTAGTATTTATCATATTCTTCCTTTTTTAAGCAAAAAATAATAGCAAAAATAAGCCAAATTTTAACTTGATTTTATTCAAGTAAAAGAAACTCTAGCTTTCAAGACTCTTCAATATCAGAAATTTAAAACATTTATGTTATACTAAATCATTTTTAAAGATTTGGAGTTATTATGGTTAGTGTAGAATTTTTAGGTCCTATCAATAAACCAAAACTAGAATTAAACATAAAAAATTTAAAAGAATTAAAAGCAATTTTACAAGAAGATGAAAGCTTAAAAGAATGGTTAGAGCTTTGCGCTGTATCTTTAAATGATGAAATCGTATTTGATGAAAACACTAGCTTAAAAGATGGTGATAAAATCGCACTTTTACCACCGGTTTGTGGGGGTTAAATGAGTGAATTTATATTGACAAATAATGCCTTAGATATTCCGCAAATTTATGCAAAATGGTATGAATTTGCTAAGGATAAAAATTGTGGTGCTTTGCTGACTTTTTGTGGTATAGTACGCGAAGAAGGAGGCATTGAAGCACTTAGCTTTGATATTTATGAGCCACTTTTGAAAAAATGGTTTGATGAATGGCAAAAAAGAGTTGAAGAAGGTGTGATCTTGCTTTTTGCACATTCAATCGGAGATGTAAAAACACATGAAAGCTCTTATCTAGCAGGAGTTTTAAGCAAGCAAAGAAAATTAGGGCTAAAACTCATCAATGAATTTGTAGAAGATTTTAAAGCAAGCGCGCCCATTTGGAAATATGATGTGATAAACAAGCAAAGAATTTACGCCAAAGAAAGATCAAGTAAACTTTGTGGAGCGGGTCTTTTAAAATCATAATTTAATTTTTTAAAAATCAATCTTGACAAATGAAGGAATAAAAATGCTAATGTCTTATGAAGAAAGTCTAAAAATTTTACACTCTCATATCAAACCTTTTTCAAGAGTGGAAAAAATAGCTCTTACTGAGTGTTTGGGGCGAATTTTAGCTCAAGATATAAAAGCGAGTAAAAACCAGCCTGAATTTTTAACTTCAGCCATGGATGGTTATGCTATCAAATTTGAAGATCAGGACAAACCTTTAAAAATTTTAGGCATCACACCTGCAGGGACTATGCCTGAATTTAAAGTAGAAAACGATACTTGTGTCAAAACCTTTACAGGATCGCTTATGAGCGAAGGAAGTGATACTTTAGTGCCTGTTGAAAATGTTCGTGTGGAAAAAGATACACTTTTTATAGAAAAAAAGGTTTCTAAAGGCTTTGCAGTTAGAGAAATCGGAGAAAATTATAAAAAAGATGAAATTTTACTTAAAAAAGGCACGAAGCTAAGCTATAGCGAAATAGCTCTTTTGGCTGAACTTGGATTTTTTCATATCAGTGTATTTATAAAGCCTATCATAGGAGTTTTAAGCAGCGGAAGCGAGATAAAAGATCTAGGAGAAGCCTTAGAAAATCCTGCTCAAATTCGATCTTCAAATCATATCGCTATAGCCAGCTTAGCTAAGAATTTAAATTGTGACACAAGGGTTTTTCCGCTCTTAAAAGATGATGAAAAAGCTACTTTTTCTACCCTTGAAAGTGCATTGCAAAGTTGTGATATTTTGGTTACGACGGGCGGAGTTTCGATGGGAGATTTTGACTTTTTAAAAAAGGCTATTAAAGAGTATGAACTCATCATTGATAAAGCAGATATCAAACCAGGAAGACATATCAAGATAGCTAAGGCTAATGAAAAATTCATCATCGCCTTACCAGGTTTTCCTTACTCAGCCATGGTGATGTTTAATCTTTATGCAAGAGAGATTTTAAACTCTTGGCTACTTCAGCCAAAAGACTATATTTGCAAAGCTTTTTTGCAAGGAAGTTATAAGAAAAAAACACCTTATTTGGAATTTGTTGCTTGTAATGTGGAATTTAAAAATGGACGCATTTTGGCAAATTTAGAAGGCAAAAAAGAAGGCTCAAGTGCGATCATAAATAATCTTAACAATAAAGCCGCACTGATGATAGCGCCAAAAGAATGTGAAATTTTAGAAAATGAAAGCTTGGTAGATATTATCTTCATGCCTTGAAATTTGTCAAAAAGGTTTTAAATCGCCTTTTTGACTTCTTTTTGCCCTTTTAAACTAAGCCAAACAATTAAAAATGAAATGAAATAAGCAGGCGTAAATGGAATACCGATATAAATTATATCCACTATCGTTGCTTGTAATCTTATACTACCTAATAGCCCAATAAAAGTATAAAATATCTTACTTGCAATTTCACCACAAACAAAAAATGCAAAAACAAGATAGAAAAGTTTTTCTTTTGTAGCTTGAACTAAAGCTTTAAAGAAGAAAAAGGCGATGATAATATAGGCTACACTTATAATTTTATCCAAAATAAAATTTTCAATAAAAACATCTTCGCCCATTATTAATTTTAAAATAAAGCGCAAATTCCATCCAAAAATAACCAAAACCTGCCATATGAGAAAATAAATAAACATTTTATAAGTTTTTAGCTTTTTACAAAATAAAAACACACTTAATAAAGCTAAAAATGTTGCTATATGAACTAAAACATATCGAATATCAACAAGATTGTATATCAACTTATCATAATCCTCAAAATAAAAAAATCCTCTCCGTATGGATTGAAGTATAATTATTTGAGTAAATTTTAAACCAAAAATAACAAAAGACAAAACCAAAAACAAAGCCATTGTAATTTTAATCCATTTTAAATCAAAATCAAAAACCTTTTTTTGTGTTTTCACTGCCATTTCTTGCGAATGTGAAAATTCTTGCTTATCAAGTTCTTCAAATTTTATCCATGCGAAAATCCAAAAAATCAAACTTGCCAGTAAAAACACCAAACCTATGCCGATAATCAAAGTAAGAAGCCCTAAATAAAAGGTATTAAAAGCATAAATAAAATACTTTTGCTTTGTTGCTCTAGCGATTTCATAGTAAAAAGCTTTCAAAAAAGGAAAAATTAAAGCCAAAGTAATGATAAAAAGCACACTAAAAGTGGTTATGGCTGAAAATATACTATCTTGATTAAAATAAAAGTTACCAAAAAAGTCAATTCTAGGCTTCAAAATCACAAATAAAGAACTTGTGCTAACAAGCGTACCAAAAAAGCTAATTCCGGTGGCAATAAAGAAATTTTTAAATAAATTTTTAGCACCGCCATAGATTTTTAAATCATAAAGCAAGATAAAAAACAAAATCCAATTCGCAAGATTAAATAAAACCCCAAGATAAGGAATAATACTTAAAAATCCACAAACAATGCTCGCTATAGCTTTAAAGCGAATTTCTTTTATCTTCTTTTGAACTAAAATTTCATGTAAATTTTGCATTAAAATTCCTTAAAAAATTAAAAAGGATATTTTACTGAATTTTGTATAAAATGCAATCATTATATATAAAATATTTTCAACTTAAGCTATTTTGAGATTATTTTAATCATAACAAAATCTCTTATGATCTTCACACTAACGCTCTTATAAAATCCTATATATCAAACTTATTAAGATATCTTTTGAAAATATTTATAATGAAAATACGAAAAATAACTTTAATATAAGTTTATTTTTGTAACAATATTAATTAAATATTAATATATTAAAAATAGTCATGAAATTTAAGCATTAATTATAGGAGAAAACATGCCAATTTTTATGATATGTTCTACACTTTTAGCAGTAATTGTCGTTGCTTATTACATACTTAAAAAATACAATCCTATTTTTGTATTTTTACTTTCAGGTATTATCTTGCTTATTTTTGCTTTTTATATCACAGGAGCACCTATACCCAAAGCCCCAAGCAGAGAACATGCAAGTTTTTTAGATGTTTTACTTGATAGCTACGCCTTTATCACGGAAACTTTTAAAAGTCAGCTTTCTGGGGTAGGACTTATTATCATGAGTGTAGCAGGTTTTGCTGCTTATATGAAACACATCAACGCTTCAGCTAAACTCGCTTTTTTAGCAAACAAACCCTTGGGGAAA
The DNA here is from genome assembly GCF_001492295.1 of Campylobacter coli. Lineage (GTDB taxonomy): Bacteria > Campylobacterota > Campylobacteria > Campylobacterales > Campylobacteraceae > Campylobacter_D > Campylobacter_D coli_B. The sequence goes on along the minus strand of NZ_FBQX01000001.1, from coordinate 258,947 downwards.
ATTAAAAATAAATATTTGATTTTAAGCGGGACTTTTGTCGTTGGAATGGCCTTAAAAATTGTTATTTCTAGTTATGCTGGACTTCTTTTACTTTTATTAGCATGTATTTATCCTGTTTTAATCTCACTTAAAATCCGTCCTATTACGGCTGTATGCGTGCTTTCTTTAATTGCACTTGATTATGGTCCAAAAGATGGAAATTCAATCAATATGGCAGATATGGTAGGACAAAGCGATAATGTCGTAGGACTTTTTTTAAATTATCAAATTTATAGTGTGATTGCTTATGTGGTAGTTATTGCCATCTTAATACCCTTTTATTTTGCTTGGGTAGATAAAAGAGATAAAGAAAAAGGAATTTTAAATGATGAAGTTGAAATTCCACCAATCATTGATCCCAAATGCCCTACTTTTTATATACTCTTTCCTTGGTTGCCTGTTGTATTTTTGTTTATAGCATATTTTTTTACCATCAAGCTTGATGTTGTAACAGCAAATTTTTTAAGTATTTCCTTGGTTTTTCTTGTTGAATTTGCAAGACATAAAAATGCTAGAAAATTAGGTGAAGATATGATGGTGATTTTAAAGGCTATGGCTGAAATTTTCATCTCTGTTGTAAGTATTATTATTGCTGCTGGAGTCTTTGCTGAAGGCATTAAAGCTTTAGGCGGGATCAATATCCTTGCTAATGCTGTTTCAGATCTTGGAACAGGAAATTTTGCGTGGTTTGGCATACTTTTAAGCATCACTGTTTTAAGCTTTTTAGTTTATTTTGCTACAGTGATTATGGGAAGTGGGATTGCTGCTTTTAATGCTTTTGGGAAATTAGCTCCTGATATAGCTACAAAATTAGGCGTTGCACCTATCACTTTTGTTTTACCTATAGAAATTGCATCTTGTTTAGGGCGCGCAGCCTCGCCTATAGCAGGCGGTATCATAGCTTTGGCTGGATTTGTAAAAGTAGATCCAATGGATATTATAAAACGCACCACTCCACTTTTACTTATAGCTATGATAATCAATATAGCCGTTGCCTTTTATCTAGCGCAAACCAATCCTTTGCCCAAAGAAGATGGTATAAAAACTCAAACCTTACTCAAAACAAATTGATAGATTTATATCTATCAATTATCAAAAATTGCATTAAAAAGATAAGTTCTTCAAATTCTGTTCTGCTTTTTGGGTAAAAGTTTCGTAAATTTTTCTGTATTCTTTTTGCCAACCTGGTTTTACTATCAAATGATCGAATTTACCTCCATAACTTCCACCACCAAACCTATATGCTGTAAGCTCTCTTGTAAAAGCCAAGGTGGGAATTTGTAAAATATCGCAAAGATGTAAATTACCCGTATCTATAGTAACTAAAAAATCTAGTTTTTTAGAAATACTTACCAAGGAAGCAATGCTAGCATTATTGACAAAGACTTTTAAATTTGAACTTTGATCGATATTATACTGAATAGAATTTTTATCATAATTTAAAAGCACAAATAAATACTTAGGGTATTTCAAAGAAAGCTGCCTTGCGAGTCCTATCCAATCCTTTATAAAAAAATTACATCCCACGTATTCACTATAATTTGAAAAAGCATTAATTCCTATAATTTTTTCATATTCTATATCTATTTTATTAAAAAAATCATCACTTAATTTTGTATCGTAAGGCAATAGATTTTTAACTTTAGAAAAATTAATTTTTGCAAAATTCTTATCAAAATGTTTAGCATTAATTGCTCTAACTAATTTTAGAACAATTTCACTCATATGCTTTTTAGCTCTAAAAAATGGAAAAGGTGTAGTAAATTTTTTAGAGCTTATGCTAACAAAATGAGGATACACTATGCATTTTTGAATATTTAAAAGTTTTAATTTTTTAAAATACGAACTCTGTCTTCTTGTGCTGATAAAAATTGCTGGATTTTTATTTTCAATTAGTTCAAAAAAATCATTTTTATAAATTAAAACCTCATCAATAAATGAGATTTTTTCTAAAAAACTACCCTCCATCGCACCATCGGTCAACAAAGATAGTTTATATTCTGGATAAAGCTGTTTGATAGCATACAAAGCTTTAAAACAAACCAATAAATCTCCAAAACCATCTGCGTGAAATAGTATTTTCATTTTTATCGTCCTATTTATATTTGTATAAAAATTTCGCTTTTGTTACCTTAACCAATTTTAGCACTTTTTTGCCCTTTTAATTTAAGCCAAATAATTAAAAATGAAATGAAATAAGCGACCTTAAAAAGCAATATGTAATTATCTATGATTGTTTTTATAGGACTTCTTGTAAAAATATAATAATTATCAACCATCATAAAAATAAATGAAGTTAATATTATCAAAATTTCTATACAAACAAAAAATACAAAAACAAGATAAAAAAGCTTTTCTTTTGTGATTTGAACTAAAGTTTTAAAGAATAAAAAGGCTAAAATAATATAACAAAGATTTAATGCCATCATCAAACTTCCATATGCAATTAATATATCATTTATTATCAAAGCAGGGATAAAAAGAAGATAGCTACCAAAAACACTTAAACCTTGCCATATGAAAAAATAAATAAAAAGTTTGTAATTTTTTATCTTTTTACAAAACAAAAACACACTAAGCAAAGCTAGGATTATGGCTGTGTAAAATAAAGTTTTTTTTGTGTAGTAAAACCTAAAATCTTCAAAGTCAATAATTTCTAATATAAACGAAAATGTTAAAACGAGCAAGTTTAAAATTATAAATGAAGCCATTGTGATTTTAATCCATTTTAAATCAAAATCAAAAACCTTTTTTTGTGTTTTTGCTAATCTTTCTTCTAAATTTGAAAGTTCTTGCTCATCAAATTCTTTAAATTTGACCCACGCTAAAATCCAAAAAACCAAACTTGCTAGCAAAAACACCAAGCCTATGCCGATAATCAAAGTAAGAAGCCCTAAATAACAGGTATTAAAAGCATAAGTGAAATACTTTTGCTTTGTTGCTCTAGCGATTTCATAGTAAAAAGCTTTCAAAAAAGGAAAAATTAAAGCCAAAATAGCAAAATGTAATACTAAAAATATAGCAATAGCCATAAAAATATTATCTTGATTAAAATAAAGCCCACCAAAAATGCCAGTTCTAGGCTTTAGCATTGCAAATAAAATACTTGTATTAATAAGAATACCAAAAAATCCAATCCCTGCAGTGATAAAAAGATTCTTAAATAAATTTTTAGCACCGCCATAGATTTTTAAATCATAAAGCAAGATAAAAAACAAAATCCAACTCGCAAGATTAAATAAAACCCCAAGATAAGGAATGATACTTAAAAATCCACAAACAATACTTGCTATAGCTTTAAAGCGAATTTCTTTTATCTTCTTTTGAAGTAAAATTTCATTTAAGCTTTGCATTTTTATCCTTTATTTAATACATTCACACAAAAACATTTCGCTTTTATCATCTTTGGCAATTTTTTTATCAAAAGAAGAATAAATAAAAAAACGCTCAAATTCAAGTTCTTCTAAAATATTTTCAATTTCTTTTAAATCATAAAGATGGATTTTAAAGTCCATCTTTTCACTTTGCAAAAGTTTATCTTTATCATATAATTCATAAATAGAAGGCGAAAATTGCGTTTTAGAAATTTCATCATAATGATTTTTATTCTTTAAAATGAGATCTAAATTTTGCTCTGTTTTGACTTTAATGCTTATTTTATAATCACTATCATCTTTACATCTTGTCATAATAGTATCAAGCGCAAAAACTAATTTTCCACCTTTTTTTAAAAAAGATTTTAAATTTCTTAAAAGCCTTTTGCACTCATTTATATCAGTAATCAAGCACAAAGAACCTGAACTGATAAAAATATAATCAAAATCTTCATCACTATGATAAGCCAAAACATCGCATTTTGTGATTTTTGCATTGGGGGCTTTTTCTTTTAATTTTTCCAACATACTAGTAGAATTATCCACCCCACTAATATCAAAACCACTTTCTATAAAGGGCAACAAAAACCGCCCACTTCCACACATTAACTCTAAAATTTTATCTTTCTTATTTGCATAAGAAAGATAAAAGTCTAACTCATTCTTAGGGGCTTTTGTGTGCAAAATTTCATACATTTTCGTGCATAAAAAATCATAATAATTTGTTTTCACTCCAAAACAACACCTTCGTTAATCGTGATTTCACCGATGATAAAAGCGTCTGAGTTTTCTAAAACCTTGCTTACATTAGATGGATCTACAACCATTACTAAACCTACACCCATATTAAAGCTTCTATACATTTCACTTTCTTCTACGGCTTGTCCTATGGTATAGAAAATTTCAGGGGTTTTAAGATGATGTTTGCGTATAGTTGCTCCCATTCCACGAGGTAAGACGCGTGGTAAATTTTCTACCAAACCACCCCCTGTGATGTGTGCTAAAGCGTTGATATAAGGCTTTAAAGTAAGAAAATCGCGTACATAAATTCTTGTAGGTTCTAATAAAACATCGATTAAATTTTTACCCTCTATTTTATCATCAAATTTCAGTTTTAAACTTTCAAAAAGTACTTTTCTAGCTAAAGAATAGCCATTTGAATGAAGTCCTGAGCTAGAAAGTGCAAGCAAAATATCGCCATTTTTAACAAATTTACTTCTATCGATCTCATCTTCTTCAGCCATACCCACTGCAAAACCTGCAAGATCAAAATCATCTTTTGCATACATTCCAGGCATTTCAGCAGTCTCTCCGCCTATTAAAGCACAATTTGCCATTTTACATCCACTAGCAATGCCTGCTACAACTGACTTTGCAACCTCTACTTCAAGCTTAGCCGTAGCGTAATAATCCAAGAAAAACAAAGGAGTAGCAAAATTACAAATCAAATCATTCACACACATTGCTACTAAATCTTGCCCTATGGTATCGTATTTTTTTGCATCAATAGCCAAACGAAGTTTAGTCCCAACACCATCTGTAGCCCCCAAAATTACAGGATTTTTAAAGCCACTTGGCATTCTAAAAGCTCCAGCAAAAGAGCCTATACCACCTACAACTTTATCGTTAAAGGTTTCTTTTACCAAAGGTTTGATCGCCTCTACAAAGGCATTACCATTATCTATACTTACTCCAGCATCTTCGTATGAAATTTTCATTTATTTTCCTTTAAGAACTAAAAAGGTATTTTAACGAAAAAAGTTTTAATAAGGCATAAGATGAAAAATGCTTTTTTTGTAACCGCCTCGATAGCCTGTGGCAAAAGCACTTTTATAGAAATCGCAAATTCTTTGGGTTTTAAAAGCATTAGCGCAGACAGTATCGCTCATGAAATTTTAGATAAATATGCTTTGGAACTGGCTCAAATTTTTTCTAAATTTCACAAAAAAAATTTATTGAAAGCAGAGGGTAAGATAGATAGAAAAATTCTTGGAGAAATTGTTTTTCAAAATAAAGAAGCCAAAACCATCTTAGAAAATTTCACCCATCCTAAAATTCGTGCTAAAATTTTAGAACAAATGCAAATTCTAGAACAAGAAAATAAACCTTTTTTTGTAGAAATTCCTCTTTTTTTTGAAAGCGGTGCTTATGATGGTTTGGGAAAAGTTATCTTAATCTATGCTCCTAAAGAACTTAGCTTAAAAAGAATCATACAAAGAGATAATTTAAGCTTAGAAGCTGCAAAAGCGAGGCTTGATTCTCAAATGGATATTGAAGAAAAACTTAAAAAAGCAGATTTTATCATTAAAAATACTGGCTCTTATGTCGATTTTAGGCAAGAATGTGTTAAAGTAATACAAAATATTTCCAAAGGACAAATGTGAAGCTTTATAAATATTGTGCAAGTGGCAATGATTTTGTCATAATGAATGCAAATGAAAAAAAAGACAGAAGTGCTTTAGCTAAAGAACTTTGCAATCGCTATGAAGGCATAGGTGCAGATGGCTTTATAGTGATTTTACCTCATGAAAAATACGATTTTGAATGGGAATTTTACAACAACGATGGCTCAACAGCTTCAATGTGCGGAAATGGCTCAAGAGCAGCAGCACATTTTGCACACCATATAAATGGCATCAAGCCCCATATGGCTTTTCTTACCGGAGCAGGAGTTATAAAAGCAAATGTTGATAACAACAGCGTAGAAGTTTCTTTGGGCAAGATAAAAAACATACAAGAAGCCTTTAATGAGTGCGAAAAAAGCTGGCAACTTTGCGATACAGGAGTTCCACATTTGGTGCATTTTTGTGAAAATTTAGATGAGTTTGATCTTAAGCTTTGTAAACAAATGAGAGAAAAATATAATGCGAATGTGAATTTTGTAAAAGTTGAAAACGACAATACTTTAAAAGTTCGCACTTTTGAAAGAGGCGTAGAAGATGAAACGCAAGCATGTGGCACGGGCATGGGAGCTTGTTTTTATCTTGCATTCTTAAACAAAAAAATCCACAATCAAGCTAGAATCATCCCAAAAAGCGGTGAAGAGCTGAGTTTTAAATTCGAAAATGAAGAATTATTTTTTAAGGGAAAAGTGAGATATTGCTTTGAAGCGGATTATAATTTTTCTTAGTTTTTATTTACTCCCTCTTTTTGGCGATAGCGAACTTAAAAATGGTTTTGGAGAGGAGTATTATAAACTCAATGTAGAACAAAAAAGACAGATATTTTTCACCAAAATGAATGCAATGTTTGATAAAAGTTTTGAAGAAATAGCCAAAGAAAGGGCTTTTATAGAAGCTTTTTTTTATGATGCGTATAAAAATGGACTTAGAAATTCAAACCAAAACAATCTAGAAAAATTAATCAATCTTAAAAACAAATACCGCGTTGAAAATCTTTATGATTTTACAGAATACAAAAAACGCATTCAAAAAATTCCAAAATCCATGGGTATAGCCCAAGCTTTGGTCGAAAGTGCTACGGGAACAAGCCGTTTTGCAAGAGAGGCAAATAATCTTTTTGGAGAATGGACCTGGGGAGAAAAGGGCTTAATCCCTGATCTAAGACATCCTGATAAAAAACATAAAATTAGAATTTTTGATAGCTTGCAAGATAGTGTGGATTCTTATGTGCTGAATTTAAATCGGCACTTTGCTTATGAGGAATTTCGCAACGAAAGAGCTAAATTTGAAAGCGAAGGCAAAGAAATAACAGGACTAGAGGCTATTAAAACTTTAGATTCTTACTCCGAGCGCAAGGGTTATTATATCAATATCGTTACTAAAATCATCCAACGATACGATCTTGAGCGATACGATACTCCAAAATCTTTCTAGTCTTAGCTAAAAGCCGAGTGAAAATTTATCAAAAGGCAAAACTTCAAATTTCACCCCTTGCTCAAAAAAGCTATCTTCGCTGGAAAGAGTGATGAAAACCACATGAAAAATCCCAAGCTCCAAACTCTTAGAAAGGATTTTCTTAGCGCGCAATTTGATCAAGTCTATATCTAGCGTCGGACTAGAAATATATGCGATTTTTGAAACCTTACTATAAAATGTAAAAAATTTATTGTAAAAAAATTCTTGTTTAAATTTAAAAAGCTCATTTAAAATAAGATTTTCAAACAAATGAGCAAAATCTTTTTGTATGCATAGATTGTTTCTTAAGCCAAAATCCCTAAAATAAATTTTTTGAAGCTTTTTTTCATCGTGGCTTATAGGATGGATGATATAGGTATTTTCAAGCTCTTTTATGGTGTGATAAACGCTATCTTTAGATGTTTTTAGCTTTTTTTTAAGCTCTAAAAAAAGCTTGGAAATACTGGTCTGCTGTCCTAAATTTAAAGCTAAGTATTTTAAAATTTCAAGTTCTAGAGTGTTAAAATTTTGTCTTAAAAGTGTATTTTTTTCGCCTAATTTACTACGCCCACTTTGCAAAAAAAGTCCGACTAGATTGTTTATCGGTAAATTTTTTCTACTGATACTTACAAACTCTTCAAAGTCAAAATAATCAAGCTCAAGCTCTTGAAATCCTTCCATGTGCAAATCTTTTTTATCTGTACTTATGATGATAGGAATTTTAATATCTTGCAAATTTAAGGCAAATTCGACATTATAAATACAAAGAAATTTTATCTGGGCATTTTTTTCTAAAAAATTTGAAAGATGTCCTAAGCTTTGGTTTTCAAAACGAGTATCGTGCAAATTTAAAAATAAAATTTCATTGGGCTTAAATTGGGATAAATAGTTAAAAATCAAGGTTTTTTTACCGCTAAATTTTGGCCCTTTGATGATGATATTGCAAAGAGGAATTTGCACCTTTCTTTCATAGCTTATTTCAAATTTGGGATGATTTTCATAAAAAAAATTTAATACTTTCAAATATTATCCTTTTAAAAAGGAAAATTATAACATATTTAAAACCTTATGCAATATCTTGGGACAAAGCTTAGGATGATGGAATTTATTTCCTATATTTAGCCAAATTGAATATCCTATTTTAGAATGCAAATTTTGAACAAAATTAAATTTATACCATGCATTTTTTTTAAAATCATCACAAGTATGAAAATGATAAGAAATTTTTTGAATATAAGCTTTATTTTTAACATCCTTTAGTATTTTTTTAGCAATACCTGGGGCTTGAAAAGTGTAAATATTTTGAACTTCTAAGGCGAAATCCAAAACAAAAAGCTGTGCTAAATGCCCACCTAAAGAATGTCCTACTAAAGTAATTTTATCAAAGCAAAATTCTTTTTTTATTAGTGTATAAAATTTTAACAAAGAATCAAATTGTTTTTTAGGAATTTTTCCATTTAGAAGTATAAAATCACTAATCAAATCTCCAATATCAAATTTTAAAGGTCTTAAATCACTTCCTGCGATAGCTAAAATAAATTCTTTATTTTCCTTGTTTTGAAATAAACTTGCTCTAAACCCACCCCTTGAATCAAGATAATCTTCATTAATATGAGCAAGTAAATCAAATCGCTTAATAAAATAAAATGCCATCAAAGGCTCAAATTTTCCTATTGTAACGCATTCTTTTTGAAAAATATTATGAGTTAAAACCTTAAACAATGTTTTTCTATCTATATTTAAAAAAATATCTGTTGTATTTAAATTAAGATAAGCAGCATGAGAAAGTAAGGCGTAATGATATAAATGTATTAGAGTATTTTTATTTTGCTTAAAATCAAAATATAAATTTTTCTTTAAATTTGACTCTTGAGAATTTAAGTTTTTTTTATGAGAAAGTTCTAAAAATTGATTTAAATCATAAAGGGGCAAAAAGCCCCTTGAAATTACATTTTGCAAGTATTTTGTAAAGCTGAAGCAAGCATCCAAAGGCTTTTTTCGTATTTTGCTATATTTTCTTGAGCAAAAGCAGCTGTAGTAGTATCGCTAGCTTTTTCAGCTTCTTCGTTTAATTTTTTAAATTCTGCCAAAAGATATTCGTAATCTTTTTTGATCAACTCCATCACTTCAACTGGAGTGAAACAATCTTTTTCTACTTTTGGACTTTTTGCATTTTCCATTAAAGTTTTTTGGCAAGTGATAGCTTTTTCACCAAGTTGTAAAGCTCTTTCTGCACAATCATCAAAAAGTTCTGCCATTTCTTCATAAGCTTTTTCAGTGTGCTCATGAATTGAATAAAACTGTAAACCTTTAACATTCCAATGATAATTGTGAAATTTAACCCATAAATGATGAGCATCTGCTTGCATTTGTAATAATTGTTTTGTTACTGACATGTTAACTCCTTTTTTTAATTTTTAAAATTATAACAAAAAATTCTTAAATAATAATTATTATTAGTTAAAAATTTTTATTATTAATTTTACTTATTTCTATTATACTCTTTTTATTTAAAATTTACTATGATTTTAAAATATTTTTTAAAATCAACTTCCCAACCTCAACCCCAGGCTGATCATAAGTATTAATTCCTAGCATTACCCCACAAGCCGAAGTAAAAAGCTCATAATAATACATCAAATATCCCGCATGCCACGCATCTAATTTTTCAAGTTCTATTATATCGACACTCAAATTTTCAGCGATCAAAGCATGCATTGTCGCATCGCATTGAGCATTTAAAAGATCGTGCAAATTGACTTTATTACTCAAATCATCTAAAAATTTAAAATGGATATCGGGTATAACCGGAGCCTTTTGACCATCCTTGATTTTTAAAAAAGTAATAGTTTTGTTTTTTGGCCCATCCATAATGAGTTGTAAAAAGCTGTGCTGATCCCTTGCTCCTATAAGAGCGATAGGGGTTAAACCTATGCGTTTATAGCCTTGTTTTTTACCCAAACTTTCAGCAATAAGCTGGATATACCATTCATTAAAACCCTTAAAAGCATCGCTGTAAGAAAAAAGTACATTGATATTTGCACTTTTGTGAGTACAATAATGATAAGCCTTTTGTAAAATCTCATCTTTTTTATGTATGAAAAAATCCTCAAAGCACGCTTTAGCTCCTTCTAAAAGAGCTTTAGCATTATAACCACAAAAACAAAGTGGCACTATACCCACAGCTGAAAGTATGCTAAAACGCCCTCCTACATTTGCAGGGATAAAAAAGCATTTAATGCCTAAATTTTCACCCTCTTTATGCAGTTTAGAATCTTTATCTGTGATGAAAACAAAGTATTTTTTTAATTCTTGCATATCAAGCTTAAAATGTTCAATAAGAAGCTTAAAAAGCGATACTACTTCTATGGTACTACCTGTTTTACTGATGATTAAAAACAAACTTTCTTCAAGCTTGATTTTTTCTAAAGTCTTATTAAAAGAATGCGAACTGGTATTATCAAGTATAAAAAGTTCTCTTTGATTACTTTTTTCATCAAAAAGCATATCACGCAGAGCTTTAACGCCACAACTTGAGCCACCCATACCCACTAAAACGATATTTTTTATATGTTCTTTATCTTGAATGAAATTTAAGCTCTCATCTATTAAAGTTAAACTTGTATCGATAAGATGATAATACCCTACATCTCCACTTTCTACTTCATCATTGATACGATTTGCATAAGAACTTATAGCGTGAATTTCACTTTTTTTAAAAAAAAGAGTATTATTTAACATTTACTTTTCTCATAAAAATAATTTGTCGCCTCTACAAAACCCTCTACGCTTCCGCAATCAAAGCGTTTTCCTTTAAATTTATAAGCTAAAACCATACCATTGGTTGCTTGGGTTAAAAGCGCATCTGTGAGTTGAATTTCTCCATTTTTTCCCGCTTTAGTATTTTCTAAAATTCCAAAAATATCAGGGGTTAAAATATATCTTCCTATGATAGCAAGATTACTTGGAGCTTCTTGAGGAGATGGTTTTTCTATCATTGAATTTACCATGATTAAATCCTCTTCTACAAAATTTCCTGCAATCACTCCATAACTTGATACTTGCTCTTTTGGAACTTCCATAACAGCTATAATGGTACAACGATATTTTTCATAAATTTTAACCATTTGCGCCATTACATTAACACCTTCTTCATTGATGCACAAATCATCAGCCAAAATCACACCAAATGCTTCATCTCCTGCTAAAGGCTTGCCCTTTAATACCGCATCGCCAAGCCCACGCATTTCATTTTGTCTTGTAAAAGTAAAAGTACAACGATGGATTAAAGAGCGGATATCTTTTAACAAATACTCTTTATTTGTACCCGAAATTTGATGCTCAAGCTCATAAGAAATATCAAAATAATCCTCCAAAGCTCTTTTTCCACGACCTGTAACAAAACCCATATTATCCATACCTGCTTCTAAAGCCTCATCCACTCCATAATGAATCAAAGGTTTGGTAAGTATAGGCAACATCTCTTTAGGTAAAGCTTTGGTTGCGGGTAGAAACCTAGTCCCATATCCTGCTGCAGGAAAAATACAAGTTTGAAGCATAATTATCCTTTATTTGTTTTTGGTATTATAACCAAAAACTACAATTTTTAAATAAATCAAAACTAAGTTTAACGTGTATTTAAAAATAAGGCAAAGGATTTTTTGCCTTATTGAATTCCTGTTTTAGCTGCATCAATAATGCTTTGAACTACCCCTGAATCCTCAAGAGTTGAAATATCTTGTTTTAATTCCTCGCCCCTTGCTATGGTTCTTAAAATTCTTCTCATGATCTTACCACTTCTTGTTTTAGGTAAGCCTGTAGTATAAAGAATTTTTTCGATCTTAGCTATAGGCCCAATCTCTGCTCTTAAGATATCATTTAATTCTTTTAAGGTTTCTATAGCCCCTCCTAAATCACAACTTGAAGTTGGATTTAAAACCACAAAGGCAAACAAAGACTCACCCTTAATCGCATCAAGCACACTTACAACTGCTGATTCTGCCACACTTGGATGTTTAGCGATAGCACTTTCTATTTCAGCTGTTCCTATGCGGTGTCCAGCAACATTTACCACATCATCAGTTCTTCCTGTGATAGTAATATAGCCATTATCATCATAAAAAGCCCCATCTCCACTAAAATAAACCGGCTTTCCTTCTTTTTTTGCTTGCGAAAAATAACTTTCTATATAGCGGTTTTCATCTCCCCAAATTCCACGAATCATTGAAGGCCAAGGCTTGGTAATACAAAGTAAACCATCTTCGGCTACATCTTTTACATTGCCCTCCTCATCGATAACCTCGGCAAAAATTCCTGGCAAAGGCAAGGTAGCACAACCTGGTTTTAAAGGAGTAGCTCCAGGCAAAGGTGTTATCATATGCCCTCCTGTTTCAGTTTGCCACCAAGTATCAACGATGGAGCATTTTGAATTTCCTATATTTTCATAAAACCACTGCCAAGCGCTAGGATTGATAGGCTCTCCAACAGTTCCAAGCACTTCAAGAGTGTTTAAATCATATTTTTTAGGCTCATCAGGAGCATCTGCATGAAGCATTCTTATAGCAGTAGGCGAAGTATAAAATTTGCTCACTTGATACTCTTCTATCATTCTCCACCAACGCCCTGAATTTGGATAAGTAGGCGTTCCTTCATGCATAATAGTAGTCGCTCCACATGCTAAAGGGCCATAAACAACATAAGTATGCCCTGTGATCCAACCCACATCCGCACTACACCAATAATTATCATAATCTTTTATATCAAATACCCATTCCATAGTCATTTGCGCCCAAAGTATATAACCTGCACTTGCATGCATTACTCCTTTTGGCTTACCTGTAGAACCTGAAGTATAAAGTAAAAATAACAAATCTTCACTATCCATAATTTCGGGCTCGCATTTATAAGATTCATTTTTTACTAGCTCATTATAGACATAATCTCTTCCTTTTATGTATTCTATAGGCTCATTATTGCGTATAACTATAAGCACTTTTTCTACACTTTCACAACCCTCACTTAAAGCCTTATCAACAGCAGGTTTTAACATATAAGGCTTGCCACGACGAAAAGCCCCATCGGCAGTAACTACAAGTTTGGCCCCTGCATCTATGATTCTATCTCTTAAAGCTTCAGGTGAAAAGCCTCCAAATACCACACTATGGATAGCTCCAATTCTTGCACAAGCTAGCATGATAATAGCTGTTTCTGGAATCATAGGCATATAAATTATAACTCTATCGCCTTTTTTAACACCAAAGCGTTTAAGCAAATTTGCTGCTTTACAAACTTCATGCAATAATCTACGATAAGTATAAACCTCATAATCACCCATTTCTCCTTCAAAAACAATAGCTGCTTTGTTGCGTCTTGTTTTCATATGGCGATCTAAACACTGATAGCTTACATTTAAAGTTCCACCCTCAAACCATTTATAAAATGGAGCTTTATCATCATTTAAAACACGAGAAAAAGGCGAAAACCAATCAATTTTTTCAAGAGCTTGTCTTTTCCAAAAGCCTTCGAAATCTTCCCTTACCTCGTCGCATAAATCATAATATTCACATAAATTTTTTATTCTTGCATTGCGAGAAAGTTGTTTGTTAGGTTTAAAAAGTCCTTGAGTATTTTGATAACGCATGAACACTCCTTCTTTAAGTTATTTATAAACATTATATAAGACTTTTTTTGTGTTTTATACAAATTTAAAAATAATTAATGAAGAAAATTACAAAAATGTGAATATTTGTAATAAATTAAAGAAAACATTTCTAAATTATGTTAATTTAAGAAACAAATAGCCTCTTCATCAAAAACCAAGCAAAGCTCTTGATACAAGCTTAGTTTTTCTTGTTTAAATCGCTTTGATTCTAGAGCAAATTCTAAAATTTTGCTCCCGCATTCTACTCTGATAAAAACAAATTCTTTTCTTGTTCTAAGTGCTATGATGATACATTTTTGAAGTATAAAATCAAATGTTTGTTTGGAAAAATCATCAGGATATAAAAAAGAAATTTTATAAGGATCGATAGCTATTTTGTTTGAAATTTCATCTTTGCAAATATAGTTTTTACACATACTAAAATCTACAAAATTACTAAAATTCACACCTTTATTTTCAAGTTCAAAAATATTTGTATTTTCAAATTCTAAAATTTCTCCTGCGTGTAAATAATACTTTTTTTGTGCCAAGGAGTCTAAGAAATTTTTATCATGACTAGCAATTAAAAAACCGCTTTTATATGTCTTTTGCATATATAAAATAGCTTTTTTAAACAATATCATCGTATCTTTATCCAAAAAAGCACTCGGCTCATCAAGCAAATAATACTTAGCTCTAGCGCTTAAAGCCAAAGCAAATGCTATCTTTTGCCCTTGCCCAGATGAAAGCTCGCTAGGATATTTTTTTAACAAACTTCTATCAATTTCAAGCAAATTTAAAACCTCTTCAAGGCGTTTTTTAATTTCTTTGCTGTCTAATTTATAAGTTTTTAACAAAAAATAAAAATTTTTTTCTACACTGCGATTTAAAAAAACAGGCTCGGGAAATAGTAAGTAAATTTGGCGTTTTTCATCTGAATTTAAATGCTTATTTCCAAAATAAGTGATATTATCAAATTCTCCTTCAAGAAATTTCAGCACTCTTAAAAGTGTAGATTTCCCGCTTCCATTTGAACCCATTAAAATACTGATTTTATCAGTATCTAAGCATAAGTGTTTAATATTTAAAATATTTTTTTTTCCATAATTAAATTTAAAATTACAAAGTTCTACCATCTAATATCTTTTGAGTTTGTGTATAATAAAATTTAAAATAAAAGCGATGAAAATCAACACTAAAGCAAGAGCGATACCGCTAGCAAATTCGCCTTTGTTGGTTTCAAGAGAAATGGCTGTGGTGATGGTTCTTGTGTCGTATTTGATATTTCCACCCACTATCATCGCTACTCCGACTTCAGCAACTATCCTACCATAAGCTAAGGCTACAACGCTTACAAGAGCGAAGCGCAATTCATAAATGATAGTCATTACAAGTTTTAAAGGACTTAAATGTAAAGATTTGATAAGTAAAAAATGCTTTTTATTCATATTTTCTATCAAATTAGAAAAAAGTGCGATAACGATAGGAAGCGCTAAAACAAATTGCCCTAAAATCAATGCTTTTACAGTAAAAAGCAAGCCTAAATCCCCCAAGGGGCCCCTGCTTGAAATCAAAGCATAAAGTATAAGCCCAACCGCGACCGTGGGAAAAGAAAGGCTGGTATCGACTATAAGTTTTATAAAACGCTTCATTTTAAATTCAAAAAAACCTAAAGCAAAACCCAAGGGAAACCCTACAATCAAGGATAAAATGATGGAAATGCTGGAGCTAAAAAGTGTTGTTTTGATTGCAGAAATAACGCTTTCATCAGCATTGAAAAGTAAAAATAGAGCTTGAGCAAAGCCTTCTAAGATATAATCCAAAAAGTTTCCTTATTTTAAATAAGTAATTTTAGCATAATTATGTTAAAATATTTTTTTAAGTAAAATTTTAACTAGGAGGCAAAATGAAAAAAATTATTTCTTTAGCTCTTGCTTTAGCCCTAAGCGCAAGCGCAGCAGAACTTAGAATGGCAACTACAACAAGCACCGATAATACAGGGCTTTTAGATGCTTTAAAACCACTTTATGAAAAAGAAAGTGGCAATACCTTAAAATGGGTTGCAGTAGGAACGGGTGCGGCTTTAAAAATGGGCGAAGATTGCAATGCTGATGTGCTTTTTGTGCATTCTCCAAAAGCGGAAAAAGACTTTGTAAGTAAAGGTTTTGGCGTAGATAGAACGCCTGTAATGTATAATGATTTTATCATTATCGCGGATAAATCTTTAGCTCCTAAATTTAAAGATAAGAATTTAAAAGAAAGCTTAGAGCTTATCAAAAATGAAAAACTTACTTTCATTTCAAGAGGCGATAAATCAGGCACTGATAACAAAGAAAAAGCTCTTTGGAAAGATCTTGGCGGCGTGCCTGAAAAAGAAAGCTGGTATCAACAAAGCGGACAAGGAATGCTAGCAAGTATCAAAATCGCAGAAGAAAAAAAGGGTGTGATCTTAACTGATCGTGGCACTTATATCAAATACGAAGCTAATGAAAAAGGCAATCCTAATTTAGTGATCGTAAATGAAGGCGATGACAATCTTAAAAATTTCTACTCTATAATCGCTACAAATCCAAAACATTGTAAAAATGTAAATTACACAGAGGCTAGCAAATTTATCAAATGGGTAACAAGTGATGAGACTTTAAACTTCATAAGCGAATTTAAACTTCTTAACAAACCTTTGTTTATAGTGGATGCAAAAACAAGAAAAGATTAACTTCAAGCAAGGAATTTCCTTGCTTGAAAACTCATTTTATCTTTTTGCATTTTAAATACAGCGATGATGAAAAAGATAATACAAAGTATATCTGCATAAAACATAAAAGCTAAGATGTTTTCAGAATATAATTTAAAATCAAATTCAAAAAAATAAATGATATTAAAAATTTCAGGTAATGTGGATGCAATAAAAGATAAAGAGGCTATTTTAAAAAGATTAATATGAATTATCTTGCTTAGTTTTAATAAAAATAAAACAACAAAAATACATTTTATAGGAGCTATAATACCCTAAGAATACTAAAATCATCACCGATAAAGACAAAAAAATGCAAGGAAAATAAATCCATAATTAAAACGAAAATAAAAACCGCATAAATAGAAAAAAATCCTAACACAAAATACAAAGTTAAAATCCATTTTTTTGTATTCTTGCAAAATAAAATCGTAGCTATAAAACCCAAAATCAACGAAATAACCGTCACCAAAATTTGAGCAGTAGAATAAATATCAAAAAAACTTTCATCCTTAAAATAAAATTCCAAGAGAAAGCTTCCTAAATATAGCACCAAAATTAAAATTCCTGCACTTATAAAAAGTGTTTTTACAAGATTTAAATTGCCTTTATAAGTTTGATATGATTTTAAAGTTTGAGGAATTTCGCTGGATAATTCTTGTAATTCTACCCAAGCTACAACATAAAAAATCATACCAATAATAAGCAATACTATGCCTATCATTATACCTATCATAATGGGTGTAAATAAAATTCCTATAAACAAACACCAAAAGGCATTGATAAAATACTTTTGCTTAGTCACTCTCGCTAATTCATAATAAAAATTTTTAAGAGCTAAAAAAATGATACACATAAAAGTATAGAAATAAGTTAATAAAAGCAAAGCATTAGCTAAATTTTTTTCTGATCTAAAAAAATAATGATTTTCCATGAAATTAAGATTTAAAAAAAGCCCTATGGATAATACAATATTGACAAAAAAACAATAAAAATATTCACAAATTTACTAATTTCATATTTATTACAATTTGTAATAAAGTTTATATTTTTTGTAAAATTTGCATTTTTTAAAAGGATATCATTCTTAGCCTAATTAAAAAAAAGATACAATAAAAGTTAAGATTATATTAAACAAATAAGGTAAAAAATGTTTAAGGTAGATTTAAATAGTGATCTAGGAGAAAGCTTTGGCGCCTATAAAATGGGTATGGATGAAGAAATTTTAAAATTTGTTAGCTCTGCAAATGTCGCTTGCGGATTTCATGCAGGCGATCCTTGCGTGATGGATAAAACCTTAAATTTAGCCAAGCAAAATAATGTTTGTATAGGAGCACACCCATCTTACCCTGATCTTTTGGGTTTTGGAAGACGCAATATGCAAGTAAGCTTTGAAGAAGCTAAAAATTATGCTTTATATCAATTGGGAGCTTTATTTGCTTTTGCCAAAGCAAAAGGTATGAAAATACAACATTTTAAAGCCCATGGTGCACTTTATAATATGGCTGCAATAGATGAAAATCTAGCTCTAGCACTTTGTGAAGCAGTGGCTAGTTTTGATGATGGTATTATTTTTCTAGGGCTTAGTAATTCTGCTATGGAAGAAGCTGCAAAGAAAAAGGGATTAAAATACGCAAACGAAGTCTTTGCTGATCGTGCTTATAATGATGATGGTACTTTGGTTTCAAGAAAGCTTAAAGGTGCGGTAATCACAGATGAAGATTTAGCGATAAAACGCGTGATAAAAATGATAAAAGAAAGCAAGGTTACAAGCATAAATGGCAAAGAAGTTGATTTAAAAGCTGATAGTATTTGCGTGCATGGAGATGGCATAAAAGCATTAGAATTTGTTAAAAAAATCAAAGAAAATTTAACAAAAGAACAAATTCAAATAAAAGCCTTAAATGATTTTATAAATTAAAAACTACAAGAAAGGATAAAAATGATAAACAAAACCGCTCTTTTGGGCGCTGCTTTTTTGATGGCAACCTCTGCTATTGGCCCTGGATTTTTAACCCAAACAGCAACATTTACAGGAAGCTTGTTGGCTAGTTTTGGTTTTGTGATACTTGTTTCTATTATTTTGGATATAGGAGCACAACTTAATATTTGGCGCATTATAGGGATAAGTGGAAAAAGAGGAACTGAAGTAGCCAATATGGTTTTACCTAATTTGGGCTATTTTGTAGCTTTTTTAATTGCACTAGGTGGCTTTTTCTTTAATATAGGAAACATAGCAGGAGCTGGACTTGGATTAAATATAGTATTAGGCATTAGCGTAGAAAACGCAGCAATTATTAGCGCCATTATTGCTATTGGTATTTTTATCTTTAAAAAAGCTGGGGAATTGATGGATAAATTCATCGTTTTAGCAGGTTTTGTGATGATTGTCCTTACTGCTTATGTAGCCTTTGCTTCAAAACCTCCTATTGGCGAAGCTCTTTTTAGGACATTCATGCCTACACAAATTGATGTTATTTCTATAGTAACCTTAGTAGGCGGAACGGTAGGTGGATACATAGTATTTTCAGGCGCGCACAGACTTATAGATGCAAAGCTTTATGGAAAAGAAAATTTAAACTATATTAATAAAGCCGCAGTAAGCGGAATCATTATCACAGGAATCATGCGTGTGATTTTATTTTTAGCAGTTTTAGGGGTAGTTAGCTCTGGTTTCATGCTAGATAAAGAAAATCCTGCTGGTTCGGTATTTCATCATGCTTTAGGAGATTTGGGCTTAAAAATCTTTGGCATAGTGCTCTTTTTAGCTGCTATTTCATCAGTTATTGGAGCTGCTTACACTTCTGTATCTTTTATAAGATCTTTTCATCCTTGGATTGAAAAATATAACCGCTTTGTGGTAATTTTTTTCATTATTGTTTCAACTTTAGTTTTTTATATACTTGGAAAATCTCCTGCAAGTATATTAATCATCGTTGGAACAATCAATGGTTGGATTTTGCCTATTACCCTATTTATAATGATAATTGCAGCACATAAAAAAAGCATAGTTGGAGACTATAAGCATCCCAAATGGATGAGTGCTTTTGGACTTTTGATCGTGGCTTTAATGTCTTATTTATCTATACTTTCTATGATAAAGTTAATATAAAATGTTTAGCATACATTTTAGTGGAAGCAAAGCAGTGCTTTTGCGCTTTAAACAAGAAATTTCGCCTCAAATCAACGCTTTGGTTTTAAGCACTGAGGCTAGAATTCAAAAAGGTATAAATGAAAATGAAATTTATGGCATAGATGAGCTTGTAAGTGCTTATTCTAGCTTGCTTATTTATTTTAATCCTTGCGTATTATCCTTGAATTCTTTACTCGATTTTTTAGAAAAAATCAAAAAGGATATTAAAATAACGGATAAAAAATCCAATCTTTGTATCGAAGTTCCACTTTGTTATGATGAAGAATTTGGACTTGATTTAGAATTTGTATGCAAGTATCATAATCTTTCCAAGGAAGAATTGATAAATCTTCATACAAAGCCCTATTATCTTGTTTTTATGCTAGGATTTATGGCCGGTTTTCCTTATCTTGGAGGACTTGATGAAAGACTTTTTACCCCAAGACTCGCAAGCCCTAGAACCAAAATTGAGGCAGGAAGTGTAGGTATTGCCGATAAGCAAACAGGAGTTTATCCGATTTCAAGCCCAGGCGGTTGGCAAATCATTGCTAGAACTCCTTTAGAATTTTTCAATAAAGAAGACGAGAAAAATCCTACACTTTTAAAAGCAGGAATGTTTTTAAAATTTAAAGCCATTTCAAAAGATGAATTTTACGATATTAAAGAACAGGTTTTAAAAAAGGTCTATCAAAAGGAAATTTATGAGTATAAAAGTCATTGAAGCTTCTATAAATTCCACCATACAAGATCTTGGGCGTAAAAATTATGCTAAATTAGGCATAGCAAGAAGCGGTGTGATGGATGAACTTTCTTTAAGGATTGCAAATATCTTACTTGGAAATAAACAAGATGAAGCAGGACTTGAGCTTTGTTTAAAGGGTGGAAAATACGAATTTTTAGATGAAAGCTATTTTGTATTAAGCGGGGCAGAATTTGAAGCTAAATTAAACAATAAAAAAATTCAAACTTGTAAAGTTTATCAAGCAAAAAAGGGTGATGTTTTAGAACTTGGTTTAGCAAAAATAGGTTTTCGAGGCTATCTATGCGTAGCGGGTGGATTTAAGATAAAAAGCTTTTTAAATTCAAAATCAAGCGATGTAAAAATGGGTGTTGGGATATTTAATGGAAGAGCTTTGCAAAAGGATGATGTATTAGAACTAAATAACAGCTTTATCCCTTTTAATCTATCAAAAAGAGAATGTGAAAATCCTGTTTTTCAGTTTGCTAAAGAACCCACTATCCGTGTTGTTTTAGGCACAAACGATGATGCTTTTACGCAAAATGGCTTAAATACCTTTTTAAATACTAGTTATAAGATAGGCTTAAAAAGCGATAGAATGGCAATCTATGCAGAAGCTCAAGCTATGATAGAACATAAAAATTCGGCCGATATTATTTCAGATCCTGCGGTTTTTGGAAGTATTCAAGTGCCAAAAAATGGCCTACCTATCATTTTAATGGCAGGAAGACAAAGCACTGGAGGCTATACAAAAATAGCCTCTGTTATAGAAAATGACTTGCCTTTGCTTGCACAAGCGAAATTAGGAACAAATTTTAAATTTGAAAACATTAGCATGCAAAATGCTTTAGAACTCTATAAACAAAGGGAAGAAAGATTTAAGACTTTGGATAAAAAAATCAATCTTGATTTTGAAAATTTGATTTAAGGATAAAAATGAATCCAAAACAACTAAGAGAAAAAATCGCAAAAGGTGAGATAAAAGAACAAACTTCAGGCATGGCCTTAGGCTACGCACAAGCAAATTTGGTTATTTTACCCAAAGAATATGCTAAAGACTTTGAAACCTTTTGTATACTTAATCCAAAACCCTGCCCGCTTTTAGAAATAATACATGGTAAATTTACTCAAAAAATTGCCAAGAATGCAAATATTTACACTGACATTCCAAAATATTTTATCTACGAAAATGGAGTAAAAACTAAAGAGGCTTATGATATAAGTGAGTATTATAATGATGATTTGATAGGTTTTTTACTAGGTTGTAGCTTTTCTTTTGAAGAAGCTTTGCTTGAAAAAGGCTTAGAAATAAGACATATTAGCAATAAATGCAATGTGCCAATGTATAAAACCAATATTGCTTGTAAAAGCGTAGGAATTTTTAGTGGCGAAATGGTTGTTTCTATGCGCCCCTTTACTCCTGATAATGCCAAAAAAGCTAGCGAAATCACTGCTAATTTTCCTTTAGTTCACGGAGCCCCTGTGCAAATTGGCAATGCTAAGGAAATTGGTATAAATAATGTTTTAAAAGCTGATTTTGGTGATGATCCTATTATAAAAGAAGGCGAAATTCCTGTATTTTGGGCTTGTGGCGTAACTCCACAAAATGTGATAATGAAAGCAAAATTGCCTTTTGTGATCACCCATGCACCAGGGCATATGTTTATAAGCGATATTTTAAATTCATCTTTAAAATCTTAGGATTTTTTCTTACCATAAATATTGATAAAATATATAGCAAAAATCGCTAAAACACAGCCTATTAAAGTAAGTATAGTAGGTACTTCATCTAAGATAAAAAAGCTACAAATCAAAGCACTTGCAGGAGTGATCAAAACAAAAGAATTTGCTTTTACACTTCCTAAAATATGAATTCCATAATAATATATACTCGTACCTACCACCGTAGATAAAAAAGCCACCACAAAAAGATTGACCCAAAATTTAAAATCAAATTGAAAGATCTCATAACTTTTAAGATCAAACAACACCCATGAAAACATCAATAACGACATAAGGTTGATATAAAAATTAATCGCCAAAGGATGAGTCCCTTTTGCTTTATGAGTAAAAACAGCCATCAAAGCCCATATAAAAGCACAGCTTAAAAACAAAGCATTAAACTTACCCAAAAGCTCTTCCATAGAGCCTAAATTTAGCAAACAAAGCCCTGAAATCAAACCTAAAAATAAGCCTAGAATTTCACTCTTTGTGATCTTGTGAGTTGATTTTTTATCTTTTTGAAAGAATATCGCTATCATAAATATCAAATAAGAAAATATAGGAATCATAGTGGTTACTAAAACCCCTCCTTTACCTGCTAAACCATGCTTTATAGCGATAAAAAATACAAAGGCATAAAGTCCATTTAAAACTCCTGCTATCAATACCCATTTTAAGGCAGTTTTTTCAAGCCTAAGAGGAATTTTCAAGAAGCTTAAAACAAAAAATGAACCCAATACAACAAAGAAAAAACGCCAAAAGGTAATAATAGAAGTATCTGTATAATTTGCCAAAATCTTAGATGTCGGCCATGAAGAACCCCATAAAAACATAGCAACAACAAGCAAGATAAATAAATATTTTGAACGATCCATTTACTACCTTTTGAAATAAACAAGAATATTTTATGATATTAAAATGCTAGGCCAAATAATAACCCAGCATGAATTAATGTTTATTTAAAATCATCTATAAGATGGTGCAAATTTTGCACTTGTTATCTTGGCTTAGCTCCCAAACACTTTTTGCAAATGTGCTTTATAATCCTCGATATATTTTTCCACTTGTGGGTTTTTCATCACATCATTACAAATAAAAGTTGCCAAAGGCTTCATACCCAAAAACTGATTTGCTTTGTGTAAATGCAAATACACTCCATCTACGCCCACACCTTCAAAAAACTGATCTTTATCATTAAAGGCTTCAAGCGGTGCATTCCAAGTAAGGCTAAACATATATTTTTTATTATTTACAAGTCCGCCGCTGCCATATTTTTTACTTGCATCTTCTCTACTTCTGCCATCGTTTGCATAAAATTTTCCATGCCCTGCAGTAAAAACCTCATCAATGTATTTTTTCACTATCCAAGGCTCACCCATCCACCATCCTGGCATTTGATAGATGATCGCATCGGCATTAAGTATCTTTGCAACTTCATTTTCTATATCATAACCCTTATCGATATAGGTTTCATCGACCTTTAATCCCAAATTTAAAAGACTTTCTTTTGCCACTTCGTGTAAAGTATCATTTAGCTTGCCACCTGAATGCCCAAAGCTTTTTGCTCCATTTAATAAAAGTATGTTTTTCATAGTTTTCCTTTCATAATTTTTTGATAAAACAAACGATTCTATTTGCCTCACTAAAGTCCAAAGCTTTGTGAAAACTAAGACTTTTTTGGTTTTCTAATTCACAATCACTTGCGAATTCCTTTGCACCTTGCTTTTTTGCCCATTTTTCGCAAAACTCTAATAATTCTTTAGCAAAACCGCGTTTGCGAAATTCTTTTTTTATAAAAATCCCTTCTAAATACCCTACAGGAGAGCTAGAAGATCCCTCTACATAATCATTTCTTAAACTCACATAGACAAAGCCTACTGCCTCTGTGCCTATGTATTTGAGAAAAATGGCAACTTTTTTAGAATCTAAAATTTCTAAAAATTCTTGCTCCAAATCTTTTAAATTATGATTTGGCCAAAGCAAAAGGGCTAAATTTGCTATTGTTTCATTATCATTTTTGTTAGCTTTTTTTACCATAATAAACCTAAATTTTCAACCTTTTATCTTCTAATCTCATTCTAACCAATACCAAAATAAGTCCTAAACCCACCATGATAATAGAACTTATCGCAATGTATTTAGTTTCTTTTATGGAAATGACTAAACCACAAAGAGTAGCACCCACACTGATAGAAATATTTGAAACGCTTATGAAAAGCCCATTAGTAAAATCTTTTGCCCTAGGGAAAGGAAAGGTAATGATATAATGCATTGCATTATTTAAAATTCCATTTAAAATTCCTAAAATCAAGCTCAATGTAAGCATGATTGCAAATTGCGCTGCATTTACAAAAATCAAAGCATATATCAAAATCATCGCCATAGAAGTAAATACAAGCGTTTGATTTGAATGATTGATCAAAGTTTTACCCGCGATATTATTGCCGATAATACTTGCAAAACCATAAATAAAAAGTGCTAAACTGATATTTGTAAAGCTCATTTTACTCACGCTAAATAAAAATTCAGAATAATAAGAATAAAAACCCAAATACCCCGTCGAAATACAAAAAACAGCAAGCATAGAAATCCACAAAAGCGCATATCTTAGACTTAAAAGCTGTTTTCCTACCTTTATCCTGCTTGTCTTTTTAAAATCAGGCATAAAAAACAAAGTGATAAAAAACGCTAAAGAATTAATCACCACATAAAAAGCCATCGCCATTTCAAAGCTGAAATTCCCACCAAAATAGCTACTCAGTGGCACCCCAAGAACCAACCCCGCACTAATAGCCATAAAAATCTTTGCAACTATATGAGGCACTTTACTTTTATCATCTGCTAAATTTGCAGCTGTGCTAAAAGCAAGTGCAAGATAAATAGGATGAAAAAAAGCAGGGATAGCTCTTAAAATCAAATGTAGCCAAAAATCATTTACAAACATGCTTGCCAAAGAGCTAAGAGAAAAAATAGCCAAGCAAAATAACATAAGCTTTTTAGGATTAAAATTCGCACAAAGCATAGGTGCGATAGGCGCACAGCACATTACAATCAGTGCAAATATACTCACACTCCACCCCGCATCACTAACACTAACGCCAAATTTCTCCGATATAAGCGGTATAATCCCCATCACCCCAAGTTCCATACTGATAAGCCCAAACACACCTAGACAAAGCGTGATTAAGATCTTGATTTGATGAGTATTGTTTATAGTTATACTTGATTGTTGCATTAAAAAAACCTTTTTTCGAAAAATTAAACTCGCAATTTTAATTTATGCAAGTTATAATGTCAATACATAAAGTGATGGTTTAATCACATATAAAGGATAAAAAGGGGAGAGAAAAACAAAAGGAGGATATCATGATAGAACTTATAGGAGATGTTAATTTAGAAAAATATATGGGAACTTGGCTTGAGATGGCTAGAAAACCTGCATTTTTTCAAAAATCTTGCGTTCAGTCTAAAGCTGAATATCAACTAGAATACGAAGGCTCTACCCCTGTTGTAAAGATAAAAAATATCTGTGTTAAAAAAGATGGAGAGGTTTCGCAAGTGCAAGGCAAAGCCAAAGTAAAATCCCCAAGAGCTTTATCGGTGAAATTTAGCATTTTTATGAATTTATTTAATAAAACAAATTATGAAATTCTCTTTGTAGACACAGACTATGAAGTCGCTGTCGTTGGAAGTCCTGATAAAGAGTATCTTTGGATATTATCTAGAAAAATCATCGATAAAAAAGATATAGATAAACTCTTAGATATCGCTAAGCAAAAAGGTTTTGACATTAGCGATATAGTGTTTGATAAGTATTAAAATAATTTTTTTAGTTCAAATTCTAAGTTTTCAAAAAATATTTTCGCCTTAGATAAATCAAAAAAGGCGTGATGAAAATTAGCGTAAATTATCAACTCATCAACTTTTTTGTAAGTTGTAAAAATAGGCGCATAAAATTCATAGCCATTTTTTAAATGCAAAGAAAAAGAATTAAAATAAGATTTAAAACTTGATATATAAAAACTATTTTCTGGAGCTTGTTTTATACAAAAACATAAATCTTTTTTTAAAAATAATTCATAATCTTTTTCATAATTACTCAAAAAAATATTGAAATCATAATCAAATTCTGTAAAAGTATTGCAGATTTCATTATTTTTGAGTAAAACATAAGCAGGATTAATTTTATGAAATTGAATTGCTTCGTTTTCAATCACGCTTCTTTTTAACTCTTGTGTATCATTTACAATTTTACTTAAAGAATAAATAAAATGAGAATTTTTCATTTTATTTATTTTAAAACTATGACTTAGTTCAAATCTACTTAACGCCGTATTTGTATAGTGTTTCAACCTCTCTTTTTCATAGTTACTTAAGCTTAATTTTTTATACATAAATAATTTTATTCCTTTGTCATATCGATCACATAGCGGAATTTTGCTTTTCCTGAAGTGAGATTTTCATAAGCTTTGTCGATATCTTTTGAAGTGATGAGTTCAGTTTCTGGGTAAATTTTATGTTTTAAAGAAAAATCAAGCATTTCTTGAGTTTCTGCGATTCCGCCGATTAGCGAACCATAGACTTTTTTACCCGCTTTATGCACAAAGGTTATCACGCTGATACTTGGAGCAACTTCGTGAGGTGGCAAACCCACTATCGCCATTTCACCGCCAAATTTAAGCAAATCCATATAAGCACTAGGATCATAAGGAGTTGGAATGGTAGAGATGATAAGATCAAAGCGTTCTTTTACAGCATTTTTATCTGTGCTTGTATAAAAAGAACTCACGCCCATAGCCAAAGCATCGGCTTTTTTGTTTTCATTTCTAGCAAAAACACTTACTTTTGCACCCATTTTCACAGCGTATTTAACCGCCATCATACCAAGTCCGCCAAATCCCGCTACTGCTACGCTTGAGCCTTCTTTGATATTTGAAAATTTAAGTGGAGAATAAGTGGTAATTCCTGCACAAAGCAAAGGTGCGACTTTTTCCATCGGTGCATCTTTTGGCACACAAACGGCAAATTTTTCACTTACAACTATGTTGTTTGAGTAGCCTCCATAGGTGTTTTCATTATCATGAAAAATATCGCAGCTATTGTAAGTATAGATGGTTTGTCCTTTTTCGCAAAATTGCTCTTGAGATTTTTTACACGCTTCGCATTCTCCGCATGAATTTACCATACAGCCAACCCCTGCATAATCCCCTACTTTAAATTTGCTCACATTTTTACCCACTGCGATCACTTCTCCTGCTATCTCATGCCCTGGCACACAAGGATACACAGCCTCTCCCCACTCGCTTCTTGCAGTATGGATGTCGCTATGGCAAATTCCTGCATATAAAATTTTAATCAAAATATCATTATCACCCACAGCGTGGCGTGTGAATTCAAAGGGTGTGAATTTCGCATCTTTGCTAAGCATAGCATAGCCCTTGCTTTGAATGCGACCATTTTCTAAAAAGATTTTAGAGTCCATTTTCTCTCCTTATTTTTTGATTTTTGAAATTATAAAACATTAGAGTAGCTATAAGTCAAGAGGGAAATTAAATTTTTTTAAAAAAATTATTATAAATGTTATAATTACAAATTTAATTAAATGTGCCATAAGATATTTTAACACCTTTAAATTTTTAATACTAAAAAATTAATCCTATTCGCCAACCAATTCCTTAGCTAAAATCTCAGCTTGAGCTAATACCCCATCAATTGCAAGCTGCTGCATATCAGGCGGATAGCCGTATTTATTGAGTACTCTTTTTACAGCTACTCTTAGTCTTGCTCTTACATTTTCTTTTATCATCCAATCTATACTTGCATTATTTTTGATGATTTGTAATATCTCGCTAACGAGTGCTAAAAGCTTTTCATTTCCTAAAATCTTTTCATACTCATCATTGCAAGCAAGTGCTGAATAAAATGCGTATTCATAGTCTTTTAGCCCTAATTTTTTAACCTCATCGTCCATACTTGCTATACTTTTACTCATATTTATTAATTCATCTAGTGCTTCACTTGATGAAATTAATTTATTATTGTATTTTTTAATAGCCTCATCTAGCATTTGCGCTAATTTTTTAGTCTTTGTTAAGCTTAGCTTTTCTCTTGATTTTATCTCATCATTTAATATCTTTTTTAACATTTCAAAGGCTAGATTTTTACGCTTCATGCTTTTTACTTCTAGTAAAAACTCATCAGATAGAATAGATATATCAGGCTTTCTTATCCCACTTGCATCAAAAATATCCACTACATCAGATGACTGGTGCTTTTCTTTAACTCACTTTTTACATTTTTTAGCTTAAATTCCTTTATGATTATGAATGAATTTTTAGACGGATTTTCGTAATCTATGTAGTTTATCTGCTTTTTTGCTCTAAACCTACGCCAAGTAAAATAAGCCTTTGCGATGATTTTATTGGCTGTCATTAGGCTATTTGAGCGGACTTTTAACTTATTTATTACCATTATTAATTCATCATCATTTAGCTGATAATTTGTCCTTAAAAAAATCCTTAATCTTAGCTAAAAGCAAAGGCTCATTAAAATCATTTTGCCTAAGCTCATTACATTCTTTTTCGCTTAAATATTACCAGCATAAGTCCTTTAAAGTGTCTATAAAACGTTTTGCATTGCTTTCTATACTAAAAACCATCGCATCACCTTTTTAAAGTTTTAAGTACATTTTAAACAACTTACATTAATTTAGACTAAATATAAAGGATTTTGCGTAATGAGAATTTATTTCGCGTATTTGAAAATTAAAAATTCATTCATATTAAAAACATTATTTTAACATGCTTTCATTCGTTCTTTTATATAACTTCTTAATTTTTCTGGGGTATCAATACAGTATGTATATGATAAAATAATATTTGCATACGATAAATTATATGAAACTTTTTTTGACAACTCTGGCTTTTCATTTGTATTAATTTTATCAAAAAATTTTATTAAAACTTTTACTGCAAATTCCAATAAATACTTTCCTCGTAAATTCTCAATTAAATTTATTTTTAGTTTATCTTTCTCTTCTTCTATTTCATTATCTGATACTTCTATATAGGTTCCATAGGTTCGAACATGTTGTTTAATCTTATCTAATGTATCTAAATTTTCAATCTGCTTTATATTTTTAATAGAATTTAAGTTTGGCTTTTCTTGTGATGATACGGATTTTTTTCTTTGTAATGAATAAAATGCATTTACCAGCAAAATTCGATTAGCGAAAGAATATATTTCTTCCATTAATTCCTCAACTTCTTTTTCAAGTATTTCTAATTTTTCGCGTTCTGAACTGTTTATACCTATTACACGTTTAAGTATTTTTTTAATTGTATTTTCACTTACATATAAGTTTTCTATAGAATAAGTATCTGTTATATAAATATCTTTACTTATATTATCATTGTTGTCAAAATCTTTATCTACAAAATACATTGTTGGTTTGTTTTTTAACACAACTGTTCCATCAGTTAATTTTGCGTGCAACTCAACAACCTTTTCCTTACCTTCACAAAAATAATCAGCAACTTCTTTACATCCAGTAATTTCCTTAACTCTATGTGGATAAAAATGCGCATCATCTTTTCCTTCATAAAAAATAAATACATCTGTTTCACTGCTACGGTTAATACAATCCATAATATTTGCTTCGATACAATCAGCTTCTTCTAACATTTTTTCCTTTAACATTATAAATCCATCTCAAAACTATCTAATTCTATTACATAATCTAAAAGCCCATCTTTAAATATGAAAGGTGAATGCGTAGTAGCTATCAGTAATGATATATTTCCAGAATCATAAATATCTCTTAAAAATCTTCTTTGCCAAGCTATCGAAAGAGATAATTCAGGTTCATCTATAATTAGTATATGAGGAGTTTCTATGTCTAAATATACTTTTGAAAATATTGATATAATTTGCTTTTCCCCAGAAGATAAATCATCTAGTTTTATTTCTTTACGATCTTCATCTAAAATTTTTACAGTAAGTTTCAAATCATCATATTCCATTTTTTTTCTTCTTAAATATTTAGAACAAACTTCTGTAAATTTGGTTAATTTTTGCTCTTTTTCTTGTTGTGAATCATATATACTTATTAGTTTTTGCAAATAAAATTTTAAAAACTTAGTATTGTTAGTTTCTTTTTTATCATTACTATCAAGTATCTCTTTTAGTTTATTAATAGTATGTTCTTCACCTATTCTCGTAATAATTATTTCGGCTTTATGCACATCTACATCTTTATAATCTTTAATATTTTCTACATTTTCTTCTAATAAATAACTAATTACATCTGCATTCATTTGAGTATACGCTATATTTGCATCTGTCTTTAACTTCCCTAATAGATTATTGATTGTCTTATTGACATCATTCATTCCAAAATTAATATATTCTGAATAAAAATTTTTATACTCTTGTATAATTCTATAATCTTCAATTTCTCTTGAATATCTACTTTTTATCTTTTGATGCAATTCAACTTCTATACGCCTATATGTTGGATAAAATAAAATCTGCTCTTTAAATCTAACACAATTAGTATCAATTAATAAATTATTTATTTCCTCTTCTAATAATTTGCTTAATTCTGGTCTATGGTCTTTAATTATATGTATGATCTCATTAATACTTACATCCTCTTTAATATTATATCTCCTTATAATACTTTTAATCTCACGCTGTAAAAATGATGGAATTTTTTTTGCATTATTGATATTTTCAGTAAAACTTATATTGTTAATACTTGGGATATTAAATTCTCCATTTGATGTTTGAATAGTTATAGTTTTAAAATTAATATCGTTAAGCATTTCGAATTTATTATTTAAAATAGCTACTATGATTTTTAAAATTGTTGTTTTACCAATTCCATTTTCTGAAACTAAAATCATCATACCCCTGTCGAAATTAATTTCATAGTTGTGTTTACCAAACAAACCTTCAATTTTAATTGACTTTAATGCAGATTCATTATCACCTATAGGCTTATGTTTATCCGACAATAATGTTTCCATTTGAATCCTTATTTATATAATATTTATAATTTAAGTATAATATAAAAATCTAAATTAATTTTTTAAATATTTTCATATATTTATGTAATAAAAATATTTTAGTGATATCTCACAATTCTAAAACAAAATCTACACATTAAAATATTAAATTTGATTTTCAATAAATCTTTAAAAACAATAAAGGTTTAAATGAAAATCACATCTTCAATTTTCCAAAACCAAATTTATATCCCAATAACATACTAAGAAATAAAACCAAAAAATTAATACACTTTTATTTGGTTATAGCTAAATGAAATTTATAAATCTATAAAATATAAAAATTTTTTTATGTATTTTGGAATTTAAAATAGAAATTTCGTTTGTTTAGATTTTTATAAATTTCGTATGGAAAAAATACACGAAATAAATTCTCAAACAAACGAATTTTTTTTTGGGGGGGGGATGGGATTTATCATGTGGATAAATTCTAAAAAGTATAAATTCCAATATTATGAGCTTATACCGCCTTTTAAACTCACCAAAAACAAGCCTTTAGAATACGCACATTTTGAGGAATTTTTAAAAATCTACAAAGAAAGAAAAATCACTCCTCATTCTTACCTAGTCAGTATAAAAGAGCTTGAAGAAAGAAACTATGATCTAAGTGCTAAAAATCCAAATTCCAAAGAAGAAAAAACCTTGCGCGAAGTAGAAGAAATCCTAAGCACTTTAAAGGCAAATCAAGAAAAAGCCAATGAGCTTTTACAAAAAATACAAAATATTATCTAAAGATAACCCTTAAATATAAGGGTTATCCGGCTTTATTCAAAACGCTTTAAGCTAAAATACTGCTTTATACTCGGATCTAGCTTTTGAGTCTGCAATGCTTTCACGCCTAAAAGTCCAAGCGCAGGAGCGAATTTAAACCCATGACTAAGCCCACCCATAAAAAAGAGATTTTCATCTAAAAAATCGATGATAAAATCATCATCAGGACTTAAAGGATAGGTGCATACACTGCCCTTGCTAAAATCTTTTAAATCAGGAAAAAATTCTTTGATATGCTTGCCTATATCAAGAGTATCTTGCTCATAAGATCCAAATTCCACGCGTTCTTCGCGGGTACTAATGATCTCTCCTACTCTATCTCTACCCACTTTTAATCCATCTGCAAAATCAGGAAAACCATAAAAATAATCGTCTTCAAATTCGAGTATAAACGCTGGAAAACCTTGTGAGAGTTTATAAGAATCCGTATCAAACCAATTCACCACTTTGCGTCTAATGCCCACAGGCACTTTTGGCAAGTCAAATTCACACACGCTCAACACTTCATTGACATAACTTCCTGCACTGATTAGAATTTGTTTTGCTTGTATGCTGGAATTTTGCGTTTGTATTTTATACACTCCATTTTCTTTGCATATGCGCACGATTTCATCACACAAAGTATGCGCACCAAGCTTGCAAGCAGCATTGATAGCACTTTTTACACTCAAATCACTATACACAAAGCCTGTATCTGTTTCTAACACGCCGAAAAAATCATCTGATACGCAAATATTATAATTTTCTTGCAATTCTTTAGCATTTAGAATTTTTGCTTTAAGATCATAATTTTTCACACTTAAAAGCACATTTTGCATAAAAGTAGAATTTGAGCCGATATTTAAAAGCCCACAACGCTCAAAAAGTTTGATATTTTGCTCTTTTTCAAATTCTCCCCAAAGCGTGTATGCCTCTTGTAAAAGCGGTATATACTTTTCACCCTCGCCATAAGCTATACGAAAAATCCTTGTATCACCATGATAAGAACCTTGGGTATGGGGTGCTTGAAATTTATCGATAAGACAGGTTTTTAAACCCATTTTAGCCGCATAATACCCCGCAAAACTCCCCACACTACCACTTCCAATAACCGCTATATCATAAGTCATTTTATCTTCCTTTGTGCTACCAATTTGATACATAAATTTCGGAAAAAATTATACTATAAAGAAACAAAAAATTATTAGCTTAGAGCTTAAAAAATAAAACACCCATTGATTAGAAAATTTTAACTTGATTTAAGAACACCCTGAATTTTGACTTATAGCGTCTTGATAAGCTTTTAAATCAAGCTTGTTTGCATTTGCACTAAAGATTGCAAAAGGCTTTAAACCCTTACATCCTAGATATTCAAATGTATAATAAATCGGCTTTAAAAGCTCTTCTAAAGTCGCACCATGATGCCCATCATAACTCTCTTGTGCGCCACCTAAAGTCGTTACAATTTGAAATTTTTTATCTTTTAAAAGTTCTTTATTTTCTCCATAAAGAATTGCTGTTAAAACCCTATCTTGCCACTCTTTTAAAAGTGCTGGGGTGCTAAACCAAAAAAGTGGAAATTGAAAGATGATTTTATCGGCATTTTTTAATAAATCCATTTCTTTACTGACATCGATTTTGCCCTCTTTGTAAATTTCGCTAAGATTGTGAATTTGCACTTGTTTTAAATTTTTAATGCTTTCAAACAAAGCCTTATTTACCTTAGAATCTTCCCAAAATGTATGTGCGAAAATGATTAAAGTTTTCATTTTTTCTCCTTTTTTTATATTTGTTGCATTATAAAATATAAGAGTAACAAAGCTTGCAAAATATAAAATATTGTATAATTAAAATCATTTTTAAGGGCATTGATGCAAAATCAAGATAAATTTTTAAAACAATTTAAAAAATTAGCACTTTTAGATAAAAATATACGCCTTGTTACACTTGAAGGCTCAAGGGTTAATAAAAAAGCGAAAAAAGATAAATATCAAGACTATGATATTTCATTTTTTGTGCCACTTGATAAAATGAAAGATTTTTTAGGGCTTAATGAAAAGCAAAATTTTAACGAATGTAAAAACTTGCCAAAATGTATTTTAGAGCTTGAAAAATCTTCATATTTTAAAAAAATTTTAATGCTTCAAATGCCTGAATGTATGGAGTTTTATCCACCTGATTTGCCACAAAATTGGATAAGTTTTTTAGTGCTTTTTGAAAGTGGAGTGAGGCTTGATTTAACCATTATTCCTTTAGAAGATTTGAAAAATTACTATGAATTTGAGCCTTTAAGCCAAGCGCTTTTGGATAAAAATGGGCTTTTTACGCACACTATTCCAAAAGCCCCATTTAGCATCACACACCTTAGCCAAAGAAGCTTTGATGATGTTTGCAATGAGTTTTATTTTCTTTATAGTTGCTTAAAAAAAGCTCTTTTAAGAAAGCAGTTTATTTTGTCAAATCATTTGCTAAATTCTTTGAGAAAAGCACTTTTTGATTTGCTTAGTTTTAAAATTGGCTTAAATTTTGGCTTTGAAATCTGGCTGGGAAAAGAATACACTAATATTTTAGAATTTTTAGAAGAAAAAGAAGTAAAAATCATCTTAAAATCTTTTAACACCGCCACGCTAGAACACATCAAAAAAGCAAGAAAAAAGCTTGAAATTTTATTTCATAAAAATGCTAAATTTGTAGCAAAAAAGAGTGATTTTAAGCTTTTTCCTTACCGAAAAAATGTGAAAAGGTATTGTAAAATTTTAGGAAAATTGTAGAGTTTTTAAGCTTTACAATTTTTATAACTAATAAATTATATTATCCAGCTTAAAAAAGATAAATTTACATTTTTTTTATATAATGCACGGATAAATACTCATAGGGATTATTTATGCAACAAAGTCTTAATGAGCTAGAATACAAAACTTTACGAGAATGGTTTTATAAGATTTTTGACAATAAATCTTATAAAAACAAACAAATGTTTCCTAAAAATTTAGAAGATTTTTTGGAAAATTTCAATAAAGACCACGCCTTAAGTTTTTGCATTAACAAATATAACAACGCAAAAATTTCACAAATAAATGCAAGTGTTTTAAAACCTGTGGAATCTATTTTAAAAAAACTTGATATTTGGA
The DNA here is from genome assembly GCF_001492295.1 of Campylobacter coli. Classification (GTDB taxonomy): domain Bacteria; phylum Campylobacterota; class Campylobacteria; order Campylobacterales; family Campylobacteraceae; genus Campylobacter_D; species Campylobacter_D coli_B. The sequence goes on along the minus strand of NZ_FBQX01000001.1, from coordinate 223,760 downwards.
ATTTAAAGCTAGAAGGCTTGTGCTTAGAAGAATTACCTAGCTTTGTTTTAGAATTAAAAAATTTGCAAAAATTAAGCCTATATGAAAATAACTTTTGGCAACTAGATAAAATAAATGAGCTAAAAAATCTAAAAAAACTTAATTTAAACCAAAATTGCTTTTGTGAAATACCACCACTTTCTTTACCCAATCTCACACACCTAAGCATATATGGTAATTTAATAGAAAATAAAAATGAAGCAGATTCCATAGGGCTTAAAAACCTTAATACTCCAAATTTAAAAAAGCTTGATTTAGGTAAAAATGCACTCAATTATTTCCCTAGAGAGATTTTGGAGTTAAAAAACCTAAAAAAGCTTAATTTAAGCTCTAATAAAATTACATCCTTGCCAAGTCTTCTTTCTTTGCAAAATCTTAAAATTTTAAATCTTTCTTGTAATGCACTAAGTGAAATTTCAAAAGAGCTGACCACTCTGCCAAACTTAGAATACCTTGATATTTCTTATAATAAACTCACAAGTCTAGATACTAGCTTTTATGAAGCTAAGTTTGAGCTTATTAAAGAAGGTAATAAAATCCCGCTTACAGATTATGAAAAAGATCGCACTTCGCATTTAACCCAAAAAGAATTTAAAGCTTTTAGTACTTGGCTATGGAATAACTGCCATGATTGTGGGCTTATGCTAGAAGATATGCTTGATGAGTTTAGATGGTATGATGATTATGGCTATGATGCACCAGAACTTAAAGAGTGGTTGTTACAAACCCGTGTTTTTGGGCTTCTTAGAGATTGCCCAGAGGTGCATGAGTTACCAAAAGAGTTAGGAAAGCTAAAAGGACTTCAAAAAATTGATGTCTCTTACCACCCAATTAAAGAACTTCCAAGCACAATTTTTGGTATAAAAAGTCTAGAATATCTTGATATTTCAGACACGGATATAAGTGAGCTTTCAAGTGAGATTAAAAACTTAGAAGAATTAAAGCTGCTAGATATAAGTGGCACTTTCATAAAATCTCTACCGAAAGATATTTTAGAGTGCAAGAAACTAGAACATATCTTAGTAGATGAAGACTTCATAATCCCGAAAAATTTCCCAAAAAATCTCATAAAAACTTCGCTAAATGAAGAAGAATGGAAAAAATTTAACTACAATTAAAGGAGTAAATATGCAAAAACCAGCAAAAGTTTTAGAAAAACAACTCATTAACGCAGTAGAAAATCTCAATGTAGAAGCAGTTAAAAAGCTTTTAGATGAGGGAGCACCCATTAATGCAAAAATAGAACATTATGGCGAAGAGAGCCATCTTTTTGGCGATCTGTATAGAGATTATTGGCATAACTATCGCTTTGAAGATAAGCAAAAAGAAGTGCAGTTAATGAAAAAGATTCTAGATCTCTTCTTTGCTAGTAACCAAAAGATTGAAGGCGAGTTCAAAGGAAAGGGCGATAATCTGCTTTGCTTTATGATTGAGCACAATTATCTGCTAGATTGTGGAAAGCTTTTAAGACTAAAGCCTGAAATCAACACCCAAAATATCTATGAAAATCCCCTAATGATAGCAGTGCGATATAGAAAAAATAAGGCAGTAGAACTACTACTAAAGCATGGTGCAGATGTAAATCTAGCTGCTAATGCAGGGACACCCATAGAGTATGCAATCACTTATAACTTAGAAGTTTTGCCACTTTTATTAGAAAATGGTGGGAGTGTTGATGAGGCGTTTGTAGAAGCGTGTCGTAAGGGTGATGAGGGACTTATAAAAGAGCTTTTAAGCAAAGGTGCTAAGATAGATTCCACAAATAGACATAATCAAAATGCACTCTTTTTCCAAAAAGCCTATACAAACAAAAATATTTTTAATATGCTTCTAGAATCTGGAGTAAATATCAACCATAAAGATAAAAATGGCTTCACACCTATTTTTCGTGTGATTTATAATAAAGACACAGATTATTTGGAAATCTTTTTAGAAAAGGGTGCAGATATTGAAGCAAAAAATAATGCTGATATTACACCTGTGCATTATGCCTATAATAGAGGCTTTCAAAAGGAAGCAAACCTATTAGTAAGATTTGGTGCAAATGTAAATAATCAAGATATTGATGGGATAACGCCGCTTATGCAATCTATCATTGAAGGTAAGCAAAACGCCTTTAAAGCACTGCTAAAAGCTGGGGCTGATATTAGCCTAAAAGATAAAGATGGCGATGATGTGTATTCGCTTATTAAAAGTCAGATTGACAAAAAGTTCCAACAAGCATGGGAAGAGCTAATAGCTACCACAAAGCCTGTAAAAATCAAAAAGCCAACCCCTAAAAGCACAAAAGTTTCTACTCCTAAAGTCGCTAAGCTAAAATACTTTCCAACCACCAAAGAAGAGCTTTTAAAGCTTGTGGAAGATAGCAAAGTAAAGCTAGAGACAATCGATACAAGCAAGATTAAAGATATGAGTTGTATCTTTGAAGAATCAAAACGCAGAAGTTTCAAAGGCTTAGAAACTTGGAATGTAGAGAATGTGGAAAATATGGAAGATATGTTTCGTAGGGCAAAGTTTTTTAACCACGATATTAGTGCTTGGAATACAAAATCGCTTAAAAATATGCAAGGCATTTTTTATGAATGCGAGAATTTTAACCAACCCCTTGATAAATGGGATGTGAGTAAGGTTACAAATATGGCTTGGGCCTTTTATAGATGTATAAAGTTCAACCAACCTCTAGATTCTTGGGATGTAAGCAGTGTTACTAGTATGGATCATACTTTTAATAGGTGCATAGAGTTTAACCAACCGCTAAATTCTTGGAATGTAAGCAATGTAGAAACAATGAGGGCTATGTTTATGGATGCAAGGCGTTTTAATCAACCCTTAGATCTTTGGAATACTTCTAAAGTAAAAGAGATGGGACATATGTTTAGTGGGGCATTTTCTTTTAACCAAAATATAGAATCTTGGGATACTTCTAATGTAGAGAGTATGTCAAGTATGTTTAGTGAGGCAGTTTCTTTTAACCAACCACTAAATAACTGGAATGTAAGCAAGGTTATTTATATGCAATGTATGTTTTATGGGGGATTTTGTGGAGAAGGAGGGAAAATGAGCTTTAACCAACCCCTTGATAAATGGGATGTGAGAAATGTGAAAGATATGGATCGTATCTTTTCTAATTGTCATAAATTTTCACAAAATATTGACAACTGGCAAGTAAGAAAAGATTGTCGCTTCTCCTATGAATTTACAGACTTACAAGGCGAGTTTGCAGGCAGTAGCTTAACAAAACTACCCAAATGGTACGCACAAATTATAGAAGAACAAAAGGCACAAAAAAAGCAAGGGTAAATTTCCCTTGTTTTTTTAGGAATAATTATTAAATTTAATAAATTTAAATTTCCACCCGTTTTTTGCGTTTTACATAATCTTTGCTTAAAGGATTTAATTCATCTTTGCTTTCTTTTATCATTTTTTCATAATATTCTATTTTAAAATCAAGTTTTTCTAAGATAGTTTGAAGTTTTTGCATATCTTTTAGCGTTTTTTCTTTTAAATTTAAAATAATATCCAGCCTTTCTTTTACCATGCTTTCACCTTTGACACAAAGTGCAATATAGTCTTTTAAATCCTTAAAGCTCATGCCAATTTAGCGGTAACAATCCACCCAAAATCTTAGTGCCCTACTAGGAACACCCGTTTTTTCTCCACTTTTATAATTGTGTAAGCCAAATTTACTCTTTTATAATCTTTACTTTAAAATCGCCTTTTTGCATTTTCAAAAGCTCTAAATTTCCTTGTATTTTTCCTAAAAATACCAAATCTTCATTTGCATTTTGCAATTCATAAAAAATTCCGATATTTCCCCAAGGCACATAATAAAACAAATCCCCAATTTGTGGCTTATAGGCACTACTTCCTTTCGCATTTAATGCTTTGGGTAAATGTGCGATTTTTTCTTTTCCTATAAAATCACTAAATTCTAACTCCAAGGGCAAGGTGTTGTAAAACTGCCTTGAAGCCTCATTTTGTTCTAAATTTACAAGCAATTCCTTGCCATTAAAAAGTAATTTTATTTGCATCTCTTCTCCTAGTAAAAAATTTAAGCACATTAAGCATAAAATTAATATTTTCATCACAATTTAAGCCTTTAAAGTCAAACTATCTAACACAGCAATAGCATTTAGCGCCCTTGGATAGCCGATGTAAGGAATAAGAGCTGCAATGATATTTAGCAAATCTTCTCTACTTTGCCCCATGTTAAGATTTCCTGAAATATGGGCTTTTACTTGATTATCCACTCCACCAAGCGAGATGAGATATACAAGCGTTAAAAGCTCTCTAGTTTTTAAATCAAGTCCATTTCTTGTGTAATAATCCCCAAAACAATTTGCACTTAAAAAATCATTGACAAAAGCTTTATCTTTTGGGGTAGATTCTATCATTTTGGTGATATTTGCCTCACCAAAAATAGCATTTTGCACTTCTCTGCCTTTTATTTTGCGATTTTCTTCCGTAGTAGTGCTTTGTGGTGCCAAAGGCAGTTCAACCCCTAATTTTTTAAAAATATCATTACAAAGACTTAAAAAATCACGCACCCTAGCAAAGCCCACATAAGGAGTAGCTTGATAAACCACTTCTTTGATGCTAATTGGGCTTATATCGTTATTGATTGCGCCTTTAAGCAAGGTTTTAAACTCTATCTTCCCACCTGCTGCCAAAGTAGAGGCAAGTGTGATTAAAAAATATTTTTCTTTATCCAAATTTGCTTTTGCAAAACTCTCACCAAAAGTAAAATTTATATGATGGGTAAAATATTCTTTATCGCTTGCAAAAAGTAAATCCCTTTTTGCACCCCCTAAAAGCCTTTCAAAAATTTCTCTTGCTCTTTGTGTTAATTGCATAGTTTTTTCCTTTGTAGTTTTTAAAGCTTGCGAAAAAAGAGTGCTTGACATTGCACCCAAAAGCATAAAAGTTTTTACACTTAAATTTAAAAAATTTCTGCGTTGCATTACAAAAATCCTTAATCTCTAGCTTCTTTTAAAGCATTTTTATATTCTTCATCATTTACAAGCTCTAGCCACTCTACATTCTTACCCTCGATCTCACTCGTAAGAGCAATATGCACTCCATTGCTAGAATCTGTAGCACCATGAAAATGCTTCACTCCTATAGGACAGCTTATCACATCGCCTTTTTTGGCAATTACTGCTTTTTGCCCCTCTGCTTTTGTGATGATTTCTCCCTCTGTTACGATTAGGGTTTGTCCTTTTGGATGGGTATGCCAAGCACTTCTAGCACCTTTACTAAATTCCACTAAGCCTCCGCTAAAATCTCTCCACTCATTTGCCTTAAACATCATATTTACTTTAACTTCTCCGCTAAAGATTTTAGAATCACCCTTAAAACTCCCATGAGTTCCTGCCTTTTCTACTCTTTGCATATTTTCTCCTTTATTGACTGTATTGGCAAAAACAAAAGTCACGCTCAATGCTACCAAACATAAAATCTTTCTCATCTCTTTCCTTATTTTAAATTTGCTTTAAAAAATTCTGCGATTTTGCTAAAAGGGATTTTATCTGCATTATCATACAAATCCACATGATTAGCATTTTTTACGATAAAAAGCTCTTTATTATCGCCTTTTAGATTTTTAAAAGCATCTTCGCTAAAATATCTGCTGTGTGCATTTTCTCCATGTATCATAAGCACAGAAGCATTTATCTCATCACTGAATTCAAGAATAGGAGCATTGATAAAGCCAAGCGATGAGGTCGCATTCCACGCACCATTTGAGTTGATCGATCTTTTATGAAAACCTCTTTTGGTTTTATAATACTCCCAATATTCTTTGATAAATTGTGGCTCATTGCCGCTAAGTTTTTGTGGTAAAGTAGGCGCTAGCTCAAAAGTACCATTTTTAAAATCTTTTGTGCGTGCTTCATTTAGCTTTTTCTTTAGCTCATATCTTGCTTGTTTGTCTAAGCTATCATTATATCCATAAGCATTAACCCTGCTCATATCATACATTGTAGAAGTTACGATAGCTTTTATCCTTGTATCCATAGAACCTGCATTTAAAGCAAAACCACCAAAACCACAAATTCCTAAAATGCCTATTTTACTAGGATCAACATTTGCAAGATTGCTTAAAAAATCCACCGCCGCACTAAAGTCTTCTGTGTTGATATCAGGGCTTGCCACATTTCTAGGACTTCCTCCACTTTCTCCTGTAAAGGAAGGATCAAAAGCCAAAACAACAAAGCCTGATTCAGCTAAAGTCTGCGCATAAAATCCTGAAGCTTGCTCTTTTACCGCTCCAAAAGGGCCGCTAATCGCAATTGCACTAAGCTTTTTGGATTTTGCATTTTTTGGGATATATAAATCCCCAACCAAAGTGATACCATAGCGATTTTTAAAAGTCACTTTTTGTATTTCAACCTTATCGCTTTGAGTAAAAACCTTATCCCAAGTAGTTGCATACAGCATATTTGCACCTCCAATCAATAAAACCATAAGCAATAATTTAAAAAAATTATTCTTCATTGTAAATCTCCTTTTCAAATTTTTCACAATTATAAAAGATGAGAGTAGCTCTAAGTCAAGAGTTTTTTTAAAAAATCAATCATACCATCCAAAGAAGCTTTTATTTTGATCCAAATAAATTAGTTTTTGCGTATCTTCATCTTCTAATTCAAAATCAAAAATTTGCAAATTTTGTTTCATTCTTTGCAAATTAGAACTTTTAGGGATAAGTAAAATACCAAGCTTATAGAGAAAATTTAAAATAATTTGCGCAGGAGTTTTTGAATATTTTTTAGCCATACACAGTAAAAGAGGATGATTAAAAATTTTATTTTTATTTGCTATAAAAGGACTCCAAGATTGCAAAAATATATCATGTTTTTGAAGTGCTTTGTGTAAAGATTTTTGTTGATATAAAAGATGAGTTTCGCATTGATTAATCACCGGTTTTATCGTTACTTTTTGTATAAAATCAAAAAGTAAATTTTCATTAAAATTACTCACTCCTAAAGATTTTATAAGCTTGTTTTCAAAAGCTTCTTGCATAGCATCATAAATTTGAAGGCTGTTTTCATAAGGTTCATGAATCAAAAGCAAATCCAAGTATTCTAAACCAAGTTCATCTAAAATTTTATAAATCATATCCTTTGCTTGTAAATAACTTAAATTTTGCGAAATCTTACTCTCTATAAAAAGTTCCTTCCTAGGAATTTGACTCTCTTTTAAAACTTTAGCAATATCCTTATGATTTTTATACATTTGCGCAGTGTCAATAAGACGATACCCGCATTCTAAAGCATTGTTTAATACATTAAAACATTCTCTTCCTTGCAATCTAGCTGTACCAAAACCCATAATGGGGATTTTTAAACCATTGTTTAAAATTTGATATTTCATAAATTAAAACCTTAATTTCATACTTTGAATTTTATCTCTTAATAAAATCATGACAATTCCAAAGCTTAGTAAAATAACAGAACTTATAGCAATAAAACGCGTATTGCTTAAAGAAATGACAAGTCCACAAATAGCAGTGCCAACGCTAAGTCCTATATTTGCAACGCTTATAAAAAGCCCATTAGTAAAATCTTTTGCTCTAGGAAAAGGATGGCTTATTAAAAAATGGGTTCCATTATTCATCACTCCACCTAAAATACCCAAAATAAAAGCTAGTATCATTAAAATCATATTTTGATAATAAAAATTAAAAATAAGTACATAAATTCCAATCATCAACAAAAGTGTAAAAATCAAATTTAAATTAACATTTTTTATAAGCAGTTTTGGTGCAAGATTGTTGCCTATAATGTTAGCAAAACCATAAAGAGCAAGAATAATACTGATTAAATCAAAATTTATTTTCGAAATACTCAATAAAAAATCAGAAAAATAAGAATAAAATCCCCAAATTCCAGCATTGATACAAACAACACAAAGTATGCTTATCCATAAAAGCGGATACCTTAAAATAAGTAATTGCTTGCCTATTTTGACCTTATTTTCTTTTTTGAAATTCGGCACAAAAAATAAAGTAGCCACAAAGGATAAAAGATTTAAAAACACAAATAACAACATCGAAATTTCAAAGCCAAAATTTCCACCTAAATAGCTAGTAAGTGGCACTCCTAAAACCATACCTGCACTCACAGCTGCAAAAATTTTCCCTACATTTTTAGGAATATCTTTTTTATCCGATGCCAAATTTGCAGCCATGCTTAAAGCTAGTGCTATATAGATAGGATGAAAAAATGCAGGAATAGCTCTAAAAACAAGCAATTGCCAAAATTCACTCACAAAAGCAGCGATTAACGAGCTTAAGATAAATACAGCTAAACAAATAAGCATAAGTTTTTTGGGATTAAAATTTGCACAAAGTAGCGGGACAATAGGAGCGCAAAAAGTAATCACAAGTGCAAAAATACTCACACTCCAACCTGCATCTGAAATACTTACACTAAAATTTTGAGAAACAATAGGAATTATACCCATCATCCCTAGCTCTGTGCTTAAAATCCCAAATACGCCTAAACACAGCACTAAAATAATTTTTATATCCGATAAAGAATTAAATTTTTCTTGATTCAAAGCTTGCATTTTTGCCCTTTATTTTAAAATTTTTGCAATTATAAAAGATGAGAGTAGCTCTAAGTCAAGCGGTAATTTATAAAATCAATATATAAATATATCTTGATATATTAATAAATTTATATTACACTGCTCTAAAAATTTTTTAGGAAAAACAATGCAAGTATTTTTTAGCACTTTTAAAGAATTTTTGTATCTATTTGTCGAGCTTTCTGTGCTTTTTATAGGAATTTCTTTTCTTATTAGCATTATCAATCAAAAATACGAAGGAATGTTTAGAAAACAACTAAGCGGAGATAAAATTTCAAGCTATTTTAAAGCTATATTTTTAGGTGCTTTAACGCCTTTTTGCTCCTGCTCTACCATACCGCTTTTAAAAGCATTTTTAGAAGCTAGAGTGAAACTTAGCGTGTGTTTGGCTTATCTTTTTACCTCACCTCTTATAAATCCTATCATTTTTACCATGCTTTTTGTTACCTTTGGCTTGAAATTAAGTCTTGTGTATGTATTGTTTTTGGTAATTTTTATTTTTATAATTTCTCTTATTTTTTCAAAATTTAAAGAAGAGTATTTTTTAAAGCATACTCCTAAAAATTCAGCTCCAAGCATTTTCACACAAAATGCTAAAAACATAGGCAAAATAGTCTTTAAACCAAGCTCTTGTTGCACCAACACTCAAAACAAAGCTAACAATACAAAGATAAATTTCAAAAAACTTTTCAAAGAAAGTGTTAAAAATTATAAAAAATTACTACCTTATATTGTAATCGCAGTGCTTATAGGGGCTTTGATCCACGATTTTGTCCCTCAAGAAATTTTACAAAAATACCTAAGTGGCAATGAAATTTTAAGCATTATTCTAGCAGCGTTTTTTGGAGTTTTACTTTACTTAAGGGTAGAAACCATTATCCCTATAGGCTTGATACTTTTGCAAATGGGAATTTCTCAAGGGGTGATTATGAGTTTTTTAATCGCAGGTGCGGGATGCTCTTTGCCCGAGCTTGTTTTACTTAAGCAAATGTTTAAGATGAAATTTTTATTATTGTTTGTAACTATCATTTTAAGCGTAGCCATATCTTTTGGCATGCTTATAAATTTCATATAAGGAAAAATAAATGCAAAAGTTTTTAACCATTATTTCAGCGATCAATGATGAAAGCAGAGTGCTTATCTTATACCATCTTTTAAAATATCAAGAACTTTGCGTGTGTGATTTGCAAAAGCTTTTAAATATGGGGCAATCAAGGCTTTCAAGACATTTAAAAATTTTAAAAGACGCAGGGTTTTTATATGTCAAACGCAAGGGGACTTGGGCGTATTATGGTATCAGTGATGAGCTTTTAAAACTGCATTCTGATCTTTTTGAAAATATTAAAAATCTAGATATTGACATTGTAGTTTTAGAAAACAATACTTGTGAGGATGACAAATGAAACTTGCATTTATTTGTATTCACAATAGCTGCCGTTCTCAAATGGCAGAAGCACTAGCTAGGCATAAAGCTGAAAAAATGGGCATAGATATCGAAGTATTTTCTGCAGGAAGCGACACTTCTAAGGGTGTAAATTCACAGGCCATAAGACTTATGGGTGAAATTTATCAAATCGATATGAAAAAGCATTATTCTAAACTCATCGATTCCTTACCTCAAAATTTAGATATAGTCGTAAGCATGGGCTGTGGCGTGGCTTGTCCTAGCTTAAAATCAAGGTATTATTTTGATTTTGGATTAAAAGATCCTAGTGGAAGCTGTGATGATGAGTTTAAAAAAATAATTCAAATTTTAGATTCTAAACTGACAGCTCTTTTGCAAGCCATGAAAACAAATTCTCTTAAGGACTTTAGATGTTAGGTTTTATCGATAGATTTCTCACGCTTTGGATATTTTTAGCTATTTTTTTAGGCTTGGTTTTGGGTATCATTTTCCCTGATATCGCTTTATTTTGGAATTTATTTGAATACAAGTCTGTAAATGTAGTATTGACTTTATGTCTTATTTTGATGATGTATCCGCCTTTGGCTAAGGTTGATTATGCGAAGCTTTCGAAGGTATTTGATTCTAAAAAAGTTATCTTGCTTTCTATGATTTTAAATTGGTTTATAGGCCCTTTGCTTATGTTTGTCTTGGCTTTTATTTTCTTAAAAGACGAGCCTTTATATATGCAAGGAGTTATCATCATCGGTTTGGCAAGATGTATCGCAATGGTGGTGGTATGGAGCGATTTAGCAAAAGGTGATAGAGAATACACCAGTGCTTTAGTAGCGATGAATAGCATTTTTCAAATTTTATTTTTTTCCACTTTGGCTTATATTTATCTAGATTTTTTACCAAAATTACTAGGTCAAAGCACTTTAGCTACAAGTTTAGATATAAATTTTTCAGCTCTAAGTAAAAATGTTTTGATTTATTTAGGAATTCCTTTTTTAATGGGCTTTATAACAAGAACCCTACTTTTAAAATACAAAAGCAAACAATGGTACGAAAATACCTTTTTACCTAAAATCAGCCCTATAACTCTTATCACCCTGCTAGTAACTATCATCATTATGTGTTCTTACAAAGCAAATGAAGTATTTCACCTGCCTTTAGAAGCTTTAAAAATAGCCTTTGTTTTGACTTTGTATTTTATCATCATGTTTTTTCTAACTTGGTTTATTTCTAAGAAAAATCATCTTTCTTATCCTAAAACTTGTTCTTTATGCTTTAGTGCTAGTGGAAATAACTTTGAATTAGCTATAATCATTTGCATTGCTACTTTTGGGCTTCACTCAGAACAAGCTTTTGCAAGCATTATAGGCCCTTTAGTAGAAGTTCCTGTACTTATCTTACTTGTAAAATGGGCATTGGGCAAAAGTTTAAATTCTAAAAAATAAATCAAGCCTCATGACTCTTTACAAAACTTATCGCAAGGTTGATAATCCTTGCTTTCTGGATTAAACCCATCAACTTCATTTGCAAGCATTTCTTCATAAATTTTTATCTTTTTACTTAAAACTTTTTCACTTTCTTTTAGAGTTTTGATTTGAGTTTGTAGCTTTTTCTTTGCTTGTTTTAACATATCTTGTCTTTCTTTGGCAGTTTTTATACCTAAAGAGCAAAGCTTTATATAGTGTCTGATTTGTTCGATTTGCATACCTGAAATTCTAAGCCATTCTATCCATTTTGCCCATTCTATATCGCTTTTTGAAAAATACTTCACTCCATTTTCATCTTTTTGCACAAAGGGAAATAAACCTTTTTTAGCCCAAAACCTTAGCGTATGCGAGCTTATTTTTGTTTCTTTTTCTACTTCTTTAATAGTATAAGCCATTTTATTTTCCTTTCAGTATAAAATTATAGAATATATAAGGTTAATTTAAAATAATCATTAGTTAGCTCTTTTTTAAAAGTAAAATTAAAGTATTACAATTAAAAAGAAATGATTAAATTATTTTTTGTTACACTTATAAAGTAAGTTTTTTGAAACTAACTTATATTTTATATCATAGGGGGTTCATTTTATGAATAGTATAAAAATAAAGCTTTCGCTTATTGCAAATTTAATTGCAATTTTCGCTTTAATCATTTTAGGTGTTGTAAGTTTTTACTTTACAAAAAATTCTTTATATGAAGCAACTCTTAGAGAACAAACCAATCTACTCAAAGCCACACAAAATATAGTAGAAGACTTTAGATCTAAAAATATAGTTGTGCTTGAAAACTTAACAAAAGATATAGTAGATTTGCCTTATTATGCTATCAACTCAGAAGAAAATCTTATTCAAAATGCGGGTCCATTGTTAAAAAATTATCGCAATAGTATTGGCGCTCTTGCAATATTTATTGGACAAAGCAATGGTGAAAATATCATCAGTGATGGAATCAGTGACCAAAAGGGTGTAAACGCAAGAATCAACGGTAAAGCAAACAATTATAATGCAACTACAAGAGGTTGGTATCAAAGTGCTATGCAAACAGATGCATTTACCGCAAGTCACCCTTATATCGATGCAGTCACCAAAGAATTTGTTATCACTTATTCTAAAGCTCTTTATAAAGATGGTAAATTTATCGGAGTTCTAGGTATAGATGTTTTATTAACAAGCTTTCAAGATCAAATTGCAAAAACTCCAGGAAATGCTTTTGTATTTGATAGAGAAAATAAAGTATTTGCCGCAACCGATACTAAATTGCTTGATCCATCTATAGATTATTCTCCAGTTTTAAATGCCTATAAAGCAAATGGAGATTATAAATTTTTTGATTATACCCTAAACGGAGATGACAGATTGGGAATTTGTACAAAGGTATTTGCTTATATAGCTTGTGCTACTGAAAGTGATGATGTTATTGAACAACCTATTGCAGAAGCAGCTTTTGTCCAAGTTATAGCAGTAATTATTATAATAGCTTGTAGTGTGCTTTTACTTTATTTTATTGTATCATACTACCTCTCCCCACTCGCCTCTATCCAAGCAGGACTTAATTCTTTCTTCAACTTCATCAACCATAAAACCAAAGATATTTCTACTATTGATGTAAAAACTAATGATGAATTTGGTCAAATCTCTAAAGCCATCAACGAAAACATCCTTGCTACTAAACAAGGTTTAGAACAAGATGCTAAAGCAGTAAAAGAAAGTGTTGAAACCGTAGGAGTAGTAGAAAGTGGTAATCTTACTGCAAGAATTACAGCTAATCCTAGAAATCCACAATTAATAGAACTTAAAAATGTTCTTAATAGACTTTTAGATGTTTTACAAACTAAAGTAGGATCAGATATGAATGCTATTCATAAGATCTTTGAAGAATATAAATCTTTAGACTTTAGAAATAAACTTGATAATGCTAGTGGTAATGTTGAAATCACTACCAATGCTTTAGGAGATGAAATCGTTAAGATGTTAAAACAAAGTTCTGACTTTGCTAATCACTTAGCCAGTGAAAGTTCTAAACTTCAAAGTGCAGTTCAAAACCTTACTTCATCTTCTAATTCTCAAGCAGCTTCTTTGGAAGAAACAGCAGCTGCTTTAGAAGAGATTACTTCTTCTATGCAAAATGTTTCTGTAAAAACCAGTGATGTTATCACTCAATCTGAAGAGATTAAGAATGTTACAGGTATTATTGGAGATATTGCAGATCAAATCAATCTTCTAGCATTAAATGCTGCTATTGAAGCTGCACGTGCAGGAGAACATGGTAGAGGATTTGCAGTTGTTGCAGATGAAGTTAGAAAGCTAGCGGAAAGAACTCAAAAGTCTTTATCTGAAATAGAAGCTAATACTAATTTATTGGTTCAATCTATCAATGATATGGCAGAATCTATTAAAGAGCAAACTGCAGGTATTACTCAAATCAATGAGAGTGTAGCTCAAATTGATCAAACTACTAAGGATAATGTAGAGATTGCTAATGAGTCTGCTATTATTTCTAATACTGTAAGTGATATAGCTAATAATATACTTGAAGATGTGAAAAAGAAAAGATTTTAATTAGAGACTGATATATAAAATTTAGATTGATATGCGAGTATCAATCTAAAGATTTAATTCATTAACACTTTTAGCTGATTACTCGTTGATATCTTTTAATTCATTATTTATTAATACCTAGGTAGATTGGGTTGGTTTGTTTTATATAGTTCTTTGTTTGATGATTTATTCTATATTTTTTGATATTATTGCTTTTGTGTATTAGTTGCGTATCTATTGAATTTATTTCTCATTTAGCTTAAAATAAATCGCCTTTTTTGATTAAATTCCTTGCTTAACTTCATTTGCCTACTCTAAACATTACTCACTTTATAAATTACTTAAACAGCTAACATACACTATATAACTTTGCTTGTTTGTAAATTTATGCATATTTATACCTAAAATTTTAAACTAACATAGAAAGGATCTATATAAGAAATAAAAAGGTTTTTACAAAAAAATATAGTGGAATTTTTAGAAAATAAAATATGATTTTGGTTTTTATTGCGATGATTTAAAAAATTCAAGCCATACTATGCAATTAAAACAAAAACTATTTCAATACATATAGAAAATCAAATTAAGCTTATTGGGCTAAAATTTGATTTTTATCTCGACATAAATTTTGCCAGTTAGAAGTAGTTTTAAGCTCTAAACACTGCTTTAGACTTTCTTTTTGTGCCTGAGTATTTTGCATTCTTTCATAAGTCATACTTTGTATATATAAAGCTCTAGCCCTATCTTCATCTGAAAGCTTTAATTTTAACAAATCTATTAATACTGCTAAAGATTCTTCATTTTGATTGGTTTTAGCCAAGGTATCAAGATAGATAAACTCTAAATTTGGACTAAAGAGATTGATTCCTTTTAGGTTTTGATAGTCAATAGCCTTAGGTGCATAATTTAAAATCGTTGTTTGCATATTGTGATCGTTTGCGTAAATTAATAAATTATCATAAGCTTCAACCATTGTAAAATTCATAGGAAAGCTCTCTAAAATTTGTAAAATTTTGATAGCCATATTATAATCATCCATTTTCAAATAAGACAAAAATTGCAAATAATAAGCTTTAAAATTCTCCTCATCACTCTTTAAAATTCTAGAATTTGATATTTCTCGAGCTATATTTAAAGCTAATGGATATTGTTTATTATCATAAAGTATAGATGCTTTTTGCAAACCATAAAAAATAGAATCCTCATTATGATTTTTATCGATATAATCCATTGCTTGTTGCATATTTGAAGTTCTTATAAGACAAGCTAGCATTTGTTTTTTATTTTCTATCTTTTGTCCAATTTCATAGGAATTAAATTGTGTAAATATATTAACAGCATTGATACAATTATCGGCTTTTAAGTCATTATTTAGAAGCTGAGTAGCTGCTTGCTCTAACAACTTTGTAGAATTTGTTAATTTCTTATTTTCTATCTGATCTTTATAGGCTAACACTGCACTTAAATTACCCTCTTTATAATAAAGCGCGACATCCTCATCTAAGGCTTTATTTGCTATATTTTCATCTTTTTGAGCATATTCTTTCATTAAATTTGCATAACGCTGATGCAAAAATGTAGCATTATTATCTGCTAAAGCAAAGAAAACCTCATCATTTGCTTTTCTAATTTCATCTAAATATTTTCCATCTAAATAATTATCCATATACAAATCAAGATATTTTTTAGCATCACTTGATCTTGAAGTCATAGCTAATGTTAAAGCAAGATCCTTTAAAACTTGCTCATATCTACTATCAATTTTAGGCATTTTTAAAAAAACATCTTCGTAAATACTTGCACTTATGTCATATTGTTTGTGCTGATTAAAAAGTTTAGCAAGCTCCAAAGATCTAAACATATCCTTTGGAAAATATTCAGGATTAGCCTTTAAAATTGTATTGACATATTGCACAGCTTTATCGATTTGATTGTTAGCAAGATAATCTTTGATTAAACTCATCGCTGCTCTTGCTGCTAAATCTAAATTTTTAGTATTAAAATAAATATCCTCATAAATATCTATAGCTCTTTCTTTCTCATTTAAAGGATAGATATAATCAGCATAATCAAGTCTTGCTAGCTGAGTAAAATAACTATTGGGTTGTTCGTTATTTAAAATCGACATAATATATTCTATATCAGCACGCTGCGATAAGGCGATATAGGTTCTTAGCATAATATGCAAGACTTCTGGAAAATTCTTATCACTTGTAAAAGTACGATTCCAATTTTTAGCCTCATCAATCATTTTTTCCAAAACTTGCTGATCACGCATACTTGGATCTTGAGTGTAAATTTGACTTTGTGCTCTAAGCTTATAAAGTATAAACTCATTCATAAAAATACTACCACGATAACGATTGATGGCATTTTGAGCATCTGTAATCACTTGAGTATAGTTGGCCTTATCATACTCATTTTTTATACGCAAATAAGTATTGATATCGGCACTTTGAGGGATAATTACAGGATCTGAATTTAAATCCAAAGCTCCAACATAAGGCAAGCTTTCATGCGGGAAATTGATATTAAAATCAAGTCCATCATAATCTTTTACATGCTCTAATTCTGGAGTAAAAATAAAAGTAAAACTCTTACTTTTATGCATACTTGAAGAATTTAGCTCTTTATCCGCATAAATATTTTGCGATAGATCAAACATTCTTGCGCTTATTTTAGGTATAATAATCATTTTAATCTTTTGAGGCTCTTTGATAAATTTTAAATCAAAAGCAGTAAAGCTTTGATCACTTAGTTTATTATCCACTATACCCATAATCTCGCATTCAAAATGCATTTTATCTTCAATAATAATTTTTTGACAAGTAAAATCTAAGTCATTACTAGCATGTAAGACCGCAAAAGCTTGATTGTTCTCGCGGCCTGTATTTAGGGCTAATTCAAAAGAAAAAAGAGTGCAAATACTCAGCAATACCAAAAATATAATTTTCATACAATAATTATATTATATTTTAAGTAACAAAAATAAAGCAAACACACTAATCAAAGTGCAAAGAGCTAAAATAAAACTCTGAATAAAATTTAAATGCTCTGAAACTTTAGCTTGGGTTTTTATAAATAAAGCATGGATGATTAACTTCAAATAAGCATAAAGCATAACAAGTGATGCCAAAGCCATAAAAAGAGCTAAATACCAATAATCAGCGACAATTAAAGTTTTTAACACCATCACCTTGCCCCAAAAAGCACCAAATGGAGGAATTCCAGCTAATGAAAGCACACAAAAACTAAGCGATAATGCAATCAAAGGCTTTTTAAGCAATAAAGCATTAAATTCTTCAAATGAGCTTCCCTTAAAGGTGCTAAGAATCAAAAATACACCATAATTAGCAAAGCCAAAAAGCACCCAATAAACAAATATAGAATTTAAAACATCATCAGCCACATTCAACAAAGGAATACATGCTGCTAAAACAAAACTAGAATGCACTATAGAACTATAAGCAAACATTTTTTTGACATCTTTTTGGCTCAATGCGGCTAAAGCTGCAATAAGCATTGAAAATACTGCCAATACATTTAAAATATTTTCAAATCCTAAATGATTTAAAAAGCTAAAAAGTCTGATAACTACAACAAACATTGCTATTTTTGGGACAACAGAAATAAAAGCAACTAAATTTACATGCGCTGAAGAATACACATCTTTTAACCAAAAATGAAAAGGAGCTAAAGAAAGTTTGATAGCACATAAAACAAAAATCATAACTCCTGCTCCTAAAAGCATAGGATCTTTATCAAGAGCCAATTTTAAGCCCAAATCCAAAGTACCTGTTCTAATATAAATCAAAGCCGATGCCATAACAAAAAAGCCCGAACCCACTGCCGCAACGCTAAAGTATTTAATAGCACTTGAAATGGCATTATTGCTTCCACGCATAGCAATAAGTGTATAAAGAGCCAAGGAAGAGCTTTCAAGTCCTATGAAAATCAAGATCAAATTTGAGCTTGAAACCATAAGCAAAAGCCCCGCTACCATAAATAAAAACAGACTATAAAATTCGCCTTGATTTTCTTCTTTTTGCATCAAAAGATACAAAAACGAAAAGCACAAAATAACCAAAGAAGCATACAAAGAAACAATATCATTATTTAGAGTTCCTAAAAATCCTTTTGCTTCTAAGCCTTGCGCAGCGATATTATTTAAAATTAAAAAAACACTCACAATCAAAGATAAAGAGCTAGTAGCCATATAAAAAGTTCGATGAAATTTCCAAAAACCCGAACAAAGTAAAAGCACGATAGCCACAGCAATCAAAAATGCAAAAGGATAGGATAAAGGGATATTTAAGCTGCTTAAATCGATATTACCTAACATTATTTTCCCCTTCTAAATGATTTAAAAATCGAATGGTTTGATCATCAATAGCTCTTTCTTTCATTTTTTCAACAATGAAATCTGCATCTTTATTTAAAGGATCTAAAAAAATCTTTGGTGCTATACCCAAATAAAAAATCAAAACCACTATAGGTATCAAAGAAAGAATTTCTCTTGCATGCAAGGAGCAAGTTTCAAGCTGATTCTCTTTTTGCATAAAAAACATTTTTCTAAATACATAAAGCATATAAATAGCACCTAAAATGATCACAAGTCCTGCCAAAAGAGCATAAAGTAAATTAAGTTTTGCAACACCTAAAAGAATTAAAAACTCTCCAACAAAAGATAGTGTAAGTGGCAAAGATATACTTGCAAGCAAAATCAAAGTAAAGAAAATAGTAAATAAAGGCGCTTTACTAGCTAAAGAATGATAATAAGAAATTTCAAGTGTGCCATATTTTTTATATAAAAGCTCAGCCATTAAAAACAAAGCTCCCGTAACAATACCATGTGCAAACATATAAAATACCGCTCCACTAAGCCCCAAAGCATTAAAAGAAAAAATACCTAAAATCATAACCCCAAGGTGAGAAATCGAACTATAAGCGATCAATTCTTTTAAATTTGAAGCGCGGTAAGCGATTAAGGCATTATAAATTATACTTACTATACACAAAGCTACAACTAAAGGCATAAAATACACACTCGCATCAGGGAAAAGTGGCAAGCAAAAGCGTAAAAATCCAAAAGGAGCCATTTTAAATGCTACAAGCATCATAGAAACTAAAATAGGCGAATTTGCATAAACTTTTGGCGCCCAAGTATGAAAAGGGAAAAGTGGTGCTTTAATAGCAAAAGCAACAAAAAATGCTCCAAAAAGTAAAATTTGTTCGTTAAAACTCATAGCCGAAGCGTTATTTTTCCAAATTTCTATATCAAAAGTGAAGATATTTAAAAGTTTGTAGGTCGCATAGGCTTGATAAATTAAAGCCAAAAGCATTAAAATAGAACCCGCAAAGGCATAAACAAAAAATTTAATCCCCGCTCTATAATCTTTACCATATACTCCCATAATATAAAGCAAAGGTAAAAGTGAAAATTCCCAAAATACATAAAAAAGTAAACCATCAAGCGAAGAAAATAATCCCATAATCGCAAATTCTAAAAAGAATATGCAAGACACCATTGCTTTTTGCTCAATCTTTAAAAATAAAAAACTTAAAAATATCATCAAGGAGCTTAAAAGCATTAAAATCAAAGCTATACTATCAGCGCCTATATGATAACTCATGAAATTTACTACCTTAAAAGGAAGTTGATATTCAAGGTTTATTCCATTTAAATAATCTTGCCAAATCTTGATATTTAAACCCAGCACCATTAAGCTCGCTATGACGCTAAAAACTTTTATACCACCACGATTTAAAACAAGAGTTACAAAAGCGGCAATTAAAGGAAAAAAGATTAGATAATTTAACATTTTACACCACCCATACCAAAATAAGCAAAATCACAAATCCTGCCACCAAAAATCTAAGCATCAAATTAAGACTATTTGTCATAATTATTTTTTGCGAAATCAAATTACAATAATAAGCAATTTTCTCCACTATAGCATCAAAAATATAAGTATCACAATGTTTTAAAACCGCACACAAGCTTTCGTATTTTGAAACTATAAATTCATGATAAAACTTAGGGATAAAATAATCATTGCTCAAAAGCTTATGGATTTTATTTTGCTCTATGCCATCTTTAAACCAAGAAGCCTTATAAGCTATAATAGCTAAAACTACACCCAAAACAGCTGCTACACTCGCACAAATCATTACAAGTTTATTTTGAGCATCGATAAAAATAAGTTGAGTGCTAAGATATTCAAAAAAACTATGCTCAAACAAGCCCGCAATAATAGCTAAAACCACCAAAGGACTCATAGCCAAAAGAGCTATTTTACTTGCTTCATGTGGATGTTTATCATGTCTAGAAGGAGTGAAAAATACCAACATTAAAAGTCTAAAACTATAAAAAGCAGTTAAAAAGGCTGAGATTAAAAGAATTAAGAAAATTCCATGATAATGAGCGATAAAAGAATAACCCAAAATCAAATCTTTTGAGAAAAAGCCTGCTAAAGGATAAATTCCTGCTAAAGCCAAAGAACCTATAGTCATAAAAATAGCAGTGATTTTTAAAGATTTAAAAAGACCACCCATTTTTTTAATATCTAGTTGATCATCCATTGCATGCATAACATTTCCAGCACCTAAAAAGAGTAAAGATTTGAAAAAAGCATGGGTTACTAAGTGAAATAAAGCTATACCATAAGCTCCAAGTCCTGCAGCCACAAACATATATCCAAGCTGCGATAAAGTAGAATAAGCGATAATGCGTTTTAAATCCCTAGCCACCAAAGCCATGGAAGCTGCAAAAATAGCCACAAATGCTCCCAGCAAAGCAATAAAATAAGAAACCTCAGGCACTAAAGAATAAATTTCTCCTGCACGAATAACCAAATAAACCCCCGCAGTTACCATGGTAGCAGCATGGATTAAGGCTGAAACAGGTGTAGGTCCTGCCATTGCATCTGCAAGCCAAGTATGAAGAGGAAATTGTGCGGATTTTCCCATAGCTCCGATAAATAAACAACTCGCAATCAAAACCAAAGCATTATGATCTAAATTTTGCGCTATGGCAAACACTTCATTGTATTTTAAAGTCCCTGCTTGGATATAAAGCCAAAAAATTCCTAAAAGCATACCCAAATCCGCAATACGATTCATGATAAAAGCTTCATTAGCTGCAAAAGAATAAGTATTATTTTTATACCAAAAACCGATTAAAAGCCAAGAGCAAAGCCCTACTCCTTCCCAGCCTACAAAAAGTCCTAAAAAATTATCACTCATTACTAAAAAAAGCATTGAAAATACAAAAAGCCCTAAATAAGCGAAAAATTTATTAAAATCTTTATCGTGAGCCATATAAAAAATACTATAAAAATGCACACAAGTTGCTACAACACCCACAACACTCATCATAGTAAGAGAAATAGCGTCTATGTTAAATCCAAAGCTTAAACCTATAAACCACTCAAATAAACTTACATTAAAAGCTTGATTGTTAAAAAGTAGATACAAAGAACAAAATGCACTTATACCGATCAATAAAGAACATATATAAGCGACAAAAATTTTTCTTTCACTTAAAGCAAAACAACTTGCAAATAAAAAAGCTACAAAAGGGCTAAAAAGAGAAATCAAAGCTAAATTTTGCATTATCAAACCTCCTCTTTTAGGCTCTTTAATTCTAAAGTGCCTTTTCTTCTATACCAAAGCACACAAAATGCCACACCCACAGCCACTTCACAAGCAGCCACACCCATCACAAAAAGAGCAAAAACTTGTCCATTTAAATCCTGATGCATCTTAGAAGCTGCAACAAGGGCTAAATTTGCTGCATTGAGTAAAATTTCACTTGAAATAAAAAGCATAATGAGATTTTGTCTTTTTAAAATACCGATTAATCCTATAATAAACATTGCAATAGCTATAAAAAAATACTTTTCTACCATTATCTTTCCTTTGTAAGCTCTTTATGTGTAAGCACGATCGCACAAATTAAAGCGATTAAAAGCAAAATAGCTATAAATTCAAAAGCTAAAAGATATTTTGAAAAAATAGCAAAAGCAAGTTGCTTATTATAATCGAATAAATTTGGATCACTTAAAGCCAAATCACTCGCGATATTTTGGTGCTTAAAGCCCAAAAGCATAAATAAAAGTAAAACGGCACTTAAAATTACCAAAAGAAAAAAACTTTTCTTAGCTCTTAATTTTTCTTTGAATTCTTTGGAATTGTCAAAAAACATCATAGCAAAGCTATAAAGCCCAAGCACAGCCCCGCTATAAACTATAATTTGTATCACTCCTAAAAACTCTGCATCAAGTAAAAAATAAAAACCCGATAAAAAAACCATTCCACCCGCTAAAGCAGAAAGAGAATAAAGCATAGTTTTACTCAAAACTGCTACCAAGAAAAAGCCTAAAACCACTACACTAAAAAATGTAAAAGCTAAAATTTCTATCATTTAACTTCTCCTTGTGGAGCTAAATTCGGCAATGCACATTCTTCATCGGTGCATAAATTTTTTTCTCTTTCTTGTAAAACTTCATAATAATTTGGAGTTTTTTTCACAAGTAAATCCGCATCCTTTCTAAGACTACCCGCACCCTCAAATTCAACTTGATTTTTAAGTTTATCAATAGGGGTTAAAAAATCTTGCTTATAGCCAAAATAAGATCTTTGTTCAGCTGCATTTTCATATTCTGTACCATGGACTATAGCAAGTTCTGGACAAACTTCAGCACAAAAACCACAATAAATACAACGCCCCAAATTAATACTATAATTTCCCACCTTTTTACGAGCATTTTCATCTAAAGAAGTTTCCATCCTAATACAATTACTGATACAAATCTTTTCACAAAGCCCGCATCCTATACATCTTTCATTTTCACTTTCTATAAAACGCATAAGACGGTGTACGGCACGGTAACGGTTGTCAAGCTTTACCTTTTCAAAGGGATATTTTATGGTTGCACTATTATTTCTTTTTAGCATTTCACGCATAACCACCCACAATCCCACAAAAAGCTCTAATTTCACACTTCTTTTTAAAGCTTGTGAAATCTTCTGCCAAGTGCTAGTAGGAGTCTTTCTTTTTTCATCGATTAAATAATAATTTTTCATCACAAACTCCTATATAAGTACTGCAAAGGCAGTAATTAAAAGATTTAAAACCGCCAAAGGAATTAAAATTAAATAACACATTCTCATCACTTGATCAGGGCGAAGTTGTGGAAAAGCTGCTCTAGCCCAAAAATACCAAAAGAAGATAAAACTTGATTTTACTATCATCATAATCCAGCCAGGTATAAAATAAAAGTCATTAAAACCGCCTAAAAATAAAAGCGTAATTAAAATCGCTCCTGCTATCATAGAAGCATATTCTCCTATGAAAAACATACCCCATCTTAAACCCGAATACTCCGTACCATAACCCGCAACAATGTCAGCTTCATTTTCAGTTAAACAAAGTGGAGTTCTATTGGTTTCGATAAATAAAGCAATCACAAAAAGCGCAAAAGCTAAAGGCTGTTTAAAAATAAGCCATGAAAAAAATCCATCACTTTGATAATTATTAATATCTATCAAAGAAAAAGATCCTACAAGCATAACAATAGCTATTAAAGCAAGAGCTCCTACACTCTCATAAGAAATGATGGCTACAAGCCCTCTTGCAGCGCCTATGATTGACCATTTGTTGTTGCTTGCAAGCCCACCTAAAAATATAGCATAAAAACAAAGCCCCGAAGTTCCTATAACAAAAAGCAAAGCTACATTAATATCGGCAATCAAAGGCTGTATAGTGCGACCAAATAATGTAAATTCAGGAAGCATAGGAATAGCCGCTAAAGATACAAAAGCACAAATGGCCGCGATCAAAGGCGCTATAGCAAAAATCAATTTTTGAGAATTTGAAGGTATGATATCTTCTTTAGTAAAAAGTTTTATCATATCTGCTACAAGCTGAATAAGTCCAAAAGGTCCTACCATATCAGGCCCGATGCGTCTTTGAAAATAAGCCAAAACCTTTCTTTCTGCATAAGTTGCAAGTCCTGCTAAGGTAGCAAAAATTGCAATTACTATAATACACTTAATTAAAGCCTCTAAAGCAAAAAAAGCAAAATCACTCATGACTCGCTCCTAATTTTTCTAAATTTGCCACAATAAATCTTTCATCAAAAAAACTTAGCGTGTCGATTTTTTCATCAAAATAAGGTAAAAAAGCCCCATTTTTTATGTCTTTATCTATACGCACGCTAAGACTTAATTCCTTATCTTTGATCTTAAGTTTTACAAGATCTTTATCTTGCAAGTTTTTTTCTTTTGCCAAATTCTGACTAACCCCTAAAAAAATCGCTTCGTTGATTGCACTTGCACGATTTGAAAATCTACCAAATTGATAACTAGGATTTGCACTGTAAAGCAAAATTTCATCTTCTTGTAAGGTTAAATTTTGCAAATGAGGAGCTACAAATTCATTCTTAGCGCTTTTTTTACAGCATTCTAAATTTAAATCATACCCTCTTTTGCATTCTCCACCATTGGTATAAAAATTATCAAGACTATCAAATTCCAAAGGAGAAAAACCTTTGTTAATAGGAAGTCTTTTGGTGTAATTGATCGTATACTCCTCATCAAAACCTAAAGCATTGGCTAAATCATTTAAAAAGTATCCATCAAATTCTAAAGCTGCATTGGTTGGAACTACTTTTTTATCATAATTTAAAAAAGTACCCTCTTGCTGATTTAAACTTGAGCTAGCTAAATTAGCATGTTCTTCATAAGAAAAGCTAAAATCTCCTCTTTCATTATAACCCAAAGTCTTACCTTCTTGCATACTCTCATCTAAATCACAAATCATAGCAACGCCTAAGGTATTTGTATGTGTAGGATTTAAAAAGACTTTAAAAGGTGTTGTATTTTGGATCAAAGCTAGTAATTTGGCTAATTTTTTAGCATTCTTGTGAAAATAAAAATCACTTCCTATAATCAAAGTAAAATTAGCCTTTTTAAGCAATAAATCTTCTAATTTATCCTCATCTATACCCAAATTTTTAGTAAAAACCGAGCGTTTTACTTCTATGGTTTTTTTCACTTTTTTAGGCACAACTTTTTTCACTTCTTTAGAAATTTCATTGCCTTCTTCATCTTTTTCTACAACTTGCTCTATAATTTCTTCATTGATACTTTCTTCTATTTCTTTATTTTCATTTATAAAAAATTCAGCCAAATTTGCTTTTATATTTTCATCTTGACTGAATTTTTGAAGCAAGAAATATAAAATTTGCTCCTCATCTCCACTTTTGTGAGTATGTGAAATGAAATTTTTAGAATACTTTGCAATGCCTGCATCTTCTATAGGGTGAAAATAAAGTCCTGAGCCTTTATTCATCACTAAGGCATTGTTGATTTTATAGCTAAGCGTAGGCGCATCGTATCTTAAAAGCGTTCCTGCAACGACTAAGAAATCGCTTTTTGTGATATCTTGGGTTGTAGCATTATAAAACTCACCGCTATTGCTTATAAATTCTTCCAAAAAGTCTTTAAATTTTAAAGCTTCGTTATTGATAAGATTTAAGCCAAATTTCTTTTTGAAATTTTGTAAAATCAAAGCTTCTTCGTTGGTAATAAAGCTATTAAATTTAATATTTTTAATCTCATTTTTTTCAAAAAGTTCTATAAGCTCTTTAAAAGCTTTTTCATCCTTACTTGCCTCATTTTGCGTATCAAAAGCAAATCTTGCGGCCTTATTTAAACTCGCAAAAGAAAAATCATTACTTACGCGGTAAATTTTAGGTTTTTGATTGCTAATGCCGCTTTGTTTGATATCATAATACATAAGCTCACAATCACTTGAATGTGGATTTGAAGCAGGAATTCTTTTAAGCTCCCAAATATTAGAAGTATATTGAAATTTAGAGCCTATCAAAGCCCCTGTTGGACATACACTGGTACACTCTCCACAAAAAGAACAATCAAGCGTATCTCCGTTTGCAGGGCCTATCAAACTTTTTTGAAATTTCGTCCAAATCGCATAAGCGTCTTTACCCATACTTTCTTTAAAGCTATTATCTACACTATCGCCTCCACGAGGCACTGTTTTTAAAGCACTCTCGCCGATTTTATCCTTACAAACTGTGATACAACGCTCACATACTATACAAAGTGCAGGATCGTAATTGATCATTCCCCAATGTTTATGTGGTTTATGTGTATCTTTAATCCAATGTCTTTGGATATTTACACGGCTTTTGTGGGTGAAATTTTGCAATTCACATTCGCCTGATTTATCACAAACCCCACATTCTAAAGGATGGTTAATACAATAAGCTTGCATGATTTCATTTCTTTCATCCCAAAGATTTTGCAAATCACTTTCTACAACCATACCTTCTTTTGCTTTAGTATTGCAAGAATACACTTTTTTACCATCAGCCTCTACCATGCACATACGACAAGCCAAAGTCGGACTACAGCCTGAAAGATAGCAAATTGCTGGGATAAAAATATCATTTCTTCTTGCTATATTTAAAATATATTCGCCTTCTTCAAAGGCGCAATCTATGCCATTTATTTTAATTGTCATTTTGCTTCCTTTATGCGAATTGGAGTAAAATCAAAACCTTGATGATCGTAATTTAAAAAGGCTATAGTGCCCTGCAAATTTTCATCCAAACAAAGTGTAGTTTTAAAGCTAAAATCTTTAGCCAAAACTTCAACTTCACTTTTATCTTTACATTTTGCAATTTGCAAAAATTGCTTAGAACAATGTAAATTATCATCTTTTAAATTTGCTCTAAAAAGCACCAAGCCATCATAACTATCAAGCTCTTGTAAGGTACTCAATTTTGTATTTTTAAAATCACATTCTTTTTCACTACTATCTAAAATTTTAAGTTTGTATTTTTGGCTTAGAAAATTTAGAAAATATTTGATATTTTCACTGTCTTTGTAAAAATTAATATTTTCATCTACAATTAAGTATTTTGCATTTTCTAAAAAATCTAAAATTTCACTCGCCTCTTCTTCGCCAAAACAAGATTCTGCACTCAAATATCCCTCATCTAAGTCTTGAAAATTATCCATTTCGCTCATTTTGCAAAGCAAAGCTAAAACATAACTCAAACTCGCAATTTCACATTTATAAAATTTCGCATTTAAATTCTTATCTTCAAGGCAAGAAATATAAATATTTTCACCTTGAATTTTTTCACATAAAATTTTATTTTTAAGACTTAGCATATCCACAAAACAAAGCGCTCTTTCGTAACTCATACGCTTTCCTTTTTAATCACTATAGTCCAATCCACTTGATTAAATTTCAAGGAATTTAAAAGCTCACAGCCTTGCTCTTTAACAAAAGAGAAGCTTTTCTCTACGGGTGAAAAGTCACCGATTTCAAAAAGCACCACCAAAACTTCTC
This sequence comes from Campylobacter coli, assembly GCF_001492295.1. GTDB lineage: Bacteria > Campylobacterota > Campylobacteria > Campylobacterales > Campylobacteraceae > Campylobacter_D > Campylobacter_D coli_B. Next base: position 196,324 of record NZ_FBQX01000001.1, on the reverse strand, counting down.
CTTTTTGAGCTTCTTTTATGATTTGTGCTAAATCTTCAAAAAGCTCTTTACTCTTTCTTAAATCCACTCTTCTCATCGATCTATCTCACCTAAAACTATATTTACATTTCCCATAATGGCCACAACATCAGCCAAATAAGTCCCCACAAGCATTTCTTCAAAAAATGCACAATGCCAATAACTAGGCGTTCTAGCCTTTAAACGATAAGGCCTTCCCGTACCATCACTATGGATAAAAAATCCAAGCTCGCCCTTAGGACTTTCAGTTGGCACATAAACTTCACCCTTTGGAGGTTTTAAACCTTGAGTTATAAGCACAAAATGCTGCATTAAAGAATAATTTTGCGTTAAAATTTGCTCTTTTGAACTGCTGACATATTCAGGATGATTGGCCAAAATTTCAGGCGGAGTATCTTTGTAAAGCGCGGCACATTGTCTAAGTATTTTAAGACTTTCGCGAAATTCTTGCATATAAACTTTATATCTAGCATAAGAATCTCCTTGAGTTGCATAAGGCACGCCAAAGTCTATTTCATTATAAAGCAAATAAGGCTCTTCCTTGCGTATATCATATCTTACGCCACTTCCTCTTAACATCACCCCTGTACAGCCCCAATTCATCGCCTGTTCTTTGCTTACGACGCCTACATTTTCAGTTCTTAGGCGCCAAATTCTATTATCATCTAATAAAGCTTCATAATCAGCGATATCTTTAGGAAATTTATCGCAAAATGCCAAAAGCTCATTTAAAAAACCTTCAGGCAAATCAAGCATAACTCCGCCTATTCTCATAGAAGAATGTGTAAGTCTTGCCCCACAATATTTTTCTATCAAATCCAAAACATATTCGCGTTCTCTAAAACAATACAAAAATACACTCATCGCCCCAATATCAAGTGCGTGAGTCGCAAGCCAAAGCAAATGCGATGCGATGCGATTAAGCTCTAAAAGTATCATTCTTATCACTGCTGCACGGCGTGGAATTTCTAAACCACAAAGCTTTTCAACGGCTGCGCAATAAGCATAATTATTAGCCGAAGCAGCGATATAATCCATCCTATCAGTTGTCGGGATAAACTCTTGATATATCATATTTTCAGCCATTTTTTCCATACCACGATGCATATAGCCTATGGTAGGGCGCGCTTTTACAACCTGCTCTCCATCAAGTTCTAAAATAAGGCGTAAATTTCCATGCGCTGAAGGGTGTTGTGGCCCTAAATTGATGATCATTTTTGAGTCTTCTTGCTCAAAAGCTATATTTTCATAATAAGGTTTTAACTTGCTAGGAATTTGCATCTTAACGCCTTTTGTCTAAAATTTTTGCTTCGTCGCGTTTGACTTTTTTTACAAAAGCAACGCCTCCATCTTCTTGGTATTCTTGTTTAAAAGATACCTCTTTTCTAGATCCACCTTTTGGTACTTCATGATACAATCTTGCAAAATTGAGTGTATCTTTATCATCTGCAAAACCCGGATCTCTTTGCTCAGCTCCTACGATTTCGCGGTATTCTTTACCAAAAATTTTATCGATTTCATACCACTGTGCAAATTCATCTCCTTTCAAAGGATAGGTTTTTAAAAGAGGATGGCCATACCAATCATCAGGCATTAAAATACGCTTTAAATTAGGATGATTTATGATAAAAATTCCAAACATATCATAAATTTCTCTTTCGCTCCAATTTGCACCCTTAAAAATATGCGCTACGCTTTGTAAGCGTTCTTTTACACCCACAAAAGTTCTAACACGCACCCTTAATCTTTTTTCTAAATTTAAAAGCTGGTAAAATACTTCAAAACCATTTTTATCGGCTACAAAATCAATAGCACTTGCTTCTGTAAAATTTAAATACCCTAAGGTTTGAAGCATTTGTAGGGTTTTAACATTGTCTTCTTTTTTAATTTCTATCACCCAAAAATCAAGTTCTATAAAAGAATTTATAATATCAACTTCTGTTTTTAAAACCTCATAATCTTGCTTAAATACACTCTCGTTAACATTTAATTTTTGAGTATGGGGTGCATGATAAAATCTGTCTTTATAATAATTTTGCAGTTGGGCATTTTTTTTATCGCTATATTTTCTCATCACACCAACCTTTTTGGAGCCATTTTGCGACTGGCTTTTTCTTTTCGGATTTTTTTCTGCAAAATCATCAAAGCAAACTGAAAACTTTCAGGGCGCGGAGCACAGCCTGGCACATAAATATCAACTGGAATGATCCTGTCTACACCTTGAACCGTAGAATAAGTATTAAACATACCCCCTGTATTTGCACAGCTTCCCATAGAAATCACCCATTTAGGATCAGGCATTTGATCGTATAGCCTTCTTGTAAATTCAGCGTGTTTCTTACATAAAGTCCCTGCGATGATCATCACTTCACTATGACGCGGAGAAGCTCTAAAAATCGTTCCAAATCTATCAAAATCATATCTTGATCCCCCTGCTGCCATCATCTCAATCGCGCAACAGGCGAGTCCGTAGGATAAAGCCCACAAAGAATTACTTCTCCCCCATTGAACAAGCTTATCTACGCTTGTTAAAACCACTGGCAAACCACTGGCATAATTTACTTGATGCTCTGCCATGCAAACGCTCCTTTTTTATAAGCATATAAAAATCCAACCCCTAAAAGTAAAATAAAAACAAATACTTCTAAAAGCCCAAACCATCCTAAATCTTTAAAAATCAAAGCCCAAGGAAATAAAAACACCACTTCTATATCTAAAAGAATAAAAATCAAAGCTACGATGAAGAATTGGGAATTAATCTTATTAGCTTGTTTTACTGGAATTGGACCACATTCATAAATTCCAAGTCCTAGTTTTTTACGATTTTTTGCAGCAAAATTATTACCGATTTTAGAAGCTAAAAAAACCAATCCAAAAAAAATAACACTAGCTAGCACTAACATTAAAAATATACCGAAATATGGATGCGAAGCATCAATGTGGGACATTTTTTCTCCTTTTTTTAAACACTTTGAATCACTTCACAACAAAAATTAAAATTTACACTCTGTTCTATTTTACTCTAAACTTTCTATATTGAAACTTAATAAGAATAAATATTGTTTAAAGTTTCATTTTTTTACACTTAAAGTTAACAAAAAACTCATCTTGATGAGTGATAAAAATATAAGAAATCAAATTTTCTTGCTGATAATGATGTAAAAAATTTAAGATTTCTTTTGAATTTTTTATATCAAGACTAGAAGTAATTTCATCTAAAATAAGCAATCTTGGCTCTAAGATCAAAGCACGGATAAGTCCTACCCGAGCAGCCTCTCCTCCACTTAACTCATAGGGTTTTTGTTCTAAAATTTGTTTTTTTAAATTAAAGCAATCAAAAAATTTTAAAATCTTTTCTTGCTCTTTTTTTATATTGAAATTTTCTAGACCATCTTGGATAAGATTTTTAATTTTTTTATAGGGGTTTAAGGCTGCTTTTTGATCCTGAAAACAATACTGAATTTCTTTTCTTAAAAGTCTTTGTTTTGTTTTATCGAGCTTATGGGAATTTAAATTTTTATATATAACTTCACCAAAACTTGGGTTTTCTAAAAAACAAAGTATTCTAGCTAAAGTGCTTTTTCCTGCGCCACTCTGCCCCAAAATCATCAAATTTTCATTCTCTTTTAAAGAAAAATTGACATTTTCAAAAATCAAATGTTTTTCTTTTTTTAAATACCAATGTTTTTTAAACTCGTAAAATTTACCTAAATTTTTAACTTCAAGCATGATAAATCCTTAAAAATTCATCTGCTTTAAAAAGCTGTGCTTGATTTTTTTCTAAAAAAAGCACCTCATCTGCTAAAGAATTGACTAAATTTAAATCATGCGTGATACAAACTAAGCCTAAAGTATTTTTTAACTCTTTTAATATTTGAATGATTTTTTGCACATTTTCTTTATCTAAAGAAGCTGTAATCTCATCACAAATTAAAATTTGAGGCTTGCTCAATAAAGCTAGAGCCAAACTCACTCTTCTTGCCATACCCAAACTTAACTCATTTGCATAAGAATGCCACAATAAATCTATATCATCAAAGCCTAATTTTTCAAGTAAGTCAAAAGCATATCTTTTATAGTCTTTTTGATTTAATTTCGTATGAGTTTTTAAAATAAGATGAAATAAATTTCCTATATCTAAATACGGATAAAGACTAAGCTCTGCATCTTGTAAAACAAGTCCGACTTTAGAACGAAATGCACGAAGCTCGTTTTGATTTAAATTTAGAACAGAAACTTCATTAAAGCTCCATTCATCTGCGTTGATTTCAAATTTAGGATCAAGCAGTCTGATTAAGGATTTTCCCAAAAGACTTTTTCCAACCCCGCTCTCACCCACAATCATCAAACTCTTAGCTATTTTAATATCAAAACTTATATTTTCAAAGATCTTTTTTTGATTTAATTTTAAGCTTAAATTTCTTACTTTCAAGATCTTACTCCACCGATTTTTTGCAAATAATTTCCAAGCCATAAAAGGGGTAAGAATAAAAACATAAGAGCTAAAAGTGGAAACAATATCATCCACCAAGCACCTATAAAAATAGCTTTTGAAGATTCGTTTAACAAGGTTCCTAAAGTCGGTATATTAAAACCAAGTCCTAAGCCAAAAAAACTCAAAGTCGCTTCAGTAGCTATGGCATGAATGATATTAAATACAAAAAGAACAAATATTAAAGATTTTAAAGCTGGCAATAAATCCTTAAAAAAAGCTCTAAATTTAGTCCTTCCTAGCACCATACTTGCTTTATAAAAGTCTAAATTTTCCAATCTTTTTAGCTCGCTTTCTATAATCCTTGCTATAAAAGGCCAATGCACTAAAGCAATTAAAAAAATCATTAAAAATATATTTACACCCACAAAACTTTGAAAAAACATCATCAATAAAAAAGCAGGCAAAGCTAAAAAAAGATCTAAAATTCGCATCCAAAAAGTATAAAAAAAACATCTTGCTAAAAATAAATAAAAAAGAGCAAAAAATATAGACAAAAAAGAACTACAAATTCCTATAAATAAAGAGATTCTCAAAGCAAAAAGCAAACGCGAAAATACATCTCTGCCTAAAAAATCAGTCCCTAGATAATAAGTCAAATTAGGAGCTTGGTGCAAATGATTTAAATGACTTTCTAAAACATCAAAAGGAGCCAATAAAGGCGCAAACAAAGCACCTAAAATCAAAAACATTAAAGGCGTAAGAAAAAGTATTATCTTAAACAAATTTCAACCTTTTTAATCTTGGATTTAAAATCCAAGCAAAAACATCACTTAAAAATGTAAAAAAAGCAGCAAGTAAAACACTAAAAAATATTAAAGCCAAAGCCATAGGAAAATCTTTAAAAAGAATACTTTCAAAAAGCAAACTCCCAAGACCCTCATAAGCAAAAACACTCTCAACCACATAAGTTCCCATCATAAAGCTTAAAGCACTGCCTCCAAAATAAGCTATAATAGGACTTAAAGAATATCTTAAAACCAAAAAATAAATATCTTTTTCTCTTAAAGCTCTAGCGTATAAATTTTGAACAAAAATTTGTGAAAAAGTTTCATTGATACAATTTCTAGCTATGCGCAAAAACAAAGCTAAGTGCGATAAAACAAGCACTAAAACAGGCAAAATAAGATGTTCTAAACGGTTTAAAAAATCATCTTCAAAACCTATATCACTAGTCCCTGTTATAGGCAAAACCTGCCAAAAAATTCCAAAAATCAAAACAAAAAATAAAGCCAAAACAAAAGGCGGTAAAGCAAAAAAATTAAAGGCTAAAAAAGTGATTAATTTATCTATAAAACTTTCTTTATAATAATGCCCCAAAAGAGCAAGAAAAACACTGAGTAAAAACAAAAGCACTAAGGCGCTTAGGCTTAAAATCAAGGTATTTGCTATCCTTTCTTTAATGAGCTTTAAAACACTTTCCCCACTTAAAAAAGAAACGCCCAAATCCCCTTTTAAAGCCTTAAAAAGCCAAATTTGATACTGCTCTAGCAAGGGCTTATCCAGCCCTAAATTTGCTTCTATTCTTTGAACTAATTCCTTGCTTTGAGAATTGACTTTATTTGCATACGCTACACTGCCTTTGCTAAAATAAAGCAAAACAAAGCATAAAAAAGTACTAAAAAATGCGATAAAAACACTAAAAACTAAGCGTTTTAGCACTATTTTTTACTCCACTCATAAATATTCCAAGTAAAGCCTACTCCATGATGGCCTAAATTTCTTGCTTTAATACCCTCAAGCTTAGCATTATAAACCAAGGCAAAATCAAGATAAGTTAGAAAAATAAAAGGAGGATTTTCATACAAAGCATCAATAAATTCTTTATAATACTTTTTACGCTCTTCCAAATTTAAAGTATTTCTAGCTTTTTGCAAGGCTATATCTACCTTTTTATCATGATAATGTCCAAAATTCCAACCCTCATTATTTAAGGCACTATCTTGCGAACTTTCAAACACTCTAAAGGTGTGAAAATCAGGATCTAAAGGACTTCCCCAACCCACTAAAAAACTATCTACTTTAGAATAATCAAAACTGCCCGCAGGCTTTGCCACAACCTTAGCTATAACCCCTATTTTTTTAAACTCACTTTGCAAAATTCCTGCCAAACTCACCCTTAAAGGATCATTACTCATAGTCCAAATTTCAAATTCTAAAATCTTGCCATCTTTTTCAAAAATACCCTCATCATTTTTCTTAAAACCTAAAGCCAAAATCAAATCTTGGGCTTTTTTAGGATTGTATTCATAAGTTTTAAAAGCTTTAGAATCCGCCCACGAACGCTCTAAAGGATGATTGGCTACAAAACCATAATCATGTAAAAGATTTTTAACTATACTTTGCTTATCAACAGCATGATTTAAAGCCTTTCTTATTTGAATATCTTTTAAAAATTCATTATCTAAATTAAACATTAAAGCTCTATAATCAGCAGATCTTTCGCGCAAAATCTTAAAATTTTCATCCTTTTTAAAAATATTCAATAAAGAAACATCAATCAATGCCGCATCAATTTTGCCATTTTTAAGCTCTACGCTTGCAACTGAAGGATCAAAAATATGTTTGATGATAAGCCTTGGAGTTTTTACTTTTGCAAGATAAAAATTCTCATTGGCTTTAAACTCTACATATTCACCCTTTTTCCATTTGACAAATTTATAAGGACCTGTGCCTATGGGATTTTGATTAAAAGAAGCAGTGTTTAAGTCTTTATTACTAAGTAAATGCTTAGGAAGCATTCCTATACTTAAAGCATCTAAAAATGCAGGAAAAGGTTTAGAAAGCGTGATTTTAAGATGATAAGGATTTAAAATTTCTATACTTTTAATGTCTTCAAAATTCACATAAACTGAAGAATTATTTTTAGGATTTTTAAAAGCTTCAAGACTGAATTTAACATCATCAGCACTAAATTTCACTCCATCATGCCACAAAACATCTTCACGCAAAAAGATATCATAGCTAAGTCCATCCTTGCTTACATTCCACGACGTAGCCAAATCAGGCTTTAAGTTCATATGCTCATCAAAACGCGTAAGTCCTGAAAATACAAGATTAATCACCGCATCATGATCCTCGCTATATGCAGGATTTATCCTTGAAATTTCATTTTCCACAGCTACGATTAAAGTATCTTTTGGAATTTTAGCCTCAAGATTGAAAAACAATAAAAACAGCAAAACAAACCATCTAAGCACTTGCAACTCCTTGAAATTTAAAGATTAAAAAATTATAAAATAAAAAACAAGAAGCCACAAGCCCTATAGGGGGATAATTTGTTTAAATTGTGGGGTTTATTTATTCTATGTTAAATTGCTTCACTGCATTCATCCAATAAATACGCTATATGCTGCCAAGATATACCCGTAGCATCACTTAATCCTATCTCGCAAGTGCTTGATGTACTAAATCCGCGCTTAATATTCGTTTTGGCATAAAATTTTTTAAAGCCCTTTGTAGCATTAATATTTAATTTAGGATTGAAAAAACCCTTATATCCAGCAAATCCGCAACAATAGGTATCATTATCTATTAATACTTTTCCATTTGTGCATAACTTTGCAAGCTTGATTATATTTTCATTTAAACCAAGTTTTCTAGCGGCACACATGATATACAATCCTACATCTTCATTGATTTTATCAATGCGTAACTTAGGGGCAATAAATTTTAACAAATACTCACTTAAATCATAAATTTCATACTTTGAATGATCGCTAATTAATTTAGCACTACAAGCACTATGATCTAGCACTATGGGTGAGTCTATATTGCTTAAAAAATCATTGATTTTTTGTATATTTTTATCTTGGATATCTTGAAAATTCTCATAAGCCTTACCACAACATAAATCGTTGGGCGCATAAATAATACCTATATTTGCTTTTTCGCACAAGCTCTCAAATACTTCTTGCAAGCTTCTTTTGTCATACATTTTTTCATTTGGCTTAAAGCTTTTATTAAGACAGCTTGTAAAATAAACCACATTATAAGCTCTTTTACGACTTTTTAACTCATAATCATTCACCTTAGGCAAATACGCTCTAGTTCTTGGTATAGCGCTAAGAAAATTGCTTGCTTTTTCAAGTTTATTATCAAGACTTAAATTATCAAATTTATTTGCGATACTTAATGAAAATTTAGCAATTTTTAGAGTTTTTTCATGGTTTTTATATGCTAGATTTCCTAAAATTTTAGACATAAATCCTATATTATTTTTTCTATATTTTAATGAAAAATCAGCAAAATTAATCCCCAAAGGGCACGAAAAAGAGCACACCCCACAAGCAGCACAAGAGCTATCTACTAAATGATTGTAATATTTTTTAATATCCTTTAATTTTGCTTTTGACTCATCATCATTTAAACTTTCAAGACGTTTTATCTCTCTTAAAATAGCAATTCTTTGTCTTGGAGTAATTGTATATTCATTCGATGGACAAAATCTTTCGCAAAATCCACATTCCATACAGGTATTTAATTTCTCATCAATCAAACTCGCTTGCTTGATATTTTTCTTATAAATATCTTTATCATCACTAATGATTACATCAGGATTAAATAAATTCTCTTTATCAAAAATACTTTTGATTTTTTTGTTGATTAGATAAGCTTGCTTACCCCACTCTACCTCCACAAAAGGCGCTACCATGCGCCCTGTGCCATGTTCAGCTTTTATACTTCCACCATACGAAGCTACTATATTAGACATTTCTTTAACTAGATTTGAAAAATTATCAAATTCAAGCTTATTATTTAAATCCGGCGTAATGATAAAATGAATATTGCCCGCTAATGCATGGCCAAAAATGATTCCATTATCACTAAAACCATATTTATAAAACAATTCTTGAATGCTTTTAATTCCATCAGCTAAATCCTCGATATTAAAACACACATCTTCAGTAATTACCGTTGAACCTGCCTTTCTAAGGCTAGCTGCTATAGGCAAAAGTGCTTTTCTAATCTTCCACCATAAATCATATTCGGCCTTATTCTTGCTAAAATATGACTTATAAGCTAATTTTGAAATTTCTTTTATTTTATTTATATTTTCATCAAGCTTAAGCTCATTACTATGCTCGCTTTGGATCAATACACAAGTATCACCCTCTTTAATATCAGCTAAAATATCTCTTAGCTCATCATAGCTTGATGCAGCTTTTAAGCTTGCATAGTCCATGATTTCAGCAGAGCTTATAAAATCAACTTTAGCAAATTCTTTTATAGTGTTTGCAGCATTATTAATATTATCAAAAAACAATAAAGCACAGGCCTTAAATTCCAAATCATCTAAAACAGCAAGCTTAACCTCACTTACAAATCCCAAAGTCCCTTCAGAGCCAACAAGCAAATGTGCTAAAATGTCTATTTCATCATCATAATCAACAAAGGCATTAAGGCTATAGCCTGTGGTATTTTTGATTTTAAATTTTTTGATTATTAAATCTTTTAATTCTTTATTGGCATTAATCTCTTCTTTGATCTCTCTAAGCTCATTAATTAATTTTTTATTCTCATTTTTAAATTGAGCCACACTTAAAGCATCGCTAGTATCAAGTATGCTACCATTTGCCAAAATCACCCTAATGCTTCTTAAGGTTTTATAGCTATTATCCTTAGTTCCACAGCACATTCCGCTTGAGTTGTTATTGATAATCCCTCCAATTAAAGCTGAATTTATAGTAGCTGGATCAGGTCCTATTTTTTTCTTTAAAAAAGCAAGACTTTCATTAGCATGAATGCCTACTACACCGCATCCCAAAGTGATTTCACTAGCATCTTTGTTGATTTTTATTTTTTTAAAGGCAAATTTAATCACCACAAGTACCCCATCACAAGAGCTTTGCCCACTTAAACTTGTGCCCGCTGCCCTAAATGATATAGGAGTTTTATAAGTATGTGCTAATTGAATAACTTGCTTAATTTCATCTTCGTTTTTAGCAATAATCACTATTTTTGGAATATAAAAATAACACGACGCATCAATGCCATAAGCATAACATCTAGCATAATCATTAAAGATTCTATCCTTAAAAATATACTTAGCCTCATTATAAAAAGCTTTAAAATTTGCCATGATCCCTCTTTTTAATTTATTATCAATTATATAACTTAATAATTTAAAGACAATTTTAAATTTATATTTTTGAGCATAAATTTAACCGAAGTCAATTTTTTTATCTGGATTAAAAGTTAGAATACCCTCCATTTTAAAAATTTAAAGAACTAAAAGGAGAACTATGACACAAGAACAAATTCAAATTATCAAAGATTGCGTACCAATTTTACAAAAAAACGGGGAAGATTTAACAAAAGAGTTTTACAAAGTAATGTTTAATGACTATCCTGAAGTAAAACCTATGTTTAATATGGAAAAACAAGCATCTGGGGAGCAACCGAAAGCCTTAGCCATGGCTATTTTAATGGCAGCTAAAAATATAGAAAATTTAGAAAATATGAGATCATTTGTGGATAAAGTTGCCATAACTCATGTAAATTTAGGGGTTAAAGAAGAGCATTATCCTATAGTAGGAGCTTGTCTTTTAAAAGCTATCAAAAATCTTTTAAATCCTGATGAAGCAACACTTAAAGCTTGGGAAGTTGCTTATGGAAAAATCGCTGAATTTTATATAGATATAGAAAAAAAGCTATATGAAAAATAATAAAAGCCCATTTTTGGGCTTTAATCAAATTTCTCTACCAAATTTCTAGCCAATTCTTTGATATTTTCACCCTTTAATTCGCTGATATTTCCTTCTTCAGCCAAAAAAATTCTATCTGCACTATCAAAATACGCATCATCATGAGTAATTGCAAAAATCGTCTTACCCTGTTCTTTTAATAAAGGCAAAAGCTTTTTGTAAAAAAATCTTCTAAAAACCGGATCTTGATCTGCTGCCCATTCATCAAGCACTAAAATATCTCTTTCTTCAAGCAAGGCTATAAGCATTGCCAAACGCTTTTTTTGTCCCGTAGAAAGCTTGGTTAATACAAGCTCGTGATCCTCCACTCTAGTTTTACCCTTAAGCTCTAAAAATTCAAGCCAAGAAGCGATTTTTTCTTCATCTGCAAATTTCTCTTTCGCTAAAGTCTTAGTAAAGAGATGAAAATCACTAAACACAGCCGATACTAAAGACCTATAAATATCTAAATTATCATCATCAATTTTCATATCATCTACAAAAATTTCACCCTCACTTGGCTTAAAAAGCCCTGTTAAAAGCATACAAAAAGTAGATTTTCCGCTTCCGTTTTTTCCTATTAAAAATATCAATTCTCCTTTTTTAAGCTCCAAATTTACAGGATTTAGATGAAAATTATCATCATAAGAAAAACTCGTATTTTTAAAAGAAATTTGACGCCAATCCTTGATAAAATTGGTTTTTTCAAAATGCTCTTTATAATCATCAAGTTCTAGTTTTGCTATCTTATCTAGAGCGATTTTTGCTAAAAGCAAGGTAGGAAAAGATCCTATCATCGAAACCAAAGGGGTTCTTAAAAATAAAATTGACAATGCTATCGTTGTTGCTTCGGCTACACTCGCCCACTTAAATTCCAAGGCTAAATAAAATTCCACCCCTACTAAAGCTAGAAGTGCTACATTTGTAAAATTTGATGAAAGATTGTTAAAAAGATTGCCTAGGGTGTTATTTTTCTTTTTAGATCTTGCATTGTTTTCAAATTCATCTTCATAATAAAGCTTAGCGCGGTAGCGATTGATTAAAAGCTCTTTATGGCCATCTAATATATTTTGATAATTATTTTGCAAAGCATCATCATTTTCTCTTGCTTTGCGAAAATACGAATAAACTTTCATCATCAAAAAATTATTAATAGTAAAAACCACAATAATCCAAATCGCACAAAGGGTAAAAATTTGAGGTGAAAGATAGCACAAATAAACACTAGTGCAAAGTATCAATATACTTGATTGTAAAAAATCAGGCAATCTCAAAAGCCCAAAAGATACATTTCTTACATCACTGCCTAAAGAAGCTAAAATTCTTGCCTTACCTACTTTTGCGACTTTTAATAAAGGAGTATCTAGGATCTGCTTTACTACGCGTCTTTGCATCTTGAAAATGAAATTTTGACCAAAAACGCTTAATCCTAGCTCTACTATGGTAGAGCTAAGAAAAAACACTATAAGCAAAGCGATAAAGTATAAAATAGGGATATTTTGTGTATTTTTAAGCAAATAATCATTAATAAAAATTAGGGTTAAAACCCCCACAGCACTTGAGATAAAAGAAAAAAGCAAAAAAGAGATGAATTTAAATTTATTTTGTTTAAGCAATTCTAAAATAAAAGGCATTGATAAAAACTCCGAAAGTATAATTAAAAATTAATTATAGCATTTTAAGAGCGATTATCAAAATTTATTTTATCCTTTACAAGGAAAACAGCACAAATAGCCAATAAAGCTAGAAAAATCATATACATACTCATTCCATATAAAAATGGATTTTTACTTCTAGTAGCAAGGATATTGAGCCACAAAACAAGTTGAGGAGTAACTCCTCCTGCGATAGCATAAGCGATATTATACGAAAAAGAAATTCCTGAAAATCTTATTTTAGCTCTAAAAACTTCACTCATTAAAATAGGAGCAAAGACATTAATCCCACCTAAAAAACAAACACTTGTATATAAAATACAGGTTAAGACAAGATTTTTAAGATCATATAAAGCATAAAAATACAAGCAAGAAAAAAATGCAAAAACTAAAGAAAAGAAAATACAAATTTTAAACAAGCCTAATTTATCCACAAGATAGCCCATAAACACTCCGCCTAGTGTTATACCTAAAATTCCTAGAACTTGTAAATAACTTCCTTCAATCGCACTCAAGCCCAAAATACTTGGCATAAATTTAGGCATTAATAAAACAAGCACTACAACACAACCTGTTAAAACCCAAGTTATAAAGATAGACGCGAGCGTATTTTTGAAAATATTTTCTTCTTTAAATAAGTCCTTAAGCGGAAAAGAACTCAAGCTTCGTTCTTTTTGCATTTGTTTAAAAATAGGAGTTTCTTGTAAAAATCTACGCAAATAAATAGAAATAATCCCAAAAATTCCACCCACAAAAAAAGCAATACGCCATGCATAAGCTGCGATTTCTTCGATGCTAAAAAAAGCATTAATCAGTAAAAATACCATACTTCCTAGTAAAATTCCCAAAGCCATAGCTGAATTTAAACAACTCAAAGAGAAAGCCTTTTGGCTTTCTTTGCAATGTTCCCTCACAAAAACCCAAGCACCAGGTAATTCCCCGCCTATAGCAATACCTTGAAAAATTCTTATAAGTATAAGCAAAAACGGCGCTAAAAAACCAAGAGTTTCATAACCAGGTATAAAAGCCAATGTAAAAGTAGGAAGCACCATAAGCAAAATACTTAACATAAACATATTTTTACGCCCAAATTTATCACCAAAATGCGCCATCACTATACCGCCTAAAGGGCGCGCTAAATAACCTGCAGCAAAAGCTCCATAAGTATTTAACAAAGTCCAAAATTCACTCATATCTTTAGGAAAAAATACTTTTGCGATATATTCAGCAAAAAATACAAAGATGATAAAATCATAAAATTCTAAAGTTCCACCTAGTGACGAAAGTCCTAAAATTTTAAATTCTTTTGTGCCTAGTTTTGATTTTTTCATTATTTTATACCTTAAAGAATTTTAAAAATAACCATTATACTACAAATATTTATAAAACAAACAATCATTTTCAATTTAATTTTAATGATAAAAATCATAAAAATCAGCTTAAGCAAAATTTTTAATAATTTTTGATAAAATTAGCACTTTTATTTAAAAATTTAATGAGAGGAGAAAATTTTGGCAAAAGACGATGTGATTGAAATTGATGGCACAGTGCTTGAAGCATTACCTAATGCAAATTTTAAAGTTGAACTTGACAACAAGCATGTGATTTTATGTCATATAGCAGGAAAAATGCGTATGCACTATATAAGAATCATGCCAGGGGATAAAGTTAAAGTTGAACTTACACCTTATAGCCTTGATAAAGGGCGTATCACTTTTAGATATAAATAATATAAGTTATTTAAAAGCTAATTTTAGATAAAATTAACGTTTTTGCGACAAAATGTATCGAACTATATGAAGAGGTATTTTTAAAATTCACCACTTATTTTAAAAATAGTTGGTTATTCATAAAACCTGATGCAGTCGTAAATGAAGTGGAATTCATTTAAGGAGAACTCATGAAAGTGAGACCATCAGTTAAAAAGATGTGCGACAAGTGCAAAGTAGTTCGCCGTAAAGGCGTAGTTCGCATTATTTGCGAAAATCCAAAACATAAACAAAGACAAGGATAAACATGGCTCGTATCGCAGGTGTGGATTTACCAAAGAAAAAAAGAATTGAGTATGGACTTACCTATATTTATGGTATAGGACTTTTTACTTCAAGAAAAATCTTAGATAAAACAGGCATTTCTTATGACAAAAGAGTGCATGAACTAAGCGAAGATGAAGCAGCAGCTATCAGAAAAGAAATCCAAGAAAACTATATGGTTGAAGGGGATTTAAGAAAACAAGTTGCTATGGATATAAAAGCACTTATGGATTTAGGAAGCTTTAGAGGCTTAAGACACAGAAAAGGCTTACCAGTTCGCGGACAAAAAACAAAAACAAACGCAAGAACTAGAAAAGGTAAGAGAAAAACTGTTGGTGCAAAATCATAAGGATAAAAGATGGCAAAAAGAAAAATCGTAAAGAAAAAAGTAGTTAAAAAAAATATAGCAAAAGGTATTGTTTATATCAGTGCAACTTTTAACAATACCATGGTAACTGTTACAGATGAAATGGGAAATGCTATCGCTTGGAGCAGTGCGGGCGGTTTAGGATTTAAAGGTTCTAAAAAATCAACTCCTTATGCGGCACAACAAGCAGTAGAAGACGCTTTAAATAAAGCAAAAGAACACGGAATCAAAGAAGTAGGCATTAAAGTACAAGGACCAGGAAGCGGTAGAGAAACTGCTGTTAAAAGTGTAGGTGCTATGGAAGGAATCAAAGTAACTTTCTTAAAAGATATTACTCCATTAGCTCATAATGGTTGCAGACCGCCTAAGCGTCGTCGTGTCTAAGATATAAGAAAAAATTAGGAGAATTAATTATGGCAAGATATAGAGGACCAGTAGAAAAATTAGAAAGACGCTTTGGTGTTAGCTTAGCATTAAAAGGAGAAAGAAGACTAGCCGGAAAAAGCGCATTAGATAAACGCCCATATGCACCAGGACAACACGGAGCAAGAAAAGGTAAAATCAGCGAATACGGACTCCAATTAAGAGAAAAACAAAAAGCTAAATTTATGTATGGAGTAAGTGAAAAACAATTCAGAAGACTTTTTGCAGAAGCTGCTAGAAGAGATGGCAATACAGGGGTTTTACTTATCCAACTTTTAGAGCAAAGACTTGACAATGTAGTTTATAGAATGGGCTTTGCTACAACTCGTCGTTTTGCAAGACAACTTGTAACTCATGGACACATTTTAGTAAATGGAAAAAGAGTAGATATCCCTAGCTTTAGAGTAGAAGCAGGAGCAAAAATCGAAGTAATAGAAAAAAGCAAAAATAATCCTCAAATCACAAGAGCGATCGAGCTTACTGCTCAAACAGGTATCGTTGCTTGGGTAGATGTGGAAAAAGATAAAAGATTTGGAATTTTCACTAGAAAACCTGAAAGAGAAGAAGTTATCATTCCAGTAGAGGAAAGATTCATCGTTGAGCTTTACTCTAAGTAATAGGGGCTAAATCATGAGAAACATTACAACATCTGCTTATACGCCAACAGAATTCACTATAGAAAATATTAGTGATACTGTGGCTAAAATCAGTGCTTGGCCTTTTGAGATCGGCTATGGTATTACCCTAGCCCATCCTTTACGCCGTTTACTTTATACTAGCACTATAGGCTATGCTCCAACCGCTATTCATATCGATGGCGTGGCGCATGAATTTGATAGTATGCGTGGTATGCTTGAAGATGTAGCACTTTTTATCATCAATCTTAAAAAATTACGCTTCAAACTTAAAAGCGATTCTAATAAAGAAATCGTTGAGTTTAGTTTCAAAGGTCCTAAAGAAATTTATGGTAAAGATTTAAACAACGATCAAGTTGAAGTCGTAAATACAGATGCATATTTAGCAACAATCAATGAAGATGCTGAACTTAAATTTACTCTTATCATAGAAAAAGGCATTGGTTATGTACCAAGTGAAGAAATCAAAGAACTTATCAATGATCCAAAATTCATAGCTCTTGATGCTTTTTTTACTCCTGTAAGAGAGGCGACTTATGATATTGAGAAAGTTTTATTTGAAGACAATCCTGACTATGAAAAAGTAGTTTTAACAGTAACTACTGATGGACAAATCACTCCAAACGAAGCTTTTCAAAATGCTTTAGAAGCTATGTATAAGCAATTATCAGTATTTGATAAGATTACAAATGTTAGAAGCATCATAAAAAGTCAAGCTACAAGCAATGAATTAGAAAATACTAAATTATTGCAAAATATTACTGATCTCAATTTAAGTGCAAGAAGTTACAATTGCCTTGAAAAAGCAGGAATTGTTTATATCGGAGAGCTCGCTTTAATGAGTGTTAATGAACTTGCTGGACTTAAAAATTTAGGCAAAAAATCTTTAGATGAAATTAAAAGCATTATGGAAAGCATAGGCTTCCCTGTAGGTACTTCTAAGCTTAGTGATAATAAAGATTTGCTTAAGAAAAAAATCGATGAATTAAAAGCACAAAACGAAGGATAAAGAATGAGACATAAACACGGATATAGAAAACTTGGCAGAACTTCATCTCATCGTGCTGCCTTGTTAAAAAATTTAACTATAGCTTTAGTTAATAGCGGTAAAATCGAAACAACTCTACCAAAAGCTAAAGAATTAAGAGGCTATGTAGAAAGATTGATTACTAGAGCAAGACTTGGAGATTTTAACGCTCACAGAGCAGTTTTTGCTGCTTTACAAGATAAAAATGCTACAAACAAACTTGTTACAGAAATAGCTCCAAATTTCAAAGAAAGAAATGGTGGCTATACAAGAATTATCAAAACAAGAATTCGCCGCGGTGACGCAGCTGAAATGGCTTTTATTGAATTTGTAGCCTAAAAATTCCAGCTTAAGCTGGAATTTTAAAATTTTCTCCTTATAATTTTTTAACCTACTAACTTTTTACAAATCCAAAAATTCAAAATCATATTTTTAAATCTAATTTTTAAAAAAATAATAAAAATTCTTAAATGATTATTTAAAAAATAATTTTTAGCCAAAATTTTAACTACTTATGCTAATATAATTTTTTATTTTTATAAATGCAAGGATATAAAATATGCAAGAAAATTCTCGTTTGCGTATAGCTATACAAAAATCAGGCAGACTCTCTAAAGAATCCGTAGAACTTTTAAACAAATGCGGAATTAAAATGCATATACATGAGCAAAGTCTCATAGCTTTTTCAACCAACCTACCCATAGATATTTTAAGAGTAAGAGATGATGATATACCTGGCCTTATCTTTGATGGAGTTGTAGATCTTGGCATTATAGGTGAAAATGTTTTAGAAGAAAACGAACTCGAAAGAAAGAGCTTGGGTGAAGAGGCAAATTACAAGCTTTTGACAAAGCTTGATTTTGGTTATTGTAGACTTTCACTTGCCTTGCCTCAAGAGAAAAAATTTGATAATTTGAAAGATTTTGAAAATTTAAGAATCGCCACTTCTTATCCACAACTTTTAAAACGCTTTATGAAAGAAAACAATATTCATTATAAAAATTGTATGCTTACAGGTTCGGTTGAAGTAGCTCCAAGAGCAAATTTAGCCGATGCGATTTGTGATCTTGTTTCAAGCGGTGCAACACTACAAGCAAACAATCTTAAAGAAGTTAAAGTTATTTACCAATCTCGTGCTTGTTTGATACAAAAACAAAATACTCTAAGTAGCGAAAAACAGGCTTTGGTTGATAAAATCATGCTTCGCGTTGCAGGGGTAATGCAAGCAAGAGAAAGCAAATACATCATGCTTCATGCCCCAAAAGAAAAACTTGACAAAATCCAATCCCTACTTCCAGGTGTAGAAAAGCCTACTATCTTACCTTTAGCACATGATGAAAAAAATGTGGCCTTGCATATGGTAAGTAAAGAAAATCTTTTTTGGGAAACTATGGAAGCTTTAAAAGAAGAAGGTGCGAGTTCGATTTTAGTTTTACCTATTGAAAAAATGTTAAAGTGAGTAAAAAATGCAAATAATAAATTTTAACGAGTTAGACGAAAAACAAAAACAAGAAGTATTAAAACGCCCTGCAATAGCAGCAAAAGATGAAATTTCACAGATAGTGAGTTCTATCATCAAGGAAGTAAGAGAAAAAGGCGATGAAGCTTTGATAGAACAGGCTTTAAAATTTGACAAAGCCCAAATTTCAAGCATCAAAGTAAGCGAAGAAGAGCTTGAAAACGCAAGCTCACGCTTGGATAAAGACTTAAAAGAAGCGATTTTAATCGCTTATGAAAATATCAAAAAATTCCATGAGGCGCAAATTCCAAAAGAAGTAGCCATTGAAACCACCAAGGGTGTAAAATGCGAAGTTTTAACACGCCCTATTGAAAAAGTAGGACTTTATATACCAGGGGGTTTGGCGCCTTTATTTTCAACGGTTTTAATGCTAGCAATTCCTGCAAAAATAGCTCAATGTGAAAAAATCGTTTTGGCAAGCCCTGCAAAAATAAACGATGCCACACTTTTTTGTGCTAAGCTTTGCGGAGTAGATGAAATTTATCAAATGGGTGGTGCAGGAGCTATAGCAGCGCTAGCTTATGGAACCAAAAGTGTTTTAAAAGTAGATAAAATCTTTGGACCAGGCAATGCCTTTGTTACCGAAGCTAAACGCCAAGTAAGCAGTGATATAAACGGAGCTGCTATAGATATGCAAGCAGGACCTAGTGAAGTTTTAGTCATAGCAGATGAGAAAGCAAATGTTAAATTTGTAGCAAGCGACTTGCTTTCGCAAGCTGAACACGGCGCAGACTCTCAAGTGATTTTAGTATGCTTAAGCAAAGAATTTGCACAAAGCGCGAGTGATGAAGTAAGCCGTCAGCTTGAAAATTTACCAAGAAAAGAATTAGCATCTAAAAGCATTGCAAATTCTAAAATCATCATTGCAAAAGACTTAGATGAAGCTCTTTTGATCTCAAATCTTTACGCACCTGAGCACTTAATCATACAAACACAAAATCCTCGTGAGCTTTTAGATAAAGTCAAACACGCTGGATCTGTATTTTTAGGTGAGTTAAGCCCAGAATCCATGGGAGATTATGCAAGTGGGACAAATCATGTCTTGCCAACTTATGGACTTACTAAAACGCATTCTAGCTTGGGCTTGGCTGATTTTAGTAAAAGAATGAGCGTGCAAGAACTTAGCAAAGAAGGCTTTTTAAATTTAGGAAAAAGTGTTGAAATTTTAGCTGCAAATGAACATTTAGATGCACATAAAAATGCAGTAACTTTTCGCTTAGAAAGTCTAAAATGAGTGAAAAAATCCTTTTTATCGATAGAGATGGTACCATCATAGAAGAACCAAAGAGCGATTTTCAAATCGATAGTCTTGAAAAACTTCGTTTTGAAAAAGGTGCTATCCCTACTCTTTTAAAACTTAAAAATTTTGGCTTTAAATTTGTGCTTGTTTCTAATCAAGATGGCCTTGGGACTCAAAGCTTTCCTAAAGAAGATTTTGAAATAGCACATCAAAAAATGTTAGATATTTTACAAAGCTGTGGCATAGAATTTAAAGATATTTTCATTTGTCCACATTTTGAAAATGAAAATTGCGAGTGCAGAAAGCCAAAAACTGCCCTTTTAGATGAGTATATCAAGCACAATCTTTACAATAAAGAACAAAGCTTTGTGATCGGCGATCGAGATACTGATATGATCCTAGCTTCAAATTTAGGTGTTCGTGGGTTAAAATACAGCGAGAATTTGACTTGGAAAGAGATAGAAGAAGAAATTCTAAATTCCTTTCGCACCGCAAGCATTTCGCGTATCACTAAAGAAACCAATATCCGTGTAAAAGTATGTTTAAATGGCGGAAAGATTGCTATTAATACAGGAGTTCCTTTTTTCGATCATATGCTTGAGCAAATCGCAGTACATGGGGGTATAGGACTTGAAATTTCTTGTAAGGGTGATTTAGAAATTGATGAGCATCATAGCGTTGAAGATGTTGCTTTAGCTTTAGGAAGTGCCATAAAACAAGCTTTAGGAGATAAGATAGGCATCACAAGATATGGCTTTGTCTTGCCTATGGATGAGTGTTTGGCAAGTTGTGCGATCGATTTTTGCAACCGTCCGCATTTAGTTTATAAAGCCAAATTTAAAAAGGAAAAATTAGGCGAATTAAGTACTGAAATGATAGAACACTTTTTTTACTCGCTAAGCTACTCAATGGGAGCGAGTTTACACTTAAAGGTTAAAGGTAAAAACGATCATCACAAAGCCGAAGGGCTTTTTAAAGCTTTTGCAAAAGCCTTGAAAATGGCTGTAAAAATCGAAAGTGAAAATTTAGCCAGCTCTAAAGGGGTAATATGAAACTGATCATCATCGATACAGCATGTGCAAATTTAGCATCTTTGAAATTTTGTCTTGATAGACTAGGCTTTGACGCTAAAATCAGTAGAGATTTAAAAGATTTAGAAAGTGCAGATAAGCTTTTTTTACCAGGGGTCGGAACAGCAGCAAAAGCAATGAGCAATTTAGAAAGCTTTAATCTAACAAATTTTATCAAAAATACCAAAAAACCCTTACTTGGAATTTGCCTAGGAATGCAAATTTTAGGGGATTTTTCAGAAGAACTAGATCAAGAAACTCTAGGCATTATACCTTTTAAAACTCAAAAATTTGAACTTCCAAAAGAGTATTCTTTACCGCACATGGGGTGGAATGAAGTTGCAAGCTCACACCCACTTTTTAAGGGTTTAAATGGGGCTTATTTTTATTTTGTACACAGTTATCATGTAGCATTAAATGTCTATACCATAGCTACAAGTGATTATGGGGTAAAATTTAGCGCAAGTTTAGCAAAAGATAATTTTTATGGCGTACAATTTCACCCTGAAAGAAGTGGAGAAGCGGGGGAAATTTTAATATCAAATTTCATTAAGGATATAGCATGATAATCCCTGCACTTGATTTGATCGATGGACAAGTAGTGCGCCTTGTGAAAGGCGATTATGAACAAAAAAAAGTATACAAATACGATCCTTTAGAAAAATTTAGAGAATACGAAAACGCAGGAGCAACTTGGCTTCATTTAGTGGATTTAAGCGGAGCTAAAGATCCAAATAAAAGACAACTTACCCTGATAGAAAAATTAGCAAATGAAGTCAGTGTCAATTTACAAGTGGGTGGTGGAATTCGCACCAAAGAAGAGATACAAGCTTTGCTTGATTGTGGAGTAAAGCGTGTAGTGATCGGCTCTTTGGCGATTACAAATCCTACGCTTTGTGTTGAAATTTTGCAACATTTTGGAAGTGAAGCTATCGTTTTGGCACTTGATACGATTTTAAAAGAAGATTATATGATAGCTATTAACGCTTGGCAGGATACGAGCGATAAAAGACTTTTAGAGGTTTTAGAATTTTATAATATCAAGGGTCTAAAACACATACTTTGCACCGATATTTCAAGAGATGGCACCATGCAAGGAAGCAATGCTGAACTTTATGAACTCATCCATAAAAACTTTCCTAAAATTCACACTCAAGCAAGTGGAGGCGTAGCGAGCTTAGAGGATCTTAAAAAACTCAAAGGTATTTGTAGTGGGGTTATCGTAGGAAAAGCTTTATTAGATGGAGTTTTTAGCGTAGAAGAAGGGATAAAATGTCTAGCAAATTAAGCTATAAAGAACTTGCTTTAGAAGTTTTAAAACAAAGTACTAGGCCTTTAAATGTGAATGAAATTTGGCAAATTGCTTGTGAAAAAGGATTAGACAAAAAGCTTAGTAGTATTGGACAAACTCCAATTGCTACATTGGGGGCTAGAATATATATGGACATAAAAGAAATGCGTGATAATTCCTTATTTATCAAAGCCTCTCAAAAACCTACAACCTTTTGGTTAAAAGAAAAAGGAAGTGAATTTTTAAAATTTGAAATTAAAAATGAAATTATCAATGAAAAACAAGAAAAAAACAAATTTCACGAAAGAGATTTGCATCCTTTACTTGTCAAGTTTCTATATGAAAATTTAGATTTTAATTTAAATTGTAAAACAATTTATCACGAACAAAGTAAAAAAGGCAAAAGCGGAGAAGATAAGTGGAATTATCCTGATATTGTAGGAGTTTATTTTCCCTATGATGATTATGAAAAAGAAACTATAACGCTTTTAGAAAATATCAAACAAAACAGCTATAAACTCTTTTCTTTTGAGCTTAAAATTGCTTTAAATTTTTCAAATTTAAAAGAATGTTATTTTCAAGCTGTAAGTAATTCTAGTTGGGCAAATGAAGGCTATTTAGTTATTCTAAAAGAAATCGATAGTGAAGTTTTAAGTGAGTTAAGACGTTTAAATCAAAGTTTTGGCATAGGGGTGATAAAACTTGAAAAAGATATTTCAAATTCTCAAATTTTACTTAGTGCAAAAGAAAGAGAACTTGACATTCAAACCTTAAATATGCTAGTTAATAAAAATCCAAATTTTAAAGAATTTATAGATGATATAAATAAACAAATTAAAGTAGGTAAAGAAGCCAAAATTCAAGCTAAATTTGATAAGGTTAAAAGCGATGAAGAAATGCAAAAATATCTCAAAGAAAAAGATATCTGAAAGGATAAAATGCTTACAAAACGCATAATTGCATGTTTAGATGTAAAAGATGGTAGAGTAGTAAAGGGAACACAGTTTAAAAATCATAAAGATATGGGAGATATTGTAGAACTTGCAAAGCGTTATTCTCAAAGCGGGATCGATGAGCTTGTGTTTTATGATATTGCCGCAAGCGCTAGAAAAGAACGCATTTCAAGAGAATGGGTAAGCGAAGTGGCTAAAAATATCAATATCCCTTTTTGCGTGGCAGGCGGTATTAAAAGCGAAGAAGATGCAGCCGAACTTTTAGCCAATGGAGCGGATAAAATTTCTATCAACTCCCCTGCTTTAAATGATCCAGATCTTATCACTCGTTTAGCCAAAAGTTTTGGGGTGCAATGCGTTGTAGTGGGCATTGATAGCTTTAAAGATGAAAATGGAAATTTAAAGGTTTTCAAATACACAGGTGATGAAAACACTAGCAAACATAGCGGGAAAAATACGATCGAGTGGATTAAGGAAGTACAGGATTTGGGCGCTGGAGAGATAGTTCTAAATATGATGAATCAAGATGGTGTTAAAAATGGATATGATTTAGAGCAATTAAGCCTTGCAAAAAAAGAATGCAAAGTACCTTTGATCGCAAGCGGTGGAGCAGGAAAGATGGAACACTTTTTAGAAGCCTTTAAAATCGGAGTAGATGGGGCTTTAGCAGCTTCTGTTTTTCATCAACAAATCATTGATATTAAAGAATTAAAAAACTACTTAAAAACCCAAGGTGTAAGTATAAGGATATAAAAATGCAAAATTTCCAAAATTTAAATGAAAAAATCAATTGGCAAAAAGTAAATGGGCTTATCCCTGTCATAATACAAGATGCAAAAAGCTGTGAAGTTTTAATGCTAGGTTTTATGGATGAGAAAGCTTTAGAAAAAAGCTTAGAAAGCAAAAAGGTCGTATTTTTTTCGCGTACCAAAAATCGCCTTTGGATGAAGGGTGAAGAGAGTGGAAATTTTTTAAATATCGTTGATTTAAGCCTTGATTGCGATAATGATACACTTTTAATTTTAGTTGATCCTATAGGAGCTACTTGCCATATAGGCAATATTTCTTGCTTTGAAAATGTATCTAAAAGTGCAGATTTTGTCTTTTTAGCAAGACTGGAAAAACTTATAAATTCGCGCAAGAATGCGGATGAAAATACTTCCTATACTGCAAAACTTTTCAAAAAAGGAACAAAGCGTATTGCACAAAAAGTCGGCGAAGAAGGTGTGGAAACTGCCTTGGCAGCAACTGTTAAAGATAAAGATGAGCTTATTTGCGAGGCGGCTGATTTGATGTATCATTTAAGTGTTTTACTTGCGGATGCAAATTTAAGTTTTTCAGATGTGATTGCCAAACTTAAAGAAAGACATAAAGAATAAATTGATTTTTTTAATCTTTTAGCACTTTGAGTGCTAATTAATCTTGCTTATATTTTACTACAAATAAAACTTACTCAAAGAAGTATGATGAAGAAACATAAGATAACAAAAGCCTAAAATTAGGCTTTTGCTGATAATTTAGAGCGAATTAATGCAAAGCTTCGTTAAGCTTGATCGCTTTTTTATTTAAGCACACTATCATCGCTCCGCTGATAGAGTCTTGACGGAAATGAAGTCCATTTAAGCCCTTAAGCTCGATACCCTTATAAATCTCTTTACTAAAATCAAAATAAGGATTAAGTTTAGCAAGCTCTTCACGATCTTTAAGTAAAAATTTCGTTCCTTCAAGCACTGCAATTCCCGCATCTACGATACAATTATCACCCAAAGGAATTCCTGTTACTGAATTTGCACCTAAAAGACACGCCTTGCCTACACTTATAGCATTTCCACTTGTTCCGCTTAAAACACCTAAAATCGATGCACCACCGCCCACATCAGAGCCTTCACCTACGATAGCACTTGAACTTATACGCCCTTCAACCATACAAGCCCCTGTTGTTCCTGCGTTAAAATTCACATAGCTTGCACCTGGCATGATTGTAGTACCCGCAGCCAAAGATGCACCCATTCTTACCTTAGAGCTTTCTAAAATTCTTGTATTATCTTCAGGGATGATATGTGCTAAAAATCTTGGGAATTTATCCACAAAATCGATTTTTGGATACTGATTGCTCATTTTTAAACGCATTTCGTTTTCTCTTAAATACTCAAGCTCGATAGGCTTATCATCACTCCAAGCTACATTACTTAAAAGCCCAAAAGCTCCATTTAAATTTAAACTTCTTAAAGGAACTTTTTTGGTAGAAAGCAAATAAAGTTTCAAATAAACACTTTCCACGCTCAAAGGCTCTTTATCTTCAAAAAGACAAACAAAAGCAAATTCATCGTCTTTAAATTTATCTTTGATAATCTTTAAAATATCGATATTTTTATGCCCCTCTTCTTCTAAAAAAGGTTTAAAGCAAGCAAGCGCATAATCAATATCCTCAAGCTTAAGAATTTGCACAAATTCACTTGCTTCAAAATCAATCTCAACATCCCTTTGCATAAAAGCTTCAAGCATAATCGCCGCAGAACCAAAATTTTGCTCATAATTTACCAAAGCAAAACTGGCTTGTAAAATTTTATTTTTATTAAGCTGACCACGATCAAGTCTTGCTATACCAAAAGCTTTAGGTTTTCTATATCCATTTTTTTGTTCAATTTGCTTAATTAAAAGTAAAAAATCTTCTTTAGTGTTAATAATCATTTTTTCTCCTTAAAATTTTAATGCGAACAAGCACTTTTTCCATTCATCACAGGTTGAATTGCAGAATTATCTGCACCGCCTTCATTGTTGATTTTTTCTATAAATTGCCAAATTTTTTCAGCTGCCATTAAATAACGCTTTGCACTTACACTTTCAGGATGATAAAAACTTACAGGTTTTCCTTCATCTCCACCCTCTCTTACTATCATCTCTATAGGAATTTGTGCTAAAACTTCACTCTTATAAGCTTTTGCCATCTCCTCTGCAGTGCCTTTACCAAAAATATCATACTCTTTGCCATTATCAGGACATAAAAAGCCACTCATATTTTCTATCACGCCCGCGATTGGAATGTGAAGTTTATTAAACATATCTAAAGCTCTCTTACTATCATCTAAAGAAACGGTTTGTGGAGTACTTACGCAAACACCCGCAGTAATTGGAATGCTTTGTGCTGAAGTAATTTGCGCATCTCCTGTTCCTGGAGGCATATCTAAAAACAATACATCAAGTTCAGGCCAAATCACATCTGCAAGTAATTGCTCGATAGCTTTCATGATCATAGCTCCACGCCACATAAGCCCTTGACCCTCTTCGATTAAAACTCCCATACTCATCATATAAACACCATGACTTAAAATCGGCTTTAATCTTTGTCCTACTACTTCAGGTTGAGTTTTAGTTTCGCCTAACATCCTTGGGATATTTGGCCCATAAATATCTGCATCTAAAATCCCTACTCTTTTTCCCATTTTAGCCATAGAAATAGCTAAATTTACAGTGGTTGTAGACTTACCTACTCCACCCTTTCCGCTTGAAACCATGATGAAATTTTTTACTTGAGGTGCGATATTTTTACCACTTCTTGAATTGCTTTTTTCTTCAGGAATTTTTGGAGTAATGATATGAATTTGTAAATTCTTTAAATTTAAAGAAGCTAAAGCCTCATCAATATTTTTGCGTAATTCTTCGCTTACTTGCGGATTTGATGAAACAATTTCAAGCTCAACGATAACATTCTCATTTTCGATTTTTATATCTTTTACAAAATTAAAACTCACTATATCCTTATCAAAACCTGGATATTTTACACTTTTTAATTTCTCTAAAATTTGCTCTTTCATCTCTTTTCCTTAATTTTTAAAAAATCAATTTTACTAATAAAATGATAAAATTTAGCTTTTTATAAGTGTATAATATGGTAACATTATATATAAAATTAATATTATAGCAAAGGGAAAAAATGGCTAATCTTAGCTTGATTATGCTAGCAGCTGGAAATTCTACTCGCTTTGATATGGGAGTAAAAAAACAATTTCTACGCCTTGGCGACGATCCTTTATGGCTTTATGCTACGCGAAATTTAAGCACTTTTTATCCTTTTAAAAAAATAGTTGTTACTTCTAGTAATACTTCTTACATGAAAAAATTTGCTAGAAATTATGAATTTGTTGAAGGTGGTGCCACTAGAGCAGAATCCTTAAAAAAAGCCCTAGAAATCATAGACAGTGAATTTGTAATGGTAAGTGATGTAGCAAGAGTTTTAGTAAGTAAAAGCTTGTTTGATCGTTTGATTGAAAATTTAGATAAAGCTGATTGTATCACTCCGGCTTTAAAAGTCGCAGATACCACGCTTTTTGAAAATGAAGCCTTGCAAAGAGAAAAAATCAAACTCATTCAAACTCCTCAAATTTCACGCACTCACTTACTCAAACAAGCCTTAAATCAAAATTTAGATTTCACAGATGATAGCACAGCTATATCTGCAGTGGGTGGAAAAATTTGGTTTGTTGAGGGTGAGGAAAATACTAGAAAAATAACCTTTAAAGAAGATCTTAAAAAGCTTGATTTACCTCGACCAAGTAATGAAATCTTTTGCGGAAATGGTTTTGATGTTCATGAATTTGGAGAAGAACGCCCCTTGCTTTTAGGTGGAGTTGAAATTCATCCTACTATGGGCTTAAAAGCACACAGTGATGGAGATGTTTTAGCTCACTCTTTAACCGATGCGATTTTGGGCGCAGCTTGTCTAGGAGATATAGGCGAACTTTTTCCTGATACGGATGAAAAATTTAAAAATGCAAATTCTATGAATCTTTTAAAAGAGGCGTATAAAAGAGTTAAGGAGTTGGGCTTTGAACTTGTAAATGTAGACATTTGCGTGATGGCACAAACTCCAAAACTTAAAGATTTTAAAGAAGCCATAGCCCAAAATATAGCAAATACTCTCAATATCGATGAATTTAGAGTAAATATAAAAGCTACTACTACTGAAAAGTTAGGTTTTATAGGGCGTAAAGAAGGTATGGCTGTTTTAGCAAGTGCGAATTTAAAATATTTTGATTGGACGAAAATATGAAAGTTTTAATTATAGAAAATGAAATTTATCTGGCTCAAAGCATAAGTATTAAACTTAGTGATGTGGGTTATAGTTGCGAGATCATCAATTCCTTTGATGAGCGTAACCCTGAAAAATATTATGATATTGTTTTACTTTCTACCAATACTAGCAATTTTTTAAAAGCAGTTACAGAATTTAAACATAGTATTATTATTTTACTTATTTCTTATATCAGCACAGACACGGTTTCAAATCCTTTAAAACTTGGTGCGTGCGATTATATACAAAAACCTTTTATGATAGAAGAATTGATACGAAAAATCAAACATTATCAAGACTTTAAAAAGCTTTCTATATTGAATAAAGCCTATAAAAGCTATATCAAATCAAGACTTGAAACAGTTAAAATTCCAGAATACAACTATAAAAAATTAAAACTCCCCGTAGTTTTAAAATCTAACAAACAAAGTTCAGCTGATGCCTTTGTGTTTAACTATATCAACGAATACGACATCACTCTTTCTTATGTTGATCTATCTGTGAGTAATTCAGTAGAAAAAGCGATGAAACTTCCAACAGAAAACAATCTTTTATTCTTGAGCAATTTTCAAGTTTTAAAACCGCTAGAGCGTGAAAAATTGCTTGAATTTATCAAAAATAAATCCGTTATTTTGCATACTAATTCAAATATAGAAGATTTAGAACTCCCGTGTATCAATCTTAATGATAATGAAAAAAATATCGATAGTAATCAAATTTTAACCATAGATGAATATGTTAAATATATCATTTTAAATTATCAAAATGTCTTTCCTGATACAGATCTTTCAAAGAAATTAGGAATTTCTCGTAAGTCTTTATGGGAGAAAAGGAAAAAATATGAAATCAGCAAAAAAAAATAAAAGTATCGTTATAGATAAAAATGAACTAGGCATTCTTTCTCTTATCAAAGAAGGTTTGCTTGGAAGTTGCACCCATTTAATGGATGAACATGAAACAAAACAAATTCTTAAAACGGGTAAATCCGATAAAGAAAGTTTTCCTTATCCTTTGTCCTTTGCTCCAAAAATTTCAGAAGAATTCATTAAAGACATTCGCATAGGAAGCAAAATCGATCTTATCCTTAATGATGAAACGGTGGGAAATATCACACTTAAAAGCAAATTTAAAAATGATAAAAATTTTTCCAATATCTTTAGCCCACATACTTGCTCTTTAGATAATATGGGTGAAATTTGCATCGGTGGAGAAATAGAAATTTATAATTCTACAATTCAAAAAATCAAAGAAGAATTTCATAAAACCAAAGAAAATCTTAATGCCCATAAAATTACTGCTATAGTTTCAAGCTTTGATCCTTTGCATAGAGCACATGAAAGAATGTTTCGCTGGACTATAGATAAGGCGGATTTGGTTGTTGTTTTTCTTGTAGAATCTTTTGACGCAAATGGCTTTGATTTTGATTTGAAACAAAATTATTTGAAAAAATTTATTCAAAATTATTTGCCACCGGATAGAATTTTCATCTTCCCGCTTAAAGATATCAATCTTTTTCACGCTCATTTAAATCCTAGTCTAGAAAGCATTTTAGCCAAGAGTCTTGGATGTACTAAACTTGTCGTAGGGCAAAATCACACAGGACTTGGAATGTTTTATGATGATAATCAACCTAAAACCATACTGGATGATTTTTCTAAAGATTATGATATAGAAGTGATTGTTTTACCTGAATTTGTATTTTGCGATGCGTGTCGTATGATAGTAAGTACTCGATCTTGCCCTCATGGATGCCATCATCATTTACATTATAATTCTCAATCCTTAAAAGAATTGTTAAGAGCAGGTATTATACCCCCTGCTGTTTTTATGCGAAAAGAGGTTTCAAGTATTATCTTATCTTCTATTTTTCCTAATCGATTTAAAAATTTGCAAAAAATCTATAATGATCTTTTCGCAACAGATGGAATTTTAGAATATAAAAGCGATGAAGAATTTTATCAAAAGCTTTTAGAAACTCATCAAATGTCTTATATGGTTTGAAAGGAAACAATGCAAAAACTTTTTTTAACTTTTTTTTACTCAGGATGTGCAAAAAAAGCACCAGGAACTTTTGGAACTTTAGCGGCTTTGATTCCTGCTTTTTTTATACTAAAATACTTAGGAATCACTACCTTATTTTTACTGAGTATTTTGATTTTTATTGCCAGTATAAGAGTGATTGATGATTATGAAAGAAAAACAGGGATTCACGATGATAAACATATAGTAATTGATGAAGTTGCAGGAGTTTTTCTAGCGTGTGCTATCGCTGCAAGTGGCGCTAATTCTTTACTGAATTTTTTTATGGCCTTTGTGTTTTTCCGTATTTTTGATATCACAAAACCTTCTATCATAGGAAAAATCGATAAAAAAACCAAAGGCGGACTTGGTGTTATGCTAGATGATATGCTAGCAGGATTGTTTGCAGGACTTTTAAGTGCAGTGATTTATGGTTTTTTACTTAAATTTGATTTAGTCTTTTGGGATAAAGACTTGATAAATTTATTTTGAAATTTTGCTTAAATTAATATATTTTTAAATTTTATTCTTATATAATTTAGTCTTTAATTTCAAAAAAGGAAAATAAATGGCAAACCATAAATCTGCTGAAAAAAGAGCAAGACAAACTATCAAAAAAACAGAAAGAAATAGATTTTATAGAACAAGACTTAAAAATATCACTAAAGCTGTAAGAGAAGCTGCTGCTAAAAACGATAAAAACGC
This sequence comes from Campylobacter coli, assembly GCF_001492295.1. Taxonomy (GTDB): domain Bacteria; phylum Campylobacterota; class Campylobacteria; order Campylobacterales; family Campylobacteraceae; genus Campylobacter_D; species Campylobacter_D coli_B. The sequence goes on along the minus strand of NZ_FBQX01000001.1, from coordinate 165,120 downwards.
TGCTAACGAAGCTTTAAAAATAGCAAACAAAAGCATTCACGCTATGGTAAGTCGTGGATTTCTTAAAAAACAAACAGCTTCTCGTCGTGTAAGTCGCCTAGCTCTTCTAGTAAATAAAATTGCATAATCTTTCATAATTTTTAATGTTAGCTAGTAAACTAGATCCTTTTTTAAAACGCTTTGAAGAGTTAAATTCTCTTCTTAGTAGTTCTGATATCATCAGCGATATCAGTAAAATGACTGCACTTTCTAAAGAACAAAAGAATTTAGAACCTATCGTCTTAAAAGCTAAAGAATACCTAAAAACTCTAGATAGCATAGAAGAAAATAAAACTCTACTTAATGATGCTGAACTTGGAGAGCTCGCAAAAGAAGAGTTAAAAAATTTAGAAGAGTTAAAGCCTAAGCTCGAAGAAGAACTTAAAATTTTGTTACTACCCAAAGATCCGAATGATGAAAGAAATATTTTTCTTGAAATTCGTGCAGGAACGGGTGGAGATGAGGCTTCTTTATTTGTAGGCGATCTTGTTAAAGCCTATGCAAGATATGCTGAAAATCGTGGCTATAAACTTGAAATCGTTAGCTCTAGCGAAGGAAGTGTAGGTGGTTTTAAAGAAATTATCATGCTAGTTAAAGGTGCGGGAGCTTTCTCAAGACTGAAGTATGAAGGTGGAACACATCGCGTTCAACGCGTTCCACAAACCGAATCTCAAGGACGCATACACACTTCTGCTATAACTATAGCGGTTATGCCTGAAGTAGATGATATAGAGATAGAAATCAACCCTAATGATCTTAAGATAGATGTTATGCGCTCTTCAGGACACGGAGGACAAAGTGTAAATACTACTGATTCTGCTGTTAGAATCACTCACCTTCCTACAGGTATAGTTGTAGTCAATCAAGATGGAAAAAGTCAACATAAAAATAAAGAAAGTGCTATGAAAGTCTTAAAAGCAAGACTTTATGAAATGCAAGAAAGCGAACGCTTAGCTCAAGAAAGCGAAGCAAGAAAATCTCAAGTAGGAAGTGGAGATAGAAGCGAACGCATACGCACTTATAATTTTCCACAAAATCGCATCAGCGACCATCGCATCAATCTTACCCTATATCGTTTGGATGCTATTTTGCAAGATGGACTTTTTGATGAAGTTATCGAACCTTTAATAGCACACTATCAAGCAGAATCATTACAAGAGCAGAATTTATAATTTCATTAGTCTTGAAAACAAGACTAATGATTAGTGTTTATGCGGGAATTTATGCGGGCTACTATTTGCACCCACATGGGTTACATTTTCATTTTCTATATCATAAGCTTGTCCAAAACCTTTTACAAAACGACCCTTTTGAAATTCAAGTTTTACAAGATGAAAATCAAGCATATTGCGTATAGTTTTTATTCCACCTTCTCCACCTGTTTGTTTTTCAAACTCATCATAAATTTTATCAAACATTTCCCCACGCTCGATAAAACTAGCCTTAACCCTATAACGCAATCTTTTACGAAGTATAACAGAAGCTGCCTTGCTCTCATCCTCTAAAAACATTATTTCTATATTGTTTGGATTTTCTTTGATATTATTAAAATGCTCACTTACTTCACTGATATAAATATAATTTCCCCATGAAGTATTTACAAATGGCGCATAAGAACAAACCACTTCCTTATCCGCATTTAAAGTCGCTAAAGAAACCGAATTAAAGCTCAACATAAACTCTTTTGCTTCTTTTGCTACCCCACTAAGATCCTTTTTAGTCTTTGCACTCATACAAAGTGCAATAATAGCATCTTTAAGAGTTTCTTCATTTGCTTTTTTAGGAAATTCTATGCGTAAATTTTCATTATCATTATAAGCTATATCTAAGCCCTCAAAATCAACTCCGACCAATCTTACTTCTTTAGGATCTTTCACTGCTCCAAATTTTTTACAAAGATCGATCAAATTAGATTGATGGTGATCATTCATATGAGAAATAATACTTTCAAAACTCATTTTTTACCCTTTCTTTAATTTTTATAGAATAAAATATCAAGCTAAAAATGGTATCAATTATCAAATTAAAAAGGACTTAAAAAGATTAAAATCATTTAATTTTCAAAAATTTATTCTAATTTAAGTTGATAAAGGATAAATTTTCTCTTCAAATATTATGATATATATTATCATTATTTATTTTATTTAATAAGGAGTGAAAATTTGAATCCGAGCAAGAGAGTTTTGAAGCTATCTTTGCTAGTATTTTTATTAAATACTAGTATCAATGCACAAGAATTAAATGATAATATTCAAATGCAAAAAGTTGTTGTAAGTGCAACAGGATTTGAACAAGATGCGGATAATAACTTACGCAATGTGATTGTTATTGATGGCAAAGACTTAGAAAAAAGAGGATTTAATACCTTAGAACAAGCTCTAGAAAGAATTTCAGGCATTAGTTTTGTAAATTTTGGACTAGGACGCAATATCGATATGCGTGGACAAGGAAGCAAATCCAATATAGCTGTGAAAGTTATGGTAAATGGAAATGCTATCAATGTGCTTGATAATTCTCATGGTGTAACCCCTTTAGAAAGTATCAATCTAAACAATATAGAACGCATAGAAATCATACCAGGGGGAGGCTCTGTACTTTATGGAAATGGCACTAGAGGCGGTGTGATTAACATCATCACAAAAAAAGAAAAATCCGATGCTTTTGCTCTAAATCTTAAAGGCAGTAGTTACGATCATGGAAATTTAGGAGGAAATTTAGGAGTTTATGGGGCTAAAAAAATCAATGATTATCTAACATTTGGTTTTGATATACAAGGCTTTAACCGCGATGGCTATCAAGAAGGCTACAATCAAAAAGGCTATTTTGCCAATACAAAAGCCTATCTAAACACTAGTGATAATAGTGATTTAACCCTAAATTATAATTATTTTGAAAGCAAAAATACAAGCAGTGGTTATCTTACAAAAGCACAAGTTCAAAGCGACCCAACCCAAAAAGGAAATAGTGATAATATCACTCAAATCAATAGACCTGAAATCGCTTTAGATTATCATCACTATTTTAGTGATTTATATGAAATTCAACTCGGAGCATTTTGGCAAAATCAAAAAATAAGATATCTAAAAGATGAAATTCCAATGATGGGCACCATAGCTTATCAAACTGGTAGTGGTTTTGAAGATACACTTACAGGTATCAATTTAAAAAATAAAATCAATTATAAAGATGATTCTTATTTTATCTTTGGCTATGAGTTTGCAAATCATGATGCCAAAAGAACAAGCATAGTTCATTATAATGTTCCAGCAATTCAAATGAGTCATACCATGACAACCCTAATGGATATGGATAAGCAAAGCCATTCTATTTTTGCTCTAGACTCTCATCAATTTAATGATATTTTTAGTATTTCAGGTGGGGCAAGATACGAATACAGTCTTTATGATACCCATAGAAATTACACAAACAAGATGATAATATTTGGCATGGAGCGACCAAGCAATCCAGAGCTTTTTGACACTGATGATACAAGCAATAATTTTGCTCTTGAAATCACTCCAAATTTCAAATATTCTGATACTGGAAATATATATGCTAAATACGAAAGAGGTTTCATCTCTCCAACTCCTGCACAACTTGTCAATAAAGATCAAGCAAGTCAAAAATATTACACTGCCAATTTAGATCCTGAAATTTTTGATACCTTTGAACTTGGGATTAATGATTTTTGGTGGGATTTTTATGGTTTTAATTTGACTTTCTTTTACACTCTAAGCAAAGATGAAATTTCTTATCTTGGAAATCCACATGCTACAGGAGGGGCATTTTGGAAATACTACAATATCGACCAAACGCGTCGTTTAGGAGCGGAACTAAACCTTCATCAATATTTGTTTAATGATAGCTTGATTATAAAAGAAAGCCTAAGCTATCTTGATGCTAAAATTTCTAAAGGTGTTAATGATGGACTTAGAATTCCTTATGTTTCAAAGATAAAAGCCACAGCCGGAGTAGAATACGCTTGGAATAAAAATTTCTCAAGCTATATAGATCTAAGCTATTTTTCAAGAGCAAAAGATGGCGGAGTTGTTGATGAAAATACAGGAAAGATGTCTAGAAATTCTTGGATTAAGGATTATTTTTTAACGGATATTGGTGTAAATTATAATTATAGAAATTTACAAATTTTAGCAGGCATTCGCAATCTTTTTGACAAGCAATATTACACTTATCAAGATAGTATAAATGATGAGTATCTAGCTGGAAATGGCAGAAATTACTATGTTGAATTTAAATATGCGTTCTAAAAATTTAGTGATTATAGGGCTTTTTTTAGCCTATATAATCACCTGTATCATCGCACTTTGTTTAGGAGATGAAAATTTAAGCCCTAAAGAACTTCTCTCCTATGCTTTTGGCGAAAATGAAATTTTGCGTCAAATCATCATAGATGGGCGTTTGCCTCGTATTATAATGGCTATTTTAATCGGTATGCTTTTAGCTAGCAGTGGAGCAGTAACGCAAAATGTATTTTCAAACCCCATAGCAGATCCTTATATTATAGGTATAGCTTCAGCAGCAACCTTTGGATCTGTTTTAGCGTATTTGTTAAAACTGCCTGATTATTATTATGGAATTTTAGGCTTTGTTTGTTCTGCTATTTTTTCATTAGCGATCTTTAAAGTATCTTCAAAAGCTTCCATAGCTACTTTACTCATCATAGGCATCGCAGCTTCATCTTTTCTAGGAGCTTTTACCTCATTTTTTACCTATCTTATAGGGGAAGATTCTTTTAAAATAGTCGCTTGGCTTATGGGAAATATAGGTTCAGCTTCTTGGTTTCGTATAGGAATTTTGATTTTGCCTTTGATTTTTTGTCTTTTGTATTTTTACGCACATAAAAATGAATTAAATATTATTTTAAGTGGAGATGATGAGGCAAGAAATTTAGGAGTTGATGCCCAAAAATTAAAAATCAATCTTTTGATAGTTTCTTCTTTAGCGGTTTCTTTTGCAGTAGCTTTTACAGGACTCATAGCCTTTGTAGGACTTATAATCCCACATACTGTAAGACTCTTGCTTAGAAATTATGACAATGCTTTGGTTATTCCTTTTTGTACCGCTTTTGGAGGGCTTTTTTTACTCATTTGCGATACTCTAGCAAGAACTCTAATAGCCCCTGTGCAAATTCCCATAGGAGTTTTAACCGCATTCTTTGGAGCTCCTGTATTTTTATACTTGGCTTTAAGTGCTAGGAGATTTTTATGATATTAAAGATACAAAATTTAAGTTTTAGCTATCATAAAAAAGAATTGTTAAAAAATATCAATTTAGAGCTTCAAAATAAAGCTTTTATAGGTATTTTAGGGCCCAATGGTTCAGGTAAAAGCACGCTTTTAAAGCTTATACTTAAGAATTTAAATATAAACAAGGGCGAAATATCGCTTTTTAATACCAATATAAAAAACTTTTCCCTTAAAGAATTTGCACAACTTTGCGGTTTTGTACCTCAAAATTCAGGTTTAAACACACCCTTAAAAGTTATTGATGTGCTTTTGATGAGCAAATTTACAAATTTAAAACATGCTTTTTGTGATTATTCTAAAGAAGATATTTTAGAAGTTGAAAATTTTGCAAAAACTTTAAAATTGGAAAACTTTTTAGAAAGAAATATACTTTCTTTAAGTGGTGGAGAATTTCAAAGAGTGCTCTTAGCAAGAGCCTTGCTTAAAAAACCCAAAATTCTTTTTTTAGATGAGCCCACTTCAGCCCTTGATTTAAACCATGCTATCGAGCTTTTAAGCCTTTGTGAAAGATTGATAAAACAAAACAATATTGCAGTTGTAGCGATTTTGCATGATTTAAATTTAGCCTCTATGTTTTGTGATAAGGTATTGTTTTTAAAAGAAGGAGAAATAAAGTATTTTGGAAGTACAAAAGAGCTTTTTACCAAAGAAATTCTAAAAGAAATTTACAATTTAAATTGTGAGATTGTCTATAAAGACTTAAAACCTTATATCTTAGCCTTAAAGGAAAAAATATGAAAAAAATTTTAATCATTATGAGTTTATTTTTAACCCTACTCAATGCCAAAGAACGCATTGTAGTGCTTGATCCTGCAAGCATAGAAACACTTTTTATGCTAAATGCACAAGATCAAATCGTAGGTATTGCAAATTTGCAACACTCAAATATCTACCCTGAAGAAAAAACTTCAAAAATAACTAGCGTAGGAACTTTTTCACACCCTTCTCTTGAAAAAATAGTTGCCCTAAAGCCAAGCTTAGTGATATTAAGTTCGTATTCTTTAAATTTAGAAGAAGGGCTTAAAAACTTTGGAATCAAAAGTATCAATTTAAAAGCCCAACGCCTTGATGAAATCAAAAACAATATACAAATTCTAGCAGAACTCACAAACAAAGAAGAGCAAGGCAAGAAACTTTTAGAAGAATTTGAACAAGGATTGCAAGAATTGCAAAAAAATCCCTTAAATAAAAGTGGAATTTACCTTTATTCTAGCAACCCACTCATGGCCTTTAATGATAATTCTTTAATAGCAGATATATTAAGACTCATAGGCATTAAAAACCTAAGCCCTCAAAGCGAAATAGCACGCCCTATAATATCAGCAGAATACATTCTAAAACAAAATCCTGATTTATTGATCTTAGGCATTAATGCAGATGGCAACATTTTAAATGCTAATGCTTTGTTAAAAAATACAAAAGCAGCCCAAATGGGACAAATTTATCACAATAAAAACACTCATGTATTGTTACGCTTAAGCCCAAAAATCATCGATAGAATTAAAGAATTTAAAACAAGATTAGAAAATCAAAATTTTTAATCACTCAATCTTGTTTTAAAAAATTCACAGCTTTGACAAAGCTTTTCTATACGCTTATTTTCTTCAAAGGCCTTTTTGATTTCTTGAATGCGTTTAGAATCAAGAAGGCTCTTAAATTCAGCATTAAAAACATTACCCAAAGATATATCACCCTGAGTATCCAAACAACAAGGCACGAGCGTGCCGTCACTTAAAATGCCTATTTGCTCTTTTAAAGCATGGCATTTTCCTTGAGTATAAAGGGGTTTATCTTTTAAACTTGGCCATTTAAAAAGCTTGTTTTGATGAAGTAAAATATGCCTTTGAAGACGATTTTTAGCCAAATGTGCGAGAATTTGAACTCCAAATTCTTTACTTAAAAATTCATAAATAGGCAAATTTTCGCTAGGGGCTTTAAAATCAGTATCTAAATTCCAAAGTCTAAGATTGATAAAGCTTGGTTTTTTATACTCTAAATGCTCTTTGCAAAACTCTAAAATAGGCTTAAAATATTGTTCCAAAGAAAGCTTATTTTGGCTTAAAAAAGCCATTAAAGAAATATTGATTTGATGGATATTGTCATATTTTAATAATAATTTAGAATTTTTAAGACTAAAATAAAAGCCACTTGTAGTAATTTCTAATTTCATTTGATGATTTTTAGCAATTTGCAAATATTCTTCTAAATTATTTAAAAGCAAAGGATCGCCCAAAAGATGAAAAGTAAAAATTTCGCTTTTATCCCAAATTTGCTTTGCGAGTTTAGAAAAATTTTCTACACTCATCACTCCACGCAAGGCTTTTTTTGAAGGACAAAAATCACATTTTAAGCCACAAATATCGCTTAATTCTATGTATAATTTTTTAAATTTCATCATATATCCAAGAGTATTTTTTTAGCAATATTTAAAAAATAGATTAAAATAAGTAACATTTTATACATATTTTTATATATTTTTTAATTATTTTATATACTTTCAAAACTTTTAAATAAAATCCACATTATACTTGAAAAAATTAAAACTTTAAAATGAAGGAAATTTTATGCAAGAACTTACTCGAGCGAAAAAAATTCGTTCCATTGTAGCTGCAAGCAGCGGAAATTTAGTAGAATGGTTCGATTTTTATATTTATGCCTTTACAGCAACTTATTTTGCTCATACTTTTTCAACTTCTGATAATCCTATCGTGCAACAAATCAATGCTTTTGGAGTCTTTGCTGCAGGATTTTTCATGCGTCCTATAGGATCTTGGCTTTTTGGTTCTTTAGCTGATAAGGTAGGTCGTAAAAAATCCATGGTTGTATCTGTGGTTTTAATGGCTTTGGGCTCTTTTATGATAGCAGCTTTACCTAGTAAAGATGTGGTGGGGGATTTTGCTATTATCTTGCTTTTACTTGCAAGACTTATACAAGGATTGAGTGTAGGCGGAGAATACGGCATAGCAGCGACCTATCTTTCCGAACTTGCTACCGAAGGCAAGCGGGGTTTTTACTCTTCTTTCCAATACGTAACCCTCATAGGCGGACAGCTTTTAGCGGTAGCTAGTATTAGTATAATGCTTTTCTTTTTTAGTATTGATGAAATGAAAGATTATGCATGGAGAATACTTTTTGTTGTGGGTGGAATTTTAGCTCTTGGCTCTCTTCTTGTGCGTAAAGTGATGAATGAAAGCGCGACACAAATTCACAAACATGATGATAGAGGGACGCTTAAAGCTTTATTTACAAGCTCTTGGAAACAATTTTTAATGGTGCTTGGTATCACTGCAGGTGGATCTTTGGCATTTTATACTATCACTACCTATACCAAAACTTTTATGGAAAATTCAGGTATGGATAAAACACTGGTTAATAATCTTTTTTTAGGTGCTTTATTTATACTTATGATTATACAACCGCTTTTTGGATATATCGGCGATAAGATAGGACATAAGCGATCCTTGATCATCTTTTGTATTTTAGCCTTTGTAGGAATTTATCCTATTTTCAATCTTATATCAAGCAATGCTCAAAGCAATTCTTCTTTGGTATTTATCTTAGTAGTGCTTTTATTTATTATTCTAAGTTTTTACACTTCAGTGGCTGGAATTTTTAAAGCCAAACTTTTTCCTGAACATGTAAGAGCCTTAGGCACGGGCTTGGGTTATGCGATATCTAATGCTATCTTTGGAGGATCTGCACCTTGGGTGGCCTTACAATTTAAAAATGCAGGAATGGAAAATGGCTTTTTTGTCTATATTGCTGTGCTTACTCTACTTATGTTTATAGCAACTTTGTGTCTGCCTAAAAAATCAGAGCTTAATTAGCCTTAAAGCCTTTAAAGAAAGTATCGAAAGTGCGGTACTTTCTAATTCTTTTAAGCTTTTAAATTGATAATTTTTATTTTCCTCTTTTAAAATTTGATGATAAACTTTAATGTTTAATTTATACTTCGTATAATTATGTTTAAATTCTCCCAAAAATTTCATATTTTTAGAAATTTCACCCTCCTCTTCTTTAAAAAAAGGAAAATTATACATACCCTTATAAAGTTTATCTTGACTTTTTTGTATGGCAAATTTTTTGCCCCATTCAAATACAAAAAGATTTAAGCTTGCATTCTCGTAAGATATTTTTTTAGCCTTAGGATAAAGCTCTGTGTTAAATTTACCTTGGCAAAAATCATACAAGGGACAAATTCCACATTTTGCATTTTTGCTCACACATATTAAAGCACCTATATCAAGTAAGGCTTGGTTATGATTAAAAGCATCTTCCAAATTCAAAAGCTCCTTAGCCTTTCTTTCAAGCTCGCTCATTTTTGGATTTTCCAAGGCAAAAAGGCGTGAAAGCACGCGGCGTATATTGCCATCAACAAAAGAAACTTTTTGATCGTAAGCAAAACAAGCAATGGCACCTGCAGTATAAGCTCCTATACCACTTAATTTTTTTAATTCATCAAGTTTTTTAGGCAATTTACCTTCAAATTTATCTACACATTCTAAGGCTGACTTTTTTAAATTTCTAGCACGAGTATAATACCCAAGCCCCTGCCAAGCTTTTAAAAGCTCGTCTTCATTTGCCTTAGCCAAACTTTGCAAGGTAGGAAATTTTTGTAAAAAAGGAAAATAAAACCTCTCTAAAACTGATTTTACTTGAGTTTGCTGGAGCATAATTTCACTGATATAAACCCCATAGGCTCTATCAATATCTTTTAATCTTTCATCACAATCTTTGCTTTGCAAATTACGCCATGGCAAATTTTTGCGTCCATTTTTATCATACCAAAGAAGTAATTTAACTTGTAAGTCTTGAATCATTTGTTTTTGCATGAGTTAGAGTATAACAAAAATTGCATAAAAATTTACAATGTATTATAGTGATATTTTAATAATTAAAATCAAAAATCATTTTATAAATTTATATAAAAAATCCCATTTTATATACAATACAAAGCTATAAATAATAAAAATATAAAAATAAATATAACTTAAATATAAATTCAAATAAAAAATAAAAAAGCAAGACAATATCGTTATTTTAAAAGCTTTAATTTAGAATAAAATATTTAAAATACATTTTTAATTTTCAAAATTATATTCTTTGTTATAATTATTTAAATCAGTATTTTTAAACGCATTTAAAGGGCTAAATCAATGGATCATCATAAGCTAATTCCCCTTTGGGATGAACGCTATAATATCAACCATCAAAAAATCGATACCCAACACCAAAGACTCTTCGAACTTGCAGCACAAGTTGAAAATGCGGTTTTTAAATTTGTTAAGCGCGATGAATTAAAAGAAATTTTAACCGAACTCTTTGCTTATATGAAAGAACATTTTCATGATGAGGAAGAATTTATGCAAGAAATTCAATATCCACGCCTTTACGAGCACAAACAAATGCATAAAAATATCATACATGAAATGTCTCAATTGATACAAAATATAAAATCTACAAATGATTTAAAAGAAAAACTATACTCTATCATGTCAAAATGGCTTTCTAGGCATATTTTAAGCCATGATGTTATGATTATTGCTTGGGTAAATGAGAATTTAAAAAAAGATGAAAATAAAGCACTTGAGTTAAACGATTTGCCACCAAAACAAACCCTAACACAGGAGGAAAATTTCGAATTTATCTATTCTTGTCCTTGCAAGATAGATCATAGGTTAAGCTTTAAAGAGCATGAAAGTATTACCAATGAAGGCAAGGTTATGAGATGTAAAAAATGTCAAGAGCTTTTATTTTTTATTAGAAGCCAAGAAAAAACTTATAAGGGATAAAGCTTGCTTCCAAAATGGGATAAAATCTATAGCGTTCATAATGGCAAAATAGACAACCAACACAAAAAGCTGTTTGAACTTGCAGCCAAAGTTGAACATATATTTGATAAACCCGTTCATAGAGATGAAATTAAAGCTTTGCTTACAGATTTTTTCAACTATATGAAATACCATTTTGATGATGAAGAAAAATATATGCAATTCATTCGTTATCCAGACTTTGAAAGGCATCGCCAAATTCATAAAGAAATCATCCAATCCATGATAAAAATCATTCAAAACATAAAAACCACCAACGACCTAAAAGAAAAACTTTATATCATGGTAAAAAAATGGCTTTTAGAACACATACTTTATGAAGATATGAGAGTGGAACAATGGAGATTAGGTTCTTTAAGCTCTGAAAATGGAGCTGATATCACTTTTGAAGAAATTAAAGATGATGAAGATGAGGCTGTAATTTATTTTTACGCTTGCGAGTGCATAGGGCAAATTCATGATGTACCTTCTGGAATTCATAAAAAAATACAAAATGAAGGTGCAAAATTTAAATGTAAAAAATGTAAATTTCCTTTAGAATTTTTCAAAAAAGGGTATTAATTTTTATATTTATTTTGTTAAAATTATTTAATTTTTATTAAAGGATGAAGAAATGTTAGCATTTTTTAAAGGTTTAGGGATAGGATTTTTATGTTTGGTACTTTTTGTAGCTGGAGTGATTTTTAATGTAGAGTTTTTAAATAAAAACAAAACTACTCAAACTTTAAATTTCTCAAGAAGTATAGAAACAAGTATGGAAGCTAAACCCGATATTTTTCATGCAAATATCAACTTTTGGGCAAATGAAAATTTAAGCACTCAAACCTTTTTAAGCAATGAAGATAAAATTCAAATTTCTAACACTTTTAATCAAATTTTAGAACGCTCCAAAAAAGAGAATTTTTGCAGTGGTGGAAGTTTCTCGCTTGAACCTAATTTTTCTTATAAAGATGGAGTTCAAACCCCTAAAGGACAAAGACTTCATGCAAATTTAGAATGTGAGTTTACAGCAGATAAACTAGAAAATTTTAACAAACTTTTAAATGATTTAAACTCCATCATTGCAAAAAGTGAATTTATAGGTATTTCTACACCTGCCTTAGAGCCTAAATTCTCCAAACAAACCCTAAAAGACAATAAAGAAAAACTTTATAGCGAACTTCTAAAAAAAGCTTATTCTTATGAAAACATTTATTCTTTAGATCTTAACAAAACTTGTATATTAAAAAATCTAAATATTGAATCAATTCCAAATTTTTATCCAAGGGCTTTAAATAGTATGAAAAGTGCTGATAATATGGAGCTTTCCTTACCTATAATAAAAGATGAAGAGCAAAGCATTAGTGGCACTGCCTTATTTATTTGCAAGTAATCAAAGCAAAATAAACTCATTTTAAGTTTATTTTGCTAGAATTTCATCTTTAGCTTTCGCGGGAATAGCTCAGGGGTAGAGCACAACCTTGCCAAGGTTGGGGTCGCGAGTTCGAATCTCGTTTCCCGCTCCATTAATCACCCGCCCGGGTGGTGGAATTGGTAGACACAAGGGACTTAAAATCCCTCGGAATTTTTCTTCCGTGCCGGTTCAAGTCCGGCCTCGGGCACCACTTTTTCTAAAAAATTATCAGGGCGACATAGCCAAGCGGTAAGGCATGGGCCTGCAAAGCCTTGATCTCCGGTTCGAATCCGGATGTCGCCTCCAAAAAAGGCAATTAATTTTTACAACTTCAATTCGGGAGATGGCTGAGTGGTCGAAAGCGGCGGTCTTGAAAACCGTTGAGGGTCACACCTCCAGGGGTTCGAATCCCTTTCTCCCGGCCACTTTTTGAAATTTTTCATTAGTTTAACAAACTCTGTTATGATAAATTGATTTGATCTAAAATTAAGGAAATCAATTTATGAAAAAATTCATCTTAATCTCATCTATACTTTCATCTTTTTTTGTATTTACCCAAGCAAGCGAACTGCCAAGCGATGAAATCCAACCCGAAGTAAAAGCTATCAAAGAACATTTTAAGGACAAAGTAGAAAAGGTAGAATTTGAAGCATGGGCAAAAGGTATGGGTTTAAACTTCTCAACTCAAAAATATCTTAACAATCAAAACTATAAAAAATATGCTAAAACTATGGCAAAACTCATTAGAAAAACAAGAGGAGTTAAGGGAAAGGTTGAAATTTGTTATGAAGGAACGCCTCAAAAACGAGTTCATAAATGCAATAAATTTTAATTCCTGACTTAAATTAATATCATAAAAATTTTTAAGTTTTTTTCACTATAAAAAAGCTACAATTTCTTAATTATATATCATTAAGGAAAAGGCATGTTTAAAATTGTTTTGCTCATATCAATAATCTTTGGCTTAAATGCTTGCAAAGGAGATGATATGAATAACAATGAAGATACCAATAAAGATATTAAAACAGTCTATGCACCTAATGCTGTAGGTATAGACTTTAATACAAAAACCAATGAATTTTTATTTAATCAACGAAAAAAACCCACAGGCAAATACACTAAAGAATATTCTAAAGCCCTTTTAGAAGCTGTTAGCATTAAACAAAACTCCCCTTATAAAAAATTTTATGAGCCTAAGTATTTAGATCCTGAATTTCACACAGGGCAAAAATCCACTCTAGTAGAATTTAAAGAATGGCAAAGCATATATTTAAAAGATCCTGTTAAAGGAAACTTAGCTCCTTGGACCAAAGCAGAAAAAGCTTATTTTCATTCTTTAGATGGAGAAGGAAGGTATAATTATTTAGTAAAAAGAAGTGGCTTAGTATGTACTCCTATAGATTTAAAAGATAGTGCCTTAATAAGACCTAAAAGACCTAAAGAAAAAAGATTTATAAATGCTTATAAAGAAGGTATGAAAGATTATAAAGAAGCTAAGAGACTAGATTATAAAGGATATGATCTTTTTCAAAAAGCCATTAAGAAATTAAGCTATGCTTATGAAGAGGGTAAAGATTATAAAGCAGGACTTGCTTTAGCAGAGCTTGGATATTCAAAAGATTATTTTAGAGCCATTATAGGTAAATTAGATCAAGATGAAAACAATGAAGCTTTACTCAATAAATTAATCAGTGAATTTTTAAATGCTAATTATAGAAGCATAAGGATTTATGAAGAGCTTATAGAAAAGTATGACTTAGGGGATGCTTATTGGGGTTTATATGTTTATTCGCGTAAAATAGAAGATACAGTATTTGATGATAGATTTTATTTTGCCCAGCTTAAAGATAGCAGTGAAGAGCTTTATAAAAATGCTTTTGAACATGGAGCTTATGGAGCTTTTGGTGCTAAGGCAAATACTATATATTCTAATTTAATTGCAGGAGAATATCAACTTTGCTTAGGTATATTGGGTAATAAAAAGGCTTTTTATGAAGCAGCTGTATATCTTAGTGATTCTGGTTTAAAATCAAGAGCCTTTCAAGCTCTTTGGCTTGGAGTGCAATTAGGAGATGAAAAGTGTTTAGAAGGATTGTATCATCCTTTATATGGAATACATGAAAACCCTTTAAAAAGACAACTCATGAAAGACTTTGCTAAAAATCCTCCTTATGATAAATACGGAATGCTTCCTTTCTTAGATGAGTTAATCTCTACAGAATGGATTATAGATCCAAATGAATATAATTTTATTTATGATATTAATAATAGAGTAGTGACGGCAATGCTAAATGGAATCGATAAGGGTAAATATAAAGATCCAAGAGATGTGGATTCTACTCCTGAAAGTAGATGGGAATTTGACCAAGAAATAGATGCTTATAAAGAAGGTTCTGTAAGAAGTTATAGTTATGATTTGCCCAATCACTGGAGCGAAGCAGATGTAGAAATTTATTTAGAAGAGCTTTATTTACATGCTAAACTCGCAGCCCTCACTCCTCCTCAAGGCTATCCTAATGCGCCAAGATACTATAGTCCTGAAAGGTTAGAATTTATCTATGAAAAACATAAACTAGACGCTAAACTTGATCCAAGAATCCCTGCTATATACAGAGCTAATTTTCCTGAAGAGCTTAGAGCTAAGATACTAGCTTTTGCTAAAGAGCATGGAATTAAGGAGTGAAATGAAAAATTTTTATATGAATTTAGCATTAAATGAAGCTTGGAAATATCAGTTTTTAACCTACCCTAATCCTGCTGTAGGTTGCGTTATACTAGATAAAAATGAAAAAATTTTAGCCATAAAAGCCCATGAAAAAGCAGGATGTGCTCATGCAGAATTAAATGCTATAGCCCATGCTTTTACAAGTTTAAACCCTGAAATTTCATTACCTCAAGAAGCAAATGCGATGCATGAATTTATTTGCAAGAATCATAGAGGTATTTTTAAAGATAGCATAGCCTTTGTTACACTTGAACCCTGCTCTCATCAAGGAAAAACACCTCCTTGTGCTAAACTTTTTAGCGAGCTTGGCTTTAAGAAAGTTTTTATCAGTGTTAAAGATGAGAATGAGATTGCAAGCAAAGGTGCAGATTTTTTAAAAAAACAAGGAGTGGAGATTGAATTTGGCGTGCTTGAAGATGAAGGAAAAAAACTTTTAAAACCCTTTTTAAAATGGCAAAAAGGGCAATTTAAACTTTTCAAACTTGCCCTTTCTATGAATGGCTCGCCTTTTGGCAAAATCGTAAGCAATGAGCTAAGTCGTACTTATGCACATAAAATTCGTTCCGTGATTGATTTACTTGTGTTAGGAGGAGAAACGATAAGAAAAGATCGTCCTATACTTGATGCAAGACTTTGCAAAGGCAAGGCGCCCAATCTTTGTATCTTAAGTCATCACAATTTAGAAAATTTTGACAAAAGCATTCCTTTATTTAATGTACCTCATCGCCAAATTTATACTCAAATTCCTAATAAAGCTAAATTTTTAATGTATGAAGGTGGGGAAAATTTTCTAAAAAATTTCAAGGATGAAATGGATATGTTTTTGATTTTTCAAAGTTCAAGTTTAAATGATGAAAAAAATGTTACAATGTCTTTAAATTTTAAGCCACTTTATAGAAATTTTTTAGGGAGTGACACTTATGGCATTTATGAGCTTTAGTGGATTTTTTTATGCAAGAAATGATTTAAGATTATTTAAAATAGAAAAGAAAAGCGAAATCAAATCTTTTTTTTATAAAGATTATACGCTAGCAAGCTTCAAAGATGAGCTAAATTTAAACAACGAAATCTTTTTTTATCAAAGTTTGAAAGAAAATTTATTTAAAGAAAATGATGAAATTTTAATTTCAAATTTAGGCAAAAAAATCATACTTTTTAGAAATTTCACTCAAAATAGTGATAATTTTGCTGAAGCAAAATTAAAACAAGTCTTGCTTTTAACTTTTTTATTTTTAGCGAGTGTATTTTTTGCAAGCTTGGCTGCCATCAATGAATTTGGCGCCATCGATCTTGTTTTTTTGATGATTTGCTTGTTGCTTTTAGTTATGGGTATTATTAACCTTGGCTTACTTTTTAAACAAATTCGTATCTTAAAAAGTTTTAGCAAAGAAGAAATGAAGGAATTTTTAACTCAAAGAATGAAAAAATACACAAAGAAATAAACAAAATACCTTAAATTTTCTAAAAAATTTATCTATTAAAAGTGTGCGAAGTAAAATCTTAGCACACTGTTTTTAAATTTGTAGCAAGTCCGCCTAAAGAAGTTTCTTTATATTTATAATTCATATCCTTGCCGGTTTCATACATAGTTTCTATCACCTCATCAAGACTGACTATAGGAATGGATTTGCGTGTCATTGCCATTCTAGCTGCACTGATGGCTTTTATCGCTCCAAAAGCGTTTCTTTCAATACATGGAATTTGAACCAAACCCCCTACGGGATCACAAGTAAGTCCTAAATGATGCTCCATTGCCATTTCAGCAGCATTACAAGCCTTAAAAGCGTTAGCTCCTAAAACCGTAGCCATTGCTCCTGCTGCCATAGAACTTGCACTGCCTATTTCAGCCTGACAACCTGCCTCTGCCCCGCTAATACTTGCATTTTTCTTATAAAAAGAACCTATAAGCATAGCTACTAATAAAAATTCGATTGCCTTTTCATCATTAAAACCTATGGTATGATTTTTAAGATAAAGCATAACAGCAGGAATTACTGCACAAGCTCCATTAGTAGGAGCAGTTACAACCTTTGCTCCACTTGCATTCTCTTCAGCAATAGCAATAGCGTATAAAGAGATAAAATCAATAATCCCCATAGGATCAGCAGTCATTGTAACCCTTTCTTTAAGCCCCTTTGCTCTACGCTTTAAGTGAAGTTTTCCCGGTAAATAATCCTCGTTTGGATGTGTACCATTATAATACACCTCTTGCATCACTTCCCAAATTTCTAGACAATACGATCTTATTTCTTCTTTCGTATGAAATTGCAACTCATATCTATAAGAAAGTTCGGCCAAATCCCAATCTCTTTTTTCACAAAGTTCTAAGGCTTGCTTTGCATTATTAAGCTCTATATCTAGTTTTTTCTTTCTGCCTTGGGATATCCCTTTATTTCTCTTTTCCAATTCCGCAGCCGTTAAAACAAAACCACCGCCTATAGAATAGTAAGTTTCTTGATCCACGATCTCACCGCTAGCATTAAAAGCTTGAATTTGCATACCATTTTCATGCAAAGGCAAAAAATCTTTAGAAAAAATTAAATCTTTTTCATAATCAAATCGAAGCTCTTTTTCCCCGCATAGATTGATCTTCCCCTTGTCGGTAGCATTTTTATTGACTTCTTCTTGTATAGCTGCACTCAAATTTTTAGCTTCTAAAGCATTCAAGCCCCAAATAACGGCTTTATCACTTAAATGCCCTTTGCCTGTTAAAGATAAAGAGCCATAAAGAATGATTTGAATTTTTTCAATTTTTTCTAATTTTTTAGCAATTTTTTTACAAAATAAATTTCCTGCAAGCATAGGTCCTAAAGTATGCGATGATGAAGGACCTACACCTATTTTAAAAATATTTAAATTACTCATTCGCTACACCTTAAAAAGTATAAATTACGGTGATAATTGTTAAAACACCTGTAACAAAAACAAAAGCATCTAAAGCTTTATTTTGGAATTTTTTCATTTTTGAAACCGTATAAATTGCAATAATTGGCATTAAAAATAAGATTGCTGCGATAATTGGACCGCCTAAACTTTCAATAAAAACTAAAATACTAGGATTGATATAAGCAGTAATTAGCATAATAATATACATAACTAAAGTTGAACAAATAGCAATTTTTTTCAAATCAGGATTTTCACTACCTGCTAATTTGCAACATTTTCTTACTATACCGTAAGCACCCTCTCTAGCACCAAAATAATGTCCAAAAAATGAACTAGAAATCGCTAAAAATGCAATCAATGGACCACCATAGGAAATAAAAGGATTATCAAGCTTATTTGCAAAATAAGAAAGCACAGGTATATTTTGTGCTCTAGCTTCATTAAGCTCTGCAGGACTTAAAGAAAGTACGCAAGATATCACGAAAAACATAACGAAAAAGAGTAGCATTGTAGAAGTTCTAAATAAAATTTGATCAGCTTTTTCTACGGCATGTTCTTTGTATTGTCTTTTTACACTTAAAGAAAAAGTAGAAATAGCGGGCGAGTGATTAAAAGAAAACACCAAAACCGGCAAAGTCAGCCACACTATAGTAATAAATTCTTTTACCCCAGGAATAGCACTAAAGCTTTCAAACGACCATTGCGGGATAAGATATAAAGAAAATATAAATAAAATAGCACACAAAGGATACACAAGCCATTCACACACTTTAGTAATCAATTCTTCACTAAAAAGCATGATAAGCATGAAAATACTTACTAAAATAAAAGCTAAAAGCAAGCGATAAAAAGGGAATAAACTCGCTACAACTTTTCCTTTATCATCTGCACTTACCTCATACATAGCACGAATGATATCCGCAAATACACCCTCTGAATTTAAAAGAGGTAAAAATTGATGATAGATAAAACTTTCAAAAGTATTGGTTATACCCACACAATACGCTAAACAAATTGGAAAAATAGCAAAGAAATAAAGCACAGAAATAAAAATACTCACCCCTCTACCAAAATATTCCTCAGCAGCATGAGTAATGTCTTTATCATTACCATTTGCTTGGCTTACAAAACGGCTTAAAGCTCTATGACTTAGATAAACCATTGGAAAAATAATCACAGCCATTGCAATAACCGGCCAAAAACCACCCACACCTGCCTTAATAGGCAAAAATAATATCCCCGCACCCACAGCGGTTCCAAAAAGAGATAAAACCCATCTCGTGTCATAACGAGTCCACTTAGGAGTATTCATACATTTTCCTTAAAATTTGATATCGCAAAATTAAGCTTATTTTAACACACTTACCAAGCAAAAAATCTAAATTCCTAGCATTTTTCTTTAATTTATGTAACATTTTGTAAAATATTAGTCTTATTAAAATTATATTTTAAGATTTAATTCAAGTAAATTTTGAAGATGGTTTTTTATATAAAAAACCATATTGGATTAACAAAGAGAAATTTTTAAACTCATTTAAAAATTTGGAAACATAAAGTCTCCAAATTTACATGCTTTTAAAATTAATAATCAAATTTTTGTCCTAAGATATTACCCTGTGCATCAGTATAAATTTTTAATTGATTGCTTAATTCAAATTTATATCCGTTGATTTCTTTGCTTACTTCTATGATTTGAGCATTTGACGAAGCACTGATTTTTGGCATAATATTTGGTAAAATGCTATTTGGTAGAGCTTTGTATTTTCCATCTACATCTTTCCACTCTCCAGTGATAATAAAGTCAATTTCTGTTCCATCATTTAAAGTCACATCATAAGAATCTATATCTTTTTTTACTAAAGCAATTTGTGCTGTTTTAAAATTCTTAGATATAAAATCTTGTGCATTTCTTGGAAGTTCACTCGCAGGAACAATTATATCTCTAGCAAAAAGCACCGTAGCACCCAATAAAGCCGCTAAACCTAATTTTAATTTCATTTTTTCTCCTTTTTGTTTGTGTTTTGGTTGAGAGAAGTTTAACTTATCTTTGTGAAGTGAATGTGAAACTAAAAAATAATTTTTAAACTCTCATTTTCAACGCCTATGCCTTGACTTTTCTTAAAAGAAAGTATTCTACCATCTTCAAATTTTAAAGTATCATTATCTTTTAAAGTTAAATCATAAGTTAAAATATGCAAAATAATGTCATACAAAGTGAAGAAAAGCTCTTTTTCTTTTATATTTGCATCACAAACCTCAAGCTCTAATTTATCGAAATTTCTAAGACCATAGGTATAGGCATTATTGCCATTATCACCTGGATAAACGCTTACATAAATCCAATTATAAACAGGCAAGCGATTATCTTCTAGCATTTTTGCATTTTCTATATAAAACTTAGGCTCTAAAACAACTCCTCCTGTATAAAATCCCAAAGCATGCTTATCTTGCAAACACACAGATGATATTTGAGTAAAAAGTTTAGCTTGATCTAATTTTGTTTCACTCTGACTTAAAACAGATATAAGAAGATGTGCTTTATGTTTTTGGGTTTGCTCTAAAGCATCTTTCCACATAAAGTTAAAATTAGCATAATATTCTGCTTCGTTGTTGGGTATGGGATTTTTAATCAAATTTAAAGTAATGAGCATATTTTTAAAAGAAAAAATCACTCCATCTTGAGTAAAATTTTCATCAGCAATCCATATATCAAAATCATCTTCGAGTATCTTTTTTAATTTCAAAAAATCAAACTTGGCTTCATCAAGAAGAACAAAAGAAATAAAATTATGATTTTCTTGCATGCTTTTCCTTAAGGGTTAAAGTATTTAAAAAATTATAACCTAAATTTTTAAGCCAAAGGCTTGTGAAATTATGATTATTTAAAAAATTATGATAATTAATATTAATTATAATTTTATTTTTATTGTAGTATAATCGCCAAAATTTAATCAAATTATGGAGTTAAATATGGAATTTTTAAAAGATTATATTGATTTAATTATCTTTATAATTTTAGGAGTTATGGCATTTATAGCTTTTTGGTGCGTAATTGAAAGAGTATTATTTTTTAGAAAAATAGATTTTAAAAATTATGAAAATCAAGAGCAATTTGATGATGCAATTAGCGAGAATTTAACTACCATTTATATCATTTATTCTAATGCTCCTTACATAGGACTTTTAGGAACTGTTGTAGGAATTATGATCACTTTTTACGAAATGGGAATAGCAGGAAATATAGATGTTAAATCCATAGTCGTAGGACTTTCTTTAGCTCTTAAAGCCACAGCTTTAGGACTTTTAGTCGCTATACCTGCCTTAATGGCTTATAATGCCTTGCTTCGTAAGGTTTCACTTTTAAGCAATGCTTATAAGGTAAGTAAAAATGCTTAAACTACCTAAAAATGAAGGGTTAAATATAGTTCCTTTCATAGATATAATGCTTGTTTTACTTGCTATCATTCTTAGTATTTCAACTTTCATTGCTCATGGCAAAATTGAAATCAATCTACCCGTTAGCGAAAATGCTCTAAGTCTTAACAATGATGAAAAAAAATTATCCATTAGCATTGATGAAAACAATATTTTCTATCTAGACGATAAGACTACAGATTTAAAAGGCTTAAGTGATGCCATTTCTTCGCTTCATAAAAAAACCATAGTGGAATTAAAAAGCGATAAAAATGCAAAATTTGAAAGCTTTGTTCAAATCATTGATTTATTAAAAGCTAAAGAGCATGAGAATTTCCAAATTATAACAGAGAAAAATAGATGAAAAATGCTTTGTTAAATCACAAATCACAAGCTTTTTATATATCCTTTTTATTTTTCCTACCTCTAGCTTTTTTACTTTTTAATTCTGCCAATTTTTTTAAAATAGAATTTAAAAGTGAAGATAGCTTTACTTTGGCGATGAAGCAATTCACCCAAAATCAACCAACCCAAACTCCACCTATACCAACAAATTCTGAGCCTATACAGCATCATAAACCCAAACCTATAAAACAACCTATTAAAAAAACTAAAAAGGCAGCCGAAAACCAAGTAAAACCTATACAAGCGATCAATCCTATACAAAAAAGTACACCATCCATAGCTCAAACCCCTACAACTCACAATCAAGCTTTAAAAAACTCCGATGCAAAGCCTACTCAACTTACCTATGGTAAAGATAATCACCCTGTATTAGAAAAAATTCAAAAAGCCATCATGGAACAAGCAAGAAAAAACTATCCAAGACAAGCAAGAAAAATGCGTATGCAAGGCGTTGTGGAAGTGGAATTTTTATGGAAAGAAAACAAAAGCTTGGCAGAATTAAAAATCATTCAAAGTTCTGGACACAATTTATTGGATAAAAGTGCTTTAGAAAGTATACGCAAGGCTTCGGCTTTTTTTCCTTATTATCAAAGCGATCTAAGGATAGTTTTGCCTATAGTGTATAATTTAAAAGCGTGATTTAAATCAATTTAGTAATTCTTAATATCTAATATTTTTAAATTTTTACACTCTTTTATCCACAAATATGGCTTCATTGTTACTTATTTGCACCATTAAATCTTTTTTTAAATTTTGCTCTAAATTCCCTAAAGACTTATTTTGAAGTTCTTCAAAAATTTGTGGATTACTTGCTTTAAGTTTGGCTTGCTCATCTGCACTTAGGGCACTTAGTCCTTTTTCTTTGGCGATTTCAAGCAAATCTTTAACGTCTTTTTCATCTTTTTTCTTTTTGATTTTTACCTCATCGTTTTCATCACTTTTTTGCGGATCTGTGATTTTGGTAGCATCCGCACTTCCGCCCGATGCATTTTTTATATCTCTTAAAATATCTGTTAAACTTTCTTTTTTTACATCAAATTCATTGATATTTCCATCAAAATTCACATCTTTTTCTATGGCAAAATTAAGTCTAGTTTGCAAATTTGCACTTAAGCTTAATTCATCTTCACCTTTAAAAGCTAAATTTTGCATACTTTCAAATAAGGTATTTTTATGAAATTTCACATTGATATGATTTGACTCTTCTTTATTATTTAATGAATTTGGATTAAAAAACTCGCTGCTTATTTTTTCAAACCAATTAGCAATAAATTCATTAGCTTCGCCATTAAGCCTTATAGCTCCATCATCTCTAGCGATATAATTTGTAAAAGAACCAAAATGACTTTGTAAATTTTTATAATTTTCATCACTGATTTTTAAAGCCATAAGTTCACCTTGCTTGTTTTCAAAAACCACTTTAAAACCTGAAATTTGATTATCTGAAATATCATTTACTTTGACTTTTTCTTGCTCTTCTTTTTTTAATTCTAAAATTTCTTTACGATTTGTAATATTTTGAGAACTTGGTAAAGAAACATTAAAATCATTTATTGTTAATTTATCCATAATAACTCCTTAGAAATTTTAAAACTTGGACTTGTTTATTTTATTTACAAGCTGCAAATAAGCCCAAACGACACGCTTGTCTTTTATGTTGGGTAGGCAAAGAATTGCATCGTTTCAATCTTATTTCATAATCAACGCAAGAATTTCTAACCTGTGAGTTTTTATTATTATTCTCAGTTTTGCCATAAGCAAAAGAATTAACAAAACAAGCAACTAGTGCAATAAAAAGTAATTTTCTCATAGCAAAGCTCCAAAAAATAAAAATATTTTATAATCACAATCTTAAAATTATTTGATACAATTACAAATTTGATATCGACAAAAAATCAAATTTATTTATACTAAAAAAATTAAATTTAAAAAAGGAATACAAATGAAAGCATTAGCCCTTTTTAGTGGCGGACTTGATAGTATGCTTGCGATGAAACTTATCACTTCACAAGGCATTGAAGTAAAGGCTCTAAATATTAATATAGGCTTTGGAAGCACAAGCGATAAAAGTGAAATCATGAAAAAGCGCGCCGCAATGGTAGGTGCGGATTTTGAAATGATAGATGTAAGAAATTCGTATTTGCAAAAAGTGCTTTTTAATCCACAATACGGCTATGGAAAGCATTTTAACCCCTGTATAGACTGCCACGCTTTTATGTTTAAAACTGCACTTTCAATGCTAAAAGAAGAAAATGCAAGCTTTATCATAACAGGTGAAGTTTTAGGACAACGCCCTATGAGCCAAAGAGGCGATGCGATGGCTAAGGTTAAAAAACTGGCTTTAGATGAGGAAGATTTGATACTTCGTCCTATGTGTGCAAAAAATTTGCCTTTAACCAAGCCTGAAAGAGAAGGTTGGGTGGATAGAGAAAAGCTTGAAGGTATTAGCGGAAGAAGTCGTAAAAGACAACTCGAACTTGCAGCTAAATTTGGTTTAGAAGACTTTGAAAGTCCTGGTGGAGGATGCTTGCTCACACTTGATAGTTTTGCTAAGAAAATTCGCGACTTTATAGAATTTGATAAAGATATGCAAGTAAATGATGCACAACTTTTAAAATACGGACGCCATTTAAGACTGCCTAATGGAGCTAAAATGATCATAGGTAGAAATGAATTAGAAAATGAGCTACTAAGAAATTTAAAAACACCTAAATATGAAGTGATAGAACTTGGAGATTTAATCGGAGCTTATTCTTTACTTAGCGCAAATGCAGATGAAAAAGATTTAGAACTTGCCTTAAAAATCGCTCTAACTTACACCAAGCATGAAGCAAACAAAAGCTATGAGCTTCGATTTAAAAATCAAAACTATAAAAGCATAGCTTTTGAAGACAAAAAAGAAATCAATCCATTTTTCATTTCTTAAGCTTAGAAAAATACAGAAGCCCTGAGATAAATAGGAATCGTTTCACTTGGCATATTAGAAGATTTATGCAGGGCTTTAGAAGCTGTTAAATTTAAGGAAAGATGATTTAAATTATATCTAAAACCAAAAGCGACACCAGCTAAAAAATCTTTATTGGGCAAAAGATAATCCCTACCATAACCCATATCCAATCCAACAAAAGGCTCTAATGCTCTTAGATATTTAGGTGCATTTAAAAATTGCAAATAAATTGTATTGTTACTATATGCTCCATAATCAAGAGCAGCGGAGCTTTCTTTAAATCCCCTAACTGTGTATTCATCACCGATTAAAAATTTATCAGCATACAATAAGGATTCATTAGAATAACTCGCACCCGAGCTGTTTTGATATAAAAATGCTAGGCCATCATTTGCATAAAAACTTTTTTGATAGCTTAAATTAAAATTGACTTTGTTAAATTCGATTTTATATAAAGAATCTTTAGAATCTTTTTTAGAACCCAAAAATGGAATTCCTTTTTCGTATTCTAAATTTAAAAACAAAAATCCACCAAATGCCAGCGTTGAATACTCAACCCCGCTAGCAATACTTGAATACCTGCCACTTGAGCTTTCTAAACGAAAATTATCAATCTCATTAACATCATCTTTAATGCCTAAATTAGCATAAATTGAAAATTTATCCTTACTTGTGCGGTGTAAAATCTTTTTTAACATAATTTTATGTCTTAAGCTTGTATCTGTATTTTTTATAAAAGAATTATCATATCCCTCAATCATATTTATATTATCACTATATTGCATAGAATAAGACAATTGATAACTCTGTATAGGTAAGGTATAATTTGCTACATAAACATTTTCTCGCTCTTGACTCATATCTTTTAATAATCCTTTGATAAAACCAAAGCGTATGGAATCGTTTAGGTTGAAAATATTACTTAAAGAAAGATAAGAACTAGCCTTATATTCTCCTTTAGCTTTATAGCCACTATTATCAAAGTCTAATATCAAATCAGGTGGCTTTGATTGAAGATTTATAAATATATCAGAATAGCCATAATTTTCACTGGCTTTAACAGCAATTTTAACATCTCTTGCGCCATTGTTTAAATTTTCTATGCCTGTATCTAAATCGTAAATATTGAATTTATCACCCTTTTTTAAAGGCATGCCAAAATCTAATCTTGTTGTATTATTATCCCCATTAAGATATACCTCCCCTACAAAACCATATTTTAAATCAAGAAAAAGTATATCGCGTTCTTGATCAATCCCATCAATAGTTACGCTAGAAGTTGAATAACCCTTTGAAACGATAAAATTTGTAAGCTCTTTAATCATATTGTAGATATCACTGACACTTAAAGGCTGATTAATGTATTTTTTTAAAATATTATTCGTTTGCATAGTCAATGTATCGTTTTTCTTAAATTGAATTTGTTTGAAAATATAAATTTTATCTTCAGAATCTTGATTTTCTAAATACACATCCTTTTCTTGCCGTTGCTTTTTTTCCAATTCATCAAATTCTTTTTGTATATGTAATTGCTGTTGTCTTTTATCTAGTAAATTAAGCGTTTTTGCAGAGTCATCTGCTTGCGATAAGCAGATAAAACTCATAAGCAAAAAAATAATTTTTAAAAATCTCACCTATAGCCTTGTAGTTTGTGTGCTTTCATTGATATAAGGCCCATCTGATTTAGAAGGTTGATTTGATGGTTGATTGGAAGTAGAATTAGATCCAGTAACCTTGCTTATCCCATTTTTTATTTTAGAGATTGAAGAATTAAGATTTATAGTACCTCCTGCCCAAGAATGATCTTGTGTATCTGTGGTATTTTGGGTATCTGTACTTATACCATGATTTTTGTTATTGTTTATATTGATATTGACTGCAGAATTTACACCGCCTGTCTTATCGATATGATCATCTATATCAACCACTCCCCCAAAGCTTTGATTTGTTCCACCGCTTAATCTTATCGTAGCCCCATCGCTTTTTTCATAGACACTTACTTTAGAATTTGTAACTTTTCCATCAACAAGCAAATTTCCTTTTTGCTTATCAGAATTTAAAATTCCCCCTTGCAAATTTAAATTTCCATTAACATGGCCATTGATTTCATTTGCTGCACTGATACCACTTTGAGTTGTAACAGATGTTTTATCTGTTTTAGCAT
Source organism: Campylobacter coli (assembly GCF_001492295.1). Taxonomy (GTDB): domain Bacteria; phylum Campylobacterota; class Campylobacteria; order Campylobacterales; family Campylobacteraceae; genus Campylobacter_D; species Campylobacter_D coli_B. Next base: position 138,049 of record NZ_FBQX01000001.1, on the reverse strand, counting down.
ATCCTATGCCCAAAGTGCCTGCAACACTTCCTGTAACAAGATGATTGCTTGATAAGCCTCCAGTTCCTGACACATTTAATAAAGCACTATATTTTTGAGAATTAAGACTATCAGCTAAAGAATTTACTTCCAAATTTCCACCCACATTTAAAATAGCATCATTAGAAGCTTTAACATTGGCTCCATTGAGTGCAAAATCTTTACCTGTGTTGATATTGACATTATTTGCATTTAAATTCGTGTTAGTAAATTTCGTTTCATTTGTTTTAGAATGCGATGCACTTACAAAGCCCTCAATACCTTCACCCACAGTTCCACCATCAACTGCATGGTATCCTGCAGTTTGTTTGTTTGTTGCTGCAATTTCCAAAGAAGAACTAGAAGAAGAATTTTTAGATTTTGCAGCATTTAAGATAATATTATCTTTTGCCTCGATATTAATGTTATTAGCCTTAGCTTCCACTCCATTTAAAACAATACTTCCTTTTGTGCTTTCTAAATTTAAATTACCGCCTGCATTGATTTTAGAAATATTCTCACTAGAACTTTGGCTTTTATCTTGATTGAATTTAAAACCTAGAGTTTGATTAGAAGTAGTATTTATGAGATTGTTGCTAAATATATTAGCAGTGTTGGCTAAAGCTTGAGAAGCTACTATTCCATAATTTACACCTAAATTTTCATTTTTAGCAGCTGCATTTTGAGCTGATTGATTGATAGCAGAAGCTATAGGACTAGTAGCTTCGATTCTTTCTTTAATATACAAACCAAAGCCTGTACTGCTTTGTGTTTTAGTATCTTCATATTTAGTGCTAGCAATCTCTCCTGCTTTTAAATTAATATCCTTACTAGCCTCAAAATTAGCTCCGCCTATGTCTAAAGCATTGTTTGCATTGATATTAATATTTGAACCTTTAATTGTATTTGAAACATAAGAAAGCTCATCACTTATTTTTTCAGTTTTAGAAAATTCCAAACCAGCCTCTGCAGTTCCTAAAAGATCAGATCTTACTCCACCTTGTGTGATACTATTAGAGCTATTTGTGGTATTGGCATTTGCTTTATCTTGCACAAAACTATAATTTACAGCAACCCCATTTCCGGTTAATTCTAAATTAGCATTAGCAAAAACTCCAAAAGCTAATGAATCACTTTCTGTGTGGATTTTATTTTGTGCAGCTATAAAATCAACCTTATCAGCTTGAATATCAATCTCGCCTCCATTAAGCTCACTTCCTTTAATGCTTACATTTTTTTGAGCATTTAAATTCAAATTATCAGATTGAATTTGCGATGAAGATACTAAAGAAGCATCAGTATTTGCAGAACTTTGCTTATATCCAGCAATGGAACTTGTTGAAGAATGAGAAGAGCTTGAAATTTTATTTTCCCCATTTTCTATTGTGATATTTTCTCCATTTAAATTAGCAGATTTATCCGCTTGTAAAGTTGAGCCTGTGATTGCTATATTGCCATTGGTATTAATATTAATATCACCTTTTGAATTTAAAGTACTGCTTATTGATTTTGAAGTTTCTAAATTAGCACTTTCATAACTGATCTCTACGGGTTTTAAATACACACCATCGGTTTTAGTCTTGCTAAGCTCGTGTGCATCTTTAATATTAACATTGTTAGCATTGATATCTATTTTAGAATCAGCATTGATATTGCTAGCTATAATATTTACATCTTGATTGGAAACAATTCCTACATTTGCTCCTTTGATATTGGTGCTTAAAACCCCATCTATACTCGTTGTGGTATTGGATTTTTGACTATCTGTATTAATTTGCTCAAATGAAGATGATTTAGAATAATCATTTTTGATATTTACATCACCCTTTTGAGATATAAGAACAATTTTAGAATCATTCGCACTAGTAGAAATATCACTATTTTTTATGTTTAAATCATTTACCGAATCAATATTCACAACATTATTTGCTTTAATTTCTCCTTTTTGAATTGAATTATAAGAGCCTTGTTCATCTATACCTAAAACAGTGTCTATATTGACATTATTGGCACTTAAATTTATATTTTGCGCATTTAAATTAGAACTTTGCAAATTAATCTCATTGCCAGCATTGATATTAATCTGACCCTCTGAAGTTATACCACTTAATAAAGAATTAAATGATTGTGTATTAATATCTATGCCTGTTTTTCCTGTAAGATTTGATTTTATTTCATTATTTGCAATTGTCTCTTTAGAAAGATACAACATAGGGGCCATGATATTTTTACCCTTTTGTTTGATTGTTACATATAAAATCATATCTTGATCAACAGCTTGATTTTTAGCCAAACCTTGTCCTAAATTTAAGCCATTTTCATTGGCGTATTTTGCTCCATTTTCAAGTAATTTTTTAATTTCTTCTTCGCTTAATTTAGTATTGGATTGTAGTGCATTTGCATACATTGCATTAATAAGCTGATTTTCAAAAAAAGGATCTCCTATTACTATAAATTCATCAAAATTCTTATTTTTAAATTGATTTAAAATGTTTAAAAATCCAAAATACTCACTTTCATCTATGATGGAAGTATTTGTAGTGTATTCATAAGTAATGTTATTGTTTGTTTTATTTTCAAGAGTAAACAAACCCGAATTAATAAGATCAGGTATAGAATTTAAAATTAAATCCTGACTATTTGTAGCTTTTTTTAAATCCGAATCAACTAAGGCAAAGTTTTTATCCAAAGAACTGACTAAATCTTGATTGTATTCTTTAGCATTAAGATCTAATTTACCATTTGAAGCAATAGCAGCCTCGGATTTTGCTTTAAAAACAATCTTTGCATCAAGATTCCACTCTTTTTGATCAGGAACAAATCTTTTTGAAGCATAATCACTGCCAAACAATAAAGAAAAATATTGGTTTAAAGCTGAATTTTTAGCTGCTGCATCTTTAAGCGCATTCCACGCAGATTCTCTTTGATGATCTTTTGCTTGAGTGGTAGAAAAATATTTCAAAGCATCAAGCAAACTTTCACGATCTACAAAATAATAAGTTGAATTTGTATTCCAAGAACCAAGATATTCTTCGGCAAAAAATCCATTAACCCTAATTTGCTCTAAAACTTCCCTCACAGAAATTTCTTTACTTAAAGATTTATTGTCTATATTTCCAAAAGATACAATATTGCCTTGGGCAAGAATTTTTCCGCTGTTGTTGATTTGTCTAGCATTATCTTGTGATTGAGTATTGATATTTATATCTTTGCCTGCTTGGATAGAAGCTTGCTTGCTATCTAATAGGTTATTATATTTTACAATACCTGTAACCCCTACTTCCATATTCCATCGTTTAAAAGCAGTATCACCATATCCTACTTGACCAAAACCTTGAGCATACTCAGTCAAAATCTCTAAATTGCCTGTTAAATTTGCATTATTATTTAGAATATTTGCTTCGATATTTAGATCTTTATCTGCAAAAATTAAAGCATTATTATGAATCGTATGGGCGTTTAAATACAAATTATTTAAGCTATTAAAAGTAGAATTATTTGTAAGTGTTGTAGCTTGGGCTCTAAGATCACCATTTGAAAATAAATAAGCATCATTTACAAGATTTTCATCCGCATGAAGATTTAATTCTTTTCCGCTAGCGACAAGATTTTTAACATAAATATTTTTCGCATCAAGATCTATTGAAGAAGCATTTTCGAGTTTTGAATTGATATTTAAATCATTCAAGCTTTTTATACGAAGCAAATTTTGTGCGTATAAATTTCCATGATTTAAAGTCAAATCTTTGTTAGCTTGTATTTGAATATCTTTTTGGCTTAAAATTTTGCCATTATTCACAAAAGCATCATCATTAAGCGTTAAGCTTATATCTTTATTTGCTGAAATTTCTCCTTGATTATCAAAAGAATTTGTATCAACTTTAATATCATTTAAAGCATTGATAAAGCCAAAATTGCTAGTTTTATCTAGGGTATTTAAAGCTAAATTGTCTGCATAAATTTTTGAGTTTTCTTCATTTATATCAAAAATATCTTTTGTCTCTTGGCTAAAGTTTACTTGTTTTGCATTTTCAAAATTATTGGCATTGATTTGAATTTGCTTTCCTTTATAAAGTCCTTCATTAGTAACTTTTCCACTTGCTTTTAAATCAATATTATCCGCATTGATTAAAGAGGTTTTAATGTCTTTAGCATCTATTTTAACACTTCCATTTGAATTTACACCTATAGCTTGAAATTCAGCCTTATCTTTTACTTTTACTATAACATCTTCGATTCCGCGTATCACCCCGCTATGTCTTACACCAACGCCCTCTTCTGTGCTAATAAGAGTAACTGTATTTGCATACATAGATCCTAAATATTTTCCATCAATACCATAATCGATTTTTTCATCTTTTTGTTTTAAAGCAACAATTTTTGGTGCATTTGGGGTGCTTAAATCTACTTTGTTAAGTCCGGCTATAAAATTGATATCGGATAGGTTTTTACCGCTTTGGTAGTGAGCAATGCTACCTGCAAGATCAATCCCACGGCTGATTACATTAAAATAATCCCCATCAACCATTACCCCTTTTTCTCCAATAGCCACCCTGCCATTACTCGTTACTTCTGTAAAATCTCCATTAAATTTACCCGTACTAAGCGTAACCCCTTTAGTATTTAAAAAAGCTGCTCCATTTACACTAAAACCATTTTCATTAGCAAAAATTAAATTAGCGCTTTTTCCAAATACCTCAACAGCACCATTGATACTAGAAGCTTGCTTGCTTGAAATTTCATTGATGATGGTATTAGCATTTTGTTTTAAATTTGGATTTTTCCCTACCCATCCACCAATTTGAGAATTTCCATCTTTTAAACTATTATTAAAAATTACTCCATCTTGGACACTGAATTCATCAAATTGATTGTGTGATACTCCATTTTGATTTGGATTTTTGATATTAATCACATCTGTTTTATTGCTTGATTGTGTAAGATCTGCTGTTCTTGAAACAATGACATTACCATTTCTTTGACGCAAATCTGCTGAGAACAATACGCAAGGAAATAAAGCGCCAAGAAGCGTTAAATTCAACGATAAACGAACAATTTTCTTTTTATTAAATTCCATCAATCCCTCCTTGTAATATTTTTAATCATTTTAATATTAAAATGGTAATTTTTCTCAATATTTTTAATTAATACTAAAAAAATCCTAAATAAAAATTCCTTTTTTACACATTTAAAATAAAAATAATATTAATTTGTTTTTTTAAAATTACCAAAATATATAAAAATAAATGTTAAGAAATTTATAGAAGAGACGATATGGAGTTAAATCTTTTCAAAATATTGCAAATTAAAGCCCAAAAAAGGGCTTTAGTATTATTTTACTCCATAAGCATTTTTTAAATTGTTTAAATTAGCACTTGCATGAAGCAATAAACAATCAGCCAAAACCAAACGCACCATAGCACTCACTACTACACTACCTCTAACGCCTACACAAGGATCATGTCTGCCTTTGAGTTCAAATTCTAAATCATTTCCGAATTTATCCATACTGCTTTGCTTTAAAAAAATAGAAGGAGTGGGTTTAAAATAAGTCTTTAAAATAAGATCTTGTCCATTTGAAATACCTCCTAAAACCCCTCCGCTGTGATTGCTTAAAAACTCACCCCCTTTTAAAGCGTCATTATTTTGCGAGCCTCGCATTTTACTCGCATTTATACCCTCACCTATCTCGACAGCTTTTACAGCATTAATTCCCATTAAGGCATGAGCTAATTTAGAATCTAATTTATCATAAAGCACTTCTCCAAGTCCCACAAGCATTCCCTTAGCCCTAGTATAAACAGAAGCACCCACGCTATCTTTTGAATTTCTAGCACCTAAAATTTCATTTTTAAATTCATCTTCTAAATTAGGATCTAAGCAAAAAATCTCACTTTGTTTTGCAAATTCAAAATCCAATTCTTCCTCTTTTAAATTTGAAACAAATCTTCCTACTCCAAAAACCCCACTTTGGACACAAATACCAAATTCACGCAAAAGCATAGCAGCAACAGCACCCGCGGCCACTCTAGCAACACTTTCTCTAGCACTAGCTCTTCCGCCTCCTCTGTGATCTCTTATGCCGTATTTATGAAAATAAGTAAAATCAGCATGGGCAGGACGAAATAAATCTTTTAAATTATCATAATCCTTAGAATGTGCATTTTCGTTAAACACAACCATAGCAATAGGATGACCCGTAGTATAGCCTTCAAATACCCCGCTTAAAACCTGCACCTTATCGCCTTCTTTTCTTGGAGTTGCAAATTTGCTTCCGCCCTTACGCTTATCAAGTTCGCTTTGCAAAAAATCCTCATCAAATTTAACACCCGCAGGCATTCCATCGATCACGCAACCCACAGCCACTCCGTGAGATTCTCCAAAACTTGTAAATTTTAATCTTGTACCAAAAGTATTCACTATAAAGCTCCTAATTTTTCAAGTGTAATTTTTGCTGCCATTTGCTGTGCTTCTTTTTTATTTCCTGCAATGGCTCTTGCAAGCTCTTGTCCATTAAGGATTAAAGCGATTTCAAATTGTTTTAAATGATCAGGCCCAAAAGCACGCACGGTTTCATATTGTGGAGTTTGTCCTAATTTTGCTTGTGTAATTTCTTGTAATTTTGTTTTATAATCCTTGATAAGAATTTTTGCATCAATTTGTGGAAAGTTTTTTTCTATGAGTTTTAAAGCGATATTTTTTGCAAAATCAAATCCTGCTTCTAAATGTATAGCTCCTATAATCGCTTCTAAAGCATCAGAAAGTATAGATGGCTTTTCTTTGCCTCCATTGTTTTCTTCAGCCGCACTCATAAAAATAAAATCGCCTAAATTTAAACTATTTGCGATCTTTGCAAAAGATTTTTCATTAACTAAAGCCGCTCTTAATTTTGACAAATCCCCCTCAGCGTCTTTAGCAAATTTATGAAAAAGATATTCGCCCACAACCAAATCAAGCACCGCATCGCCTAAGAATTCCAAACGCTCATTATTGTAAGGTTTTTTAAAACTTTTATGAGTTAGAGCATGGATTAAAAGATCTTTATCTTTGAAATTATAGGCTAATTTTTGTTCTAATAATTCAATATTTTTCATCATTTTCCCTTGCAATTTTTAAAGCAGCTTCGCGCGCTAAAGTATCACACCTTTCATTTTCCAAATGCCCATTATGTGCTTTTACCCAATAAGCTTTTATCTTATGAGGTTTTACCACATTGATATACTCTTTCCATAAATCTACATTTTTTTTACCCTTGAAATCTTTTTTTATCCAATCTTCTAGCCATTCATTAATGCTTTGAACCATCAAATTAGAGTCTGTAAAAAGTGAAATTTCACAAGGTTCTTTTAAAGCTTTTAAAGCTTCAATAATCGCTTTTAGCTCCATTCTATTGTTTGTAGTATTAGCCTCTGCTCCAAAACCTTCTTTTTGATGTTGATTATAGCGTAAGATATAAGCCCATCCTCCAAAACCTGGATTTTTAAGACAAGAACCATCTGTATAAATTTCAATATGTCTCATTATTTTTCACTTCATAAATGATTTGACAAGTGTTAAATTCATAACAAACAGGACAATGATAAAAAAATAAAGGCATTACACTTTTACACTCTGTACAACGATATGAAAATTCAAGTCTTGCTTTAAAGGAATTGTCTTTTAAAATTTTTAACATTTTAAAATTGGAATTTTTAAAAACTATATCTTTAGGCTTTTCATCTTCTATCAAACCCAAAGCATAAAAAAATTCAAAATATTCTTTATTTTGCAAATTAAAAGCTTTATTTTCCTTATAAAGCAAATCACAAATACTCGAAAAATCTTGATTTAAAAAAATATGATATTTTTCAAAAACCAAGCGTCCTAGCATAGAATTATTGTCTATTTGTAGCTTTAAAATGTGTTCTTTTTTTTCTTCATCACTTAAACTAGAAGCAAGAAAATCCAAGGCTTTTAAAAATTCTTTTTCTTCTTTTACATTTTCTCCAAGTTCAAACAAACAGCCCAAAAGCTCCAAATTTTCCTTATGTTTTCTTAGTTTAAGATAAACAATTTTTAAAAGCTTTAGAGTTTGTATATTTCTGGGTCGAATTTTTAAAGCTTGCAACAAAACTTCCTTTGCACGCTCTAAAAACCCTGCTTTAAAATATACTTTTGCCAATGCGAAAAAGATAAATTCACGCTCTTGCTTGTCCTTACTTTTTTCAAGGGCGATAAGATAAATTTGCGTGGCTTTTTCAAATTCACCACTTTTGGTAAAAATTTCAGCCAAAAAACTCAAATTTCCAAAACTCAAACCTTCATTTCTTAACAAATCTTTATGGATATTATCCATCTCAAATTTTTTAATAAATTTTTCAAGCTTTTGCTCTTCATCTTTACTCGCAAATACTTTCCAAATATAATTTGCCACAGCTACAACGAAGATTAAAACAGTTAAAATTATAAGCCCCACTAAGGGATCTCTATATTCTACGAAGAAAAAATCCATCATCCTGCTCTAAAAAATTTTATGCCAAATTATAGCTAAATCTTTGTATAATTTTATTTAAGGTTTTAAAATGATAACTAAAGAAAGTATAGAAAATTTATCCCAAAGACTTAATATTGTTGATATTATTGAAAATTATATCGAAGTAAAAAAACAAGGTTCGAGCTTTGTTTGTGTATGCCCTTTTCACGCAGATAAAAACCCTTCTATGCATATAAATCCTACAAAAGGATTTTATCATTGTTTTGCATGTAAAGCAGGAGGAAATGCTTTTAAATTTGTAATGGATTATGAAAAATTAAGCTTTACTGATGCAGTTGAAAAAGTCGCAAATCTTTGTAATTTTACCCTAAGCTACACCAAAGAAAGAAATGAAAACAAAAAAGAACTAAGGACCATACTACCTAGCCTCAATGCTTATTTTAAATCCAATCTCAAACACCATAAAGAAGCTTTGGATTATCTATATAAAAGAATGCTAAATGATCAAGATATAGCCAAATTTGAATTAGGTTTTGCAGGCTCAAGCGAGGATAGTATAAGATTGTTTCATAATGAAAAAATCCCTTTAGAAGATGCTATGAGCGTGGGTGCTTTAAAAAAGGATGAAAATAATGAATTTTATGCAAGCTTTATATGGCGTATCACTTTTCCAATTTATGATCATAAAGACTTATTAGTAGGTTTTGGAGGGCGTACTTTAAATCCTAATGTCGCAGCAAAATATGTGAATTCTCCCCAAAATATATTATTTGATAAAAGTAGAATTTTTTATGCTTTTAATATAGCCAAAGAAAATATAGCCAAAAAAAAAGAAATGATAGTATGCGAAGGCTATATGGATGCTATAGCTTTTCATAAAGCAGGTTTTAACAATGCCGTAGCAGTCCTTGGGACAGCATTAACTGAAAATCATCTGCCTTTGATCCGTCGTTATGAGGCTAAAGTGATTTTATGTTTTGATAATGATGAAGCAGGACTAAATGCAGCCACTCGTTCGGCTTTTTTACTTAGCACTCATAAAATAGATGGCAAAGTAGCCCTTTTAGAAGGTGGAAAAGATCCTGCCGAACTTGTTGCCAACAACCAAAGCGCAAAACTTCATACCCTACTTGAAAAAGGGATGGATTTGGGGGAGTTTTACATTAGACGCATACTTTCAAGCTTTTCTTTAAATTCCGCCCTAGATAAACAAAAAGCCCTTGAAAATATACAAAAATATACCTTTAGTCTTGAACCCTTGGTAGCTAGTTCCTATGTAAGTTTGGTTTCAAAACTCTTGGGTGTAGATGAAAAACTCATCGTTCTTAGCTCAAATCAAAAGTCAAATAAAACTATCGATTTTAACGCCTCTTTCCAGCAAACACAAAATCATAATCCTAAATCCCACATCACCGAACTTGAACTCTTAAATTATTTAAAAAACAATCCTAACACACACGAGCTTTTTATAAAGATCGGCGATATTAGATGTTTTAAACATAAAGTATTATTAGAAAAAATTTTAGAACACAAAAGCTACGAAGATAGCGATATAAGAGAATTTGAAAGTAAAAATTTTAGTAAAGATTTAAGCCAAATTGAATTCTTGTGGGGGATTTGCAAGGTGAATCTAGCCTTTTTAAATCATATCAATATCACAACTCCTTATCTTGCTTTAAAAAAACAAATCTTTACTCTTATAGAAAAAAATTTTACTCTTCTTAGTAAAAATTTAAACGATTATGAGCTTATAGAGTTTTTAAAAGAGAATTTGTTTTTACTAAAAAATGAAAAAGATGAAGAGAAACTAGAAGCTTTATTTAAAAATTTGCATAGATTTTTTTCTGCTAAGAATTTGGATATTAAAATTTTAAAAAACAATTCTGAAAATGATTACAATGAAGAACCCTTTTAAGCTTCATTTAGAAAAATAACGAAAAAACTATCCGATTTACCTTTTTTTAAACACAATCACGCTAAAGTATAGAAAAATTTATTAAGGATATATTATGATGCCTTTTAGCGATGAAGAGCTTATAAATCCTGTAAAAGCAAGTTTAGATAAAAGTATGCCTATGTTAGAACGCGATGGAGGCGGTCTTGAATTTTTAGGGATTAAAAATGGTGTGGTTTATGTTCATTTAATTGGGGCTTGCAAAGGATGCGCTTCAAGTGGAACGACATTAAAATACGGACTTGAAAGACAACTTAAAATCGATATACATCCAGAAATTACCATAGTTAATTTAAATGGCGGAGCTGAAGATTTTGCAAAATTATAAAAAACTTGGAATCGAGCATTTTTTACGCAAAGACTTTAAAACAGCAAAAATATATTTTTCTTTAGCTTATGAAAAACGCAAAAACAAGCGTTTGTTTCATTTTATCACTCTTTGTGATTTAGCTTTAAAATCTCCAAAAGAAGCATTTTTACTTTTTGAATTTTATTTAGAGCATTATCAAATTAAAAATATTGATAAAGATTTAGAAGAAATTTTACACACCGTAGAACTTAAAAACGAAAAAAATGCCGATGAAGCAGAAAATGAAATTCAAGAAGCCCATGCTTTAAACTATAAAGATTTTCTAAAAAGTGAAGAGCAAATTGGCTTTAAAAAGAGTTTTGAAAATATTATACATAGCACAAAATTAGTCATTGATAATCGTGATGATTTCTTAGACTTTTTAGAAAAATTGCTTGATAATGGTTATAAAGATATAACTTTAAACTATATAGAAAGCGTTATGCCACACTTTTGGGCAAATGAACGCTTTATAAAACTCCAAGAAAAACTTATAGGATTTAAAAGTGAAATTAAAGCTTGATCAAACTTTTATCACCGACAATACCTTAGAATGCGAAAAAGATTGCTTTTTCTTAAAAACTGCACAAAATATGAATTTTTCTAGTAAAGCTCTAGAAAAAGGTGCAAAAATTATCGATGTAGAAGAATGCAAAAAACTCTTAAAGATCGATGAAAATATCAAAATCATAGGGATTACAGGAACCAATGGTAAAACCACTACCGCAGCGGCTATTTATTCGATTTTGCTTGACTTAGGTTTTAAGTGCGGACTTTGTGGCACTCGTGGAGCTTTTATCAATGATGAACAAATTGATGAAAAATCTCTAACCACTTCACCCATTTTAAAAACTTTAGAATATTTACAACTTGCCACACAGAAAAAATGTGATTTTTTCATCATGGAAGTCAGCTCACATGCTTTAGTGCAAAATCGCATCGAAGGCTTAAATTTTGCAGCCAAAATTTTTACCAATATCACTCAAGATCATTTAGATTTTCATGGCAATTTTGAAAATTACAAAGCAGCAAAAGAGCTCTTTTTTACTGATGAGAGTTTAAAATTTATCAACAAAGATGCTTTAATGATTAAATTTAATGTGCGCAATGCTTTTACTTATGGCATAGAAAATCCTTCTTTGTATCAAGTTAAAGCTTATTCTTTAGAAGATGGCATCAATGCTATTGTGGCATTAAAAGATCAAAGTTTTCATATCGACTCCCCCTTACTAGGACTTTTTAATCTTTACAATCTTCTAGCCGCTAGTGCTTGTGTTAATGAACTTGTAAAGCCGAATTTAAAAGACTTAGAAAAAGCTATCAGTGGCTTTGGTGGGGTTTGTGGTAGGGTTGAGCAAGTGGCTAGTGGCGTGATCGTGGATTTTGCTCACACTCCTGATGGTATTGAAAAAGTACTTGATACACTCAAAAATAAAAAACTTATAGTGGTTTTTGGAGCAGGTGGAGATAGGGATAAAACCAAACGACCTTTAATGGGAAAAATCGTTGAACATTTTGCAAAAATAGCCATTATCACAAGCGACAATCCACGCAGTGAAGAGCCTAAAGATATCATGAATGAAATTCTATCAGGCTTTCAAAACCCTGATAAAGCTTTGATGATAGAAGATAGAAAAGAAGCTATAAATAAAGCTTTAAAACTTAAAGAAAAAGACGATTTAGTAGTTATTTTAGGCAAGGGTGATGAAAATACCCAAGAAATCAAAGGGGTAAAATACCCTTTTAGCGATAAAGCAATTGTAAATGAAATTTTAAAAAATCAAGGATAATAAATGTTTGAAAATATGGATTTTTCTAAGATGGGAGAACTTTTAAATCAAGTTCAAGAAAAGGCAAAAAATATCGAATTAGAGTTAGCCAATCGTGAATTTAGTGCTAAAAGCGGAGCAGGACTTGTGAAAGTCAGTGCTAATGGCAAGGGTGAGATTATCGATGTTAGCATTGATGATTCTTTACTTGAAGATAAAGAATCTTTGCAAATTTTACTCATTTCTGCCATCAATGATGTTTTGGCTATGGTGGCACAAAATCGAACAAGCCTAGCTAGTGATGTTTTAGGAGGATTTGGAAAATTATGAAATTTTTGTTTTTTTTAGTAGCCTTTTTAGTATCTCTAAGCGCAATCGAGCGTCCTAAATTTGAAGATTTTGCTGCAGGCTATGAAAGAAATAAAGCCAGCATGCTCAATTATGAAGGAATGCCCGCTTTTGTCCTGAGTGAAAATTTACTTGCGGTTTTAAAACAGCCTAATGCCAAACTCAATAAATATGTAAAATATGATCCATTTTTAAATCTTTATCTTGTAAGAACTGATTTTAGCTTAATCCCTACACCTATGGGTGATGAAGAAAAACTTACGCGTAACGATTGGATAGGAATTTGGGATCCTAATAGAGCCTATATAGGTCACATCAAATACCTTGCACAAAATATTGATGAAAAAGATCAGCTTGATTTTTCTACAAAAGTAGGACTTTTAGGCACTCCTTGCTGCGAAATGATGGGAATTGCGCTCAATAATAGCTCTTTTATAGGAAATCGCTATTTAAAACATTTTATGAAATATAATGATGTGTATTGGGGCGACATAGGGGTTGATTTTGCAGTGCGTGAAAATAAAATTTATGTGAATAATGTTCGAAAAAGTGGGCAATTTCTAATCAACGATGAAATCATAAGCGTAGATGGAACACCTTTTAAAGATATAAGAAAGCTAAATGAAAAAATTCTCTTTGCAGATCGCGGAAGCACGCTTTATTTTCAAGTATTGCGAGATAATGTGGATTTAAATATTTCTACTGAAGTTTTTGCCAAAAATTTGAGCAAATTCAATCTCCCAAGCAATAAACCAAAACCAAAACCAACAAGTTTTAGAAGCAATATAGGTTTAAGCGTCAATTCAAGTCTTATAGTTACAAGAGTTGATGCAGGCTCCAAAGCTGCTTTAGCAGGATTTATGGTAGGAGATAAAATTTTGCGCGCAAACAATGTGATATTAAAAGATTTTAAAGAACTTCAAACCCTACTTGGCACAGGAAATGATTTTAATATTTTAATCGAACGCAAAAGTGATAAACTTCCTTTATCAGGATTAAACAATGATTTAGGAGGAGTTCATTCAGGTGGAGATGGAAAATTTCAATTTTTCATAAGGCTTGTGAAGTGAAAGAACTCTTTATCAAACATTTAGAAAACCATCTGCCAAAAGTTCAAAGCTTCCATCCTTTTTTCAATGAAGCCTTAGCGGTGATGTTAAAGGCGGGCGGAAAGCACTTTCGCGCCCAGCTTTTACTTGGCATTGTAGAAGCAAAAATGCCAAGTCTTATACCAAACGCTCTAAACGCGGCTTTGGCATTAGAATTTATCCACACCTACTCACTCATACACGATGATTTGCCTGCTATGGATAATGCAGATTTTAGAAGAGGAACTCCTACTTTACACAAAACTTATGATGAAACCACGGCTATTTTAGTGGGCGATGCTTTAAACACTGAAGCTTTTTTGCTTTTATCTAATTTAAATTTAAAAGAAAGCATTAAAATCAATCTGATTAGAACTCTAGCTTTTAACGCAGGGCTTAATGGTATGATTTTAGGCCAAGCAATTGATTGTTATTTTGAAGATAAGAAATTAAATTTAGAAGAACTTGAGTTTTTACACATACACAAAACCGCAAGGCTTATTGCAGCGGCTTTGAAAATGGGTTGTGAAATTTGCGAGCTAGATGAAAAAGAAAGCGAAAAAATTTATCAAATCGGTTTAAAGCTTGGACTTATTTTTCAAATCAACGATGATATCATCGATGCGACCATGAGCGAAGAAGAAAGTGGAAAGCCAACAAAGCACGATGAGCATAAAAATTCTTTTGTGAATTTATTAGGACTTAAAAATGCTATTCAAAGTAAGGAAGATTTGATTAATGAGTGTAAAAACGATCTTAATGATCTTGATGCTAATTTAGCAAAAATGATTAAAAGCTTAATGATTAAATATTTATAAAGGTTACAAATGGATCTATCAATACTACAAGAACAAGCAAATACTTTAAGATTTTTAAGTGCAGATATGGTGCAAAAGGCTAATTCAGGCCACCCAGGTGCACCTTTAGGAATGGCTGATATTTTAACGGTTTTAAGTTATCATCTTTCTCATAATCCCAAAAATCCAACTTGGCTAAACCGCGATAGATTAATATTTTCAGGCGGACATGCCAGTGCTTTGCTTTATAGCTTTTTGCATTTAAGTGGATATGATTTAAGTTTAGAAGATCTTAAAAATTTCCGCCAACTTCATTCAAAAACTCCAGGCCATCCTGAAATTTCAACTCAAGGAGTAGAAATTGCTACAGGGCCATTAGGACAAGGTATAGCTAATGCTGTAGGCTTTGCTATGGCAGCTAAAAAAGCTCAAAACTTACTAGGAAAAGAATTGATCAATCACAAGGTTTATTGTCTTTGTGGAGATGGGGATTTGCAAGAAGGAATTTCTTATGAAGCGTGTTCTTTAGCAGGACTTCATAAGCTTGATAATTTAATCATCATCTATGATAGCAATGAAATTTCTATCGAAGGAGATGTAAGCTTAGCCTTTAATGAAGATGTAAAAATGCGTTTTGAGTCGCAAGGTTTTGAAGTCTTAAGTATCAATGGACACGATTATGAAGAAATTGATAAAGCTCTAAAACAAGCTAAAGAAGCCAACAAACCTTGTCTTATCATCGCAAAAACAACCATAGCAAAAGGTGCAGGAGAGCTTGAAGGAAGCCATAAAAGCCACGGCGCACCTTTGGGTGAAGAGGTTATTAAAAAAGCCAAAGAAAAAGCAGGATTTGATCCAAATTTAAATTTTCATATATCTAAAGCGGCAAAAATTCGTTTTGAAAGCGCTGTAGAACTTGGAGATTTAGAAGAGGCTAAATGGAAAGATAAACTCGAAAAATCAGAGAAAAAAGAACTCTTAGAAAAACTTTTAAATCCTGATTTTACCAAGATAAATTATCCTGATTTTAAAGGCAAGGATTTAGCTACAAGAGACAGTAATGGAGAAATTTTAAACGCCTTAGCTAAAGATTTAGAAGGATTTTTGGGCGGAAGTGCGGACTTAGCTCCATCTAATAAAACCGAACTTTATGGAATGGGTGATTTTATAGAAGGAAAAAATATTCATTTTGGTATCAGAGAACATGCTATGGCTGCGATCAATAATGCCTTTGCAAGATATGGAATTTTCTTGCCTTTTTCAGCAACATTTTTTATCTTTAGCGAATATTTAAAACCCGCAGCTAGGATAGCAGCTTTAATGAAAATCAAACATTTTTTCATTTTCACACATGATAGCATAGGCGTTGGCGAAGATGGACCAACTCATCAACCTATCGAACAACTCAGCACCTTTAGAGCTATGCCGAATTTCTTGACTTTTAGACCGGCTGATGGCGTGGAGAATGTTAAAGCTTGGCAAATAGCTTTAAATGCAGATATTCCAAGCGCTTTTGTGCTTTCACGCCAAAAGCTTAAAGCATTAAACGAGCCTGTTTTTGGTGATGTAAAAAATGGGGCGTATTTACTTAAAGAAAGTAAAGATGCTAAATTTACACTTTTAGCAAGTGGAAGTGAAGTTTCGCTTTGTTTAGAGAGTGCGAATGAATTAGAAAAACAAGGTTTTGCTTGCAATGTAATCTCTATGCCTTGCTTTGAACTCTTTGAAAAACAAGACAAAGCCTATAAAGATAGACTTTTACAAGGTGAAGTTATAGGGGTTGAAGCAGCGCATTCTAATGAGCTTTATAAATTCTGTGATAGGGTTTATGGCATAGAAAGCTTTGGAGAAAGTGGAAAAGATAAAGATGTATTTAAACATTTTGGCTTTAGCACTCCGCAAATTTTAAATTTCATTCTCGATAAATAAAGATGGAAGCAAATTTCAAATTTCAAAAAGAAGAAAATAAAGTTTTTATTTTTGGAATTTGGGATAAAACGAGTGTATCTAAAATTAAAATCAAAGATCTATTGAGTCAAATTTCTCAAACAAATTGTATTTTTGATTTTAGTCAATTAAATGAAATTGATATGGCTGGAGTGAGATTTTTTCTTGCTCTAGAGCATGATTTGAAAAAAAATAATATCTTGATTTTAAGACAAGGATTAAACACACGCTTTAAAAGTCTTTTTGAACTTTGTGAAAAAAACTACCAAAGAATCGATGAAAAACAAGAGAAAAAATTCAATTTTACAGACTTTTTTATTTCTTTAGGAATTTTAAGTTTTGATCTTTTAAAAATTTTGCAAAAATTTATCAGCTTTACAGGTGCCTTTTTTACCAGTCTTTTTTTATGTGTAAAAAATCCCAAAAATTTCCGCTTTATATCTTTTTTATATCATATTGAAAATTCAGCTTTTAAAGCCTTGCCTATTGTTATTTTAACTGCTCTTTTAGTCGGTGTTGTACTTGCATACCAAGCTGCTTATCAACTTGCACAGTTTGGAGCTAATATTTTCATAGTAGATTTAGTAGGAATTTCAGCCACTAGAGAACTTGCTCCTTTGATAGCTGCGATAGTCATAGCAGGTAGAAGTGCAAGCTCTTATACAGCGCAAATTGGGGTTATGAAAATCACAGATGAGATCAATGCTATGAATACCATGGGCTTTCGCTCTTTTGAATTTATCATCATTCCGCGAGTTATGGCTTTGGTTATTGCTATGCCTTTAATCGTTGCCTTAAGCGATGCAATCAGCATATTAGGAGGAATGGTAATAGCAAAAATAAATCTTGATATATCTTTTGGAGAATTTTTAAGACGCTTTAGAGAAGCTGTGGCAATGAAACATATTATTATAGGGCTTGTAAAAGCTCCTATTTTTGGCTTTTTAATAGGACTGATTGCTTGTTTTCGGGGATTTGAGGTCAAAAATACCACTCAAAGTATAGGAATTTATACTACAAAAAGTGTTGTAAATGCTATATTTTGGGTAATAGCATTTGATGCTTTATTTTCTGTAGTTTTAACCATAATGGAAGTTTAAATGATTATAAAAGCGCAAAATATCATCACCCGATTTGGAAATAAAGTTGTCCACGATGGAGTAAGTTTCGAAATCAATAAAAATGAAATTTTTGGGATTTTAGGAGGAAGTGGAAGTGGTAAATCCGTACTCTTAAAACAAATGTTAATGCTTGAACATTTTGATGAGGGAGAATATGAAATTTTGGGCTTTAAGCTAAAAAATATTAGCGAAGAAGATGCCTTAGCACTGCGTAAAAAATGGGGTGTAGTGTTTCAGTTTTCTGCACTTTTTAGCTTTTTTAGTGTTTATGAAAATATAGCTATCCCTCTTAAAGAATATACAAATTTAGATCCCATAGCTATAAAAGAACTGGTGTTGATGAAACTTAAAATGGTCGGATTAAATGAAAGTGTTTTAAAGCAGCTTCCAAGTGAGCTAAGCGGTGGTATGCAAAAAAGAGTTGCCATCGCTAGGGCTTTGGCTCTTGATAGCAAATTGCTTTTTTTAGATGAACCAACTTCTGGACTTGATCCGCATAGTAGTCGTGAATTTGATGATTTGATACTAGAACTCAAACAAAGCTTTGATCTTAATATTGTTTTAGTAACACATGATAAAGAAAGTATGAAAAATCTGCTCGAGCGTTTTATCATCCTAGAAGATAAAAAAGTTGCCTTTTGTGGAAATTATGAGGAGTTAAAGGCGCAAAATGAAAGACTTTTTAAAAGATTTATGGAGTAAAAGTGGAAAATAAAGCGAATTATTTTTTTGTAGGGCTTTTTGTTTTTGGAGTTTTTTTTGCTAGTATTGGCTTCATGCTTTGGCTTGGAGGATACTCAAAAGAAGAAAGTTTTGAATACTATGAAATTCATACACAAGAATCCGTTGCAGGCCTTGGAATCAAAGCTCCTGTAAGACTTTTGGGAGTAGAGATAGGAAATGTAGAAGATATCAGTATTTACGATAAAGAAAATTTAGGGGTAAATATCTTAATCAAAATCAAAAAAGGAACCCCTATAAAAGAAGATACTTTTGCAACTTTGCAACTTCAAGGTATTACAGGACTTAAATTTGTACAACTTCAAGGAGGTTCTAAAAATAGTCCAAAACTTCAAGCAAAAGATAAAGAAGAATTTCCAGTGATTCAGTTTAAAGAAAGTTTTTTTGCTGCCATAGATAGACAAAGTGAGCATATTTTTTCTTTGATAAAAAGAGCAGATGATAAATCAAAAGAACTTTTTAGTGATAAAAATTTAAAAAATTTAGAAATACTTTTAAATAATTTAGCACAACTAAGCGCTACTTTAAATGAAAATTCTAAAACATTAAATCACAATATCGCAAACACTAGCTTAAAACTTGGAGAAATGGCGGAGAATGTAAGCTTGAGTGCAAAAGGTTTTAACGCGAGCTTAAAGGATATCCAAGAAGGGGCTTTAGCACTTAGTTCTTTTGCAAAAAAAGCCAATGCTAAACTTGATTCTTATGATGACTTGCGACTTTCCTTAGATGAAAATTTAGAACTTTTGAAAAAAGTACTTTTAGAAAGTAACATTTTAATACAAAATTTACAAAAAAGTCCATCAGATTTAATCTTTAAAGAAACCAAACCCAAATTAGGACCAGGAGAAAAATAATGAAAAAATTTATACTCATAGCCATCTTAGCCCTTATATTTAATGCATGCTCGATTCCAACTAGCACTCTTGATAAAACGCAAAGTTTTATACTTAAAAATGATGGAATTCCTCTTCAGGCTAATTTTATTAAAAGCGATAAAATTCTTAAAATTCAAAATGCGTCCTTGCCTTTATACCTTCACTCAAGATCAATTATTTATATACAAAAAGGTGTAAGTGGAGCTTATGCGTATCATTATTGGGCGGATTTACCCAACAATCTTTATCAATCCTTACTCCTATCTAAATTTGAACAAAGCCAAATCTTTAAAACCCTACTTTCCCAAGGAAGTTCTATAGGAAGTGATTATATACTTGAAAGCAGAATAGATTCTTTTGAACAAGTGATCAATGAAAATGAAAATTATATTAGCATTTCTATTAGTGTGAATTTCATTGACGCAAAAGAAAGTAAAATCATTGCCCATCGCTTGTTTTCAGTCAAAGAAGAGCTTGATAAAATAGATATTTTTAATGTCTATCAATCCTTTGAAAAAGCTTTAAATTTTATAGGAAATGAAATAGTTTTGTGGATAAATACTACACTTGATGAAAAATAGGAACACTTTTTGCTTTTTAAACCTTTAGCAATATTTTTTGAAAGGTGTAAAATGAAAAATGAATTGGATGTTTTTAAAAAACACTTGGGCGAAATACAAGGCGTAAGTGAATTTAAAGCTACACAAATTTGTTCACAAATAAATGATGCAAATGATTTTATCGGTGCTCTACAAATACTTGATTTAACGCTTAAAAAAATTGAAAAAAGTATCACCGAAAGACTTGATGAGCAAAACGATGATTTACAAAAAAGAACCTTAGATGCAACAAGTTCTCAACTTATCCAAAACTGCTCTTTTATGGGTACAGCACTTTTTGGAAATATTTTCAATGTATATGTAGGCCAAAAACTTTTTGAATTTGAAATTTCAAATCCTCTTTTAGTTTTAGAAAAAGCAGGATATGAGGGTGTTTTAGCTTATGTTCAAGATAAAAGAGATGAAATTAAAGATATTTTATGCGAATTATCGAGTGCTATTACTATGGGAATAGGTATGGATAATTTGAATTTATCTAATTCTACTACAGACTTTAAAAATTTATTCAGATAAGGGTTAAAACTCTTATCGCTTTAAATGTATTCGTTAAAAAAATAATCTTAAGAAGTTTTTATATTTTAGCTTAAAGAGATATTCTACTCTTCTTTAAAGCTAGGTTGAAAAAAGGGGGAGGGAAGCAACCTAGCCTGTGAGATCTTTGAAGATCTCTTTAAACTAAAATATCAAATCATGTTTTGGTTTAATTTATAAATAGTTATTTTAAAAATGACATTTTAATTTAAATTTACTTAAATATTTATAAAAAAATAATTTAATAATTTAAATTATTAAATTATTGGAAAATTTTTGTAAAAATTTTCCAATTTTTACAAATAAAAACTCTTATAAAGTAGATAAAATTTCAGCACGCCCATTAATAATAGCCACACAATGTTCATAATGTGCACTATTAAGCTCATCCACACTTCCTGCATCCCATTTTCCATTAAAATGCTTTGGAGTTCCATCTTTTTGGCATATCATAGGTTCTATACAAAATACCATTCCATTTTTAATTTTTGGCCCACTTTTTGCATTTGCACCTTTTTCTAAATAATTTAAAATTTCAGGTTCTCCATGAGGTTTGCGTCCTATACCATGCCCGCAATATCCACGAAGTGGAACAAAACCTCTTGAATCTATAAATTCCCCTAAAGCTGCAGAAAGTTCTTTAAAACGCATTCCTTCGCGAATAATATCTATAGCATGATACAAAGCGTCCTTAGCACAAGAAATCAAAGCCTCATCTGTGGATGAAATTTTACCTATGGCTATGGTACGCGCCGCATCACCATAATACCCATCAATCAAGCTTCCCACATCAAGTCCTAAAATGTCACCCTCTTTGATGATTTTTTCATCAGGAATTCCATGGATGCAAACCTGATTTAAAGAAGTGCAAATTGCACCAGGAAAACCATAAAGCCCTTTAAATGAAGGTTTTGCCCCAAGACTTAAGATAAAATCTTCTGCCATTTTATCGATTTGCTTAAGACTCATACCCGCTTTAATCTCATTTTCTAAAAAATCCAAAGTCTTAGCGACAATTTGATTTGCTATTCTTAATTTTTCTATTTCCGCTGGTTTTTTTAATTCTATCATTGTATTTCCTTATAAATTTAGCCAAATTTTAGCAGTATTTTCTAAAGACTTGACATCGCTCGAAGCATAAAAATGTAATTTTGCTTTTTTTTCTTTTAATAAAAGTTTTTGCCTTTGTTTTAAAAACTCCACTATAGCATCTCCTGAATGAATAAGCTTTGTCTTTGAACCAAAATAAGCACTCAAAGAATTTGCCAGCAAAGGAAAATGAGTGCAAGCAAGTATCAAAGCATTAGGAGTTTCAATCCCTTTAAAATAATGTCGCATAGCACTTTGCAAAAATTCTCCTTCAAAAATACCCTCTTCAACCATAGGTACAAAAAGACCTGTGGCTAAAGCATCTACATTAGTAAAACCTTGTTCTTGTAAGCGATTTTGATATTCTTTTGAATGAATTGTTGCCTTGGTGGCAATAACTAGAATTTTTTTATTTTTATCCAATAAAGCTTTTTTAGTAGCCTCAACACCCGCATCAATAACCCCATAAATAGGAAAATCAGCCCTTGATCTTAAAGCATCTAAAGCATAAGCACTGGCTGTATTGCACGCGATAATAAGCATATCGATATTAAATTTTGAAAAAAAATCTAAAGCCTCAAGGCAAAATTTGACTATAGTATCCTTATCTTTAACCCCATAAGGAACGCGAGCAGTATCTCCATAATAAATAATTTCGTCAAAAAGTCTTGCCTCGTAAAGCGATTTTAAAACGCTAAGTCCGCCTACACCACTATCAAAAACACCTATTTTCATCTTAATATCTTCTAGCACCTATATATCGATTTTTCCAATAAGAACTATTTAAATCCACTTCTCTTACTCCACCTTTTGTAGAAAGATGGATAAATTTACCCTTGCTCATATAAATTCCCACATGCATACCATTTGGACCTCTTCCTGTTTTAAAAAAAACAAGATCTCCTGTTTTTAATTTTGATTTAGAAACTTTTATACCCAAGCGTAGTTGCTTTGTTGTAGTACGCGGTATATGTGTATTAAACTGAGCTAAGGTACTTTGAGCAAAACCCGAACAATCAGCTCCTCTTTTTGTAGATCCACCCAAAACATAAGGAGTTTTTTTCCATTCATTAGCAATGGCTCTTAATCTTGTTTCTTTATCAACATTATAATTTATTTTAGTATGACTTGTATTTTGAGATAAGCTACATCCACCTATACAAAAAGCAACCATAATAACAAAAAAAATAAATCTCATAAATTTTCCTAAGAACGCGCGGTAAAAAATTTAAGATAGATAAAACCCCAAATTCCAGAACAAAATGAAGCAATCAAAATAGCAAGATTATCCGCATAGTTAAAAATATCACTGACCTCATATGCTAAACCATCTATAAATAAACTCATAGTAAAGCCAATACCTGTTAAAATACAAACCCCATAAAGCTGCTTTAAATTTGCATTTTGAGGCAAACTTGCTAATTTAAATTTGATCGCAAAGTATGAAAACAAAAAGACTCCTAATTGTTTTCCTATAAACAAACCCAAAAAAATACCTATACTAACGCCAGAAAAAATAGCATTTAAATCAATATTTGATAAATTAACCCCCGCATTTGCAAAAGCAAATAAAGGTAAAATAACAAAAGCTATCCAAAATTTCAAACTTTCATAAATTCCTTCTAAAAAATCTTCTCCATTTTTAGTTTGCATAGGTATAAAAAATGCTGTAATAATTCCAGCTAAAGTTGCATGCACCCCACTTTTTAAAACGCTTACCCAAAGAATGATTGAACAAATAAAATAAAAAGATTTGCGTGTTATGCCTAAAATATTTAAAATCAACATCATAAAAATAGCAATTCCTGCGACTATAAAAGCAAATATTGAAAGTTTGGTTGTATAGAAAATTGCAATAATTAAAATCGCACCCACATCATCAAAAATAGCCAAAGAAAGTAAAAACAACTTAAGACTAGAGGGAATATGTTTTCCACACATCATCAAAATAGCCAAAGCAAATGCAGTATCCGTGGCTGTGGGGATAGCCCATCCTTTTAAAGTGTAAGCATCGCCTATATTGACTATAGCAAATATTAAAGCGGGTATAAGTATACCGCCTAATGCCCCCATAAAAGGTAAAACTATATTTTTAGGGTTTTTAAAGTCCCCGTGTAGAAATTCTTTTTTAAGCTCAAGGCCTATAGCGAAGAAAAATATCGATATAAGACCATCGTTAATCCAAAGTAAGAAAGGCTTGTTAAGCTCAAACTCACCCACACTAACTCCAACTTTTAAATTGAGTAGTTCGCGATAATGCTCACTTAAAGAACCATTTTGCACAAGTAGAGCAAGTATAGTACAAATTATGAGTAAAAATCCACCAAAGGCCTCATTTAATACTAAAGCTTTTAATTTTAATAAAACCTTATTCATTTAACAATTTTAAGATATATAAATCCAACAATAGCACTTAAAAAACTCGCTATTAAAATAGCTAGTTTATCCGCGTGCTCAAAAATATTGCTGTTTTTGTATGCCAAGCCATCGATAAATAAACTCATAGTAAAACCAATACCTGTTAAAATACAAATTCCATAGAATTTTTTATACTTAATATTTTCAGGCAGTTTTGCAAGCTTTAATTTTATAGCCAAATAACAAAACCCAAAAACTCCTAGTTGTTTTCCTAAAAATAAACCCAGCATAATTCCCATACTTACAGGTGAAACAATAGACTCAAAATGCATATCTCTTAAATCAATACCCGCATTTGCAAAAGCAAATAAAGGCAAAATAAAATACACCACCCAAGGGTTTAAATCCTTGTGCACTTCGTGAAGATAGGGTTTTTTATTTTTAGTATCAAGAGGAATAAATAAAGCTATGATTACACCCGCTAAAGTCGCATGAACGCCACTTTTTAACATAGCTATCCATAAAACCACTCCAACTAAAACATAAAGAGGCAAGTGAGTAACATGAAAATAATTCAAAACAAATAAAATAAAAACACATAAAAGACATACAATAATTGCTAAAGTAGATAGTTGATCTGTATAAAATAAAGCAATGATAATAATAGCTCCTAAGTCATCAAAAATAGCTAAAGAAAGCAAAAATAACTTAAGACTAGAAGGAATTTTGCTTCCCAAAAGCATTAAAATACCTACTGCAAATGCTATATCCGTAGCTGTAGGGATAGCCCATCCTTTCATAGCAAATTCATGAGAATAATTAATAGCAGAAAAAATCAAAGCAGGGACAATCATACCCCCTAAAGCTCCAAATATAGGCAAAGAAACTGATCTTATATTTTTAAGTTGTCCGCGTAAAATTTCATATTTTAATTCAAGTCCTATACAAAGGAAAAAAATAGCAATCAAACCATCATTTATCCATAAATCCAAAGATTTAGCAATCTGAAAATGATCAAATCCTATAGTAAAATTAGCATGAAAAAAATCTGTATAAATAACGCTTAAGGAAGAATTTTTAAAAAGTAATGCTAAAAGAGTAAAAAATATGAGCAAAATGCCTGGGAAAGTTTCACTTAAAATTATTTTCTTTACAGCTTGCATTCACGCCCCTTGATTATAAATTCAATATGCTAATTATTATAACCAAAAAATATTAAAGAAATGATTATTTTAACAAGATATATCCTTATTTAGGGTGTAAAAACACCCTAACATTTAAGATACTTAAGCATAAATATCTAAACCACTAGAGCTAGAAGCTTGTGGAGCAGAGGCTCCTGATGCACTCTCCATACCTTTGATAAGCTCATTCATCAACACCTCATTCGTATCCATTGATTTTTTCAAAACCGAAGTATTTACTGCTGTCAATAAATTAGCATTACTCATAGTTGCGTCTGAAATCATAACACCCTCCTAAGTATAATTTATGTATGAAGACTTAAGTAGTATCGGAAAAAAATTTAAACACTTAACCCTTTCAATAAAAAATTATTTTTATCTTTATTTAATATGATTCGTATTATACTTCTATCAATATTGATAATAAATATTATTTTTTATATTTTTAAGGAAATGAATGAAATTTTTTAAAATCTTGTTTGTTCTCTCTATGCTCTTTCTAGCAAATTCTGCTTTTGCTAGAGTTGATGATTATATAGCAGAAGCTAATACCATTAAAAACATACTAGAAGAGAGTATAAAAAGCTATAAAAAAGGCGATAATCTAAATGCTAAAAAACTAAGCGAAGATGCTTATTTTCAACACTTTGAAAATATGGAAGGTTCTATTGGACGAAATATAGGCAAAAAAGCCATCACCATGGAAAGAAAATTTACAAATTTGCGTCGCTTGTATAAAGATAAAGCGCCCATAGAGCAAATTGATGCTTTAATTGAAAGCCTTTATTATGATTTAGATGAAGTTGCACCGATTTTGCAAAATGGCTATCGCTTAAAAGCAGAAGCAAGTGATACAAACTACGATAAAGCAGCAGCTGAAAAATCAAGCATGCAAGCCAATGCCAAGCGCGAAGCAGAAGCAGAAGCTTTGATTGCTCAAATGATGGGTATTGATAAGAATGATTTAGCAAAAACCAATCCCTCTTCTTTTGATACTCAAAACGAAACTATAGATGATAGTGTAAGTAGCGATTTGCAAGCGGCTGCAGCTATGGATGCAAGATTGCAATTTATATTAGATAATATATCTACTAAATTCTCTCAAGCAGCTAATGCCTTTAAAAATAAAGATTATCAAGCAAGTAAAGATTTTTTAAATGATGCCTTATTTAATGATTATCGCAATACCAAAGTTGAAGTTTTAATCAACAAATTCACCAAAGCAGGCAATGATCAAAAAATCCAACAAGCCATACGAACTCTCATACGCCAAATCAACAACACAAATATTGATGAAAAAAACCTGAGAAATGATTTAGATTCGATAGAAGAACAGCTTTTTGATATCTTTTTACAAATTCCAAATTCAGAGCTTTCAAATTTAAAAATCGAAGGATTTAATGATGAAACAAAGAGTAAAGATTACGCTAAAGTTTCTGATGATATCAAACTTGCCTTAGATGAAATTTTAAAAAATTACGAGGGCTTTAGTGCTTCTATAGTAGATGATTTACAAGCAATTTATTTAGATATTTTTGAAGCCAGTGGAATGGAAAATAAAATCGGTGCTGTAGATAGTGCTTTAAAACTTAAAATCGAAAGTTTATTTTCCAAAAGCGTAGCCCTTATCAAAGCAAGTGCAGATAAAAAAGAGCTTGAAGCCACTTTTAACGACTTAGAACAACTGATTGCAAGTAGCGTGGATAAAATTCAAGATTCTTCGCCTTATTCGCTTTTTATATGGGCTTTGGGTATTATCTTGCGTGAAGGTTTGGAGGCTTTGATTATAGTTGTGGCTATAGTTTCTTATCTTGTACAAAGCGGCAATAAAAATCGCCTTAATATCGCTTATAGTGCCTTATTTACAGGTATTATACTAAGCTTCATCACTGCTTTTGGGCTCTCTTGGCTTTTTAAAGAAAATGCGGGACAAAGTAGAGAGCTTATAGAAGGCATTACCATGCTTATAGCTGTGTTTTTACTCTTTTATGTAGGCTTTTGGCTACTTTCAAATGCGCAAAATAAAAAATGGGTAAGTTTTATCAAACAAGGTGCTATTGATGCTATTTCAAACAATAGTGCAAAAACCCTTTGGTTTACAGTTTTTTTAGCAGTTTATAGAGAGGGTGCTGAAACCGTGCTTTTTTATCAAGCTTTATTTTTTGATGCTAAAACCAGTACTGATTTAAGTGCTATTTTTGGCGGGCTTGGTCTTGGAATTTTAGTGCTTATTGTCTTATATTTTCTTTTAAAAGCAGGTGCGATTCGTATCCCTATAAAACAATTTTTCTATATATGCTCTTATATTATTTTTTATATGATTTTTGTCTTTACAGGCAAAGGCATAGCCGAACTCATAGAAGGAAAACTTATCGTTCCTAGTCTTATATCTATGAATTTTGAACCTATTTTATGGCTTGGAATTTATCCTTATTATGAGACTTTAATCCCTCAATTTATAGTTTTAATCTTGCTAATTGTTGGCATTTTATTAACAAAACAAATTTCAAAAAAAGGAGTAAAATCATGATAAAAAAATTTTTATCAGTAGTTGCTGCAGCTGCAGCCATCAGTACTAATTTGTTTGCAGGCGAAGTTCCAATCGGTGATCCTAAAGAGTTAAACGGCATGGAAATAGCTGCTGTTTATCTTCAGCCTATCGAAATGGAACCAAGGGGCATTGATTTGGCTGCGTCCTTAGCAGATATTCACCTAGAAGCAGACATTCATGCTCTTAAAAACAATCCAAACGGTTTTCCAGAAGGCTTTTGGATGCCTTATTTAACCATAGCTTATGAGCTTAAAAATACAGACACAGGTGCTATTAAACGCGGAACTTTAATGCCTATGGTAGCAGATGATGGCCCTCACTATGGTGCAAACATTGCTATGGAAAAGGATAAAAAAGGCGGATTTGGTGTAGGTAATTATGAGCTTACTTTTTATATTTCAAATCCAGAAAAACAAGGATTTGGACGCCATGTCGATGAAGAAACAGGCGTGGGTAAATGGTTTGAGCCTTTTAAGGTTGATTATAAATTCAAATACACAGGCACGCCAAAATGATTTTACACTCGGATTTTCCGAGTGTTTAAATATTTTTATTTTTATTTTAAAATCAAAATAACAATGTTTAAAGAGTAAATTATGAGTATATATTTTGTGCATTTTCTTTCTAGCATCTTGCCTTTAAGTATTTTAATGGCTTTTATCACACCCAATAAAAAATATATTTTTAAAAGCTTTTTAGCTGTTTTTTTGGGCTTTTTGTTTGGATATTTTGCTTTTTTTATTGCGGCACAATTTCTAAAAACTGAGAATTTGATATTTAATTTCAATTTTATTTTTATAACCTGTTTGCTTTTGAGTTTTGTGCTTTATTTTTGGCAAAAAATAGAAATTTTGAGTTTTATTTTACTAGGAATTTTGAGTTTTTGTATAGCTTTGCATTATTATAATTTAACTCAAGATTTTCCTATATTTAACGGTGTTTTAATCGATAGTGAAGCCATTTCTTCTTTGGGTTTTATTGCTTTAGCTTTATTAATTTGTATTTTAATTTTCTTCTTTTTAAAATGGCAAAAGAATATCAACAAAAAAGCAAGTTTTGTACTTTTTTTAATCCTTATTTTTATAGAAGGAGATAAGGTTTTAGCAAATATATTGCTTACACTGATGAGAAATTCTTTCATAGAAACCCATACTTTTTTAGTAAGTTTTGTTGGAAAAAGTAATTATTTTGGTGTTTTTGGAATTTATGTTTATTTATTTTTCATCATTTTTTTAGCATTTTTAAGCTTAAAAATTCGCAAAAAAAATATTGCAAAAAAGCAAATTTTAGATATTGCTTATCGCAAAAATGAAGCAAAAAATACTCTCATAAATCGCTATTTTTCTAGTGTTTTTATCTCTTGTATTTTGAGTTTTTGTATCATTTTATACTTTTTTATGGTAAGTTCTAAACCCTTAAGTATAGATGAGCCTACAGAGCTTTTACCTGATAAAAATGGCAAATTTATCTTTGATGTAGCCCTTTTAAGAGATAACAAACTTCATCGTTTTGCTTATATAAGTGAGCAAGGCAAAGTGATAAGATTTTTCCTCATCAATAAAAGAGAAGATAGGGATTCTCCTGTGGCTGTTTTTGATGCTTGTGCTATTTGTGGGGATATGGGCTATATTAAAAAAGAAGGGGAGTTGATTTGCATTTCGTGCAATGTGCGAATTTTTCTACCGAGTGTAGGAAAAACAGGCGGTTGTAATCCTATCCCATTAAAATATGATTATAATGGTGAAAAAATCACCATAGATGTTAAAGATGTTGTGGCAGGATCTAATTATTTTAGTCAAATCAAAGATATACAAGTGCAAGATCCTGTTTCAAAAGATAAGATCATTAACACTCAAGCACCTTTTTCTTACAGCTATAAAGGTATAACTTATTATTTTTCAAATGAAAAAAACTATGAGGAATTTAAGAAAGATCCTATGAAATATGTAGAAGATACAGAAGCCTTATTTTTAATCCAAAGGAGAAATAATGCTAGTTAAAATGATAACTCATTCTATCTTTAGAAATAAAATTCAAAAATTTCTAGCTTTTCTTACTTGTTTTTTGGCTACGCTTTTGCTATGTACAATGTTAAATATCACTCTAAGTATAGGCGATGAAGTGACTAAGCAACTTAAAAGTTATGGATCTAATATACTGGTTTTACCTAAAGGCTCAAGTCTTAGCATAGAAATAGGCAATGAGCTTTACGAACCTTTAAAAAACAAAAACTATTTAGAAGAAAAAAATTTATATATGCTAAAAGATATTTATTGGCGGAACAATATCACAGCCTTTGCTCCTTTTTTAGAAGGAAAAGTAGAAATAAAAAGCAATGATTCTTCAAAAAAAGCACTCCTTTATGGTACTTATTTTCAAAAAGCGATTGAGATAAAAGATGATGACGATTTTATCACAGGTATTAAAAGTCTTTATCCTTATTTAAAAGTACAAGGAGAATGGGCCAAAGATGATAGCAATGAAATCATGCTAGGCGAAGATTTTGCTAAAAATAACGATCTTAAAATCAATGATACGATAAAACTCATAGGAGAGAATAAAATTTCAAAAGAAGTAAAAGTCGTAGGAATTTTACTCCATGCCAATCCTAAAATGTCAAACAAAATTATCGCTCCTTTAAATTTAGCTCAAGAATTATTAGAAAAAAAAGGCTTGTATGCAAGTGCTGAAGTAAGAGCTTTTACTATACCTGAATCAGCTCTTTCTGAAAAGGTACGCCGAATGGGCGAGGAAAAACTCGATCAAATAGAATATGATAAATGGTATTGCTCAGCTTATGTAGGATCAATTGCTAGTCAAATTAGCGATGGCTTGCCAGGAGCGGATGCAAAAGCACTCAATGCCATAAGTGATGCACAAAGCTTGGTTGTTAAAAAAATTCAGTCTTTGATGGCTATTACTTGCATTATTTGTCTTATTGTTGCAAGTATTGCTATATCAAGTTTAATGAGTTCTGAAATTCATCGTAGAAAAAAAGAAATAGGACTTTTGAAAGTACTTGGAGCAAATACATTTCAAATTTACTTACTTTTTGCAGGTGAAAATTTGATCATAGCTTTAGTTTCTGCTGTATTTGGATTTATTTTTGGCATAGGACTTTCAGAGCTTATCAGCCTTGGAATTTTTGGATACTTTATAGACATTGCTTTTATAGCCTTGCCTTTAAGTCTTGTATTTGCAGGTTTGATAGCTATACTTGGATGCTTGCTTCCTATAAAAAATATCGCAAATCTTTCTCCCGCAGGAGTTCTTTATGGTAGATAAGTTTTTTTTAAATGAACTTTTTAAAAGCATTGCTTTTTCTTATCAAAGGCTTTTTATTATTGTCTTAAGTGTTTTTATAGGAGCACTAACTTGCTCGGCTTTTTTAAATATTTATTTTGATATTGATACAAAGCTTTCTAAAGAATTAAAAGCCTATGGGGCAAATGTTATCATCGAACCCAAAAATGATAAAGAACTTATCTTAAATCAAGACTATGAAGAAGCAAAAAAGAATTTAAAAGCTAGAGCCTTAACTCCTTTTTTGTATACATTTTTAAATTTGGGTAGTACTAGTGGAGTGGTTTTGGGTACAGATTTTAGAGCCTTAAAGATAACTAAGCCTTTTATCGAAGTTAAAGAAGGGAGTTTTTCTCTAAGTGATTTTGATGAAAATTCAGCTTTTTTGGGTATTAATTTATCCAAACAACTAGGACTTAAAGTAGGCAATGAACTTCAAATTTACAACCCAGAAAATGGCAAAACTACCAAGCTTACGATAAAAGGCATACTCTTAAGCAATGATGAATTAGACAGCATAGTTTTAGCGCCTTTAAGCGTAGTACAAAATTTAAGCGACACTTTTGGCATTCAATATGCTAATGCAGTTGTTTATGGAAATTTTGATGAGATAAATACAAAAACAAAAAATATTAGCAATGAAAGCATTAATGCAAAACCTATTTCATCAGTATCCTTAAGCGAAGGCCTAGTTTTAGACAAAATAAAAGCTTTAATGTTTTTAATCATACTTGTTGTCTTAATCATAGTCACAACAAGTGTAAATACCACTCTAAGCTCGATTATATTTTCGCGTAAAAAAGAAATTGCCCTGCGTTTGGCCTTGGGCGCTAAAAAAAGTGAAATTTTCAAGCTTTTTGCTTGTGAATATTTTATCATTAGTCTTTTTGCTAGCATTATAGGAGCTTTTTGTGGGATATTTTTAGCAAATATATTTGGATATTTGATTTTTAATGCAAGTATAGATTTTAGATTTAAGGCTATATTTATGGCTTTAATTATTTCTTTATTTTTTGCTTTTTTAGCTGCCTTTTTTCCTATAAAAAAAGCATTAAAAATCAATGTCTGTGAAAATTTGAAAGGTGAATAATGAAAGAACTTATACAAATTAAAAATTTAAGCAAAGAATTTGGTAAAGTAAAAGCACTGGATAATATAAATTTAAATATTTACAAAGGAGAATGGCTTGCCATCATGGGTCCTTCTGGAAGTGGAAAATCAACGCTTTTAAATATATTATCTCTTATGGATAATCCAAGCAGTGGCAAATACATTTTAGATAATGAAGATTTAGAGCAAATCAATGAAGAGCGAAAAATCACTTTGCGCCGAGAAAAAATCGGGCTTATTTTTCAGCAATTTCATCTTATTCCTTATCTTAGTGCCTTAGAAAATGTTATGCTTTCGCAATACTATCATTCTAGCGTAGATGAAGAGGATGCAAAAGCTGTACTTGAAAAAGTAGGACTTTCACATCGCCTTAGCCATTTACCAAGCCAACTAAGCGGTGGAGAGCAACAAAGAGTTTGTATAGCAAGGGCGTTGATTAACAATCCTGAAATTTTACTTGCTGACGAGCCTACGGGGAATTTAGATGAAGCCAATGAAAAAATCGTCCTTGAAACCTTGCAAAAATTAAAAAATGAGGGTAAAACCATAGTCTTGATCACACACAATCCCGAATTAGCAAAATTTGCAGATCGCACCCTTATCTTACAGCATGGAGTTTTAAAATGAAAAAAGTATTTTTATTTTTCATAAGTCTTTTTTTACTCAATGCCTGCTCTTTTGATACAAATCAAAACC
This sequence comes from Campylobacter coli, assembly GCF_001492295.1. Lineage (GTDB taxonomy): Bacteria > Campylobacterota > Campylobacteria > Campylobacterales > Campylobacteraceae > Campylobacter_D > Campylobacter_D coli_B. The sequence goes on along the minus strand of NZ_FBQX01000001.1, from coordinate 105,124 downwards.
AAGGTAAAATTGGCCAAATAGGAGCTGAAATTTCAGCTAAAGATACTTTGGGAAAGGCTGTTAAATTAGCTGATGATAAAAGCGATATAAAGGTTTTGGTTTTCTTTCAAAATGGTTGTCCTTCTTGTTTGCAAGAGCTGCCTTCTTTGGATAAATTTATGCAAGAACACCCAAATAAAATCAGCGTTTATGCTATAAATTCGGTAGATAAAGCTGAAGTCGTTCAGGTTTTGGCCGAACAATTAAATTTTAAAAATATCAAAGTTTTAACCGATGATCTTAAAATCACCAATGATCGCTACGCTGTATTTTCAACCCCAACCACCATCATACTTAAAGATGGGATTATAAAAGAAAGAATTTTAGGAGAAAAACCATGGCAAACTTTCGAATCCAAACTTATCTCTTTGCTTTAATTACAGCTTTATTTTTTATAGCTTGCGATAGTGGAGAAAATTTCAAAGCTTTAAATAGTGATAAAATTTATAATTTTTCTTATAATGGTTTTGAAAAAAGTTTAAAATTAGACGAGCAAACACAAAATTTTGCATTAGTATTTTTTACTAAAGATTGTGGGGTTTGTAAAGAACAAATTCCTATTTTGCAAGATTTAGCTAAAAATTATGATTTTAATATTTTTGTGGTTTTAGGTGATGCTAAAGATGCGAATGATGCTAAAGCTTGGGCGGATGAAAAGGGTTTATCGCATCTAGCTTTGTTTTATGAAAAAAAAGCAGCTAAATATCTCTCAAGTGCAGTTGGGGAAATATATGGGGTACCTGTACTTAGCTTTTTTAAAGAAAGTAAAATGGATGAAAAATTCATAGGTTTAACACCTTATAGTGTGCTTGAAAATGAGATTAAAAAACTAAAAATTTGATTTTATATTAAAATATTTTTACCGCAAATACCTAAGACTAGCTAGGTATAGCGATAAATAAATCAAATTTTAAACAAATATCTAAAAAGGTGATTATCTTATCACCCTTTTTTACGCTTTTCTCTTAATTTTTTAATCTCTTCTAAAAGCATAAATTTAAGCTCTTTAAGCCCTGTTTTTTCAAGACTTGATACTTTAATTAAAAAGCTTTGTGGATTGTCAATACTTTTTAAATATTCTTCTAAATTCACTACATTTTGAGTGATCTGCTCGGCAAAATCTTCACCCAAATTCACACTATCACTTTTTGAAATCATTATGCCAAACTCACGCCCAAAAAGCTCATTTGAAAATTTCTCAAGCTCATTTCTTAGCACTATAAATTGCTCTTTTAGTGGCATTTCTCTCATAGGATCTAACACAAAAAGTAAAAAACTCGTGCGTTCAATATGTTTTAAAAATGCAAGTCCTAAGCCTTTGCCCCCACTTGCACCTTCGATAATCCCTGGAATATCAGCCATCACAAAAGAATTATACTCATCCACATCTACAAGTCCTAGTTTTGGTGTGAGCGTGGTAAATTCATAATTTGCGATTTCAGGCTTAGCATTTGAAACTACACTTATAAGGGTGGATTTTCCTACATTTGGAAAGCCTACAAGCCCTACATCGGCGATAAGTTTAAGTTCAAGTCTTACTAAACGACTTTCGCCTTTAATACCTGGCTGTGCGTAATCAGGGCGTTGGTTGGTAGCGTGCTTAAAGTGTGTATTCCCAAGTCCTCCTTTGCCACCTTTTAGAAAAAGCTCTCTTTGACCCTCTTTTGTAAGATCTAGTAAAACTTCATTGGTTTGTGCATCGATAACTTGAGTTCCCTCAGGGACAATAAGCTCTAAATTTTCACCCTTTTTTCCATTTTTATTGCGTCCCATTCCACCTGCGCCATTTTGCGCACGAAGCTCTCTTTTGCCTTTGAAATTTACAAGTGTATGTGTATTGTTATCGCAAACAAAGATGATATCACCACCATTTCCTCCATCGCCACCATCAGGCCCACCGAGAGGAACATGCTTTTCACGACGAAAACTCACCGCACCCTTGCCGCCATCGCCAGAAGCTAAAGTAATCTTAACACTATCAATAAACATTATAATTGCCTTTGATTTTAAATTTATAAAGCTAAATTAGAATAAAAAGAAGTTAAATTTATAAATTTAAAGTTTCTAAGGCGTAAAAACGCCCTAAAAACTTATGCAGGATATACAGAAACTTTTTTTCTGTCTTTGTCTTTTCTTTCAAATTTCACAAAACCATCAATTAAAGCAAAGATAGTGTGATCTTTTCCTATGCCTACATTATTTCCTGCATGAGTTGCAGTTCCTCTTTGGCGAATGATGATATTTCCTGCTCTAACGAATTCACCACCAAATTTTTTAACACCTAAGCGACGACCTATAGAATCGCGGTTATTTTGAGTTGAACCCTGACCTTTCTTGTGTGCCATTCTTTACTCCTTAAGCTTTGATATCTTTTACTACAACGCGAGTGAATTGTCTTCTAAAACCGCGTTTAAGTTTAGAATCTTTTCTGCGTCTTTTTTTATAAATCACAACTTTTTTATCTTTTCCGTGATTAATCACTTCCAAAACAACTTTTGCACCTGCTACGAAAGGCGCACCTACCTTTAATTCTTTATCATTGATAGCAAGAACTTCGCTTACTTCAATATTTGCTTTGCTTTCAGCTTCAAAGTGATCTAGCTTTAACTCATCGCCAACGCTAACTTTATACTGCTTTCCGCTGTATTTAATAATAGCATACATTGCTTTTTCCTTAATAATTTGGTAAGTACCACAAAGCACCGAAATTCGGATTTGAAAGCTTTAATGGCTAGAAAAGTTTTAATTTTACAAAAATTTTCTTTAATCTTTGATGAATTTAAGAAAGACTTTAGAGTTTGAAACCAAACCCTAAAGTAGTTTAAAAGCCAAGATTAACCCCGCCATTTTCATGAAGTTTATAAGTATTTTCTTTCCCTTCTTGTTTGTTATCTTCTTCTAAGGTATCAAAAAATAGTGATTTTTCCATTTCTCTTTGCATAAATAACGCAATGTTTTCCCAATTTTTTTGCTCTTTTTTGCTGTCGCCAGATAAAGTAAAAGTTGTATTGAAGGTTTTAGAAAAAACAAGCTCTCTTGTAGGATAAAATATAAGCTTATAGGCTATATTTATACTTGCTTTTGTATTGTTTTGATAGCTTATCTTACTTTGTTTTGCTTGAGTAATATCTAAAATCTCAAATTCCAAGATATAATCAGCACCCAAAACATTACCCAATTTATAGCTTTCTTCACTAGAGCTATCTTCACTTTTTATAATCTTATTTTCATCTTTAAAATCATGCTCTCTTTCTAAAAGAGTAAAATTCTCATCCTGTGAAAAAGCATCATATAAAGCTCTTTTTAAATATGTTTCTTCTTTATTTTTATCATTTAAAATTGCTAATTTTGGTTTATTATCGTTTTGATACAAAGATTTAAAAGCCGAAATTTCAACTTGCCAAAGCGTTCCATTTTGGTCAATTTTATCTACTTTGTAAGTATCGATACGACCCTTGCTTACATTTTGAAGAATGCTTTTAGATTTTTGTGAAATTTGCCCTAAGTGAGAGAAATTTAAATCAACACTTTGAATTTCTTGTCTTAAATTGACACTAGAAACTCCTTTAAATTGCGACAAAGCATCGATTAAAGCATTATTTAAAGCCTCTTCTTTGCTTTCTCCTGTTCCATTACCTTGCACCACTTTTTGAAATTTATTTCTTTGGTGTGGCAAGGTTTTAAGACTCTGAACAGGATCTAAAGAACTTAAATTAACATCCTCTAATGGAACATAATCATAAATAATAACATCATCTTGAGCCCACATAAAACTCAAGATGGTTAAGAATAAAAAGATTTTTTTCATTACCAAGTTACCGATTTGCTTGAACCTGTTTTATCAATCGTTCTTTCATCTTCCCAATAAGCAAGTCCTGAATTTAAATCCGTAACGCTTAGATAAAAGAAATACTCTGCTTGTATATCACCATTTTTAAGCTTGACATTGTCTTGTCGGATCTTACCACTGATTGAAAAATCAGGTGCAACCAAAGTTCCTTTGCTAGAAATGGTATTTTGATTAAATTCATCATTATCTCTTAATTCTCTTACTGCTTCACTCATTTCATCTCTAGCTCCACCCGCTGCAACAGCTGTTGTTAAAACAAATTTGCCTGATTTTCTAAGCGCTATGGTGATCTTACTAATGAGCTTATCTGTATCAATGCGTTGGGGAGTATCATTGATAATTTTGCCTATAGCAATAACCTTTCTTTGACCTGGCTGAATATTAGCAAAAGCAGGATCGTTTAACATGCTATCTATCATAATTTCGGCAGTTTTTTCAAAATCTTCTCTATCAAGCCCCAAAGTTAAAGCATCGCCTTGTTTTTTTTGACTTGCATAACCATCTGTATAAACAGGCGCCCCGCAAGCTGCAAAAAATACTGCAAAAAATGCACTAAAGATTATAAAAATATTTTTTTTCATTATTTTCTCCTTTTTTTTGTAATTATACTCTTTTAGTTTTCAATTTTGTAAACTCTAGTGGGAAATTGAGAAGCAAAAGAACGTACTACAATCAATACATTTTTGTCAATATCCACTTCACTAGAATAAATTTTTTGATTTTTATTATCATAAATTTGCACCAATCCATCATTTTCAATCATCATAATTTGTATATTTTTAGGTAAAAAATTCCAAAATCTTAAATCACTTCTTGTGGTTACAATGCTAAAAATATTTGTAGCAAGACTTAAAATTCCACTCTCATCATTTTTAGCTACAGCCATATTTAAACTTGTTTTTAAAGTGCTTGAGATTAAAGATTTGATGATAATCGGGGTTAAATTTGCTTTAAATTCACTTGCAACGATTTGATCAAAATCAAAAGTATTGGAAGTCGTAAAATTTTGATGATTGTTTGCAATATTTAAATAATCATAAGAAGCATTACGCTTTGTTAAAATAGGCAAAGCAACACTAACTGTTGTAATATAATCATCAAAGATAAAAGGTAAAGTTAGACTAAATTCATCCAAAGCGGGACTTAATCCATTTTCATATATTATAAAAATATATTTTTTTAATTTTTTTGGATTTAAACTGCTTGAATATTGATCAAAAATCTTAAATTCTTTTTCTATTTCTTCATTTAAATTTAGCACATAAACTTCTTTAAGTAAATCTGCTGCTTTTTTATAATCATAATCCATAAAGAAAAATATAGATGAAATATAAGTTACATAAGGATTAGTATATTCTTTTTGTGCATTAAAATCTTTAAAAAGATTTTCATATTGTTTTGAAACAATTTTTATATTATTATCGATATTTTGCCTTAATTTTTCTTCCTTGCTGGCCTCTTGATATGCTTTTTTAATTTCGGAAGCAAAATACTCTTTTGCCTTTTCTTGCCTCATCAATGCGCGGTTAAATTCCACCCTAGCATTAACAAAATCTCCCAAACTCATAAAATTTAAACCCTTGTAAACATTAAGCATGGTTCTTTCATACCAAGCACCTTGATAATCATTTACACCCTCATTTATCAAAGTAGATGCAAGTGTTCTTGTGCTTTTCTTGGATAAACTTTGCAAATCCACATCGTATTTATAAGAATCTTCAACCTTATCAAAAATAGAATTACTTAAGTTAAAATCCTTACAATCTCTTGCGATATAGCCCGTATTTAAACCTATAAAAATCACATCTTTATTTTGATTGATCTTTTCTTGCTGCTCTTGAAAAAATTGCTTATTACAAGTTTGAGAGAATAAATTTTGTTGATAGAATACATTTTGTTCTTGATGAGTAGAGCATGCAGAAAAAACCATAGCCAAAATAGAAAAAACAATTGTTTTATATCTCATTATAATTCCAAAAATAAAAATTATAATTTAATATATCATAAAATTGATAATAGCCCAAAAAAGGGCTATTACATTAACATAGGAGCGACTACAAAGCCTAAAGCTACAGCGATTGCGATAGCTAAAACTCCTGGTATAAAGAAAGAGTGATTAAAGATAAATTTTCCGATTCTAGTAGTACCTGTATCATCCATTTGCACAGCACCTAATAAAGTAGGATAAGTCGGAAGCACAAAAAGTGCTGAAACTGCTGCAAAACAAGCTACAAGCATATAAGAATCCTGTGGATTTGTTGCGCTAATTCCTAAAGCAGTAACGATTACAGGTACAATAGCCTTTGCAGTTGCCGCTTGAGAATATAAAAGCATACTTGCAAAGAAAAAAGCCACCGCAAGCATAGCTGGGCTTTGTTTTACCCAATCACCTGCTACTTCTTTAATAGAAGCTTCATGTCCTGCAACAAAAGTATTTCCAAGCCATGCTACACCAAAAACACAAATGCAAGCTGTCATACCACTTTTAAAGACGCTTGTATCAAGAATCTTACTAGGTTCAACCTTGCAAAGCCAAGTTATTAAAGCCGCAGCAGCCAATAAAAATCCCATAATAGCTTGATCTCTTGATACTTTTACAGGATCGATATAAGACCTTACTATTTCAAAAAAAGCTACTCCTTGAACCCTAGAAGAATTTAAACTAGCAAGTTTTGAAAAATGGTCTTCTAGTTTGACTTTGAAATTTTGTATATTAAACCCTGTCTGACTCAACTCTTTAACCAATACATCATTGTTTAAAGTCGATAAAATTGATTTTTTACTATCACCAATAGCTTGAGTAAATACACTTGTATTTGCATCAGAAACTAATGTTTTTTCTATGATGGCAAATTGCATATTAATACTTTTTGAAAGATTATTTTCTCCCAAATTACCGAGTAAATCTTGTTTGGTTTCCATAATTTGATCATATGCAGGATAAATTTTAGAATTAACATAATTTACTATAGGATTTCTTACAACATCAGAAATTGTTGTGGCATAAAACACAACCGCTAAAACAGTAATAAGAAAAATCGCTACTGAAAGTTTAGCACCTGGCTTATCTTCGCTATGTAAGATAGCACCCGCATCTTTAACAAGACCTGCTTTTAAGCGTTCTTGATAAACTGGATCTTTACTTAAATCCATAGGAGTGATTAAACTCACTATAAAAGCAGTTATCATGCAAGCTATAAAAGTAGTACCTATCCAAATTCCAATTAAAGCAGGATAACTCCAACCAAATGGTTCTAAAACCCCGCTCATATAAACCACAGCCGCACTTACAGGAGATGCGGTGATACCAATTTGCGAAGATACAACCATCAACGAAAGCGGGGCGCTTGGTTTGATATTTTGAGATTTTGCCACATCAACTACAACAGGCATTAAAGAAAATACAGCATTTCCCGTTCCTGCCAAGATAGTAAGCAACCATCCGCAAGCTGGGGCAAGATAATTAATAAATCTAGGCTTAGATCTTAAAATTTTTTCTGTAACCCTAACCATATAATCAAGCCCACCAGCTTGTTGCATCGCAGAAATAGCTGCAATAGCTGCAGCTATGATTAAAATTACATCCCAAGGAATATTTCCTGGTTTCATTCCCAAAACAAGCCCCAAAACAACAACACCAAGTCCTCCTGCATAGCCTATGGCTATACCTCCTAAGCGAATTCCTATAAAAATTGCTCCAAGGAGAACGATTATTTGCAAAATTATCATTATTGTATCCATTGGCTAGCCTTTATATTATTTTTTAGCTTCCATATGTGGATTTAACATATTTGCAGGAGTTAAAATTTCATCAATTTGTTCCTTACTTAAAAGCCCTCTTTCAAGTGCAATATCAGCTACTTTTTTACCTGTACTCATAGCCTCTTTAGCAATGCTGGCTGAATTTTCATAACCTATATAAGGATTTAAAGCAGTTACGATTCCTACTGAGTTATAAACAAAATCAGAACAAATTTTTTCATTAGCGCTAATGCCATCTATACATTTATCTGCTAAAGTATGCATTGCTTTTTCAAGCATAACAATAGAATTAAACAAGCTATAAGCAATTACAGGTTCAAAAACATTAAGCTGTAATTGTCCGCCTTCACTTGCAAAAGTAACGGTTACATCTGCTCCAATTACTGCGTAACAAACTTGATTTACAACCTCAGGGATAACAGGATTTACTTTACCTGGCATGATAGAGCTACCTGGTTGCATTTTTGGCAAATTGATTTCATTAAGACCGCATTTTGGACCACTGCTTAAAAGTCTTAAGTCATTACATACTTTAGAAAGTTTTGTAGCAACGCGTTTTAAAACACCTGAAATTTGGACATAAGCTCCTGTATCTTGAGTTGCTTCGATAAGATCTTCTGCCACAGTGTATTCAAAGCCGGTTACTTCTCTTATTTTTCTTTCTACTACTTTTGGATAATTAGGATGAGAATTAATACCTGTTCCTATAGCTGTTCCACCTAGATTGATTTCTAAAATTAGTTTTCTAGCTTCTAAAACTCTTTGTATATCTTCACCCATCATCACAGCAAAAGTTTTAAACTCGCGACCCAAAGTCATAGGTACTGCATCTTGAAGTTGAGTTCTACCCATTTTTAATACATCTTTAAATTCTTCTGCTTTTCTCTCATAAGCCTTTTTAAGATGCTCCATAGCTTTTGCTAAATCACTTAGATAATCATGCAAAGCAAGATGCAAAGCAGTAGGATAAGCATCATTTGTACTTTGGCTTAAATTTACATGATCGTTTGGATGAAGGTATTGATACTCACCTTTTTTATGGCCCATAAGCTCAAGTGCTATATTGGCTATAACTTCATTGGCATTCATATTTGTACTTGTTCCAGCTCCACCTTGTATCATATCAACTACAAATTGATCATAATATCCGCCCTCTAAAATTTTATCGCAAGCTTTAATGATAGCATCTTGGATATCTTTATCTAAAAGACCTAATTCATAATTTGCCATAGCAGCTGCTTTTTTAACCCTTGCTAAAGCTCTTACAAAGCGTGGGAAATCCTTTAACCTCTCGTGTGAAATATTAAAATTTTCCACCGCTCTAAAGGTTTGCACTCCATAATAAACCTCATCAGAAATTTCTAATTCCCCGATAAAATCGTGCTCTTTTCTTGTTCCCATTTGAAACCTTTCTTGTTTAATTTTTTATACAAGCTTTGCTGCTTGTACTCATATCAGTATAATCATATTGTAATTTTGGTTAATAATTGGTTAATAATATTAATTCTTTAAAAATACTATAAAATAGACTTTTAGGACAATTTAACTCTTTTTATATTTAATTTTTATTTATCAATTGATTTTATTTATTTCAGTAAAAATTAATATATTTTTCTTAGCTTATTTGATAAAATATACCTTTAGTTTATTTTTGGAAGTTTTTATGAAAGAAATTACTATAAACATTGACGATATTAAAATAAATAACGATTGGAAAGAATTTTTAAAAGAAGAATTTAGTAAAAGCTATTTTTTAGAAATCAAAAAACATTATATACAAGCTTTAAACAATAAAGCTATCATCTATCCTCCTTCAAATTTGACTTTTAATGCTTTTAATCTTACTCCTTTAAACAAGCTTAAAATTGTACTTTTAGGACAAGATCCTTACCATCAACCCAATCAAGCTATGGGACTTAGTTTTTCTGTGCCTTATGGTATCAAAATTCCGCCCAGTCTTTTAAATATTTATAAAGAATTAAAAGCAGATCTTAATATAGAACCCTCTAAAAGCGGGGATTTAAGTTCTTGGGCAAAGCAAGGGGTTTTACTTTTAAATTCCATTCTTAGTGTTGAAGCAGGAAAACCTGCAAGCCATAGTTCATGGGGTTGGCAAGAATTTAGCGATGCGGTGATATCAAAACTAAGTCTTGAAAAATCAGGACTTATTTTTATGCTTTGGGGAAATTATGCAAAATCCAAAAAAGCTTTAATCGATACAAAAAAACATTTTATTTTAGAAGCAGCACATCCTAGCCCACTAGCTAGAACAGGCTTTTTAGGTTGTAAACATTTTTCAAAAGCTAATGAAATTTTAAAAAATTTAGGAAAAAAACCTATAAATTGGCAGTTGGCTTAGAAAAATTATATAAATATTTTCTTAACAATTTAAAAATAAAACAATTAATATAAATTTGTATAATTTATCGTTAAAATATAAAAAATTTAAGGAGATAAAGGTGAAAACGATAGGTATTATAGGTGGAATGAGTTTTGAAAGCACCATCACTTACTATAAAACTATAAACGAAGCTATTAATAATCAACTCGGCAATTTAAATTCTGCAAAAATTTTACTCTATAGTGTCAATTTTGAAGAAATAGCAAATTTGCAAAAAAATGGCGAGTGGGAGAAAGCTGCACAAATTTTAGGAGAATGTGCTAAAAAACTAGAACTTGGCGGAGCTGATTTTATACTTATTGCCACCAACACCATGCATAAAATTTTTCATCAAATTCAAAAAAATACAAAAATTCCTCTCGTTCACATTGCTCAAAGTACAGCTAAAATTCTAAAGCAACAAAATATACATATCATAGGCTTACTAGGCACTCAATATACTATGATGGAAGATTTTTATAAAAATGTATTAAAAGAAGAAAATATAAAAACAATTACTCCAAATCAAAACGATATGCAAGAACTAAGCGATATCATCTTTAATGAACTTTGTAGGGGGAAAATTAAAGAAAATTCTAAAGAAAAATACCTAAAAATTATCCAAAAACTAAAAGACAAAGGTGCTCAAGGTATAGTTTTGGGCTGCACAGAGATTGGATTGTTGATTTCTCAAAAAGATACAAGCATTCCGATTTTTGATACAGCCCTAATCCACGCCCTTGATGCTGTAAATTTGGCTTTAAAAGATTAATCTTTCTTTTTAGAGATAGGACAAACTCCCAAAGGACAAGCTTGCTTTCCTGTCCAAACCCTTATAGGACATACGCCAAAAATACCTGTAAGCAAAGGAATAAATCCTATCAAAGCCCACCAAGACGCATAATAAACCCCTATACTAAAGATAACCATTGCTAGGATTATTCTTATTGTTCTTTCTAATTTACCCATTTCTTCTCCTTTTTGTATAATTTAATCAAAGTATAAACAAAAAAAATTTTATTGTCAGTGATAAAAGTCACTAAAAATAATTAATCTAAAAAAGATACAATAAAAATTAAATTCACAAAGGTAGTCTATCTTGGATAAGGAAAAAATTTTAAAAGAATATTTTAAAAACTATAATCTCGAAAACAAAGACTTTGAAGCTATGGTGGAAAAATCATATTTTAAAGAATTTGACAAAAATACAATTTTAGATGATTGTTTAGGATTTGTGATAGTTTTAAAAGGGGGATTTCGTGCATTTATTTTAGGTCAAAATGCTAAAGAAATCACTGTTTTTAAACTGAAACAAAATGAAGAATGTGTCATTTGTTCTCATTGTATCTTTGAAACTATATCTTATAATCTCACCTTAGAAAGTTTTGACGATACTCAAATTTTGGTTGTTCCTGTAAAAATATATTCTCAACTAAAAGATAAATATCCTTTGATAGCAAATTACACTCTTAATCTTATTGCCAAACGCTTTAATTCTTTGATCAATATTTTAGAGCAAGCCCTTTTTACTCCTCTTCATCATAGGGTTAAAATGTTTCTTAAAGAAAATGCAAAAGAAGGAAAAATCACTTTCACTCATGAAGAAATAGCTTTGCATTTAGGTAGCACTAGAGAAGTTATTTCACGAATTTTAAAAACAATGCAAAAAGAAGGTTTTATACAGCAAAATCGTAAAGAGATTACACTTTTAAAAGCTTTGTGATAAATGCCCATATAAAATATGGGCAAAATTGCAATATTTTGAAAAGATTTAATCCTAAATCGGTTAAATCTTTAAGAACTTTATAGTTTATTGTCTTTTTCTAATTGATTGATATTAAGCATGATAAATTTATAGCTTACATAAATCACCAAAGGCCAAACCAATAAAAACAAAGCGTGTAGCATTTTTTCTCCTCATTTAATATAAGTGTTCGCTGTCTTTCATTTCTTCGCGAGTGATTTTTACTCTATCCATTGCATTCCAAACATAAACAATATAAGCTAAAACAAAAGGCACAAGCAAAGATACATAAGCCATTACACTAAGGGTGTAATAACTCGAACTCGCATTGTGTATGGTTAAAGAACTTTGTAAATCACTAAGCGAAGGATAAAAAGCACTTGATCCAAGCCCTATGCTTAAAAATAAAGCAAAAACAGCCAAAACTGATCCAAAACCTAAAGTAAAAATCGTTTTAGAACATCCCTTTGATCCTTGTATCATACCTAAAAGCACAAATACAACTCCAATGATAAATAAAATAGCAAAAAGAATATTATCTAAAAAATTGTATAAATATACATTTTCAGCCATACTCACAATGCCCTTTTCATCTACTCCAAAACCTTCTTTTATAAAAATCCATGCCAAAAATCCTAAGAAAAAAGGTAAAAATAAAATACTATTTATACTAAGTTTTTTAACAGCTTTTGCTTTAATATTTTCATCTTTGATATTATTCATAAAATAAGCAGCACCCAAAATTCTAGATAAAAACACCAAAGCAATACCCAAAAGATAATTAAAAGGATTAAACAAAAGCTCCAAACCGCGTAAAGGATTTTGCCAAGAAACAAAATTGTGTTCATTTAATACAAAATGCGATCCACTAAAAAAACTGCTTATTGCAACCCCGATTAAAAACACTCCTAAATAACCATTAATTTTAAGAAAAACTTCATAGGTTTTAGAACCATAAACATTGTTTTCTTTTTTACGATACTCATAAGCAACAGCTTGCAAAATAAAGCAAAATAAAATACAAAGCCAAGCCCAATAAGCTCCACCAAAACTTGTGCTATAAAAAAGTGGAAAAGCAGCAAAAGCAGCACCACCAAAAAGCACAAGAGTAGTAAAACCAAGCTCCCATTTACGGCCAAGTGAATTTACAAGCATTGTTTTTTCAAGTTCATCAGAACTTAATTCATCAATTAAGGTTTGACCTCCTTGAACAAAAAACATAAAGACCAAAAGTCCGCCCAATAAACTTAAAATCACCCACCAATAAATTTGTAGTCCCCCAAGTTCTAAACCGAAAAACATTATTTTTCTCCTTTACCCATAAGAGTACTATGTCCTGCATGCGCGTCAAAACCTTTTTTGATTTGAGTAAGCATGATCTTAATCTCTGCAATCAAAAGTGCAGTAAATAAAACTGCAAAAATCCAAAATGAAATTTGAACATTGACTTTTCCAAGCTCGGTTGCTGCTACATGAACAGGCATTAAATCTTGTATAGCCCAAGGCTGTCTACCTACTTCAGCGACTATCCATCCTGCCTCTGCTGCAATATATCCCAAAGGAATACACAGCAAACAAAGCCAAAGAATTTTTCTAAATTTCTCAATATCATTTGCCATAGTAAGATAAAGCGTTGCGATAAAAAGTAAGAAAAATAAACTTCCAAGAGCTACCATGATATGAAAACTATAAAAAGTTAAAGCCACAGGTGGGATAGCATCTGTTGGTTTTTCTAAATAACCATAACCAAAATCTTTAAAATTCGCCTCTAAAATACTTTTGTGAATTGCCATAGCCATTGTATCGTTATTATCTTTAGCCAATCTATAATCTTTTAAGGCCTGTATAGCGATTTTTCCTTTATCGATGCGTTCTTGCATAGGTTCTATACCCCTATCTTCGTTTCCGTGTATTAAATCCTCAATGCCTGGCACAAAAGAATTAGGATCACGATTTCCCAATATAGATAAAGCATAAGGTATAGTAATATCAAATAAAAATACACTTTCGTTATTGTCTATAGTTTTCTTAGGATTTAAAATTCCAAAAGGAACAAGTCCTGCACGGTGTTCACCTTGATAAACCCCTTCCATAGCAGCAAGTTTCATAGGTTGTGTTTGGGTAACACGATAAGCACTCTCATCTCCGCTAAAAAATAAGAAAACCGAACAAACAAGCCCAAAACTTGCACCCACAACTAAACTTTTCTTAGCTTCGATAATATGACGCCCTTTTAATATAAACCAAGCTGAAATTCCCATCACAAATAAAGCAGAAATCACATAACCGCTACCTATGGTATGTAAAAATTTAGAGATTGCTACAGGAGAAAACGCGACTTCAAAAAAGCTTTGCATTTCATTTCTTGCTGTGTCGGGATTAAATTGCATTCCCACAGGGTATTGCATCCAACCATTTGCAACCAAAATCCAAAATGCCGATAAATTACTACCTATAGCCACACACCAAGTCGAAACAAGATGGAATTTCTTAGAAACTTTATCCCAACCAAAAAACATAACAGCAAAAAAGGTAGCCTCTAAGAAAAAGGCCATTATACCTTCAACTGCTAAAGGAGCACCAAAAATATCACCTACAAACCAGCTATAATTTGCCCAGTTGGTTCCAAATTCAAACTCCATAATAATGCCAGTAGCTACGCCAATAGCAAAATTGATAGCAAATAAAGAAAGCCAAAATTTAGTGATTTTTTTCCATCTTTCATTGCCCGTTTTGACATAAATAGTTTCCATAATAGCAATGATAAAAGATAAGCCCAAAGTCAAAGGCACAAATAAAAAATGATAAAGAGCGGTTAATGCAAACTGCGCTCTTGACCAATCCACACTGCTAAGTTCACTCATTATTTCTCCTTGATAAGATTTTCTATGACAAAATTACTTTTTTCATTATCATTTTTAAAGATAGAATTGAAATTTACATCAAAAACAAAAAGTTTAAGTATGACAAGCATTATAAAAAGTTTTATAAAAATGATTTTCCATAAAGTTTTTCCAAGAGTAAGGCTTTTAAACCCTTCTTTATAAAAGTTAAAAATTCGCATAAAAAAGAAATAAAAACATTTTAAATACATTAAATTAAACCTTATAAAATAATGAAAATTTAAATTGTAAAAAAGATCAAAATTATAATGAAATTTATGTTATTAAATACTTAAAAAAAATATTATTAAATTTTGATCTTGGAAAAAATATTGTATAAAAAACACCACAATATATTTTTAAAAATTCACTTTTTTAATTGATTAAATCCTTAAAATTTTGCTTTTATCACAAATGAAATTTTTAGTGCTTGTGATTATAAATTCTAAATTTTAGTAATTAACTAACAAAAATATTCTATAAAAATCACAAAACAAAAAGAGATTTTACTCTCATTATAGTTATATTTTTATATTATATTTATATTTTTTTATACTCTATATGTTACCAAATTGCACAAAATAATACATAAGACGCTTTATAATTTTTCTTAAATTTTAATTTCATTATATATATTTTAAGAATTTGTTAGAATGAAAAGAAACTTTAATGAAAATAAAACAAAGGAGAAGACACATTATGTGGCAACAAATTTATGATCCATTCAATAGCATTTGGCTCAGCGCCTTATTTGCTTTTTTACCTATTCTTTGCTTTTTAGCTTGTTTGGTATTTTTCAAGTTAAAAGGTTATCAAGCGGGTTTTTTAACCGTGGTTTTGGCAAGCGTTATAGCTTTATTTGTTTATGACATGCCTTGGAATTTAGTAGGTGCTAGTTTTGTACAAGGCTTTACAAATGGTATGTGGCCTATAGCTTGGATTATTATCGCGGCTATTTTTCTTTACAAACTCTCTATTAAATCAGGCTCTTTTGAGATAATTAAAAAAAGCGTGATGAGTATTACCCCTGATCATCGTATTCAAGTGATTTTGATAGGTTTTTGTTTTGGTTCTTTCTTAGAAGGTGCTATAGGTTTTGGCGGTCCAGTAGCTATCACAGCAGCTCTTTTGGTCGGACTTGGTTTGCGCCCTTTACAAGCAGCAGGACTTTGTCTTATAGCAAATACCGCGCCTGTTGCCTTTGGTGCTGTGGGGATTCCTATCATTGCTATGGCAAATTTAGTAGGAGTTGAAGCTCATTCTGTATCTGCTATGGTGGGTAGAATGCTTGTTCCACTTAGCCTTACTATACCTTTTTTCATAGTGTTTTTAATGGATGGTTTAAAAGGAGTAAAAGAAACTTTTCCTGCTATTTTAGTTGCCGCATTAAGCTTTACAGCGACCCAATTTTGGAGCTCAAATCACCTAGGAGCTGAACTTCCTGATATTATTTCAGCTATTGTTTCTTTAGCAGTTACAACTATCTTTTTAAAATTTTGGAAACCAAAAAACATTTTTAGATTAGACGGAGAAACTCATTTTACTGAAGATAATACCTTAAATTTTGGAGATGTATTAAAAGCTTGGACACCTTTTATTTTACTTATAATTTGTATTATCATTTGGACTCAACCTTGGTTTAAAGCTATCTTTGATAAGGATGGTTTTTTAAGCTATACAAGCATTACTTTACAATTTAGCAATCTTACAGGCGGTATTTTAAGTCCCTCTATCACAGGTATAGGCGAAGCTAAACCTCTTTCTTTAGGACTTGGAATTGATCTTATCAATGGTAAAACTGTAGCCCAAGCAGGGACTGCGATTTTGCTTGCAGCTTTTTTAACCATAGCTGTTTTAAGAATAAAAGCTGAAGATGCTGCCGAATGTTTTTGGGCCACCCTTAAAGAAATGGCTATCCCTTGTCTTACCATAGGTTTAGTTGTAGCCTTTGCTTTTATTTCTAAAAATAGTGGTATGAGTACTACTTTAGGACTTGCTTTTGCTCATACAGGAGATGCTTTTGCATTCTTTTCACCTATTATAGGTTGGATTGGCGTTTTCCTAACAGGATCGGATACAAGTGCTAACTTACTTTTTGGAACCCTACAACAAGTAAGTGCGCAAAAATTAGGCGTTAGCGAAGCTTTATTTTTAGCAGCAAACTCCGTAGGTGGGGTAGTAGGAAAAATGATCAGCCCTCAAAGTATAGCTATTGCTTGCGCAGCTGTTGGACTTGTGGGTAAAGAATCAGATCTTTTCAAATTCACACTCAAATACTCTATAGCTTTTATCATTTTAATAGGAATTTGGACTTGCATTATCGCATTCTTTTTACCAGGAATCATTCCAGAAGTAGTAGCTAAATAAAAATAAACTTGCAAGACTTATTCTTGCAAGTTTAAGCAAATTTTAAATGAAAAAATTTTGAAAATATTTTTATTATTGATTTAATTTTTATTTTATTTTTCTAAAGCTAGAATAATTGTTTATATTAAATCTCTTAAAATCAAGGAGAAAAGATGAAGAAGGTGTATTTTTACGCCACATGCTTAGGAACTGCTGCTATGCAAGAAAGCGTTCTTAATGGTATTAAACTTTTGCGCCGAGAAGGAGTGGAAGTTATTTTTAAAAAAAATCAAACCTGTTGTGCTCAACCCTCTTTTAATTCAGGATATTTTAATGAAAGTCGCGAAATAGCCTTATACAATGTAGATTTATTTGATAAAGACTATCCTATCGTTG
This sequence comes from Campylobacter coli, assembly GCF_001492295.1. GTDB lineage: Bacteria > Campylobacterota > Campylobacteria > Campylobacterales > Campylobacteraceae > Campylobacter_D > Campylobacter_D coli_B. The sequence goes on along the minus strand of NZ_FBQX01000001.1, from coordinate 87,725 downwards.
TACCTAGTGGATCTTGCGCAGGTATGATGAGTCACGATTATAAGGAACTTTTCAAGGATAGACCTGAATTTTCTAGAGTGAAAGATTTTAGCTCCCGTGTTATAGAGCTTTCGCAATATCTTGATGAAGTTTTAAATGTAAATTATGAAGATAAAGGAGAGCCTATTAAAGTGACTTGGCATTCTAATTGCCATGCTTTAAGAGTTCAAAAAAGCATACAAGCAAGTAAAAACCTTATTAGAAAACTTAAAAATGTTGAACTTGTAGAATTACAATACGAAGAAGAATGTTGCGGTTTTGGAGGGACTTTTTCTGTAAAAGAGCCTGAAATTTCAAATGCTATGGTAAGAAATAAGATTAAAGATATACAAAATACTGGTGTAAAATACCTCATCAGTGGAGATGGTGGCTGTCTTTTAAACATAGATGGAACCATGCGTAGAATGGGTTTAGATGTCAAAGGCATACACTTGTATGAATTTTTATTTAAGCGTTTGGAAGGAGAGAGATTATGAGTCAAAAAATTCCACACGAAGAAATTGTTCATATTAAATTAAACGACATTCAAATGCGTGAAAATTTGATGACTGCTATGCATACTTTGCAAAAAAATAGACTCGGGGTCATCGATGCAAGATTTCAGGATTGGCAAGGATTAAGAGCCAAAGCAAAACAAGCTAAAAACAATGCTTTAATGAGCTTAAAAGATAGACTTTTAGAATTTGAAAAAAACGCTACAAAAAATGGCATACAAGTACATTGGGCAAGTAGCGATGAAGATGCTTGTGAAATAGTCTATGAGATTATGCGTGAAAAAAACATCACCAAGCTTTTAAAAGGCAAGTCTATGGCGAGTGAGGAAATAGGCTTAAATCATTATTTAGAAAAAAAAGGTTTAAAAGCTATAGAAACCGATCTTGGAGAGCTTATTTTACAACTCAATGAAGAACCTCCTTTGCATATAGTTGTTCCTGCTATCCATAGAAATCGCCATGAAATAGGTCAAATTTTTAAAGATAAACTCGGTGCAAAATTAGAAAACGACGAGCCTGAAAGCTTAAATGCCATAGCAAGAGATCACTTAAGAAAAGACTTTGAGGGTTTAAAGTTAGGGCTTAGTGGAGTAAATTTTGCAATGTCAAGAGAAGGGGCTTTTTGGCTTATAGAAAATGAGGGAAATGGTAGAATGTGTACCACAGCACCCGATATTCACATCGCACTTTGTGGCGTAGAAAAAGTTATGGAAAGCTTTGAAGATGCAGCGACTATGGTTTCTTTACTTACTCCTTCAGCCACAGGACAATTTATACCTACTTATAATAACATCATTACAGGCCCGCGTAAAAATGGAGATTTAGACGGCCCAAAAGAAGTGCATGTGATTTTATTTGATCACAATAGAACCAAAATGCTAGCTCATAAAGATTATTATGAAGCTTTGCGTTGTATTCGATGTGGGGCTTGTATGAATTTTTGCCCTGTTTATGATCAAATCGGCGGACACGCATACCAAACCACCTATCCAGGCCCTATTGGTGAAGTCATCAGTCCAAATATTTTTGGTATAGATCATACAGGTGATATTTTAAATTTCTGTTCGCTTTGTGGACGCTGCTCAGAGGTTTGTCCGGTGCAAATTCCTTTAGCTGATCTGATTAGAAAACTAAGATGCGATAAAATAGGACAAGGAGAAAATCCACCTATGGGTGCAAAAAATATCCATCATAACGCAATGGAAGCCTTTGCATTCAAACAATTCAAAAAAGCAGCAACAAAAGGCGAAAGGTGGCGTTTTGCACTTTCAAAAGCGCATTATTTTAATTGGTTTGTGCAAAATTTATCAGGAGCTTTACCAGTGATAAAAAAATGGTATGCTTTTAAAGAATTGCCTCAAATCAAGAAAGATCTATATAAAGAAATTCAGGCTATAGAAGGGGTAATTTATGAGTAAAATCAATGAAATTTCTAACAAAAGCAAAGAAAAAATTTTATCAGCACTCAATGAAGCTTATGAAGCAAAAGATTTTACTTATCAAGCTAGTATAGATCCTGTAGAACATATTCAAACAAAAGAAGATGCCTTAGCTGAAATGAAGCAAAAAATGAGTGATAATAAATACATTGTTGAAAATGCTACCAAAGAAACCTTGGAAGAAAAAATCAATGAAATTATCACAAAATACAACTACAAAAAAATGATATACGGCACTGATTTGGGTTTGGATTTAAATAAAATTCAAGCAGAAGAAAAAATTTGCTTTGATAAGGAAATTGAAAATTTACGATATGAAGTTTTTCATAGCGATTTTTCTATAGTCCATGCAAGGGCTGGAGTAAGCTCTCATGGCGTTGCTTTGATACCTTCAAGTAAAGGACAGCCTAGAATGCTAAGTCTTGCACCTAAGCTTTGTATAGTGTTGTTAAAAAAAGAAGACATAGTAAAAAGCCTTAGTGAAGCTTTGAATTTGGTAAAAACAGAAAATGAAATTTTGCCTACAAATATTTTATTTATCGCAGGTCCTTCAAGAACAGCAGATATAGAATTAATCACTGTTTTTGGCGTTCATGGGCCTCAAATTGCTCATATTGTGATTTATTAAAATTTAGCTCTAGTGTTATTTGCTAGAGCTAAAACTGGCTTAAGTTAAATAAATATTATACGAGATAGATTAAAAATTCTATATCTTAAATATAGTTAAATAAGAATATTTATATCCTATTTAATTATATATCATTTTTAATATTTATTTAATATAAAATACGATAACATACCTCAATATCAAAATATGCAAATAATTGAAATTTATTTGGAGAAAACTTTGGATAAATTAATTCCTGCTTGGGATGAAAAATACAGCATAAATGATGAGAAAATAGACGCGCAACACCAAAAACTTTTTGAATTAGCTGCTAAAATTGAAAATGCTGTTTACAAATTCGTTCAACGCGATGAACTTAAAGAAATTCTTACCGAACTCTTTAATTATATGAAAGAACACTTCAGTAATGAAGAGGATTATATGCAAGAAATTTCTTATCCTTATTTAAATGAACATAAAATAATGCATAAAAACATTATCCACGATATGTCACATCTTATCCAAAACATAAAGACTACAAATGATTTAAAAGAAAAACTTTATACTATAATGTCAGATTGGTTATTAGAACATATTTTGCATCATGATGTTATGATAGGAAATTGGCTTTCAGAGCAATTATTGGCCAAACAAGAAGAAGAATTAGAAAAACTTCAGCAAGAAGATCTTCAACAAGAAGAAAAACAATATGAAAATAATCCAAATCCAATTCCTCAAGTCAAAACAGAATATGATTTTATCTATTCTTGTCCTTGTAGGACAAATCACTTTCTTTCATATATAGAGCATCTTGATATTATTTGCCATAAAAAACAACTAAGATGTAAAAAATGTCAAAAAAATCTATTTTATGTAAGAAGTGAAATCAAAACTGAAAAAAGGAATAATGATGTTTCCAAAGTGGGATGATAATTATAGCGTTCATAATGCCAAGATTGACGAGCAACACAAAAAACTTTTTGAACTAGCAGGCAAGGTTGAATTTATGTTTGATCGACCCGTGTATAAAGATGATATCAAAGCTCTATTGGCTGATTTTTTTAACTATATGAAAGATCATTTTAATGATGAAGAAAAATACATGAAGCTAATAGGATATCCTGGTTTGGAAGAACATAAAAAGATACATAAAGAAATCATCCAATCCATGATAGACCTCATTAAAAACATAAAGTCAACCAACGATTTAAAAGAAAAGCTTTATACAGTTTCTAAAAAATGGCTCTTAGAGCATATACTTTATGAAGATATGAAAGTAGAACAATACAGACGCTCTTCTTTATCCTCTGAAGATGACAGCGAAGTCAGTTTTGAAGAAGTAAAAGAAGAAAAAGACGATGAAACGGCTTTATATTTTTATACTTGCGAATGTGTTGGACAAATTCACGATGTGCCTTTTGGAATTCATCAAAAAATACAACTAAAAGGTGCTAAATTTAAATGCAAAAAATGCAAAATGGCCATACAATTTTATAAAAAACATTCCGAATCTTTTGAATAATAACCATTCTATAGTAGAATAAAATAAAAAAATAATTGGTTCTACTATGGACAAAAAAATAAAATATTATATCTCAAATAAAACAAAGTATTCTTATCCTATTTTAATCAAGGAAGTTCAATGTTTTAATTGTAAAAAATTTTACTCGATCGAATATGCTTCGAATTTGAAAAAAATAGAAAAAGAATGCCCATCTTGCAAAACAAAAATGGACATTAAGCTTAAAGATTAGTTTTTTGCCTTGCTTACAATATTGATGATATTTTGAGCAACTTCATCAGCAAGTTCTAAGTGTGAGGTAAAGCCTACGCAAGAACAATTTATCTCACCTAAAACATACTTATCGTTGCCTTTTTCATCATTATCCAAAATAAAATCAGCCGTCCAAATAAGCGGTAAATCATAATTGCCTAATTTTGCACGCACTTTAGGAAGCTCTCCTAAAAACATATCTACCAAATTTTGCCAATCTTCAGGTTTATCATAGCGATATTGCGCCCCACTAAAAAGTGTAGCAGAAAAAGCATCAGCATCTTCGGCTGGTTTTTTATGGACTACATTTACAGGAGTATTATAAAGCATTAAAAGTCTTATCTCCCCTTCTTTGATACGTGGTAAAAAAGTCATATCCACAAGCATACCATTATCACCTATAATGTATTGCTCACAAAAATCCATAAATTCACCCAATTCTCTGTGCTCTACATGATTGTCTTTTGCTTCGGTGCATTTTATTTTAGTATCTAAAGGTAAAACTTCTCCTTTTATTTCACCCTCTACACTCACACGCCAAATTCCTTCACCTGTAGAGCCACGATTTTGTTTTAAAACTCTTTCTCCCTTAGCTAAACTTTTTGGAAAATTTTCTTTAAAAGTCTTAATATCATAGTATGCATAAGTATCACTTGGCACAAGATCTGTATCTGCAAGTTTTGTTAAAGCATCTTTTGCCCCATAACCTATCATCGCATCAGGATGAGGCATACCAACAAGACCTTCTTGGCAAAGTTTTCTTAACATATCAAAATACTCATTTTCTTCTTTAAGATTGCCAGGATTGATGCGCGAAACATAGCCATCAAAATTTTCTTTCACATAATTGTAAATTTCATCCTTTTTTCCCACTTCAAAAAAAATCACCTCGGCATTCCAACCCTTAGCTTTTAAAGCATTTACCATAGGCATAGTATCTTTTCTGTAGCCATCTTCACCCTTATCGCTACCGCCTCTAACCTCAAAAAAGACTATATTTTTTTTCATTGCACACTGCTCCTTTAAGTTTAAAATATAAACAATTATTTCATAAAAATGTTATAAAAGTTAAACGAATAAGAGCCTTTTTCTCCTATAAAACACAAAAATTTAGAATTATTTTATTTTAATTCTAAGGCATTCGCATTCAATCTAAGTATAATATCGCCCATTACTTTACTTAAAAAATTAGAACTTTGGCTTTCTAAACGATTTAAAAATCTATCAATTCTACCCTCTTCTTTCCAAATAGGATTTAAAACTTTAGCAAGTTCTTGAAGTTCTTTTTTTGCATTTTCATAATTGCTTAACTCATCAATAAGCCCTAAATCTTTCGCATTTTGTGCTAAAAATACCCTTGCGTTTGCCCAATCATTTCTTTTGTCTAATTCCAAATTGCGCTCTTTAGCTACAAATTCCGAAAAAAGATCATAACTTTCATTGATTAAATTTTGCAAGAATTCTCGCTCTTTTTCACTCCAAGCCCTTGTCAAAGTTCCTGCGCTTTTAAATTCCCCTGCTTGTATGGTTTGTTCTTTAATTCCTATTTTCTTAGCCAACTCACTCAAATCAGCACCCTGCATAATCACACCTATAGATCCTATAAAACTAGCAGGGTTTGCTAAAATTTTATTTGCTCCTACTCCAGCCAAATAACTCCCACTCGCCATAGTTCCACTTGCATAAGCTATAACAGGTTTTTTAGCTTTTAAATCTTTAATCGCCAAAGCTAGCTCCATACTTGGCGCAAAAGCACCTCCAGGAGAATCTATCACAAAAAGCACGCCTTTGATATTGTCATTATTTTTAGCATTGATAATTTTTTCTAAAACTTCTGAGCTATCTAGTATCTCACCTTTTAAATCAATGCGTTCTAAATTGGCATAAGATGAGTTTGAGTTTGAACTTGGTGTAAAAAGCCAAACTACGATCAACAATAAAACAAAAGTTTTAAAATAGGTGTTGATAAATTTTATCACGCTGCCTAAACCCTTAAAAAATGATTTTAAAATTTGCATTCTTTTCCTTTTATAAATAATTTTTGTACTTCTTTAGCATTTAAAATAAATTGCAATGGTGCTTGCTCCTTGTCACATTCTCCTAGCTCAAATACACTAAAATCAGCTATTTTTCCCTGCTTGATTTCACCTAAATTTAAATTTAAAGCTTTGGCCGGATAAAGCGTTGCCATTTGCAAAAGCTTAGGAGCTAATTTTAACAAATCAAAATTGGTATGCACAAGCAAATTAGCACGCATTTCATCTAAAATCGATAAAGAAATATTAGAACTTAAGCCATCTGTACCCAAATGGATATTTAAACCGCTCTTTAAAGCCTTTTTTAAATCAAATGTTTTTTGACTTAAAAGACGATTTGAAAAAGCACAATGGGTAATAGAATGTAAATTTTTATCAAGCAAATCCATTTCTTTTAAATACACACAATGAGTAAAAAGCGTCCTAATGCCTTTGAATAATTGGATAAATTCACTAACTTTATAAAGTGGCTTAGGATTTGGTGTAAAGTTTTTAAACCATTCTTTAAACCCTCCTTTTGCCTCTTTAAGCCAAGCATTTTCAGCCTTACTTTCTAAAAAATGCGTGCTGATTAATAACTTTTGCTTTTTAGCAAGATTGGTTGCAAATTTTGCAAGTTCGGGATGGGTTGAATAAGCAGAATGCACAGAAATAGCAGGCATAAAAAACTCATCTTTAAATTTTAAAGAATTTTCAAATCTTGTTAAAAACTCTTGTTTTTTATCTTGAATTTGGGCTTCATTTATGCCTAAAATTTCATTAAAAAATATAACACGCATTCCATTTTGACTTGCTTTAACACAAGGGTTTAAATCACTGCCAAAGCTTGAAATTTCACCTATGGTACCTATACCGCTTTTTTGCATTTTTTGTATATTTGTCAATATAAGCTCTTCTTTAGCTTGCTCATTTAACATAGAACGAGATTTAATCACACTTTTAAGCCAAGTTAAAAACTCTCCAAAATGCAAAGTAGTCGAATTTGCACTGAATTCTAAATGTGTATGTGGATTGATAAAAGCGGGTAAAATAACACAATTAGGACTTGTTTTTATAAGCTTAGCTTTTGGGTATCGTTTTTTTAATTCTTCTAATTCGCCTAATTCTAAAATTTTATCCTCAAAAACAAAGGCTTTATTTTCTAAAATACTAAATTGCTCATCGCATAAAAAGATATATTTTGCACTGATTATATACATTCTTTTTTCCTTGAATAAAATCACATTGTAGCGAAAATTTATTTTAAAATGTTATAATAAAAGGTTAAAAATAAAAATTTTAAGGTGAAATTATGAAAATAATGGTCATCCAAGGCCCAAATATCAACATGCTAGGCGTAAGAGAAGTTGGAATTTATGGTGCAATGAAAATGGAAGACATTCATACGCAAATGAAAATGGCAGCTTCCCAAAACAATGTTGAATTAGATTTTTTTCAAAGTAATTTTGAAGGTGAAATTGTAGATAAAATTCAAGAATGCCTTGGCACAGTAGATGGTATCATCATCAATGCTGCAGGCTATACCCATACTTCAGTAGCCATCCGCGATGCGATTTCTGCAGTAGCTTTACCTACTATAGAAGTGCATATTAGCAATGTTTATCGCAGAGAAGAATTTCGTCAAAAAAGCCTTATAGCTCCTGTATGCTCTGGATCTATTGTAGGATTTGGTCCTTTTGGTTATCACTTAGCTTTGATGGGTGTTATTCAAATTTGCGAGCAAGTAAAAAACTTGCGTGCTGCGCAAGCACAGCAAATGCAAGCTGGGGCTCAAAATTAAAAATGCTAAAAATAAAAGGAGCAAGACGACTTGAAACAAGCCGTTTTTTTCCTTATTTTAGCCAAAAGAAAAAAGGATTTAAATATCTTGCTCTAGTAGGCTTAGGAAGCAATATAGAGCCAGAAAAAACAAGATTTAACAAGCTTTTTCGCGTGATGATGGAAGATAAAAGGTTTAAAATTCTAGCCACATCTCCATTTTTAATCAATGAAGCTTTTGGCTTTAAAGCTCAAAAAGACTTCACCAATGCAACAATGCTTATGCAAACAAATCTACACGCAAGAGCTTTTTTGAAAGTTTTGCTTTTTTATGAACTTAAATTCAAGCGAAAAAGAACTTTCAAAAACGCTCCTAGAACACTTGATTTAGATCTTTTATATTTTTCACAAAAAGTCAAGCGTGATGAGGGGTGTATGGTGCCTCATACAGGGGCCAGTCAAAGAATAAGTGTAATTTTGCCCTTGGGCTTAACAAAAGGATTATAAATGGGACAACTTATCCATACCTTTACTGTAGAAGATACAGAGCAAATTATCCCGAAAGTAAAAGAGGATTATGGCGACAAAGCTTTAATTATTACCAATAAACAAATTCGTCCCAAAACACTTAACCGCGCTGCTCTTTATGAAGTAATGGTTGCCATAGAAGAAAGTGATTATGAAGAGCATTTGAAAAAAATGGGGAAATCCCTACCCCCTAAAAAAACCATTGCCAAAACTATAGAAAAACAAAATCTTGAAGAAAAAGTCAATGCTTCAATACCACAAAATAATGAAGATGAAGATGTTATCCTTGATTTTTCAAATACTAGAGCAAATTTAGCAAAAACTAAAACTAACGATACTAATTACCAAAGCTTTCCACAAAGTAAAATCAATCCTAATCCCACCATGGGCTTTAATGATTTTAAAGAACGCTTGAGTGAAGTAAGCAATGAAATTTCAAAAGTAACCAATACCCCTTTAGTGGATAATTACGCGCCCAATCCAAACTATAACAAAAAAATAGAGAATTTTGAAAAACAAATCAATAAACTCAATGATAAAATCGATTTACTTGCAGATATGATGTGGGATGAAAAAGCAGAAGCTCGCAACAATCTTATCATTCCTCCTGAATTTGCAACCATTTACAAAAAAGCTAAAGAAAGCGGTATGCTTGAAAAGCATTTAGAAGCTATCATGAAAGCGACTATAGAAAATATGCCTGCGGCTATGAAAACAAACAAAGACGCTGTGCAACGATATTTTTATTCTCTTTTGAGAAATATTTTACCTTGCCGGGTAGAAAGTGAAATCAAAAAACAAAAAATTATGATGCTTGTAGGCCCAACAGGAGTTGGAAAAACTACAACTCTAGCAAAGCTAGCTTTTCGCTATGCTTATGGAGATAAGCGTTATAAAACAGGTATAATCACTTTAGACACTTATAGAATCGGTGCTGTAGAGCAACTTTTCCAATATGCAAAAATGATGAAACTTCCTATCATTGATAGCATAGAACCAAAAGATTTAGACGAGGCGATTAAGAGTCTTAACAACTGCGAAGTAATTTTAGTCGATACCATAGGAAATTCACAATACGATCAAAACAAACTTGCCAAAACAAAAGAATTTCTCATGCATTCAAATGCTGAAATTGATGTTAGCCTGGTCGTTTCTGCTAATACCAAACACGAAGATTTGATGGAAATTTACAAAAATTTTTCATTTTTAAATATCGACACTCTCATCATCACAAAATTTGATGAAACCAAAGTTTTTGGAAATATTTTCTCTTTAATTTATGAAACTAATATCCCACTAAGCTTTTTCTCTACAGGACAAGAAGTTCCTGATGATATAGAAGTAGCCAATAGCGATTTTTTAGTTCGCTGTATCTTAGAAGGTTTTAACAAAGGAAAAGATAATGAATAACCAAGCCAATAAACTCCGTAGCCTTATGAATCAAAATGGAGGAAAAAAATCACAAAACACTCATTTTATAGCGATTACAAGTGGAAAAGGTGGAGTGGGTAAAAGCACTATCAGTGCAAATTTGGCAAATGTGCTAGCTAATAATGGATATAAAGTAGGACTTTTTGATGCAGATATTGGCCTAGCAAATCTTGATGTTATTTTAAATGTTCGTATTCAAAAAAATCTTTTACATGTTTTGCGCGGGGAATGCTCTTTAGAAGATATTTTAATCGAAGTAAAGCCAAATTTATGGCTCATCCCTGGTGAAAGTGGTGATGAAATTTTAAAATACAATGATAAAAACATTTATGAAAGATTTTTAAATCAAGCAAGCATTTTAGATGAACTTGATTTTCTTATCATTGATACAGGTGCAGGAATAGGAGGAAATATACTGAATTTCTTAGAAATGTCAGATGAGGTTGTAGTAGTAACCGTTCCTGATCCTGCTGCAATTACCGATGCATATGCAACTATTAAAACCACTTCTAAGACAAAAGAAAATTTGCTTATGCTGTTTAATGTTGTCAAAAATGAAAATGAGGCTTTAAAGGTTTTTGAAAATATTAAAAAAGTTGCCGATGCAAATATTAAAAATCATCTAAAATTAGAATTTTTAGGACATTTAAGCGCTTCAAAAGATGTAAGCGGTAGCATTAAAAAACGCACCTTGTTTACAGATGAAAATTCTGCTTCAAGTGATGAGCTTAAAGCCCTAGCTTCCAAGCTTTTATATAGGTTGGAACGGAAAGTGCTTGATAATGTCACGAGTCGAAGTTTTTCAAATTTCTTTAGGAAAATCATCGAACGATTTTAAGCAATAAAGAGAAGATATTATGAGACCTGAAAATTATGTAGCGTTTTTTACTGTTTGTGGATTTTTTATAGGATTGGCTTTTAGTGTGATTAGCATTGAAGAAGCTTTTGATATTTTGATTTTTACTTGTTTTATTACCTTTATGTTTTATGTTTTTATACACATTGCTATTATGAATTTTATAGATATTAAAAAAATCAGCGGACGAATTTTCAATAAACATGATTATGAAAAGACTAGCAATAATATCATAAACGATTTAGTCATTCGTGAAAAGAAAATGGATATAATCTTAGAAAAGCTCAACGAAGAAAGAGAAGAGCTTAAGAAAAACGAATCAAAAGAAAGACGCAAAAATGCAAAAAGAGCCGCCTAAAGCTTATGCTCAAATGATAAAAGATGAACAAGATCAGCTAGTTTTATCCTATATGCCTGCACTTCGTGCAATGGCTTTTAGGTTAAAGGAGCGCTTGCCTTCTAGCATTGATGTGAATGATCTTATCAGCATTGGTGTTGAAGAGATGATCAAGCTTTCACGCCGCTACGATAAAGAACAAAATGATAGCTTTTGGGGGTTTGCTAGAAAGCGTGTTAATGGCGCTATGCTCGATTTTTTACGCTCTTTGGATGTAATGAGTCGCAACAACCGCAAAATTATTAAAGATATCGATATTTTAATCGATGAATATTTTAGAGAACACGAAGAAGAGCCTGATGATGAATATCTAGCTCAAAAACTTGGCTTAGATATAGAAAAGATCAAAGAAGTACGCACCGCACATGCTATTAGTTATACTTTATCTATCGATGATCAATTAGAACTTTATAATGAAGATGATACTTTAGAAAAATTAGAAAAAGAACAACTTTTAGAAAAAATTCATGAAGTATTAGAAGATCTTAAAGAGCGTGATCAACTCATTATCCAACTTTATTATTATGAAGAACTCAGCCTTAAGGAGATCAGTGAAATTTTAGAGATTAGCGAGAGTAGAATTTCACAAATTCATAAAAAACTTTTAAAAAAACTTAGAGAAAGGCTAGTGTAATGGCAGAAATACTCTCCCAAGAAGAAATTGACGCTCTACTTGAAGTTGTTGATGATAATACCGATACGCCTACAGCCTCCAATTCAAAAGATGGAAAAGATGAAAGAAATATAGTCGTATATGACTTTAAGCGTCCAAATAGGGTATCTAAAGAGCAGCTTAGAACGATCAAAGGTATACACGATAAACTAGCAAGAAATTTAGCTTCTCAAATTTCATCTATGATGAGAAGTATTGTTGAAACCAAGCTTCACTCGGTGGATCAAATGACTTATGGTGAGTTCTTGATGTCCCTACCAAGCCCTACAAGCTTTAACGTTTTCTCTATCAAGCCTCTTGATGGAAACTGCGTTTTAGAGATTAACCCAAGCATTGCTTTCCCTATGATAGATAGACTTTTAGGAGGTCAAGGCGATAGCTATGAGGCTTCGCGAGAGCTTACCGATATAGAGCTTAATTTGCTTGATTCGATTTTGCGTATTATTATGCAAAGACTTAAAGAAAGCTGGGCTACAGTAACTGAAATTTATCCTAGTATAGAAGCTAAAGAATCAAGCCCCAATGTTGTACAAATCGTATCGCAAAACGAAATCGTTATCATGGTGGTAATGGAAATCATCATAGGAAATTCAAGCGGTATGGTAAATATCTGCTATCCTGTTGTCCATTTAGAAAGTATCTTGAGTCGTTTAGCAAACCGCGATATTATGATGGGTGAAACTTCGGCTAAAAAATCGCGTAACAAAGAGCTTAAAACCCTCATCGGTCGTGCTGAAGTAGTTTATGAAGCGATTTTAGGAAAAACTCTCATCAATGTTCATGAATTTCTAGAACTCAAACAAGGCGATATCTTAAGGCTAGATAGAGAAGCTGATGATAAAGCCATAGTAAGCATAGATAAAAAAGATGTTTTCTTGGCACAAATTGGCTTGCATCGCTTTAGAAAATCTATTAAAATTCTTGAACTTATACGCACTGATAAAGATGAAATTAAAGAAATTCTAGAAAGATATGAAGAGGAGCGTAAGGCAAAAGCTAGCGTTTATGATGAGCCTGAAGAGGAGGAAGAAGAAATATGATCAATGAATTTTTAAAATTATTTACAAACGAATGCACCAGCACAATAGAAGGACTTACGGGAAAAAGTGCAGAATTTAGCGAATATAAAGAATTTGATGTTTCATCGCAAGATACACTTAAGCCCCCTCTTGTTTATGCGGTTTTTAACATCAAAGAAGGTGGTAAAATAGGTATATTAGCAGGTGCTGTGCTTATGAGTGCTATTGGCGAATGGATGATGGGCGAAGAAGAAATTTCTAAAAACGATCAACTAGGGCCTGATGAAATGGACGCTGCTAAAGAAGCAATTCAAAACATCATTTCGGCTTTTTCTACCACTTTAGGCGCACAAAAAGACATACCAAAAATGGATTTTGAAATCAGCTCTTGCGAATTTGTAGCAGAAAATGTTGATTTTAAAGATTTTACAAAACTTTATTTCTTTGATGTCAAAATAGAAGACTTAGAAGAGCAAATTTCTTTGATTGTAGATCAAACCCTTCATAATATTTTAAGCGGCAAAGCTGCAGATGATGGCCATGCACACTCTAGCTCAAATTCCGAAAATAAAGGCTTTGAGATAAGTGAGGAGCTTAAAAATATCAATCTCATCATGGATGTGCGTTTGCCTGTGCGTGTAAGAATTGGCAACAAAAAAATGCTTTTAAAAGATGTTTTAACCATGGATATAGGCTCTGTAGTAGAGCTTAATCAACTTGCGAATGATCCACTTGAAATATTAATCGGTGATAAAAGAATTGCCTATGGCGAAGTAGTAATCGTCGATGGAAATTTCGGCGTTCAAATCACAGAAATTGGCTCTAAAAAAGAAAGATTAGAACAATTAAGATAATTTATACTAAACCATCTATCATTTTTGCCGATTTATCTTGTAAATCTTATTTTACAAGGTGGCAAAGATGATTAATAGTATAAATTCTTATTCAAATTATAATTACACAACCACTTTAAACAATAATACTTCAAATACAAAATCATCTAATGTTACAAACGATAACTCAAGCCTTGTAAGCGATAAATCTGGGGCAGTAAGTAAAATACTAGGCTATGGTGTAGATAAAGATGGCTTTTTTACAAGCGATTTTAACGAAGCTGCAGGATTACCAAAAGATTATAAGATTTATGCAAATGATGTTGAAAATTTAGTCAAGCATATTATAAATTCTAACTCTAAATTTTTTACTAACATAGATATTGCCAAAAGTATAGGTAATGCCTATAAAGTCTTTTCACAACTTATTAATGAACCGAGTGGAAATTTTACTACTGAAGATTTAAGCAAAATCCCTTTGGGATTTTCTTATGATAAAAAAAGTTTTCAAATAGAAAATATCTTTCAAACTCAAAAAGAGTTTGAAAGTGCTTTAAATGCAAATAATGATTTGCAAATCTATCAAAATTCTAAACAATTGGCATTAAGTTTTCCAAGCTCACATATAGATATAAAAGAAATCCACAAAAATGATAATGGTTCTATAAATAAAGGTGGTGTTTTAATGGCATTTTTTGCTAATATGTCGGGTCAAGAACCTCTTATAGAAGGTGAAACAACCATAGCTGGAAAACTTAATGGCTATGATAAAAATATGAGCCAAAGTCAAATAGAGAATTTAAATAAATTTACCTATTCAAATAATCGTGTTTTTATGCTCAAAAATAATGCAAATTCAATAGATGATTTATTTAAACACTTATTAGATTATGTAAATTTACAATACCAACATACCGATATAAATGATTACCAACAATCCGTGCAAGAATGGATTAAGAATAACACCCAAGAAACTCAAACAACTCAAATACAAAATAATACAAACAATTCTAAAGAAGACAACGAAAAACCTTTTAAACCTATACAAGCAGAAAGTAAAAACAAAGAAACCTACAAAGATGATAATAAAATGAATGAGCTTTTAAAAAAGCTACTGGAAAATAAATTTGGCACAAGCGATGAGCTAGAAATTCTTTTTGGTATGAAATCTAGTAATGATGATGCAGGAGAATTTAATAAAATTCTTTCTTTAAATTCTACACCAAAAAGTATAGATATTAAGGCTTAAAAATATAAAAATTTAAATTATAAAAAGGATTAAAAATGATAGGTATCAACTCAACTTTCAACAACCCCTTTGTCAATCTTAATATTAAAAACAATAACAACTCTTCCTTAAAATCAAATACTAATGTAAAAAATTTACAAGATACCCAAGACACTACTAAAACAAACAATAAAGTTTTGGATTATGAAATAGATAGCGAGGGTTATTTTACAAGTGATTTTAACGAGAAAGCAGGAATTCCAAAAGATATAAAAATTCATTCTAGTACTATGGAAAATTTTATTAAGGCTCAAAATAATGGAAGTTTAAAAAGTTATGCAAATATCGATATTGCAAAAACCGTGGGAAATGCTTATAAAATAGTTTCTCAACTTGTAGAAAAAACCCCTGAATTAAAAAGGAAAAGTAGCTTTTCAAAAGAAGATTTAGCAAATTATTTTCCACAAAACTACCTAATAGATAAAAACACTTTAGAAGTAAAACAAACTTTTTCTTACGAAGAAATGAAAGACATTATCGCAAAAGGTGGATTTAAAAATATTAACGAGAATGAAAAATTAAGTCCTAGTTTTTTTAATTTTGACAATACAGATGAAAAATCAGAACTTTTACCTTTTAATCCTGATATTTTACATAGTGCTAAAAACACTGCTTTATCTTGGGATACTAGTGCTGATAAATATACAAATAATGATGGCTCTATTACTATGGGTGGTTTATTAATAGGTTTTTTATCTAACAATGTTAATACTGGAGTAACCGCACAACCTTTAATTGCTGGAGAAACAACCATATGGGGAAAGTTACAAGGGCTTGATAATTCTTTAAGCGAAAATGAAATTAAAGAACTTAATAATAAACTTAGCAATACTTATTTTTCAAATTTAAGCGATGCTTTTGCATTACTTAATGGCACAAGTGATATTAAAGAATTTGAGAATAAATTAAATAGTTTAAATCAAAATAATAAAACAAATTCAAGTAATTTTTTAGAATGGGTGCAACAAATCACCAAGAAGCATCAAAAATCTTTATTTGAAATTCTAAAACAACCAGATAATATTAATAAAATATATTTATTGATAAATATAGACATAAGGGCTTAAGGCATTCAAACTTTATGATTTTATATAAATTTAAATGAGCTTATTTGAAACCTACATAAAGAACTTATTATAAATTTTTAGCTAGAATGAAATTTATTTTATCTAAAGGTTGCAAAATGGATACGAAAATAAGCCAAGATTTAGAAAAATTTGCTAATATACCAAACCTAAAAAATGCCATAACTTTTTTTGGTTCTGCAAGATTAAAAGAAGATAGTTTTTATTATCAAGAGGCCAAAAAATTAGCTAATTTATGTGTAGAAAATGGCTTTTGTGTCGTTAGCGGCGGAGGTGGAGGCATTATGCGCGCGGCTAATGCTGGTGCTGCCAAATGTAAAAACGATGCAAATTTTATAAAATCGGTAGGTTTTAATATACTTTTGCCTTTTGAGCAAAAATTAAACGATTTTGTAGAATATAACATAACTTTTGAGAGCTTAGCCATACGCAAAATGGCTCTTATTGAAAAGAGTCTAGCTTTTGTGATTTTCCCAGGCGGCTTTGGAACACTTGATGAATTGTGTGAAGTACTTACACTAAAACAACTTGGATTTAAAAACAATGTTCCTATTATCTTGTTTGGGAGTGAATTTTGGCAAGGCTTTGATGAGTTCGTCAGAAATTCTTTGCTAAAACTTGAAGTCATTTCCAAAGGAGACGAGTTAAAGTATGAAATCACTGACGATTTAGATTATATAATCAATACTTTAAAGGAACTCTAATGAAAATTCTAGTCGCTATGAGTGGTGGGGTCGATAGCACAGTCACTGCTTATAAACTCAAAAATGCGGGGCATGAAGTTATAGGCTGTTATATGAAACTTCATGGCAAACCTAATTATCATGAAGAAAATATCAAAAAAGTAGAAAAAGTTGCCAATTTCTTACAAATTCCTTATCATGTTTTAGACTTGCAAGAAGACTTTAAAAATAAAGTTTATATGCCTTTTGTAGATACTTACAAAGAGGGCAAAACGCCTAATCCTTGTGCTTTATGCAATCGCTTTATTAAACTTGGAAAACTCTTAGAATTTGCTAAAAGTTTAGGCTGTGAAAAGCTTGCTACGGGACATTATGCAAGACTTGAAAACAATCTTATCCGCACAGCTGTTGATGAAAGCAAGGATCAAAGCTATTTTTTAGCCAGTGCGGACAAAGAAGCTTTAAAATACCTCATCTTTCCATTAGGTGAAATGAAAAAAGAAGATGTGAAAAAATTTGCTTCTACTATAGAAGTTTTAAAATCATTTGCAACTCAAAAAGAAAGTTCTGAAATTTGCTTTGTTGAAGATACTTATGTGCAAGTTTTAGATCAATTTATGGATACTAAAATTCCAGGAGAAGTGCTAGATAGTAGCGGTAAGGTTGTAGGAAAACACGAAGGCTATATGCACTATACCATAGGCAAAAGACGCGGTTTTGAAGTGCGCGGGGCACACGAACCGCATTTTGTTTTAAAGATCAATCCTAAACAAAATCAAATCATCGTTGGCACCAAAGAAGAATTAAAAATCAATGAATTTAAACTCAAAAATATCAATCTTTTCATCGATGCAAAAGAACTTGATTGCGAAGTAAAAATCCGCTATAGATCAAAATCTACCCCATGTAAAGTCATTATAAGTGATGATAAAAGCGCGAGCATTTCTTTAAAAGAGAGTGTTTATGGCTTAGCAAGTGGGCAAATGGCAGTATTTTACGATGATGATAAAGTCATTGCGAGTGGGTTTATAGAATAAGACTTATCAAAGCTTTAAAAGCTTTGATAAGATTTTAATAAAATCCCAAAAATTTCCACCATACAAGTCCAACAAGTATCATTACGGTTATATCTATCACCGAAATAACAAATCCTACGGACCACCATTTTTTAAGACTTACATAACCTGTTCCAAAAATAACTGGAGCTGTTCCTGTTGCATAATGCGTTAAGGCCATCATAACATTTCCTGATGCTATCATAATAAAAGCATAAAGAAGTGGTGGAGCCCCTAAAGCAAGTCCTGCACTATAAAATACAAAAAACATAGCTGAAATATGCGCTGTGGTTGAAGCAAAGAAATAATGCGTATATAAAAAGGCAAGGCTTAAGAAAATCATAATAGAAATTTCACCAAGTCCCATAGCAGAGGCAAATTCACCCAAAGCTTCAGCCAAAAACTGCGTTACGCCGAGCTTTCCAAGCAAAGTTGCCATCATTACAAGGGCTGAAAACCATACTAAAGTATTCCAAGCAGCTTTTTCTGCTAACACCTCACCAAAAGTCAAAACTCCGCTTACTAAAACCAAAGAAAGACCGAGCAAAGCAACACTTGTAGCATCAAGAGAAATTCCAAAAAGAAAGCCCAAAGCCCCTGCCCATAAAAGCAAAAGCAATACAAAAACACCTAGCATAATCTTTTCACTACCCTTCATAGCACCAAGTTCTTCTAACTTACCCTTTGCAAAAATCTTAGCATTTGGGGTTGATTTAATCTCTGGTGGAGAAAGAAAATAAATCACCAAAGGCATTAAAAGCATAGCCGCTATGCCAGGTAAAAACATACCTAAAGCCCATTGTCCCCAAGTTAAATGTACTTCTAAATTTGTAGCTTGAGCGACCAAATCAACAACTAATGGATTTGGAGCAGTGGCTGTGATAAACATTGCCGAAGAAATAGGATTGGCTTGGAAATTCACCAAAGAAAGATAAGTGCCTATTTTATTTTGTGTTCCATCTTCAGGAGTGGATTTAAAACTTCTTGCGATAGCCTGAACTATAGGATTGATTATCGCGCCCGCTCTTGCTGTATTTGAAGGAGTTACAGGAGCTAAGATAGTTTCACAAAATGCGATCGAATACGCAATACCTAAAGTTTTCTTACCAAAGATACTGATAAAATAATACGCCAAACGCTCTCCAAGTCCTGTTTTAATAACTCCACGAGCTACAATGATAGAAACTACTATGAGCCAAATTAAAGAATTAGAAAATCCACTTAAAGCATCCTTAATACCTGTTTTTGATTTTAAACTTGATATTGCAGTATTAACTTTTTCATCTATATCTTTTTGAGACATAAATTCAAGAGCTAAAGAGTTTAGTGCTGCGATCTTGCTCTCATCAACAAGCTTTTGTGTAGCAACTTTTGAAGTCGCTTTTGCATAAAGTTTGCTTAGGCTATCTATTTGATATTCTATGTTTGAATTAGATTTTAAAATCTCATTTACTTTAGGTTCTAAATTTTTAGCCACATTTGCTTTGATGAGATTTTCCAACACGCTAGCTTGCGATTTTTTATCCATAGCAACTTTATAGATATTGGAATTATCTTTTAAGACAATGGCTTCAAGAGTTTTTATATGCGTAGCACGAACAGAACTTTGAGTAGTCGTGATTCCACTTAGTGCGACAATAGCAATAGCTATCATACACACAGCTCCTAAAGGCATCACTTGTAAGATGACCGCCATAATCACCGCGATAAAAAGTCCAAGAAAATGCCAAGAATTCTCCTCTAAACCTATAGGAGTAGGGATTATCCAAAATGCAAGTGCGATAAGGATACACAATATAAGCATGGGAATTTTCTTTTTCTCCATTTATCCTCCTTTGTTGTATTAAAATTGTTAAATTTTAATTCAAAAATTATTAATTAAATCTTAAAAAAATTTTGCCAAAGTCTTGAAATTCTATACCAAGAATAAAAATATTTAAGAGATATAAAAAGGAAGTTTAAATGAAGTAAACCCTTTCCCAGATGGCTGCGGCACACACTACAATCAAGTGCTCTGCTGTGTTCCCACCCTGAAGCGGTGCTTAAAAATAGCATTGCACAGGTCTAAGAAAAGGCGATGAAAATTATATCATACTAGGCTTAAAAAGTCTTGAGTTGTGAAAATTAAAAATTTGTATAAATATGTAACAAATACAAGTTAAATTTAAAAAATTAAACACCATCTTTAAAGACATAAAATAAGTTTTTATAAAAATTTATAAATTCAATGAAAGCTTTAATGCAAATCAAGCAAGATTTAACGCACTATATAAAAAAGATTTATCGAGTTGAAAATTGATATAAAAATAATAAGCATTAGCAAAAGATAATTCCTAAGAATTATCTTTTCATATTGATAGCTTTTTGTATCATTTGATCACTTGTAGTGATGCTTTTAGAACTTGCATCAAAAGATTTTTGAGTTGCTATAAGATTGGATAATTGAACACTCAAATCAACATTAGATTGTTCTAAAAATCCACCCTTAAATTCAGCTGTATTGATCACTTGTCCATCTTTCATGATAAAGCTAGCATCTCCGCTATTGGCTGTTGCAGCAAAGATATTATCACCCATAGCAGCCAATCCTTGCTCATTGATAAAATTATACAAAGCAAGTTTTCCTACTATGGC
Source organism: Campylobacter coli (assembly GCF_001492295.1). Taxonomy (GTDB): domain Bacteria; phylum Campylobacterota; class Campylobacteria; order Campylobacterales; family Campylobacteraceae; genus Campylobacter_D; species Campylobacter_D coli_B. The sequence goes on along the minus strand of NZ_FBQX01000001.1, from coordinate 67,096 downwards.
GGCTTTACCATTGCTAAATTGCGCGACTATGCTACCATCATCTGATATGCTGTATTGATCAAAAAACCCTTCAGCCACACCATCTTGCTGTGTAACTATATTTTTTGCAACCCCTTCTTTGATATAAATTCCACTATAGCCTGAACCTGGTTTGTTTGCGTCATAAGGAGTGCCTAAATCTATATTGATAGTCCCGCCGTTTGGATTTGCAATACTTGTGATATTGTTTTGAAGCAAGGCTCCATTTTTATCAAAAACCATACTTCCTTCAGTTGGATTACCCACCGCTTCGCCATCAGAATTAAAAATTTGCGCGATAGCTTTATATTGTATATTCTCGCCCTCTTGAGGCAAAATTCTCTCAAGCGTAAGCCTAAGAATGCTTTTACTGCCATCTGCATTATAAATAGAAGATTCTAAAATATCTTTATTGGCCTTTTGCTGTTCTGTTGAAATTTGTGCTGTTTCAAGTTTTATACTATTAGGATCTAAACCTTTTAAATCAAGCTCATTACTTGTAAAATTCAAATTTTCATCCAAAGTAGCTTCAAAACTTGTCTTTACTCCATTATCGTCGATAAAATTTAAAAGTATTCTATCGCCTGCTTTAGCGCTAAATACATCTTCTTTACTTACGCTACCGCTAACTATATACTTTCCATCTTCAGTCTTTTGGACATTAAATTTCGCAGGATCAAGATCGACTTTAACCACTTCTGTTGTTGCATTCGTATTTAAACTTCCACTCCATTTTACATTTTGAGTTACTTGCGGAGGCAAATACATATTAACAGGAACTTTAATCACTCCTTGTGAAGCTGTTGTCCCTATATTAAAAACGTCATTTGAATTTACAGTAAAACCACTATTTACAGGAGTTCCTGTGTTAAGATAATCCCCCATAAGTCCTGCAACTCTATCACTATAACTCACTCCAGCAAAAGCAGGATTCATAGTTCCTAAAACAAAATTCCCATAAGAATCCACTAAATTGCCAGCAGCATCTCTTCTAAAGGCTCCATTTCGAGTATAATAAGCCTCTCCATCAGCTCCTAAAACACCAAAAAACCCTTTTCCTTGAAGCGCTACATCAAATTCGCCCTCACTTGCCACAGGCGAACCTTGCTCAAAAACAATCTGAGAAGAAGCCGCTCCCGTTCCATAGCCCCCTTGAGTAGGATTGGTGGATTGAGATGTGATCGTGCTATAAAAAATATCCTTAAATTGAGTAGTAGAATACTTAAAACCCATAGTATTGACATTTGCGATATTGTTAGCAGCAACATCTATATCAAAACTATTGGTTTTAACTCCTGAAAGTCCATTATAAAATGAAGTCATCATGGCTTATGCCCTCTCTTCGCTCTCACTATCTTCTGTAGTTCCTGATGAGCCTCCACTTGAATCACTTCCTGAACTACCACTTCCGGTGCTAGAAGAAGAGCTTAATTTATAATCAGTAATTTCTGTTATAGCGTCAAAAGGAACTTCTTGACCTGCCATCTTTGCATAAGCTAAACCTTCTTTAAAAATGATTCCTTCGATAGGGTAAGTACCATAATTTGCAGTGATTTTTTCGCCATTTTTATTGTTATAAACCATTTTAACAGTATACTCGCCATCGCCTGCATAAACGCCATCATTATTTCTTCCTGGCCATTCCATTGTAAAAAGTCCTTGAGAAACAGATTGCTCGCCACTTTTTTCGCTAAATACTAGCTTGTTATTGCTGTCATATACTTCCAAAGTAACTCCATTTTCATCAGAATCTTCAGGCAAATACATTTTAAGCGCGATAATCTCATCTGAACCCGTAAGCTTGATTTTATTATCCGAAACAGTTGCCATCTTTCCTATGGCTCCGATAGCTGAAGTACTCATACTTGTGCTAAAAGAATTTGAAAGCAATTGCATAGTTTCAACCATTTTTTGCATGGTGGTATTTGTATTTTGTTGCATTTCAAGCGCTGATAATTGAGAAGTTTGCGTAAGCATTTTATCACTATCCATAGGATCAGTTGGATCTTGATGCTGAAGCTCGATTAAAAGAAGTTTCAAAAAGGCATCTTTATCAAGAGTTGCATTTGGATTAGAAGCAAGACCTGAACTACTAGTTGAACTTGTATCTGAAGTAGTGTTTGTGCTAGTGGTAGTAGCGGTATTGGTATTTGTGTTTGTATTTGTGTTTGTCATAGTCCAATCTGATGAAGTTAACATTATAAACTCCTTTTTATATTAAGTCTTTTTTTAATAAAAGCAATAAGTGTTCCAATTTAGAAATACTTAGCCAAAACAAGCTCTAGATTTACCTTTTCATTTTCGGTTTTCCCTTCTAAAGCATCTTTAAAACCATATCCACTTCGATTTTTACCTTGATTTTGATTTTGCTCTCTTTTTCCTTGATCGCTAAAATTCATTTCAAGTCCCGTAAATCCCATATTTACAAGAGAATTTTTAAATTCAGCTTGATTTTGGATAAATAAATTCATCGCATTGGTATTGGAATTAAAATTGATATGAAGATTATTTCCTCTTTGTACCAAAGTCACCTCAACTTCTCCAAGATTGTGAGGATTTAGCGTGATACTAAGCTTGGTGATTGGGGCTTTGTATTGCTCCATTGCTGCTTTTAAATCCTGCGAAAAATGTTGTAAGGTTTCCTTAGGAGTGATATTTTTAGTATTGTTTTGTGAAATTTTATTTAAATCCTTTACTAAAGAATTTAAATCATCTAAAGGATTTTTTTCGGTATTCTCACTCTGTATTTTACCTTGCTCTTGTGTATAATTTTCTTTATTAGTGTAGTGAGTGAAATTTGTATTATCTTTATTGGATACAAATTGAGTTTTGTTTAAATTTTCAAAACTAACTTTTTGCTCTGTGAAATTTTGCTTGATATCTTTTAAGGTATTGTCTTTAACGCTCGATTTATTGTCTTTATTGAGATTAAGATCCTTTGGATTTAAATTTAAACTCAAATTTTGAGAATCCCTTATATTTTCTTTATTGGAAGTTTTGTTAAAATTTGTATTTTCATTCTTAACTTGTTCTTTAGGATTTTCACTTAGATTATTATTTTTATCCAACGCTTGATTTAAATCTTTTGTATTTTTGATATTGTTTGTTTCTTGATTTAAACCCTCTTTGTTATTAAGAGGCTTTTCTTGCACTGATGCCTTATTATCTTGCAAGATTGTCTTTTCTTGTGTCGATACTTTCTCTTGTGGCATTGTCTTTTCTTGTGTAGATACCTTCTCTTGCATTGGCAATTTATCTTGTGTGGTATTATTTTTACTAGGTGTCAAATCTTGCGCATTAGCTTTATTTGTATTTTTTAATTCTTTATCATCTTTTTTTAAAGGTTCATTTAAAAGTGTATTTTTATCATTTTTAAGTTCTTTGGTGTGTTCTTTGTTTTGCACCTCTTGATTTGGAAGTTTTTTATCATTATTGGTTAAATTTTCTTGATCAAGTTCTTTTAAAGACTCGCTATGGTTTAAATTTTTAGAAGTATTTTTTAATTCTGTTGTTTCGCTATCTGTTTGAATTTTAACATTATCATTTTTGATTTCGGCTTTGTCTTTTTTTTCATTTTTACTTGAAATGATAGCATCTAAATTTTTTAAAGTTTGAGAAAGCAAAGAAGTATCATCTTTGGATTTTATATTTTTAGAATTTTGATTAAGATTAGCGTGCGAAGTGTGATTTAAATTTTGTACATTTTGATTTAAATTTTTACTGATATGGGCAAGTTTATTGTTTATAATCTCTTTAAAAACATTATCCACTGCACCCTTAAAGAAATTAGCCTTATCTAAATTTGGAAAAGTAGCCTTAAGATCTAGCAAACGATCTACTTTGATATTTTTTACATTCAAACCCAAATCTTTAGCTATATTCAAAAGCTCGCTAAGATTGCTTGCACTTTTTAGGGCATTAAAATTAGCTTCTGTTTTTACAAGTTGAGAAAGCTGGGTGGAAAGATTGGCAAGTTTGATATCGGCTGTATCTGCTTTTAACTTATCAAGTAAAGATAAAATTTGCATAAAAGAGGCGGATTCAAAAATACTTATTTTATCACTCTCGCTAAAAACCCCATTTTGTAATTTATCCATAGCTTCATTAACAACTTCTTTTTGACTGATTTTCATATGATCAGGCAAAAACTCATTTGTTTCTTCGATAGAATTGAGTAAAGAATTTAAAAAACTCTCTGTATCATCTTGTGTTGTATTGTCAGATTTTTTTAAATCTTGCTCTTTAGTTTTACTCGATGAACTATGGGTTGTATTTGTCTTACTTGGAGTAAGATTTAAGATGTCATTACTTGGGGTCAAATTTGACATGATTGTTCCTTAATTATTTTAAAAATTGACTTGACGCTAAATGAGGAAATTTTTCTTTCAAATAAGCATTCTCATATACTTTGATCATCTTATCTTCATTTAAAGCAACTAAAATATCCAAAAGCTCTTCTAAATTTTGAGCATTGGTAATTTTTTCAAGATTTTCTTCATTTTCCAAAAGCTCTGTAAGCTCGCTTGATATTCTTGCCATTTTTTCATTTTGATTAGATTTTAAAGTTTCTAAAAGATCTAAAACTTGAAGCAATACTTCACTTTTTCTGTTGATTAATTGAGTATCAAGCTCTATAAAAAACTCTGTATTTAATGGTTTTGACATTTTAACTTCCTTTTTAAAAATGATATCTAAGCAAATTAGAAGCAAGAAGCGTTCCAACTTTTGCTTTTTGAAAAATTAAGCAAAAGTTCTATATAATTTTGGCTTTGAATTTAAATTTGGAGAGTATCTTGGAAAATATTAGAAATATCGCAGTTATAGCCCACGTTGACCATGGTAAAACTACTATGGTAGATGAACTACTGAAACAATCAGGTACTTTTAGCGAAAGAGAACAAATTTCAGAACGCGTTATGGATAGTAACGATATAGAAAAAGAACGCGGTATCACCATACTTTCAAAAAACACAGCTATCAATTATAAAGGCACAAAAATCAACATCATAGACACTCCAGGCCACGCCGATTTTGGTGGAGAAGTAGAGCGTGTTTTAAAAATGATCGATGGGGTTTTACTCTTAGTCGATGCACAAGAAGGCGTTATGCCACAAACTAAATTCGTGGTTAAAAAAGCTCTGTCTTTAGGACTTAAACCTATAGTTGTAATCAACAAAATCGACAAACCAGCTGCTGATCCTGAAAGAGTAATCAACGAAATTTTCGATCTTTTTGTAGCTTTAGATGCAAACGATGAGCAACTTGACTTTGCTATTGTTTATGCTGCAGCAAAAAATGGTTATGCTAAGCTTGATCTAAACGATGAAAGTGATAATATGGAACCGCTTTTTAAAACCATACTCGAACGCGTTCCAGCACCAAGCGGTACAAATGAAAATCCTTTACAACTTCAAGTCTTCACTTTAGGATATGATAACTTCGTAGGTAAAATAGGAATTGCTAGAATTTTCAATGGCGTTGTGAAGAAAAATCAAAGCGTAATGCTTGCAAAAGCCGATGGCACTAAAGTAAATGGTAGAATTTCAAAACTCATCGGTTTTATGGGTTTAGAAAAAATGGATATAGAAGAAGCAGGCAGTGGCGATATCGTTGCGATCGCAGGTTTTGAAGCTTTAGATGTGGGCGATAGCGTTGTAGATCCAAACAATCCTATGCCACTTGATCCTTTACACATCGAAGAACCAACCTTAAGCATAGTATTTTCAGTAAATGATGGTCCATTAGCGGGAACCGAAGGAAAGCATGTAACTTCAAACAAAATCGCTGAACGCTTAGAAGCTGAAATGAAAACCAATATCGCGATGAAATACGAAAGCACAGGCGAAGGTAAATTTAAAGTAAGCGGTAGGGGCGAACTTCAAATCACCATTTTAGCTGAAAATATGCGTCGTGAGGGCTTTGAGTTTTGCATGGGAAGACCTGAAGTTATCGTAAAAGTTGAAGATGGGGTTAAGACAGAACCATTTGAACATTTAGTTATCGATGTGCCTGAAGAATTTAGTGGTGCAGTGATAGAAAAGCTTGGAAAAAGAAAAGCTGAAATGAAAACTATGGCACCTACAGGCGATGGACAAACAAGACTTGAATTTGAAATTCCTGCACGCGGACTTATAGGCTTTAGATCTCAATTTTTAACCGATACCAAAGGCGAAGGCGTAATGAACCATAGCTTTTTAGAATTCCGCCCTTTCAGTGGTGCAGTTGAAAAGCGTAACAATGGTGCTTTGATCTCTATGGAAAATGGCGTGGCTTTGGGGTATTCTTTGTTTAACCTTCAAGAACGCGGCGTGCTTTTCATAGAACCTCAAACCAAAGTATATACAGGGATGATTATAGGTGAGCACTCTCGTCCAAACGACTTAGATGTTAATCCTATCAAAGGAAAAAATCTTACCAATGTAAGAGCAAGCGGAAGCGATGATGCGATCAAGCTTGTACCGCCTAGAAAATTAAGTCTTGAAAGAGCTTTAGAGTGGATAGAAGAAGATGAACTTGTAGAAGTTACACCTCAAAATGTGCGTGTTCGCAAACGCTATCTTGATCCAACTCAAAGAAAAAGAATGGAAAAAGCAAAATCTTAATGGACTTAAAAAGCTTAGAAAATAGAAGACTTTATATACTTAAACGCTTAGGAATTTTAAAATTCTTAAGCATTATAGAAGCTTTGCTTGTAGGCTTTTTAGCCTTTGTTTTTACAAAAGATATTTTAATAGCCATCATCCTTGCTGTGTTTGTAGGCATTTTTTTCTTTCGTTTTACAGCTAAAAAACTCAAACTTGCAAAAAAAGAATTAGAATTTGATGCTTTGAATTTATTTTTGCGTCGTTTTGGGGCTAAATTTAGAAAAGAAAGTTTAAGCCAAAAAGATTTTTTAAAACTAGAACTTAGCGAAAATTTAAAGGATTTTAAAAGCCAAAATTGCTTTGAATTTAAAGAATTTAAAATTTATGATATCCATTTCATCGATGAAAACAAACGCTTTTTTTGTGGAATTTTGCTTGAAATTTTAAAGCCTAGCAAAAATCCTAGTTTTGAAGATGAAGAGAAAATTTATGTTAAATTACAAGATAAAAATTTCACTCTAAATCATATTTTTTCTAAGGACAATCACTATCTCATCGCCACCTTAAAAAATCCCTTTTTTATAGACTTAAAAGAAAGCCTAGAAAAAAATTTCAAAAATTTAGAAAACAATCTCAAGCTAATAGAAGAAAAAATCATCAAAATTTAATCCTCATCTTTTGCCAAATTTTCCAAGCTTTTAAGTCCTTCTTCGCCTATCAAATTTCCGCCTTGCAAGTCGCTAAATATAGCATTTAAAGAACTCACTATGGCAGTAGAATTAAAGCTTAAATTTTCTATGGCTCTTTCTCTTTTTTTCCATATATTTTGCAAGGCTCTTTTTTCTGCCTCTAGCTCTTCTTTCATATTTTGATAAGTTTTGAGTATGAAGGTGATTTGAGTGTTAAATTCTTTAGAATTTAGGTATTCGTATAAGATATGGTTTTTCTCATCTTTGTTTTGCAAAGCATTTTTGAGCTTGTAAGCATTGACTATGCTTTCTCTAAGCACCGCCAAAACACCTTTAAATTCAGCAAAAGTGCAGATTAAAATCCCCTCTTTAAAATGCGTTTTTTGCTTTTCTTTAGGCATGGTTTTGGTGATTAAAACCGCTATATCGCTCTTAGCAGCTATGCTGTCAAGCTTAAGCTTGTCGATCCATTCTTTGTTAAACTCTTTAGTGCGTTTGCTCTCATACAAAATACTACCGCAAATATTGCCAAAGCTGTCTTTTACGATATGCAAACAATCCGCCCCATTTACACCCTTTGGCACTTCTTTTACCTCATCGCCGATGTATTCGTTTTGGATGTATTCTTCTATGAGTAGTTCTGCTGCTTCTCCTTGGAGTTGCTGTGAGCCTTGCTCTATCCTGCGTTGTGCGTCCTCTAGCTTTTGGGCTACGCTTTTAAAATTTGTTTCTAATTCTTTGTATTTTAACTCCTGCTCTTGAGTGCTTTTTTGAAATTCAAGACGCATCTTATCTCTTTCAAATTCCAAATTTTTACTTTCTTGCTCTTTAAATTCTTTAAAAGCTTCTTCTTTAGCTTGAAATTTCAGTCTTTCTTCGTTTTCTTTTTGCTCTCTTTTTAGTCTTTCATTTTCAGCTTTTACGCTTAAGAATTCGGTGAGTTCTTTGCTCTTTTTTTCTAATTCTTCTTGCATGATTTTCATCTCATTTTCATGCTCTTTGTTAAATTTCTCACTGAATTCTTTTTGGAAATTTTGCCTTTGTGTTAGCAATTCTTGCTCGAATTTTTGTTTTTCTAAAAGAAGTTTTTGGCTTACTTGCTCGTTTATGAGTTTTTCTTGCTCTAGCTTTTGGGCTTTTAAGTCGTTTAAGGCCTTGATGTACTCGGCTCTTTTGGCATTTACCTCATCTTCAAATTCTTTTTTTTGTTTGAGCATTTCTTGCTTGGCTTTGTCTAAAATTTGAGCATATAAAGCAGTGCTGATATCGATAAAACTTCCACAACTTGGGCATTTGATTTGCTCGTTTTGATTAAAATTTGGCATAAAGACTTCCTTGAGAATTTTTCTATAAATTTAACATAGAAAAACAAAGATTATTCTAAGATTGACTTGTTAAAATCCTTGTTTTAAAAATAATTAGGATTACAAATGCAAAAACGCACCAAAATTCACGGTTTTTCAAAGCTCAAGCTCATCATCATCCTTGCTTTGATGTCAAGCATAGCTCCACTTTCTACAGATATGTATTTACCTGCACTAAGCCATGTAGAGCAAAGCTTTAACGCCTCTAAAGCACTGACCCAACTTAGCCTTGCAAGCTTTTTCATCGCCTTTGCCTTAGGACAACTCATATATGGGCCTTTAAGCGATATCTTTGGGCGTAAAATTCCCGCTTTGGTAGGAATTTTCTTCTTTATCGTTTCAAGCTTGTTTTGTGTGATCATCGACAATATCTATGCCTTTATCGCTTTGAGATTTTTTGAAGCACTAGGAGGCTGTGCAGGAGTAGTGATCGCAAGGGCTATTGTAAATGACTTGTTTGAGATCAAAGAGGCTGCGGGGATCTTTGCTTTGATGATGGTATTTACCTCCCTTGCTCCTATGCTTTCGCCGACTTTTGGAAGCTTTTTGCTGGAGTATTTTTCATGGCATAGCATTTTTACGACTTTGTTTGCTTTGGGAATTTTGCTTTTTTTGATGATACTTTTTGGCTTAAAAGAATCCGCACCGCACCTTAAAAATAAAAAATTCTCCCACAAAGAAGCGATGAAAAGCTATAAATTTGTTTTAAAAGATAAACGCTTTTTAACCTATGTCTTTTGTGCTGCTTTGGCTTTGGCTGCATTGTTTGCTTATGTCACGGGTTCGAGTTTTGTATTTACACAATTTTTTGGCTTAAGCGAGCAACAATTTGGCATACTTTTTGGAGTAAATGCCCTAGGCTTTGTCATCTGTGCAAATATCAATGCAAGGCTAGTGCGTAAATTTGAAAGTGAAAAAATACTTTCAAAAGCCTTGATAATCATGTTTGTATCGACTTTAATCTTGCTTATCAATGCCTTTTTGTATCCGAATTTATTTCTTTTTGAAGCAAGCATTTTTACAAGTATCGCTATGCTTGGCTTTATCGCACCCAATACCACGACTTTGGCTATGGCGAGATTTAAAGACCATAGCGGAACCGCTTCTGCGGTGCTTGGCTTTATACAATTTGCCCTAGCAGGACTCATCTCCTCTGTAGTCAGTGCTTTAGATGCCAATACACCGATAATCCTTGCTTGCGTGATGTGTGCTTGTGTCTTGATAGCAAATGGAGTGTATTTTCAAGCTAAGCGTAAGGCTTAGCTTGGCACTATGGAATTTTTTCGTGCAGTTTTTTGGAGTGAGAAAATACAAAGCAAAAGGATAATGCCATATAAAATACTAGTGGATTTGATGGTGTTTTGGATAACTTCATCTTGATTTATCACTTTCAAAACCCCTTCAAATCTTGATTTAAATTTCAAAAGAGATAAGACATTTTTTAATTTATCTTGACTGTCTTTTTGATCAAAAAGAGCCATTTGCTCGGGTGATAGTTTTTCAGATATAGAAAAATTGCTTTTTATCATATATAAACTATCTATTTCTTGACTAAAATTTAATTTTAAAAATTTATTAAGTTGAGCAGATACAACGCTATTGTTGTTTTTATTGTCTATCTCTTCTATGATGTTTTTTACATTTGATGTGTTATTTTCTAGCTCACTTAAAACCTTTTTATAATCACTTACATGTTTATCATTATACACTTTAGATAAAACTTCTTTTAATTTTTCTTTATTTGCTACTATCAATGCTTTAGCTGAATTTAACTCTGCAAAAGAAATATTTTGATCTTTTAAATGGAGATTAAAATCATTCTGCGATATACTTGCTAGATTTATAATAGTACTCGCATTTAAATCATTTAAACTTTTTTCAAATTGACTTTCATAAAGCTTATCTGATGAAAAAATTCCCGCAAAAGGATTTATAAGTTGTGAGCTATTAATCAAAAAGAATAAAAATACTAAATATAACATAAATTTAAATACTATATTAAAAATAATATTTTTAATGTTAAAAAAGAAATAACATATATATATGCTTAATATATAACACATTACTAAATATAAAATTATTTTATATTCATTAGTTTTATAAAAATAAGTTACGAGATATAAGACTATAAACACCATAGCAATAATAAAAAATATTGATTTTGCAAAAATGCTTTTTTTTCTATTAAAATAAAACATGATGCAGCAAAGAAAAACTAATATACCAATGATAATAAAAATAACGCTTGATTTCAATTCGTTAAAAAATTTACTATAAAGTTCTATACAAGCTTGACAAAAGAAAATAAACACCCCATATAAAACAATCATCCCCACAGTAAAATTTAAAATTTTTAAAAAATCATTATGATGATCGCTAGTATTTCTATACACATTTAATAAAACACAATTAAACCATATTAATATATTTTTAGATATATCAGCATTTTTTTCTCTGTCTTTGACGCTTAAATTTATATGATTTTCTTTCTCTTTCGCATAAAGCTCTAACTTGTGCCACTCTTGAGCTTCTAGGGTATTATTTTGTGTGATTAAAATATCTTTTATAACTCTGAAAGAATCTTTTAAATTTTTGGCATATCTTAATTTATGTTTATTTTGAATTTTAAAAATCTCTTTTTCATTTTGCATTCCTTTGGTTTCATTTTTATAACTTTCATCTTCATAATTATCTTCTATATATTTCTCCACTGATTTAAAATCTAGCTTATCTATATCAACATTAATCAAATTTGCAGCTTTTTGCTCTTTAAAATAACAAGCACTAAAATTCGGAGCCTTATAAAACTTCACCCCATAAAAACAAGCTATATTATCAAATTTACACTCGTGAAAATCAGCATAACTAGAAAATTCAGAGTTGTTAAAATAAACTTCATCTTCAAAATGAGTATTTGAAAAATTTAATTTTGTTGTATTATCTTCATCCTTATATCCAAAATTAGAATCTTTAAGACAAAACAATTTTTTAAATATATTTTCCCAAAAATTTAATTTTTTTTGATTATCTTTATATCCAAATTTAGAATCTACAAAATAACACCTATTTTTAAATTTATTTTTCCACAAACTTATATTTTTTATGGTGCAATTTTTTATAAAAAGATATCCTTCAAATTCGTTTTCTTGCAAATCTAAGGATATGATTTTTTTATCGTTTTGTTCATTGGAGCAATTTATAAAAACCAAATGGCTTAAAAATCTATTCTTATACATGCGTACTTTTCTTTTAAATTTGCATTGATTAAAAGTTAATGTTTTTTCAAAAATAATATTTTCTAATTTTATTAACGCTTTTTCAAAAGTACAATTGTAAAAGTATAGATTGGTTTTAACAATGCGATTATTCTCTGATTGCTTATCACTTAAGCTAATATTACATTCACTAAAAATAATATTACACTGGGCAATAGCATTATACTGGATATTGTTCATATTATCACATAATGAAGATAAGTCTAGTGTTGCCTTGCGAATCAAATACCATTTTTCATCATCAGAAAATAACTCATCTCCTTGCCTAAAGTCTTCTTTTCCTTTTATTTCTTTTATTGTTTCTTTTGTTTTTTCATCACTTGGGATAGATATATCATATTCTTTTATATTATTTGGATTGTTTTTTGATAAAATATTAAATAACTGTCTTCTAATTTCATACTCACTCTTAATTTCATACTCACTCTTATCATTTTGATGTGTTTCTTCACAACATTTCTCTAGGGTATTAAATATTTTTTCAAATGCTTTCCTCATCATTTAATCCTTCCTATTTTTCAGCTTGGCACTATGGAATTTTTTCTAATTGTCTTTATAAAAGAAAATACAACAAAACCAAAAACGATTGTATAAATTCCACCCATTGTGCTAAGCGGATCTAGCATAGCTCTTTTATCTGTAAAAAATCCCATAGCAGGGATAAGAATTTTCGGTGAAACCACTAGGACTAAAAGAGTTACCCCATAAGATATAATTAGAAAAAATTCTCTCATATATTTTAGACATAAAGCAAATCCAACTAAAATCAAATAACCAAAAAGCATTGCAAAATTTACTTTTACCACAAACAAATAATTATCCTGTATGATAGAATTTATATGATGATTATAAAAATCCAATGAAAAATACAAATGCTCCAAGATAGGCTTATATCCAAGACGATAGTTAAAACAAACAACCATCACAACGCTTGATAGCACAAAAATTCCTATCACTAAAATAAGCGAATTTAAACTTTGTAAAATATCGGTATGATGATCACAAAGCTTGCGATAAAAGAAAAGTTGCCATTTGTCTATCTTGTCTTTAAGGGTTTTATCTTTTTTATTTTTTAACTCTAGCTCTTTACAATAAAGCTCATATTTGTGAAAATTGGAAGCGTCTAAAAGATTGTTATCTTTTATCAAAGCATTTTTAAAAGTTCTGAAAGAATCTCTAAAATCATTTGCTGTTTCATTTTTTGGTTTATCTATACTCTCTATGGTAGTATTTAAATTTTTAAAATCAAAATTAGTTTTTACATTTATTAGGTTGACGCTATCTTTGAAAACTACTTGAGAGAAATTTGGAGTTTTGTCAAATCTTACTCCATAAAAACAAGCTGTTTTTTCAAATTCGCACTCATGAAAATCAACATAATCTTTAAAATGGGAGTTATTGAAATTTGTATTTCCTAAAAATTTTATATTTGAAAATGTAACTTCTTTTCTAAAAATTGAATTTTTAAATGAAACATTGTTTAAACTTTTATTTCTTACTTGAATTCTAAAATCTACATTGCCTATAAAATCACAATTATTTGCCTTTAAATCTCCTTTGCTTTCTATAAAACCTTTAAAAGAACATAATTTATAAAAAATACTTTCGCCAATATTAATCTCACCATCAAAAAATCCAAAAATAGAAAAATTTTCTAAAAAAATAGTCTTAAATTTTCTCTTGTTTAAGTTATTATAGGAATGAAATTTTCTCTCAATACCTGTAACTCTTTTATTCATTGCGTGTTGATTAAGCAGGTTTAGATCTTTTGCATTGTATCTTTTTTGAATATCTTTTCTATCTTTATCATCTAAAAATTTATTACGACCAATAATTTTAACAGGAACCAATACTTTATAAATTATCAAATCATCGATCGTATGCTTTTCAATCAAATTTTTTAATTCTTCACAATCTTTCATTGTTTCATAAATAAAATCCATTGAAAAAAACACATCTTTTTCTGCATACAGATATTTTATAAGTAGTTTATCTTTATAAGAGCATTCAATTTTTAAAGCTAGTTTTTCTAATCCTACTTCTAGCTGATCATAAGATTCTAATTTATTTACTATCACTTTTAATTTATTTTCTTCCATTATTTGCCTTCAATGATTTTTATCTCATCTTCGGTGAGATTGTAGAGTTTATAAACCAAAGAATTGATTTTGTTTTCATTATCTTTGGTTTTTAGTGTTTTGCTATAAATTTTCATCACGATACCTTAAATTTTTCAGCTTGGCACTATGGAACTCTTTCGTGCAGTTTTTTGGAGTGAGAAAAGGACTAAAATCATAATCAAAGCATAAGTAACCATAATAATATTTTCTAAAAAACTATTTAGTTTACCTTTCGCAACAAAATTAACCACGCTAAATAAATTATAAGGACTAATGGCGAGCATTAAAATAAAAATCACTAGATAATAAAAAATAAAAAAAGTCCTAACAAAAAACAAGCCTATAAAAGAATACAAAAGTATCAAATAGGTTACATTGCTATCATTTAAAACTTTTATATTTAACATATCTTTCAGCATCTTAAGCAAGTCATTATCTTTATTAAAAAACTGTAATAAATTTCCATCTCCATATCTTAATGCAAACAAAACAGAAACAAAAAATCCCACAACCACAACCAACCATCTTAAATTTAAAAGCAAATCTGTATGATGATCACAAAGCTTGCGATAAAAGAAAAGTTGCCATTTTTCTATCCATTCTCTAGAAAATATCTTGAGCTTTTTAAATTTTAGCTCTAGCTCTTTACAATAAAGCTCGTATTTGTGAAAATTTGAAGCATCTAAAAGATTGTTATCTTTTATCAAAGCATTTTTAAAAGTTCTGAAAGAATCTCTAAAATCATTTGCGAATTTATCTAAAGATTTTTTTTCTTTAGTTTTATTAAAATCTTTGTATTCTTGTTTGATTCTCTCTTGTAGATTGCCAAAAGTAAAATTTAAATTTGTATTAACTACATTTAAATTTTCTTTGAAGATAGCTTGGGAGAAATTTGGAGTTTTATCAAATCTCACTCCGTAAAAACAAGCAGTTTTTTTAAATTCACATTCATGAAAGTCGACATAATCTTTAAATATAGAATTATCGAAACGAGCTTCATTTTTAAAATTACCCGACATAAAAAATGATTTATAAAAAATACAATTTTTTATTTTAATATTTGCCAAATATTCTTTAATATCAAAATAAAAGACATCTTTAAAAGTGCAACCATTAAATTTTATTTCACCATTAATATTAGCCTTTCCAATGTCAATATCTCCATTAAATTTACAACCAAAAAAATATAATTTATTATTTAATTTAAATGTGTTATCTGTAACTAAATCATTATTTAAGCATATATAATCAAATTCACAATTTACAAAAACCAAAAAATTATTTGATGTATTATATAAATTAAAGTCTTCCCAAGAACCAAATTTACAATTAATAAATTTAATTTCATATTTAAAATCTGTATGTAATAAACTAGGAGGAAAATAATCAAATTTATATTCACTTATGCTTGGTCCATTGCATTCCACGGTCGGATAATGTATTTTTTCTTTATCAACTCCGCATATTTTAGAAACTATTTCAACGCCTTTTTCTGCTTCTTCTGGTGAAATTAAATCATCTCTTCCTTTATGCATATTACTTTCCTTCAATGATTTTTATCTCATCTTCGGTGAGATTGTAGAGTTTATAAACCAAAGAATTGATTTTGTTTTCTAGTTCTTGGGTGTTTGCGTTTTTGTCTTGTTCTTTAGCTTTTAAAATTTCATCGACTGAATTTACAAGCTCATCAGCTATTTTTTGATTTTTAGAATTTGTATCCGCTATGGGAATATTTAGCAAAGGCTCTTTGTCGATTTGATAATTATTGCCTTGCATTTTTCCTTTATGTTTTAACCAAAATGCGACAAGCTTTGAATTTAAAAGCCCTGTTAAATATTTCACATTTATTCTTTGTGTTTTGATAATATAAAAAGTTGCTGAAACATAACAATCAAAATCAACATAACTAAATTTGGGCTCTCCTACGCATTTTCTAAGTGCTACAATTCTAGGACTTCCTTTAAAAAATTTCTCATCTCTTGCTCGGTGCAAACCATAAGGTTTATTATCCGAAGTCATAACTTTTTTAAATTTATCTAAATGTTTTTTTAAATTTGGATAGTTATCCATAGAATTTGGATTTTTAAATGATGAATTGGTATATATAACCCAAAAATTATTCTCTTTTTTAACAAAATATTTTTCAATGTTATTATTTTCAAAAATAGGTTTTAAAAGACTTCTTTCATGTTCCAAAAGATTTAATTGCTCTAATTCTTCGCTTGTTAATTTTTGAATTCCTTGTCCTATATAAAATTTTGTTCCTAAAATTTCCAAAGATTTCTTATTGACATTTTCTTGTGGATAAACTATCCCTTGTGCGACTTCCCTTTCTTCAAGATAAAATTTCCCATATTTTTGAATTTTATTGAAAAGTTCTTCATAATCACTTTTTGTAAAATTTAAAGTTTTATCTATGAATTTTTTTGGAGCTAAATTTATACTTAAAATTTCATTGTTTTGGGTTTTTTCATTTTTTAAAAGACTTAGAGCATCTTCATAAATTGGAGTTTGGGTTGTGATTTTTGCAAAATGAAATTCATAATTTTTAGGTGGTTTTGTTTTTTGAAATTGCATTATCATCGTTTGTATACTTGCAGAATCAAACACCATAAAAGAGCTAAAATCAACAAGGCTTAAAATTTGGGATTCTTCTAAAACTATATTGCGTAGTTTTTTAGCTCCTGAATTTGTAATCCAATTATTTGTAGCGATAAATGATAAATATCCATTGTTTTTTAATATATCAAATCCACGTCCCACAAAATGATACCAAATATCCATTTTTCCTTGATAAGTTCTTAAATTTTTTGTATTGGTAAAAAGTTCTTTATTATCCGCTTCTTTTATATAAGGCGGATTGCCGATGATGAGATCAAAGCCTTGGAAATTTCCATCATCGTCCAAAATTTCAGGAAATTCAAAACGCCATTCGAAAGGATGATTATTTTCTAGGTTGAAGATATTGTCGTATTCTTTTTTAAGATTTGCAAATTCTTTTTTCGCTTCTTTTTCATCAAAATCAAAAAGAGTCAAATTCGCACTGACAAAAATTCTCAAATTCTCATCATTTACAGCTAAGAAATTTCCGTATTTTTTGGAGTATTTTTCGCATTTTTCATTAAAACTTTTCATCTCTTTTTTAAATTTATCCGCAAAGCAGAAATTTTTAAAAGAAATTTTGAGATTTTTTATCTCTTGGTTGATTTGATTTTTATCGGTGTAAAAGCCCTCTTTGTAGTCTTTGACTATGTTTTTGTATTTGTTCATGCGTTCTTTGATGTTTGGGTAATGGCTTAGGCTTTTGTCGATTTCAAAATAAGATATCAAAGAATTCCCGCATTTTATGTTTATATCGATGTTTGGCAGGGTTTTAAGATCGTGATACGCCTCATCCTCAAAGCTTTGGTAAAAGCTGTGTTTTAAAAGCTCTATCCAAAGTCTTAGTTTGGTGATCTCGCATGAATTTGGGTTGATATCGACGCCAAAAAGGTTGTTTTCTATGATATCTTTTTTCGTGTAAAAAAGCTCTTTTTGGATCAAGTGGGCTTTGTCTTTGTCCGAATGCGGGCGTTTGTATTCTACAAATTCGCCTTTGCGGTTGGTGATGAGAATTTCATCGTTTTGCACTTCTAGGTAAAACTCCTCATCAAAAAGATTTAGCTCATCGTAGATACTTAGCATGACATTTAAAGCCGATACTAGAAAATGCCCACTTCCTACCGCAGGATCGCAAATTTTTATGGAGTTTAAAAGCTCTTTTTGTGCGTTTTTATCCTCTTTTCGCAAATCCCTTCTTAGCTCGCTGATATCTGTAGCCTTAAGATCAAATTTGGCATTGAATTTATCAAGCACTACTTTTGTGATACTTTCTTTACACATATAAGAAGTGATAAAGCTTGGAGTGTAAAAGCTTCCTTCTTTGTAGCCATTGAGCTTTTCAAACACATTTCCCAAAACGCTTGAGCTTATAAGCTCTTTTTGGCTTAAAATTTCGCTTTGCTCATCATCACTACCAAAATCAAAACTATCCAAAAATTCAAACAAATACTCCAAAAGCCCCACTTGTCCTTTTTTAGCCTTGCATTTGTCATCTTTTAACACCGTGTTTTTGTAGTAGTTAAGCTTTAAATCATTGTTTAAATTCGAAATTTCAAGCGTGTTTTCTATGCTTTGTTTTTCAAACAAAGAAGAATTCAAGTAAGGCAGGTAAGCAAATTCGCTTTTCTTTCGTGTGCTTCTTTCTTTGGCTAAAATTTCAAAGAAAAGCTCGCTAAGCTTGTCAAAATCAGGAATTTTTTTAAAATTTAGAAATTTCAAATTTTTATCATCATTAAAACGCACCAAATTTGACTCTATAAGCTTTAAAAACAAGATACGATTAAGCCATAAAATCAAAAGTTTTAAAATGGTTTCAAAATTTTCTTCTTCAAGCTTGGAATTTATAGCTGTGTAAAAGGTGCCTTGCTCTTCTTTGCTCTCTTCGCTTTTTGCGATGATGAGCTTTGAGCTTTGCTTGCTTTCGCAAAGCCCTAGGATATATAAAAGCTCTTTGTAAAAGGCGTTGTTGAGTGAATTTGCATCGTTGGGGTTAAACTCGCTTAGTAAAAAGTCTTTGTGAAAAATTTTAAACAAAGGCTTGAGCTTGCTAAAGCTTGGCTTTTCTTGCTCCAAAATAGGCTTTAGATCGATAAAAACACCCTTTAAGCTAGGCTCATCAAACAAATCCTTTCTTGTGATAGAATCAAGATATTTTTCACTGCTTAAAAGCTTTTCGCACTCTTTGTAAAATTCATCGGTATTGCCCTTAAAAAGAGAATTTTTGCTTTCAAAATTTTCAAAAGCTTCTTTAAAATACTTGTTTTTGTTAAAAAGCTCTTCAAACAAATCCGCCTTAAAGATATAAAAATGATAAAAATCTGTGATGATGATGTGCTTGAGTGATGAATTTAAAGCCTTTCTTTCACGAAGATAATACAAAATGCACTCGTGCAAGGCTTTGCAGTTGGGCTTGTTTGGGCTAAAGAATTCTTTAGAATGAGGCAATTTTGCTTCGATGATGACTTGAATTTGTTTATCTTTTTTCAAAGCAAGATCTATACCGCTGTTGCCTTTGTGTATGCTTTTTATCTCACACTCAAAATGCAAATTTTCAAAAAATTTGCTTAAAGCGTTTGCCACTAGGGAGTCTTCGTTGTTTTTGAGATTGTTTTCTAAGCTTGATTTATAATCTTTTAAAGCTTTAGTAAATTCATTTAGCTCTGCTTCTAAAATAGGCTTTTTGCGGTAGTAAGGATTTAAAAATTCTTTTTCATCTATAGCTTCAAATTTCATCTTACGCCTTTTTTTAAAATAGTTTCTATTTTATCAAAATTTTACTTTAAGAAAATGGAAATTTGTAAAAACATGTTAAGATATAATTTACATATTTTTATTTAAGGATTTAACTTGAGTAGCAATATTGATATTTTAAAATATTTACTTTTTGTGGAATATTTAACACCTCAAAATATCAAAAAGATAAACAATTGTCGCGATACATGCGAAACTTCATATATTAACAAATATATTCGAGAAAGGATTGAAACAATTTGCAATGTCTTAACCTTAAATAACAAAAATTTAGATGATTATAGTGTAGAAATTATCATACAGGGTGCCATCTATGAAAACAAAACCTTATTTGACAATATTATAAATAAATTTAATATTAACAAAGACTTGGAAAATTTTTGCGATAATTTAAATACAGAATATGCATCTTTTGTTCTAAAATTTAATGGTCGTTTAAATTTTGCAAATGAAAATGAAATTATAAAATTCAATGAATTTAACTCAAACAATCATCAAAATTTCGATCCAATAATAGATAATGATTTTGTTTTTAATGCGAAAAATTTTTATTTATCCACTGCACCATGGGCTATAAATAATATTGAAAATATAAAATCATCTTATATTGATTTTATTAATCTAAGCCAAAACATTGCCAAAGAATTATCTTCGCTTAAAAATATATGTATTGATAAATTTTACGATAAAGCTATCAAAATCATAGAACGCGATGTTCCATTACTTGGAAACAAATTTAGAATATCAGTTAATCTTACTAAAACCATAAATGAAAATGTATTTCTAAATAGTTTTTATATACAAGAATTAGCGAATATTTTAAATAATTATGAGGAAAATAAATTTCCCATGATAGATAAGTATCTAAGCAACAAAATAAAACAACGCATAGACATAAAAACAAATCAACTAGAAATTTTGGAAAACTATATTGATGAACTGGCTCCTAGCTCTTTTATGAGTAAATTTGCATTAATGTATTCTCAACAATTTGCAGTAAACAAAATACTTAAAATGAATAAAGATCATAACGATATCTACTCTATCAATGGACCTCCAGGGACTGGAAAAACAACGCTTATAAAAGATATCATAGCAGGTATTATTACTCAAAGGGCTATAGAAATTTCAAAACTAAATTATGATGAAATTATAAAAAAAGAGGATGGAATTTATAAGCTCAATGAAAAACTAAAAGGTTATGAGATCATACTATCTTCTAGCAATAATAATGCTGTAGAAAATATAAGCAAAGAAATACCCACAAATGGTGGTATCGATAGTAGCTATATTCAAGATCTTGATTATTTTAGTGAGATAGCTACAAGATTTTTAAACCGAAATAAAAAAACTGAAATTAAAGCTTGGGGATTAATATGCGGTATATTGGGCAATAATTCCAATAAATCTTCTTTTATATATAATGTTTTAAAAGATTTTAAATCAAAAGAATATGAATTTATCGGTCTTATAAATTATATAAAAAGCAATAAGCTCACTAGTAAAGATTTTGAGCAAGCAAAAAATGATTTTAACCAAGCATTGCGCAGGGTTAATAATCTACTAGATAAAAACAAAAAAGAAAAACATATAATCCAAAAGGTAAAAATTTACAACAAACTAAAAAATAGTGGCAGTTTAATCAATACTATTACTTACCTATACAAACTACTTTCATATAGACTTATGGGAAAAAGTTATGTAAAAAATATAGAAAAGCATATCTCTTTTCTCAACCAAAAATTTTATTTACATGATGAAGCATCTATGGAAAAATCTTCATTTTTTATGGTAGAAAATGGCGAAACAACAGAACTTTCTAAAGCACGAAAAGACTTATTTGTAAAAGCACTTAATCTTCACAAGGTGGCCATACTAAGTAATAATCTATATTTTGCTCAAAATTTGGAAGCATTAAGTGATATTTTAGAAAACAACAACTATAGGAATCTTTCGGGAAATAAAATTGTTGAAATATGGAAAAGTTTATTTTTTATAATACCATCGATTAGTTCCACTTATGCTTCTTTTGGCTCTTGTTTTAAAGACATAGGGCATAATCAATTTGGATATCTAATCAGCGATGAATCAGGACAAAGCACTATAACAAGTGCTATTGGGGCTATATACAGAACAAAAAAAGCCATCATAATAGGAGATCCTCTACAGCTTGAACCTATTGTAAATATTCCAAATAATATAAATAATTTTTTTATACAATACTTCAATATAGATAAGGCTTTTGATGTTAAAAATACCTCTTTACAAAGTAGATGCGACTTCTTGCAATCATATGGAAGATATATTTGTCAAAACAATCAAAAAATATGGTTAGGTTCTCCCTTGCGTGTGCATAATCGCTGCGACCGACCTATATTTGAACTATCTAATAAAATCGCATATGACGGTATGATGATATATGGAAAGAAAAATGAAAACACCCTACAATTACAAAACACTTGGTACAATATCAAAGAAGAACAATGGAATGGTAATTGCAATGAAAGGGAAATAGAATATTTGCACATACTTTTAGATAAAATTACCCAATATGATCTAGAGATTGGAATCGTTACGCCATTTGTAGATGTTAAACAAAAATTAAAAGATATAATCGATAAATATAATAATTTAAAAAATGATAAAATTGGTACTATACATACAATGCAAGGAAAAGAAGCAGATATAATCATACTTATCTTAGGTGGAAATAACGAAAATGCTAGAAATTGGGTAGCATCTAGGCCAAATTTAATCAATGTTGCATTAACTCGAGCAAAAAATACAATCTTCATTATAGGCAATAAAGAAAAATACATAAAACTTAATTATTTTAATCATTTAGAAAGTATGCATACGATTACACCCTCATTCTCCAATCCTTAATCATTACTTGGCTTTAGCAATCTCAAGTATCTCATTCTTTTATCTTGCAAGTATAGTTCCAAACCTATGCTTTTATAAGCAATAATATAACCAAACCAATCAACCAAACACACTAAATTCAAATAAACTGATTGAAGCAAGGACTGATAAAGTGTTTAACTAAAACTAATTAAATTAATTAAATCAACTAAACCAATAAATAAGCTAAATCAATTAACCCATTTAAATCAACTAAATCAATAACCCAATAATTAAATATAAGCATAGATAAGTAAAAGTATTACACAAAGCATTCTAAAGGGATTAAATAAATTAGAGCCATTGGAATAAACTACTTCAATCCATCTAAACAAGTAAATTAAACCCATTAACCTAAATATAACCATAATAACTAAAACAATCCGAGCTTAATTCAGTCAATCCAATAAAAGAATCTAAACAACAAATGATTAACTCTAACCCATTAACAAATACAAACTAAATTAAATCATTATTAGCACAAACGACCCCATCAACCCCATAAAAGAATATCTTAAACCATTAAACTAAAAACAGATTAAAAATGATTAAACCATCAGCCCAACTCAACCAACCACAAGCTCACGACCAACCAACCCACCAACTAAAGCGAGTGTATTCAAACAATAAAAAAACCCAAACAAATTTACCAGCCTAGTAAATCAATATCTTAACACCACCCAAAAAACCATACAATGAAATTATAAACCAAACACAAAGACAACCATTAAACTAAAAAACAGATTCAATAAATAAAAAGAACAATTAATACAAAAACATATCTAATTAGCATACAAAAAATAAATTTAATAGATAAAAATATACAAGCAAACACCAAATTTAACAATTAAACTAAAAACAGATTAAAAATGATTAAACCATCAGTCCAACTCAACCAACCAAGCTCACAACCAATAAACCCACCAAATAAAGCAAGTGTATTCAAACAATAAAAAAACCCAAACAAATTTACCAGCCTAGCAAATCAATATCTTAACACCACCACCCAAAAAACCATACAATGAAATTATAAACCAAACACAAAGACAACAATTAAACTAAAAACAGATTAAAGTGAACAACTCTAAGCAAGCTAACTATAACTAAGCCATAACCATAACTCAGCATAAAAAGAATGATTAATACATATAAAAACAAATTCAATATATTGAAACAAGTTTCAATAAACATAATAAAAAAGAACAATTAATACAAAAACAGATTCAATAAACATAAAGATAATTATTCTAAATCCCATCTAAAACAACAATAAAAATAAACATATGATTTATATATAAAGTAAGTAAAGAAGAATTAACAAGTCCGCAATGAGCTACTTTCCCCCTGCCAGTAAGGCGTAGTATCATCACCCACGATGTGCTTAGCTTCTTGGTTCGGGATGGAGCAAGGCGTTTCCACATCTGTATAATCACGGACATTGTTATTTAAATATTCTTTGAAAGACTTAACTTAAGAATAAAGCTTTTATTTTTTATTCTATTTTTTTATTTTTTTGCTTTATATTCTTTTATTTTTTAAATCTTATCTTTCATCTTATCAATGAATAAAATCTTTATTCTCTTTGATAAGCTTTTATTTTAGAATACTTAAAAAACAATGTTAAGAGCAAGTTCTAATATAAACCCTACTTGCAAGATTTCCATATCACTTTGAATGATTATTGTTATTCAAAGCTTTACTAAAAACCTTAACAAGGAAGTGATGCTTTATTAAAGATAAGCCAAACGCTCTATTAGTACTGGTCAGCTAAAGGACTTTCATCCATTACACACCCAGCCTATCAAACTAGTAGTCTTCTAGAGAGCTTAGAGAAGATTCATCTTAGAGTTGGCTTCACGCTTAGATGCTTTCAGCGTTTATCCTTTCCAAACTTAGCTACGCTGCGATGCTCTTGGCAGAACAACAGCTACACCAGTGGTTTGTTCAACCCGGTCCTCTCGTACTAGGGTCAAATCTCTTCAATCTTCTTACGCCCACGGCAGATAGGGACCGAACTGTCTCACGACGTTCTGAACCCAGCTCGCGTACCGCTTTAAATGGCGAACAGCCATACCCTTGGGACCTGCTCCAGCCCCAGGATGCGATGAGCCGACATCGAGGTGCCAAACCTCCCCGTCGATGTGAGCTCTTGGGGGAGATCAGCCTGTTATCCCCGGGGTACCTTTTATCCTTTGAGCGATGGCCCTTCCACACAGAACCACCGGATCACTAAGACCGACTTTCGTCTCTGCTTGACTTGTATGTCTTGCAGTTAAGCTGGCTTATACCTTTATACTCTACGAACGATTTCCAACCGTTCTGAGCCAACCTTTGTAAGCCTCCGTTATTATTTGGGAGGCGACCGCCCCAGTCAAACTACCCACCAGACATTGTCCCACTTGAGGATAACTCAAGCTGGTTAGCTACCCAAATAAGAAAGAGTGGTATCTCAACAATGGCTCATATACAACTGGCGTCATATACTCAAAGCCTCCCACCTATCCTGCACATTCTTATCCAAATAGCAGTGTCAAGCTGTAGTAAAGGTCCACGGGGTCTTTCCGTCTTGCCGCGGGTAGGAGGAATTTTCACCTCCACTACAATTTCACTGGATCCCTCTTTGAGACAGCTCCCATCTCGTTACGCCATTCATGCAGGTCGGTATTTAACCGACAAGGAATTTCGCTACCTTAGGACCGTTATAGTTACGGCCGCCGTTTACTCGGGCTTCGATCAAGAGCTTCGCTAATGCTAACCCCATCAATTAACCTTCGAGCACCGGGCAGGCGTCACACCCTATACATCCTCTTACGAGTTAGCAGAGTGCTGTGTTTTTGGTAAACAGTCGGGAGGGACTCTTTGTTGTAAGTTTCTTCGCTTTCGGAGTAAATCCTAATACGAAGCGAACCACACCTTATACCGAAGATACGGTGCTATTTTGCAGAGTTCCTTAAAGAGAGTTCTTCCACGCGCCTTAGAATACTCATCCCACCCACCTGTGTCGGTTTACGGTACGGGCAACATTAGCTAAACTTAGAAACTTTTCTTGGCTCGACGGCATCAGGGGTTCTTCTATCCATCCGAAGACTTCAAAAAGCCTTTCAGTTCTCGGTGTATTCTTATACGGATTTGCCTGTATAAGCACCTACGACCTTAGACTAGCACTTCCATCCGCTAGCCCCCTTAGCCCTAAGCGTCCTTCCATCGCACACTAATGTTGGTATTGGAATATTAACCAATTTGCCATCGTCTACCCCTTTCGGACTCGACTTAGGACCCGACTAACCCTACGATGACGAGCATCGCGTAGGAAACCTTGGGTTTACGGCGTTAATGATTCTCACATTAATTATCGCTACTCATGCCTGCATGCTCACTTCTATTCGCTCCAGCACTCCTTACCGGTATACCTTCGACGCAAATAGAACGCTCTCCTACCACTTGACAAAGTCAAGTCTACAGCTTCGGTACTTACTTTAGCCCCGTTATATTTTCCGCGCAAAATCACTAGACCAGTGAGCTATTACGCTTTCTTTAAAGGATGGCTGCTTCTAAGCCAACCTCCTGGTTGTTTAAGTAACTTCACATCGTTTTCCACTTAAGTAAGATTTAGGGACCTTAGCTGGTAGTCTGGGTTGTTTCCCTCTTGACGACGGATTTTATCACTCGCCGCCTGACTGCTGTGATTACATATAAGGTATTCGGAGTTTGATAGGGTTTGGTACATTGGTGTATGCCCTAGCCCATTCAGTGCTCTACCCCCTTATATTACGACACAACGCTATACCTAAATATATTTCGGAGAGAACCAGCTATCACGAAGTTTGATTGGCCTTTCACCCCTATCCACAAGTCATCCCGGGGCTTTTCAACGCCTATGGGTTCAGTCCTCCACTAGTTCTTACACTAGCTTCAACTTGCTCATGGATAGATCACTTCGTTTCGGGTCTGCAGCATCTGACTAAGCGCCCTATTCAGACTCGCTTTCGCTACGGCTTCGCGTTTGCTTAACCTTGCCAGACACCACAACTCGCAGGCTCATTATGCAAAAGGCAGTCCATCACACTGTATTGCTACATAGTGCTCTGAATGATTGTAAGCAAATGGTTTCAGGTTCTATTTCACTCTGATCACCTCAGTTCTTTTCACCTTTCCCTCACGGTACTTGTGCACTATCGATCTGGTATTAGTATTTAGGGTTGGATCGTGGTCGACCCAGCTTCAGACAGGATTTCTCGTGTCCCGCCCTACTCAGGATACTGCTAGCTAAGGTTTGTTTTTCGCATACGGGACTATCACCCTCTATGGCTATACTTTCCAGAATGTTCTGCTAAACTCACCTCTTGCACATTGCAGTCCTACAACCCCCAGTGCAAGCACTGGGTTTGCCCTCTTGCGCTTTCGCTCGCCGCTACTGACGCAATCTCTATTGATTTCTTTTCCTGAGGGTACTAAGATGTTTCAATTCCCCTCGTTCGCTCCTATATAGGTAATGTATATCTCTATACATTGGGTTGCCCCATTCGGAAATCTACGGATCAAAGCTTCTTGACAGCTCCCCGTAGCTTATCGCAGTCTAGTACGTCCTTCATCGCCTTTACCAGTCAAGGCATCCACCATTCGCTCTTAGTAGCTTACCTTTTTTACCTTCTTTAGCGTCAAGGCTTTGCCTTGACTAAGAAGCAAGCTAAAGGCCTACCCCGCCAACCTAAAAGATATTAGGCTGATAAAGTAAGTTAAAGACTAGTAGTCTTTCTTGCTTCTTCTGCTAAGAATATGCATAAAAGTTAGATATAATCTAACTTCTACCTTTTTTATTGATTCTAAAACGCATCACTTCCTTGTTAAAGTTTTTATGATAAGACTTCATTATCTTAAGACGGAAAGCATTCAAACACTTAATATAAATACTAAAATTCAATTAATATTTAAACCAAGTCGTGAGTTTGAAACTTATCTTTAATTTAAAACTTTAGATCTAATATTCTCTTTATTATAAAAAATAAAGATAGTTAAAAGATATAAGTTAAACCAAAGAAAAGATAATTGGGTTTTATCCTTTAACAAGTCCTGTAAAATTGTTTTTATTAAAACTTGCTTGTGACTCTTAACAATGATAATTATAAAGAACATTTAGGTTTAAAACCTAAAGGAAGTATATGATATATCAAAGTATATTTATAAAATATATACTTGCTTTAGATTTTAAAGCTTGATTTCAAATCTTGTTTTTATCTTTTAAGATTGATATTTCTATGGTGGGCCTAACAAGACTTGAACTTGTGACCTCACCCTTATCAGGGGTGCACTCTAACCAGCTGAGCTATAGGCCCTTAATAATGGTGGAGAATAGCGGGATCGAACCGCTGACCTCCTGCGTGCAAAGCAGGCGCTCTCCCAGCTGAGCTAATTCCCCATAAACAATTAGCTTTATCATCAATCTTTGAAATCTAAACAAGAATCAATTGAGTTTATAATGAAGTAATAGTTGTGAGACTTATTACTTTGTACTCTAGAAAGGAGGTGATCCAACCGCAGGTTCTCCTACGGTTACCTTGTTACGACTTCACCCCAGTCGCTGATTCCACTGTGGACGGTAACTAGTTTAGTATTCCGGCTTCGAGTGAAATCAACTCCCATGGTGTGACGGGCGGTGAGTACAAGACCCGGGAACGTATTCACCGTAGCATGGCTGATCTACGATTACTAGCGATTCCGGCTTCATGCTCTCGAGTTGCAGAGAACAATCCGAACTGGGACATATTTTATAGATTTGCTCCACCTCGCGGTATTGCGTCTCATTGTATATGCCATTGTAGCACGTGTGTCGCCCTGGGCATAAGGGCCATGATGACTTGACGTCGTCCACACCTTCCTCCTCCTTACGAAGGCAGTCTATTTAGAGTGCTCGGCCGAACCGTTAGCAACTAAATACGTGGGTTGCGCTCGTTGCGGGACTTAACCCAACATCTCACGACACGAGCTGACGACAGCCGTGCAGCACCTGTCTCTAAGTTCTAGCAAGCTAGCACCCTCATATCTCTATAAGGTTCTTAGGATATCAAGCCCAGGTAAGGTTCTTCGCGTATCTTCGAATTAAACCACATGCTCCACCGCTTGTGCGGGTCCCCGTCTATTCCTTTGAGTTTTAATCTTGCGACCGTACTCCCCAGGCGGTACACTTAATGCGTTAGCTGCATTACTGAGATGACTAGCACCCCAACAACTAGTGTACATCGTTTAGGGCGTGGACTACCAGGGTATCTAATCCTGTTTGCTCCCCACGCTTTCGCGCCTTAGCGTCAGTTGAGTTCCAGCAGATCGCCTTCGCAATGGGTATTCTTGGTGATATCTACGGATTTTACCCCTACACCACCAATTCCATCTGCCTCTCCCTCACTCTAGACTATCAGTTTCCCAAGCAGTTTAATGGTTAAGCCATTAGATTTCACAAGAGACTTGATAATCCGCCTACGCGCCCTTTACGCCCAGTGATTCCGAGTAACGCTTGCACCCTCCGTATTACCGCGGCTGCTGGCACGGAGTTAGCCGGTGCTTATTCCTTAGGTACCGTCAGAATTCTTCCCTAAGAAAAGGAGTTTACGCTCCGAAAAGTGTCATCCTCCACGCGGCGTTGCTGCGTCAGGGTTTCCCCCATTGCGCAATATTCCCTACTGCTGCCTCCCGTAGGAGTCTGGACCGTGTCTCAGTTCCAGTGTGACTGATCATCCTCTCAGACCAGTTAAGCGTCATAGCCTTGGTGAGCCATTACCTCACCAACTAGCTGATACTATATAGTCTCATCCTACACCGAAAAACTTTCCCTACTCAACTTGTGTTAAGTAGGAGTATAGAGTATTAGCAGTCGTTTCCAACTGTTGTCCTCTTGTGTAGGGCAGATTAACTATACCTTACTCACCCGTGCGCCACTAATCCACTTCTAGCAAGCTAGAAGCTTCATCGTTCGACTTGCATGTATTAGGCACGCCGCCAGCGTTCACTCTGAGCCAGGATCAAACTCTCCATAAAAATTATAGATAGTTTAATCTTTTTCTTCAAAGAAAAAGTAATGAAGATTAAAAATAAAAACTTTTAATCTTTAAATATTTAGATTGAATAGATTTTACATAATTGCTTATGCCTAAATCTTTTCTGGCTCAATCGATCACTTATTTAGATTTCAAAGATTGACTAATAAGATTTGAAATAACAATATTAATTTTAAAGAACAAAAACAAAAAATCATTTATTGTTTATAAATAAAGTTTAGTAATAATAAAGTTTTATAAACTTGAATTGATTTGACTAGGATTAAAATTAATTTAAAACTAGAAACAAGGGTTTACAAAATCTTCATTTAGCTTTATAAACTTTAGTTTATAATTTAAAGATTTTAAAGTCCTTTTTTGAAAAAGGAAATGAAAGTATAACTAATTAAGCTTAAAGGAGGATTAAATAAGGCTAGAAATTTAGCCTTATTTTCGAGATGGTTGAAATTTGAGAGTTTAAACAAACTAATTTAGAGAAGATAAAAACCTTCCCTAAGCTTTAAAAATTCCTAAATTTCAGTATTTTAAAAAGTATTCTTGGATTTTTTTAGGATCACTTGTTTTTGTAAGAGCTAACATAAGCAAAACTCTTGCTTTTTGCGGATTTAAATCTTCAGCACTAATAAAACCCAATTTTTTATCTGTATCACTCACCGCAACGCGTCCTGCTGCAACCCTTGAACTTACAACAACATCAAGCCCTTGTTTGATAAGCTCTTTTAAAACATTTTTTTGATCTTCATGTATGCTTCCTGCACCACTCCCTGCTACAACAATACCTTTGGTTCCATTGTCAAATAAAGCTTTTGCAGCAATGGCACTACCATCATTTGAATAAGTATAGAGTATATCTACCTTTGGCAAACTTGTGAGCTTGCTTACATCAAAAGGACTATTTTTTGTGTGTGCTTTACTTATGTTATTATAGAAAAAAACTTTTCCATCTACTATATAACCTACATCTCCAAAATTAGGAGAAGAAAAAGCATCAACATTTAAACTATGAGTTTTTACCACGCCCCTAGCACTTAAAATTTTATCGTTCATAGCGACCATAACGCCTTTATTTTTGGCTTCTTTATCAGCAGCCAATGCTACAGCATTATAAAGATTTTTTGGGCCATCTGCGCTTATAGCAGTTGATGGACGCATAGCGCCAACTAAAACTACAGGCTTATCGCTTTTAACCGTTAAATTTAGAAAATAAGCGGTTTCTTCCATGGTATCAGTACCGTGAGTAATGACTACACCATCTACTCCCTCATCAAAAAGTTTATTGATTTTTTTGGCAAGTTTTAACCAAATTTCATCGCGCATATTTGAACTATCAATATTTGCTATTTGCTCTCCGCTAATATTAGCCAAATCTTGAATTTGTGGAACTGCTTTGATTAAAACATCTACGCCCACAACCCCTGCTGTATAACCCGTTGTGGCCACAGCACTATCGATAGAACCTGCTATAGTTCCACCCGTTGCTAAAATAGCAATTTTTGGTTTGGCTTCTGCCATACATACTCCTATAGATAAAAATACCCATACGCACAATAGTAACTTTTTCACAAAGCCCCCTTATTTATTAAATTTAAGTTTCGTAATGAAACATATATATAATATTAATAAATAATAAATAAAAATTTTATAAATATTTACAAAATTTCTTTAATAATAAATTGCGGGGTTGCTAATCCTCTAAATTCATTCTTAGAAATACTTCCAAGTAAATTAATATTTTCGCACAATTGCGGTTCTTTGTCAAAATTAAAAAACAAAGCTTCTATAGTTTTATTATCTTTTGTGAGTATAAGCTTTAGATGTTTTTCATCTTTTCCTAAGAATTTTTTATTTTTAACATAAAGATTTTCTAGGATAAAAAAAGGACGCGGATTTTTATGTCCAAAAGGCTCAAAAGATTCTAAAATTTCAAGCATTTCAAAATCGATTTCATTAGGATCTAAAATACCTAAAATTTCATCTGTATCTAAAAATTCACTTTGAGAAATTTCCATACATTCTTTTTTTATTATGGTTTTAAATTTTTCAAAAGAATCAAGATCTAAGCTAAGGCCTGCAGCACCCTTGTGTCCACCATAATTGCTTAATATAGAATTTGCTTTAGAAATCAAAGCTAAAATATCGATTTTTCCAACACTTCTTGCACTTCCTTTTAAGCGTTGATCGTTTTGTGAAAATACAAAAGCAGGTTTATTGAAATGTTTTGCTAAACGACTTGCTACTATCCCTAAAACTCCCTCATGCCAATTTAAACCCGATACAACAATACAAGAATCATTGTCATCGATTTGACTCAAGCTATCTTCAAAAAGCTGTTTTTCTTCATCTTTACGACTTTCATTAAAACTGATGATTTGCTCTAAGTAAGCTGAAGCTTTATCCAAGTCCTTTGTATGCAAAAATTCATAAGAAATGCTTGCATCATCCATTCTTCCAGCACTATTGATAAGAGGAGCGATTAAAAATCCTATATTATCAAGTGCAAATTTATCTTTTTGATAATATTGCCTAATCGCCTTAAAAGCAACTCTTTTAGATTTGTTAATACACTCTATCCCTCGCCTAACCAATGCCCTATTTAAATCTCTTAACTCCATCATATCTGCAACAATGGCAATGGCTAGAAGTTCTAAAAATTTGCCCATATCGTATTTTAATTTACAAACCTCTTTTAAAGCAGCTATTAAATACCAAGCTACTTGCGCTCCACAAATTTCGATATCTGGAAAATCACAATCTTTTTGCTTAGGATTAATAATCGCAAAAGCATCAGGCAAAATATCTTGGGGCATATGATGATCGGTTATAATTAAATCAATATTTTTTTCCTTACAAAGCTTAGCTGCTTCAAAGGCTGCTATACCATTATCCACTGTAATAATCAAATTTACATCAAGCTCATTGATAATTTCAGCATTTAAACCATATCCATCTTTGAAGCGATTAGGAATTCTTACTGTATAATCAAAACCTATATCATCAAAAAATTCTGCCATAATGACACAAGAGATAATCCCATCAACATCATAATCGCCCACTATAGCAATTTTTTCATTTTTATCTATAGCTTCTTTAATGCGATTTGCTGCTTTATAAGCATCTTTTAAACAACAAGGCAAAGGTAAATCGCAAAGCTTGGTATGTAAATCTTTTTCAAAACGCGAAGCTAGAATTTTTTTAATTTCATTCTTATTAATTGTCTTCATAGCTTATAGCCGCCTTGATAAAACCACAAATCACAGGATTAACGCGCTCTAATCTTGAAGTGAATTCAGGGTGAAATTGGACAGCTAAAAAGAAAGGATGATTGTTTAGCTCGACAGCCTCTATAAGTCCTTCGCTCTCTCCACTTACTATTAATCCTTTGCTTTCAAATTCTTTGCGATATTTTGGATTAGCCTCGTAGCGGTGGCGGTGGCGTTCTTTAATATTTTTTGCATTATTATAAACCTTAGCTAAAAGGGAGTTAGACTTGACTTTACACTCATAAGATCCCAAACGCATAGTTCCGCCCAAAGGTGTTTTAGCAGTACGAATTTGTTTTTTACCGCTCGCATCCATAAATTCATCGATGAGATAAACGATAGGATTAGAACATTTATCATCAAATTCACTTGAATTTGCATCTTCGATTTTTAACACATGTCTAGCAAATTCTACCAATGCAAGCTGCATACCCAAACAAATTCCCAAAAATGGAATTTTGTTTTCTCTTGCGTAATGAATAGCTTTTATTTTACCCTCTACTCCGCGATAACCAAAGCCCCCTGCAACCAAAATTCCACTCACATTTTTAAACGCTTCAGCACTTTCTAAATTTTCAAGCTTTTCGCTATCTACCCATTGAAGTTCTACTCTAGTATCAAGCGCTGCACCTGCATGAATGATGGCTTCTGTAAGACTCTTATAACTTTCTTTTAGATCCACATATTTACCCACAAAAGCGATTTTGACTTCATTGCTCGGAGCTATAACTCTTTTTACTAGAATATCCCAATTTTCCATATTTGGTTTTAAATTTTTTAAATCCAAAATAGAAGCGATAGGATTTAAAATATCTTGTTTTAAGAAATTCAGTGGAATTTGATAAATACTTGCTGCATCAACACTTTCTATAACGCAATTTTTTTCAACACCACAAGAAATAGCAATTTTATCTTTTAAATCTCTATCCAGCGCTTTTTCACTACGACAAATAATCATATCAGGACTAATACCTATGCGTCTTAGTTCGCCTACGCTGTGTTGGGTAGGTTTGGTTTTTAGCTCCCCTGCAGCCTTGATAAAAGGCACTAGGGTTAAATGGATATTCATAGCATTGTTTTTACCTACTTCCAAACGCAAAGCACGAATAGCTTCTAAAAAAGGCAAACCTTCGATATCTCCGACTGTTCCACCTATCTCTACGATTAAGATATCCTTGCCCTCTCCTGCTTTTTTAATACGCTCTTTAATCTCTCCTACGATATGTGGGATAACTTGAATAGTTTTACCAAGATATTCTCCACGTCTTTCTTTTTCGATCACGCTTTGATAAACACGCCCTGTGGTGAAATTATTATCTTGTGATAAACTCTCATCTAAAAAACGCTCATAATGCCCTAAATCAAGATCAGTTTCCGCTCCATCATCTGTAACAAAAACTTCTCCGTGTTCAAATGGACTCATAGTACCAGGATCAACATTGATATAAGGATCTGCTTTTAAAATGCTTACTTTAAGTCCTGAATTTTTCAATAAAGTCGCGATACTTGCAGCTGCTATTCCCTTGCCCAAGGAGCTTAAAACTCCTCCTGTAACAAAAATATATTTAGTTTGTTTACTCATTATCGATAAGCCTTAATTTTTTGTCTAATTATAACGCGATAAAACTTTTTATTTCATTAGAATTTTAAGTAAAAAATGTAAGAATTATGAAAAAATTTATCAAGGAAAATTTATGCAAATCACTTTACTTTTTCATACCCCTCTTTCTGTATGCTCACATGCAACAAGAACTTGCTGGCAAAGTTTTGATAAAGGTGATTGTGGCGGAGAAAAAGATAAAGAACTCATCGATCGCGTAGGAAATAAATTTAAACATGCCTCGACTTTAGAACATTTAAATTATACTTTTTATATTCAAGGAATTTCAAGGGCTTGCTTACAAGAAGTTGCTAGACATCGTCATACAAGCCCTAGTGTTAAAAGCACGCGCTATACTCTAAAAGAACTTCGCAATGAAAGTGAATTTAAGATAGGAGATTTTGAAAACGCAAGCCGATATCTTGTTCTTTGCGGTAACGAAGAAGTTGATAATGCTAGCATTCAAGCTTTAGAAAACTTACGCCTTATTTTACAAAAAAGCATAAGCTTGGATATAGCCAAATACTGCTTGCCTGAGAGTTATAAAACCGAACTTACTTTAACAATCAATGCTAGAAGTTTGCAAAATTTTATTTCTTTGCGTAGCTCAAAATCTGCTCTTTGGGAGATTCGAAATTTGGCCAATGCTTTATTTGAAGCCTTACCACAAGATCATCAATTTATTTTCGAGCATTGTTTGCATAAAGATATTCATTAAATCATACTTATTTTATCTTATTTATAATATTTTTATGGTATTATCCATAAAGATCAAGGTTTTATGGATATACTTTAAATATATTTCATACTTGATATAGTTTCTTACAAGGACTTTTTATGGATAAACAATTTTTTCAAATGTTTTTAATGTTCTCGCAAATACAAACTGTAGCTATTATTGCTGTGCTTTTTGTAATTTTTTACATTCTTAAAAAAATGCGAGATAAAAAGGTAAATTTCTCCCTTCGTATGCTTTTTGCCCTTTTTATAGGTTTAGGTTTAGGTTTTGCTTTACAATATCTAGCTCAATTTCCAGATAGTAAAGAAGCAAGTACTATCATTTGGTACAATGAAGCAAAACATTGGTTTGGTTTTGTAAGCTCAGTTTTTGTAGCTTTTATAAAAATGTTAGTTATTCCGCTTGTGGGTATTTGTATCATTAAAGTGATTATAGAAATTGATAAAAATATAAAAATTTCTTCCTTGCTTGGTATAAGCCTCTTTTGGATACTTTTTAGTACTGCTATAGCTGCTTCTTTAGGTATATTGCTAGCTTATAATTTTCAATTGGGTGATAATTTTACTGCTTATGAAGGAACAAGACAAATTCGTGAAATTCAAACTTTTTCGAGTATTATTTTAGGTTTAATTCCTAGCAATATCATTGCTGTTATGAATAAAGAAAATATCATAGCCATTGTAATTTTTGCTTTTTTTGTAGGAATTTGTGCAAAAAAAGTTTCAAAAAAAGAAGAATATACACAAGCTTTTCAAACTTTTGAAAATTTTGTCTTAGTTTTTTATAATATTATGATGAATATGACAGCTACGGTGATTCGATTTATGCCTTATGCTGTAGTTTGTATGATGGCAAATGTTTTATTAAGCAATGGTTTTGAAGCAATCAAAACTGCAGGACTTTTTATCATTCTTACCTATATAGCTATGTTTATAATGTTTGGAGTGCATTTTTTACTTCTTGCTTCTCAAGGATTAAACCCTATAAAATACGCGAAAAAAGCTTTTCCTGTATGGTTGTTTGCATTCAGTTCAAGATCTTCTTTAGGGACTTTGCCTATGACGACTTCAACTTTGCAAAACAAATTTGGAGTAAATCCTGCCGTGGCTAATTTTGTTGCCTCTATAGGAACAACAACGGGACTTAATGGTTGTGCGGGTTATTTTCCGGCTATGGCAGCAGTTTTTGTGGCATTTGCTACGCACACGCCTATAGATTTTACTTTTGCTTTGATGATAGTATTAGTAGCTGTTATCGGATCTTTAGGTATTGCTGGAGTTCCTGGAAGTGCGACTATGGCAGCTTCTATTATGCTCGCAGGAATTGGATTTGGGGATAATTTTGTTATGCTTAGCCTTATTTTAGCCATTGATCCTATCATTGATATGGCAAGAACTGCTAGCAATGTTTCAGGAGCTATGACTTCAGCACTTTGTACTGCAAAAAATTTAAAAGCCATAGATAAAGAAATTTACAATTCTTAAAAAGATTTAAACCTAATATAGGTTTAAATCCTCATTGGCAACCTTCACATTCTATGCTACGATCAGCAACATTTATCTTTTCGCTATCAGGACTTTCGCTTCTTAGATAGTAAGTTGATTTTACTCCTAGCTCCCAAGCTAGTTGATATATATCATTTAAGTAGCCTCCACTTGCTTTATCAAGTGATAAAAAGATATTTAAGCTTTGTCCTTGATCAATCCATTTTCCACGCACTGCTGCAGCTTTAACAAGAATTCTTTGATCAAGTTCGTAAGCTGGGGTATAATACTGCCAAGTTTCAAGACTTAAATTAGGCACTACAACAGGTATCATGCCGCTTAAATTTTGCTCAAACCACTTACGCTTATAGACAGGTTCGATAGTTTGTGTTGTTCCTACCAAAATAGAAATTGAAGAAGTAGGAGCAATAGCCATCAAATAACCATTTCTCATGCCATCTGCTTTTACTTTTTCCCTAAGTTTATCCCAATCGCATTCGCTTTGATTAAACAACCCTTCTCTTAGAGTTAAAGCTTTGGCTTTTTCACTTGCTACATCAATAGGAAAAATCCCCTTACTCCAATTTGACCCTTCAAAATCAGGATAAGAACCTTTTTCTATCGCTAAATTTGAGCTTGCGTTAATAGCCTCATAGCTAATTTTCTCCATAATTTCATCGATTTTGTTTAAATGCTCATCACTGCCCCAATGAATTCTTGCTTCAGCAAGCATTTGTGCCTCGCCCATAACGCCAAGTCCTATGGCTCGAGATTTTAAATTTGTATCCTTTACTTTTCTATGAGGGTAAAAATTTAAATCAATAACATTATCAAGCATACGAATAGCAGTTGGCACCACGCGCTCTATATCTTCTTGGGTATATACCTTGCTAAGATTTATGCTTGCTAGATTACAAACTGCGGTTTTTCCATCGCTTTTATATTTTTCTACGATATAGACTTTGTTTCCATTAAAGCTATCAAGAGTTGAAATTTTCTTAGCAGGCTTTTCATATCCCCCATCGATAACAACGCGTTCTTCTTCATCAAAATGTTTTTCATCGCCATTTTCAAATATAACTTTAATTTTATAATAATTTGGCTCTGTATTTTGAAAAATTTCTGTACATAAATTTGAACTTCTGATGATCCCTACATGTGCATTTGGATTGGCTTTATTTGCATTATCTTTAAAACATAAAAAAGGCAAACCTGTTTCAAAATAATTAAGCAAAATCTTTTTCCAAAGCTCCTTAGCTTCTACTATTTCCTTAACTATACTTTCATCTTTTTCATACTCTTCATAACGCTTTTCAAAAGCTTCCCCATATAAATCACACAAATCTTGTGTATCTGCAGGATCAAAAAGAGTCCATTTATCATTTGCTCTAACTCTTTTCATAAAAAGATCGTTAATCCACAAAGCAGGGAAAAGCTCATGTGCGCGGCGTCTTTCTTCGCCTGAATTTTTACGCAAATCGATAAAATCACTTACATCCATATGCCAAGGTTCGATATAAACAGCGATCGCACCCTTTCTTGTGCCAAGCTGATCCACAGCCACAGCTATATCATTAGTAATTTTTAAAAAAGGAATAATACCCCCTGCAGCGTTTTTATGCCCATCTATACTTCCACCCATTGCACGCACTTTAGACCAATCCCAACCTATACCTCCGCCAAATTTAGACAATAATGCCATTTCTTGATAAGAATCAAAAATTCCCTCGATATTATCAGGAGTTGAGCCTATGTAACAAGAGCTAAGCTGGTGGCGTGTTGTTCTTGCGTTTGATAAAGTAGGAGTTGCAAGCATGAGTTCAAATTTAGAGATAAGATCATAAAATTTTTTTGCCCATTCTTGAGGATTGAATTCATTTTGTGCTAAAAACATAGCAATAGCCATAAACATTTGCTGAGGAAGTTCTATAGGCATACCCTTGCTATCTTTAATCAAGTATCTATCGTATAGAGTTTTAATGCCAAGATAGGTAAATTGCATATCGCGTTCAGGCTTAATATAATCATTTAAATCATCTAAATCGTATTTTTCTTTAAGACCGAGTAAAATTCTACCTTCCTTTTCGCCCTTTTCAAAATACTCGCGTAAATGATTATAACGATTCATTCCATTCACTTTTTTATACAAGTCAAACAAAAAAAGTCTAGCCGCAACAAAAGTCCAGTTTGGACAATCAATATCGATTTTATCCACAGCAGTTTTAATCAATGTTTTTTGAATTTC
This sequence comes from Campylobacter coli, assembly GCF_001492295.1. GTDB lineage: Bacteria > Campylobacterota > Campylobacteria > Campylobacterales > Campylobacteraceae > Campylobacter_D > Campylobacter_D coli_B. The sequence goes on along the minus strand of NZ_FBQX01000001.1, from coordinate 28,413 downwards.
TTCAGTTGAAATTCCATCTCGAAATTGAATTTTAGCATCAAGCTCGAGCTCGCTTAGATTAACACCTTCTAAATCTTTTATAGCATCAAAGGTACATTTTTTGATCTTAGAAACGTCTAATTCTTCTGTGCGACCATTTCTTTTAATAACTTTCATTGTATTCCTTGTCCTTATTTAAAAGTTCTTGCAAAGATTGCATCAACATTTTTTGTGTAATAATTATAATCAAAGCACTTTCTTATATCTTCTTCACTCAAGCTTTTTCTCAAATCCTCATCAGCTAAAAGCGCAAGTAAAAATAAGCTTTCATTGTTTTCATTGATAGCAGCTTTACCATTTTGTAAATCAGCCCAAACTTTCATCGCATTTCTTTGGACTATTTTATAAGCTTCTTCACGGCTAATGCCCTTAAATGGAAGCTCCAATAAAACGCGTTGTGAAAATACAAGTCCGCCTGTAAGATTTAGATTTTTCATCATGTTTTCAGGATAAACCAAAAGCTTATCAATCAAATTTGTAAGACGCATGAGCATAAAATCAACTGTAACAAAAGCATCAGGCAAGATAAATCTTTCAACACTTGAATGCGATATATCTCTTTCGTGCCATAAAGCTACATTTTCCAAAGCAGGAGTTACAAAAGATCTAAGCACACGACAAAGTCCTGTGATATTTTCACTTAGAACCGGATTTCTTTTATGTGGCATAGCCGAGCTTCCTTTTTGTCCTGCACTAAAATACTCTTCAGCCTCATATACTTCTGTTCTTTGAAAATGTCTTATCGCAACAGCAATTTGCTCACACGATGAAGCCAAAATCGCAATAGCTGAGATCACTTGCGCATAACGATCTCTTTGGATAACCTGATTTGAAACAGGCGCAGGTTTAAGATCTAAATTTTTACATACTTCTTCTTCAAATTCTAAAGGAGCATGAGCAAAATTTCCCATTGCACCGCTAATTTTTCCATAACTTATCACTTCTCTTGCGTGCTCTAAAAGCTCTTTTGCATGCAAAATTTCATCATACCAAATCGCAAGCACCAAACCAAAAGTTATAGGCTCTCCATGAATTCCATGGCTTCTACCTACCATTAAAGTATTTTTATGTTCCAAAGCGCGTTTTTTAATCACTTCTAAAAGCAAAGAAACATCTTCTAAAATCAAATCCAAACTTTCTTTCATCTGTAAAGCTACAGCAGTGTCGATACAATCAGAACTTGTCATCGCATAATGTACAAAACGACTCTCTTCTCCTAAACTTTCACTTACGCTTGTAAGAAAAGCGATCACATCATGCTTGGTGGTTTTTTCTATCTCATCAATTCTAGCTATATCAAATTTAGCATTTTTAAGAATTTTTTCACAATCTGTATCATTTATAAGGCCTAGTTTATTCCAAGCTTTTACCGCAGCTAGCTCTACTTTTAGCCATGCGTCATATTTTGCTTGCATATCCCATTTTTTGGCCATGATTTCTCTGCTATATCTTTCAACCATCTTTGAAACCTTTTTAGCTATAATTTTAAAAATAATGAAAATGGAATTTTATCTAAAAAAATTTAGAGAAAGGTTAAGTTTGGCTTACACAAAAATAAAACTGTCAAATAATGGAAAAAAGGCGTTTCAAGTGCTTATAGATAATTTGAAAATCAATATAAATGAAGCCCAAAAACTCATAGATAAAAAAAGGCTTTTTTGCAATGGAATTTTAGTAGAAGAAAAGAATAAAATCTTACAAGGTAATGTAGAATTAATAGTCTATGAAAACAACCCCAAAGGAGTAGAAATCGCTTTTGAAAATGAAGATTTTGCAGTACTTGAAAAAGAAAGTGGAATTTTAAGCCATCCTAATGGTAGACACTGCAAATACAGTCTAAGTGATGAAATTTGGCACCTTTGGGGTAAGGAAGCGTGTGTAGCTCATAGGCTTGATAAAGAAACAAGCGGACTCATACTTGTAGCCAAACACAAAAAAGCACAAATTGAACTTAAAGGCCTGTTTGAAAAAAAACAAATTCAAAAAGAATATCTTGCCCTTGCAAGTGGAGAAATCAAAGCAAATTTCATAGTCGATCAAGCGATGGATTTGACAAAGGATTATGATGATGTTAAAACCAGAATGCAAATTTGCGAGAATGGAAAAAAAGCGATCACAGAATTTGAAGTTTTGAGCTTTTATCCTAAAATCAATGCTACGCTTTTGCTTTGCAAACCACTCACAGGCAGACAACATCAAATCAGAGTACATTTATTTTATAAAAATCACAAAATCCTAGGCGATCCACTCTATGGTCTTGAAAAAAAAGATATAGAAAAAATTTTAGATGAAAAAATGGACATAGAAGAACGCATAAAGCTAAGCGGTGCCAAACGCTTGTGTTTGCACTCTTATCGTTTAAAATTTAACTATGATGGAGAAAATTTTGATATTTTTTCAAAAAAGGGTATAGAAAAAATTTTAACAGCATTTTAAAACAAAACCGATATTTTATTTCATATCTAACAAGCTATCATTTTTTATAAAAAATTTTAAAATAAGAATTTACTTTTTGTTAAAAATTTAGTATAATCACAAAATAAAAATACTAGGATTTTGTAAATGAAATTTGTTAATTTTAAACTCAATCAAAAAGCCACTCTAGGGGTGCTTAACTCTAGTGGAAAAGTTATAAATTTAGCCGATCTTGATATCAATGTTCGCGATATGAATGAATTGATTATAAATTTTGATAATTTTAAACATAAATTTAAAGATTTAGATTCTAAAACAGCTTATGAGATTCCAAAAGAAGATTATCTAGCCCCTATCATAGAACCGCGTCAAGATATTATATGTCTTGGGATTAATTTTTTAGATCATGCCAAAGAATCTGCACAATTTAAAGGCGAAAAATTCGAAGAAAGAGAATATCCTGTGTATTTTGGAAAACGCTGCAATCAAGCCACAGCTCCTTTTGGCAGCATATCTTTGCATGCTGATGTCACTTCTCAACTAGACTATGAATGCGAGCTTGCTTTCATTTTAAGTAAAGATGCTTATAAAATCAAAGCTGAAAATGCGAAAGACTATATTTTTGGCTATACCATTATCAATGAAATTTCAGCACGAGATCTCCAAAAACGCCACAAGCAATTTTACCGCGCAAAAAGCCTTGAGGGAAGCACTATAATGGGGCCTTATATTACAAGTGTTGATGAGATTGCTTATCCGCCCGAGCTTAATTTACAAAGTTATGTCAATAAAGAATTGCGACAAAATTCCAATACAAAATTTTTTATTTTTGACATCGGATATGTCTTAGAAGAACTAAGCTCAGGAATGCTTTTAAAGGCTGGTACTATCATATCAATGGGAACTCCAAGTGGCGTAGGAATGGGCTTAAATCCACCCGTTTTTCTTAAAAAAGGTGATGAAGTACGCTGTGTGATAGAAAATTTAGGAGAAATTTGCAATGTAATAACATAAAATCTCATTAAAAATCATAGAAATGTTTTTTACGAAATTTAATAAAAAGGAGATATCATGGAGTTTTTAGAGCTTTTATTAGTTTTAATCGCCTTAATACTAATCATCAAAAAGCCAGAAAAAGAAAATTTGGCTTTTGGCTTAGTGATAGTAGCTTGGCTTTTAATGGTTTTTTTCTATGTCGGCCACAAAACAGGTGCGCTTTTAACGATAATGAATCTATGAAGAAAGGCTGAAGAATGAACGAAATAAATAAAACAAAAAATTTCTACACTCTTATGTGTTTGGCAGGCTTTTTGATTATTCTTTTGCCTGTGGGGATTGCAAATTTTGTATTTGGTTATATGTGGGGTGATAGCCCGTGCACTCTTTGTTGGGGACAAAGAGAAGCGATGATTTTTATCGGGGTTATGGCACTTTTTATCGTGCGTTATGGTATGAAAGGCAAATACCTTGCCGCTCTTTTGATCATGACTGCAGTAGGTCTTTATCAATCTTTTGCACATTATGGCAATCACGCTCATAGGGATTTAGATCAAGGTTTTGGTTTGGCGGTTTTTGGTATCCATACTTATTTTTGGGCTGAAGTAGTCTTTTGGGCTGTAGTCTTGCTTTTAGGTGTGATGTTTGCTTTTGCTCCTAAATTTGGATCTTTTGACAAAGAATTAAACGGCGAAAAATTTAGAAAATTTACTAAATTTAGCTTCGCAGCAGTTTTAATCAGCACCCTTATCGTTGCATCAAATGTCTTTCAAGCTTTTGTAAGCACAGGAATTCCTCCTTATGTGGGGCAAGGTGATCCTGTAAGATTTAGTCTTAATCCAAAATATATCATTTGGAGCACAGGAGGTTGGAATGGTTTATGGCAAAACATTTCTTTCTTAGGAAAACGCGATGTGAAGGCTCCTGATTATGCTTTTGCGCCTGCAAGTGAAAAATTAGGTATAAAATTTGATAATGATACAAATAATTCTCCATTTGCAGAAATCGACGATGAGCTTAAAATTATCGATGAGCAAACCATAAATTTTAACAAAGCGATCAATACTCTTGATTATATTAATGATGAATTTGTAGCAAGTTCTAAATGGGATGTAGCGTTTTTGGATAACAATTTTAGCACAAAAGAAGGTTTTGAGCTTGATCCTTATTTTTCAGCTACTATCGATCCTATCATAGGTATCATTCCTTATAAAGAAAATAAATTTCTTCTCATGGGATCTAATAAATCTTTCCTAAGATTTGCAAAAAATCCAAATGCAGATGAAGCTTTACAATATGCAGATTTTGTTAAAGGAAATGACCAATTTGAAGGTCAAGGAAAAGATTTGGGTCGTGGAAGACTTGATACTGTTAGAGCAAAATTCAACCATGTAGCAAGTATGACAACAGATGATCGTTATCTTTATCTTGCAACCGTGCCTAACAACAAAGATTCTAAAACCTTTGTAATTTCTAAAATTTCTTTAAAAGATCTTGTTCTTTCAGCAGAATTTACTCCAAAAGCAGAACTTAAAGAGGGTAAAACTTTGGGCGATCTTTATATCACTTCTATGGCTTTTAAAGATGATGAAATTTATGCACTCAGTAAAAATCACAATGTAATTGCCATAATCGATCCAACCAAAGAAGAAGTGGTAAAAACCATAGCTTTTCCAAGCTCTATCACAAATGCAAGAAGTATTTTCTTTAAAGATGGAAAAATTCACATCCTTTCTTATCAAGATGGAGCAAATAAGCTTTATACTTTAAAATAAATTTGAAGTCCTAGTGATTCTAGGACTTAATTTCCATTTTGATTAAAATAAAACCAAAATCATCTTTATATTCTCCCACTTTTTCAAATCCAAATTTTTGATAAAATTTTAAAGCATTTGGATTATCAAGATTAACTTCTACTTTCTTGATCTTAAAATCATCTAAAGCTTTTTGTAAAAGCTTGGAGCCAATTTTTTTACGAAAATATTCTGGTTTTACAAAAAGCATTTGAATACATTCTTTATCAGCTCCTAAAAATCCCACAAATTCATCATTTTTGTAGGCAAATAAAAAATTTAAATCTTTAAAATCAGCATTTTGTAAATATTCTTTAATAGTTCGAAAATTTTTTTCATCTAAAAAATTATGCGTTGCCTTAACGCTTTGCTCCCAAATTTCTAAAAGTCCTTTAGCTTGTTCTTGATTCAATTTTTCATAATGTTTTATCATTTTCACAATCCTTTATATTTTTTATATTCGATTTTATCTTTAAATCCTGCCCTTTCAAAACCTCTTAAACGAAGCAAACAACTATCACATTCTCCACAAGCTTCATCTTCGCTTTCATAACAAGACCAAGTAAGCTCTAAAGGCACATTTTCTTTTAAAGCAAGCTCTACAATTTGAGTTTTGTTAAGATTTACGAGAGGGGTTTTTAAAGAAGTTATAAAATGCTTACTTGTGCCTTCATTGATAAATTCTTGAGCTTTTTGTATAAATTTTTCAGTACAATCAGGATAACCGCTACCATCTTCTTCTACTACACCTATAAAAATACTTTCACAATTTTCCTTTTCCGCTAAAGATCCTGCTATGCTTAAAAAAATTCCATTGCGAAAAGGCACATAAGTAATAGGCGGAGTATCGCTTATGCTTAGCTCATTTTTAGGGATATGGATACTTTGATCTGTTAGAGCATTGCCTCCTATATTTGCTATAAAACTCACATCAAAAATATAAGATTTTTCTACATTTAAAGCCTTGCAAATTTGCTTAAAACACTCTTTTTCTTTTTCTTGTGTGCGTTGTTGATAATCAAAATGCAAGGCAATAATCTCATATCCTTCTTTTTTGGCCAAATAAGCACACAAAGTGCTATCCATTCCACCGCTAATGATACAAAGTGCTTTTTTACTCATTTTTATATCCTTAAATTTGCTGTTTTTGCAATTCTAGCAAATATTTTTTAAAATTTACACTTAGTGTAAAGTCCCATTTTAACACTATGTAATAATAGCTAACAATCTATGTTTCATTTCATTTGACTTAAATTCAAATTAGTGATATGATAATGGTATTTAAAAAAGGGCTGGGGAGCACCAAATCATTAATTCTATTTTTATGGATGATTTTAGGATTTGCGAAGTATTTTAAAAAAATACTAATCTTAAAATTTCATCCATAAAAGCAGATTCTACAAATCACCAAAAACTACACTCAATCATTCAAATTTCATATCGATTCAATCTCTTCTTCAATTTTATTTATTATTTTAAAAAATAAAATGATAGAATTTGAAAAAAATTAAAAGGCGATTTAAATGATAAATATAAAACTTATAGAACATATTTTCAAAGCAGCTTCCATCAGTCGTTGGAATGATTATCCAAGAATGGCAAATTTAGTCGAGCTTGATAAACAAGCGCATAAATTTATCATAGCTTATTTCATTGCAAAAATGGAAAAAGATGTGGATATGAAAATTATCATAGAGGGTGGAATTTTTGAATTTTTAAGCCGCGTTGTAGTTACTGATATACGCCCTGATGTATATCATGAAATCGTGCGTCAAAAAAAAGCCGAAGTTAATGCTTGGGTTTTAAGTAAAATCGAACCCATGATAGAAGATATAGAAGATGGAGAGTTTTTAAAGCGTTTTGAAGCGTATCTAAATGGCAATACCTATGCCAAAGAAAGGCTTATCTTAAAAGCTGCATCGTATTTTGCTACAAGATGGGAATTTAACATAGTCTATCAAACCTCAGCTTTTTTAAATGATATCGATGAGATTAAAAACAAAGTCGATGAAGAATTGGAAGATTATTATGAACTCATAGGAGCTAGAAAAATCGCTCTTAATCAAAAAATTGCAAAAATCATCGATTTAAGCGGAAGACTTCGTTTTCAAAAGCGTTGGGCTCAAACCCCACGCATACCTGAAACTGCTGTTTTAGGACATATGCTTGTAGTGGCGATTTTGGGATATTTTTATTCACTTAAAATCAAAGCTTGCGATAAAAGACTTGAAAACAATTTTTATTGTGCTTTATTTCATGATCTACCTGAATCTTTAACACGCGATATCATAAGCCCTGTAAAATATGGCATAGATGGACTTCATACTATTATCAATGATTATGAAATGAAACTGATCAATGACAGAATTTTACCCTTCGTGCCTGAAAATTTAAGGGCTGAATTTTCTTATATCTTAGGCATTAGAGAGGGCAGAAGCAATGAAGCAAATTTTGTCAAAAATGAATTTGAAAATCGCACCTATAAAAATGCCAAAATCGAGCTTTGTAGTGGAAGCTTAAGCTCTTTTAATCAAAATGAATTTGGAGCGATTGATGGTAAGGCTTTAAAATACTGCGACAAAATCGCTGCTTTTATCGAAGCAGGACTTAGTATAAGCTATGGGGTAAAATCTAAAGAACTTGAAAGCGGTTTTGAAGATATGTTTAAATTTTTTAACGAAAGCCCTACGATCGATGGGGTAAATTTCCTTGAAATTTGTAGAGAATTTAGGGATTATTTTAAAATTTAATCTTATTTTGATTATAAACTCCAAGAGCGGAATGAAAGAACTCTTTCATTCCATATCTAAAACTGCACCCTTGCTAGCATTTGTTACAAGTTTTTGATACATTCTAAGCCATCTGGATTTGACTTCTTTTTGAGGCATTACAAATTCATTTTTGCGTTTTGCAATTTCCTCATCGCTTAAATTAGCATTGATAGTATAAGCATCTACATCGATTTCTATCTCATCTCCATCTTTTAAAAGTCCTATAAGTCCACCCTCAGCAGCTTCAGGAGAAACATGACCTATGCTTAAACCCCTTGTTGCACCGCTAAATCTTCCATCGGTAATCAAAGCCACATCTGCACCAAGCCCCATACCCATGATAAGCGAAGTTGGACTTAACATCTCTTGCATACCTGGACCACCCTTTGGTCCTTCGTAACGGATCACGCAAACATCGCCTTTTTGTACTTTACCTTTAATGATACCTTTAATAGCCTCATCTTGGGAATTAAAACAAACAGCTTTGCCCTTGAATTTTCTCTCTCCTGTAATACCTGCAGTTTTTACAACACAGCCTTGCTCAGCCAAATTTCCAAATAAAACCGCAAGTCCCCCTACTTTAGAATAAGCATTATCTACCTTACGAATGATGGTTTCATCTTTGATTTTGGCATTTTTTAAACGCTCTTGTAAATTTTCTCCTGTAATGGTTAAGGCATCAAGTTCTAAAATATGTCCCTCTCTGCTTGAAATTTCAGCCATTACAGCACTTACACCCCCTGCTTTATGGATATCATCCATATAAACAGTATTAAGTGATGGAGCGATTTTTGCAATATGCGCAACCTTGCTTGAAATAAAATTTAAATCCTTGATATCAAGCGCAACTCCCGCCTCTCTTGAAATAGCTAGCATATGTAAGATTGTATTTGTGCTTCCACCCATTGCCATATCTACCACCATAGCATTTCTTATAGCTTTTTGAGTGATAATATTTTTGATTTTAAATCTTTCATCTAAAGCGATTTCACAAATTCTTCTTGCAGCCTTTCTTAAAAGCTCTTCTCTTTCTTTGCTAAGCGCTAAAATCGTACCATTTCCCTCCAAAGCTATACCCATAGCTTCACATAAAGTATTCATAGAATTTGCAGTAAACATACCCGAGCAAGATCCTCCGCTTGGACAAGCAGAACATTCTATATCTTTAAATTCTTCTTCGCTGATTTTATTGGCCTCATATGCTCCTACAGCCTCAAAAACTGAACTAAGACTTATTTTTTCACCCTTTTTAGTCACACCCGAACGCATAGGACCACCGCTTACAAAAATAGTCGGTACATTTACTCTTAAAGCACCCATTAGCATACCTGGGGTGATTTTATCGCAATTTGGAATACAAATTAAAGCATCTAGCTGATGTGCATTCATAACGCTTTCAACCGAATTTGCGATGATTTCACGGCTCGGTAAAGAATAAAGCATACCCTCATGACCCATAGCTATACCATCATCCACACCTATAGTGTTAAATTCAAAAGGAATACAACCATTTTTTCGAATTTCATCTTTTATAATTTTTGCATATTCATTTAAAAAATAATGCCCTGGAATAATATCAATATAGCTATTTGCCACGCCTATGAAAGGCTTATCAAAATCCTCATCTTTTAAGCCACATGCTCTAAGTAAAGAGCGGTTTGGTGCTTTTAAATGCCCTTTTTTAATCGCATCACTTCTCACTAAAAACTCCTTAATATTTTTTTAATATTATAACTTAATTTTCATAAAATTTACTTGCAAGAAACAAGCTTTCTATACATATTTTTCATCAATTGACAAAAATATTTTTTTATAATACAATGCTTTTTGATTATCAAAAAGGAGTGCAAAATGAGACAATATGAATCCTATAAATGTCCAAAATGCGGTAACGAAGTAGAAGTTCAAAATGTAGGCAGTGGAAAACTTAGCTGTTGTGGTGTTGAGATGGAATGTATCACCCAAGATTTAACTGCAGTAAATTTGATGAAAGCCTTTGCTGGAGAATCAATGGCTAGAAATAAATACGATTTATTTGCAGATGTAGCTGAAGAAGAAGGATGGCACGCGGTTGCAAGACATTTTAGAGAAGCAGCAGAAAATGAAAAATGGCATGCAAGAGCTGAATTTAAAGCTTATCACGAAATCGTTGATGGCAAACCTTTAGAAGTAACAACTAAAAACCTAGTTGCAGCAGCTGAGGGTGAAAACTACGAACATACCACCATGTATCCAAATTTTGCTAAAATCGCTGAAGATGAAGGTAAAAAAGCTATAGCAAGATTATTTACTGCGATTGGAAAAGTAGAAATAGAACACGAAAGAGAATACCTAGCCCTTAAAAAAATGCTTGAAGAGGAAGAATTCTTTAATAGCGAAGTAGAAGAACTATGGGTTTGTGAAGTTTGTGGACATATCCATCGTGGCAAAAAAGCTCCTGCAGCCTGTCCTTTATGTAAAGCACCTAAAGAATACTTTAAGCGTGAATTTTTAGGCTAAATCCTTGGGCGATTTTTCGCCCTTTCTTAGAGAAAATTTGAAAACTTTATTTGAAGAAAACGAACTTTTAACTCCATTTGATATTGATTTAGTTGGCATTGATGAAGCAGGACGAGGTGCCTTAGCAGGTCCTATGATGATGGCAGCTTGTAAACTACACAAAGATCTTGAGGGGCTTTGTGATTCTAAAAAATTGAGCGAAAAAAGGCGCGAAGAACTTTATGAAATCATCTTGCTTCATTCAGATTATCTCATCCTTGCTTTTTCTTCAGAAAAAATTGATGAAATAGGGCTTAGCGCTTGTTTAAAAATGGGTTTAACACTCATAAAAAAACACTTTAAAACAGAAAATAATTTCTTATACGATGGCAATACAAATTTAGGTATTAGCGGTATAAAAACTCAAATCAAAGCCGATGCCAATATCAAACAAGTAAGTGCAGCAAGCATACTTGCAAAGGTGAGTAAAGATAGGGTGATGAATTTTTTAGCTAAAGATTTTCCTTGCTATGAGTTTGAAAAAAATAAGGCTTATGGGACAAAAGCCCATAAGGAATTGATAGCAAAATTTGGAATTTGCAAGCTTCATCGCAAAAGTTTTAAACTTTTATGATTACTTTGCTAAATTCTCATGTATATTTAAAGCACACTCTATACCATCTTTTATAGCCCAAACGACTAAAGATTGTCCTTTTCTAGCATCTCCACAAGCAAAGATTTTTTCATGTGTGGTTTGGAAATTCTTTGTTTTGACATTGTTTTTCTCATCCAAACTTACTCCAAAATTACTAGCGATAGCATCTTCACTTCCGCTAAAACCCATAGCCAAAAGCACTAAATCCGCTTTATAGTTTTGGTTAGAATTTGGAAGTTCGACATTTATAGCCTTGCCCTCTTTGAATTCGCGTTTTAAATCACATGCTTCTACGCTTTCTACTTTATCTTTACCTAAGAATTTTTTTGTCATTTTTTGATATTCTCTAGGATCTTTTTCATATACAGCAATAGCTTCTTCTAAACCATAATCTGTCGTAAAGATATCAGCTTTTAAAGGCCAAGGATTGTTTTGGCTTCTTTGTAAAGGTCTTTTTGGGCTTCTTTCAAAACGCACTATGGACTTAGCTCCTTGTCTTGTAGCTACAGCGATACAATCAACGCTTGTGTCCCCACTTCCTATAACCAAGACATTTTTACCCTTTGCTGTATCAGCACCCTTGCCTGTTTTTAGCAAGGTTTTTGTATTTTGCGTTAAGAAATCAAGAGCAAATTCAACACCCTTTAGTTTTCTACCCTCTATATCAAGATCAATAGGCTTGCTCGCTCCTGTGCAAAGTACTAAAGCATCAAATTCTTTTAAAAGTTTAGAAACCTTATCTTTGCTGTCTATATTTTCATTTACCTTAAATTCTACACCGCTTTCTTTGAGTAAATCAACGCGTCTATCAACTATACTTTTATCAAGCTTCATATCAGGAATTCCATACATTAAAAGCCCGCCTACTTTATCGCTTCTTTCAAAAACACTTACCTTGTAGCCAAGTGAATTTAAGGTATTAGCACAAGCAAGTCCAGCAGGCCCACTTCCTATGATGGCGATTTTTTTGCCATTGTATTGTTTAGGTTTATTTGGACTTACTAAATTTTCCTTAAAAGCATTTTCTATGATGGCTAGCTCGTTATTTTTGATACTTACGCTTTTTCCATTAATCGCACACACACAAGAATCCTCACAAGGAGCCGGACAAACACGGCCGGTAAATTCAGGAAAAGGATTGGTAAGATCAAGTCTTTCGTAAGCTTCTTTCCATAAAGAACGATAAATAAGATCATTCCATTCAGGGATGAGATTGTTTAAAGGACAGCCTACATCCTTGCCTTCACTCATCACACCCGTATGGCAAAATGCTACCCCACAATCCATACATCGTCCGCCCTGAATTTCTTGTTCTTTCTTGTCTAAAAGCGTTGTAAATTCTTTGAAATTTAAAACTCTTTCTTTAGGAGCAACTTTTTTAAAATCTACCCTTTTAAAATCTAAAAAACCTCTTGCATTTCCCATTTTTACTCCTTATTTTTGTGTGATTTTCAAAAATGCTGCCAAACTTGGATCTTCTTCATCTTTGCAAAGCTCGATCATCTCTAACATTTTTTCATAATCTCTTGGCATAACTTTAAAAAAGTCTTTTTTATCAAATTTTTCGAGTATGTCCTTAGCCTTTTTAGAATTAGTATAAGCGATATGATTTTCTATCATCGTTTTTAATTCTTTTTCATCTTTAGGGCTAAGATCTTTAATATCCACAAGCTCGGTATTTACATGAGCTTCATTGTGTCTTCCAAAGATATAAACCACACCCCCGCTCATACCTGCAGCAAAGTTCGCACCCACATCGCCAAGCACTACGACAAGCCCCCCTGTCATATACTCACAACCATGCACACCGGTTCCTAAAACTACCGCTTTAGCTCCTGAATTTCTTACGCAAAATCTTTCTCCTGCAATACCATCTAAATACACTTCACCCTCGGTTGCTCCATACAAACAAGCATTTCCTGCGATGATATTTTCTTCAGGTGAGAAAGTAGCTTCATTTGAAATTTTAGCGATGATCTTACCTCCGCTTAAGCCTTTACCTAGATAATCATTACTATCACCTATAATCTCAAGCTTAATACCCTTTAACAAAAATGCTCCAAAGCTATTGCCTGCGTTTCCTATGGCTTTAATTTGTATGCTATCTTCACTTAAAGCATCTTTGCCATAAGTTTTTAGAATTTCACTTGAAAGCATAGTGGCAAAAGTACGGCTTTGATTTCCTACTTCTAAAGAAAGTTTGATAGGCTCTTTTTTCTCCACAGCATTTTTACAAAGTGGAAGTAAAATTCTATAATCAATCGTTTTTTCAAGTTTATTGTCTTTATAGTCTTTAAAATGTACAGCGGTTCTGTTATAAGTAGGTAAGGATTTTAAAATTTTATCCAAATTCACTTTACCTGCTTTACCTTGCATAGGTTTTTGACGGAGTTTATCGACTCTTCCTATCATATCATCAAGGCGTTCAAAACCAAGTCTTGCCATATATTCTCTAAGCTCTTCAGCTATAAAATACATGAAATTAACCACATCATCTACTTTGCCTTTAAAACGATCTCTAAGTTCTTTATCTTGAGTGGCAATACCAAAAGGACAAGTATTAAGATGACAAACTCTCATCATCGTACAGCCCATAACAATCAAAGGCGCAGTAGCAAAGCCAAATTCTTCAGCTCCTAAAAGTGCAGCTATAGCTAAATCGCGTCCATTCATCAGCTTTCCATCAGTTTCTAATCTTACCCTATCTCTAAGCTTGTTTAAGATCAAAGTTTGATGCGTTTCAGCTAAGCCTAACTCCCAAGGAATTCCCGCATGTGGTATAGAAGTTCTAGGGCTTGCTCCTGTTCCTCCATCATAACCTGAAACAAGGATTAAATTCGCCCCTGCTTTCGCCACACCTGCAGCAACTGTTCCTATACCATTTTCACTTACAAGTTTTACTGAAATTTTGGCGTCTTTGTTCGCATTTTTTAAATCATAAATGAGTTGAGCCAAATCCTCAATAGAATAAATATCATGATGAGGTGGTGGAGAAATCAGCGTCACACCCGCTGTAGAATGTCTAGCCTTAGCTATCCAAGGATAAACTTTAAAGCCCATTAATTGTCCGCCCTCACCTGGTTTTGCACCTTGAGCGACTTTGATTTGTAATTCTTTTGCATGGGTTAAATAATTTAAATCCACCCCAAAACGCCCACTTGCTACTTGTTTGATAGCGGAATTTTTATTGACTCCATCTTTGATTTCATAGCGTTCCTCATCTTCACCGCCCTCGCCTGAATTTGATTTTGCGCCTATTTTATTCATCGCTTCTGCTAAGCACTCATGAGCTTCTTTAGAAATAGAACCATAACTCATAGCACCTGTTCTAAAACGCTTAACTATACTTTCAGCACTTTCAACCTTGTCAATACTGATAGCCTCGCTAAAATCAAATTCCATTAAAGAACGCAAATTCACTTGTTTTTCATCAACTAAGGCAGAGTATTTTTTAAAGCTTTTATAGTCTTTATTGCGACAAGCTTGCTGAAGATTAAAAATCACAAGTGGATCGATTAAGTGTTCTTCTTTAGCACTTCTAAAGCTGTGAATTCCTTTAGAATCTAAAGCCTTATGTGTATCATTAAAAGCGTGTTTATGTAAAGCGATAAGTTCTTTTTCAAAATCTTCTAAATCCATACCCTCAATGCGTGAAGTTGTAGAAGTAAAGTATTTATCAATCACTTTAGAACTTAAGCCCAAACACTCAAAAAGAGCAGAGCCATTATAACTTTGTAAAGTTGAAACTCCCATTTTAGAAGCAATTTTTACTATACCACTTGAACTTGCTTTGATGAAATTTTCTACCGCTTTATCATAACTTACATTTAAGTCTTTATTTTCTATAAGTTTTTGTATGCTTTCATAAACCAAATAAGGATTTATAACCGTTGCACCATAGCCTAAAAGACAAGCAAAATGATGAATTTCTCTTGGCTCACCACTTTCTATGATAATGCTTGTGTGAGTTCTTAAATTCTTTCTTACCAAATAATTATGCACGCCCGAAACCGCAAGTAAAGCAGGGATGTAAGCATTTTTATCATCCACCCCTTTATCGCTTAAGATGATGATAGAAACACCTTTTTTAATCTCTTCTTCTATTTTTACACAAAGATTATCTAAAGCTTGTTCTAAAGTCACTTTAGAATACTCATAAAGTATAGAAAATTCTTTAACTTGGAAATTGTTTAAAGCCTTGACCTCGAAAAGCTCTTCATTGCTTATAATAGGCAAAGAAATTTTAACACGCTTTGCATTATTTTCATCTGGTTTTAACAAATTCCCTTCGCTTCCTAAATATATCCTTGTAGAAGTAACAATCTCTTCTCTTATCGCATCTAAAGGTGGATTAGTCACTTGAGCAAAAAGTTGTTTAAAATAATTATACAAAGGCTGATAAGTCTTAGAAAGAATAGCCAAAGGAGTATCCACACCCATAGCCGCTAAAGCTTCTTTGCCATTTTGCGCCATACTTGCTACACTCATTTTAAGCTCATCATAGCTCCATCCAAAAGCTTTTTGAAGTTTTAAAACCTCATCTTCTTTTAAAAATTTATGTTTATAAACCCCGCTGTGTTGTTTTTCAAGCTCTACTAAATTTTTAAGCCATTGTTTATAAGGCTTCGCATTAGCATAATGTTCTTTGATTTCATTATCAGCTATTACCCTACCTCTTGCAGTATCTACAAGTAAAAGTTTTCCAGGTTCTAAGCGTTTTTTAGCTTTGATATTGCTTTCATCAAATTTTAAAGCTCCTGTTTCGCTTGAAAGTATGAGCATATCATCTTTTGTAAGATAATATCTTGAAGGACGAAAACCATTTCTATCTAAACTCGCCCCCATGATAACCCCATCAGTAAAAACTATAGCAGCAGGTCCATCCCAAGGCTCCATCAATAAAGAATGATACTCATAAAAAGCACGCTTTTTACTTCCCATATTTTCATTTTTATGCCATGGTTCTGGCACCATCATCATAAAAGCTTCTTCTAAAGTGCGTCCATTTAAAGCTAAAAATTCTAAAGTATTATCAAACATAGCAGAATCGCTACTTGGTTTTGCTATGATAGGAAAAATTTCATCTAAATTTTCAAAATATTCGCTCTCCATCAAACCTTCTCTAGCTCTTATGCTATCGACATTTCCTCGTATGGTGTTAATCTCTCCATTGTGTACCATATAGCGGTTTGGATGAGCTCTTTCCCAGCTTGGGAAGGTATTAGTCGAAAAGCGAGAATGCACCAAAGCAATGGCGGATTTCATATTGACATCTTTAAAATCAAGATAAAAATCACTCAATTGAGTAGAAAGAAGCATTCCTTTATAAACTATAGTGCGTGAAGAAAAGCTTGAAAAATAAAATTTAGGCACATGCAAAGCTCTTTTTTCTATAAGACGACGACAAGCATAAAGCACTCTTTCAAATTCAAGTCCTGCATTAACCGTGCTTGGTTTTTTTACAAAAGCTTGTAAAAAATAAGGCATAGCTTTTAAAGCACTTGCTCCTATATCACTAGGGTTAAAAGGCACCTCTCTAAAACCTAGAAATTCTAAATTTTTATCTTTTAAACCTTGTAAAAATATTTCTTTTGCTTCTTCTTTGGCATCTGCATTAGGTGATAAAAACATTTGTGCTACAGCATAATCACCTTTTTGAGGAAGCTCAAAACCAAGCTCTTGAGTCATAAAAAAATCATGAGGAATCTGAATCAAAATTCCCGCTCCATCGCCTGAATTTTCTTCAGCTCCCGCACCGCCTCTGTGTTCAAGATTCATCAAAATTTCTAAAGCGTCACAAATAACCTTATAAGAAGCAATACCGCGTATATTGGCAACTGCGGCAATACCACAGGCATCGTGTTCATTTTTAGGGTGATATAAACCTACGCTTTGATTGTTTTCTAAGATATTTTCCAAATCCATTTTATTCTCCTTATAAGATTGATTTTAAATTTGATAGCTTGTTAAGGATTATAACATATATTTTTTTAATATCGAGATATTTTTTATCTTAAAAATAAATAAATTAAAAAATATTTCAATGGATTTATAAAAATTATAAAAACATCGCTATGATACTTCCTAAAATCAGCAAAGGCCCATTATAAAAAATAAAAGTAGGAATACAAGTATCTTTTATATGATCGTGTTGCTTATCTACACTTAATCCCACACTCGTTCCCATCGTCGTTTCACTTGCTGGACTTCCTGCATCTCCTAAAGCTCCTGCAACCCCTAAGATAAATATGATAAGAGCTGCGCTAAAACCAAGTTCTAAGCAAAGGGGACAAAAAAGTGTAGCTATGATAGGAATAGTCCCAAAAGAAGTACCTATACCCATAGTAATAATAAGACCTATTAAAAGCATTAAAAATACAGCCAAAAATTTATTTTCTTGCATCCAAGGGACTACGGAATTTACAAGCTCATTTACAGCACCACTTTGTTTTAAAACCTCTCCATAACCTGCCGCTACAAGCATAACAAAAGCGATAAAACCCATTAGTTTGAGTCCATCATCAAAAATATCATTGACACTTTTATATTCAACTCCACCCAAAATCACCATAGAAATAAAACCCAAAAGCCCTGATAAAGGCAAATTCATCGTAAAAATTTGTAAAACTAAGGTCAAAATAAGCCCTACTAAAACACCCCATTCTTTACGTCCCATTTTGATATTGTCAAAATCAATTTTTTGAATTTCTATTTCTTGATATTCTCTTGGTTTTCTATAAAATACAAAAAGTGCTAAAAAAAGCCCCAATACCATACAAATAGCAGCATAATACATCGCATTTGTTACATCTGCTAAGCTGACATTAACCCCATTTTTCTCTAAATTTTCTCTTAAAAGATCTTGGAAATTAAGTCCAAAACCTATGGGTAAAACCATATAAGGTGTAGTAAGTCCAAAGGTTAATGCACAAGCAACAGCCCTACGATCGATTTTTAATTTATTAAAAAGACTTAAAAGTGGTGGGATTAACAAAGGAATAAACGCCACATGGATAGGAATTAAATTCTGCGAAAAACAAGAAATCAAAGCTATAGATAAAAGCAAAAGATATTTTTTGTGAGAGATAAAACGACTGACTACCTTAATCAAATAAGCTGTTAAATTTGTCCTTGAAATCGCAGCAGCAATAGCACCTAAAAGTATATAACTTAAAGCGGTTTTTAAATTTCCCTTCATTCCATCGATTAAAATACTCATAGTTTTCATAATCTCAATATGAGAAAAAATTCCAGCAACTAAAGCAGAAATCAAAAGACTCAAAAGTACATTAAAACGAAATAAACAAAGTAAAGTCATCAAAACTACACTGATGATGATAGGATTTGTAAGCAGGGTCAAAATTTTTCCTTGTGAATTTATAAAAGCTTAATTCTAAAGAAAAATTTTTTAAAATGAGATAAAAATTATCAATGAATTAATATGTAAATTTTAGTAACATTAATAAATATATGTTACTTTTTTTCATATTTAAGATAAAAATTCTATTATTACACAAATTTTTAAAATAAAAAGCCTAAATTTATTGAAATTTTTGTTATATTGAATCATAAACATTGAAAGGAGTACCCATGAATTTAAATGCGGAGCAAAAAAATGCTGTTTTGAGATTTAAAAAATTTGTTTCTTTTAGAAACAAAATATCTCTTAACCTATCTTTGATAGTGCTTATTTGTTACTATATCTTTGTTCTAGGTATAGGACTTATGCCTGAAATTTTAGGGTATAAACTGGGTCCTAGTTCCATCACGCTTGGTATTATGGTAGGCATTGGCCTGATTTTATTGTGTATTATTTCCACAGGAATTTACACTTTTATCGCAAATTATTTTCTTGATAAAGAGCAAGAAGAAGTGATTAAAAACTTAGAAAATGAGGGATTACTTGATGCGTTAAAAGATGGAAAAATCAATTATAAGGAGCTAGTATGAAAGTCTTTATATTTTTAATTTTAATCTTCAATTTAGCTTTAAGCGCCGGTTTTGATTTAGGAGAAGTTCATCAAAAACCTATAAATATAACTGCTGTTAGTATGTTTTTAGTCTTTGTTTTAGCTACTTTGTTTATCACCTATTATTCTAACAAAAAATCCAAATCCAAAAGTGGGTTTTATACCGCTGGAGGAAATATCACAGGAATGCAAAATGGTGTAGCTATAGCGGGAGATTATATGAGTGCAGCAAGCTTTCTTGGAATCACTGCTTTAGTTTTTACTAATGGCTTTGATGGACTTATTTATTCTATAGGATTTTTAGTAGGTTGGCCTATTATTTTATTTTTAATTGCAGAAAAATTTAGAAATCTTGGCAAATTTACCTTTGCAGATATTACCGCTTATCGTTTAGAAGCTAAGCCTATACGCGTTATATCGGCTATTTCTGCTTTAAGTGTTATTATCTTTTATCTTATTGCTCAAATGGTAGGAGCAGGGCAACTCATACAATTGCTTTTTGGTTTGCCTTATACCTTTGCTGTTGTTTTGGTTGGAATTTTAATGATTTGTTATGTAACTTTTGGAGGAATGCATGCAACCACTTGGGTGCAAATTATCAAAGCCATTTTACTTCTAGCAGGGGCTACTTTTATGGCTGTTATGATTTTATACCTTACGAAATTTGATTTAAAATATTATTTTGATTTAGCCATTTCTCATCATCCAAAAGGTGAAAATATAATGAAACCAGGGACTTTTTTACCTGATACCATATCAGCTCTTTCTTTAGGTTTGGCTCTTATGTTTGGAACTGCAGGTTTACCTCATATACTTATGAGGTTTTTTACCGTAAAAGATGCTAAAGAAGCTAGAAAGTCAGTATTTTATGCAACAGGATTTATAGGGTATTTTTATATACTTACTTTCATTATAGGCTTTGGTGCCATAGCACTCTTACTTGGCAATCCTCAATTTACCAATGCCGATGGAAGTTTTAATGGGGCTAGCAATATGATAGCAGTTACCTTAGCTGATGTTTTGGGTGGAGATGTCTTTTTAGGATTTATTTCAGCAGTGGCTTTTGCTACTATTTTGGCAGTAGTTGCAGGACTTGCGATTTCAGGTGCAGGAGCTATAAGTCATGATTTATATGTCAATGTTATCAAAAAGGGTGATGTCAAACATGAAGATGAAATGAGAGTTACAAAAATTGCAACTATAGCTATAGGAATTTTTGCTATTTTGCTAGGCATTGTCTTTGAAAAACAAAATGTTGCTTTTACCGTAGGACTTGCTTTTGCTATTGCTGCGAGTGTAAATTTTCCTATACTTTTACTCTGTATTTATTGGAAAAATCTTACCACTAAAGGTGCTTTTTGGGGAGGGCTAATAGGACTTATAGTCGTTCTTGCTCTTGTGATTTTAAGCCCTAGTATATGGGTAAAAAGTTTTGGTTTTAGTGAGGCTATCTTTCCTTATGATCATCCTGCTTTATTTTCAATGCCTTTAAGTTTTATACTCATTTATATCATTTCAAAATTAGATAATTCTAAAAGAGCTAAAAAAGATAAAGAAGGTTTTGAAGCACAAGATTTTAGAGCTCAAAGCGGTGTGGGAGTGAGTGAAGCTGTGGCGCATTAAACAAAAAAAGCTTCTGTGCAATTTAGCAAAGAAGCTTTTTTAAATTTAAACTAGTAAATATTCTCATTTTTAAAAGTATTTTAGGACTTTACTTAACATAAAGTCCTTTAGAGTTCATCTTTTATTTATAGTTTCTACCTAAATACTCACCTAAATACTGCAATTCTTTATCATTGATTTCAGTTTTGCGGAAAAATGGCATCGAATGTTTACCATAACGCACAAAAATCATTACCAAATCAGGGCTCAAATCCGTTCTATCTTCTAAAAGTGCAGGAATTCCTTGATCTTTATAAAGAGCTGAAAGTGCATTTGTCCCAGGCATTCCTTGACCATGACATGCTATACACCACTTACTATAAACTTGCTGTCCTTTTCTTTGATTTGCATTTAATTTTTTAGCATCAACGCTTGAAAACGCTGCAGGGGATCTTGGATTGTTTGGAATATATTCATAAACACTTATAGATTCACCCTTTGGCAACCATTCTTTATCCTTAGCATCTAAATTCAGCAAGCAAACAAATAAAACAAAAAATAAAGCGATTTTTTTCATTTTTCTTTACCTTCTTTCATTCTTAATGCGTCGCGTTTGTTATTGACAAAACGCTCATCTCTTAAATTTTTAGGCCAAATGCCTCCACGACCAGGTGCTAAAATTCCATTTGGATCGATACAATCTTTAAGTTGCTCGTTAAAGCGGCGTAAAATATGATTGTTATAAGAATACGCACCCATTACATCATCTTGGAAAGTCGGAGCCGCACGATAATCTCCCCATCCATGTTCTGCAGCAGTTTGAACCATTTGACGATACATTTTACGCACTTTTAGATTGTGAGCTTTATCCGTTCTTGAGTTATTAAAGGCTAACATAAAGCAAAATGCACGATACATCCAACTTCTAGGATGTGAAAAAGGTGTTATAGGAGATTCTTCCCCAAATTCTCTAAATAATTCCATATACACTTCTTGGCATTTTAAAAGCTCTTTACCATCGCGCGGAATAATAGGTGAGAACCATACATGCCCATCACTTGGCTCTAAAGCCTCACCTCTTGTGCTAAGCCAGAAAATTTCCATATTTGGAATTCCAAGAGTAACCTTATGTTTAAGCTGCTTTTTTTGCTCCAAATTCAAAGGTAAGCTAAATTCTTGAACGATAGAAATATCTACACCCTCAATGATCTTAAATCTTTGTTTGATATATTCTAAATTCGCATAGCACACTTCTTTACAGCCATAAACTGAAACATCGATATTCCAATAAGGGATTTTATTTTTTAAAGCATAATTTTGAATTTTATCCATATCAGGTAAGCCATTTTTACTTGTAAGATAGCCTTTTAACTCCGCATTCATCGGTTTTCCATAAGGTGGATTTAATGGACTAAAATACTGCGGCCATCCCACAATAAAACTATCCTCAAGATAATTTAAAATTTCAACCGCTGGGATCAAATCCTCGCGTTTTTTCATTTTTATAGATAAAAGCATATAATGTTCTGGTTTTGGCATCATCCAAAAGCCCATTTTTGTAACGATACCGAAATTAGATTGTGAAAAAAGTCCATCTACATAAGGACCATAGCCGTATTTATTTTCTGCAAAAGTCTTAGCTTTTGGTAAAGCACCCATACCCGTGCGTAAAATTTCTCCATTAGCTAAAACAACTTCCATTCCACAATGTGAGCCAAAGTGATCACGATACATTCCATAGCTGTATCCCCAACCATGATCTAAAGCATTTCCAAGTGGAGAACCCCAACCTGGATCAGGAATATCTAAAAAAACATTGAGATTGTTTTTTTCTACATACTCATAAAGATCAAAATAACTCACCCCAGGTTCAACGATACAGAAATTTCTTTTATCATCTACTTCGATGATTTTATTCATTCTTTTTAAATCTACAACAACCTGCCCTCTTTGCTGTGGTGCAGAAGAACCATAGCCTAAATTCTTACCTGTGGAAATAGGAAAAAGCGGAATTTTAAATTCATTTGCTATTTTTACTATAGCTTGAACTTCTTCCACATTTTTAGGTGCAAGCGCTAAAGAAGGGATAGGTTCGTCATCATCATCCCATTGCGGGCTATACGCATCTCTATAAAGATCTAAATCCTCTTGGGTTTTAAATACCCATTCTTTACCCAAAGCTTTTTCAAATTTTGCTACTGCAGCTGTAAAATCACTTTGCGAAACATTTTTTGGTAAAATCATAATTTAACTCCTTTTGGTGCTAAAATCCAAGTATAAAAATCACCTTGTTTTTTTTCATACGCAACGCGCATACCATAATCCGACGCCATAGTGCGAATCACAAAAAAAGTTGTCCCACTACTCACACTTCCAATAAGTGCTTTATTTTCAAAAGCTTCTTTAAGTTTTGAGTAAATATTGCTGATATCTTTTTCAACAAGTAAAATTTCATCTGCGTTAATAAAATTTTCTTGATAAGGAATTTCACTATCCTTGATAAAATATTTCACTTGTTTAGCTTGAGAAAATTCCAAAAAAGAAGCATTCAAACCAGAAAGACAAACAGCACTTAAAGCCGTAGCTTTTAAAAAATTTCTACGCGAAACTTCTAACATACATCAATCCTTTTAAGTATTTAGTATTACAAATTATAAATCTAAAAACTTAAAAAATATTTAAAAAATAATTTGAGTAAAAATAAAATATGAATTATTGTAATAAAGTGTGAAATTTTTAAACAAAAAGATAGAATTTAGTGTCAAATTTAAATCTGACACTAAAAAATTTTACACATCTAAATGTTTTACATCTTTAGCATGTGTTTGGATATAATCGCGTCTTGGTTCAACCTCATCGCCCATGAAGAGATTAAAGGTATCATTAGCACTTTGTGCATCTTCGATAGTGATTTTTAAAAGTCTTCTTACGCTTGGATCCATAGTTGTTTCCCAAAGTTGTTCAGGATTCATTTCACCCAAACCTTTATAGCGTTGGATATAAGCACCTTTTTTGGCATTTTTTTCTACTTCATCTAAGATATCTAAAATATCTTTTTCAAAGCTCAAATCACGATCTTTTATTTTATTAAAGATATAATTTGCCTCTTCATAAAGAGGGTGTGAAAATAAATCATCATTGATGATAAGTTCTTCCAAACCATTTTCAGTTTGCACATAAATGCGAATTTCGTTTTCATTGATATAGTGATTTAAAATATTATGTCCTTCTTTTTCCAAAAAAGCTTTAACGATTTTAAAAAGTTCTTCATTATTTTCTTTGATAAAGTCAGGATTTTCGATCAAGTATCTGATTACAGAAATCACATTGAAACGCTTTTTAAGCTCATTTAATACCGAGCGATAAGCGGCAACGATTTTTAGAAAATCTTTTAAATCATTTAAGCCAATTCCTTCATAATTAGAACTTTCAATTCCTGTTTCGATTAGATAATCATTTAAAGCTTTTTCATCTTTGAGATAAATTTCTTTCTTTTGACCTTTTTTATAGCGGTAAAGTGGTGGTTGGGCAAGATAAATGTGTCCATTAGCCACAAGTTCATTCATAAAACGGAAGAAGAAAGTTAAAAGTAGAGTTTGTATGTGAGAGCCATCTACATCGGCATCTGTCATGATGATGATTTTATGATATCTTAGTTTTGAAAGATCAAAATCCTCACCTATACCACAACCAAAAGCAGTAATCATATTTTGAATTTGTTCGGATTTTAAAATTTTATCAAGTCTTGCTTTTTCAACATTTAGAATTTTACCACGCAAAGGCAAAATCGCTTGAAAAGATCTTTCTCTTCCTTGTTTTGCAGAACCGCCCGCAGAATCCCCTTCCACAAGATAAATTTCACTCTCACTTGGATCTTTACTTTGACAATCAGCTAATTTCCCAGGCAAAGTTCCTACACTCAAGCTTTCTTTTTTACGCGTTAATTCTCTTGCTTTTTTTGCTGCTTCTCTTCCTCTAGCTGCCATTAAAGCTTTATTCATAATAGCTTTTGCTTCGATAGGATTTTCTTCAAAATATTTACTAAGATATTCAAAACTTGCTTTTGAAACTATAGGACGCACATAAGAAGAGCCAAGTTTTCCTTTAGTTTGTCCTTCAAATTGAGGTTCAGGCACTTTTACACTCACTATAGCGATAAGTCCTTCACGCACATCATCACCTGTGATTTTAGAGTCTTTTTCTCTAGCACTAGCATTTGCTTCTATATAGTTGCTAATCACTCTTGTTAAACCCATTCTAAATCCAGCTTCATGCGTTCCGCCATCAGGGGTTTTGATATTGTTTACAAAAGAAAGTAAGTTTTCGCTATAAGTATCATTATAAAGTAAAGCCACTTCTACATTTACATCTTCTTCATCTACACCAAAAAATATAGGTTTAGTTAAAGCTTCTTTTTTATTTAAATCGCTAACAAATTGTGAAATTCCACCTTCAAAATGAAAACTTTCACTTTTACCTACACGATTATCTTTAAAATTTATAGTGATTTTTGGATTTAAATATGCAAGTTCACGAAATCTTTTAGCCAAAATATCATAATCAAATTCTGTTACTTCAAAAATTGTATCATCAGGCCAAAATTCTATGGTAGTTCCTGTTTTTTTGCTCTTTCCTATAACACCAAATTCACTGATGACTTTACCTTCTGAAAATTCTTGGCGATAGATTTCTCCATTTCTTTCAACTGTAGCTACAAGTTTTTTAGAAAGTGCATTTACGACTGAAACGCCCACACCATGCAAACCCCCTGAAACTTTATAAGTATCTTTATCGAATTTTCCCCCTGCATGAAGAACAGTTAAAACAACAGTTAGGGTTGGCATATTTTCAGTTGGGTGCATATCCACAGGAATTCCACGACCATTATCGCTAACGATACAGCTTCCTTCGGTAGTGATTTCTATATCTATAGTATCACAATGTCCTGCCATTGCTTCATCGATAGAATTATCTACTACTTCATAAATCATATGATGAAGTCCGCCTATATTGGTATCTCCTATATACATACCTGGGCGTTTTCTAACAGCTTCTAAGCCTTTTAAAACTTTAATATTACTCGCACCATAATTTTCTTGCATAATTTTCCTTTGTCTTTTGTCTAAAGATTTTAAATTTTTATAAAATCATAGGCATGATAACCATAGATAAGCCTTGAGAATTTACCACAAAGGCTAAGTTAGGCTCATTTACACTTAAAGTGAATTGTTCTTCTTCGATTGAAGTTAAGAAATCAAGTAGATATTTTATCTTGATATTAAGATTAAATTCTTCACTTACTCCTGTTTCGATTTCAAGTTCGGTTTTTGCTTCCATATTGTCTAAGCTTATACCTTCAAAGATGATTTTATCTTTGTTGAAATGAAGTTTCATTTTTTCAGTTACAACGCTGATTTTTTTAAGACTATCTATAAAATCTTCAGTTGAAAATTTAAGTTCTTGTTTGAAAGTTTTTGGGATAACTTTTTCATAATCAGGGAATTTATCATTGATAAGTTTTGTAAAGAATTCAAAATTATCATTTTTAGCGATAAGCATATTTTCATCATAATAAATTTCGATTTTCTCATAAAAAAGTTTTTGCATTTCCATGATAGCTTTTTTAGGAATGCTGATGTGAAATTCTTGATTATTTGCTTTTTCAAGAGTATAAACTGCAAGGCGTCTTGTATCGGTTCCAACGAAATTTATTCTATCTGTTTTTATATCTAAAAATGCACCATTTAGAGAATATTTAGGGTTGTTAGTATCAATGCTTGGTAGAATTTTTTTAAGAGATCTACTTAAATCACTTGAATCAATATCAAATTGATTTTTGCCTTCTGTTTTAGGGAAATTTGGAAAATCTTCATGATTAAACATAGGAAGTTTGTATTTTGTACTTTTTTGTCTTATAAATAAAAAATTATCTATGGTTTCTAACACCACTTCTTCATTGTTTAAACTTTTTATCACATCAGCTATGCTTTTTGCATTTGCAGTAGCAAAACCTCCGCTTTCTACGCGAATTTTTCTTATTTTATAGTTTATCCCTATTTCAAAATCACTCGCTCTAATGATAAGTTTATCTTCATCAGCTTCAAAAAGTAAATGTGAAGTGATAGTGCTAGAATCTTTTTTTTCTACATAGGCATTACATAAAAGTACCGCTGATTCAAGGGTATTTTTATTGATACTTAGTTTCATTTTTTCTCCTTGGCTTTATTATATATAATTTAAATTCATTGTAATAATAAGACTATTGAAATTGTGAAATTCTTTAGCAAAAAATTATTAAATTTGTATTTTACCATATTTTGCTTAATTATATTTTTTCACATTTTGCTTTTCTTTTTTTCACATTTTTTCACTTAACTTTGACTTTTTGTAAGAATTTTGTTTTTTAATTCTTCGATTTTTGTTTTTATTTGTTCGTCATCTTCCATGAGTTCTTTTATTTTTTTCACACTATGTGAAATAGCTGTGTGATCTTTCATTACAAAGAAATTAGCAAGTTGTGAAAAAGTAAGGCTTGTAAGCTCCCTTGCTAGGTAGATTGCTATGCGTCTTGCAGTAACGACATTTTGAGTTTTTTTGCTAGATTTCACATCGCTTGGCTTGATGTTAAATTCTTTACAGATCAAAGATAAAATATCTTCTATGCTTATATTTTCTTTCTTTTCTTTGATATGATCTTTCATCACGCTTTTTGCAAGTTCAAGAGTGATTTCTTGTCCGAGTATGTTAGCATAGGCATTTAAGCTTATGATGATACCTTCTATTTCTCTTATATTATCCCCTAAAGAAGTGGCGATATAATTGATGATATCATTAGAAAGATTGATATCATTAAATTCACATTTTTTGCGTATGATAGCTATTTTTGTATCGAGTTGAGGCGGAGTGATATCTGCTATGATACCATGAGCAAAACGACTTTTTAAGCGTTCGGTGATACCTTTTAGCATATTGGGTGGATTATCGCTTGTCATGATGATTTGCCCGTCATTGTTTTTAATCTCATTAAATATAAAGAAAAATTCTTCTTGAATTTTGTCTGTTTTTCCTAAAAATTGCACATCGTCTATGAGTAAAACATCACAATTTCTATATTTTTCGTGAAATTTATCTAAAGAGCCATTTTTTAAATTTGAAGTAAAATCATTGATAAAATTTTCACTCGTAGCATAAATCACTTTTTTTCCCATTTCCAAACTTGCATTTCCCACAGCTTGAAGCAAGTGTGTTTTGCCAAGTCCTGTAGGCCCATAGATAAAGATAGGATTGTAAAGTTTTCCAAGTTTGTCTTTTTGTGAGATAGCTTTACAAGCTCCATAAGCGTATTTGTTAGAATCCCCCACTACAAAACTTTCAAAAGTAAAAGAAGGATTTAAAATCGTGCTTTGTGCTTTGATATGAGCGATATCGATTTTAGTGCTTTTGCCACTATGCTTTTGGCTTTGTGCTTGTATTAAAACGGTGGCTTTATTTCCACTTTGCACTTCATAAAAATGTGAAATTTTTTTACCATATTTTGTTTGTATGAATTTGGCTAAAAGCTCATTAGGAGCGTTAAAGACTAGAAAATCTGCTTTGCTTTGTTTTTCGTTAAATTTTAAGATAGCGATATAATTTTCGTATTCGTTTTCATTGAGTTCTTTTTTTAAATTTTCAAGTATTTGATTTGGATTCAT